>JBOFFJ010000056.1:0-1280 GCA_051648565.1 Phocaeicola sp. | reverse complement strand
GTAATTTAAGACGTTCTCCACGCGATGTTGTTGCAAGAAGTTGGTGCTCTTGCTCAAGATTAGAAAACTCAAACTCGATTCTCTCATCCTCACTTACTTGTGAGCGTAGTGTTTCATCTTCATAGACAAGGGGTAAGATCCCGAAGTTAATTAAATTAGCGCGATGAATACGGGCAAAACTTTGTGCCACAACAACACGGATACCCAAAGCTACCAAAACCAATGCAGCATGTTCACGACTCGAACCTTGTCCATAGTTGCTACCAGCAAACACCACACCCCCGTGATGTTGTTTCGCTTTGCTAACTAGTTGCGGTGCAATACTAGAAAAAGCAAAGGTGGATAATTTTTCCAAGTTCGAACGATACGGTAACACCTTAGCCGTAGCAGGTATGATATGGTCGGTAGATACATTATCAGGTAGCAGTGCTAGTAGGGTAGTTGACAACTGATTGGGTAATGGGGAACTTTTTGGTAACGGTTTGATATTAGCTCCATACACAATCGGTTTTTGTTCCAAGCTAGGATAACATAGCAAGGGTTCACTACTAGGTTGTACGCGTGCTTCGACATCCTCGTGTGTAATTCCCATTGGATTTTGAATACAACCAGCAATGGCTGCCAAAGTAGCACTCTCTACACTTGCCAAATAGACCAAGGCATCAGCCGTACCACTACGCCCCTTAAAATTACGATTAAAGGTACGCAAGCTGACCCCACCCGCTTTGGGCGCTTGTCCCATACCAATACAAGGTCCACAAGCACATTCTAATATACGAGCACCAGCAACAATAAAATCTTGTAGATAGCCGGCTTGAGCAAGTTGTTCCATCACAGCCTTTGAACCACAGCTTAATGTTAGGCTAACATTAGGATGCACTTGCTTGCCTCTCAGCATTTGTGCTGCCTTTGCTAAATCATGAAAACTAGCATTCGTACAGCTTCCAATACATACTTGATCCACCGGCATACCAACAAGCTCTGCAATCGGCACTACGTTATCCGGAGCATAAGGTTTGGCAATCATTACATCGACAGTGGATAAATCCAAAGTGTAGGTTGTATCAAAACTTGGATGTTCGTGTTGCAATGCAATAAAGTCGCTACCACGCCCTAAGCGTTCTAAGAATGCCTTTGTTTGTGCATCACTTGGAAACAGTGAGGTCGTTACCCCAAGTTCTGCCCCCATATTACAAATGGTAAAACGCTCTTCCACACGCAAACTAGCGACCCCTTCACCATAGTACTCAAAAACATGGTTGACATTCCCACTGACTCCA
>JBOFFJ010000055.1:0-1054 GCA_051648565.1 Phocaeicola sp. | reverse complement strand
CCCCGTTTCGATGTAGCTATAATGCCTCAACTGATTTAGGAATACAACACCTTTCTTTCATCTAAACCAATTTAATCTACCCCTTCATTATTACCTATACACATACGCGAATAGCATACTATCACCTATCTTGTCCAGTGTTTTCATCTTGGCGCGACAAGTAACAGTCTGTTCACACTTGATCACCAAAGATAATACGTCGCGCAGATATACCTCAACAAAAAGATAAAGATACACTGTAAAAGAAAACAAAGAACAAACAACTATCACCTCAACACAACATCCCTTAGCATTATTCCTCACGTAACTGTCCTTGATTAACATGCCTCACACGACGTTAACAAGTGGTAACAAGTAAGCCGGAATTTAACTCATGCCGGTTAACATCTTTTAATCTAACGGTTACATCTTGATGCAAGGTCACCCCGATATGTAACCCCGTACACACCTATGCTACATGCCGACCCACACTGTTAACATGCCCCATCACTTCCCATGACACCCCACCACATGCACTGTTACATGCCCTCCCATCAACTCACACTCTATTAACCAGCGTAGGTACATACTCACACACGTATACACACACGCAATAACTCACACGGTTATATCACACACGACATAACAATTGATGGCACCTCATTCACATTGATGCAACACATCCGACCAGTATAATTTCTCTGGATATAAACCCCCGAATTATGGTACAATGGTGACCCCTTCCCCCTTTTTATTGGAACAGGAGTGGTGTGACCGCACCCTATACCCCGACATACGGATTTCAATTTGAGGGTGGCCTCATTATCAATACGTCACACGAAATATTGCTGAGGGTCTATTTATAGTTCTTTACATTAATCGTCGAGAGGTGTTAGCAAAAATCACCATTTTACTGGTTAGTAAGTGTATAACCCACACGCACCTACTCCCTCACTCACTCACACTCACCCTTACACTCCACTACTTACCTCACTTACTCTTTAAACGGGAGACGCTGTATCTATTATGAGTCGTCTACGACGAATGACCCCGCATCAAGGACCTACCCTTTTAC
>JBOFFJ010000054.1:0-35001 GCA_051648565.1 Phocaeicola sp. | reverse complement strand
GCTCTTGCAGGGGTCGCTTTTCATAAAGCACAAAGAATCCACGTTCATAATGAAGTATTTTTACCACTTTTAGGTTTTTGGCTAGAAAGATATAGACATTGTTTCCATCCAAGGGATTTTCTCCCATCTCTTCGCGAACTAACTGCGACAAGCTAAAGCACCCTTTACGCATATCCACACTTCCATAAGAGAGGAAGTAGTTGTAGGTAGCCGATAGCCCTAGCATAAGACGGAAGTTAGTTTGGTGAGTAGCGCAATGATCTCTTGGCTAGATGCATTGGTGCGTGTAATGGTGACTCCTTCAGGTAGTTTTACTTGTATGTATCGGATGGGGTTCACTGGTAGGTTACTCTTGTGCGTTAAAGCCTCCTGTTGCACGGCTCTATCTGCAACAGGGAGGCCTATTATTTTTACTGCATTCAAGGTAGAAGGAGCCACCTCCTCTCTCTTCCCAGTTTTCTCATTCCAGAGCTGCTTGCGCTGCCAAGCCTGAAATTGCGGATAACTCACCCCTTGCTGTGCGCAGAATTCTTTGATATCTACCCCTGAGCTGCAAAGCTCGTAAAGAGCTTGAATCTCACTAAAATTGACTTTTACTGTTGCCATAAATTTGTTTGTTTTTAAATTCTGGCGAAAGGTAGGGAGTTATCATGGGGTAGCAAAGGCGGTATTTGGGACGTTTACGCATTGATGGAGATCTTTTGGGGAGCAGCTTCTGTTTGATAACGAAATAGAAACTCACTGTAAAACTCGGACATATTCATTTCGACTCATTTTTTAGTTCGAGGCGAAGGTAGAATATTAATCAATACGAAGGCCCCCCCCTACAGTGAGTGCTTACTTTTCTTTGGAGTAAAATATGTCCTTAATAAAGCTCCTCCCCATAAACAAACCCCTCTACCAATTCACTTAGTAGCGGACTTTGGGTATCCTTCTCCGAGAGTATTACCTGCTCCATCGGTACCTTCCAGTCGATGGCTAGTGCCGGATCGTTCCATAGCACCGAACCCTCGCATGGGGGTGCGTAGAAGTTGTCGCACTTGTATTGAAAAATCACCTCCTCGCTTAGCACCACAAATCCGTGTGCAAAGCCGCGCGGAATGAATAGCTGACGCTTGTTCTCCTCCGTTAGCTCTACCGCTACATGCTGGCCGTAGGTAGGCGAACCCTTGCGGATGTCTACCGCTACATCGAGTACAGCCCCCTTTACCACCCGCACCAGTTTGCTCTGTGCATGAGGCGGACGCTGAAAGTGCAACCCCCGGAGTACCCCGTAGCTCGATTTACTTTCGTTGTCTTGCACAAACTTCACTTCCCGCACCTGCTCGTTAAAGCCACGTGCCGAGAATGATTCAAAAAAGTAGCCCCGCTCGTCACTAAATACACGTGGCTCTAGGATGACTACCCCATCTAGGGCTGTTTTAACTATCTTCATCTTATGTTATATCTTAGTGAAGAGAGCTCTCTTCACCAGAGGGTAGGAGAGCTCTCTCTATTGCTTTACTACTTTGTCTCCGTTTCATTAGCCAGTTGCATCAAGTACTGCCCATATTGGTTCTTGAGCATCGGTTGTGCCAGCTCTCGTAGCTTCTCGGGAGTGATCCATCCCTGGCGTAGGGCGATACCCTCTAAACAAGCCACTTTAAGCCCTTGTCGCTTCTCTATTACCTCAATAAAGGTACTCGCTTCGCTCAGTGAGTCGTGTGTACCGGTATCTAGCCAAGCAAAGCCCCTGCCTAGTGTTTGCACCTTTAAGTCACCTTTCTCTAAGAATACCTGGTTCACCGTGGTAATCTCCAGCTCCCCGCGGGGTGAGGGTTTAATCTCGCTCGCCACCTTCACCACCTCGTTGGGGTAGAAGTAGAGCCCCACTACAGCGTAGTTGCTCTTGGGTTGCGTAGGCTTCTCCTCGATAGAGAGGCAGTTCCCCTCCTTGTCAAACTCTGCCACCCCGTAACGCTCCGGATCGCTTACGTAGTAACCAAATACCGTTGCTTTTTGCTCCTCTTCGGCTGTACGCACCGCCTCTTTCAGCATGTGGGTAAAGCCACTCCCGTGGAAAATGTTGTCGCCCAGCACCATGCATACCGAGTCATCGCCTATAAACTCCTTCCCAATGATAAAAGCCTGTGCCAATCCATCGGGACTGGGTTGCTCCGCATAGCTTAGTTGAATGCCGTAGTCGCTACCATCCCCTAGCAGGCGTTCAAAGCCCGGTAGGTCGTGAGGTGTCGAGATAATCAAGATCTCCTTGATACCCGCCAGCATCAAGACCGATAGCGGATAGTAGATCATCGGTTTGTCAAAAATGGGCAACATCTGTTTGCTCACCCCCTTGGTAATGGGGTAGAGGCGTGTGCCACTTCCCCCTGCTAGTACAATTCCCTTCATCTTCTTTCTATCGGTTATTTATCGTTATACATCGTTTGGTAGTAGTTCGCGTACTCCCCGCTCGTAATGTTCTCCATCCACTCGCTGTTCTCCAAGTACCACTGCACCGTCTTCTCAATTCCCTCCTCAAACTGGAGTGAAGGCTCCCAGCCCAGCTCCCTTTTCAGCTTGTTGCTATCAATGGCGTAGCGTAGGTCGTGCCCTGCACGATCGGTTACGTAGGTAATCAGTCCCAGTGAGTGCCCTTCGGGATTGCCTAGTAGGCGGTCTACCGTGGCTATCATCACCTTAATGAGGTCAATGTTCTTCCACTCGTTAAAGCCCCCAATGTTGTAGGTCTCCGCCGTTTTTCCCTCGTGGTAGATGAGGTCGATGGCACGGGCGTGGTCTACCACATAGAGCCAGTCGCGCACATTCTCCCCCTTGCCATAGATAGGCAACGGCTTGCCGTGGCGAATGTTGTTGATAAAGAGGGGAATCAACTTCTCGGGGAATTGGTACGGTCCGTAGTTGTTGCTGCAGTTGGTCACCACCGTAGGCATGCCGTAGGTATCGCCAAAGGCGCGTACAAAGTGATCGCTGCTCGCTTTCGAGGCCGAATAGGGAGAGTGTGGATCGTACTTGGTACTCTCTAAGAAGAAGGTATCGTCCATCTCCAGCGTACCATACACCTCATCGGTCGAGATGTGGTAGAACCGTTTTCCCTCGTACTTCTCCGGACGTGCTTCCCAAGTTGCTTTGGCAGCTTGTAGCAGGGACAAGGTTCCCATCACGTTGGTCTGTGCAAAAGTAAAGGGATCTTTGATGCTACGATCCACGTGGCTCTCCGCCGCTAAGTGAATCACTCCATCTATCTCGTATTTTGCCATTAGTTCCATCATTGCCTCAAAGTTGCAGATATCTTCACGCACAAAGGTGTAGTTGGCTGCTCCCTCTAGGTCCTTCAGGTTGGCCAAGTTGCCTGCATAGGTCAACTTGTCGAGGTTGATGATGTGATAGTCGGGGTATTTGTTGACAAAGAGGCGCACTACGTGGCTCCCGATGAATCCGGCACCGCCGGTGATTAGTATGTTTTTTTTGTGTGGCATAGTGTTTTTTTACTGGAGTGGATATTATATAAAGGAAGGGTAATAATACTATGTTTATGTGTATTTAATGGTTGTTTAGTTTTAACACCTCATTATAGAAATCTTCTCTTTTTTTATTAAGCTTAGAGTCTGTGTATTGTTCCGCTTCCTTAAAATTTAAAATCGCTTGCTGATTCATAATATTAAAATCTTTTAAAAATAGGTTTATCTTGTCAGCAACAACTTCAGGAGTAATTGCATCAACAAGAGCCAAACTACTCAGTAATTCAGGAATACCACCGACTTTGGATCCAATGCAGGGTAAACCTGCAGCCATAGCTTCGATTATCGCACGAGGTAATCCCTCTGTGCGTGAGATATGTAGAAATATATCAGCTTTTTTTAATTCCTTACGTACTTCATCAGGAGATACATTTCCTTTAAAAAAGATGCTTTCATTGACTCCAAGATTAGTAGCTAATTTTTCCATTTCAATTCGATACTTCCCTTCACCTAACCAAGTTAGCGTTGCGTTAATGCCCCTGTTCTTTAGTGATAAAATAGTTTTTACTGCTATGTCTGGTGATTTATACATTTGTTCCAAAGAACCTACTGCTAGTAGTTGTATAGATGATAGCTGTTCATGGATTTTTTTTGGTGCAATCAAGTGTTCATCTCTTAGCACTACATCAGAAGCTCCTGTTGCAAAAACATATTTCTTTACTGGATAACGTTTTTGAAGCTTCTGTTTGGTTACATATAGAGCCGCATCTGCTTTGTTTACAATATTTCGGAGTGATGTGTATCCATGAATCCTAAATATGGGGCTTAAAGGATGATTGATTGCTCCTGGTGCAAATACATCCCATGGATCTCCCACGACTTCTACTGCATACGGTATTTGTTTGTCTCTTAATGCTGCGGATAAGATACTTCCCATTCGTCCAGGTACTCTACAGATATAAGCATGCTGATCTGATGCTGTTTGTTTTGCTATTTTGAGTATTGCTTTTCGTTTTTTTAAGTAGGCAGATAATCCTATATAATATGGAACATCTATAAAAGACACTTTTGAATTCTCTATTGCATACAGTTTACTGTCAGTTGGTATTTCATTTAGTACATTGACTCTTGCAAACACCGTTATTGTTGAGAATTTGTGTAGATATCTTTCCCAAAGTATATCTCCAAATGATAAACTATCTACATAGTATTTATCATTACACTTTATAAAGCGTTGTTCGCATGCAAATATTAGATTCATAATAGTTGTTTCTTGAATTGATTGAAAAGATCTATTCCGTTAAAATGGCCTCTAGCCCATGTTGTGCATTGCATAAGCCTTAACTCATCAGGATTATTTATTACATGTTCAATTAGATTACAGGTTGATTCTATATCTAGAGGATTAATTAAGTAAGGAAAAATATTTTGTGGGACTGTTTCTTTTATAGGTAAAATATTTGATGCGACAATTGCCTTGCCTGTTACCATCGCCTCTATCAATGAATTCGGTTGGCCTTCTGATAATGATGGAAAATAGAATAAATCAACTCCTGATAATATTCTTGAAATATCTTTACGGTATCCTAGTAAATGAATTCTGTCTTTATGAGAATTTAAATGTAGTAATTCCGTATTTATGCCAGCAAGAACAAAATGAATTTTAGGATACTTTTCACATAATGTTTCTGCAACTTTTAGTAGTGTCTTGTGATTTTTTGAATCATTTACTCTACCAGTATGCCCAATAACAAAAGCATCCAGTGGTATATTTAGCTCTTTTCTAAATTCATTAGCTGTATAAGATGTTGTATAAAAAGATTTATTAATACCATTGTAAATGATCTCATATTTTTCTGCTATACTAGACCATTGAGGGTGATAAAAATCCAGTGCACTTTTAGAATTTGATAATATTTTTGTGGAATATGTTTCAATGAGGAGTCGATTTAAACGTATATATATCCTTTTGATCCAATTAATTTTGAATTGGTAACTTGAATGTCTATAAAAAGTAATGCGTTGCTTTATAGTTGCTAGATATGCTATTAACATCGGGAAACCGGATAGTTCACCTGAGAAATCACATATAGTGGTGATTTTGTTTTTCTTTAGTAATTGATAAAAACTAAACCAAGCTGATAGATTAAAATAACCCATTTTGAATTTAATAATTCTATTATTACCTAATCTCTTTATATAAGCTTCCTCCAGTTGCCCACCTGCTCCACTTTTGCATAATACTATTGCGTCACTTTTTAAATCGTAAGATAGATAACGTAGAAGATAATTCTCGATCCCTCCACTATCTAGGGAGTTAACCAAAAAAAGAACTTTCATTTTTTTTATTTTTTTTGTATATTTTTGTAATACTTGGTTTTTTAAATAAATAGGCCTTTTGTTTTAAAGCCCAATTGCATTGTAGTAATGTTCCCTTTCAGCTACTATTTCTTCGGTCTTTTGATCTCCTTTAGTGAAAATAGTAGTGTAAGGAAAATATTTAATACTTCTTGAAGAGTTGGGATTGATAGATGATGTGTCTTTTATATAGTAATTCCAGCTGTACGTATATAGTAATAAGAGCAGTATGAAATTAGTAAGAGCTGTATGTTTATATCGAAATCCTGCAAAATAATTGCGTCTAACAAAGTTGGTAAGAAAGAGTATATTTATAATAGTAAAGTAATTGATTAACCGACCACCAATGGCAGTATTGGCTATAGAAATAGCTGCCACAAAAAAATAGATGCTGTATAATGCGCTTAAATCATTGTAACTTTTATTTATCTTAATTAGTATGAAAGGTAGAAATACATAACATAGGAATCGATAGATAACCCCGTTTATATTCATACCTTCATTCTCATACATAGCAAGTTTACTTTCTACATGAGTAGGTAGTAAATTTGACACTAAACCTAGGGAAAAATAGCACAGTACAGAAAGTGAGATAATTAAAGTCAACCTAAATAGCGTTAACTTTGTATGTCTAAAGAGTGGTAAAATTAGCAGGAAAAGTGCTGAATAATGAAACAGGATAGAAAGTGAACAGAGTAAATAATATCTTTTCCATTTTTCCTTTTTGAAATTGTCTAGATTTATTAGAAAAAAGCAAATGGCTATAGACTCACGCATAATTTCAGTATTGAAATAGAGGTATGCAAAAGAAAAATAGAAAAAAATAGCCGTAAATTTAAAAGGCGTGTTTTTTTTAATAAAATAGAATATAGTTCTATTAATAAATATGGCATGTACAAATTGAACTATGACAAAGTCAGGATATACATTCTTTAATAGTATGTTTAAATAAAGCCAAGATGGTTCAAACATTGCGATATAATATATAGATTTACTAAAATCTTCAGATATTAGATTAAAGAATAACTCATAATTAAAGGAATCCCCACCTACCCTGTATCTTAGGGCAGATACTAGAATAGCCACTAGACATAACAATTGATATGCCTTATTACCTTGACGGAGGGAATGATAATCATACCGAAAAATGAATAATAAAGTGATAAATAGAATAAGAAAATAGATCATTATTTGAACCTTCTATATGATTTGTAAATCAGAGTACCATAAAATAGTGTCGATACTATTAGAATTATCACTCTAATGCTAAAAGCAATAGTAATGTACATTCCTAGTGTAGAAAAAAACAATGGGGGTGATAGCGTTAATATGAAATAAGTAACGCTAAATGGGATATAAAGTATCTTATTAGAGTTATACCAGCTAACTATAACAAGTAATAAATTGCTGCTAATCATAGCATATACTACCCCCTTTATACTAAACAAGGGTAATAGAATAGCCAATAGTATAAGATTAGCAAGCATAGAAATGGTGAAGTTTTTAGTTAGAATAAATGTCTTCTCTTTTACTTTTGGCCCAATGTCAACTATCTCTTTGCATATGATAAGTGATATAGCCAATGATAATCCCCCAATGTATTTTTGAGCCTCTAGATACTCTGGTGTAGTAAATAGATTGATAATTTCAGAAGAGAGTAATGAAAGGAACAATGCCCCAAAGAATATAATTGGTAAAAGTATATTGAATACATTTACGATTTTTTTTTGATAGCCTTCTTGATTTATAATCTTAAACATGAATTGATTCCAAGCCATCATAAAAATTTGATGTATAATCTGTATGAGTGATGCTATCTTTAGAGCCATTGAAAAAACACCTAAAGAATACACGGTAAGATAACCCACAATGAAGAATCTATTTGCATAAGTATTAACGGAACTTCCTATTCGTGCGGGAAACTGAGGTAATGCATATTGCATGGCCTTTTTCATATAGAGTTTCTTATAGTTAACCTGAATGTAATTCCGACATTGAAAGATGGAAGCTATTACTACCAAAAAAGTGCTTATAAACTGGGCTAAGAATAATCCCTGAACTCCCCAATTAAAAGTAACAATAAAAGTATACACTAGAAGGAAGAATAGTGTAACTTTAAAAAGAATTAGACAAGTGAACTTTTTATTTTGCTTTTCAAATCTTAATACAATTAGAATCATTGTAAGAAGCAGATTTAGGGGGATTTGAAAAATGGCTAGAGTGAGTGCTTTTGTATAAATAGTACTTTTTATCAGTAAGCTTTCTATATATGGGCTCAATACTAGTAGTAATGCACTAATTGCAATAGAAAAAAGGAAGATAGTCGCTAAAATAGTATAGACAAACGATTTTCTTTCATTATTTCTATACTCATAGTAGTACCTTTGTAAGGCAGTTTCTAGTTGTAAAAAGGCAAAAATAGAAGCCATGGCTACTAAAGTTTGAATAATATCAATAGTGCCATAGGCCTCCACACTAAAAATACGTGCATACAATGGGAGAAGTATTATTGATAATACTCTCTCGGTCATAGTTGCAAAACCAAAGACAAAGAAATTCTTGACTAATTCTCTCATATTATTTAAATATCAAAACGATTTATCCAATGACTAAATTCGTAATGATCTACAATTGATTTATCAATTTCTTGATAGGGTGTATTTATGAAATTCTTAAGTTTTGTGACATCGTCAATGCCAAATATGAAAATATTCATTTGATTGTAAAATTTTTCTTCTGTGATTTTTTTATTTGTTGTTATTAGCTTCTTTTCAAAAAAAATAGATTCCATAACTCTTACTGTAAGCCCTTCTTGTCCTTCTTGTTGTATATCAAGCAGAACTTTTGATTGCAGTACATATTTTAAATAGTCATCATACTTCATTATAGTTTTTCTCTCTTTGATGGGGGCAGATTCATCTACAATATATAGAAAAGAAGTTAAACCAAGAGTATTGATGATGCCTGTAATCTGCTCGAGAAGTTGAAACCTATTTTTGTTTAACCCTAGAAAACAAACATCATATTTTATTACTGGTTGCACATTTTTCTCCAAGTTATTTATGTAGAATGTAGTATTTTGGTTTAAATTATACATTTTAGATTCATTCAAATCAAAACTCCAAGTCTCAAATCCTAATTTTTTTACATAGTCTGGATTTACACACTTTCTTATTGGATTCCAGTACCAATAAATGATACGTTGTTTTTTTGTTTTGTGTTTATGTAAATAATCTAACATATATTGATCCGCAGTGGCAAAGAGGATGATTGTATCAAATTCTTTTATTTTTTTTCTCCACTCCCCAAGCCAATAGTGTTTGCAAATATTAAATATTAACGAAACTTTTCGTATGCATTTTTCAACAAATGAAATTGGCTTATAATGGGAATCAAAGAAAAACTCCGGGTAAGCTTTACTTAATTGTGCTATAGAAAATACCATTGAGGAAAACAACACCAACGTTTTTTGAGAGGAGGGTACTTTATGGCTCGAGTTATTTGGCAATCTAAGCTCCTTTACTTGATGTTCCATTTTTTTTCTTTAAAGATTGAATAGACTCGATAAATAGTATGTTTATCGAGTCTATAGTATTATAGACGTTTGTAGTTATCCTTTAAGTTCATGACTCCCTTCACATCATAAACCACCCCATTTTCTGCTTTCAATGCAGCAACATCCAATGTTTTAAATTCATTATGTGCGACACCCAATACCACAGCGTCAAATTTCTCAGTAGGTACTGTATTCACCACCTCCAGACCGTATTCGTGCTTTACTTCAGCTGGAGAGGCCCATGGATCGTAAATGGTAACTTGTAGGCCATATTCTTTGAGTGCTGCTACTACATCCACTATTTTAGTATTGCGTACATCAGGGCAGTTCTCTTTAAAGGTTATACCCAACATCAATAGGGTAGCATCTTTTATTTGAAGCCCTTTTTTAATCATGCACTTCACCACTTGGCTCGCTACATACTCACCCATAGAATCGTTCATGCGGCGACCAGCTAGGATAATCTCGGGGTGGTACCCATATTGTTGTGCTTTTTGAGCCAAGTAAAAGGGATCAACACCAATGCAGTGGCCACCTACCAATCCTGGTTTGAAAGGAAGGAAGTTCCATTTGGTACCAGCTGCTTCGAGTACAGCGTGGGTATCAATGCCCATGAGGTTGAATATTTTAGCCAGCTCATTCACAAAAGCGATGTTGATGTCGCGTTGTGAGTTCTCAATCACTTTGGCTGCTTCCGCCACTTTGATAGTAGGAGCTAGGTGTGTTCCTGCCACAATCACTGATTGGTAAATCTCATTGACGATTACCCCAATTTCGGGTGTAGAACCTGATGTTACCTTTTTAATCTTCTCTACTGTGTGCTCTTTATCGCCTGGATTGATCCGTTCGGGTGAATAGCCAGCAAAGAAATCTTCGTTGTACTTCAATCCCGAAACTCGCTCTACTACGGGAATACAATCCTCTTCGGTTGCTCCTGGGTAGACGGTTGATTCGTAAATAACGATATCCCCTTTTTGAATCACCTTACCTACTGTTTCACTCGCTTTCACAAGGGGGGTAAGGTCGGGAGCATTGTTTTTATCTACTGGAGTAGGAACGGTAATGATGTAGATGTTGCAATCTTTGATATCCTCTAGCTGATTGGAACAGATAAAACCATGTTGCTCTATCGCCTCTTTAAGTAGTTCGTTAGAGACCTCGAGGGTAGCATCTACACCCGACATCAATTCGTTGATTCGACCTTGGTTAATATCGAACCCTACAGTTGGGTATTTAGTTGAGAAGAGACGAGCAAGGGGTAGACCTACGTAGCCCAAACCGATTACGGCTATTTTGTGTGACATATCTAGTTGATTAATGTTGTTACTTTGGTTCTTATTTCAAATTATTCCAATACCACGCTACTGCCTCCTCCAAGCCAGTGCGCATAGAGAATTGAGGCT
Source organism: Phocaeicola sp. (assembly GCA_051648565.1). GTDB lineage: Bacteria > Bacteroidota > Bacteroidia > Bacteroidales > Bacteroidaceae > Phocaeicola. The sequence continues at coordinate 24,223 of JBOFFJ010000054.1, read as the reverse complement.
CATAGCCCAACAAACGGCGTGCTTTATCTATGCTGGCCAGCGAGTGGGGGATATCGCCTAAGCGGTTGGGCCCGTGCTTAATTTCGACTTCGGCAATGGCAGGATCAAACTGGCTAAGTAATTCTTTAAGTGCTTCCACCAATTGATTAAGCGTGGTACGTTCGCCAAAAGCGGTATTGTACACCTCTCCAATGGCTTCACTATTGGTCGTTGTAAGTGCCCGTTCATTCATCTGAATTACGTTGTCAATGTAGGTGAAATCGCGTGAATATTCACCATCCCCATTGATAATGGGTGATTCGTGGTTGATAAACTTTTTTACAAAAAGTGGAATCACGGCGGCATAGGCACCGTTGGGATCTTGTTTGCGTCCAAATACATTGAAGTAGCGTAGACCGATAGACTCCATGCCATAGGTTTTATTGAACACATCGGCATAGAGTTCGTTTACATACTTGGTTACTCCATAGGGAGAGAGGGGTTTGCCAATTACCTCTTCTACTTTGGGTAGCGAAGCGCTATCGCCGTATGTAGAGGAGCTAGCAGCGTAAACAAAACGCTTGATGCCTGCATCGCGGGTAGCAACCAGCATATTTAAGAAGCCACTGATATTTACCTCGTTGGTGGTGATGGGATCTTTGATGCTACGTGGCACGGAGCCTAGGGCTGCTTGGTGGCTCACTACATCCATTCCATCGACCGCTTTTTGACAATCCTCTAGGTTGCGGATATCGCCTACTAAGAGTTGGTAGGTTTCGGGGTATTTAGCCAATAGGGGCGTTACATTTTCCCATTTACCTGTAGCGAAGTTATCGAAACAGCGTACGGTATGTCCTTGACTTAAAAAATATTCACTTAAGTTAGAGCCAATAAAACCTGCTCCACCGGTAATCACTATTTTCATATCGTGTTTTTTTTTTTCTTTATTTCTTATCCAACCCCTCAAAAACAGAGTTGTTACTCACAAAATCGGGCACCAACCCTTTAATCATCCGCACCGAGTTCTCCACCTCCACCAATTCCGAAGCCTCAATCAGCTCATTCACCGATTGATTCAAAGAGCTATACTCCACCGGCGAGACAATGGCGCGGTGAATCTTCCCATGCAAGGTCTCGTTAGTCGATTCCGAATCGGTCAGCAGCTCCTCGTAGAGCTTCTCGCCCGGACGCAAGCCCGAGTAGGCGATCTCAATATCGATACCCTCTTTCAACCCCGCCAAGCGAATCATCCGTTTGGCTAGATCGACAATCTTCACCGGCTCACCCATGTCGAAGACAAAGATCTCGCCCCCTTGCGCCATGGCCGATGCCTGAAGCACCAGGCGACACGCCTCGGGGATGGTCATGAAGTAGCGGGTAATATCGGGGTGGGTCACCGTAATAGGTCCCCCTTTTTGAATCTGCTGGCGGAAGAGGGGAATCACCGATCCGTTACTCCCCAATACATTGCCAAAGCGGGTAGTCACAAAGGTGGTACCCTTGCTGCTGGGCAATACATTGAAGGATTGCACAAACATCTCGGCTAGCCGCTTGGTAGCTCCCATCACGTTGGTGGGGCGCACTGCCTTATCGGTCGATACCATTACGAATCGCTCTACGCCAAACTCCACCGACATCTCGGCCATGTTTTTGGTGCCTAGCACGTTGACTAGGATACCTTCGCAGGGGTTGCGCTCTATCATGGGCACATGTTTGTAGGCAGCAGCGTGGTAAACAATTTGGGGACGCTTGCGACGAAAGAGGCCAGCAATACGCTTTTTAGAGCGCACATCGCCCAATACAAACTCCGCATTGACGTGGGGATAGTTGGCACGTATCTCCAGCTCCAGGTTGTGCAGTGGAGTCTCGGCATTGTCGTAGCAGGTAAGCTCTTTGATATTTTGTTTACAGAGTTGGCGCACAATCTCGCTCCCGATAGAGCCAGCTGCACCACTTACCAACACCCGTTTGCCGGTCAATAGGCTATCTATCAGCTCGGTGTCGAGCACAATAGGGTCGCGCCCTAGGAGATCCTCAATGTGTACCTCGCGTATCTGTTTCTTCACCTCGCCATCGGTGCGCTCTATCTGGGGCATCACATACATGGGTACCTCGGCTTGCATAGACCAATCTACAATGCGATCGACCTCGCTTTGCAACTGCTCTTGCGTAGGAAAGAGGATGCCATCAATGCTGTGGAGGGTAATATAGTCGGTAAATTCGGCTTGGTTGGCAAATTGCAATACGCGCAAGCCATTTATCTTCAATTCGCGATGCGCGGGGGCTACCTCGAAGTAGGCCACGGGGTTAAAGCTATGGTTCTGACCCGTGAGTAACACCTGGTCAATCAAGTGGCACTGCTCATTGGCTCCATAGATAAGTACCTGTGCCCGGCAGTTGAAGCGTGCCGAGCGTTTGGTAATCCAGTAGTAGCTGGTTACCAGGGTGCTGCGAAACATAATGAGCAGGCAGAAGGTGATGAGGGCATCAAACAGGGTAAAGAGTAGAATGCCGCTACCAAAGGGGTGTACCACCACCAGGCAGTAGAGGATACCTACCAGGATGCCCTTGTAGAGTGATATCTGGAAGAAGTGAATCACATCTTGAAAGGACATGTGGCGGATAATAACGCGGTATACGCGAGAGAAGTAGAGGAGCAGGGCGGCAAACAGGATGGATCCTCCACCCAATAGCCACACCGAAGCATCGGAAACAATCCAAGGTGCAAGGCGCAGCAGGATGGTAAAGACCGAGAGGGTGGCAAAACAGCAAAGGAATAGATCGATAGCAAAGACAATGCGACGATTAAGATAACGAAAGCGGGAAAGCTTTTCGCCCAATTTCTTGAGTTGGGCGCGGAAGGTTAGTTTGATTCTGTTCATCAATAGATGGGTTATAAGAGATATAGATAAGGTAAAAGGAGGTCTGATAGAGAAAAAGAGCTACTTGAGATATTCAATTAAAAATGCTCTCAGTTTTTCAAGGCCGGTTGCATCTAAGTTCCAATGTAACTTGTTTCGGTAGGCTCTTTTTTTCTCTTTGATAAGCTCCTTCTCACTGGGTAAGAGGAGTGCCTCTAGGTAGCCATAAATCATTGTTTTTTTGGCGGGTGTTGTAAGTGGGGGAGGTGTTCGCCCCGCTATTTCTAAGTTACTTAATTCTTCTTCGTATTTTTTCCAACAACCTAAGATCATTTGATTTTGTTGGGGAATGATTTGCTCTAGCAGATTCTCTAAATCACCTTTGTCTTGGTGGTTGGGGAAGAGAAATAGATGAAAATCGACTCCATCTGTTTCCTCTCGCCACCGCTCAAGTTCCGATTTTCGCTTCTCAAAATCACTATCGGCATCAAAGATTACCAAGTTGCTGCCACCGTTGTTACTGTTCTGTATCAGGGCAGTGCGGATGGACTCACTGTAAATGGATCGCCAACCTTTGCAATCAACGATTATCTTCTCTAAATCAGCAGGGGGAGAACCTAAATGGATTAGGTATTCGCTGATAAATTGTTTGTCGGCCACCCCTTCTACAAAGATTCTGTAGTTGGTAAGGTGCTCTATAGGGTGTAAACTCTTTTCCATCAGCTACGCAACTCAATTTCACGTTCGATGGCTCCCTTTACCCCCTCGTAGCCATAGCCGTAAGCTTGAAAGCCCTTGAGCTTGCTCTTTTCGATGGTATAAAGGCGCAAGCTTTGCTGCACCTCCTCCTTCTCTTGGCTCAATACCTTTTCTAGCGCGGTAAGCAGCTCTAGGTTGTGGGTGGTGATGAAGAGTTGCATCTTTTGCTCTTGACAGAGGGTAAAGAGGCTTTTCCATAGCAAGGGGTAGGCAGCGTAATGCAAACCGTTATCTATTTCGTCTATTAAAAGAATGCGACTTTCTGAAGAGAGAATGGCTATAGCTATTTTAAGAAAGCGTTTCAATCCATCACCTGCCATGGTGAGCGGAAGGAGTTGCTTAAATTCCATTAGTTGGAGGTAGAGCCTATTATCGATGCTCTCGATGCCCAGAATTTGCACATCAAACTGTTGTAACAAGCCGATGAGCTGCTCTTTGGCACCCTTTTTTACCACCTCGTCATAGCTACTGAGTAGGGCTCCCTCTTCTTTACCTGAGGAGAGGTAGGTGGCCTCTAGCTGATTTCCCTTCTCTGGGAGGTCGATGCTATTTGCTCTCTTTGTAGCACGTATTTTGAATTTCGGTGAATGGCCATGGTACTGAATGGTGCCTTGCAGCTCATTGGGAGCTTCTCCATCCACCTGTACACTGCCTTTAGAGTGGATACCGATGGGGGTTCTATTTATTTTAGTGCTTCCAGGGTTGATGGGGTAGGATAAACTACCATAATTGGGTGTGATAACTACCTTACGCATCTCACTCACCGAACTTGCTGTTGGTAAATCGCTCTCAAGAGTAGCTTGCAAATGGGGGTGCTGCTCAAAATCAAAGCCATGAAAAAGGCTTACTATTTCATTTAGCTGGTTGTTCTGCTCACTGCGTAGGGTAGTTATACCATTTAGGTGTCGCACATCGCCCAGCCCACTCAGCAAAAAGAGAGCCTCTAGCAATGTACTCTTTCCGGCACTATTCTTCCCCAAAAAGAGGTTGACTTGCCCCAGCTGCTCTACCTTGATGTAATCAAAGCCGCGAAAGTTCTCTACGATTAATTCTTTGAAATGTTTCATTCGATTCGCCTCTTTATGCTTAACTCCTAACTTGCTAGATATAAGCCATTGTAGCCTATCTTTAGAATCCGCCATGGTATTCCTAAGGAGGTTCTGATTCCTCTTCCCTCCACGGCTACGCCGCCCTCAGTCACATCTGCTTCTCCTTATTATAGAGTAAAGCGCGGTAACCGAACGGACGAAGGGAGCTTTTGGGTTTAGTCAAAAACTGCTTAAAAGATATGTTCTTAAGCAGCCGCAAAAGTAGTACAATAATTTAGATTGTAAAACGTTTTCGAACCCTTTTTTCAGAGATTGCCCATTTATGGGGGGGGAGTTCTTAAAAATTGGGAAATGTATGCGGAAAATATCCATCCGCCTCCATCCTTCGGGCACGATTCGCACAGGATTTGCCGTAACTTCTACTTTAAAAAAATGTTATTATCTCTTTATAGTTGTTTTTTAAGTTAAAAATCACGTTATTAGTGTTTGTTTAAAACATTCTGCACAAGAATGGTAATATATACAATGAATACTAATTAAAAAAAGAGTAAAATGAAACATTCGCACAAAAGGAAAGATTCGCACAACGCCTTCCAGTCACAAACTGCCCCAATCCGAGAGCCTGCCTCGCAAACAGAGAGCGCTCAAAACACAGAGAGCGCTCAAACAGCAGAGCCTACCCCCAACTCATCCTCTGCCTTGAAGAGCCCCGCAAAAAAACTCAAAAAGAGGCTCTACCAAGCCGTTTTAGAGTTGGGCTGCTGTTGCCTGCGCTACTGCGTGGCCTGCTCCGGCGAACACCCATTTACCTTTAGAGACGGGCGCTGCGTGAGCCAGACATACTACCTGCTCAAGGGGTTGAAGGAGTTGGAAGAGGCCTACCGCAGCTGTAGTGAGTTGCAGAAGGAGAAGCCGCAGCAGATGAGTGACTGGAAGGGGTTATCTCCTAGCCGCAAGCGTCAGAAGGAGGAGGCCTACTCCAGAAAGGAGGAGAGATTGAAGCAAAACTACTCCGCCTTGGTAAAAAAGTGGGCGAATCGGGAAGCTGCTTCCGTAAGGGGAAGTGGTGCTTTCGTAAGGGGAAGTGCTGCTTCGGTAAGGGAAAGTGGTGCTTCGGTAAGGGGAAGTGGTGCTTCGGTAGCCCAAAAAAGTAGCGCAGAGGGCGTTTTACCCCATGAAAAGCTTGAAAATGTTAAAAAAAACTATTTATCTATTTGCCTCTTTTAGTACAGGTTCCCCTCTTGGCGTTGGGGCTAAAAAAGGTGCTACGCGAGTTGATGAAGGGGGAGTAGGGGGTCTACTTTTAAACTTGTTAGTTAAAAAATGTACCAAACTCTGTTTTTTTGTAAGAGAAGGAGCCCCTATCTTCGTAGCAGCTCTCAAGGCTACCCTCCCCCGAAAGCGAGGGGAGGGGCCAAGAGGGAGAAACCCGGTGGAAATGGAAAAGAACGAATAGCGCTAAAAAGAGCTAGAAAGACGCTACCAAGCGAAACGCTCCTAGAAGAGGAAGAGGAGATCTCTTCACAAAGAAAGCTCCTAGAAAAGAGGCCCAATCGCTACAACGTAGAGTAAGCTGTTCTAGACCAAGACCACCCCCTTAAATCTTTTCAATAATGGAAGAGAATAGACTCATCTCAGAGTTCTCCTTTTACCACAGTTTGAAGGAGAAGCGCAACTACCTCATCAACCTAGAGGAGTTGCACCGATTGATCAGTAGCGATTGCTACCAGTTACTAACCCGGCGGTACCGCCAATTCCTAGAAGAGGGGAAGCTAGCCGAGGCGAAGGCCATCAAGAGCAACCTGCCTTGTGCCATGGTGGCAGGGCGGTGTGAGGGGATGCACAACGACCGCACCATTACCCACCCCACGGGGCTCTTTGTACTCGACATCGACGGCCTCCCCCCTGGCATGGCAGAGCAGCTCAAAGAGCGACTCAAGGAGTTGCCCTACGTGGTGCTAGCCTTCATCACCATCTCGCGCGGACTCAAGGCCATCGTCTTGGCGCAACCCGACGGGTGGGAGCGTCACCGGGCCATCTACGCCCTGATAGCGGCGGTGGTGGGCAACGAACTGGGGGTGCAGCTCGATATGAGCAGCGACAACCCTTCGCGCCTATCCTTTGTTTGTCACGATCCCGATGCCTACTTCAACCCCGGTGCGGTGCCTTTTGACTGGGCGGGATTGGAGCTCTTTCCCGACCGATGTGCCCAACTGCGGGGGCAGGCCGACCTTTGGCGCAAACGAACGGCTCCTCCGGCTACCGGCACCGCCGCCACGCAAGGGGGAAACGCTAACTACGGCCAGCACTCTACCAATCAGCAGACTACCGCTCCCCAAGGCTACATCCTCCACACCATTCACCAGTTTTTTCACTACAACCCCTGGATGCGGGGGCAGCGCAACAACCTGCTCTTGGCTCTAGGCCGCCGCTTGAAAGGTAAACATTTTTCGCAAGCGGAGTTGGAGCAAGCCATCGCCTGGGTGGTGCAAAACTACGCCGAGAGTGACTGCACGGAGCGCGACATTCGCACCCGCTTGGTGGCCGGTTTTAACTATGCGCAGCTGCCCCAAATGGAGGAGAAAGCAACCCCATACCCCCACCAACCCCATAAGGGGGCTGTTGAGGAGCAAGAAAAGGAGCAAGATTCTGTAGACGTGGAAGATACAAATGAGGAGGTCCGTAAAAGTGCTCCCTATTTTGACGCCGAAAGATTTTCTCTTTTACCCCCACTGTTGCAGCGTATTCTTACCTATTCTTACACCCAGCGGGAGCGCGATATGTTGCTCGTGGCAACTCTTTCTACACTGAGTGCTGCCTTGCCACGTGTGGAGTTTTCTTACTTCAACCGTATGCATGCACCGCCTCTCTACTTTTTGGCAGTAGCTCCTCCCGGGAGCGGAAAGGGAGCCATTGCGCTTATGCCTCTGTTGGTACGCCGCATAGAGGGGTACCTGGAGGGGGAGAACCGCAAGGCGATGGCGCACTACAAGGAGCGTCTGCAGGAGTGGGAGTTGGAGAAGAGACGGGCGCAGAAAGAGGGGCGCGTACCCAATGCGGAGTTGGAACCCATGGAGCCTAAACAACGGCAAGTCACCATGGCGCCAAACACCTCCAAAAATCAGTTAATCATCAGCTTGGCCCACAACCAACCTTATGCCCTGCTCACTATTAGCCCGGAATTGGACATGGTAACGGGGGCAGTCAATGCCGACTGTGGAGGGCACGATGTGGTATTTCGCCAAGCGTTTCATGCCGAGGCGGTGGGGAGTCACTTTAAGGTGGATAAGGAGCCCATCCGTGCAGATGCTCCTCGTCTAGCGCTCTGTTTATCGGGTACCCCCGATCAGGCACTCAAGTTTCTTCCCTCGCAGGAGAATGGAATGGCCAGTCGTATGAGTATCTACCTCTCGCAGGCCGAACCGCAGTTTCTATCGGCAGCTCCCGACGAGAAGCGCAAGAACTTAGAGGCGAACTTTGGCGAGATGGCACAGGAGGTGCTGGCCAACTACCTCTTCCTGGATGAGTATGCTACGGAGGTGAAGTTTACCCCTGCACAGTGGAAGCGACATCAGGCTTTTTTTGAGAAGAGACTGCAGGAGGTGGTGGCCGACCAAAAGGGAGATACTACTGCCTTGGTTTACCGGGGTGCCTTTATAGCGATGCGCATAGCTACCATTCTTACTGCTCTGCGTAAGTGTGAGGCGCAGTGGGAGATGCATGACATATACTGTAGAGATGAAGATTTTGAGACAGCTCTATCCATAGAGGATACGTTGCTGCATCATAACTTGCTCTTTTCGACTATGCAGGCTCCGCCCAAGGGAGTAGCCAAAGCGGGGAGTGGTATTTTCCGGATGAAGAAGGTGTTGCGAAAAATGGCAACAATCTTTACCTTTGGTGAATTAATGCAGGTGGGGCAATCGGTGGGGGTGCCAAAAACATCGATTGAGCGGTATCTAAAAAAAATGATAGAGATGAAACTGCTTGTAAAAGAGGACGATAGCTATCGGAAGACGGGGAAGCATTGGCCTCAGGATACTCCTTAGTGGGGGTGTGGGGTTAAGTGGCTAAAAAGAGGGGGTGAAAACCTCCTCTTTTTTCGTTGGGGGGTGGTAAAGAATGGGGACAAAAGGGGATGAAAAAAAGGGGCGGAGCTTTGGATTGAAAGCTCCGCCCCTTTGGGTTGAAACGTCTGCCCCTTTGGATTGAAACGTCTGCCCCTTTGGGTTGAAATGTCCGCCCCTTTGGGTTGAAACGTCCGCCCGTTTTATCCTCCCGCCGCTACGCTCTCCATCGCTAGATTTTTCGCTAGGGCTAACCTCTCCGGCTTCTCTCTTCTTTTCTCTCTCTCCATCGCTAGACTCTTCGCTAGGGCTAACCTCTCTCTCCGCTCGTTTTACGGCTCGCCCAGGTAGTGGATGATGAGCGCCACTTCGCGCCGCATAAAGGTGTGGCGGTGGCGGGGCGATCCTTGGGCTTGCAACTCGGGCCACAGCTGGGGGTGCTGCCGTATCCAGCGGTAGAGTTGTTGCAGGGCGGTGGCGGGGGTGCTGCGGGGGGCGTAGAGTTGGGCTAGCTCGGTTTTGAGGTAGGGACGGCATACGAAGGGGGATTCGCTGCAGTACTCTGCTGCAGGGAAGGAGCTGTTGGTACCGTGGTGGCTACCGTGGCTGGTGGGTGAAGCCACAGCCACAGCCGATGGTTCGTGGGTAGGCTGGTTGGTGGCCGAAGAAGTGGCGGTAGTGTGTTGGTGGCTACCGTGGCTGTTGGTGGCTGGAGTAGGAACTCTTTTCATCTTTTTTTACGATTTAGGGCAGCACGCGGGCTGCGGGTTAAGACTCATTTTCAAGCCTTTAAGGTACGAAAAAAGGGGGGAGAGAGCAAGCTTTCTTCCACCTTTTTTCTTGATTTAATGATTCTGCTGGCTGTTCATTTCTTTTTTCTTGATAAAAAAGAAACGGAACCAAAGAAAAAATCAAGGCTGCCTGGTGGTGGCTACTTCAGCGCTGGTTTTTGCGTGAGGAAAGGAACTTGCACTTCGTGCTTCGGACAGCCTTTCCTCTTTTACGCAAAACCCGGCGCTTCCGTTTTACGCCCCCACCAGGAGGCCGGTCCTCGGGACGCAACATTGCTCGGGCTTTGCCCTCGCTCGTTTCTTTTTGTTGTGTGTTGCAACTTTGCTTGGCTTCGCCTTCGCTGGTTGCTTGGCTTCAACTTTACTCGCTTTGCTCGTTCGTTGTTGGGCTTGGCTTCGCCTTCGCTGGTTGCTTGGCTTCAACTTTACTCGCTTTGCTCGTTCGTTGCTTTGCTTGGCTTCGCCTTCGTTGTTCAACTTTACTCGCTTTGCTCGCTTGTTGGCTTCGCCTTTGCTATTTTTTCAGCAAATTATTCATCCACTAATTTCTCTTGCCTTATGACTATTTCTCCGACAAAGAAAAAATGAAAGGGAAGATGAATGAACTCTTCTAAACTTCTCAAAGCTTTTATTTTGAGTTGTATCTACACAATTTACAAGTAATTAGATTGTAATTCGAAATAAAATCGGTAATTTTGCCTGAATTTAGATAAAAAGCAATTACTATTGCAAATAACATCAATTATTATGGTTATGGGCATTCAGATAAACAGAGTTAAAGCTGTGCTTGCTGAAAATAAAAAAACAAACAAATGGTTGGCAGAGTCATTAGGAAAAAATGCTGCTACGATATCTCGTTGGTGCACAAATGAAAGTCAACCTCCAGCAGAGACATTTTATCAAATAGCAAAATTGCTTGATATAGACATAAGAGAACTTTTCAATAAAACGAAATAAAATAATGGCTAGAGCGGATTTAATAGTAGACTTAGTAAAGCATGCGATTGTGGGAAATAAACTTATGGTCAAGAAAGTTACTGAGGCAATCATTTCTGAGGAAAGAAAGAAGCAACATACAATTTTAGCTGATAAAATTGAGAATGAGTTAAATAAAAATAGGGCCATAGATAGTACTAATATAAACAATAATATAAATACTAATGGAAAAATAACATTAGATTATAGGGCAGAAAATCTAATAACAGAAATTACCCCGATAAAAAAACTGACCGATTTAGTTCTGCCAACGGAAGTAATTAATTTGTCTAATCAATTTATTCAAGAACAATACAGAGTTGATTTATTACGATCTTATGGATTAGAACCCAGAAATAGAATTCTACTTATCGGTCCTCCTGGCAATGGAAAAACATCCATGGCAGAAGCATATGCAGAAGCCTTGTTGATCCCCCTATTTGTTGTAAAATACGACAGTCTTGTAGGTGCTTATTTAGGAGAAACGGCATCTAGATTAAGAAGGCTAATGGATTATGTTAGTACGAGAAAATGCGTGTTGTTTTTTGATGAATTTGAAACATTAGGAAAGGAACGAGGTGATACACATGAGACTGGCGAGATGAAACGAGTAGTTAGTTCATTATTATTGCAAATAGATAATCTGCCAAGTCATGTTATAGTTATCGGTGCGACAAATCATCCTGAATTGCTAGATAGAGCCGTATGGCGAAGATTTCAAATTAAAATATCGCTTCCAATACCAACAAGGGTTAATATAATCTCTTGGCTTGATAAATTTCAGCAGACTCATAAAATTCGATTTGAATATGCTTCTGAAACGATAGCTAAAAAAATATTAGGAATAAATTATGCTGAACTAGAAGAATTTGGGTTATCAATATTGAGGCAATATGTGTTATCATTACCCGATTCAAATATGAAAGATATTGTATCTAATGAACTGAAAAGTAAAGTAAATAAGATCTCTGATTCGGAGTCTCAAAATAAATAATGTCCATGGAAAATTATCCTTTGTTATTTTTTCCTGAGCCTATTCTAGTTCAAAGGCCTGCAGGAAATAAATTCTCTCCAAGATCTATACATTATCCATCAAACGACAGGCAGAAGGAACGATTATCTCCAGTATTTGAAGCATTACGCAGATCTTTTGAAAGTCAGAACGCTGACATTCAAAATAGGCCTGTTGGAATAGACCCAGAACAGGTTCTCGTATTTGAAACCATAGGTACTGTAGAAAGTTTTGTTACAGCAATCAAGAAAACAGATGGTTTGGAATGGATGGGCGAAATAGAATTGGATGACATCCAACCTTCTGAGGATTTTCATTACACAGGAGCAAGGTTAGAGGAAAAGAAGCTTCAAGGGAGATTATTTTTAACGATGACCAGCCAAAGAGCTATGACAGAAATGTTATCTCTATGGGAACAGTACTCGATTAATCCAAGGATTCAATTTCAAAGAGGTTTGAATGGATTTAAAAAATTATTTAAGCAACTTAACACAATTCGCAGATGGAATGTCCAAGATCGTTTAATTGAAACAAATGTTATTGAATACTGGGAGCAAGACATAGAAGCAAATGAGCAAATCATTCGCTTTGAGCTACAGTTATGGTATAGTATATCTGAAGAAAAGAGGAATAATTCATTTAATAAAATAGCTGAAATTATTGAATCATTAAATGGAAGGTGCTTGGTTCACTCTATAATTGAAGAAATATCTTATCACGGTTTGTTAGTAGAGTTACCCTCAACTGCAATCCAGGAAATTATCAATACTCAAGACACACAGTTAGTAAGATGTGATCAAGTAATGTTTTTTAGACCCTCTGGGCAAATAGCCATTATTTCAGAAATTGAAGCTGATAATTTGATTGAGGATAGATCGATTGATGAAGAATGGCCAAGAGGGAATCCGGAAGCAGCAATATTTGATGGGCTCCCAGTTGAGAACCACAATAAGCTGTCAAATAGAATCTTAGTTGATGATCCAGATAATTATAGTGATGGTTATACTGTTAATCACAGAATACATGGTACAGCAATGAGTTCTTTAATCATTCACGGTGATATCAATGATAATGAGAAACCAATATCCACTCCATTGTATGTTAGACCGATAATGAAACCTATAGCTGGGTTACATAATTCAATTGAGAAAGTGCCAGATGATGTGTTATTTATTGATTTACTCCACAGAGCTGTTAAACGAATATTTGATGGGGATGGGGATAATAGCCCCATTGATTCTATTAAAATCATAAACTTATCTATAGGTGATAGCTCTTTACTGTTTTTTCATTCTTTGAGTCCGGCAGCAAAATTGTTAGACTGGCTTAGTTGGAAATACAATGTACTATTCGTTGTTAGTGCTGGCAATCATGTTCATACTATAGAAATGCCAATCTTGTACAAAGAATTCAAAATATTAAGCGCTCAAGAAAAAGAAGAGATTATATATAATGCTATTATAAATGATAGAAGAAATAGAAGACTGTTATCTCCTTCGGAGAGCATTAACAATCTTACCATAGGTTCTGTAAGTGTTGATAATTCTACTGTAAATCAATATGATAGAAGGTTGAACCCAACGCCAAATATGTTGCCAAATGTTCATTCTTCCTTTGGAGGTGGCTATAGAAATTCTATAAAACCCGATTTTGTTTATTATGGAGGATCTCAATTTTTTGATGAACCTTTTAGAGACTTGGCGCCAACGCCATTAAGCTATTCTTGTCATTTCGGATCTCCTGGAAATAGAGTTGCTGCACCTTCGGACGATCTAAATAAAACATGGTTTGTGAGAGGAACTAGTAATGCTGCTGCTTTAATTACAAGGAGAGGCATTCAAATAACAGATACCTTGAAGGAATTATTTCAGGAAGATTATGTTTCGATACAGTATCGTCAATATTTACCACTAATCATTAAGACGCTACTAACGCATGGATGTTCTTGGGGAGAATTAGAGTTAAATCTTAAGAGAATTCTACGTGGTAAAATAAATAACAGTGATATAGAACAGATTATTACTAATTGGGTTGGTTATGGAATTCCAGACACTAATAAAGTTCAAGAATGCACACAACAAAGAGTTACGATCCTTGGTTTTGGAGATATTGAACAAGATCAGTCTCATTTATTTAAATTTCCTCTACCTCCTTCCCTTTCGGGTAGACCAGAAAATCGGAAACTTACAATAACATTATCTTGGTTTACGCCGATTAATTCTAATACTCAAAAATACAGAGTGGCGAATCTTTATTTTGAGACTGACAGTAACAAAATTGGAGTAACAAGAGATGATGTACAATGGCAGAAGGTGAAAAAAGGTACTTTGCAGCATGAAGTATTTGTAGGTCAAAATGCTGTAGCATTTGAAGACGATGGAAGCATCTCTATACGAGTTACATGTAAAAAGGATGCAGCTAAGTTTACTCATTCAATACCATATTCTATAGCAGTGACATTAGAGGTTGCAGAAGAGATTGATATCCCTATTTATCAAGAGGTCAGAGAAAAACTGTTAACTCCAATCATTGTAGGGCAAAGTTCACTATTCTAATACATAATGCATATTTGTCGTGGAAAAATATGTATTATGTATGACACTATGGAGGTATAGCGAATCACTTATTACTCTGTAAACAATGAATAGCAATTGATATACAGTATGTTATCATAAAAAAGGGGAGAAAACCTACTGGTTTCCTCCCCTTTTTTTCTCTTTTAGAGGTTCTTTCGCTATTTGTGGAGCTACTTTACTCTTTTTACAGCTTCCTGGTGCTACTGGTTTCGGGCTCTTTGGAGCTCCTCTTCCTCGCTTTTGGAGAGGCTTCTTTGCTTACTTTACACCCTCTTTCTCTCCCTTTTACCCCCGCTTAAACAAGCGGCTCCAGAAGCCTCTTTGGCTCTCTGGTTGCTCGCCACGGGCTTGGCGGGTGTAGTAGCTCTGGGCGCTTTCGCGGCTCTGTACCATCTCGTAAATCACCCCCCAATCGGGTAGGCCCCCTACGTTGCGATCGTCTATAAAGAGATCGGCTTTGAGCTTGCGCGAGAAGTGGTGGCCCGGTTTGTTTTGTTCTTCTACGTAGTTGCTGTTGACGGCATAAAACTCTACGCCACGCTCGCGGCAGTAGTCGATGGCCTCTTGCAAGAGGGCTCCTTCGCGCACGGTCCAGAGGATGAGTAGGTGCTTATCGCGCTGCAACAGCTTGAGGGTATCGATGGCAAAGGGGATGGGGGCTCCTATCTTGGGGTAACGGTGTTCTACAACGGTTCCGTCAAAATCGACTGCTATAATCATATGTTGTTCTGTTTGGATTGGTTTTTTTAAGTTGGTGTAAAAAGTTAGAGGCTCCTAACATCAATTAGAAACCTCTAGCTTGGTTTATTCATAGAGGGTTAGCGTGCTTTCCCTTCGCTCTCTTCGTAGCCGTAACCGTACTGTGCGGCGTAACCATACTTGGCACCGTAGCCGTACTTGGCTCCGTAGCCATACTTGTGGCGCTTGCTGTTGGTATCTACATCGTTAATAAGGGTACACATGTTGGGCAACTTCTTGTCGTGATGGAAGTGGTTAATCATGGCGTACATCCCCTTGGGGGTGTGGTTGGCACGACAGACGTAGAGGGTGGCATGGGCCACACGCGCTATCAAGAGGGTGTCGGTCACTATACCCACGGGGGCACTGTCAATAAATACGTAGTCGTACTGCGCTTTGAGCTGCTCGATGGCCTGCTCCAAGGCGGGACGGGCTACCAGCTCGGTGGGGTTGGGGGGAATGGATCCACCCGGTAGTACCGAGAGGTTGGGGTGGAGGCCACTGGGCACCACCAGGCTCAAGAGGTCGATAGAGTTATCGGCCAGGTAGTTGGAGATACCTTGTTGCTTGGTATCGATGTGGAACATCTGGGTGAGGGCGGGCTTGCGGATATCGAGACCCACAATCACCACCTTTTTGCCTAGGAGGGCCATACTCATGGCTAGGTTGGCACAGGTAAAGGTTTTACCCTCGCCCGGTTGGCTAGAGGTAACGAGTACCACCTGCTCCTTCCCTAGGATGTAGAGTAGGTTGGTACGGATTTCGCGGAAGGCTTCGGCCATCTGGTCGTTGAGGTTTTCGCGTACCACGATTTCGCGGATCTTCTTATCTCCCTTTTTCTGCTTCTTACCAGCGGGTACATCGCCCAAGAGGGGTACGCGGGTAATCTTCTCTACATCCTCGCGGGTTTCGAGTTTATAGCGCATCAGCTCCATCAGGTAGAGGATGGCGGCGGGGATAAGGAGCCCGATAACAAGCCCGATCAAGAGGATGAGGTTCTTCTTGGGGGCAATGGGGAGGCGCGCAGCAATGGCTTGGTCAATGATGCGGGCGTTGTTGGCCGTAGCGGCTAGGGTGATGGCGTTCTCTTCGCGCTTTTGAAGCAGCATGAGGTAGAGTTCGGCCTTGATCTCTTGCTGGCGGGTGATGCTTACCAATTGGCGCTCTTGACCGGGGGTATCGCTGATGCGACCGGCAAAGCGGCTCGCTTCGCGATCGAGGTCGCGCTTGGCTACCTGTAGACCGCGCTGTACGCTGGCAATGGTCATCTGTACGCTGGTGCGCATGGCAGCCAGGCTGTTGGTGAGGTTCACCACGGCGGGGTTGCTCTCCGAGGAGGTGAGCAACAGGCGGTTGCGCTCAATAAGCATCTGGTTGTAGTTGCTTATGAGGGTGCCTAGAGAGGCATCGCTTACCCCTACATTGACCGGTACCACTTCGAACTGGTTGGCGGGGTTGTTGGCATACTCGGCTAGGTAGCGAATGAGCTCTAGCTGGGTGGCGTTATCGACACGGCGTGCTTCGTAGGCTGAGTTTTCGCTCAGGGCCAGTTGGGCATCGCTGCGTAGATCGGTGATGCGCTCTTCGCGTTTAAACTTTTCGAGTTGCTTCTCGGTGGTGCCTAGCTCGCTGTTGATGATGGCGATACGCTCGTTGATGAATTGGGCCGATTTGCTTACCACTTCGTTCTTGTCGTCGTTGGCATCGCGGTTGTAGATCTCAATCAGGGTGTTGAGGAAGTCCATGCCGCGTTGTTTCTGGCTATCGCTTACGGTGAGTTGGGCGATGGTGGTCATTTTAGAGGTGGGCGAGATGGTGAGGTTGGTTTTGTAGGCCTCGGCTGTGGTGCGGGGCGACTCTACCACTACTTTCCACTCGTGTACCTCTTCCTCCTCTGCTTGGGGGGTGGTGGCACCTACGGCTGCAACAGGGGCAGGGGTGACTGCGCTAAAGTTGAAGCTGCCTACGGGGGTGGTGAGTAGCGCGGGTAGGGTGGCTAGGGTTTGGGTAAGGGTTTGCTCTTCGTCCTGTAGATCGTACCAGGTGAGGGTGGCTTGGTAGCTCTTGCCATCGTTGCTGTGAAGCTCGATGGTAACGGAGCTGGGTAGGGCCAACGCCTCTTGGGGGGTGATAAAGAGCTCGAAGGGTGCGGTGCGGTAGTGCTCTACCCCCTTGAAGCGGCTGGTGTCGTAGTAGCGGATGTAGAGGCGTAGCTCTTCTACCACCTTGCGCAGGAGGGTGTGGGCTTGGAGTACCTCTACTTCGTTGTCGAAGTTGCTGGTGGAGTTGAAGAGCCCTAAGCTCTCAATCTCGCCCAGTCCCATCATGCCGCCGGCGCCCCCTTTTTTGGAGTCGTCTTTGATCATTACCGAGCTACTTACTTGGTAGATGGGGGTGGCAAACTTGAGGTAGGCAAAGGCTACTACCAGGCAGAGTAGGGCCGAGCCGGCAAACCAGTGCCAGTAGGCTAGGAAGAGCGCCCAGAGTTGGCGCAGGTCGATCATTTCGTCGTTGTTCTCCTCTTGGGGAGTGTTCATTTCGTCTCTCATATGGTTGCGATGATTTCTTTCTTTGTTTGATTAAGAGGTTTCTAGTTTTTTCTAGTTGGAGTTTCTAACGGTTCGTTTTTCTCTAACGGTTCGTTTTCTCTTTTCTTCTAGTTTTTTCTAGTTGGAGTTTGTTTCTCTTTCTAGTTTCTTCTAGTTGGAGTTTCTTCTAAAACGGTTTGTTTTTCTTCTAGTTGGAGTTTCTAACGGTTCGTTTTCTTTTCTTCTAGTTTTTTCTAGTTGGAGTTTGTTTCTCTTTCTAGTTTCTTCTAGTTGGAGTTTCTTCTAAAACGGTTTGTTTTTCTTCTAGTTGGAGTTTCTTCTAAAACGGTTTGTTTTTTTTTCTTCTAGCGGAATACAGTAACTAATAAGCTAGCTACAGAGAGCAGAATAGAGGTACCCGAGAACCAGAAGCTGGTGCTGTTACCAATATCGGAGTTGCGTGCTTTGGTCTTGTTGGGGGTGACGTAGAGCACATCGTTTTGCTGCAGGTAGAAGTAGGGTGAGCTGATGACATCGGCGCGGGTGAGGTCGATGGGGACGATGGTGCGTTGGCCCAGGGCATCTTCGCGGATGAGTTTCATGTTGTGGCGCTCGCCGTGGATGGTGAGGTCGCCTGCCATGGCGAGGGCTTCGAAGAGGTTCACCTTTTCGTTGCTGATGGTAAAGGTACCGGGACGGTTGACATCGCCCATCACCGAAATTTTGTAGTTGGTCATGCGTACCGTTACGATGGGGCTTTCGCGCAGGTAGGGTTTGAGGCGCTCGATAATGAGTTGCTCGGCCTCTACCTTGGTCATGCCGCCAATGTGGAGGGTGCCCAAGACGGGGAACTGGATGGTACCGTCGTTCTCTACCAGGTATTGCTGGAGGGCGGCCTGGGTGGTGATGTTTTTGTTTTGACTACCGATGTTGCTCGGTATAACCAGGTTGAAGGGGATGGCACTCTCGGGATCGGTGGTGCTCACTACGATGGTGAGGAGATCCTTGGGGAGGATGCGGGCATCGTAGAGGGGGGTCTCTACTTGGGCAGGGTTGTACTGCTCCGAAGATTGGAGGTAGGGTACTTGCTTGTAGGAGCTACAGCTGCTGGCTGCTAGCAGCACGAGGAGTGCTAGAAGGGGAAGGAATTTCTGTTTCATATATGGGTTAATCTTTTTTTACAAATTAACTGCAAAAGTACCTTTTTTGTTTAAGATATGCAATTTGTAGTGTTGTTTTCTTCTTTTCTTCTAATGATTCTTTTCTTCTTCTTCTCTTCTAATGATTCTTTTCTTCTTCTAATGATTCTGCTGGCTGTTCATTTCTTTTGTCTTGATACGCGTAGCCAATGGGTGTTCATTTCTTTTTTCTTGATAAAAAAGAAACGGAACCAAAGAAAAAATCAAGGCTGCCTGGTGGGGGCTACTCCAGCGTCGGTTTTTTGCGTGAGGAAAGGAACTTGCACTTCGTGCTTCGGACAGCCTTTCCTCTGTTACGCAAAAACCGGCGCTTCCGTTTTACGCCCCCACCAGGAGGCCGGTCCTCGGGACGCAACATTGCTCGGGCTTTGCCCTCGCTCGTTTCTTTTTGTTGTGTGTTGCAACTTTGCTTGGCTTCGCCTTTGCTGGTTGCTTGGCTTCAACTTTACTCGCTTTGCTCGTTCGTTGTTGGGCTTGGCTTCGCCTTCTTTGTTCAACTTTACTCGCTTTACTCGCTTTGCTCGTTCGTTGCTGGGCTTGGCTTCGCCTTCGTTGTTCAACTTTACTCGCTTTGCTCGTTCGTTGTTGGGCTTGGCTTCGCTTTCGTTGCTTCAACTTTACTCGCTTTGCTCGTTCGTTGTTGGGCTGGGCTTCGCCTTCGTTGCTTCAACTTTACTCGCTTTGCTCGTTCGTTGGCTTTGCTCGCTTTGCTTCGCCTTTGCTTGGCTTCGCCTTCGTGCTTTACCTCTTTTTACCTGTTTTCTCTTCTCTCTTTTTAGAGCGACTTGGCTCTTCAACTACCGACAGTGGTGGGTGGTGGGTGTGCTATATTTGTAGGGTGATCACAAGGCAGTGTTGCTCCCACAACGGGGAGTGGGCTGGAAAATAACCAATTTGTTGAACTAAAAAAGTAAGTAAGATGGCTAAAAATGTGAATTATTCGGTGACGGGACGTAAGAACCCGCAAGACAAAAATGAGCCGATGCGCTACTATGCGCAGGTGCAGGCTAGTGGGTATGTAACGGTGAGTGAGATGGCGAAGCGTATTCAGAAGAGTTGTACGGTGACCAAGGCGGATACCTTGGCGGTGCTGGCGGCGCTGGAGGATGTGATTCTGGAGGCGTTGGGTGCTGGCGAGATTGTGAGACTGGCTGAGTTGGGGAGCTTCCAGGTGGGAGTGAGTGGCCAGGGGGCTGCTACAGAGGCGGGCTATAGTCCGGCGCTTATTACCAAGAGACGCATCAATTTTCGTCCCAGCAAGTTGCTGATGAATGCGGTGAACGACTTTACCTTTACGCGTGTGGAGAAGAGAGCTACGAAGCAAAAAACGGAGCAAGCTCCTAGCGAATAGGCTGCTGGCCCTGGTTAGTTGATTGGTAATGGGTGGTTGGTGGGGTGTTGGTGCTGCTGGGTACTAACACCCCACTGCTCTTTTTCTCTGTATGATGGGAGTTTCTCGTTAATGGTACTACCGATACGCTAACTACACCGTATTCTCTTTTCTGTGTGATGGGAGTTTCTCTGTGTGATGGGAGTTTCTCGTTAATGGTACTACCGATACGCTAACTACACCGTATTCTCTTTTCTGTACGATGGGAATTTCTCTGTGTGATGGGAGTTTCTCTGTGTGATGGGAGTTTCTCGTTAATGGTACTACCGATACGCTAACTACACCGTATTCTCTTTTCTGTACGATGGGAGTTTTTTGCTTTTGTGGAATGAATGTGTAACTTAACAAAAAGGAAGATGAAATGAAGAAATTGGAAACAATTGTGGGGGCGCTGGTGCGCTTGCTTATCTATTGGCTGGATGGCCGTAAGGGGGGGAAACCAAGAAAGGGGGATGACGATGCGGAAGATTGATTTGATTGTGATTCACTGCTCGGCTACACGGGGGGACCGAGACTTTACGGAGCATGACTTGGAGGTGTGTCACCGGCGGCGGGGATTTAAGGGGGCGGGGTACCACTTCTACATCCGGAAGGATGGACGGATTATTACGACCAGGCCGCTGGAACGGGTGGGGGCGCACGCTAAGGGGCATAACGCGCACTCCATAGGGATTTGCTACGAGGGGGGCATAGGCCTCAATGGAAGGCCGGCGGATACGCGAACTCCGCAGCAGAAGCACTCGCTAAAGGTGCTGGTGAAGACGCTGCTGCTGGATTACCCGGAGTGTAGGGTGTGTGGACACCGGGACTTGAGCCCGGATAGGAATGGAAATGGGGAGATAGAACCGGAGGAGTGGGTGAAGGAGTGCCCTTGTTTTAAGGTTCTTTTTTGATAAAGAGGCTTTGTAAGAAAAATGGTTTTTTTAGAACTTTTTTTTCTTTGTGATACTTCTTTTCTTCTTTTCTCTGTGTCTTTGCTAATGATTCTGCTGGGTGTTCATTTCTTTTTTCTTGATTTGGCCAATGGCTGTTCATTTCTTTTTTCTTGATAAAAAAGAAACGGAACCAAAGAAAAAATCAAGGCTGCCTGGTGGGGGCTACTTCAGCGCTGGTTTTTGCGTGAGGAAAGGAACTTGCACTTCGTGCTTCGGACAGCCTTTCCTCTGTTACGCAAAAACCGGCGCTTCCGTTTTACGCCCCCACCAGGAGGCCGGTCCTCAGGACGCAACATTGCTCGGGCTTTGCCCTCGCTCGTTTCTTTTGGTTGGTGGGGGCAACTTTGCTCGGCTTCGCCTTTGCTCGTTGGCTGGGCTTGGCTTCGCCCTCGCTCGTTTCTTTTTGTTGTTGCTTCAACGTTACTCGCTTTGCTCGTTGGCTGGGCTTGGCTTCGCCCTCGCTCGTTTCTTTTTGTTGTTGCTTCAACGTTACTCGCTTTGCTCGTTGGCTGGGCTTGGCTTCGCCCTCGCTCGTTTCTTTTGGTTGTTGCTTCAACGTTACTCGCTTTGCTCGTTCGTTGGCTTGGCTTGGCTTTGCCCTCGCTGCTGGTCTTTTTTTTGGTTTTTTTATGCTTTTCTTCTGCTTTTTTGGGGGGGGTAAGGGGGGAGGTGGAGATTTCTGTTATCTTTGCCTCTCTCTTTCTCTCTGTGTGAGGGGGATGGAATGTAGTATATATAATAAGTAGATATAGTGAATAGATGAGTAGAGGTAGAAAGATGCGTGGTGGTTTGTTGTTGTTGGTGGGGGGCTTGGTGGCTTTCTTGACGGTGCCTACGGCTTGTGAGGGGGGATGGAACCCTGTGGAGGCGCGGGTGCTGGTGGTGGAGAGTTACGGGGCACAGAATGTGATGTATGAGGGGCGTGAGGAGCTGCAGCGAGAGGTGTTGCTGGATCAGGGTATACGGCCTGAGGTGCGTACCATCTACTTGGACTGTGAACGATATGGCCTGGTGGAGGAGATGAAGCGGATGAATTACTTGCTGGACTCGGTGAGCCAGGGGTGGAGACCGGAGCTGATTTTGGTCAATGATGACCAGGCTACCTACTCGCTCTTGGTGACGGGGCATGCGCTGGCACGGACGGTGCCGGTGGTGTTTGGGGGGGTGAACTTTCCCAATGAGGAGTTGATAAAGCGCTGCCGAAATGTGACGGGGCTGATAGATAAAATAGCTGTATGGGAGAATGTGGAGCTGCTCAAGAGGCTCTTTGGGGGGGAATATACTCCCTATACGTTGATGGACTCGAACTTTCTGGATAAGCGGGTGATGGAGGTGATAGCGCAGGAGAGGGAGCTACATCCGGAGTTGCTCTTTAACTGGGTGGACGAGGAGGCTTCGGCTGAATTGCTGGTGACGGGGAAATCGGACTTGACGAACTCGGTGGTGCTGGAGGGGTACTCTATGCGCCATTATCGGGCGCAACAGGCTATGAGGCAGCGGGTGTTGCGTAAGAGTTACTTGCAGCTGAAGCGCGACTTGACTACCGAGGGGGTGGGACTGCTATCGGTCAACCCTTCGCTTACGGCTATCAATGAGGGTTTTGGTACGGGAGAGCGGTTGCTGGGGGGCTACTTTACGCCGCTGGAACTGCAGCTTAAGGAGCAGGCGCAACTGGCTAAAGAGATCCTGACGGGTACGCCGGTGGGGCAACTGCCGGTGCGCGAGAGTGAGAAACAATATGTGCTGGACTGGCGGGTGTGGCAGGTGCTGGGGCTGGATAAGGCTAAGGTGCCGGGCTATGTGGAGTGGGCCTACAAACCCAACTATGTGCGGCTACCGGATCAATACTACGCCTTGTGGGCGGTGGGGCTTACGCTGCTTACGCTGCTATTGCTGGGGCTACTTATAAGCTTGAAGAGGGAGCGCAACCGCAAGAGGGAGGCGCTCAGGGATCTGGAGGCGGAGAAGGAGATGCTGGCACTCGCTGTAAGGGGGAGTGGCATGTATGCCTGGTACATGGTAGAGGGGGTGTTTAGAATAGATGCCCAGTTTTGGGAGCTCATGGGGCTGCAACGGGGGGATATATCGCTCAACGAATGGGTGGGATATGTGGAACCGGAGGCGAGGCACGGGGCGCTGCTGGCGCTGGGAAGCTTGAATGTAGCCTCTAACCAGCAGCTGGAGGTGCGCTGTAACTTTGATGGAAAGGGGTACCGATGGTGGGAGTTCCGATTTACGACCATGAGGCGAAAGGGGAAGCTCTGTACCATGGGGCTGCTGCTCGATATTGAGAAGCAGAAGCACTACGAGGAGGAGATGACGAGAGCCAGGGAGATGGCGGAGAAGTCGGAACTGAAGCAGTCGTTCCTTACTAACATAAGTCACGAGATACGCACGCCGCTTAATGCGATTGTGGGTTTTACTAATATTCTATACTCGGGCGAGGAGCTGGAACCGGAGGAGCGTGACCTCTGTATAGAGAGTATTAACTTAAATACGGGGCTGCTGCTGGGACTGGTGGGCGATGTGCTGGACCTATCGCGCTTTGAATCGGGACAGATGGAGATGAAGCCTACGCAGTGTAACGTGCACGAGCTCATGGAGGAGATTTACCGTACCAACAGGGTGCTCATGCCCACATACTTGCAATTTGAACTGGAGAATATAGCCCTGGAGGCTTTTGTGAAGGTGGATAGGGGACGATTTACGCAGGTGATGAACAACTTCTTGACCAATGCGATGAAGTTTACTACCAATGGGTACATTAAATTGGGGTGTAGCTTGGATGAGGAGACGCAGCTGGTGAGCTTCTATGTGGAGGACTCGGGACAGGGGATTTCGAAGGAGGAGCAGCAGATGATCTTTACGAGATTCTATAAACACGATGAGTTTGCGCAGGGAACGGGTATCGGACTATCGATCTGCCAAATGATTGTGGAGAAACTGGATGGAAGGCTGGAACTCTGGTCGGAACCGGGTAAGGGGAGCCGATTCTCGGTGAAATTGCCTTACTGGAGGATCTTGACGGATAAGGAGTTGGGGGCTTCTTTTTCGTAAAGAAGTTTTGGAAGAAATGTTTTTTTAGAAATGTTTTTTTTGAAATGTTTTTCTAGTGGCTTTTTTGAAGCTGATGTTTTTTTAGAAATGTTTTTCTAGTAGTTTTTCTTCTAGTTCTTCTTCTAAATGATGGTTTCTTTTTCTCTTTCTTTCTAATGACCTAATGGGTGTTCATTTCTTTTTTCTTGATAAAAAAGAAACGGAACCAAAGAAAAAATCAAGGCTGCCTGGTGGTGGCTACTTCAGCGTCGGTTTTTGCGTGAGGAAAGGAACTTGCACTTCGTGCTTCGGACAGCCTTTCCTCTTT
>JBOFFJ010000053.1:0-1531 GCA_051648565.1 Phocaeicola sp. | reverse complement strand
GAGGAAGAGGGGGAGAGGAGGTGGTCAGTGGAAGGATATATACTTATGAAATAAGGTAACTATACCTTAAGTTAGCTGTAAAATTCACTGAAACCTTACACTTTTTACGCTGATAATGAAAATAAATATGATGCGACCTCATAAACGTCCGTAACCCTTTCTTTCCAGAGGTGTAATAGAGGACATATCCCAATAAGGTATGCCTCATTCTTACACAATCAGGAGAGGGTACGGGAGGTACGGCGTGTCTCTCATATCGCTATAAGGGGGAGAGGGGTCAATGCTCCTACGCTGCAAACTGGGGATATCATACCATATAATAACTATGCGTCAACCTGCATCGTACATACTATATAAATCATATACTTACACACGTTACACATGATACCACATGCGTATGTATTCATCAGAGGTGCATACCAGAGGGATTATGTTAAGGAATGTCCCTCATTGTAATCAGGCCGTTATATGGGGCGGCATGGCTAGGGTATATAATATGCCTGCCTCTCTATGTGCCTCTCTTCTCCTCTATTAGAGCCTCTCCTTCATAGGGAAGAGATCCCCCGCCTCTACCTATAGGGGACACTGCCAGGTAAATGCTTATAGAGGGGTTATCTTCTTTGTCTCTTCTTCTTTCAGCGTATAGAGGTAAACAGTTGCACGGCCTATGATCAGAGGGCTGATAACTATTGCCGTGCGGCTATAGATAAATAATTTAAAAAAGGGGTTGCATTACTTTCTAGTGTCTGTAGAATGCACCTCATCGAAAGGCAAACGCCAGACGAAAGGGGATTAACTCCCTTGCTCTTTAACAATCTACTCCCTCTAATAGTTACGGCCTAGTGCCTCACTGTATAGGCTACCCAAGATAAGCCGCTTTGATACCTTGGGATTAGAGAGAGAAGATTAAAAAGAGTTGTTGACTCTCTTATCTGAATGTGGATAATAGAGACCAAGCAACGGGATAGGTAGCACTACCAGTAACCCCCTAGCTAGTTGGTGATGAAGTTGCATAATCAAGTAATCACCAGCGATTAAAAGAAAATAAAACTTGACTCTCTTATCTGAATGTGGATAATAGATGGCAAGCAAGGGGGAAACCCCACTGATAATAACCCTTGCCCCTTGGGTAAAATGGGGTTAGTATGAAAATCCAAATCCTAGAAGGAATATAAAATGAGTGTTAAAATTAGTGTTGCAAATGTCATTCGTGACGCTGCCGGAATCTCTGCACTGGCCGTATCCATCCAGAAAATGGGTAAGAAACTGGATAAAGATATCCAGATTGCTCTGGCCTCTGCTTCCATCCATGCTCATGAGCACGGCCAAGTGACACCGCTTAATGACGTGCTCGACAAGCTCCCGTCTGGTGCCCGTGGCAATGCTGCCCGTGCTTATGTAGAGGCTTTCGCCCCTGTTCGCTGGCACAAAAAGAACAAGGCTTTCACCTGCGATGCAGAGAAAATGAAAGCTGACATTCTGGCCGAAGATGCGAGCGAGGAAACCAAGGCTTTTCTGGTTGACCTGCTGG
>JBOFFJ010000052.1:0-36827 GCA_051648565.1 Phocaeicola sp. | reverse complement strand
AAAGGCTTGCCAGCTTTAAGCTGTTCGATAGCCTTGTTCTTAATAGTTTCAAAATCAAATTCTCTGTCCATAAAAAATAAACGGTGTTAGCAAAGTTAATAATTAAATCATTCCTGACACAGTTTAATTTACAGTCTCACTTCTTCTGCATAGTAGTAGAAGAAGTTAGAACCTATTTTAGTTTACTACTCCGATCGCTACAAATAGCGTTTCACCTCTTCTATATTTAGATTGAGTTGATGGGCTATCACCTCTAGCGCAACCCCACTTTGGTGCAACAATTTAACCATAGAAGCAATCATCTGCTCCTTCTGCTCAATCATCTGCTCCTTCTGCTCAATCACCTGCTCTTTCTGCTCAATCACCTGCTCCTTCTGCTCAATCACCTGCTCCTTCTGCTCAATCACCTGCTCCTTCTGCTCAATCACCTGCTCCTTCTGCTCAATCACCTGCTCCTTCTGCTTAATCTCCTCATCTTTGATCATGATGGTAGTATCTCGATCTTCAATCTCCGATAAAATCTCATCCTCAATCTCCATGGCACGTCGCACATCGGGAGCTACAGCCGCCTTGGTGAGCCTATTGACCAACAACTTCGCATCCCCCTCTGCGGCTTCATCGGCTATCTCTAGGTAGTGCTCATTCTTGGGCTGACAAAACTCCTGGTCAAACACCATCAACATCCGCTCCAGGCGGTTACGCGTTTTACCCGTCAAGAAAGGAATCTGCACAATAATGCTATCGTGCGTCAGGCTCTCTATAAATTGGTCGGGCTGCGGAAGCGGATTATCGTCATAATCCAAGTAGCTGCGGCGCACATAGACCACCGGCTCCGTTAAGTTGCCCAAGGCATGGCCCAAGATGTAAATCGACACAATAGGCAGTCCGTAATCCACCTTTCGCCCCTTGCTATTTCGGCTCTCCACCATATTCTTCTTATCCAGGTACTGCGTGCCCAAGTATTGGCGAAAGCGCAACGTCTCGGTAATGAGCCACGTCTTCTGCAGCTCTATCAGTATCAGCTGCTCCGTACCATCCGCCTCCCGCACCTTGGCCGAAAAGTCAATCCTAAAAAGCGAAATACGCGTCTGCTCCATCGCCGTATACTCGTGCGGGCGCATCTCTAGATCGACAATCTCCTTCTTGAGTAGTGCCGACAAGAAGAGCTTGGCCACTTTTTGATCCTCCATCAAGAACTTAAATACCGAGTCGTAAATAGGGTTGGCTATGATAGTCATAAGGCAAGAGAAATTAGTGGGTGAATAGTTTGCTGCAAAAATAGCGATTATCTCTCTGTCCTGCAACTTTTTAACAGAGCAATTATTGCATTACCACCCCTTTTTACGCATCTTAAAGGCTTGAAAATAAGTTATAAAACACCGCACTGCCTTGCAACAACTCTACCGCTGGATACGGCAGCACCCCCAGCTGTGGCCCGAGTTGCAAGCCCAAGGGTCGCCCCGCCACCGCCACACCTTTATGCGGCGCGAAGTAGCACTCATTATCCACTACCTGGGTGAGCCGTAAAACAGGAGAGAGAGAGAGGTTAGCCCTAACGAAGAGTCTAGCGATGGAGAGCGTAGCGGCGGGAGGATAAAACGGGCTGACGTTTCAACCCAAACGAGCGGACGTTTGAAGTGAAAGCTCCGCCCCTTTCAACCCAAAGCTCCGCCCCTTTTGAGTGAAAGGGGCGGAGCTTTTTTTGGTCTCTTTTTCCATTGCTGTTTCCGATTGCTGTTTCATTGTCGCGACCCGAGAGGTAGTAGTACGAGTGGTGGCGGTGATAGCGTGGTGGTGGTAGCGACCCGTTTAAGCGAAGCCCCCTTTGTCCCCATTCTTTACCACCACCCAACGAAAAAAGAGGAGCTTTTCACCCCCTCTTTTTAGGACCACAGGCCCACGGGGCCACTTAAGCCCTTATTTAGACCAATGCCTCCCCGTCTTCCGGTAGCTATCACCCTCTTTTACAAGCAGTTTCAACTCCACCATCTTTTTTAGGTAGCGATCAATTGATGCTTTCGGTATCCCCATTTCGTGTGCCACCCGTACCCCCTCACCCAAGGTAAAGGTTGTTGGCATTTTTCGCAACACCTGCTTCATCCGCAAGATACCACTCCCCGCTTGCGCCACCCCCTTAGGGGCTGCCTGCATGGTAGCAAAAAGGAATTGCCAGCAGGTGCACCGCCAAGAAGTAGAGGGGTGGTGCCTGCATCCTATTAAAGTAAGAAAATCCTACACGCGGCAGGGCGGCACTCAGCGTAGCCAGACTCCCCATGAGCAACATGTCGCGCTCGCGGTTGGTGTAGGCGTAGGTAAGAATGCGCTGCAAAAGTGGCGGGAGGGTGGCAAAAATTTTCTCCTCCAAGTAGGGAGCCTTTTTTCGGAGCTCCTCATTCACATCCTCCACATTTACAGGCTCTTCCTTCTCTTCGGGGGCTAAACGAGGCGCATTAGTGGCCCCGTGGACCTGTGGCAGCACTTTTTCCTCCATTGGGGGTAGCTGCGCGTAGTTAAAACCAGCCACCAAGCGGGTGCGAATGTGGCGCTCCGTGCAGTCACTCTGGGCGTATTTTTGCACCACCCAGGCGGTGGCTACCTCCAGCTCCGCTTGCGAAAAATGTTTACCTTTCAACCGGCGGCCTAGAGCCAAGAGCAGGTTGTTGCGCTGCCCCCGCATCCAGGGGTTGTAGTGGAAAAACTGGTTAATGGTGTGGAGGATGTAGCCTGCCGAAGAGTGGCTAGCTGGCTGATTCGGTGGTGGATGGCCTTCGAAACCGAGCGTGAGAAGAGAAACTAAAAGTGAATGAGAGGGATCCTTGCTTCTTATAAAGAGAAAGTGTACATTTGCAGTAAGGTGTAGAATAACAGATAATTTGCTATACACCACCGCTACTTTCCGTATCTTGATAAGCTACTTTACTATATGCGGAAGAAGCGGTGATACGATTTAAAACGAAGGCCTATTTGGGCTAATAATATTCAATTTAAGATTATGAACCTACCCCAAACCAAAGAATTAGATATAAAACCCCTCAGCCTCATCTACAAGAATACCGTAGCCACCTACAAATTCTACTGGTTCCTCTCCCTACTCGATGCAGCAGTAAAAGAGCGAAGAGAGAAAGTGACAGTATGGGAGCTGGTGGTAGGGATGATTACCGAGGCTTGGTACCCCATCCACTACTTCTGCCTCTCCTTTGGAGTAGGCGACTCCTTCTACAAACAGATAAAAGAGATTCAACTCACCTATCAAATACCCATTGATACCAAAAAAGAGGAACTAAAGAGACTGCTCTTGCACAAAATAGAAGAGAAAGAGTTCAAAAAGATGATTCGCATATTCACCAAAAATGTGCCCTACTGGTTCTTATCGCCTTGGATAAAGAACAAGGTAGCGAGCGAGGTAGAGCTCCACTCTCAAACCTTTCTGAATAACTGCCCCTATGCATTACATGATGAAGAAGTGGTACTAAATCCCAACTGGATGAACTACTTAGCAGATAATTACCTCATACTACGCGATTTTACCCTTTGGAACTTGACACAGTTTCTACAGAAAAAGAATCCCAATGTGCCCGATCTCTCATCGAAACTAGTAAAACCAATCTTACGAGAATCACTAACTAAGCAACGCCATTTATGGAACAGATACATCGAACTAGAGGGAGCTATTACCTGCATCTATACCGGTAAAACCTTACACAAAAATGAGTATGAGTTAGACCACTTCATACCCTGGAGCTTTGTTTCGCACAACTTACTGTGGAACCTGTTACCAGCCGACTCAAGCATCAACTCCTCCAAAAGTAACCACCTTCCTCTACTAGAACGTTACTTACCTCAGTTTGCTCAACAGCACCAAAAACTCTTGCAATCCATCTATCGCCACAAGCCCCATGACAAGCTTCTAGAAGAGTACCTAACTATACATGGCTCCATCACGGAGATGATAGAGATGAGGGAAGCAGATTTCTATACCCTGTTCCAAAAAACAATCTCTCCCATGGTGCAAATTGCAGAGAACATGGGATATAGCTATTGGACCAACGAATCAAGCAGATGAAAAAAATCACAAACAACCCCCACCTAACAGCGATAGAGCGAACCTCTATCTCCTTTCCTACTCGCTGGCTAAAGAAAAACAGGTTGCTAGAGGGAGAGGTACTCGACTTCGGCTGTGGCCATGGATTCGACGTGGACCAACTACAAAAGGAGGGCTTCGACATCGTAGGATACGACAACTACCACTGCCCGGAGTATCCCAAGAAACGGTTTGATACCATACTTTGTCACTACGTGCTCAATGTATTAGAGCCCAATGAACAGGCAGAGGTACTGATGGCTGTTTCGGAACTGCTAAAGCCTACGGGAAAAGCCTACTTCAGCGTTCGCCGAGATTTGACTAGCGAAGGTTTTCGCACGCACTTCCTCCATAAGCTCCCCACTTACCAATGCAATGTGGTACTACCCTACCCAAGCATCTACCGAAATGAACATTGCGAAATCTATGCATATAGCCACTACAACCAAGTGGTTCGACATACCGAGTGCCCCTTTTGTGGATTGAGCAAACAGGCAGAGCTATTAAGCGAAACGGCTACTGCCTTTGCCTTTTACGATGGATACCCTGTAAGCAGAGGTCACACGCTCATTGTGCCCAAAAAACATGTGGCCAACTACTTCGACCTTACCCTGCACGAACAAAGGGCATTGTGGCTACTGGTAAATCGCTGCAAGAAAATAGTAGAGAAGCGCTTTCAGCCCGATGGTTTTAATGTAGGAATCAATGTAGATGAAGCAGCAGGGCAAACCATCTTTCATGCACACATTCACCTCATCCCTCGCTACACGGGCGATGTAGAGGAGCCTAAAGGAGGGGTACGAGGGATAATACCGAGTAAACAAAGCTACTAAACAACAGCATACGCCGTCATTTCAAAACAATTGAATAAAGTAGTTTGTTATCCCCTCATTATAACAAACAGAAAGCTACCTTTCTAATTTATTCATTAAGCATGCTACCAACTATGGAAGAGATGAAAAAATTACCCGCCAAATTAATAGAGGTATTGAAACATGAGGGAGTAGTCTCCATTACCTCGTGGGGAGTCGAAACACACGTGGCCAATAGCTGGAACTCTTTTCTGGTAGTAACGCCCGACGAACGCATCTTAATTCCAGCCTATGGGTTTAGAAAGACCGAAAAGAATGTATTGGTCAATAACAAAGTGCTACTTACCTTAGGTACCCGAGAGGTAGCAGGCTACAAGGAGTACCCAGGCACAGGATTCTTAATTGAGGGTACAGCTCGCTACCTAAAGTCGGGACCGGAGTACGATGCCATGAAGGAGAAGTTCTCGTTTCTAACGCGTGTATTTGAAGTGACGGTAACAAAGGCTACTCAGAAAATTTAAATTCGTTCATCTTTTAAGCGTGAATTATCCCTCCTTACTAGGAAAATCATAGCTGTAAAGTTTCCTAAATTGGAAACTGCTTCTTACCTTTGCAAGAAAGCAGATAACTATGGATATTGAAATCAATAAAATAGGCATACTGATTCGAGATGAAAGAGTGCATAGAGGAATGACTCAGGAAGAACTTGGGTCAAAAGTCGGTGTGGGCAAAGCACAGATTTCTAAAATTGAAAGCGGGAAGGGATTGACAATAAAAACCGTTACCAAAGTTCTTGATGCGTTGAGTCTCTCGGCCACGGTTCGTTTGGTTGGCGTGCGAAACATTGACAAACGTGTGATTGGCTACATCGTCGCTGTTATCAGTGAGTTTGCCAAGAGACACAATATGACTATCCGTGAGGCGAGTAATTACCTTAATCGCTATAAAGGATTGGACTTCCTTACAGAGCATTACGAGGCAGAACACTTATTATCATTGGAGGACAGCGTAGAGGATTTAGCTCGTGTCTGTTATAATAATGGAGGAGGTGTATTATGAAACTGTATCACGGATCAAATATTGACATTAAAAGCATTGATTTCTCCAAATGCAAACCATACAAAGATTTCGGGCAGGGTTTTTATCTGACTGGAATTGAAGAACAAGCATCTCAAATGGCCAGACGAACGGCATCCATCTATGGTGGCGATGCCGTTGTTACTCGGTTTGAATTTGACGAAACAGCATTGAGCAATACAATACTATCCATTAAACATTTTGAAGAGCCGAGTGAAGAGTGGGCTTTATTTGTAATGGCCAACCGGGGTCGCAATCGGCAACATCCCACCCACCATTACGACATTGTTATCGGTCCAGTGGCTGATGATACAATTGCCACTCTATTTCGTAACTTTGATGATGGCATTATTGATTTGTCAATGCTCGTAAACGGACTCAAATACAAGAAAGTTCCCTCACAGTATTTCTTTCATACACCGGCAGCGGTATCCTATCTAAAACGTTATGAATAAGAAAGTAGAATATCTCATAGAAGGCATTACCAAAGAGATTATTGCCTACTTAATAGAGGATAATAATATGGATCTAGCTTCGGCCATCAGCCTCTTTCATAATTCGGAAACATTTGAAAAACTCTCCGATGAATCGACCGGACTCTATATTGAAAGTTCCGCTTACGTTTATGAAATACTTAAGTCGGAAATTAAGATGGGGAAAATAGTGTAGATAACAACTCCTGTGACTATACAATCAGCAATTACCCTAAAATTTGGAAACGTGATTTTCTAATTGCGTAATTTGCGTAACGTAATATGTGTAACACGTAAATCATGAACGAAATAAATGCAGGAGAAGGTGGATAAATTAAACACCAAAAAGACTCAACACCCAAGTTGCAAGATCGGCCACTACTCCTATCATCAAGTAGATTAGGTAACAGAGTACCCCAATCCAAACAAGTGTACCAATGGCTCGTCTGTTTACCTCCCTAATTACCGCTTGATCAGCCTCAACAAAGCCCACGATAAGTTTAAAGTTTCTGATATTCCCCCGGAAAAAGAAATCACAAATGTTGCCTATCCAGAAAGGAATCATTCCCACCAAGGTATCAAGCAAGAGATTGGAGAGAACGGCCAAAGTAAGGGGAATCGATTTTACTTTACACAGGGCTACATAAAGAGAGGGGATGCCGGTAAAAAGGGTGGCCATATCGCCAACCACTGGAATAAACCCTATAATTCCATCTAGGTAATACTCATCCATTACCTTAGAGATGGTTTTCACTGCGGTATACGAAGAGGATGCTTCAAGCTCCTCCTGCTTTTTACCTCTCCTCACGGCCCTCTCTGCACTACGTGTTGCACGATGGCTACTGCTCTTGCGCAATGAGGAAACTCTCTTTCCAAATTTCATATTCTTTTTATTAGTGTAAGCTTGGCCATATCAATTAGCCCAAAGAGGTACTCTCTTTGCAACCAACAAGTAAACTTATAACAAGCCTAGCACCAGCAAATATAGGGATTATTCTTTTAATATAGAATCGGTCAGTGACTCTTTAGCCACAGCATAAAAAAATGGCCCATTGCAAGAGCTGCAATGGGCCATTCGGCTTTGTATCCGATGAGATACAAATAATCTATATCTGAGAAAAGAAGCTTACTTCAAGAACAGTTCGATATCCTCTTCTACCGTACCAATGGGGGCAATACCAAAGTGAGTGACCAATACATTGGCTACACCAGGCGATAAGAAGGCAGGCAAGGTAGGGCCTAGGTGAATATTCTTCACACCCAATGAAAGAAGTGCCAAAAGCACTATCACCGCTTTTTGTTCATACCAAGCTATGTTGTAGGCAATAGGGAGTTCATTCACATCGTCCAAACCAAAGACCTCTTTCAACTTCAATGCGATAAGTGCCAATGAGTAACTATCGTTACACTGTCCAGCATCGAGCACACGAGGGATACCACCAATATCACCCAAAGGCAGCTTGTTGTAACGGTATTTGGCACAACCAGCTGTAAGGATTACAGTGTCTGTAGGGAGCTGTTGAGCAAACTCGGTGTAGTAGTTACGATCTTTCATGCGTCCATCGCAACCTGCCATGACAAAGAACTTACGAATAGCACCCGATTTTACCGCTTCGACTACCTTATCGGCTAGAGCCAATACTTGTGCATGAGCAAATCCACCTACAATCTCTCCTTGTTCTAACTCAGTAGGAGCAGCGCACTCTTTAGCGTGTGCAATAAGTGCCGAGAAATCTTTTTTACCTCCTTCGGGGCGATCGGCTACATGCTTAAATCCTGTAAAGCCCGATGCACCAGTGGTATAGACTCTGTCACTGTAATCATTTGAATAACGCGGAGGTACAATACAGTTGGTAGTAAAGAGAATAACCCCATTAAAGGCTTGAAACTCTTCGTTCTGTTTCCACCATGCATTGCCATAATTACCTACAAAGTGACTATATTTTTTAAAGGCTGGATAGTAGTGTGCAGGAAGCATCTCGCTGTGGGTATAGACATCGACCCCTGTACCAGCTGTTTGCTCCAATAGCTCCTCCATATCGCGCAAGTCGTGACCCGAGATTAGGATACCTGGATTCTTGCCTACCCCTAAATTTACTTTCGTAATCTCTGGGCTACCATAGCGCTCAGTATGTGCTTTATCAAGCAAAGCCATCGTACTCACACCCTTCTCACCACATGCCATTACCCAACCAATGAGTTGCTCTACGGTTAACTCTTGGGTGGTGGCTACCAATGCATTTTGCATAAAGACATGCACCTCTTCCGAATCTTGTTCCAGATTGGTAGCATGTTCTAGGTAAGCAGCCATCCCTTTAAGACCGTAAATGATAAGCTCACGCAACGAACGGATATCTTCATGCTCAGTTTCAAGCACACCTACTTGTTCTGCCTTTTTCTCCATCTCTTCAACGCTACTTGGATGCCAAGTAGTACAATCGCAATTGTGACAAGTTACCTGGTGAGAGAAGTTTGCTGCCAAACTATCACGCAAGGCTACCGCTTCATTGATACGATCTATAAATCGTTGTTTATCAAAGTTAGCATTGGTAATGGTCATAAAAAGAGATTCCATCACAAAGTGGTTTACAGCAGTCGATACGGGAGTACCTTTTTCACGCATGCGAACGGTGTATTGTGAAATACCTTTTAATAAGAAAACCAATAGGTCTTGTAGATTGGCTACATCGGGCGATTTACCACATACTCCACTAATTTGACACCCTTTCCCTCCTGCGGCTTCTTGGCATTGAAAACAGAACATACTCATAACTCTTTAGTTTTTTAGTTGATATATTGAGGCTACCTAAATAGGTGCCTTATAAGTTTAATTAGATTGCAAAAGTAGTGACAACATCCGTTAGTACTTGTAACATTTGTTACTTCACAGAAGAAAAAGACTCTTTTTAATCTTTTGATTCGTACAGAAGCTAAGAAGAGAATTTATAAGAGAGTGAATAAAAAGATAGATGAGTTCACTAAGTATAATTCATACAATAACTAATAACTATTAGAAGGGTCAAAAAGTTTAATATAATCAACTAAATACAACTGCTAAACAATATATAACTAGGGATAATAGACTCCGCGCTCTTCGTCACTCGAAACCAATGTAGCCATAGAGATCTCTTCGAACGCAAGAA
Organism: Phocaeicola sp.; assembly: GCA_051648565.1. Lineage (GTDB taxonomy): Bacteria > Bacteroidota > Bacteroidia > Bacteroidales > Bacteroidaceae > Phocaeicola. The sequence continues at coordinate 27,241 of JBOFFJ010000052.1, read as the reverse complement.
AATTGGCCTTACGTGTGGTACAACTACTCACTTGGCATTGAGTACAACGATTTCTACCACAAGGGTCGGAGTGTATGGAGAGTTGCACCCTATTGAAGTATTTCTCCTCAAAAACAGTCCTTAATTCGTCACAAGATTGGTGACTCTGCTCTAAATTGTAATACCAAGGCAGAGTTAAATCGCACTCAATGTAAAGGTGGCTTCCCGATTTTATAATCTTGGTGTTGTGTATATCAATCCAGTCACTCTTTCGCTGGGCATTAACACTCAGAGCCATCTCTTCGAGGAGTTCATTATCAGCACCATCGAGTAGGTTTTTGACTGTTTTTTGCAGAATAGAGATGCCTGTTACAATGATAATTCCCCCAAAAAGGAGTGCCAAAGCACTATCTATCCAAGCTATTTGAGTATAACGCAGCAAGAGCAAACCAGCCACCAGCCCAATGGTAGAGTAAGTATCGGATTGAAGATGCTTTCCACCGGCAACGAGTGCCATGGAATGATACCGACGTCCCATCCGTATGCTATACCACCCCATAAGATAGTTTACAGCACCTGCTAGTGCTACCACTACAATCCCCGTATCGAGCTGTGTAATGAACGTGGGTGAAAAAAGTCTACGCACCCCTTCATACACAATGACTCCTCCTGCTACCACAATAAGTAGGCCCTCTATGGAGGCGGAGATAAGTTCCATCTTACCATGTCCGTAGGGATGTTCTTTATCTTTGGGCTTAGAGGACCAACGCAAACTGTAAAGAGTGATAAATCCAGCTACTACATTGACAATACTCTCCATAGCATCCGTCAATATACCTACTGAGTGGGTTATAAAGTAGGCTGCAAATTTACCCAATAACAGGAGTATTGAAACAGAAACAAACCACCCTTGGATGCGTTGCTTAAGTTGTTCTTCGGTTCTCATATTGCTTCTTATAAATAGTTGCTACTACAAAAATGGCATTTAAGAGGGTAGTTGCTGGAAACAAAAAAAGATACTCTCCGGGTGAGGATGAGTATCTTTTATAGGATTGGGTTAAGCAATTCCCAACAATTCAACCTCAAAAATAAGTGTCGAAAAAGCCGGAATAGGTCCGCTGGTACGATTGCCATACCCTTTATCGCAAGGAATGTAGATAATCCAGCGGTCGCCTACACGCATACGCTGTAAGGCTATTTGCCAACCGGTAACCACCTCGTTTAAGCGAAAGGTTTCAGGATATTGACGCTTAAAGGAGTTATCGAACTCCTTTCCATTAATCAGAGTACCCTTGTAGTGAACCGTTACAATACTATGGAGCTTAGGAGTCACTCCTGCAGCATCGCCCGTTTTAATTACCTTATACAATAGACCCGCAGGTAGCTCTTGTATATCCTCTTCGGATTTAAGTTGTTGCAAGAACTCTTCGTTCCGCATTCTATACATCTCTTTCTTTGCCATAATTCTATTTTTTATTCCACTCCACCACCTCTATATTTCTGACTGTAGGGTAGCCTTGATCAGGAGCATTGTTCTCCATGGGAGTGCGTATCATTCGTAAATTTAAATCGTAAATCAAAACCCCCTCTACCTCGGGAGGTACAAGGGCTAACATATTTTTGTAAGCAGGTTGCAACATCGTACCATCTGGGGTCTTGTAGAAATCGGGAAGGGTACTCCTGATTTTAAGCCCATGAGACTCTTGATGAATAGAACCAAAGAGTGAGCTATTTCCAAACTCATCGCCATCATAAGTACCTCCTGATTGAAAGAGCGAAACATTGGTTAAACTCACAAAAAGAGGATGGCGCAGCGACATAGAAGAGGCTTCGCGCATAAACTCCTGCGATTTGGGATTAAAGTTTATATTAATCAACATATCAATCATTCCCCGGTTACTCAAGTTACGTGCCATGTAATTAAGATCGTCCGATATTAAATCAACACAAACCAGGGTAAGAAGGTTCCCGTATTTGGTCCGAAAAACATGAAGCGTATCACTAGGCGTCATCCCCTGGCCACTTAAAGGAGAGGCTTCAAAAATAGAAGGGCGAAGCTTATAGGAGTGATGAGTAGCCGTAGGAAGAATGGTTAAATTCTTGCAGTAACGGACCTCATCGTAATAGGTGCCAGCAATAATAATGGCATCTTGCTCCGTAGCATGGTGCTGAAGCATGGCAATGGCTTGGTTGCGTAAATCGGCCTCCATAGAGAGGGATAGTTCAGGAAAAATCAAGACATTCAACTTCTTCTCTTTGGCCACCTCCAAGGAGTGGGCAATCTTTTTAAGCTGCTGATCGGCATCCTTTACAACAATCAATCCAGTTTCGGGATGGAAAGCATAATCAAAGTGAAGTTGAAACTGCCCAAAACGAGCAAACCAGACGCGCTGTTCGGGTTCGTAATCGATAAACTTTAGCTGAGGGAGTCCATCCGTGAGTTGTGCACCTCCTGTAAGAGCGAGGGCTGAAAATAAAATCAGTAGTAGTGTTTGTTTCATATCGGTGTGAATATAGTTATAATTCAATAGATAAGAGGATGAATTAGGCTGCCTCAATGGCTGAGGAGCTCCTACGATGTTTCCAAATAGAGGCCACTTTCCGACGAACAGCAGTAATATTTAAAAGAGTTACCAGCAGAAAGAGGAGGAAGCCAACCAAATAGGTGGGCCATGTAACCCCCACGGTAGCCGATGGAAACAACTCGTTCAAGGTAGCTAAATAGAGATTACGACCCAACAAAACCAGTGTGGTGGCTAGGAGCCAAACAGCACTGTTTAAGAAAAGGGTAAGCGTCTGATAAGGGAAAGCAACCCGTCTAGGTGAATAACCTATAAGGAGAAGGTTCTCCAACTTGGCATTGTTCTTCTCTAGCAAAAGGTAGATGCTCAGCATAAAGATGTAGAAAGAGAGCAAGCAGATAACCACCCCTACAGCTAATACAATAGCTACGACTAGTTTTAAAAACCAAGCGGTCTTACCTGCATCTAGCTTATCATCTTCGGTTTCGTATCCACGAGCTATAAAGTATTGGGCAATACGCTCATCGGAAGGATTACTGGCCTCAACAAGCAAGCGAGAAGGCTCTCGTTGCTCACCCGGTGCATAGGTTTCGTTGGCCCAATGTAGAAAGGATTGAGGAACCAACAAGGTGTTGAGTCGATTAGAGAAACCAACTATTTTACCTTTCAGTTGGTCGCTATTACCTGCTCCACTGATGCGAATATCGAGGTTAATCATCTCCATTACCCCCTCCGAGAGTTGGGGTAGATTGCGACTCTGCGCAAAACCAAAATTATAAAGGTTCAAATAGGTACGAGGAAGAATGATAGGCACAAAATCGTCCATGGGATGAAAAGTCCAAACAGCTAGATCAACATCAACAAAAGCATCGGGAACCGATTCAAAGAAGAGATCGGTAGACATACGTACCCCCTCCATACCCAAACTGGCCGAGACACGAAAGAGCGAAGGGGTAAAGGCACCAACGGCCGAGCTAAAGGGTTGTTTCTCTAGCTCTTGAATCTCACTATCCGAAAAGGTAGCACTCTTACCAACCAAGGTACCTAGACTACTTACCTTCTTACTTACAACGATATAATCACGCTTCATAAAGCTATCACTAGCACTAAAGAGTGGCAATACATCACTATAAAACTGTACACCTAGTAGTACAATAACCATTCCCAACAGATTGGCAAAGAAGAAGCCTATAAATTGAGGAACACTGATGTGCTTGCGCATTAACTTGGCTACCAAACTCATAGTTTTAAGGTTTTTGTAAAGTTTAACTGAGGAGATTTACCAATAGAGGTAACCAGAATACCTGCCCCCTGTTTATTGGCCTCTTGAGTCAATAGGTTACTCATCAATAGGCCATTCTCTTCGTCCAAATGGCTAATGGGCTCATCCAGAAAGATAAAATCAAAAGGTTGACACAAGGCACGCATAAAGGCTACACGTTGCTGCTGACCAAAAGAGAGTCTAGCCGTAGGTGTGTTCCACTTATCGGCTATCCCTAAAAGTTCAAACCACCCCTTTACCTCTTTCTTACTTTTAAAACTGGTCAAGTTATTCTTAAGTTGTATATTCTCCCAAGCAGTTAGCTCTCCAAAAAGGCGCAACTCTTGAAAAAGCATACTAATATGACGCTGACGGATTACAGTCCACTCCTTTACCGAGAGCTGACGAATATTTTTTTCATCAAATAGAATTAATCCTTGGTAGTCGTTTCGATACCCCTGTATGTAACTACAGAGCGATGATTTACCCGTTCCCGAGGCTGCCTCAACAAGGTAGCTCTCCCCCTTCTGAAAGGTAATAGATTGGTGCCAGATATCGGATTCAACAGAATCTCTTCCTGCAAAGACAGCTGGAAGACATTGGCGTAGTGAGAGATGATTCATTACTTTAGGTAAGTTTCTAGGTTACGTAGCAATAGTTCAAGAGCGTTGCTCTTTTTATCTTTTAAACTCAGCTCCACTATAAGCTCAGTAGCTTGGGGAGTCATAGTCGAGACATAGTCACAGGGTTGAATAAAGAGGTTAAAAGCAAGTTTGCCCGATGTGCCTAACTGCTGCTCTAGGTAGCGACTACCTTTGGTTTGACGAAGCAATTCGTTTACATTGAGCGCACTAAACATACGATGTTGACAGGCTTGAGCCGCCCAAGGTAGATTCTTTAAAGAGGCACCATAGCTACGTCCCGACTCTTGGGCCCAAGTTCTATTATTGGTTACATAGAGCAAGTTATTCTTCACTCCGAACCAAGTAGAGAGGCGTCCATTTCTAAATTCATACTCATTGGATGCCACGATATTGAGTTGCATTCTTCCCCCTGTAAGGGCCAACAAAGGGCGCAACGACTCAATAGCACCCAAAAAAGAGTGATCTTTCACCTGAGCATAGCCTAAATAATCACCACTTACCAAGGAAGAGTATCCAATGATAGCCTCACCTTCGATGGCGTTAAAGATGCTCTCTACATCAATCATGGGGTTGTTGATGTATTGGCGAATAGAAGGATTTTGGCACAACAGTTCGTACGCTTTGCCCCCTTTTAAATCGGCTCCCACTGCAAAGAGGGTGTTACCTGGAAATAAAGACAACAGATTGCCGCTCATAGGAGTGGTAAAAAGGTCAATCTGATCAAAAAGTTTCTGCCAATCCAATTTAGTGGTGATTGACTGGCAGGTAAGTAGGCTCCTACCCTGTTCAAAAGAGAGGTTTAGTAGAAACTTCAACTCTTCTACCTTCAAGTTAGCAGGCATACCCATTCTAAACTTCATGGTAAGGTCACGTGGCAAGAGAGCCATATTAACCACTGCAGCCACCTCTCCGGTTGCCTTGGTTAGAGCGGTAAAGTCGGGGGTAGAAGAGAATCCTTCGCCCGGCTCTTGACGTAACCAGGACAAGAGCGTTCCCTTGAAATTAGCAGCATGTCCTGCTGGGCTATGCAACAAAAAGAGCGCTCCATCGTTAAAGACGCAAAGTAACTGACCAATTTGAGTCACCTGGCAACCATCCTCTTGAACTAATGGCATACAGATAGATGATTTAGCCAATAGAGCAAAAGCGGCCTCTACCTTTTTACGCTCTATTACCTTGGCCAATAAGAGTTGCGCACTCCCATCGGGTGCTGCAAATAAGTAGAGCTTATCGGTAAATGACAAACCCAGTTCGGAGGGATTTTCGAGTACCCTCTCGGCCATCCGATAACTCTCCCCTTCGAGTCCAGCTTTGAGTAGTTGAGTCACTTTGGCCAACATCTTCTCACCCGCTTTACCTGTAAGACCACTCTTGGCAGCTAACTGCTGCAAATCGACTGCTGCTACAGCAGTAGCCCCTTTAGGGATGGCTTGGGTATAATCTGACTTTGGCGAACAGGCCGTTACAAAGAAAAGTACAATAACCAGCCAGAGGCTGCTGTAGAGTTTATTCATCGATTTTATTTTTGATTTAACAAGTTAAGTGTGTGACAAGCTACCAAGGCAGCTGTTTCGGTACGTAAACGTGCTTTACCTAAGCTAATAGGCTGAAAGCCCTGCTGCAAAGCAAGAGCCACCTCCTCTTCACTAAAGTCTCCCTCGGGACCAATCAGTACCAAGGCATCTTGCCCAGGTTGTAGCATGGTTTTAAGCAAAGGTTTTTCACCAATTGGGTGACAGTGAGCAATAAACTTCTGTCCGGTAAAAGGCTTTTTAATGAACTCTTTAAAGGGAGTCAATCCATTTAAAATGGGTTTGCTAGCCTTTAAAGATTGCTTCATGGCAGAGACCAAAATCTTTTCGATTCGCTCCTCCTTCAACACTTTTCGCTCTGAATAGCGACACTGCAGGAAGGTGAGTTCGTCAAATCCAATCTCGGTGGCTTTCTCTGCAAACCACTCCATGCGATCCATATTCTTGGTAGGAGCAATGGCCAATTGAAGATAACCCTCCCAAATCTTCTCGGGCACCTCTTCGTGCACTAATTGGATTTGGCAACGTTTATTGGTTGTAGTGGTAATAACTGCATCGTAAAACGAACCTTTACCATCTGTCAGTTTAATGGCATCGCCCGTACCCAAGCGTAATACGCGTAGGCAGTGGCCAACCTCCTCTTCGGGCAACTCTAAGGAGTGTTTTATATCGGGAGCATAAAAAAGGTGCATAGACTCAATATTATAGATTAGGATTCTCTTCGCGACGAGCTATCTCATCACGAAGCTTGGAGGCTTGTTCGTAATTCTCACTCTTTATGGCTTTCGCTAATTCCTCTTTAAGAAGGGTTACATCAACCATGTTAATCGATATAGAGAAAGCCCCCTCGCCCACTTCGTGTAGGTGTTCACTCTCTATCAGCTGCTCGGTAGTATAGAGCGGCTTACCACAGCGCAAAGCCAAGGCTACCGCATCCGAAGTACGGGCATCGATTACTACCTGTTTCTCTTCTTGCTGAAAATAGAGGGAGGAGTAAAACACCCCATCCTTCACATCGTGTATCAACACTTTTGTAAGCTGGATATCTAATTCTGCAGCTAGATTAACCAGTAAATCGTGTGTCAGTGGACGGGGAGATTGATAGTTCTTCATGGCCACTTTAATGGCATGTGCCTCTAAGGGGCCTATGATGATAGGTAGTTTACGAGAGCCGTTTACCTCCTCCAACACCAACGCATAGGCGTTGGCTGGATGCAATGTAGAGGACATATCGTGTATGCTAACTTGAACTTCTTTCATGTTTTACCTTACGAATGAGTTAAAAAAAACGAATCTAGTTCTTACTAGGAACGTGTTTGTATTTAAAAATAATAGCAAATAGAATGGCCACTACCAATGCATAGGCTGCAAAGACAAACCAAGCCATACTCCAACCCGCTACTTGAGGAGCAGTGCTGTTGGCATCTACAAAGTGGTTCACCACATATTGTGCACCTAGCGTACCTACCGTGGCCCCAATACCATTGGTCATAATCATAAACAATCCCTGAGCACTTGAACGAATAGAGAGGTCTGTCTCATTGTTGACAAAAAGAGAGCCCGATACATTGAAGAAGTCAAAGGCAATACCGTATACCAACATCGAAAGCAAGAACATCCAAACACCTCCGCCAGGGTTACCCAAGCCAAAGAGTCCAAAACGCAATACCCATGCCAGCATAGCAATAAGCATTACCTGCTTGATACCAAACTTTCTCAAAGCAAAAGGAATTAACAATACACACAACGTCTCTGATATTTGCGAAAGCGAAATCAATACATTAGCGTGTTGTACCCCAAAGGTATCTTGGTATTCAGGAATCGAGTTAAAGCTGGTTATAAAGGGGTTAGCAAAGGCATTGGTAATTTGCAACGATACCCCCAATAACATAGAGAAGATGAAAAAGATAGCCATCTTCTTCTGCTTAAAGAGTGCAAAAGCACGCAAACCTAACGCATCTATAACCGTTTTCTTCTCGCCACTATTCTTGCTAATTGAACAAGCTGGAAGCGTAAAAGAGTAGAGAGCTAGCAACACCCCAAAGAAAGCACACAAGAAGAACTTGAAGCTACTGGTTTGAAAGCCCAACACATCGGTTAAAAGCATGGCACAAATAAATCCGACTGTACCAAACACACGAATAGGTGGGAAGGTGACAACCGGATCAAGTTTTACTGTATCGAGCGCTGTATAAGCCACAGAGTTAGATAGAGCCAATGTAGGCATGTAGAAAGCTACCCCAAAAGAGTAAAGAGCAAAAAGCGTGGCAAATTCAGGAGTCTCTACCGTCCAGCCATAATAGCCGGCAGCCATCATAAAGAGAGCCGAGATAAAGTGACAAAAACCCAATAGCTTTTGAGCAGGTACCCAGCGATCGGCTATAATTCCCATAATAGCAGGCATAAAGAGGGATACAATACCCTGCATGGCATAGAATATACCAATATCACTTGCCATTCCTTTACTAAATAGGTAGGTACCCAATGAGGTTAAATAACTACCCCATACTGCAAACTGCAAAAAGTTCATTACAATAAGTCTGAACTTCATTCCCGAAATATGATTTCCCATCTTTCTCTTGTTGTTTCTCTTTAAAATTACTCTTTAAAAAATAGCCATACAGCTATTAATAACTATTACAATCGGCAAACTTAACGAAAAATGAGGACTCTCTCGCTTCACAAAGCAGAAAAATAGCATTTTTTAAAAAAAAGGCGAAATATAACCCTCGGTCATACTTCGCCTTTTTTATGCTTTTGCACATCTGTCTCTTCGGTTTAAACCGAAACAACTCCTCTTTTAAAAAGGAAGATCGTCTTTTTCGTCGTTAGCTGCAAAGTCTACAGGTGCTGTATTTACAGGAGGAAAAGGAGTTGCTTGTGGAGCTGCTGCATAGTTTTGAGCTGCTACACGATCTACTTTCCAAGCACGAATACTGTTAAACCAGCGGCCGTTCCATTCGCGTGCATCTACATCAAAAAAGACGTTTACCTCTTCGCCCATTTGAATCTTAAACTGATCAATCTTCTCATTACCAAACACTTCAAAGCACAGTTTCTTTGGATATTGATCGTGTGTTTCGATGACATACTCTTGCACTTTCCACTCGTTCCCTGTTTTTGAAACGCCACCTTTTGGCTCAAGAACAGCGATTACTTTACCTTGTAATTCCATTTATATCTATTTTTAAATACGCCACGAAAGTACATCTTTCCAAGTGACTATGCTAATTTTTTACCCCTTTTTTTGTAGGAAGTCACCAATCTTTTCGTAACTTTGACCGTTAAATACAGAAGGAATTTAGTAGAAAAATAAAAAATATAAAATTATATGAAGTTCATCGTCTCTAGCACTGCTCTGTTCAGTCATCTACAGGCTATCAGCCGCGTTATTAACTCAAAAAACTCACTTCCCATTCTAGAAAATTTCTTAATTGAGCTAAACGAAGGAACGCTATCGCTTACTGCCTCAGACAATGAGACAACCCTATCGACTTCGTTAGAAAGCAACCAATCAGAGGGCGACATTCGCTTTACCGTATCTTCAAAAACAATTCTTGAAGCGTTAAAGGAGATTCCCGAGCAACCGCTTACTTTTGATGTCAATCCAGAATCACTAGAGATTACGGTCTACTACCAAAACGGAGAGTACAGTTTCATGGGTCTCAGCGCCGATGAGTACCCCCAGGCTCCTAGCATTGAGAGCAACGAGGTAGAATTAAACATCAGCTCTTCTACCATCTTGAGCGGTATTAACCGTACCCTCTTTGCAACAGCCGATGACGAGTTGCGCCCCGTGATGAACGGTATCTACTTTGACATTGCTGCCGATAGCTTAACATTTGTGGCATCGGATGGCCATAAATTGGTACGCAACAAATGTGTAACGGTACAAGGCAACGAGAAAGCGGCCTTTATCCTACCCAAGAAGCCTGCCAACCTACTCAAAACATTGCTAGCGAAAACCGAAGGGGATATCCGTATCGTATTCAACGAACGCAACGCCACTTTCACCACCGAACATTACCACATGGTATGTCGTCTAATCGAGGGAAGATACCCTAACTACAACTCGGTAATTCCTCAAAACAACCCTTTCAAGGCTACGGTAGATAGAGGGGTTATGGTAAGCGCATTGCGTCGTGTATCGGTATTCTCTTCGCAATCAAGCAGTTTGATTAAACTAAAACTAACAGAGAATCAAATTGAGATCTCTGCACAAGATATTGACTTCTCTACATCGGCTATCGAATCAATTGGTTGCCAATACAGCGGATCGGCCATGAGCATTGGTTTCAAAGGAACCTTCTTGATTGACATCCTCAACAACTTGTCTAGCCAAGAGGTGGTACTCGAATTGGCAGACCCTTCAAGAGCAGGGCTTATTCTTCCTGCCGAAAGCGAAGGCGCCGAAGATGTGTTGATGCTACTTATGCCCATGATGTTGAATGATTAATCCCGCTACAGATGAATTTAAAGCTTAAAAACCCGATTGTCTTTTTTGATTTAGAGACTACTGGTATCAATATAAACACCGATCGGATTGTCGAAATTGGGTACCTAAAGATATACCCCAATGGCAATGAAGAGAGTAAAAACATGCGCATCAACCCCGAAATGGCTATCCCTGCACAGGCATCGGCCGTCCATGGCATCTATGATGCTGATGTAGCCAACTCTCCTACCTTCAAGGATGTAGCCAAAGAGATTGCTCGCGACTTGGAGGGGTGTGACCTAGCTGGGTTTAACTCCAACCGCTTTGATATTCCGGTACTAGCCGAAGAGTTTCTACGCGCAGGAGTTGATATTGATATGATGAAGCGCAAGTTTGTCGATGTACAGGTAATCTACCACAAATTGGAGCAACGCACCCTATCGGCTGCTTACAAGTTCTATTGTGGAAAAGATTTAACCGATGCACACTCGGCCGAAGCCGATACACGCGCTACCTACGAGGTGCTCAAAGGGCAACTTGATATGTACCCTGAAGTGCTCGAGAACGATGTCAACTTCTTGGCCGACTACTCTAGCTTTAACAAGAATGTAGACTTTGCTGGACGCATTGTTTACAACGAAGAGGGAGTGGAGGTATTTAACTTTGGTAAATACAAAGGAGTATCGGTGAGCGAAGTCTTGCAAAAAGATTCGGGCTACTATGGCTGGATGCTAAACGGCGACTTTACACTCAACACCAAGAATGTATTGACCAAAATTAGACTGCGTGACAGCGGCATGATTAAATAGGAAAAGAGAACTCCATGAAAGGAAAAAAAATAGTTTTAGGAATTACAGGAAGTATAGCCGCCTACAAAGCGGCTATACTCATTCGTCTACTCATTAAGAGAGGGGCAGAAGTGCAAGTAATTATCACACCTGCCGGAAAAGAGTTTATCACCCCCATCACCCTCTCGGCACTAACGAGCAAACCAGTTATTAGCGAATTCTTTGCTCAGCGAGATGGCACTTGGAACAGCCACGTAGACTTAGGTTTGTGGGCCGATGCCATGATTGTGGCACCAGCTACCGCCTCTACCATTGGAAAAATGGCACATGGCATTGCCGACAATATGTTGCTAACCACCTATATGTCAATGAAGGCGCCCGTTTTTGTAGCCCCTGCCATGGACTTGGATATGTTTGCCCACCCTGCCAATCAAAGAAACATCGAAATCCTGAGAAGCTATGGCAATCGCATCATTGAGCCAGGTACAGGCGAACTAGCTAGCCACCTAGTAGGAAAAGGACGCATGGAAGAGCCCGAAGCGATAGCAGAACACCTAGAAGCTTTCTTTGCCCAACAACAAACGCTGGAAGGAAAAAAGGTGGTAATCACTGCTGGACCCACCTACGAAAAGATTGATGCCGTACGCTTTGTAGGAAACTACTCATCGGGCAAGATGGGATTTGCACTGGCCGAAGCGTGTGCACAACGAGGAGCTGCCGTAACCTTGGTGAGCGGACCTGTATCACTACATGCCACACACCCTAACATTACACGCATCAATGTAGAGAGTGCACAACAGATGTACGAGGCAACGACAAAAGCATTTACAGAGGCCGATGGAGCCATTATGTGTGCAGCTGTAGCCGACTTTACACCGGCAGAGGTGGCAGCCAACAAGTTAAAACGAGGAGAAGAGGATTTAACCATCACCTTACAACCTACACAAGACATTGCTGCAGCCTTGGGCAAACTGAAACAACCACACCAATGCCTGGTAGGCTTTGCTTTAGAGACTGATCAAGAGGAAAAAAATGCACAAAGCAAGTTGGCCCGCAAAAACCTAGACTTCATTGTATTGAACTCACTCAACGACAAGGGAGCTGGATTTCAGCACGATACCAACCAAATTTCAATCATTGATGCTACAACGACTACCCACTACCCGCTTAAAAGCAAGCAAGAGGTAGCGCAAGATATTGTCAATCGATTGGTTGAGATCATGGCTTAACACTCAAATAGTTTACGAAACCTTTCTATTCGTACAAAGGTTTCGTAAAACATCCACTCTATTTGCCACAATTACACCTTACTTTATAAGTAACCCAAACCACAGTATGCTACAATCCATCTACATACAGAATTATGCCTTAATCGACACCCTAGATATTCAGTTCTACACCGGTTTCTCTGTCATTACAGGCGAAACAGGCGCAGGAAAGTCTATCATTTTGGGAGCTATCGGCCTCTTGTTGGGGCAGAGAGCCGAGATAAAGGCCATAAAGAGAGGGGCAAGCAAATGCATTGTAGAGGCACGCTTCCAAATAGCGGGCTACCAATTGGAACCCTTCTTTGCAGCCAATGAGCTGGACTTTGATGCCGAATGTATCTTGCGCCGCGAGCTCTACGCATCGGGCAAGAGTCGTGCATTTATCAACGATACTCCCGTAGCACTAACCGCCATGAAGGAGTTGGGCGAACAGCTTATCGACGTACACAGCCAGCACCAAAACCTGCTGCTCAATAACGAAAGCTTTCAGCTAAGTGTACTCGATATCATTGCCTACAGCGATCAAGCATTGGCTAAATACAAAGAGGAATACCACAGCTACAAGCAGGTAGAAAGAGAGCTAAAAGCACTGGTGCAAGAGGCCATTCAAAGCAGACAAGACGAGGATTACCTCCGTTTTCAGCTAGAACAGCTTACCGATGCCAACTTCCAGGAGGGCGAACAAGCCACCTTGGAACAAGAGGCAGATAGGTTGGTACATGCCGAGGAGATTAAGGCAGGATTATACAAGGTAGATAGTACCCTATCGGGTGATGGAAGCAGCTTGCTTTCGGCCACCAAAGAGTGCATGCATACCTTACAATCCATCGCAAAGGTCTACCCGCAAGCCGAAGAGTGGATGGAACGACTCAACAGCTGTTACATCGACCTAAAAGAGCTATCGCACGAAATAGCACACGCACAAGAGGAGGTAGAGTTTAACCCTAGCCGCTTGGAGTTTGTCAACGAGCGACTGAACCTAATCTACTCGTTGCAGCAAAAGCACCGAGTAGATTCACTCGAATCGCTCATCACCCTCACCCACGAGTTGCAACAACGATTAGAGGCCATCACCTCGTATGAAGAACGTATAGCCCAGCTCACGCAACAAAAAGAAGAGCGCTATGAGAAGGTACTTGCACAGGCCACCGTATTAACCAAACTGCGTACCCAGTCGGCTACCACCATAGAGAAGGAGATGGTTCAACGCCTTATCCCCCTTGGTATGCCCAATGTGCGCTTTTGCGTAGAGGTAACACCCCGCAAAGAGCCCGATGAGAGCGGAATGGATAGCGTGCAATTTCTATTCTCGGCCAATAAAAATGGCACCCTACACGATGTGGCATCTGTAGCCTCGGGAGGCGAAATAGCCCGGGTCATGCTCTCCCTCAAGGCAATGATAGCAGGAGCTGTAAAACTCCCTACCATTGTATTTGACGAGATTGACACAGGGGTATCGGGGTCTATTGCCGAGAAGATGGCACTCATTATGCAAGAGATGGGCGAAAGCAACCGCCAAGTCATAAGCATTACCCACCTGCCTCAAATTGCGGCACGAGGCATAGCACACTACAAAGTGTACAAAGAGGATACCGAAACAGGAACCAACAGCTATATCCGCCCCCTCAATACCGAGGAACGGGTAAAGGAGATAGCCAATATGTTAAGTGGTGCCGTACTAACCGATGCAGCACTTAACAATGCCAGAGAGTTACTGAAACAGCAACAGTAGCAAAAAAAAAAGACAGAGATAGAGATAGAGTTTAAAAAGCTCCCTTTTACACCTATTATTATAGGAAGGAGTAGATTGCATCTCTGTACAACCTAAACAAAAAACAGAAGTAAATTCATAAATTATGATCGAAAAAAGCGAAATGATTTTCGGTGTACGCGCCGTAATCGAGGCCATTCAAGCCGGAAAAGAGATAGATAAAGTGTTGGTGAAAAGAGATATGCAGAGCGATCTATCCAAAGAGTTGTTCGATGCCCTTAAAGGATGTATGTTTCCTGTACAACGCGTGCCGGTAGAACGTATCGACCGCATTACACGCAAAAACCACCAAGGGGTGGTAGCCTACATCTCCTCTATTACTTACCAAAAAACAGAAGAGATGGTTCCCTTCTTGTTTGAAGAGGGAAAGAACCCTATTTTGTTGCTATTAGATGGTATTACCGATGTACGCAACTTTGGCGCCATTGCTCGTACGTGCGAATGTGCAGGAGTAGATGCCATTATCATCCCAGCCAAAAACAGCGTAAGTGTCAATGCAGATGCTATCAAAACATCGGCAGGAGCCCTTCACACCCTACCTGTATGCCGCGAAAAGAACATCACAGAGACCATTAAGTTCCTAAAGAACAGTGGCTTTAAGATTGTAGCAGCTACCGAGAAAGGCGATTATGACTATACCAAAGCCAACTACCAAGACCCCGTATGTATCATTATGGGTGCCGAAGATACTGGTGTACCTTACGAACACTTGGCACTTTGCGATGAGTGGATCAAGATTCCATTGATGGGAACCATTGGCTCACTCAACGTATCGGTAGCAGCAGGTGTATTGGTATACGAAGCGTTGAAACAACGCGGATTTGGTGGCCAAGAGTAACGGCCAACGCCATACAAACAGAGAAAAACAGTAGCGTAGAGGGATGGGAAATATACCCCTCCCCCCTACTTACTAAACAAACAGAGCAGCTATCTTCTCGTTCCAGCCACTGCCAAGCAGCCAAGTTGATACAAAGAATAGCACCACGCTACTCGTTTAGTTCAAAGATAGACCCCTTATACAAACTAACTGGATGAAAAAAACACTACTTCTACTAGGCTGTGCTTGCCTTGTGGCTATAGCAGCACAGGCACAAACCAACCCCAAATGGGCCGAACAAGCCAGAAAAGCAGCTTTCTCGGTCATTACATACGACAAAAACAACAGCATTAAAGCTACAGGAAACGGATTCTACATCGCTGCAGATGGATCATCACTCTCAGATTATACCCTTTTTGAAGGAGCAGAGAGAGCAATCATTGTGCGAACCGATGGCAAAGAGTATCCAGTGCTCGATATCATAGGAGTAAGTTCTATCTACGATTTGGTCAAATTCAGAGCCGAAGCAGATAAAAAAATAACCACACTTACCCTAGCCGATAAGCCTGCTCAAGTAGGCGAAACAATCTACATACTTCCCTACTCTACCCAAAAAGGAGCTACCCTACAAACAGCCAAAGTAACCAAAGTAGACCAAATGGGCGAACGAGGTGTATACTACACACTCGATACAAAAACAACCGACAAGATGGTAAGTTGCCCCGTACTCAATGCAGAGGGCAAGTTACTAGCCCTTATCCAAACCAGCAGCAGCGACAAAGAGAGCTATGCTATTGATGCAACCATCGGAACAGCCCTATCTGCCTCGGCACTCTCCATGAACGACGCTGCCCTAGCCCGAATTGGCATCAAAAAGGGATTGCCCGAAACCGAAGAGCAAGCCTCTATCTACCTCTTTATGGCAGCCTCGCAGCTAGAGCCCGAAGCGATGATGGTGCTTATGAATGACTACCTAGCTAAATTTCCACAAAGCGCCGATGGCTATCTGCAAAGAGCTACCCTCTATATGGATCAAAATGATCCCAACAACGTAGCTTTGGCCAATGCCGATTTAGCCAAAGCAGCCACACACTCTAAAGAGAAAGCAGCTACCCACTACAACGTGGGCAAACTATTCTACAACTATACACTTACACGCGGAAAAGAGAATGCCCAACCCGAATGGAACTACGAGGCAGCACTCAAAGAGCTACAACAAGCCACACAGCTCGATGCACAACCCATCTACAAGCAATTAGAGGGCGATGTACTCTTTGCACTGCAACGCTACGAAGAGGCTTTTGTCTGCTACGAGTTGGTCAACAAAACCGAGCTAGCTACATCGGGCACCTTCCATGCAGCGGCCAAATGCCAAGAGCTAATGGCTCAACCCAACTACGAACAAGCCATTACACTGATGGATAGTGCCATTGCACTCTTCAGAAAGCCCTACACCTCCGAAGCAGCTCCCTACTTTTACGAACGAGGCCAGCTAAAGGCACAGCTCAACCTCTTCCGGGAGGCAGTAGCCGATTACGATACCTTCCTCGAAGCTATCGGTGGCAAGACACGCGTTTCGGCCGAGTTCTACTTCCAACGCGAGCAAGCCGAGGTACAATGCCGCATGTACAAGCAAGCCCTAGAGGATATCAATGAGGCAGTGGCTATGGAGCCCAACGAATTGCTCTACTGGATTGAAAAAGGATCGGTACACATCCGCGTAGCACAGTTTGACGAAGCAACCAAAGCACTAAACAGAGCCATCGAGCTAAACCCCGAAGAGGGAGCAGCCTACCGCATGCTAGGCTACTGCTTGGTACAACAAAAACGGGAAAAAGAGGCCTGCGTACAGTTTGAAAAGGCCAAAGCATTGGGCGATGAAGTGGTACAAAGCTTGATTGACAAGTACTGCAAGTAATACAATGCTATATACTTCTAGGGCCACAGTACGAACTCCGAAGAGCGTTAGGTGGTGACTTAACAAGGCTTGAAAGGTTAGTTCTAGGCCCACACTGAGCACTCAGAAGCCTGATAGATTATAATAACCGTTATACCCACCTGTACTTCTAGGGCGACACTAAATACTCCGAAGAAAATGGTTCTCTCCTCTCTAGGAAGTATATCTCAGAAGAATGAAACATTAAAAAGCCGCGCACTACCTGGTAGTGCGCGGCTTTTTAAATAAGAAGGTAGTAACAACAATTTAGGTAACCTACTACTCTATTCTACAGCCTAATAAGAAGGCATCTCTAATTTACGATGAAAACTAGACAATTTTCAACAGAAATTAGATAATTTACGTCGTAAATTGTCTAATTTTCGATGGAAATTAAGAAACAGGTATCTAGCGAGGAGAGATAAGGAGCAATCGGGATCCTTTTTACCTCCTACTATCGCACACTTTAAAGCAGCAAAAGAGCTGTGGCAATGCTACAGGAGGGCTGTGAAATGCTACAGAATCACTGTGGAATAGCCAAGAAGGGTTATGGGAATGGTATAAGAAAAGCCGTGGTAATGCTACAAGAAGAGCTCTTCGGGATAACCCACATCTACCAAGTAGAGGGCATGACCCGGTACAGAGCTCCCAGCACTACAACGATTTTTTGCCTCAACAACGGCTCTAAACTGCTCAATACTCATTTTCCCTCGACCTACTTCGACCAGTGTACCTACAATAGCACGCACCATGTTGCGTAAAAATCGATCGGCTTGAATAGAGAAGACCCACTCACCCGGAGCCACCTCCTCCCACGCAGCCTGCATTATTTGGCAGTTGTTGGTCTTTACATCGGTATGCAGTTTGCTAAAGCTAGTAAAGTCGGTATAATCGAAAAGCGTAGCGGCCGCTTCGTTCATCTTCGCCACATCGAGCGGATGGTGGATGCGCCACTTCTGCCCCCGTGTAAAGGGATCTTTGTAAAGGGTTATGTAATACTTGTAGGCACGGTAGGTGGCCGAAAAGCGGGCGTGTGCATCGGGCACTACCGCACACACCTTGTAGACCGAAATATCGGGTGGTAAAAGGCGATTCATCTTCTCAGCTACTAAAGCCGTATCTAGCTCCTTGTCGAATTCAAAATGGGCAATCATCAATTTGGCATGAACGCCAGCATCGGTGCGGCCTGCTCCTATCACCTCTATCTCTTTGCGCAAGAAGGTGGAGAGGGCACGCATTAACTCGGCCTGTACACTGTTGCCATTGGGTTGCACCTGCCAACCGTGGTAGTTAGTACCATCGTAAGCTAGGTAAATAAAATATCGTTGCATAAAGTTGGTTGCTTCTCGTTGGTAAAATAGTTAGTTCTTATTTATAGAATAGTTACTTCTTAAATTTGTAGAATGGCTCTTTCTCCTTCTAAAATGGTTAGTTCTTACTTATAGAATAGTTACTTCTCCTTTTAGAACAGTTAGTTCTTAATTTATAGAATGGCTCTTTCTCGTTGTAGAATGGTTGGCTCTCACTAACGTGCTGTAATGTGAAAACATCCCTGTTTAAGTTCATACTTAACGTAACACATCTCGGCCTTCTTTAAATCGCGTAGCACCTCGGCCAGCACCAATTTAAGAGTATCAGAACCAACCGATTCATAGGGTCTACCCTCAGGGTGTTCAATGGGTACAAAACGTTTATAGCTCACATCGAAGGTGGTACCGTGCACATGTACAGAGGTGCTCGACGCATTGGTATTGCGTTTGCGAAGATCCTTAATATCTTCGCGTGTGCGAAGCACCGAGGTAACCCGTATCTGATTGGGGTTTAACCCTTTGTTCTTTAACGAATCGAGAAAGTTACTCCCTATTGACTCAAGTAGGGTATGTGCCTTAGGCACTAAAAAAGGGATGGAGTGTGTCAACTCATCCACCGTATAGAGGGGGTTGGTTTTGACCTCCACCAGCTTGCTTTTCAGGTGCTCGGCCTCCTGACGCGATGCTACGCCACGCACCCCTATTTTACGGGCTGCTTGGGTATGTAGGTCGTGTAAATCGCCAAAGCTACGTTTGTAACTTACCACTCCACGTATGTTGCGCGGTTCATTCAGTATCATCGAAGTATCTTTCTCCTTACACCCCGAAAAGAGTGTCAAGAGAGTAAGCGCAGAGAAGAAAAGAGAAGAAGCGCGTTGAATAGAATTCATAAAGTTTTTTTTTATTTTGTGCCTCGCAAAGGTAGCTAAAATCTCTTTTTTGCTAAAAGTATCTGTAAATATTTTGCTTTATAAAACAAAACAATAAAAACCTTTCACTAAATTTGCAAACAGATTAAATAAATGTGTTCGTGAACACAGAAACTGGTTAAATGATAGAGAAAGAGTTTGTTTTAGAGGAGGTAGACCCCGTTATTTTCTTTGGAGTAAATAATGCAAATATACAACTAATCAAGGCGTTATGCCCTAAACTTCGGATTGGAGCACGTGGAAATGTGCTTAAAATGATGGGCGATGTAGAGGAAATATGTGCCTTTGAGGAGGCTATTGTGGCCCTCGAAAAGCACTGTGTGCAATACAATTCGCTACCCGAAGAGGTAATTATAGACCTAATAAAGGGAAACAAACCCCAAATAGAGCGTGCCAGTAACACCATCGTCTTTAGTGTAAATGGTAAACCCATTACGCCTCGAACGGAGAATCAAGCCAAATTGGTGGAGGAGTATGACAAGAACGATATGGTATTTGCTATCGGCCCAGCAGGATCGGGAAAAACCTATACAGCCATTGCACTGGCTGTGCGTTCACTCAAGAACAAACAGATTAAAAAGATTATATTAAGTAGACCAGCTGTGGAAGCGGGCGAAAAGTTGGGCTTTTTACCTGGCGATATGAAGGATAAGATTGACCCCTATTTACAGCCCCTATACGATGCGCTGCAGGATATGATTCCAGCAGCTAAGCTCAAAGAGTACATGGACTTAAATGTGATTCAAATTGCTCCACTTGCCTTTATGCGTGGGCGTACGCTCAACGATGCGGTAGTCATACTTGACGAGGCGCAAAACACCACGACCCAGCAAATCAAGATGTTCCTAACCCGCATGGGTATGAATACCAAGATGGTGGTAACGGGCGATATGACACAAGTAGACCTCCCCTACTCACAACCCTCGGGCTTGATTCAGGCCATGCGCATTTTGAAGGGGGTAAAGGGCATCAGCTTTGTTGAACTCAACAAGAAGGACATCGTGCGCCATAAATTGGTGACACGCATAGTCGATGCCTACGAAAAGTTCGAAGAGAAGAACAAGGAGGAGAAGAAAGAAGAAAAAAAGAAAAAGGAGGCACACCACTAGCTTTCGGTACGTAGAGCAGAAAACGTTCGGAAAGCAGTTGCCACTAATAAACACGGGTACTTGCAGTTACGTTTTCTCTCGGCCCCTCTCTTTTTTATAGCAACCTGATTATATTTATTTTTTTAGATTATATAAATTAGAATTATGAGTAAAGCATTAACAAGTACAGAGTTTAATTTTCCAGGACAAAAAAGCGTTTATCATGGCAAAGTACGTGATGTATACAACATCAACGGCGAAACTTTGGTTATGGTTGCTTCAGACCGTATTTCGGCTTTCGACGTGGTTCTTCCCGAAGGAATTCCTTACAAAGGGCAAATGCTCAACCAAATTGCCGCCAAATTCCTTGACGCTACAACAGACATCTGCCCCAACTGGAAGATGGCTACACCCGACCCCATGGTAACCGTAGGGGTAATGTGCCAAGGATTTGCAGTCGAAATGATTGTACGTGGCTACCTTTGCGGTAGTGCATGGCGTACCTACAAAAGCGGCGTTCGCCAAATCTGTGGGGTACAACTACCCGATGGCATGCGCGAGAATGAAAAGTTCCCTACCCCTATCGTAACCCCAACAACTAAGGCCGAATTGGGTCTACATGACGAAGATATCTCGAAAGAGGAGATCTTGAAACAAGGACTAGCTACTCCCGAGGAGTATGCATTGCTTGAAAAATACACCCTTGAGCTCTTCCAACGTGGAACAGAGATTGCAGCCGAACGTGGACTAATCTTAGTCGATACCAAATATGAGTTTGGTAAGCACAACGGTACCATCTACTTGATGGACGAAATCCATACCCCCGACTCAAGCCGCTACTTCTATGCAGAAGGATACCAAGCGCGTTTTGAAAAAGGCGAAGCACAAAAACAACTATCCA
This sequence comes from Phocaeicola sp., assembly GCA_051648565.1. Lineage (GTDB taxonomy): Bacteria > Bacteroidota > Bacteroidia > Bacteroidales > Bacteroidaceae > Phocaeicola. Next base: position 6,060 of record JBOFFJ010000052.1, on the reverse strand, counting down.
AAGAGTTCGTACGCGAATGGTTGATGGAGAATGGTTTCCAAGGAAAAGAGGGACAACAAGTACCCGAAATGACTCCCGAAATTGTAACCTCTATCAGCGAACGCTACATCGAGTTATTCGAGCAAATTAGTGGCGAATCTTTTGTGAAAGCCGATATTGAAAATATCCACGAACGTATTGAAAAGAACGTAACGGACTATTTGAACCAATAATTGAGTAGAAATGAGGAACGGTTTTACTGCTTTATAAGGCAGTAAAACCCTCCTCATTTTTTTAGTTTTATATTATTTCCCATACTGATTGAATCATCCCCATGAACTATCCACAAGAGAGGGTTAAACCCTATAACCAAGAGGAGAAGAAAAGTGTACAAGTAGAGAAAATGTTTGATAACATTGCACCTGCTTACGACCAACTCAACCACACCCTTTCCTGGGGGATTGATAAACGGTGGCGGCGCAAAGCCATTGAATGGCTCAAGCCCTACCAACCACAGTACCTACTCGATATTGCCACTGGCACAGGCGACTTTGCCCTGCAGGCTTATCGCATGCTTACCCCCACACAGGTTATCGGCACCGATATTTCGGAAGGAATGATGAAGATAGCCAAGGAAAAGGTAAAAGCAGCAGGATTGGAACAACACATCAGCTTTGCCAAAGAGGATGGCACCTGCCTATCGTTTCAAACCGAAACCTTTGATGCCATTACCATTGCATTTGGCATCCGCAACTTTGAGGAGCTAGATAAAGGGCTACAAGAGATGCAGCGCGTACTCAAAAAAGATGGTAAACTGGTTATTCTAGAGCTGTCCGAGCCCGATTACTTCCCCATGAAGCAGCTTTATGGAGTTTACTCCAAGGTAGTTATTCCAACAATCGGAAAACTCTTCTCCAAAGATAGTAGCGCCTACACCTACCTGCCCCAATCCATCAAAGCCTTCCCACAAGGAAGGGTGATGAAAGAGATTATGGAACGAGCCGGTTTTAAGGAGGTTACTTACAAACGATTCACACTGGGCATTTGCACACGCTATACAGCCGTGAAATAGGAAAATAGAGCATTAACAATAGACGAATAAACAGCTTAAAAAAGAAGAAATATGAAGAAGTATGGTCTAATAGGCTATCCGCTGGGGCACTCTTTCTCGAAAGAGTTCTTTAACCAGAAGTTTCAGTCAGAGCATATCGCGGGAACCTATCAGAATTTTGAAATACCTACCGTAGATGAGGTGTTACACGTAGTAGCTACCCACCCTCAACTGGCAGGACTAAATGTAACCATCCCCTACAAGGAGCAGGTAATCCCCTTCCTAGACGAACTAAGCGAAGAGGCAGCAGCTATAGGAGCGGTGAATGTGATTAAATTTGTACACCAAAAGGATAAGCTAAAACTGGTGGGCTATAACTCGGATGTAGTAGGTTTTACCAACTCCATCGAACCTCTCTTAAAGCCTCACCATCAAAAAGCACTCATCTTGGGTACAGGTGGTGCCTCGAAAGCGGTACTCTATGCACTCAGCAAACTAGGAGTAGCCTGCACCTTTGTATCGCGCAGTGCAGGAGAAGGCAAATTGAGCTACAGTCAGCTAACTCCCGAGATTATGGAGAGCCATACCGTAGTTGTAAACTGTACCCCCGTAGGGATGTACCCCCATACCGAGGTGTGCCCCCCTATTCCCTACGACTTACTCACACCCAATCATTTACTCTATGATTTACTCTACAACCCCGACTGCACACTCTTCATGAAGCGAGGAGCAAAGCGAGGAGCAACGGTAAAGAATGGACTCGAAATGCTATTGCTACAAGCCTTTGAGGCGTGGGATATTTGGAACAGATAACGAAAGTTGATAATTTGCAAGTCCATTAAAGAAAGAGAGATGAAAAAAATAGCCCGAATCACCACACTTACCCTTCTACTGCTCACTGCCCTGCTGTGGGGAGCCAGTAGCTATTTCCTTAATTTTGCGTTACAACCGGTCAATGAAGGAAAAGATTTGGCTGGATCGTGGGACTATATGCTCCAAAAGTACCCCTATTTAGAGGAGTGGAGAGATAGCCTTATCCAAGCATCGGCCCTCAAAGATACCTTTATCTATGCCCCCGATGGGGTAAAGATGCATGCGTACTATGTGAAAGCGGCACAACCCACTAACAAAACAGCTCTCATTGTACATGGATATACAGACAATGCCATCCGCATGATGATGATAGGTTACCTGTACAACAAAGATTTATCGTTCAACATCTTACTACCCGATTTGCGCTATACAGGTCTTAGCGAAGGAGAAGCTATTCAGATGGGATGGCTAGACCGAAAAGATGTGATACAATGGATGGAGGTGGCCCATCAGCTCTATGGAGACTCTACCCAAATGGTAGTACACGGCATCTCTATGGGAGCAGCTACCACCATGATGGTATCGGGCGAAGAGCTTCCTAGTTATGTCAAATGCTTTGTAGAAGATTGTGGCTATACATCGGTTTGGAATCAGTTTTGCAAAGAGTTGAAAGAGGATTTCCACCTACCCCCCTTTCCGCTGATGTATAGTGCCAGCCAACTTTGTGAGTGGAAATATGGATGGAACTTTAAAGAGGCATCGGCCCTGCAACAAGTAGCCAAGTGTAAGCTGCCCATGCTCTTTATACATGGCGATAAAGACGATTACGTACCTACCTACATGGTATTTGAACTCTTTCAGCAAAAACCCGAACCTAAAGAACTCTGGGTAGTACCAGGGGCAGACCATGCCAACTCCTACAAAAATGAACAACAGCTATACACCGAAAAGGTAAAAACATTTACAGAAGCTTACATACAATAATGATAATGAAAAGAACCTATATACTATTCCTATTCGTACTACTACTAAGTAGCTTTGCTGCAGTGGCCAAAGAGTACACAGTCAAAGAGGTACCCATGGTACAGTTGCAAGACAAAAGACGATTTGTAAGCAACCCGGATCAAATACTCTCTGCACAAACCGTAGCTACCATTGACCAAATGCTCTACCAACTACAAGAGCAAACAGGCATTCAAGTAGCCGTAGTGGTACTTACAGATATCGAAGGAGGAGATTGTTTTGACTTTGCACACCGCTTAGGTGAAGAGCATGGAGTAGGCGAAAAGAAGCGAGACAATGGCCTCATTGTACTGTTATCGACAGGCGAACGATGCATTCAGTTTGCCACTGGATATGGGTTAGAGGGTACGCTGCCCGATGCTATTTGCAAGCGTATTCAAAACCAATTCATGCTACCCTATTTCAAAACCAACCGATGGGACGAAGGAATGCTAGAGGGAATGAAAGCGGTGAATGGCTACCTTACTGGATCGATGGAGAGCCTAAAAGGGGGAAACGACGATTCGGGCATGGAACTTTTTATGCTGTTAGCTGTTATTATGATAGCTATTGTAGGAGGGGGAATCTTTGCTGCATGGTGGAAAACACGCTGTCCATCGTGCAAAAAACATACCCTACAGCGCACCCAATCGAAACTAGTATCGCGAGCCAACGGCATCAAGACAGAAGAGGTTACCTACCGCTGTACCAACTGCGGACATACCTTAACGCGCATTGAGAAGCATACGGACGAGAACTACCGCGGTCCACGTGGTGGTGGTGGAGGTCCTATTATCTTTGGCGGCATGGGCGGTCTAGGCGGCGGAAGCCGTGGAGGCGGTTTTGGCGGAGGAAGCTTTGGTGGAGGTGGATTCGGTGGTGGAGGATCGGGCAGCCGATTCTAATTCAAACAGCATCCTACTTCCCCAAGAGGGAGAAGAGGAACGACTCACCCATTTTACAGAGAGAACCAAAAGAACAGTAAGAACAAAAGAATCAATCAAATAGAACAAACTAAAAGTATAAGAAGTATGAAAAATCTAACACTCATTATTGTATTAGGAGTAATCGCAGTGCTCGCATTTTGGGGAATAAGCTCCTACAACGGATTGGTAAAGATGGACGAATCGGTAGGTACGGCATGGAGCAATGTAGAGAACCAATACCAACGCCGTTCTGATCTTATTCCTAACTTAGTTAGCACAGTTAAGGGGTATGCTTCGCACGAAAGTAGCACCCTAGAGGCAGTTATTGCAGCACGTAGCAGAGCTACACAGATGAGCGTAAACGTAGATGACTTAACCCCCGAGAAGATGCAAGCCTACCAAAAAGCACAAGGCGAGGTAGGAAGTGCACTAGGCAGACTTCTAGCCATCACCGAATCGTATCCCGACTTAAAAGCCAACCAAAACTTCTTGGAGCTACAAGCACAACTAGAGGGTACCGAAAACCGCATCAGTGTAGAGCGTAAACGCTTTAACGATACAGCTAAGGAGTACAACACCGCTATCCGTACCTTCCCACGCACCATCGTTGCTAGCTTTGCTGGCTTTGACAAACGCCCCTACTTCGAAGCAGAGGCTGGTGCTAACCAAGCTCCTAAAGTAGAGTTCTAGAAAGAGTATTCCTCACTACTCTACAGCTTTTTCTCTAGCTGGAAAGTAAGCGTATTCTATTTTTAATCTATTTGGGTGTAAAAAGATGGTTGGATTCTAAAATATTTAATCTATTTCAGAATCCAACCATCTTTTTGTATATTTTTGCAACCCAATAGAAAGATACCAATGAATAAAGAGTTTAACTTAAATACAATTTACACAGGATTCTATAGCGTTGAAGAGTGGTGGAACTACCAACAGCTCAGCAGCAATTTTTTCAGAATCTACCTCATTACAGCTGGTAATTGTAGTATAACATTACCAAATGAAGCTACATATAAACTGAATAAAGGTGATTTATTTCTAGTCCCTAAAAATATAGCAGTGAACTATGAATGTAATAGTAAGATGGAACACTACTATATCTGTTTTATTGAAGAAAAAATAGAACATAAAAGCTTACTAAGTCAATTTCAACTAAAAAGAAAGATCTCAGCTATTGATTTAGATTATGAGCTGATGGAAAGAATTGTAACCATTTGCCCTCAATACAAATTACCATCTGTAAGCCCTGAAATCTATGAAAGTCATCACTCTATTTGGTCAAGAGACTCTTTGTCAGACGATTTTCAAACATCAATGGAACAAAAAGCGATATTATACCAACTTGTTTCTCGCTTTATTGGAAGCGAAAAACAAGAAGAGAACAATAGTAAAGAGTATCTAGAAAATAAAATAGAAGAGACCCTTATATACATAAATAAAAACATTAAATCAAGTCTAAAAATAGCTCATTTAGCAGAAATAAGCCATCTTAGTCCTGACTATTTCACACGAGTTTTTAAAAGAATAGTAGGTACAACACCTCTAAATTACATACAAGGAGTAAGGCTTAATCATGCCAAGCAGTTACTAACAGATAGTAATTTATCTATTAAAGAAATAGCCTATGAAATAGGCTCTGAAAACGGAAATCAATTTACTAACTTTTTTTCCACTAAGATTGGACTTACACCCTCAAAATATAGAATCCTAAAAACAAAAGGAAAAAATAAAACAGGTTAACTATTTTGTGGTTTAATCCAATAAGGAGATACTATTCCTTTGAGCCAATGCTCGCTTAAACTGCACTATCTTAATAAGTAAGATAGCGCCTACTTCGGTAGAGTCAGTACTATACCAAGGTTGCTTTAAACAGATTACTTTACACCCCTTTTTATAAGCTAAAATAGAGGCATCTGCTAATTCTTCTATTGTTCGACAACAAGTCAGTAGATCATCAACACATATAATAGTACCATGATCTGTCTTTTTGACAATGGTAACTATACTTTCATATTTATCCATTTTACGATTTATTAAAAAAGCAATACCTAAAAAACATCTTTAATCTATTTGATACCCCCATACTACAAAGAAACAGATGATAAATAGATAAGAGCAAGCAATAATAAACTACGTAGAGTAGATGCTCGAATTTGAGACTGTAAATTAAACTGTGTCAGGAATGATTTAATTATTAACTTTGCTAACACCGTTTATTTTTTATGGACAGAGAATTTGATTTTGAAACTATTAAGAACAAGGCTATCGAACAGCTTAAAGCTGGCAAGCCTT
>JBOFFJ010000051.1:0-41756 GCA_051648565.1 Phocaeicola sp. | reverse complement strand
TTCTTTTTCATAAATCTATTAATTACCTCATCAGACAAAGATAAAGAAGAATCAGATATAGGATACTTCTTAAGCCAACTAAGTATAGTAGAATTACAAGATAAATCATATTTGCGAACGATAGATCGAAGACTATGAGTATTCAAATAGTAATCTTTTATTACAGACAATTTAAAGTCTTCTGTATAGACTTTACGAGAAATTTTCTTTGATACCATTTTTACTAAAGTGTTAAAACGGTGTAAAGTAAATCTGTACTAAGACACCCAGAACTCTTCTTTACCACAACACCCCCTTATTACACACTCACTTTGCCAGATAAAAAGCACCAGAAGGCAAAATACACCACTCCAAATCCCTCCCTCTGTCAAGAAAACTTACTTTCAGCCAAATATCCTATATGCCAAACAGTTACAGCAACTGAAACCAAAAAACAATCAATTAAAATCGGTGGGTTTTGGCTTAATTACTTAGAGGAAACAATCCTACCCCCATCACCCTACCTGAGTCAAAGAGAGCAACTTTTGCAGGTGAGCCCCAAACTACTCCACACAGCTATTTAAGCGCAAAAAAAAAGAGAGAATACAACTTATTTGCATTCTCTCTTTCTATACGGTAGGTTTTGATTACTTACTTGCCACATATTCCATGCGTGTATCCAAACCTTTATTCTTCAATGTTACATTCACAAGGTGTACATACTTTCTGTACTGCTCCTCATTAAGCGTGCGTTTCATTAGTTTGAAGTTTCCATAAACCGCATCACGCAATTTTTGAGCTTGTTTCTCTTCTCTTGCATAACTAGCACCTTGAACTTTTTCAGCGAAATACTCCGAAATGTTAGCTACCTCTTCAGTTTGATCACTTGTTAGCTGTAAATATCTGCTCAATTTTGAAACATTTACATCTACATTAAAATCATTACGAGAACCTCTGTTACCTGCAAAAACTGTAGTAGACATACCTAACACTACTACGACTCCTAAAAACAATCTTTTCATAATACCTAAAATTTTAAAAATGTTAAACCTAAAAACAATTACTTTGCGATACCTAAATTACTAGGACCCAAATAAAACCTATAAAAAACAATCTTCTTTTAATACCTTATTGCACTGCAAAGGTACAAATATGTTTTACAACATCAAAGCTTTCTGATGTTAAAATTCGCTTTTATATTGGAAACAAGTTTCTATTTTGATTTACATCAAGAGCATTTTGCTCTAATCACACTCATTTAGGCATCAAATGCATATTTTTAATGAAACAGAATTGTAACAAGTAACCAAGCATCCCTCTCTACCTTATTACCAAAGCAAATAAGCAGCTAGTTTACCAGAATTAAAATATAAAGTTCTTTTAGCTCTTTACAATAAGAGATATAAGCTAGGGATGAAATTAATTTGTATCTTTGCACCCTACCTTCTTTATAGAAGGAAGGAAAAAATCACTCAATATTCAATTGAAACAATAGAACAAGATGGAAAATAAGTACATTACCGTAGCATACAAACTATATGTGATGCAAGACGGACAAGAGACAATGGTAGAAGAGGCACCCGTGCAACACCCATTTCAGTTTATCTCTGGACTAGGAAGCACGTTGGATCGTTTCGAGAAAGAGGTAGTAGCCCTAAACAAAGGTGAACAATTTGATTTCACTATTCCTTGTGCCGAAGGTTATGGCGAATACATGGAAGAGGGTGTACGCACAGTAGGAAAAGATATGTTTACTATTGATGGCGTATTTGACGAAGAGCACATCTACACAGGTAGTGTAGTACCTTTGCAAGATAATGAAGGAAACCAATTCTATGCTACAGTGGGCGAAATTACAGCCGATACTGTAACAGTAGACTTGAACCACCCTCACGCTGGAAAGGACCTTACTTTCAGAGGCGAAGTAGTAGAACTACGTGATGCAACAACTGCCGAAGTTGAACAAATGATCAACATGCTAGGCGGCGGTGGCGGTTGCGGTTGTGGAAGCGGTGGATGCGGAAGCGATTGCGGAAGCGACTGTGGAAGTGGTTGCGACGAAGAAGAAGGCGGATGTTGCGGTGGTGGTCACTGCCACTAATCAAAGCTAACAACTAGCACAAAGAGGATGTATTAAAAACACCTTACTATAGGCTCACCCCTGTTACACATGCTGTAACAGGGGTGAGTTGCTTTAAAAGAGAACCCACACATCCTATTCTATGTATAGAGTACCACATAAGCTTGGTAGTGAGTAGCAGCCGTTACAGGAGTCAACGAGAAATAGCCCGACTTAATTCGGTTGTCAACCAGTTGCAGAGGATATGCCCCCTCATCTGCTATGGATTGTTGCAGCAGAGCCGAAGGGGCTGATTGATACGTCACTCCATAGTAACCCTTGCTACCAGGTGTAACATAGCGGTCATAAAAGAGCCGAGCTACCACCCCCATATTCATGCGCAGGTTAATCTCCACACAGGGATGGAGCCAATAGCTACCACCTACTTCTTGACAAATCATCATATCGACTCCCAAATATCCTTGATAGTGAGCTGCTACTTGCGCAGTTAAAATCAGTTCCAATTGCTGCTGCAAATCTCCAAAGGCCACTTCAGGTAGGTAGAGGCTCAATCGCTCCTCTAGCATCTTATTGCTCTCCAACAAACTCCGCTGGTAGCTCCCCTTGCTATCGGTTTCAAAAATAGAGTACCCTACAAAGCGAACTACACCATTGAGGCTCTCAAACTCCATCGCAAAATCAACTACCTTCTGATAAAAAGGCTCACACACCACATACTGCTGCAAAGCCAACGTACGCTTTACCCAACCTTGTAAGGGTTGATCAAAGCAGCCCGTTGCAAAGCGCAACCCCTTTCCGCTACCCGACCAGGGTGCTTTAAGTATAACCTGAGAGTGACTGCTTACAAAAGCAGCTACAGACTCCATGCTATAGAGAGCGACCGATGTAGCACCAGTAGCCCAACGGCCCAGCTCTTGCAACACCTCTACAGCTAGCAGCCGTCCCGACAGGTTACGTATTTGAAACAGTTCATCCTGCGTAGGCAACAGTTGTACAGAAACTCCTCGTTGCAACAACGTATGAGTTAAGGCCTTGTTCCATCCCCAGGGGTATACCTTATTATATAAGGTACTCCCCCACTTTGCCACAATGGCCTCAGGTTTTAAGCCCAAGTGAGCTACAAAAGAGTGAGCCAATTGCTCATTGGCTATCTCTACAGCACCCCCTGCAGGAGCATACCACAGAGGTAGTAATGCAAGATCCTCCTCCATTTGGCGGATAGCAGCAGGAGCAATGTAGTGAAGTTCATTGGCACCCAATGCCAAATCGTGGTCTGGATTAAAGAGCCAAAGAGAGTGAGTAGGAGTAATCATGCAGCAAGTTGTTTTAAAATAATAGAGCAAAGATAACTCCCATTTTCGGGTTATCTTTGCTCTTACAAAAAAATAAAGTACTGCTACTCTACCCTCTATTTCAATTGGAAGAGAATGTGGCCACTCTTTACCAACTCTTCGTGCGAAATGCGATACCCATGCTGTTTTTTACCACCCACTTCAATGGATTCAATATGGTAGGCATCGGCACTAGGGCGTTGGGTCTCAATAACTAACTTGTTGCACCCGTGGTAACGCTCATCAAGCTGAATCGTCACCTTATCAAAGATAGGAGCCGATAGGGTGTAACTAGGATTACCAGGGCAATCGGGATAGAAACCCATCATATTAAAGATAGCCCAAGTAGACATGGTACCTGTATCGTCATTACCGGGTATGCCTGCAGGGGCATTGGTAAAATAGGTAGCAAGCAGGCGATGAATCTCTTTAGAGGTACGCCACTCTTCGCCCTTGAAGTAAGAGAAAAGGTGAGCGTAAGCTATATCGGGCTCGTTGGCTGGGTCGTACAACCCTTCATCAAACACGCGTTGCAGTTTCTTCACAAAAGGTTGCTTACCTCCCATTAACTTGGCTAGTCCTTCTACATCGTGAGGTACATAGAAGGTGTAATTCCACGAGTTACCCTCGTGAAAGCCAGGGCTGGGCTCGAAGTTCTCTCCTTGCATGGGATTAAAAGGAGATAGAAATTGGCCCGATGGCAAAAGAGGGCGGAAGGTTCCATACTCCTTACAGTAGTAATTTTTATAACCTAACGAACGACGATGAAAAAGTCGAGCATCCTCTTTCTTACCCAAAGCTGTTGCCAAGCGTGAGAGAGCATTATCGGCTATATAGTATTCTAGAGCATGCGACACGGAATTGTCATACGTAGAACGAAGGGGCACATAGCCATAAGTTTGGTAGTCGTCATTATCGGGGCGTAATAGGTTTTGTGGACCTGGAGTCGTGGCCGACTTCAACATAGCCTCATAAGCTGTTTCAATATCGAACTCACGCAACCCTTTCAACCAAGTATCGGCTATTACAGGAATGGCTGGATCGCCCTCCATCGTTAATGTTTCGCGACCATAGAGTTCCCATTTAGGTAACCATCCATGCTCTTTGTACATATCAATCATGGTACGCACCATATCTAACTGCTTTTCGGGATATACCAAAGTAAGTAGTTGGTGTACATTGCGGTAGGTATCCCACAAAGAGAATACAGTGTAACGATCTCCCTGGGTTTTGCCTATTTGGTGACTCTCCATCATAGGATACTCTCCATTTACATCTTGCAACACATTGGGGTGCATCATGAGGTGATAGAGCGCTGTGTAAAATACCGTTTTCTGCTCTTCGGTTCCTCCTTCTACTAAGATACGTGAGAGCTCTTTCTCCCAGCTACTAGAGGCCTCTTGGCATACTGCATCAAAGTTTTTGTTACACTGCTCACTATCTAAATTTAAGCGGGCATTTTCAATACTCACAAACGATACCCCTACTTGCACCTCAATAGCCTCATCGGCCTCGGTCTGAAAAGTAAGATAGGCGCCAATATCATCGCCAGCTATCTCTTTGCGGTAGTTGGTATAGAGCTTGTACTTCCCTTGATCTACATCCCACTCGGCCTCAACACCCGTCATGGCACGCTGCTTCTTCCAATAACCTGAGCGCACAGGGCGCTTATTGACACGCATTACAAAGTAGATGGGAAATACCGCTTGGGGCACGTAACAGAAGGTGCCAAGGAGTTTAGTTCCTTCGAACTCATAATCACTTACCTGGCGCAATGAGGCACCCGATTCATTGGTAAGCCCCTCCCCTAAGTTTAGTAAAATATGACTCTCGCCTGCTGGAAAGGTAAATTTACTCACACCGCTCCGTGGAGTAGCAGTCACTTCGGTCTTAATTCCATACTTTAAAAGATAATTACTGTAATAACCAGGCGATGCCACCTCCTCTTTGTAGCCACTGCCATACTCTTTGTAATCTACGTTGAGTGAGCCAGTAGTGGGCATTAATAAAAGCGAGCCCATATCAGGACACCCTACTCCACTTAAGTTTACATGCGAGTAGCCCGTAAAGAAGCTATTCACATTATCATAGGGGGTAGAGAACCAGCGGGCATCTTTATCGTAGGTATTATCGGCAGATCCCATGACGTTAAAGGGAACCACAGACATCAATCCATTGGGGCAAACAGCTCCTGGATGGGTAGTACCAAAATTGGTGGTACCTATAAAAGGATTTACATAGTGAATAGGCGAAGGGATAGGTTGCTCACTGCTTCTAGCTACAAAAGGAGCTACCAGCAAGAGACTCAAGAAGAAAAAGCGCTTCATGGTATAATTCGTTTGGTAAAAAATAGAGGAGGTGTGAAGATTCCCCCCCAATAGGTATAAAAAGGAGAGACTGTTCTGCAAGTAGAACAGTCTCTGAAGAAAATTAAATAATGCTAGTACGCTTGGTAAATTCTATAATTTCAGGAATATAACCAAAGGCCAAACTAGTTACTGTATCGGCACAACCGTAATAGATTGCAATCCGTCCTGTCTCTTCATCATGCAAAGCAGCACAAGGGAAACAAACATTTGGTACATCGCCTACACATTCGTACAACTCACGTGGAGCCATTAAGTAGGGACCCGAACGGTATTTTACAATCCAAGGACGCTCTAGGTCAAGAAGAGCCGAACCAAAGCTATAAACAAAACCGTTACACGAGTTAAGTACTCCGTGGTAAATTATTAACCATCCTTCGGGAGTTTCGATGGGGATAGGTCCTGCACCCACTTTGGTACATTGCCAAGCACTTTTCTCAAAAGGTGCTGGTGCCATAACGTGGCGGTGGTGACCCCAAAACTCCATATCGGGCGATTCACTATAGAAGATATCACCAAATGGGGTATGTCCATTGTCACTTGGGCGGCTCAACATGGCAAAGCGGCCATTAATCTTACGTGGGAAAAGTACCCCGTTACGGTTAAAAGGAATAAAGGCATTCTCTAATTGGTGGAAAGTCTTAAAATCGAATGTATAAGCTACACCAATAGTAGGTCCGTGGTAACCATTACACCAAGTTACGTAGTAACGATCTTCGATAAAGCATACGCGTGGATCGTAACCATATACCCACTCCCCTATTTCCGCATCGTTGCACTCAAAAGTAAGTGTCTCCTCTTGAATATCCCAGTTAATACCATCTTGGCTAAAACCTACGTGTAAACGCATGCGACGATTGGTATCATCACAACGAAATACACCAGCATAAGCTCCATTAAAGGGTACTACAGCACTGTTGAAAATACTATTTGAGGTAGGAAGTAAATCGCGAGGTATAATGGGATTGGCCGAATAGCGCCACAACACCTCTTTGCACCCTTCAGGACGCTCTTCCCAAGGCATCATTGTGCCCAATGTAGATTCTGTTTTCATCATTTTCTTTTTTATAGTTAAGTAGTTTCTATATTTTTGATTTAATTTATTAGCATGCAGTAACCTATTCCTTCTGCTTATCGGGATAGGTAAAAGGAACAAAATAGGTAATAAAAAAAGCTGGAACGGTCGCTATCAACGTAAATATAAAGAAGTTTTGATAGCCTAACCAGTCACTTACAAATCCACTAATAGAACCAGGCAGCATAACCCCTAGATTCATGATACCCGAAGCAAAAGCATAGTGTGCCATAGAGTGTTTACCCGGTGCTATTTGTTGCATCATAAAGAGGGTAAGCCCAACGAAACCAAATCCATAGCCAAAGTACTCCAAGACAATAGCTCCACCAATTAAAGCACCACTCTCGGGCTGATAGAGTGCCAAAAGAGTATATGCCATAAAAGGAAGGTTAAAGATGGCACAAAGAGAGAAGAGTGTTTTTTGTAATCCTCTACGAGCAATGTAATAACCTGCCAACATAGAGCCTAACACAAAAGCAGCAGCTCCATAGGTTCCGTAATAAAGTCCTATCTCTTGCTCACCCAATCCCAATCCTCCTGCCGAACGGTGGGCTTTTAAAAAGAGGGGAACGATCTTCATCACAAAGCCTTCGGCAAAGCGATAGAGTATAATAAAGCAAAGGTAATAAAAAATATGCTTCTTTTGAAAAAAGGCTTTCAATACCACCATTAATTCTTGCAAGCTCTCTTTAACTGATACTTGGGTAGAACGAGACTCTACACTTCCCGTAGGGAGCATACGTGCATGATAGAGCGCCAATAATACCATCAGTAGAGCCAAAATAAAGAATATAGTCATCCATGCTTTGGCAGTAGCTTGTTGTGCTACATCGGGAGCAGCATCTGGAGTAGCTCCATAATAGGTTAGCAGCCATCCTGCCAACCAAACCAAGCCACCCGAAGCTACAATCTTGGCTATGTTATAGAAAGCACCTTGCCAACCAATGTATTTAGCTTGTTGAGTAGCATCAAGTTCCGATAGGTATACTCCATCAGTAGCTATATCGTGCGTAGCTCCACTCAAAGCTATGAGCACCATGATTCCAATAGCACAAGCAAAAAAGAGAGGAAGTTGCAACGAGAGTGCTACTAACGCAAAGCCTATACCAGTAGCCAACTGAGTGGCTACGACAAAGAATTTTTTGGTACGAAACATCTCTAGAAAGGGACTCCATAAAAACTTGAGTGTCCAGGGGAGCATGATGAGCGATGTCCACAAAGCTATTTGTGCATCACTTACTCCCATTCCTTTAAACATCAATACCGAAACCATATTGAGCACCACAAAGGGCATTCCCATGGCAAAGTATACACTAGGTACCCAAGTTACAGGGCTTTTGATCTTATTTTTCATAACTATTTATATTTATTCTGCAATAATCAGGGGTGTACTAGCCATATAGAGCTCTAATATACCTCCACCCATTAGTTGTTGGTGAGTAAAGAAAGGCTCCTCCAATGGTTGACCATTCAATACCATACGCTGTATATATTTATTAGCACGACTATTTTGATGGGTAACTACCTGAAATGTTTTACACTCATTCAATTTGATCGTTGCCTTTTGGAAAAGCGGGCGACCAATAGAATAGAGTGGCTTACCAGGGCATACCTGATAGAATCCTATACTATTAAGAATGTACCAAGCCGACATCTGACCACAATCTTCATTACCTGATAATCCATCAGGATCATTCATATACAATGTATGTAGTACACTATCTACTACCTCTTGTGTTTTGTAAGGCTGTCCTACATAATTATAGAGATGTGCGATGTGATGACTTGGTTCATTTCCATGTGCGTATTGACCAATCAAGCCTGTGATATCGGCCGATACTTCTTCACCTTCCATCGAAGAATCAGCTAAAAACAATGAGTCAAGTTTTGCTGTAAAAGCCTCTTTTCCTCCCATTGTTTCGACCAATCCAGCTACATCATGTGGCACAAACCAACTCCACTGCCAAGCAGTACCCTCGCAATAATCATCATTTCGGTGGCTAGAAGCACGTGGACTAAAAGGAGTACGCCAATTTCCATTGCTATCCAATCCGCGCATAAAACCTGTCGATTTATCATAGTAAATTTTATACGCTTCACCAAATGCTTTGTACCTCTTGTGGTTAAACTCATCGCCCATCGAATTGGCTAAGAGTGATATACACCAATCGTTATAAGCATACTCTAACCCCTTGGCTACCGACTCATTATCTTTGTCACAAGGTACATAACCAATCTTATTTTTCCAATATTTAGCTTGTGGCATTAGGTATGGTAATACCAAATCGGGAGATTTAATACCTGTAGTATCATATTCGGCCACACGCAAACAAGCTTTGTAAGCCTCTTGCACATCAAAGTTTCGATTTCCTTTTACATAGGCATCGGCTATGACCGATACAGCGTGGTACCCAATCATGGTGCCTGTATAATTTCCCGCCAATTCCCACATAGGAAGTAGCCCTCCTTCACGTTGTTTCTGAATTAATGAGCGAATAAAGGCCTCGTTCATCTCAGGATCAATAATGGTCATTAATGGGTGATAGGCACGGAAGGTATCCCACAAAGAGAATATGGTATAAATAGGGTCCTCTACACTTCCTTGGTGAATGGCTAGATCCATACCTAGATAACGACCATCTACATCAGTAAATAAATTGGGCTGTACTCCTGTGTGATACATAGCAGTATAGAACATAGTACGCTGATCGGTATCCTCTGTCTCTATATCGATTTTGCTTAAGTAGTTGTTCCATTTGGTATGTGCCTCTTTGCGTACGGCATTGAAGTTCCAATCACCAATTTCTTCTTCTACATTCTTACGAGCTCCCTCCATATCGACAGCCGAGATACCTACTTTTACCAAAACCTCTTCGTTATCGGCAGTAGCAAATTGCAACAATGCCTTGGATGTAGGCTGTAGTGGACCACCTGGATTAAGTGCCATTGAGTCAGTAACGAGTGTGTGACTAAAGGGTTTGGAGAACTTCATATAGAAGTTAATGTATTGATCAAAAGCCCAATAAACCGTCTTTTTGCGTCCACGTATCTCCGTATCACTCAGCACCTCCAGCTGCATCTCTTCATTCTTTTGACGCTGTAGGCTATAATCTAAATCAACAATAAAACCTGCATCGGCTGCTTTAGGAAAAGTATAACGATGAATAGCCCCTCTTTCGGTAGCAGTTAATTCGGCCTTTACTTGGTAACGATCTAAAAAGACCGAATAGTAACCTGGAGTGGCCACCTCATTCTCTTTTTGAAAAGGAGAAGCATAAGCCAACTGTTGACTCGTCTCGCCTAACGAGTGAATCTCTTGCTTCCCTACAGTAGGCATAATCAAAATATCACCATAGTCACCACACCCCGTACCACTAAGGTGCGTATGTGAAAAACCATTGATGGAAGTATCTGTATAGTAATAACCCGAGCAAGCATCCCATTGGTAAATGCGTGTATCAGGACTGGGTTGAATCATACCGTGAGGAACCACAGCTCCTGGATAGGTATGTCCATGACCGCCTGTTCCAATGTAAAGATTTACATACGAAGCGTAATCGATTGTAGCCGAAGTACAGCTTACAAATAGTAATATAGCTCCTAGTAGTCCTATTAAAATATTCTTTTTCTTCATCTATTATGACTGAACTCAATCTGCAAATACTATTGAATTCTAATTTTCTAATTTGTCTATTTTTTTTATTTGGCGTGAGATGTCCAACTCTTTTACGAAGTCGATTATTTAGTTTGTTTTAATCCATTTAGTCTGCCTGTCATTTATCTCACTAAAATCCGTACATTTTGAAGTGTCTTACCTAATGAGTACGATTAGTACTCTCATTAGCTACACATTCCCAAAGAATGGCATAGTTTACAAAAATAGAAAATTAATTCTAATTTCTGTACAATTATCTCGTGTTTAGAAAAATCTTTTCCATTTTAGCCGTAATCGTGCATATTTAGTATTTAATTCTACGAGATGTTAATGTTGTTTTCCCAGCTAGTGAGGTCGTTTTTTTTACCTAAAAATTACTCCAACCAGCAATCTATCCAAGACTCATATCAGCTTTTAAAAAAAACTTCACCTTACGCTGAGCCAAACCCTTTACATCTTTATCACGATATTTATGCAATTAGCTTTTAACTATCGGCTTATAGTACTTTTAATACTCCAATAGCTTCGGCTATATATCTTTGTGTATATGCTTCTCATTTTAAAAATTGCATGCCTTATATTCTACGGCTAAATATTTACTTATCTACAACTTTCTTTTCTTTGGACGGATAGCCAAAGAAAAGATAATAAACTTTATCCATTCAAAGAGGGTGAAGGAGCGGACTTAGCTTTGTGGGGTAAGGCTCGCTCCTTAAAACTCTTTACTTTTTCACCAACGTGTAATTCTCTGTCAAGTGATATTTGATAGGTGTAGTAGGTGGTACATACTTTCCATCCTCCAAATAACAAGGATCAATACCGTAACGGTTTCCACGTCCGGTAAGTGTAATAGCACCCTGTACATCAATGCTTCCTGTGATAGGAGTAGTATTCGTATTAAAATTCCAACTGTTACCAGAGCCATAAGTACCTTGGCGCATCTCCCAAGTAATAGGGTCATTTTCATCACCCTCGTGAATAACTTGAGGCGTAGAGATTTTAATTGAACCATCGTACGCATTGTACTCCATCACCAACGGATATTGGTTGGTGACATCGGGGTAAGAACCCCAACCATATACGTTGTAGCTTTTACCTGCTTCACGCTCTTCAACACGAATAGAGAAAGATTGAGAGCCACCCCAGTCCCACCATTTGCCAACTCCATGTTCATCGATCAAATAGTATAAAGAGTTTGAACTCATACCACTCCACTCACCTAAGTAGGCCTCGTAATTCTTCTTTACCCCTTTAATAGGTGCAAAGCCTGTTCGATCATAATAGTTACCCGTCCAAGTAACAGCCTCATCAAATAGAATATTACTTACAGCCGAGAAGTAGTGGTCATAACTATAGGTACGTGGCTTGGGATTGTAAAACATTTGAAAACCGTACCCTTCATTCTTTAAATCTTGCATAGTAGCATCGGAATAGTTTCTCCATCCACCATTGTACTCATCATTGATTTTCAACGAAAAAGGACCATACTTAGAACGAGGCAAACCTGTAAAGTTTGTTTCGCGACCTTTTACGTAGCGTTGGTAGGTACCGTAACACATATAGTCAACCAATTCGCCTGCACTCTTACCCTCATAACTTCCCGATGGAGAGTCAATAAAGCTACCTAAATATTCATAGATACCAAGCAGCTTATCAGGCATAGCCTGGCGGCATTCATAAATGAAGCGACAATAGTTAGCACGAGATCGCACATCAAATCCAGGACTAGGAGTAGCAGGATAACGACTATACTCATCATCAAAGTCAATACCATCTAATCCGTAAATATCAACATATGCCTTTAACTCTTTAGCAAAATCAATGGCTGCCTCGTGTGAAAGGTTACCCATACCCGCCTCATCGTGGTTACCCAAGATAGAGAGGTTTACCTTGATTCCCTTCTCTTGCAAGGGGCGAACCAATCGATCAACATTCTCCAACACAAATCTTACTTGGTCATTACACTGAATATTGGCACGCCCTGTTTCGCTATTTACGTTAATATTGGCTGCAAAGATGCTCACTACATCAAAGAAAGGTTTTCCGCTCTCTTCCATAAAGTACTCTCCACAGTTTAAGATACTCTCGTCATTTACCTCAACAAAACAGAAAGTAAGTACATCACCTTTGCGTGAATTTGGTATAGCTGGCTTGGGAGTTACCAAATAGATATAACTTTGTGTATTAGAGGCAGGCAACAAATCGCCACTTACTGTAGCAGAAACCGCTACTGCATAGGTAGTACCCACAGAGCCACCTGGCAAAATAGCCAGCTCAATACCAGCCGATTTGCGTTGACCTTGTTCAATCGTAGCCACTCCTTCATTCTCTAAAGAGAGATGTTGAGCAGGATACATTTCATAAGCAGTTCCCTCTTTTTTATTATAAGCTTCAAGCGCTTCGGCATCAATTTTAAAATTAACTGTAAGGGCAGCTTGTGCCGATTTAGTTGCTTCAAAAAAGAGATGACCCGTGGCAGGTTGATCGCCAAAGATAGAGATAGGAGTTAAGTTGCGTGCACCCGCTGCCGAACGTACATAACCATACACTTGGTCTATATTATCAAATTGGCCACCATCGGCACCACCTATCATTACTTGTTCTTCACAGCCTGTTCCTACAACAGCTGCACCAGCGAGCAGGAGTGTGTAGACTCCTGCTTTTAGTTTAGTTAGATAACTTATCATCTTGTTTTTCATTTATACATTAAGGTTACTCATTTTTTAGCAGGTAGTTCGACTGCTCTCCATGACAATGCTTCTACCGCAGTAGCGTGATTACCCAATCCACTGTAATCGGCAATTGAGTTTCCTGCTCCTTCGTCAAATTTCCAATACCCAATCAATCCTTCTGAAGCTGGTGCAACTTCGTAAAAATGATCGGTTGCATTAATTTCTTCCTGTGTAAGTACACGGTTCCATACACGACATTCAGTGATGTCTCCTTCTAGCCAGCGGCCACGGTTGTAAGAGTGACCTATCCAGAATCCATTTCCTTCGTCTGTTTTGGTTCTTCCCCAATTTACAGCTCCACAATCTAAAGAGGTCTCTAACTTATTTTTACCATTTAAATAGACCACTAAATTCTTAGCATCAGCATCGTAAGTCACAGCGATGTGTGTCCACTCTCCCTTGGGGATAACCAGATCGGATGAGGTTTTATTACCCGAGCTAGTAGCTATTTGCAATTGATCACTAGGTACGCCCGAATCACCAATACGCAACAAGAAATGCCCTTCTATACCCATGATAGTAGAGATATTCTTGTCAAACTCATCTACACGAATCAATGCTTCTGCAGTAAGTTGGCGTAAGTTATTTGCCTCACTAGGAGTTTCCCACGTTACAAAAACAAGGTTTTTGCTCATATTGGCTACTACATTGATAAGCGCGGCACCTTTTAATACATAGTACATAGTACGAGCACTAGCCAATGTGGGTACTGTAGAGCTAGTTACCGTAACAGGTACCACATAAACTCTATCTTTGTCAAGCTCAGTTAAGTTGTTAAATACAATCTTCACTTCGGTAGATCGGGTACTACCAGCAGCAATTGTTGGTTCTCCCTTTTCTAACGTATAGTGCTCAGCTGGCAACATCTCTGCTTGGTCATAATAGGCCATGTTGTAAGTAGAGACCAATGAAGAATCTACCGTCAATTGCATAGAAACGATTTCCGATTCGGGCTTAGCCATGGCTAAATGAAAAGTTGATTCTACAGTAGGTAAAGTCGATTTAAGTAAAACTGTAGTGGTCTTTACAGAAGCATCAACATATACATGGTTGTCAAAGTTCTCCATGCTATCTGCACACGAGGCTACGCTCAACGTAAGTAGAGCCAGTAAAAGGGTATATATATTTTTAACTTTCATAATTCCTTAATTCTAATTCGCAGGGTTCATAATATTAATAGCCTCACGAGTAAATCCGTAAATTTTTCTAGAGGTAAAGTAGTCACGTTGCACCTGATCAATTGCAATACCAGCACGTACGTAGCTATCCTCGCGTATAGTGGCCCAGTAAGCAGCTTCGGTTATCGAACGATCACTACCAAAGTAGCCTGTATTCTTATCAGAGGTATCCATCGATGTTGTAGTAACAGCTACAACAAATCGGTCAGTTGGAACATCTTGAGCTGCCATGGCCAAACGAGCCGCTAGTGAAAGATGTGCCACATCAGTCGCTTTTTCGGTAGCTAAGATGATATGCTTGCACTCTGACAGGATGGTTTGCTCAATTAGATTCTCTGGATAGCCTTGGAAAGAGAGTAATGCAGAAGCATGGCTGCTCTTCCAGGTTTGAATAGCCCCAAAGAAACTATTTTGTAAGTTCAACAGCTCTTCTTTCTCCTCGGGAGATAAATATATAGGGTTTGTACCTTTGTATCCAGCTATCATTCCATCAAAGTGGCTAGCATATCCTATCTGCTTGGTTAACTCGCTGCTTAAATAGTGAGTTAAATTACCTGGTTCTAAGGCACCATCCTTTACCTGCTCGTCGTATGCTTTGACTATTTGATCAAAGCTAATGGTGTAAACCACCTTGGTTCCTTTGCGACGAACCTGTTTCATCTCTTCCAACTCGAACGAAGCCAATTGATCGGGATACATTAAGGCAATTACATCCAAACTATCTGGTGCATCGACCATGTGGTGTACTCTACTAAAAGGTACCTTTTCGCTATTATCAAACCAAGCATAGGTTACTTTGTGATCGCCCTCTTTATAGGCCACCAGGTTCTCTAAATATTTGGCATACGCTTCGGGATAAAGTTCCTCAAGCGTTGGTGTCTCAATATCGATACTTTTATTCTCTGTCCAATCGCTACAAGCAGTGAACGAAGCAGCCAAGGTTATTCCCAAGGCTGTCATCCATCTATTTATTTTTCTATTCTTCATGGTATTATTCATTATTGGATGTTAGGATTACAGTCCCACCACACCTTAGACGACATTCTGTCTGTAGTAGGTTTTAAATCTTTCAAGGCATTTAGTACATTAGCTCCATTGTCTTGGTACTCATCTTGTGGATAAGGAAGACGACGAGGGAATGTTCCTTCGGGCACTTCGGTTCTATTTTTATTGACCGCTGCAGGCATTAAACGAGGATACCCTGTACGTCTAAATTCGGCCCATGCTTCTAAACCTAATGGGAAGTTAGCAATCCATTTTTGAGTTATAATACGCTCTAAGTTTAGTTCAAAATCGGCAGCTTGGTCATACTCAATGGTAATAGTTGGACGAGTACCATTGTAACTATATGTTCCAATTGGATCACGATAAAGTTCGGGAGTATTTCTACTATCTTGCAAGTAGTTATTAGCACCCGACACTCCCCATTGATCAAAGGATAGTTGAACCCCCTCTTTGTAGAAGCTCTCGGCCGTTCCACCCATGTTCCATCCACGCAATGCACCTTCGGCACGTAAGAAAGCTACTTCAGCAGCATTCATCCAAAGTAATTTGGTATTAGGTTCTACATTCATATTGGTATACTTATGAGCCGTTTCGCTAGGAATAGGCTCAGTACCTAGACGAATACCATGATATCCATTCACCACACCATCACCAGTTGTAAAGCTAGATTGTACAAAATACTTTTCACGACGAGGATCATTATACCCGTTCATATAGGCTGTAATATCGCCAGCAATACGTGAGTCACCACCATTGTACTCATACATAATCACACGGAATGGATTGGTCGTTGCTTGAATCAAGGCATTGTCTGCATTACTTAAAAACACACCGCCTCTATCGCTACTCACCGCCTCGACTGCTTTTTGTTGGGCAGTAATAGGGTCAGCATAAACAATACGCATAGCCATACGGAGTTTCAATGAATTGGCAAACTTCAACCATTTGGCTACATTACCGCTGTAAACCCGGTCTGCCTTCTCTGAGAAAAGCTCTGTACGACGTTCGTATAACACCTCAATAGCCTCATCTAGTTCGGTAAACATGGTTTGGTATACCGTCTGTTGGGAATCAAGTGGAGCAACTAAATCGCCATTAGCACCCAATTTTGAGTAAGGAATTGGACCATAACCATCTGTAACGCGAACAATTGCAGCTACTTTAATAATTTTACCTACCGATAAGTAAACCTCATCTTTTGTGGCAGCTTCTAGCTGTGCATAGTTAGCATACACATTCGGGATGGGATCTTTGTAGAGTTTACCTACCCAGTCTTGCGATTGGTTATAATTAGAAAAACGATTATTAAAACCCGAGTTTGACTCAGCCAAGTATCCACCATAAGGGCCCCCTAGAAGATTCTCTAGAAATTGGTTTAAGTTTACACTGGTAGGAATAACATAACCCTGCATACCCGTTAATGCTGCCCGAGTCAAATAAGCATCTCTGGCCATCTCCTCTTCGGTAGATTCATAAGGATTTGTATTAAAGTCTAGGTAATTGCCTGTACACGATGAGAGCATACCGATAACCACTGCACTTAATAAGGTTCTTTTAAATATCTTCTTTTTCATAGTGATCTTCTTTTTATATTAGAATTTTAGGCGTACATTGAACTCCAATGTAGTAGCACTGGGGGTCATAAAGTTGTCAATACCTTGGTAGTAGTTACCCGTAGAGGCAACAGCTTCTGGGTCGAACGGTGCTTTGCAGTAAATCATAAATAGGTTACGTCCTACCAATCCCAAGGTTACATCGGCAATATTCCAGACATCTTGTTTAGGGAATGTGTACGATACATGAGCCTCTTGCAAACGTATATTAGTTGCACTGTAGGTATAGTATTGAGGGATTCCCGATTGTGACGAAATGGTAGTATACCACTTTTGAGCATCCACTAAATCGGTACCATTTACATATACACCTCCATTATCGCGCGCTGCTTCTGTAGCTTGCGAAACTCCATACATATCCATAGCAGCTTGAGTAGCCGAGTAAACAATACCTCCTAGGCGAGCCGAAATCATACAGCCAAAGCTTAGATTATTCCAGCTAAAGTTGTTATTCCATGACATATTGCTTTTAGGGAATACACTACCTAGTTTAATATCGCCAGCATTGTAATTGGCCATTACATTACCATTTTCATCTACCATGATATTACCGTTGCTATCACGTTGCAAATCGGCTGTAGAGTAAAGATCACCTAGTGAACCACCTTTTTTAAGAACAAAACGTGCTTGTCCCATACCACCTACATCTAAACGATCTTTGGTAATAATAGCGCCCGTTTCGGGATGCACATAATTCTCTAACAGCTCCAAAATCTTGTTTTGGTTGGCACTAAAGATGTAATTACTAGACCACTTAAATTTGCCCCAATCTTTTGAATAGCCCAATCCCAATTCAATACCACGATTGCGCACACTACCTGTTTGCACATAAAGCGTAGAGTAACCCGAAGAGACTGAAATACGTGGATCAAATGTTTGGTTATAGGTTTTAGTATCATACAAGGCAACATCTAAGTTAAATCCACCAAGGAAACGTGTCGTAATACCTACCTCCCACGAGTCTGTCTTCTCAGGTTTTAAGTTGTACATGGGGTAGTTACGTTTAGATTGCCACACCTTGTTATCATTATCCCACGAAAAAGTAGGATTGGCCAAAAAGCGAGGAAAAGGAAGACCTACCGATGCAAATGAACCACGTAGTTTCAAGAAAGAGATCTCTTTAGGCATACGAATTAACTCAGACAAGATAACCGATCCCCCTACCGATGGGTATAAAAAGGCACTACTTACTGAGTTAGGTCCCGCCAATTGCGAAGGCCAATCAGAACGTCCAGTCAACGTTAGGTAGTAAGCACTCTTATAACCTAACTCCACACTGGCAAAAATAGATTGTGTTTGCTCGCGGAAACCAGCTTGTTTGCGTTCTGTCTTCACATCATCTAATTGAAAAACATTGAACACATTAGGAATACCATTTTCACTAATTGGTCCACGATTCTCTAATTGATCTTGCTGCATATCTGAAAAAGAGGTACCAATATTAGCCATCAAACTAAAATCTTCGCCAAAGTTCTTTTGAATATTGACCATAAAGTCAGCATAAGTCTGTCTATCATTGGTCTTGGCAATACCATAGAAACCATTGGTAGAACCCTCTGTCAAAGTAGTATTACTACTGGCGTACATTTTATCAGTAAAGGTAGTGCTAGAGTTATCTACACGTACACGTCCACTTACACTCAACCAATCCAATATTTTATAGCTTAAGCTAGCATTTAGCATGTAACGATCTTTGTCATTCTCACGTAAATTACGGTAAGCAATCCAATAAGGATTTTGTCCTGTAAAGGTATTAATACCTTGTGGCCAGTATTGTGTATAGATATCGCGCGAAGTGTCCCAACGCTCATACATCTTAATCTCCTCAAAATCATCTCCGCGTGGAAATAGATAGGCTGTTACCAAAGGATTTGAATAGGTACCTTGATTCACCATGTTTCTATCTTTCTGCTTGATATACGAAGCACCCAAATCGAGTACCATCTTATCATTTAAGAAAGAGGTTGTATTACGAAAAGTAAAGTTGTAACGATCGTATTTATTATTAGGTACCATCCCCTCAGAGTTTACAGCACTAGCCGAGAAGTAGGTTTGATTCTTATCAGTACCTGTAGATAACGAAACGGTTTCGGTAGTTACCATACCTGTTTGCAAGAAGTCATTCACAGGATTATACCCCATGTAGTTGGCATCATTCAACTTATTTCCCCAGCTACGCTCTACCGAGCCCGAGCTAGAGTGTAGATCGCCTGTACCATAACTATTTTGAAACTTAGGAGTCACAAAAGGGGTTAAGAACTGCGTATTTTGAGAGAAGGTCACACTCAAGCGTCCCTCTTGTCCTTTTTTAGTGGTAATAACAATGGCACCATTAGCAGCATGGCTACCATACAAAGCGGCAGCAGCAGCACCAGTCAAAACCGACATTGATTCAATATCTTCAGGATTGATATCAGCAATAGCTTCGGTTGTACCTTTCGAACCAAAACCATCATCGCCTGTGCCACTAAGGTTAAACATAGGTACCCCATCAATCACATAAAGCGCATTGCTAGATTGATCAATCCCTTTGGTACCACGCATCACCACTTTACTGGCTCCACCCACACCCGAAGAACTTGAATTGATGGTAACCCCTGCAATTTTACCTGTTAATGAGTTTACCAAGTTAGCATCTTTCACCTTTACTAACTCATCATTCTTGATCTCCTGCACATTGTAGCTCAACGCTTTGGTAGCACGTTTAATACCCAAGGCAGTTACCACAACCTCTTCCATTTGTTGTGTATCAGGTTGCATAGTTATACGTAGAGCAGCCTCTCCTTTTACCGCTACAGTTTGGGTTGTATAACCTACATACGTAACTACAAGCATTGGATTAGCCTGCGTAGTTTGAAGAGAGAAATTACCATCAAAATCGGTAATAACCCCAAGAGTAGTACCTTTTACAAGCACATTCACTCCAATAAGGGACTCTCCTGTTTCATCTAAAATTTGACCAGTAATCGTATTTTCCTTACCCACCTGTTGCACAGATAAAGATTGTGTTACCTCTGAAAGATAAACAATGTTATCTTCTACAGTAAATGAGATAGCAGTTCCTTTCAATGCTTGTTGCAGCACCTCTGTTAAGGAAGCATCTTGCACCTTTACAGCACCTACGGTAGTCGAAGCCAACTGATCTTGATAAAAAAACTGATAAGTCGATTGAGATTTAATTTGTTCAACAACTTTTCCCAAAGATGTTTGAGTAACATTCAGCGTGAGCTGAGCAAACCCCCACTGAGTGGAAAATCCTATGAATACCATCGCTAGTAAAGTCCGCCAAGAACGTGAACTCTTAAAAGCATTTTTTTTGTTCATAATACAAAAATTAAGGTTGTGAAAATGTTAATATAATCAAGTGCACACTACAGAAAAGAATCTTCGCATGCGCAATAAAAGTAAAACAACGCACAAATAAATAACACTTAGTCAAAAATGGTCTTTTTGAAGAAAAAATCAAATTAATTTATCGAAAGCGAGTTATGAGTCAAAAAAAGCAGAAACTGCGAGTTATGAGAAGGAGATAAAAGTAACTATTTATAGATATACCAAGGGCAATCTAAAGCGTATTACCACTCATTAGATTGCCCTCAAAAAAAACAAATAATTAATTATTTACCACTCCACTCATTTGAGAAAGAGTAAGGATACGCATCTGGAGCTGTTCCTCTATCTAAGTTAGGAGTTGTACTCATATCAATAGACCAATTTCCACCTTTCAGCAGCTCTTGATGTGTAACGTAATTCTTCACATAATCTACCCCATTCCATTTCAAGCCTTGCACATAAGGAGTCTCCTTACCATTGGCAGGTGCATCAATAACCAGCTTGTTGCCATTCTCAAAATGCAAGGTCGCTTTCTTGAAAAGAGGACTTCCCAATACATATTGATCTGTCCCTGGGCAAACAGGATAGAATCCAAGAGCCGAGAACACATACCAAGCCGAAGTCTGACCGTTGTCCTCATCGCCACAATAGCCATCGGCAGCTGGAGTATACATTCTATTCATCACTTCACGTAGCCAGTATTGTGCCTTCCATGGTTGACCAGCATAATTATAGAGATAAATCATGTGCTGTATAGGCTGATTTCCATGTGCATAATTACCCATATTCATCACTTGCATTTCGCGTATCTCGTGAATTACATGCCCGTAATAGCTATCATCAAAGATAGGAGGAACCACAAATACAGAATCTAACATTGTTACAAAGTTCTGTTCACCGCCCATTAAATCAATTAACCCCTTAGGGTCATGAAAGACAGACCAAGAGTAGTGCCAACTGTTTCCTTCCGTAAAAGCATCTCCCCATTTAAAGGGCGAAAAAGGAGCCATAAAGTTTCCATCTTGATTACGACCACGCATCAACGAACTCTCTTTATCAAATACATTCCGGTAATTGAAAGCACGTTTAGCCAATTGGTTTAACTCTTTCTTAGGTCTCTTTAGATCCTTGGCTAATTTATAAATACACCAATCGTTGTAAGCATACTCTAGGGTACGTGCTGTATTCTCATGAATATTTACATCATAGGGTACATAACCCAACTTATTATAATACTCATGACCTAATCTACCAGTTGACGATACTTCGGGGTGTACATTATTGGCACCATGCAACAATCCTTGGTAAAGCGTCTCTACATCTTCTACCTTTACCCCTTTAAAATAGGCATCAACCAACACAGATGCTGAGTTATTTCCAATCATACACCCTCTGTGGCCAGGGCTAGCCCATTCAGGAAAGAAACCACTCTCTTTATAAGTATTGATTAAGCCCTCCTGCATTTTCTTATTTACCGATGGGTACATCATATTCAAGAAAGGAAACAAACAACGGAATGTATCCCAGAATCCTGTATCCGTATACATATATCCTGGAAGTACTTCCCCACTGTAAGGGCTATAGTGCATAGGCTTGCCTGACTCGTCGTACTCGTAAAACGTACGAGGGAAAAGTACCGAACGATACAAGCAAGAGTAGAATGTACGGTATTGATCTTGCGAATCACCTTCGACCTCTATTTTTCCCAACACCTCATTCCACGACTCCTTACCCTTCTCTACCAACCTATCAAATGAATCATTCTCCAACTCATTCAAGTTCAGTTCGGCTTGTGCTAAGCTAATAAATGAAGAAGCGATACGAGCATGCACCTGCTCACCTTTGGTTGTTTTAAAACCAATAATAGCACCTGCATGATTGGCCGTTTTTGCAGATTCTTTGGTATCAATTACCCCATCAGCAACGGCTGCCTGGTAAGTAAACTCCTTATCGAATTCAATAACAAAGTAATTTTTAAAATTTTCGGGCACCCCCCCACTGTTACGCGTAGTATAACCCGTAATACGACGGCGCGCAGCATCAATGGTGATAGCCGATCCACGATCGAATGCATCAACAGCTACAAACGAATTGTCGCTATCGGGAAATGTAAAACGAAAGAGTACCGCTCTCTCAGTAGGTGTAAATTCAGTCACCACGTCATAATCGGCCAAGTATACCTTGTAATAATGCGGAAGCGCCACCTCTGCTTTATGCGAAAACCAGCTAGCACGCTTCTCCTCATCAAACAAAGGTTCACCTACCATAGGCATAATAGAAAATTGACCATAATCATTAATCCAAGGACTAGGCTGGTGAGTCTGCTTGAAGCCACGTATTTTAGAAGCAGCATAGGTATATTGCCACCCATCACCCATCTTTCCGGTTTGGGGTGTCCAGAAATTCATCCCCCAAGGACGTGCAATCGCTGGATAAGTATTCCCTGTAGAGAATTCATACGATGAGAGCGTTCCCATCAACGGATTTACATATTGGGTAAAGTCTTTCGCCTTTACTCCCAAGACACAACTTACGAACAAAAACAACAATAATATTCTTTTCATACAATATAAATTTCAGGTTTTAATGTGATTAGAGAGAGCTCTGTGCCATCTCTATATTTACTTACTATTTTGAAGAGAGGAAAACACTATTTCCCACCACTTTAAAACGAACAGGAATAGAGTGAGTGATAAGATTCAACATCTCCCCTACTGTATCCTTCTTCTTTAATGAGCCCGAGTAGGTACTTTTGGCATCAATTTCAGGGTCTAAAATCAGCTTCACGCCATAGTACTGCTCCAATGTGCGAGCAATCATATAAATATCGGCCTGTTTAAACACAAACTCATTGGTATTCCATTTATCAATCCCAGTATCAACCTGCTTTACAACCAAGCGCTTAGTTACACCATTCAGCTCAGCTTTCTGCCCGGGAGACAACACAATCAAACCCTCTTCATTATTCCCCTTAACCTCAATTTCGCCGTGCACCAAGGTAGCTACTGCCGAGGGCTTTTTCGCCTCACTCTTTAAATTAAAAGTAGTTCCTAGAACACGCACCTGCATCGCTTTACTTTGCACGACAAAGGGCATTTTAGGATTCTTCTCCACCTCAAAGTAAGCCTCTCCATCGAGATAGACAGATCGGTTTATTTCATTGTATTGATCCGAATATTTAAAAGTTGTATACTTGTTAAGCCACACCTTCGTTCCATCCCCCAACAACAATTCTCTAACCGAGTCTCCACTTGTGACAGTAACCATGCTACTAGCCTCTTGGCGCTTCAAAAAAGCAGAATAACCAGCAGTAGCAGCAGTAGCGACCCCTACAAAGAGCGCTGCATACTGCAGCATACGATAGAAAAAACGCCCTTTTCCTCTCTTCCGGCCCTCTCTTTCAATCCGGTCAAACAAGGATTTTTCAGCCTTATTTGTATTACATTTATCTTCCCAGTAACTATGCTGACCGATGTAATAAGCCTCCTCCCATTGAAAAAATCTACGAGCATTTTCGTCAGACTCTTTCAACCAATTGTTCATCCTTACAAGCTCCTCTTCTGTACACTCCTTCCGTAAGAATTTTCCTATTACCTCATCTATATTATTCATTCTTCCTTCTGTTATATATGTAAAACAACTCAACATTAAAAAACACTTACGCACTCCAACAAAAAAAACAGTATCCAAAGGTCCAAATAACCCAATCGTTCGCGTAATTGCTTTAATGCCTTGTACATATGTGCTTCAACAGTGCGTAAAGAAATCTCCATTGTTTCGGCTATCTGCTTATTTTTCATATGATGCAGATAACTTAACTTAAAAACCATCCTACACTTTTCAGGCAACTCATCAATAACAGTAGTAATCCTTTGTCTCAACTCCTGATCTTCTATTTGCTTCAATATTTCATGATTTTCGGGCTGGTAAAAAGCAATACGCTGCATATCAATATCAAGCATCAAGTTTTCGTAATGACTCTTCACATCTCGATGTTTAAGTATATTTAGCGCATGCGTATAGACAGCCCTATATAAGAAAGCTTTAATTTGGTCGCCCACCTGTATCGTTTCACGCCGGCGCCATATATCCATAAAGACATCTTGAACCACATCTTCAGCCTCCTCTTCCCCTATCATTCTAGCGGCATAAAAGAGGAGCTGAGGGTAGTATTTTTTAAATATTTCTCTATAAGTTAATTCAAAGTTTACATTCATTACGTTATTTATCAGGGTACGGTATACCAAACAGCTCCAGGAGTATTTCCCATCTCAAATTCCAACACCCCACCATCCATTAGTTGGCTGTGCGTCAGAAAACTAGAAGTATAAGGGATACCATTTAATTTTACGGAGTGAATATAGCAATTTTCAACAGTAACACCATGTGCTAAAATCTTAAAGATTCTTTCATTAGGTAAATGCAACTGAGTTTCAGGAAAGAGCGGCGTTCCTATTTCATAAACTCCCGCAGCTGGATCGACTGGATAAAAACCCATTGCACTAAAAATATACCAGGCAGACATTTGCCCACAATCTTCATTTCCACACAATCCATCGGCTCTATTTTTATAAAGTTCGTGCATAACTTGCGCTGCATACTTCTGTGTTTTCCAAGGTTCACCCACCTTATTATAAAGATATATTACATGGTGGCTAGGCTCATTTCCATGTGCATACTGACCAATCATACCTGTACTAAAGATAGGAAGAGAATCGGTAGCCGATGGGCTATAAGTAAACATACTATCTAACTTCTCAATAAAACGCTCTCTTCCACCAACCAATGCAATGAGCGAATCAGGCTGATGCTGCACAGACCAAAAATATTGCCAACCATTGCTCTCACAAATATGATGTGGGTATTCATCGGGATTAAAAGCAGGATCAAACACCCCCCTACTATCGCGAGGCTGCATAAACGAGCTACCTGGATTATATACATTTTTATAATTCTGCGAGCGAGCATAAAACTGCCGAGCAAGCTCTTGCTCACCCAATGCCTCTGCCATGCGAGCAATACAATAATCATCGTAAGCGTACTCTAGCGTCTTTGAAAGTGACCAATTTTCAGCATTATAGCCATCTGCTAAATCATAAGGAACATATCCCATTGACTTATATTCACCAATTCCACGATATGCATCAATGTTGGCCGTCTCTACACAAGCACGGAGTGCTTCGTAAGGATCAAAGCTACCAATACCTTTGAAATAAGCATCAACTATAACTGGTACAGAGTGATAACCTATCATCATATCAGTCTCCCCCCCTTGAAAATTCCAAACAGGTAAACGTCCATTTTGCTGATGAAAAGCCAAGAAAGAATAAATCATATCATTCACCCTAGTAGGATCCAGCAGCGTATACAAAGGATGTGCTGCACGGTATGTATCCCAAAGCGAAAAGGTACTGTAATTGACCCATCCATTGGCCTGATGCACCTGTTTATCAGGACCATAATAAGAACCATCTACATCCGAATAAATGGTAGGAGCTAGCATAGCATGGTAAAGAGCTGTATAAAAAACAACCTCTTGATCTTTATCAGGAGTAACAATCTCTATTTTAGCTAACTCTTTATTCCATTTATCCTCGGCCTGCAACAAGTAACGATTAAAATCATTGTGAGGAGCTTCGGCAGAAAGATTACGCCAAGCACCCTCCATACTAACACCCGAAAGCGCCGTACTCACAACCAACTCCTCCGAGTGATCCATCGTAAAATGAAAACGAGCAACAACCGAACGCCCCGACTCTCTCTCCTTAGAGACAATCTTTTCTTCGTCCATATCAAGAGAGTCAAATGGCTTTGAAAAACGGCTACAGAAATAGATCCGCTGATCCCTGGCCCATCCATCCGAAAAACGATAACCACGGATAGTAACCGAATCGACCACCTCTATATGCGAATCACACGTAGCATCCCAATTCATCGACTTGCGTAGATTTAAGAGAACTGTAGCATCGCCTCCCGGAAAGGTATAACGCTGAATACCACACCGTTCTGTAGCAGTAAGCTCTACCTGTATATCATAATCTTCTAGAAAAACAGTGTAGTAACCTGCATGAGCCGATTCATTATCGTGCGAAAACTTAGAGTAAATACCAAGAGGTTCATCTGCCTGAACCACAGGGTTTGTCACAGGCATGAAAGAGATATCATACAAATCGCCTGCACCAGTGCCCGACAAATGAGTATGACTAAAACCAGCAATAGTACTATCTGGATAAAAATAACCCGATATACGATCCCAACCAGGCAAACCATTGTCTGGGCTCAATTGAACCATACCAAACGGAAGCTGGGCACCCGGATAGGTATTCCCAGTAAAATCAGTACCAATA
Source organism: Phocaeicola sp. (assembly GCA_051648565.1). Taxonomy (GTDB): domain Bacteria; phylum Bacteroidota; class Bacteroidia; order Bacteroidales; family Bacteroidaceae; genus Phocaeicola. The sequence goes on along the minus strand of JBOFFJ010000051.1, from coordinate 15,062 downwards.
AATGGATTAACAAATTTTGCATAGGCTCTTTTCTGAACCGGCTGAAGTGAAGAACTACACCCTGTAAAGAGTCCAGATAGCGCAAACAAAAAGAGGTGAATCATCTTTTTTCTCATAACTACTTAATATAAGATTACTTTTATAAATTTAATTCAGTAAATCGTACAGAAATAAAGACCGTCTTGCAAACAAGCAGCCTAAAGAATGAATAATATTAAGATGAAGCAAGCCTCTCTTTTTCACAAAAGAAAAGTAGCCTTAATAGCTACGACCTAGTTACAGGCTAGCTACAACAGTGTAGGAATTTGTAATGAAGCAAAGGTAAACATTTTCTCAGTAATATAGCCACAATAGAGAGAACTCCCCTATACAATTATACAAATAATAACTAAATTAAAGATACATTCTGGCAAAATAATAAATATCCTAGTTTACAAAAAACAGGGGGGGGACTATATAATTAAGGTATAATCACTCCCTCTATTTAAACAACAAAGAGTAATAAACTGTTTGCCCCTACTCCAACAACCCAAACAAAAAAAGGAATATTTTGCAATCTCTAGTTTGCAATTTGAATTACTATTATTATATTTGCAACCAATTAATTAGCAAACATGGAAGCTTTTTACAGAACTCACAGTTATTTGGTGGAGCACACCAATGCGCCTGTTCGCCGCGATTTGATGGACGAAATAGACTGGAATGACCGGTTAATCGGTATCAAAGGAACGCGCGGAGTAGGCAAAACTACATTCCTACTTCAATATGCCAAAGAGAAGTTTGGGATGGATCGCTCATGTCTGTTTATTAACATGAACAACTTTTACTTCTCTAACTTTGGGCTAGTCGACTTTGCCGAGCAATTTGTAGAGAAAGGTGGAAAGGTACTGCTGATTGACCAAATCTTTAAGTACCCTGAATGGAGCCGTGATTTGCGCATCTGCTACGACCGCTTCCCTAATCTGAAGATTATTTTTACTGGATCGTCCGTTATGCGATTGAAAGAAGAGAATCCAGAACTAAACAACCTAGTAAAAGTATACTACCTTCGTGGATTCTCTTTCCGCGAATTTGTCAATTTACAGGCAGGAACTCATTTTCAGTCCTACAGCCTAACTGATATTTTAGAGAACCACGAACAGATAGCTCGAAAAATACTTTCAGAAGTAAAACCAATGGATTACTTCCAAGACTATCTGCACCATGGATTCTACCCCTTTTTCTTAGAAAAACGTAATTTTTCAGAAAATCTACTCAAAACCATGAACATGATGGTAGAGGTAGACATTCTATTAATTAAGCAAATAGAGCTAAAGTATCTAACCAAAATAAAGAAGTTACTCTATCTACTAGCAGTAGAGGGACCCGTTCCACTCAATGTAAGTCAACTAGCTACCGAGATACAGACCTCGCGTGCTACGGTGATGAACTACATTAAGTACCTAGCCGATGCCCGTTTAATTAACATGGTCTATCCCAAGGGAGAGGATTTCCCCAAGAAGCCCTCTAAAATAATGCTGCACAACACCAACTTGATGTACTCCATCTACCCCGTAAAGGTAGAGGAGCAAGATGTACTCGAGACCTTCTTTATGAATACACTTTATAAAGACCACAAACTGTACAAAGGTGATAAAAGCACTTCATTTCTAGTAGATGAAGATACCTTTTTCCGCATTTGTACCGAAGGAGCTAAAGTAAAGAATAATCCCAACATGTACTACGCCCTACACAAAATGGAGTTAGGGCATGGTAATCAGATCCCTTTGTGGCTCTTTGGGTTTTTATATTAAATCGAAAGTAAGAATATTTTTATTACCTAATAATAAGTAATTGTATGACTAAACAAAAAAAATTCATCACTTGTGATGGTAACCAAGCGGCTGCACATATCTCGTATATGTTCTCAGAAGTAGCGGCTATCTACCCTATCACACCCTCTTCGACTATGGCAGAGTACGTAGACGAATGGGCAGCTGCAGGCCGTAAAAACCTTTTCGGCGAAACTGTTTTAGTACAAGAAATGCAATCAGAAGCTGGTGCTGCAGGTGCCCTTCACGGTTCGCTTCAAGCGGGTGCACTATCTACTACCTACACAGCTTCTCAAGGGTTACTATTGATGATCCCTAACATGTACAAGATTGCAGGTGAACTTTTACCTACGGTATTCCACGTATCGGCTCGTACAATCGCTTCGCATGCATTATCAATCTTTGGTGACCACCAAGATGTAATGTCTTGTCGCCAAACAGGCTTTGCGATGCTAGTTGAGGGTTCTGTACAAGAGGTAATGGACCTTTCGGGTGTAGCTCACTTGGCTACTCTTAAAACACGTGTGCCTTTTATGAACATCTTTGATGGTTTCCGTACATCACACGAAATCCAAAAGATTGAAACAATCGAAACCGAAGATTTGGCTCCACTAGTTGACCAACAAGCTTTGGCCGAATTCCGTTCACGTGCACTAACTCCCAACAGCCCTGTTGCTCGCGGTATGGCCGAGAACCCCGATACATTCTTCCAACACAGAGAGTCTTGTAACAACTACTACGAAGCAGTTCCTGCAGTTGTTGAAGCTTACATGGAAGAGATTTACAAACTTACAGGACGTAAATATGGCTTGTTTGATTTTTACGGAGCTGACGATGCTGAACACGTAATCATCGCAATGGGTTCTGTTACTGAAGCTGCTCGCGAAGCTATTGACCACCTAGTGGCTCAAGGCAAAAAAGTAGGTTTGGTTTCTGTACACTTGTACCGCCCATTCTCTGCCAAACATTTCTTAGCTGCCGTACCTAAAACAGCGAAAACAATTGCTGTACTTGACCGTACAAAAGAACCAGGAGCAACAGGTGAGCCTTTGTATCTTGACGTAAAAGATTGTTTCTATGGTAAGGAAAATGCTCCTGTAATTGTAGGAGGCCGCTACGGTTTATCTTCAAAAGATACTACACCTGCACAAATCATTGGTGTATTCAAAAACTTGGCATTGCCAATGCCTAAAAACCACTTCACTGTAGGTATCGTTGATGACGTAACCTTCACTTCACTTCCACTAGAAGAGGAGATTGCATTGGGTGGTGATGGCCTATTCGAAGCTAAATTCTTCGGATTGGGTGCTGATGGTACCGTAGGTGCTAACAAGAACTCTGTAAAAATCATTGGTGAAAACACAGACAAGCGTTGTCAAGCATACTTCTCATACGACTCTAAGAAATCGGGTGGTTTCACTTGTTCGCACTTGCGTTTTGGTGATGCTCCTATCCGTTCTACTTATTTGGTAAACACACCTAACTTCGTAGCGTGTCACGTACAAGCTTACTTAAACATGTACGATGTGACTCGTGGTTTGCGTAAAAACGGTTCTTTCCTATTGAACACTATCTGGGAAGGCGAAGAGCTTGCGAAGAACTTGCCTAACAAGGTTAAGAAATATTTCGCAGAAAACAACATCACTGTTTATTACATCAACGCCACACAGATTGCACGCGAAATTGGTCTAGGTAACCGTACCAACACCATCCTTCAATCGGCATTCTTCCGTATTACCAACGTAATTCCAGTCGATCTAGCTGTAGAGCAGATGAAGAAATTCATCGTAAAATCTTACGGTAAGAAAGGTGAAGACGTTGTTAACAAAAACTACGCAGCGGTAGACCGCGGTGGCGAATACCAAGTATTGACAGTTGATGCTGCTTGGGCTAACCTTGAGGTTGAAGCTCCTGCTACAAACAACGATCCAGCATTCATCAACGAAGTAGTTCGTCCTATCAATGCACAAGATGGTGACTTGCTTCCAGTTTCTGCCTTTACAGGTAAAGAAGATGGTACTTGGGATCAAGCCACTTCACAATACGAAAAACGTGGGGTAGCTGCTTACGTTCCAGAGTGGATCTCTGACAACTGTATCCAATGTAACAAGTGTGCTTATGTTTGTCCTCACGCTTCTATCCGTCCATTCGTATTGGATGAAGCTGAACAAGCAGGTGCTAACTTCCCTACATTAAAAGCAGTAGGTAAAGCATTCGACGGTATGCAATTCCGCATGCAAGTAAGTGTACTTGACTGTTTGGGTTGTGGTAACTGTGTAGACGTATGTCCAGGTAATCCTAAAAAGGGTGGTGCAGCGTTGAAAATGCTTCCATTAGAGACTCAAATGGCCGAAGCTCCAAACTGGGAATACTGTGCAACTAGCGTTAAAACCAAACAACACCTAGTAGATACCAAAGCAAACGTGAAGAACTCACAATTTGCAACTCCTCTATTCGAGTTCTCAGGAGCTTGTTCGGGTTGTGGTGAAACTCCTTACGTAAAATTGATCACTCAATTGTTTGGTGACCGCGAAATGGTAGCTAATGCAACTGGATGTTCTTCTATCTACTCAGGTTCTATTCCATCAACTCCTTACACTACAAACGAAGCAGGTCAAGGTCCAGCATGGGCTAACTCCTTGTTCGAAGACTTCTGTGAGTTTGGTTTAGGTATGGATATGGCTAACAAGAAACTACGTGAGCGTTTGGCTATTGCCATGACTGGCGCTATCGCTAGCGAAGGTTGTCCTGCTGAATACAAAGAGGCATTCCAAGAGTGGTTAGATGGCAAAAACGATGCTGATAAGAGCAAAGCTGCTGCTGCTAAGATTCTTCCTTTGGTAGAAGCTTCAAAAGGCGAATGTTCTTTCTGTGCTACCATTGCTGAATACAAAGATTACCTAGTGAAGAGAAGCCAATGGATTATTGGTGGTGACGGTGCATCTTACGATATCGGTTACGGTGGTTTGGATCACGTAATTGCTTCGGGCGAAGATGTAAACATCCTTGTACTTGATACAGAGCTTTACTCTAACACGGGTGGTCAGTCTTCTAAATCTACTCCACTTGGTGCTATCGCTAAGTTTGCTGCTTCAGGTAAACGCGTACGCAAAAAAGACTTGGGTATGATTGCTACTACTTATGGTTATGTATACGTAGCTCAAATCGCTATGGGTGCAGACCAAGCACAAACATTGAAGGCTATCCGCGAAGCAGAAGCTTATCCTGGACCATCATTGATCATTGCTTACTCACCTTGTATCAGCCACGGCTTGAAAGCAGGTATGGGTAAAGCACAAGAGGAACAAAAGAACGCAGTAGATTGTGGTTACTGGCACCTATGGAGATTCAACCCAGCGTTGGAAGATCAAGGCCAAAACCCATTCGTATTAGATTCTAAAGTGCCTAACTGGGAGAACTTCCAAGGCTTCTTGAAGAACGAAGTTCGTTTCTCTTCTGTAATGAAACAATATCCTACAGAAGCAGAAGAGCTATTCCAAGCTTGTGAAGAGATGGCTAAAAAACGTTTCGCATCTTACGAACGTATGGCAGCTATGAACTTTAGCAAAGAATAAGCCTATTAAGCTTACTTAAAAGAGGAGCCGCCCCGATTTAGTTCGGGGCGGCTTTTTTTTGTTATCTTTGTACCCTAACAACAAATCATTCAAAAAGAACTACCCTTATGGAAACAACAAGAAACTGGGAAACCATTAAAGAGTACCAAGATATTCTTTTTCAATTCTACAACGGCATAGCCAAGATAACCATTAACCGCGCTCGCTACCGCAACGCCTTTACCCCTACCACCACGACCGAAATAAGCAATGCCCTCCACTTTTGTCGCGAGTGCCAAGAGATCAACGTAGTAGTGCTTACCGGTGCCGGCGATATGGCTTTCTGCAGCGGAGGCGATATGAATGTAAAGGGACACGGCGGATACATTGGTACCGATGGCGTACCTAGACTCAATGTACTCGATGTACAAAAACAGATTCGTTCACTTCCTAAACCCGTCATTGCCATGGTCAATGGATATGCTATTGGTGGCGGACACGTTTTACACGTAGTGTGTGATCTCTCTATTGCTTCAGAGAATGCTATTTTTGGCCAAACAGGACCCAAAGTAGGTAGCTTTGATGCTGGCTTTGGTTCCTCCTATTTGGCCCGTATTGTGGGACAAAAGAAGGCGCGCGAAATTTGGTTTCTCTGCAAACAATACTCTGCACAAGAGGCACTCGATATGGGCTTGGTCAATAAGGTAGTTCCTTTCGATCAACTCGAAGATGAGACCGTAGCATGGGCCGAGCAGATGATGGAACACAGCCCACTAGCCCTACGCATGATTAAAGCAGGTTTAAACGCCGAACTCGATGGACAAGCAGGTATACAAGAGTTGGCAGGCGATGCCACCATGCTCTACTACATGACCGAAGAGGCACAAGAGGGGGGAAAAGCCTTTCTCGAAAAGCGCAAGCCTCGCTTCAAAGATTACCCCAAATTTCCCTAACCACAAAGAGAATAAATAGGACCTCTTTTCAAAGCCAGACTCATCCATCGTGTAAGGCCTTGATTTATTTTAACTCCTCTACAATGATAAAGTATCAACTCACCATCCACCCCAAAGAGCTGCAGTTTAAACAACCTGCTGGCACCTCGCGTGGTATCTATACCACCCGCAAGGTGTGGTACCTCGAACTAACCGATACCCAAACGGGTAAGAGGGGGTGGGGCGAGTGTGCCCCATTGCTTGGCTTAAGTTGCGACGATCTGCCCCACTACGAAGAGCTACTCAGAACCATTTGTGACGAAGTAGCCGTTACCGGGCAGATTGATTACACTGCATGGGCACCCTATCCCTCCATTCTTTTTGGATTGGAGAGCGCCTTCTTGCAACTAAAGCAAGAAGGCTGGCAACTCTATAATACCCCTTTCAGCCAAGGCCAGGTAGGTATTCCTATCAATGGCTTAATCTGGATGGGAAGTTTAGAAGAGATGAAAGCCCGCGTAGAGGAGAAGCTAGCTGCTGGCTACCGCTGCCTCAAACTCAAAATTGGAGCTCTCGATTTTGAACAAGAGCTCCAATTATTGCACGCCATCCGCAGCCACTTTACACCGCAAGAGCTAGAGATACGAGTCGATGCCAACGGTGCTTTTCACCCTACCCAAGCACTCCATCGATTGCAACAATTGGCCCAGTGCCAGTTGCACTCCATCGAGCAACCCCTTGCAGCAGGTCAATGGAGCGAGATGGCAAAACTCTGCCAAGAGAGTCCCCTCCCCATTGCCCTCGACGAAGAGCTGATTGGTATCCATACTACCCAACAAAAAAGAGTACTGCTCGATACCCTTCAACCAGCTTACATTATCCTTAAGCCTACCCTACATGGCGGTATAGTGGGTTCGGAAGAGTGGATTAAGTTGGCTGCCGAAAGAGGAATTGCCTCGTGGGTAACCTCCGCCTTGGAATCAAATATAGGACTAAATGCCATTGCCCAGTGGTGCGCCACCCTACATCCCACCCTCCCCCAAGGGCTAGGTACCGGACTACTCTTTACCAGCAATGCCCCGATCCCCCTACAGATAGAGGGAGACTCCTTGTGGTTCAAACCTCAAGAGCTACCCAGAGATGAACAAATCAAACAATGGATTGACTCACTGCCAGGAGAGTCAAGAGCTATAAATAGAGGCATACAAAAAACAGAGCCATAACTTTTATGGGCAGTGAGTTGTTATAACCAAGGCAGCCACAATCCAAGCAAGTTACTTCAACAGAAGTAGCCCCAATAATCACCTAACAAAGGCTCAATGGAGTAAAAAGCATCCCTGCTTCTACCCCATCAGTCACCTAAACAAAGAAAACAGATGAATAACTTTACTACCCTCCTTAGCGAGATAACCGTCGATTGCAAAGACAATGGTGTACGATTTAAAAAGAAAAAACGAATCAAAGCCATCGAAACTTGGTTGGCCGATACCGATTATACCCTCCTCTACGAAGGCGATCTAGCCCTTATTTATGGTAAGAAACCGCTAAGTGCAGAGACTCGTGTAGTAATCTCCTCACACATCGATTGCGTATACAGCGGTCTCTTCTGCGAAGAGCTATCCGAAGCACTTTGGAAAGGGACATTCGACAATAGTCTAACCAATGCAGCCGTCATTCAAAACATGCGCGATAACCTCTTTGCCGACGATGTTGTGATTGCCTTTACCGGCGACGAAGAGGATGGTCAACAAGGAGCCATCGAAGTGATGGAAGAGATGAAAGAGGCAGGCTGTACCCCTCAACTAGTCATTGTATCCGAAGTAACCGAAGAGGGATGGGAAGAGGATGCCAACTTCACCATCGAAAACGATTTACAGATCGATCTAAAGAAGGCACATAAATTAATCAACCTGCTAGAACCCTATAACTACCAATTTATACACCAAGCAGAGCCCGATGAGTCGTGGAGCTATGGCAAGATGGAACACCCCTGCCTCACTCTCAGCATACCTGTACTAGGCGAGATGCATGGCAAAGAGGGAGTAGTAGCCCGCAAGAAAGATCTACCCATCTACTGCGAAGCATTGGCTCTATTGGCTAATAAAGCATAAGTGTAGAGAGATGCCCTTTATCACCCAAATTGGTGCACAAAGTCTCACCCTAAATGGGATATTCTACCCAGCCCCCTGCCCCAAAAAGGTGCAGGGGTGGGTAAAAACACTCCTACATGAGCAACCAGAGCAAGAGGAGTTAGCACATTTCTTGGCCGAATGGTTTAACGAGAGTCCCACCCTTACGGTACACAGCTCAGGATCGACTGGCACCCCTAAACCGATGGTGGTAGAGAAGAGACGCATGATAGCCAGTGCCGTAGCCACCTGTCGTTTTTTACAACTCAAAGCCCAAGATAGTGCCCTACTCTGTATGCCGGTGCGCTACATCGCAGGAAAGATGATGGTGGTACGTGCCCTCGTAGCACAGCTCCATCTTATCAGCGTAGCTCCCTCCTCACACCCTCTTGCCACACTAACTACCCCACCCACCTTTGCTGCCATGATTCCCATGCAGGTATATCACTCGTTGCAACAACCCAGCGAGCAAAAGCTACTCTGCCAAATCAAGCAACTTCTCATTGGTGGTGGTGCAATCAGTACTGAATTGGAGGCTATTTTACATGAGTTTCCAGAGGCGGTATGGTCTAGCTACGGCATGACCGAGACCCTCTCACACATTGCTCTTCGCCAACTCAATGGCCCCCATGCTAGCCAAGGATACAAACCCCTCCCAGGAGTTACTGTCAGCAGCAACGAAGCCCAACAGCTCATCATCCATGCCCCTGCGGTCTGCAACGAACGTTTGGTAACCAACGATATAGTCTCTTTTAATGAAACAGGCCAATTTATCATTCGCGGACGGAGTGACAACACCATCAATAGTGGAGGCATAAAAATTCAAATCGAAGAGGTAGAGGCGCTATTACAGCCCGCTTTAAGGGGCGATTTTGCCATCACCTCCCTCCCCCACAAGGTGTGGGGCGATAAGCTACTACTACTCACCACCCAGAGCAATCGTGAAGAGATAGAAGCCCTTTGCCAACAACTACTCCCCCCCTACTGGCAACCCAAAGAGATCATAACTGTAAGTTCAATTCCCCGAACAGAGACAGGCAAGTTAAGTCGAAAAGAGATTCAACAGCTGGCATTATGCACCACTCAAGCCAATTAAAGCAAGAGGCACTTGGCTAACTTGGTTAGTACAATCAACACTTTTCAGACTTTACAAACGAGAATCTCCCCATTAAACAGAGCATCTCTCCAAAGTTTAGAGAGATAGTAATAAATGATTCCCATTAAGAAGTAGATATTATCTACTTCTTAATGGGAATCATTTATATACTAACTGGGTCTTATTTCTACATGAATAGCATAGCTACCCATATAGGAGTAGCTTTACTACAGCCCTATTTGTGGAGCCTTCCGTTGCAACTCAATCCCCTTAGCCTTCTGGTGCAATACCTCTTTAATACGGCTGCGCACCGATACACTGGCACTATCTACGGGACTTACGCGAGCCGAGTTCTTCATATCTTTGTACTTAGCACGGGTTATTTTAAACTTAAAATCCTCTAGGTTTCCGCTAATATCGACCCCTGCGCTAAAAGGAATGGGCGATTTCAACAACGATACATGGTAATCGAATGTCATATCAATGTTGTGTTTTCCACCCACCGCTACCAAGTAGCGATCCACCCCAATCAAGAAGGGATAGATATTAATCTGTCCATCCTTCACAATCAAATCGACCGATACACTATCAATCACGTTGCGCTCCTTATTCTTAAAACGAAGCATTTTCGAGATCTCCGAAAAGGTCTCCCCATCCATCAACACCAAGCTATCCCCCCGCAACTTAGTAGCCGCCTGCAACGAAGAGATATCGAGCGTCATGGTCGAGTCCAATTTCGCCTCGGCAGCAATTTGAAATTGCACCGTTCCATCGAGCGAACGAAGCATAGGTACCAACGAATCCAAGGCTGGAATAAACTCCACCAACTTGCCCACCTGAATATCTTTCATACGGAAGTCAAAGCCCGTGTAGGCCGATAGAGTATCTTGCGTACTGTAAACCAACGTAGTATTCATATCAGCCTCCATGGTGTGTAGATTGAGGTTAGAGAGCTCTATAGCCCGATTACGCACCACTACCTCCCCTTTTATCTGCTCAATTTCGAGTGCTGCAAAAAGCACTTTTTTAATATCCACATCGAGTACAAAATCTATTTTCTCGGGCACCACAAAGAGTTTACTCGCCGCTGCTGCATCGGTTGCAGCAGTATTGGCTATAACAGCTGGTTGCGATCCACTGGGGGTAGAATCAGCTAGGTTTCCCGCATCTTTCGAAAGATGTGCCGCCGCTTCGGCCTCCTCCAATGTCTGAATACCATCGCCCTCTTGTGCCATCTCCATCGCCCGCATCAACTCATTGGTATTGATAAATCCAGAAGCTATCCGCATCTTTCCAAAGAGCGTCTCGTTATGCAAACAGACCTCTTTCAAGTTAGATAACTCCCCTGTAACACGCATATCGGAGGATCCCACCTTGACCTGTGCATTGTTCAACGTTATGGCATCATTGCCAAACGAAAGTTTAGAAGCAGGCATACTAATCAATAGCGGGAAAGTAGGTGTAAAGAGCTTCAGGTTACCAAAGCCCACCGATCCTGTGCTCACCCAATGTTTTGATTCGAGCGACTCTTTCTCACTCTTCACCTCAAAGCCTGCCACTTGGAGTGCCACCACATGGTTTCCAGCAGCAGCATAAATAGAGTCAAATTGAAGCGTAGATGAGAGGTGAGCTATCTTCTTATTACGTTTCGAAGGCTCTACCCCCACGGTGGTTTTGGCCGCACCCGTATAGAGTTTTACGGAATCATTCAGTACCACACTCATGCGCGAGTAGCCCAGCGTGGCCTCCATCGAAGCAATCGAAGTGGTATCTTTGAGGGGCGATGTTTTAACATGCAGTGCCGCTTTGTCCATCGAAGCAGTCAAGCCTTTACGCGTCTTCAAGTTCAGTCCATCAAATCCCACAATGGCATTCAACAACGTTTTTCCCTGCACCACTGCCGTATCTTGTTCATTGGCACCAAAGGCCAATCCTGCCGTAGCCACCTTCAAGTCGAAAGAGTCTTTAGGACTTGTTATCTGTACATCACTTAGCTTCAACATACCACCTAAGCCAATACGTCCCCAATTTTCCTGCTTTACATCGGCCAGCAATATATCCGTGCGTAGTTTAGATTCAACCACCCCTGCTAGCACAACCCCCTCTTCGAGCGGAAAGGTTTTAGCCAAGTTGGTAAAATCAATCTGCGCATTGATGCTACTCTCCAAGCGCGGATTAAGCAGTGGATTCTTTATTTGAGCGCTGCATTGCAGTGTAGAAGAGGCTCCAGCAAAGTAAAAGTTATGCAGCGTAATATAAGAATCGCTCTTATCTGCTACATTAAGGCGCGCTGCCAAGCTTACATCGAGTTTATCAATCCCGTAAGGCATCCCCTTGTATTGAGCCGATGCCCCATCAATGGTAGCCAACGCCTCGAATACCGGAATCTGCCCCGCGCCATAAATCCCTTTCAACGTTCCCTTTACATCCACTGCCCCTTTGGCAGTTACATCGGCTGCCTCACTTACAATCGAAGTCGGTATCAAGTCGAGTACCGTCTTGAGTGTAGGCACCTGCAGTCCAAAGTTGAAATCAACATCTAGGTTATTCGTATCCCTATCTTTTTGGAGCACCCCACTAGCCAAGAGGCGAATGCCATTCACATCGAGTTGGGTATCATCTAACTTGTAAAGCTGTTCACTGCGATCAACAAAGAGGCGGGTATCAAACCCAAAACCCAACTTATTGACCAACAGTTTGCCTTGCTGCCACAACAAGATATTTTTAGCATCTAGGTGAAGAGCCACCTCATTTTGCACCTCCGATAGAGAGCCCGAAAGACGGAAATTAAAGCTACGAAGGTCAGCAAAGAGCTCTGTAAATCGGTCGTCAAAAGTAACATTGGCCCTACGTATCTCAATGTTGCCTATCTCGATGGCTCCATTAAAGGCTACGCTATCGGTCGTAACACTATCGGTCACCAAGGTGCTATCCGTAGGTGCCACCACCTCCCAGTTAGCCACCCCTTGGCTATTTCTAAAAGCATAGATGGTAGCCTCATCAATCAATACTTCGTGAATCTTTACCTGATTCGAGGCAAGCAGTGCCAAAGGGCGCGCCGTAACCAAACAGGTTTTAAATTGCAAGAGTGAATCTTGTGCCGTAGCGGGCAGTGAATCATGCAATGCATGCGATAGCAGTTCTCCATTGGTCAGGCGAATTCCTATCTGTGGGAAGGTGCTAAAAAGGGTAATATCGACCGCCTCGCAGCTCACTTGAGCACGCAAGTGCTTATTGGCTTGTTCGAGTACCAGAGGAGTCAGTTTGGCTGGTGTTAACACAAAGTTTACCACTACCGCTGCTACCACCACCAGTAGGGCTACCAAGGATGCCAGGGTTATAGCGGTGTATTTTAACGCTTTCTTTAATTTACTCTCTATCATACGTTTGATTTAGTTAAATAGTTACAGCTTTACAAGCACAATGAGAAGTGCTACACCCCTGTAGAGATATAACACTGCTACAAAACTACATTTTATAAGAGAGGTAATTGATAAAACATGCACTAAAAAAAGATAAAAGAGTTGGCATAAGGAGAGTCAGCTCTTTTAGCAAACCACAAAGTAGCCATTGATGCACCACAACAAGGAGTCTAGCCTCTTCCACTCTCCCCCTACTACCATTAAAACTCTTTTTTATCCTTCAATCCTTCACACCATTTGACAATCAGCTATTTATGGTGAAGAATAGGGGGTTCTATCCTTCACCTAAGCTTCACCTACCCTTCACAGTGGAAGAAATGATTTCATCCCCCCAATTATAGACTTTATGGAAAAGTTCGTCCATAAAAATGTAAAGTTTCACCTAAGTTCGTCCATAAAAATGTGAAGTTTACTGCAAAGTTCGTCCATAAAAATGTAACTTTGCACCTAAAGTTCGTCCATAAAAATGTAACAAAATGAAGAGAAGCGCTTATAATGAACTACTTAACTGGAAAGAAAGCAAGTTAAGAAAACCATTGGTCTTAAAAGGGGCTAGACAAATTGGCAAAACATGGTTACTAAAAGAGTTTGGCAAACGAGAATACAAGCAATTAGCCTATGTTAACTGCGATAATGAACCGTTAGCAGCTTCACTTTTCACAGACTACAACATTGACCGAATTGTACGAACAGTAGAGGTGATAACCAAAGTAAAAGTTACTCCGGGTGAGACACTCATTGTTTTTGATGAAATACAAGAACAACCCAAAGGATTAGCAGCACTCAAGTATTTTTGCGAAAATGCACGTGAGTATCATGTAGCAGTTGCAGGATCACTACTGGGCATCACCCTCCATCAAAACAGCTCTTTTCCAGTAGGTAAAGTCGATTTAATCAATCTCTATCCCATGACTTTTGAAGAGTTTCTTTGGGCAATGGATGAAGAAGCATTAGCCAAGCTTTTGCTCACAAAAGATTGGCTACTAGTAGAAGGGCTACACACCAAGTACATTGATTTATTGCGTCAGTACTATTATGTAGGAGGTATGCCAGAGGCTGTTTTGGCTTACACACAAAAAGTTGGATTAGAAGAGGTACGTAAAATTCAACTAGCCATACTTACTGCCTATCGTTCTGACTTTTCAAAGCATGCTCCGTTACGCGAAGTACAGCGAATAAATATGGTCTTTCAATCCATACCTGCACAACTAGCCAAAGAAAATAAAAAATTCATCTATGGGGCAGTCAAAAAAGGAGGAAGAGCTACTGAGTTCGAAATAGCCATTCAATGGTTAATAGATGCTGGACTCATCTACAAAGTAAATCGAGTAAATAGCCCACAAGCTCCTTTAACCTTTTACGAAGATTTTAGCAGCTTCAAACTTTTCCTATTCGACTGTGGCCTATTTGGTGCTATGAACGCCACCGAAGCTACCGACATATTAATAGGCAATGCAGCTTTTGTAGAGTACAAAGGAGCCTTTACAGAACTCTACACCTTGCAGCAGCTAGTTACTTTGCCCCAGACTCCCATCTACTACTACAGTGCTGATAACTCACAACTAGAAATTGATTTTTTACTGCAACACCGTGGTAAAGTAATTCCCCTAGAGGTAAAAGCAGAAGAGAACCTTCGAGCTAAATCATTAAAGTATTTTGTAGATAAATTTGCCTTTACACAGGGATATCGTACCTCTATGCGTTCTTTTAAGGAGCAAGATTGGGTAATTAATATTCCACTGTATGGAGTGAAAAGCTTTTTCAGCTAAGTGGTTTATACACCAGTTGGCTAACAACATTCTTTACAGGCAATTCAAACTTATAGTCAACTAACTTAGTTTTTTATTGAAGCAGCTTTCTTTTTAAATTATCTCCTATCAACATTCCCTTTTTCGGTGATTAAACCCATTATTCACCGAATTTTCTTCGGCGAATAATGGGTTTAATCACCGAAACATTGCCATAAATCTGTTGAGTTCTTATAGTGGTCTCCACTCTTTGACAACATTTCCAGTCATTTAAGGTGGATTGTTTTATTTTGTCATTAACTTAGTTTAGCTTTATGCTGCTTGGTTATAGACCTCGTATGGGGTTTTGTATGCCAAACTTTGATGTGCT
>JBOFFJ010000050.1:0-1296 GCA_051648565.1 Phocaeicola sp. | reverse complement strand
AGAGCCTTTTTTATGCCGAATAAAGAAATCATTAAATGGTTTCTCAACCAGCATATAAGTTGTGTTTAGGGCGGTGGCAACCGTAGCATCTAGTTTCATACTTTCATACGTCATGATGCAATTAGGCCACTTCAGCTCTTTGTTTTTCATCCTCTCGCTATCATCACGGATCCTTTGGAGAGCAAGTGAACCTATCTCCCCCATCCTGAGTCGAGAAACAGCAAGCCCTTCCGAGCTTGCCTTTTCAAGATCAACTTGTTGATTTTTTCTTGGGCGGCCCCTTGGACGCTTAACTGTTTGCTCTGTCAATTTATCTCCGAATATTCTTTATATTAAAAGTAGCGAATTTTATTTAAACCTGATATCATTGTAGGTGCATTGATTGTTGGAAGAGGTACAGCGCCGTGCATATTACCGTACTCTGAGGCTAAGAAGTTGAATCCAGTAGCAATGGCATCAACAAAGTCATCCTTTCTTGTGCTTGTACTCCTTTCTCCGTTAAAAGCTTCTAACTCTTTCATTAACGCATTATATGTCGTTAAATCAAAAGTATTTTTAACGATACGAACAAGCCCGTTTTCGGCAGCATTGGCGAAAGGTAAGAATCTAGTTAATTTACTTTTGTTACTAGGAATGGGGTCACACTTGACAAAAAAACCTTCCTCTCCGAACCTTTTAGCCATCTCGTTATACTGATGTTTGCCTGCTGCGCCAGGGTCTATTGGAAATACCAAAATTGTGTCGTTTGTATCTAGATGTGCTTGTTTAGATATGATGTTATCTCTTTCGCCAACACGTTTACATAGTCTTCCATAACATTGTGTCTCTTCGTCCATAAAATCTTTATGGTAATCTCCACTAATGTAGGTATAACCTTCAGAATCCCTACTAACTTTAATAGAGGTTGTAAAGTCTGGATACCTGTTAACTTGGCTGCGCTCTGTAGCAGATAAGTCGTAAGATCTACATGAAACTGCATTCTCTGGGGTAGACTCTACTTCAATCAACCAATCTCTTTCGAAATAAGTAGAACCTTTAGGTCTTGCATTCCAACAACCATGAAGGAGTTGTGCCTTATCAACCTCATTCAGAGACTCTAAGAAGGCTAAATAATCTGGGTTATTTTCCATCATAGGTGGATTATCGTATATTAAAGCCGAGACAAAAGAAAAACTCAAAGGTCTTGCTTTTTCTCCAAACTTTTCTTTAAGTTCTTCAGGTGTATCTGCCCAATAAAAATCGGAACCTCTCTGGATAAACCAACGAATTTTACCATCTCTTTCTGGTATTGGATAA
>JBOFFJ010000049.1:0-1973 GCA_051648565.1 Phocaeicola sp. | reverse complement strand
GAGGACGATGACGAACGTATAGGTATGTGGGAAGATGCTTATAGCTGGGGTGATCACAGAAGAGCGGGCTATGCAAAAACAGCAAGTCCAACCTTTACGGGCACTATGTATCTACCAGTTACTTATGCTAATGATACGCAATTTATCAGATCGGGTAAACGAACACATTGGTTATCAGGTACTACACTTAGTAACAGTTCGGGACAAGCCTACACAAACGCACTATGGGGGCAGTGGGGAGAGTTCGATGATATTGTACTCAAGACAGCAGGACGTAACCCAGCGGACGGATCTGAGACATTTGGGACTTATATGATGCAGTTCGGCGGTGTCAATACTTGGTTGGGCAAGGGTAAACTCAAGTGTAGCGGCAATATCGAAGCACAAGGGGACGTAATAGCCTATGCAAGTAGTACCTTATCAGCACGCTCTACAATGAACTTAAACACTTCAGATACACCCGATTATGTGGCTATATTGTTGTCTAGGATTGATAATCTGGAGGGTCAAATCTCACAACTAAAAACACAAATCAATGGCTAGAATACCAGAATTAATAATATCAACGAATGCGGTGAGGGCGATATTAGGCACTACTGACCGTGATTTGTGGTGGCTAGGCAGGCACCCCAACATAAATAAATTCGCTAAATATAGTCCCGATAGAGTAGGCGGTTCGGCTTGGATTCCTTATTCAAGTGGTAATATATTAGATCCTCAGTTATTATCTGAGATAGTATATAATCGTGTTAGCCCACCTTACACGGCACTAACTTACTTCGCCAATTACGACGACAGTAATATAGTGCCAGTAGCTCTTATGTTCCCCGAATCATTGAAAAAAGGTAAAAACAACGGGTTTATGCCAGCCTTTTTTGACACAGGGGAATACCTGCTTTCGTTGCGTGATATACTCAAATTAAACGCTACTGACGAGCTGTATATGTGCACTGTATTACGTCACTCCAACGGTCAATACTTATACACAACAGAGCCTAATGATGTAGACCTTACTAACACAGTTTGGGCGGTTGGATCGTCAATCACGGTGTTCTATGTGGCAACAAACAAGAGGCATTTTTTGAGCGATATTGATTCAAGTGCTACCTATTGGGGTGTTAAGTTCCCAGACACTGAAGTAAGTAAGTCCTACACACTAGCAGCGGGTGACGTTACTCCAGAGGGCATTAACGGGATCACTCAGACAAACACGGCTATGTACTATAATTACGGTACTTATGCGAGGTTTACCAACACGTCAGGAGGGCTTAGTTTTACCATTTCATTAACCAACACCCTCAGCACAAGTAAGGATGTCACTATATCAATTATTGAGGGTGATAGTAATTATTCCAGATTACCAATTGGGTCTATCTCAGCGGCTGGGAACACCACCACAACACGCACGTTTGCACCTTCAAACTACTATGCTAAGGAGGGTCTGATGAAACAGCTTTATTTAGAATTTAGCTCAGGATCTGAAAGGTTTCAAGTTATGTTACCTCAGCGTATCGAGCAGTAACACTATTATATAACACTATTTTTAAACACAAAATTATATCATGACAAAACGTAATCGAGTATTAGAATACCTTGCTTGTATCCTTGTGGGGGCTGGGGTATTGCTTGTTTTTATCTCCTCAGCTATCCCACCCTTAGGCGAGATACACAGTTCGGCACTATGGGCAATAGGTCAATTCTTTGCGCTTGCAGGCTCTTTACTGGGGATCAAGGGACACTATGACACTAAATTTGAATCTGTTAAAGAGGAACTGAGAGAGGGTAAATAACTCTATTTCAATGCTTTAATATTACCACAAACAAAACCTTATCATTTCCACTTGTGGGTACCACTTTCTAACGCCCTCACGATCAGTTGGATTAACTCTCTGCACCATGTAATAGTTTAATGACATAATTTATTGGTTTTATGAGAGAGCGACATTGCCCTCTCGGTATGGTACAAATGTATA
>JBOFFJ010000048.1:0-1784 GCA_051648565.1 Phocaeicola sp. | reverse complement strand
GATGTTACCTTAATGTTGCATCTTGTTGTCTTTCCTTTTCTTCAGCGTTAAGGGATATTTACTGGGGTATAACATCCCGCACGTCTCCCTTACAGGGGTGCAACATAATCTTTTTCATTAATTTGTGCGGGAGTGCTTGACTCTATCCTAAAGGTCTGGCATAATAGGGGTCTGGATTGAGAGGATTTCCCTCTTCAAAAGAATGAAATAAGGGGTTGACAAAGGGGGGAGAATCCCTTACAATAGATGAAGTTGCTAGCAGGACGCTGGTGATGTTATGAATCAAGGGTTGTTGTTGGGTATTGTAGATGATGGGCTTGCCCTGACTCGAAACGAAGGTCTTCTCAAAGTTGAGACTCCGATTAAATGGACTGCTTATTGCGGGCATCGGTAGGTTGATGAAATGGGATTCTGGATAACCTGATTGACAACGGATTCACCACGGAAAAGCCCAAGTAATCTTGGCACTGCTCTTTAACAATTTGGATGGCTCGTTTGCTCCCCGATAGCCATACGGGATAAGGTAGTTGTCTGATTAACAGGCATGCCGACAAGGAACGAACCGCCTAGGCCGTAGCAAAGCCAAGGGGTTAACCATAGAACGGGAGAGGTGTATTCGATGTCGCTTCCGTTCCTATGAAGATGGGTATTTATTCCGAGTGCCCACCTCAATAGGAAAACACTATGCTTACAATTCAACAAGTCCATAAATACCTAAATAACAATCCTGACCTAGAAATCTTGGCAGCGGAACAGGCAGCCATTGGTTTTGTAAATAGTGGGGTTCGTGTTCAATACTTTGATTTGGGGATGTTAGGTAAATTCCATAGGGATTGGAGAGATAGCGCCGTTGATGCTGTTATGAAAAGTGGCCTGTCTATTGATGATTTGTATTCCAAAAGGGATTGGATAGAGGATAATTCTATTCGCAGAGAAGAGTTGAAGAAGGAAGGTAATTCCCTACGCGACAGAATCACAGAACTTCATAGGGAGATTGATGGAATGGGATTCTTTAAGAAGTTGTTGGACAAGGATAAAGAGTTGAAAGACCGCATAAGAAATGAACTCTACCCAGCATTAGATAAGGTTAGGGCAGAGTTACGAAATCTCCCTCTTAACTGGAAGTGTGGGATAAAAATGGAGGCGGATAGATTGAACTTCTATCTAGAATACAAAGAGGCTTATGGGGCCTATCCTCAGCGAATTGAAAAGTAAGCAGAATCAAGGGTCATTAATTGGCCCTTCGTTATGTTTATTCACACTAAGGTGATGTTATGAAAGATGCATTAGGAAAACTATGGCCGTGGGTTAGTTTCAAATCACACCATAGGGATTATTTTGGTGAGGATACATACTTGCTAGTGAGAATCCGACAATTGGGTATCTCTGGGAGCTTGGGTTATGTGGCGAACCGACTCTCAGCAGCAGGTATTACGGTTGAAGATTTGAATAAGTTAATCAGCATCAAAGAGAAGTTAAAAAAGTTTAACACAGAGGGTATTCTCTACCGTGTATTCAACAAAGGGCGGTCTGCTATGTTTTTATTGGAGACTGAACAGGCCAAGATAGAGGATGAATTGAAGGTTAAATACGAAACTTACAAAATTAACAGCACAAATGAGTGGCTGGCATCAATGAAGGATGATTGCAATGAATAAACTATACGGTATCGGCTTTAATTACAATCAATACTCGGCTAGACCGGAGCATAAAGCGATTTATATGTTCTGGAAGGGTGTTTTGGAGAAGGTTGGAAAGTATAAAACCTATACAATACAAGAAGA
>JBOFFJ010000047.1:0-1585 GCA_051648565.1 Phocaeicola sp. | reverse complement strand
ATTGCAACAGAACAACGGCCACCGCTCACAATGCCAAGGCTACAAAGCAAACTTCAAGGTAGGTAATGAGCGCAAGTTACCACCTGTCCCTAAAGATTACCTTGCAGTAGCAAGAGCCAAGCGTATCAAGAAACACACTAGCAAATTGAGGGCCGCACCATGAAAACCTTGTACCCTAGCGACCCTCGACATCCTCGACACCATCTATTCCTAGCCGCTTTGAATACACCGATTGTTAAGAAGCAAAAAGGAATGGGTGGCAAGGGTTCATCTAATGTGCTGGCTCGTAACAAACCTAAGCACTCTTATGTTCTTAGTGAACATATCTACCGAATTTAGAGACTAACAACATGACTAACTACGATTTCGTGATGAAACATCGCACTGCCTTTAATGTATTCTGCCGTGCTGCTGGTGTGTGTGCTAACCCTCATTCCGCCTCACTAGCTGCCCGTTTCCGTGCTGCTGTAGAGAAGCAACTCAAAGAGATTCGAAAGAGTCGAGTCCCTTGTGCCAAGCCTGCAAGCTACGCCCTGATCGGGAAATCTACTATGACGCCGCCTGCATCTGTTCCTACTGCTCCGGCTAGCATCAATACCTTTGCTATCCGTGACCCTCGCAAGCCTACTGGCTTAGTCTTTGACAGCTCTAACGGCATCTTTATCTAATAGGTGGTTCAAATGTTGGCAAATATCTTCTCCATTGTTGGTTTCTTTGTGGTGTTGTGTGTCTTACTGGCACCAATTGCCTTTGTAATCGAACGTTGGTCTATCTACTCACACCAGAAACAAATGGAGAAGTTCCATGCTAATCGCAGAAAATAATACCTACAAAATTGATGCCGTAATAGTGGCTGCTTTCTGCTACCAAGGCATTACCACTCGCAAGTTATTCGTTAAAGTATCAGCTACTCACTACCGACTGCTGAATTCTTCAAAGATTGTCAACTATCGCTCCCTTTATACCCTTGGCAAGGCACTTAAAAATGAAAAAGTTTAATGTAGAAACAATTGATGGCACTTATGAAATTACAGGTGACCGGTACGTTTTGGCTAAATATCTGACCATCTATAAGGGTGAAGATATTGTGTTTGAAACCAGAGCATCTAAAGTGCTTTCTATCAAGTGAATAAAATAAAGCTCGCACCAAATGCCGTGGGCTTTGTAGTATCCACTCAATAAAACAAGGTTGTTGATATGAAAAAATTACTGCTGGTTGGTCTTGTTGGTTTGTCTGCCCTGCTTGGTGGCTGTGCAAGCTATGTTCCCCCTGTTGAATCCGCTGTTACAGAGTTCCGCCCTGGGGTTTATATGGTTGATTCTCGGGCACCTGCTGTTAAGGTCACTCAAGGGGAAGCCATCCAGATGAACTTGTTTGAAGTAAGCAAGTACATGGTAGAAGAGAATCAGGGACAATGTATCCTGTATAGCACACAAAAAGTTGACCGTGTAGGTAACGATTTTGCTGTCCTTGGTGTGGCCAAAGTAGAGGATTGCAGTAATGAAAATGCAATCTATGCATCTTCCATTGTTAAATCCTACGGCAAGTGGTACGAACGTAAGAAAGCCGAATTCGAATCGGAGC
>JBOFFJ010000046.1:0-1082 GCA_051648565.1 Phocaeicola sp. | reverse complement strand
TAGTTCAAACTCATCTTGGACCCAATGCCTGAATCCGTGTTTATCGGCCCACTCTTCACTGGTGGCTCTTGTCCCATCTTTTCTCTTACGTGAAAAAGGAAATGCTGTGCCCTTCTTCTGCCAGACAAAGACGAGTTCTTGATTTTCATTTAATGACTCCCTAATAAATAAATACTTCCTAGCCTCAGAAGAATCATTAAACCTCCCCTTGGTTTCAATTAAAAAATCCTTATCGGGTGTCTTGTGTAGGAAATCAATCTCATAGGTATGAGGAACTGTATATTTGATCGGAAGATCTTTAGGGTGAAAAATACAAGATTGCAATTTTCCTTCGTGAAGTCTTTTTTCTAACAAACTGTCATACCCAGAACCCTTAAGTTCATCCTCTTTTTTAGGACGGTATCTCTTAAATCTCGACACACAGACCCCCTACTACTCCATTAAAGTAAACTATCGCAGCTGCTTTATAAGCATCGGCTGCTAACTCTTCTGTCCTGAAAGTCCCCAGGTGAATTTTCTTTCCTCGGTTTTTTATAGATGCTTGAAAAGTTCCATTCCGTAAGGCACTAACCCCCTTATATTTCGAGGATTTCCCCACCTGCTTAGATTGATTGCCATTATTTTGGTGCCGAGTTACAAGTCTTAGATTACTTATCTTAGTGTTAGCTCGGTCCCTATCTTTGTGGTCAACCTCATAACCATCGGGAATTTTTCCATGATGCATTTCCCAAACAACCCTGTGTGCAAGAAACCTTTTACAATTAATCCCCAAAGAGTAATAACCTTGGTTGTGTTTAGTCCCTGCCATATCCCCTTTTCTCGCCCTCCCTTTTTGGCAAGCCCACACCAAACAAGAGGGCACAGTTTCATCATAAATAAAATTATTGAACATAATTCATCCTTGAATTTTAGATAAAGAAAAAGGAGCCGAAGCTCCCTTAGGATCAAAACTTACGATGCTTCCGAACATCACCACTACCTACCAATTCACCATCTTCCCGCTTACGCTTGGTACGAATCTCTTTACGCTGATAAGAAGTACGATAGCACTCTTCATCGACCTCATCATGCTCAATTCGAAT
>JBOFFJ010000045.1:0-15600 GCA_051648565.1 Phocaeicola sp. | reverse complement strand
GTTAGCGTTTCAACAGCCGTAGTAGGCTAGCTGGAAGAATCGTTCGAATCGCCTTGTTTTAGGTGGATTGTAAGCGGTAAATCAGTTAGCGTTTCAACAGCCGTAGTATGCTAGCTGGAAGAATCGTTCGAATCGCCTTATCTTAGGTGGATTGTAAGAGGTAAACCAGTTAGCGTTTCAACAGCCGTAGTATGCTAGCTGGAAGAATCGTTCGAATCGCCTTATCTTAGGTGGATTGTAAGAGGTAAACCAGTTAGCGTTTCAACAGCCGTAGTACATTTGTTAGAGAGTGGTTTTAACCAAGTAGAATAATAAGATATTTGAAACAGATAGATAGAACAATGAAACAGAAACGAACCCTATTGATGGGCTTAGCACTTACCGCAGCTGCCCTCTCTGCCCAAACCACAGTGACCTACACTGAATTTGAGCAACGTATGCTGGAGTATAGCCAAACGTTGAAGCAGAGTGTAGCCCAACGAACTGCCATGCAAAAGGCGATGCAGGTGGCCAAAACGGCTTTCCTTCCTTCGGTAGATGGGGGGGGAACTTACCAGTACCGCATCAACTCGCTCGACCTTGATTTTGGGGGAGCTAAGGTGGGACTGGACCACAATACCTACAATTTGGAGTTGGGTGTAAGCCAACCTATTTATGCAGGAGGAACCATCCACAACAGCTACCAAGCATCGAAAATACAAGCTCAAATGGCCGATAAATCGATTGAACTGACTACCGATAACCTGATTTATGCAGCGCAAGCTAGCTACTGGGGAACGGCAGCACAGCAGGAGATGTACCAAACCATGAGCGAGTATGTAGCCACCATCCAGGAGTTGGTGAAAATTCTGCAATATAAGTACGACGATGGATTGATTAGTAAAACAGACCTCATTCAGATGCAAGCGCGCTTGAAAGAGGCAGAGTTGCAACAATCGGGTAGCTACCAAGCCTACCAAGTGGCCCTTCAAAACATGAATGTGTTGATGGGAGTGGATCCTCTAGCGGAGTTGACTTTGGGCAGCTCGGTAGCGGAGGTGACTCCTACCATTGACCACATAGGGGCCGATGTAGCGCTGGCCATGCGTCCAGATATGAAGATCTCGCAATTGGATATCGACTACCAAAAGCGTCAAATTAAGTTAGCTGCTGGCAAGTACAACCCCACCCTAGCGGTAGGGTTTAAACAGAGCTGGGGTACGCAGATGATCAACATATCGGGCGAAACGGTATGGAACTCGAATGTGTATGCTTCGCTTAGTGTACCCATCTTACGCTGGGGAGCTCGCTTTAAAACAGTGGCTGCACAGAAGGCAGTGTTGCTTACCAAGCAGTATGCTATGCAAGATAAGCAAGACCAAATTAACAAGGAGGTGGCTCAAGCATGGACCAATATGAATGAGTATAAGCGTCAGCTAGGGTTGGCCAAAGAGAATTGTGCCTTGGCCGAGGAGAACCTAGAGCTTAATACCTTTAGTTACACCGAGGGGAAACTAACCATTCTCGATGTACTATCGGCACAGCTTACTTGGATTCAAGCTTACAGCACTTTGATTCAAACGCAGTACCAAGAGAAGCTATCACTAGCTGACTATCGCAAGGCAGTGGGTGCTCGCTACTTGGAGGAAGAGGCGCAGGAGTAGTACTCTTCAGTGCTTAGGGCTCTAATGAGTAGTGAAGCGTAAGCTACTTGGTGTAAGAGTTAGGAGTCTCTAATGTCAATAGCTAGGCTTACAGTGGAGAGTACTCTCCACTGTAAGCCTAGCCTTCTTTTCACCGTAGCGGGGGTAAATGTTTAATTGCACTAGAAGTGCCCAATAGCTGGGGTCAAACTAAAAGCGTCCCTCATCTACTTCATTCAAATGAACGAAGTAGATGAGGGACGCTCTCTTTTTTATGCGGTTTCCTCTAACAAAAGGAGTCTGCTAAATCCATTGCGTTCTATGAAAGCGTAGGAGACTACAGAGATAATAAGTAAAAGCAGCATCGAAAAAAAACCTTGAATCTATGAAAACGTAGGAGGCTAGAGAGACAGCAAGTAAAAGCAGCATCGAAAAAAAACCTTGGATCTATGAAAACGTAGGAGGCTAGAGAGACAGCAAGTAAAAGCAGCATCGAAAAAAAAACCTTGGATCCACGAAAGCGTAGGAGTAGTACTCTTACATTCCAGAACAAAAATATCCTTGAGATAGCGTAAGATGCATCTCAAGGATATTTTTTTGTATTAAGCACAACTATAAGCCCTCGCCGAGGGATCCATGTTTACTGATGGATTTACCTAAGAGGAGCCTTTATTGTCTCCTCTTTTTAGCTGATTGCATGGCACTCTTTTGCTAGAGCATACCTGTTTCTTTTTAGAACGTACCCATTTCCTCCTAGAGTGTTCCCTCTCTCTTTACTCCAACGTACCCTGTTTGAGTTGTTCTACAAATTGATCAATACGGTGCAACTCACGTGGTATGCGAATGCGTTGCGGACAGTGCTCTACACAGCGGCTACACCCAATGCAGTAGGCAGCCTGACGCAGCTTAGGCACCTTGCGATCGTACCCCACTAGGAAGGCTTGACGCGCCTTGGCATAGTTAGGGTCTTGCTGATTTTTGGGAATGTTTCCTTCGTTTACGCACTTGTTGTAGTGCAGCAATACACCCGGAATGTCGATACCGTAGGGGCACGGCATGCAGTACTGGCAGTCGTTGCAGGGAATGGTGGGGTACTGCTTGATGAGCAGCGCCGTTTCGCGTAGGAAGCGATCCTCCTCCTCGTTAATGGGCACCAGGGGAGAGTAACTTCGAATGTTGTCTTGCAGGTGATCTAGATAGGTCATGCCACTCAACACGGTTAGTACGCGTGGGGGAGTACCGGCAAAGCGGAAGGCCCACGAGGCTACGCTACCATCGGGATTGCGCTCCTTGAGTCGGTCGTGAATGTGGGTAGGTACCTTGGCTAGGCGTCCTCCGAGTAGCGGCTCCATCACCACCACCGGTATGTTGCGCTTCTCGAGCTCTGCATAGAGGTAATCGGCATTTACATTGTTGCCCGATGCATTCTCCCAATCGGAGTAGTTGAGTTGAATCTGTACAAAGTCCCAATGCACCGTTTCGTGCATAGCTAGTGCCTCGTCAAACCCCTCTTTGGTGCCGTGGAACGACCATCCTAGGTGGCGAATGCGTCCTGCTTCGCGCTCCTTGAGCAAGAAGTCAAGCAGTCCGTTGTCAATGAATCGGGCTTGCAATCCACGTGCACCGGGGTGTCCTAGCATGTGGAGCAGGTAGTAATCGATGTAATCGACCTGTAAATCTTTGAATGATTTGTGGTACATGTTTACCCCAAAATCGTAGTCCGAACTGTTGAAGTTAGACATTTTGGTGGCGATGTAGTACTTCTCGCGGGGATGACGCGAGAGGGCATTGCCAGTAGCCGTTTCCGACCATCCTTGCAGGTACATGGGCGAGGTGTCGAAGTAGTTTACTCCGTGTTGGATGGCGTAATCGACCAAATCGTTCACCTCCTCTTGGTCAACCACACTCTCTCCCTCTTTGGGGTCGGTTAGTAGGGGCCAGCGCATGCATCCATAGCCTAGCAGCGATACCTTGTCTTTGAGTTGTGGAAAGGTGCGGTACTCCATTTTTCCTTGGGGTACCTCCTGGTTGGCAGCTCTACCTGCCTCTTTGTTTCCGCCCGATGAGCATCCAGCCAGTGCTGCGCTGGTAGTAGCGGCTCCTATTCCAACGATTTTTAGGAAGTCGCGGCGATCTATCTTTTTATTCTCTTTCATACGTTTTTTTCTTTTTTGAACGTTTCATCCACTCCCTTTTCTTTCTCTCCTTCTTGTGAGTTTTTCTTTCCTTTTCTTCGGATTGTTTCTCTCTTTCTTGTGAGTTCTTCTTTCCTTTTGGAGTGGTATTTGTTGTTCTTAGATTTGAATTAAATCATTTTATGGAGTTTGTGACCCTCTACATAGATGGCGCTATAAGGGCGCGACGGACAGACTTGTTCGCAAGCCCCACACCCTATGCAACGCTCCACATCGACGGCTGGAACCTTGGGAGTTCGTTTTCCCGAGGCTACCATGCTGATGGCTCCTGTGGGGCAGTGACGGGCACAGTTGCCACATCCATCGCCATTGACTAGCGGAATGCATAGCTCGCGGTTCCACACGGCATATCCTATTTGGGTAGCGCTCTTATCTTCTACATCAAGCGGCTTGATGGCTCCAGCGGGGCACACTTGCGAGCATTTGGTACACTCGGGGCGGCAGTAGCCACGTTCGTATGACATCTCGGGCTGCATAAAGGTTTCGAGTCTGTTCGAAGGGCGCAATATCTGGTTGGGACAGGCCGTAACACAGAGTTGGCAAGCGGTACAGTGCGCCTTCATGTTGCGTGCACTGCGCGATCCGGGAGGGGTAATGGGGGTTTGGCGTTGCGGTATCTTCTTATCTAGAATCTCGGCAAAACCTCCATCTACCTTGTCGGCTATATCGGACGAGGGTAGTTGTGCTTTGATGCCTGCTGCAGCTAGTAGCACCGAGGTGGTGATAAAGTTTCGGCGGCTGTTGCTCATGGGAGCGATCAACTCTTCGCCTGTTATGGTAGCAGCAGTCGTTTGTTTCACTTCCGAAGCTTTGTTATCGGTAGCGGCTGGTTTATGCTCTTTTGAGTGATGCCTCTTCTCGGTGTAATTTTTTTTATTGGTGCGATGCTCCTCTTTTGAATGGTGGCGAGTAGTTGACTCTTCTCTCTTCTCCGAATGGTCTCTTTGTGCAGCGTGGTGAGTGGCGTTCTCGGCCTGTTCCATGGTTGCGCAGATGCCTGGGCTTGATACCGGGATGAGGCTGGCCAAGCTACCTTTTTCTCTAAAACTTCCTTTGTATTGGATGGCACCTCGTTTACACTTGCTCAAGCAGTTGAAGCAGGTTACGCAGCGGCTATGGTCTACGCTCTTCTCCTTGATGTCGATGCAAGAGGCTTTGCAGTTGCGTGCACAGCGCATACATCCGTTGCACTGGTTGTTAATTTGGATGCGGTAGAACGATTGGCGTGCGATGAGGCCTAGGATGGTTCCTACGGGGCAGATGGTGTTGCAGTAGGTGCGTCCGTTGCGGAAAGAGAGCACCCCTACGATGAGAAGCGATACCACGGCTACGATGAGCGTAGGGAGGCTTTTTAGCCACACATCGGTGGTGTAGAAGGCGTAGCTATCCATGCGCTCGGCTAGGAGAGCTAGTAGGTTGTTTCCCGCTTGCCAAATGGGTAGCAACAGGCTGTTGGCTATGCGTCCGTAGATGGCGTAAGGGTCTAGAAAGGCGGCAATGGCTGCTATGTGTGCAATGGCTGCTACCACAAAGAGGGTTAAGAAGGTGTAGCGCATCCAGCTCTTGGCAGGCGAGAAGTTGTAGGGCTGTTTTTTCTTCTTTTTAGCCTTTTTGCCGATGCGGGCGATGCCATCTTGCATAACCCCTAGCGGACAGATTACTGAGCAGTAGAGGCGGCCAAAGAGGGCGGTGAGCAGTACTACGAAGAGCAGGGCGGCTAGGTTGATGGCCAGGATGGCGGGAATAAACTGTACCTTGGCTAGGAAAGCGAGCCAGTGGTGGGTCACTCCTGTGAAGTCTAGAAAGAGCAGCGTTACGGCGGTGAAGCAGAGTAAGGCGGCTATTCGTCTGATTCGTTTAAGCATGTTGTTATTAGTTTAAAGTATGTTATTCGTTGTTGAGATTTTTGTTCGTAGCAGTCAGTCTGTTAATCTCTGTTTGTTGAGATTTTTGTAGTGGCGTCTAAATAAGATAAGAGTGGTTCATCTACTTCATACTCCCAAGGTTGAGATGCGTAGATGAACCACTTACAGTCCCTTCGTTAGTCAATGTATCGTTTAGCGAGCGGTGCAAACTCTTCGATGCGGCGATCGCGTAGGAAGGGCCACCAACGGCGCACGTTCTCGCTGCGTTTCATATCGAGTTCAATGACGATGTTCTCTTCGCTATGGTTATCGGCTTGCACCAAGAATTCGCCCTGTGGACCTGCTATGAAGCTGTTTCCCCAGAATTGGATGCCATTGGTTTGTCCCGATGGATCGGCTTCGTGGCCTACACGGTTGACCGATATAACGGGTAGTCCGTTGGCTACGGCATGTCCGCGTTGTACGGTTACCCAAGCCCCTAGTTGACGTTGTTTCTCCTCCTCGGTATCGCTACTTTCCCATCCAATGGCGGTGGGGTAGATTAAGATTTCGGCTCCTCGTAGTGCCATTAGGCGAGCTCCTTCGGGGTACCATTGGTCCCAACATACCTGTACGCCTAGTTTGCCTACCGATGTTTGGATGGGTTCGAATCCTAGATCGCCGGGGGTGAAGTAGAATTTTTCGTAGTAAGCTGGATCGTCGGGGATGTGCATTTTGCGGTATTTACCAGCGATGGTTCCATCTTTTTCGAACACTACGGCGGTGTTGTGGTAGATGCCTGGTGCACGCTTCTCGAAGAGTGAGGTGACAAGCACGATGCCATATTGTGCCGCTAGTTCGCCATAGAATCCGGTAGAGGGTCCGGGAATGGTTTCGGCTAGGTCGAAGAGGTTGGTATCTTCGGTTTGGCAGAAGTAGGGGGTGTTGTGCAGCTCTTGCAGTACAACGAGTTGCGCACCTTGTTTGGCCAATTGGGCGATGTTTTGGTGCAACTTGCGTAGGTTATCTTCGATGTGTGGGGTGCAACTTTGTTGTACGATGCCCACTTTTAGGGTTTTATTGTTCATTGTTATCTCTTTTATTTATGGCCTTCTGTTACTACTTATGGGTTTCTTTTATCTTTCTAATAGCTCTTTATCTTTTAAATAGCTTTCTATCTTTCTTGGAGATGGCTATTCTCTTTGCTTGAAGATGGTTCTTCTTATCTCCTTTCTTTATAGCATTGTTCGGAGGTGTCGCCAAAAAGGCTAAGGCGTTTTGGTTGACTTGTCGGGATTTTTTTTTGAAGCGTCTGCTCCTTTTTAGGCAAGTGTGCGGAGCTTTTGAGTAAAAGGTCTGCCCCTTTTTTAGGGTCTCTTTTCTGCTACTGCTTCTCCAGTTTTGTTGCCTCTTCCTCTTTTTGTTCCCTTCTTTCTCTTCCTTTTTTTCTTCCCTTCCTCTTTGTATGCTTCTTTTAGACTCCTCTTTTTGTTTTTTTTACCTCCTTTTGTTCCTCCTTGTTTTTACCTCTTCCTCTTGTGATTCCTTCTTGTTGCTGTATCAGTGGTAGTGGTGGTTTGAGAGGTGTTTTGGGATTCTTGTTTAGACTCCTTGTGGGTATTGCATGGTGACGCAGTGCAGCGATCCGTGTTGCTGGATAAGTGCCACGCAGTCTACTCCTACAATTTCGTGCTCGGGGAAGGCTTGTGCCAATACCTCCATGGCCTGGGCATCGAGTGCTGGTTGGCGGTAGGTGGGGCAGAGTACGGCTTGGTTCATGATTAGGAAGTTGGCGTAGGTGGCTGGTAGGCGCTCTCCTTCGTGGTCGAAGGCGGGTGCTGCCATGGGTAGTGCTAGGAGTCGGTAGGGCTCTCCTTGTGGGGTGCGGAAGGCTTTTAGCTCCTCTTCCATGGCTTTTAGCTCGGTGTAGTGCTCGTCTTGGGTGTCGGTGCACTGCACGTAGGCAATGGTGTTATGGGGGCATAGGCGGGCTAGGGTGTCGACGTGGCTGTCGGTATCATCGCCTGCTAGGTAGCCGTGGTGTAGGGCTAGGATGTGCTCTACGTGGAACACCTCTTTGAGGTAGTTCTCTATTTGGGTTTGGTCCATCTTTTCGTTGCGATTGGGTGCCATGAGGCAGTGGGCGGTGGTGAGTAGGGTGCCCTCTCCATCGCTCTCAATGGATCCTCCTTCGAGTACAAAGTGGTTGTAGTTGCCGTAGGTTCCTTTGAGGAGTCCGGTGGCGTATAGTTGTCGGTTGATCTGGTTGTCGTGGTTGGCGGCAAATTTCATGCCCCATCCGTTGAAGCAGAAGTCCATGAGTAGGGGGGTGCCATCGGTTTGTAGGAGGGTGATGAAGGCGTGATCGCGTGCCCAGGTGTCGTTACTTTCTAGCTGCACGGTGGTGAGGTGGGCCAGGTTGGCGCCTGCCTGTGTGAGTAGTTGGGTTACCTCTTGTGGGGTGGGTGTAACGATGAGTAGGGGCTCTCTGGCCAATATTTGGGTGGCTAACTGTACGAAGCATTGGTTTACCTCATCTAGCATGTAGGCCCAGTCGCTGTTGGCGTGTGGCCAGGTGAGTTGTACGAGGCTTTGTGGGTGCCATTCGGCGGGTAAAAATGGTTTGTTCATTGTTGGTTTATCTTTGTTTTTTTTATTTTTCTGGATTGGCTTTTTGCTCTTGCTTTTTGGGCTATTTTGATGGTAACAGCTTGTTGGCTAATTTGTTTAGTATGCTGTTTGGCAGACTCTTGGTGCAATGCTAGTCCCATGCTTGTTCCATGCTTGTTAAAGAGGTATAGCGGTTGTACAAAGATACAATGGTTTCTGGTAACTGCAAATAGTTGGGTGGAAGAATGAAAGGGGGGGGATGGGGGAGATTAATCTTTCTCATTTCAAATCCCGTTTTCGTTTGAAAAATATAAATATTTTGTCTAATCTTAGTCAGTCTGGTTTTTAGGGAAGCTGACAGCCTTTGCACTCTATTGGAGTTACTCGTGCAAGGGGTATAATTAAACTTACCAATCTAACTTATGACTACTGCCGTTTTGAGCAACTAATGAGAGTAAGAACAACGCAATATAAAGCCCAAATGGATAGATAGATAAGTGTTAGAAAGTTTTGATTTTCTAACTTTTTAACGCAACTTTGCAGTCAAGAAAAACTTCAATTAGGATATAATGGGTTCTTTTCCTAAAATTTGAAGCAAAATAATTAGAAATTAGAACCTGCCATAAAATATATGGGAAAGATTAATAGCGCAGAGATAGGTTTTGAAAAGGAGATATGGAAAGCAGCAGATAAGATGCGAGGCAATATTGATGCTTCGGAATATAAGTCTGTTGTTTTAGGTCTTATTTTTTTGAAATATATATCAGATAAATTTGAGGCTCGATATGAAGAACTCGTTGCTGAAGGTGATGGATTCGAAGAAGATAAGGATGAATACACAGCAGAGAATATTTTCTATGTTCCGCAGGATGCCCGTTGGGCTGTTATTGCCCAAAAGGCACACAATCTGGAGATAGGTACAGCCATTGACGATGCCATGCGTGCTATCGAGAAGGAAAATAAACGGCTAAAAGATATTCTACCGAAAAATTTTGCTCGCCCCGAATTGGATAAACGCCGTTTGGGTGAGGTTGTGGACTTGTTTACTAATATCAAGATGCACGAGCATGGCGATAGCAAAGATATTTTGGGCCGTGCTTATGAATATTGTCTTTCAAAATTTGCAGAAGCCGAAGGGAAACTTGCAGGAGAATTTTATACTCCGGCTTGTATTGTACGTACCCTTGTAGAAGTGCTGCAACCCTACAAAGGGCGCGTTTATGATCCTTGTTGTGGTAGTGGTGGTATGTTTGTGCAGTCCGCAAAATTTATAGAACAGCATGCACAAAGTATAAAAAATATTTCGGTTTATGGTCAGGACTCAAACCCTACTACCTGGAAGTTGGCACAGATGAACTTAGCTATTCGTGGCATTGAGGCAGATTTAGGACAGTTTAATGCCGATACTTTCTTTAATGATTGTCACCCTACGTTGAAAGCAGACTTCGTAATGGCAAATCCTCCGTTTAATTTGAGCGATTGGGGAGCTGATAAATTGAGTGGCGATGTTCGCTGGAAATTTGCTACACCACCGAACGGAAATGCCAACTTTGCATGGATTCAACACATTATCCATCACTTAGCTCCACAGGGTCGTGCAGGTATTGTCTTGGCTAATGGTTCGCTGTCGAGTCAAAGTGGTGGCGAAGGTGATATCCGAAAGGCGATTGTCGATGCTGATTTGGTAGATTGTATTGTGGCTATGCCATCTCAATTATTCTATACAACACAAATCCCTGTATCTATATGGTTTTTGAATAAAGAGAAGAAGCAAAAAGGCAAAACACTCTTTATTGATGCCCGAAATATGGGAGTTATGAAAACTCGTAAATTAAGAGAATTGACTGATGGTGAAAATGGTGATATTATGCGTATTGCACAAACTGTCGATGCGTTTGAACGAGGCGAGTTGGAAGATGAAAAAGGCTTTTGCGCTGTGGTTGATGTTGCCGATATCGCTAAACAGGATTACATCCTGACACCGGGTCGTTATGTCGGTATAGCGGATCAAGAAGAGGATAGTGAGCCATTCGATGAAAAGATGTCGAGATTAACGGGTGAACTGTCGGGTCTTTTTGAGCAATCGCATTCGTTGGAGGAGGAGATAAAAAAACAACTAAAATCTATCGGCTATGAGTTGTAATTGGCGAAAGGTTAGATTGGGGGATGTTTGTCGTACAAATTTAAATACTTTATCTTCAAGTGACAAATGGTCGTATGTTAAATACCTTGATACTGGGAATATAACAAATAACCATATAGATAGTATTCAAACGCTGATTATTGGCAATGAGAAAATTCCAAGCAGAGCAAAGAGGAGAATTGAGCCTTTTGATGTCATATTCTCAACTGTACGACCAAATCAACGGCATTTTGGAATTATAAAAAAACCTGTTGACAATATGATTGTCTCAACAGGTTTTACAACAATAACTGCGGATAGAGAAAAAATATTACCAGAATATATATACTATTTTCTGAGTCAAAATGAGATTATAGAAGGATTGCAGGCGATTGCTGAGCAGGCTGTATCTACTTATCCATCATTAAAACCAATTGACTTAGAGAATTTAGATATAGACTTACCTCCTTTAGCCGAGCAAGAACGCATTGCTGCTATTTTAGGCTCATTGGATGATAAGATTGAATTAAATAATCGGATCAACAAGAACTTAGAAGAGCAAGCACAAGCACTCTTTAAGCGTTGGTTTGTCGACTTTGAGTTTCCGGATCAAAATGGGCAGCCCTATAAATCAAGTGGTGGCGCAATGAAAGAATCTGAATTAGGGGAGATTCCAGAGGATTGGATTGTGGGTGCATTTGGTGATATTATAACACCCAAAAAAGGAAGAAATATAACAAGAGCAAGTGTACAAGTTGGTAATATTCCTGTGATTGCAGGAGGATTATCCGCATCGTGTTATCATAATGCAAGTAATACAAATGCACCTATTGTAACAGTTAGTGCATCAGGTGCAAATGCAGGTTATGTTTGGTTACATCATTTGCCAATTTGGGCGTCAGATTGCTCATATATTGATAAAAATATTACAGACTATGTGTATTTTGCATATTCTTTCTTGTTATATAATCAAAATGCAATATACCACAAGCAACAAGGCTGTGCACAACCTCATATATATCCAAGTCATTTGATTGAATTAGATACGATTATCTCTCCAATTGATTTGATCGTTGCATTTGAAGATATTTGTAAATGTTTTTTTGAGAAAATAGGAACAAATAAAGAAGAGAACCGAACATTGGCAGACCTTCGCGATTCCTTGCTCCACAAATTAATGTCAAACCAAATAAAAATATAGGGTTATGCCATTTACCGAAGCACAATTTGAAAACGCGATTATAGAATTGTTTCGCGACCACTTGGGATATAACTATGTCTATGGCCCGGATGTGGTACGTGAGTACACACAGCCGCTGCATACAGAAATTCTGCGTGAAGCACTTCATCATATAAACCCATCAGCACATAAAACAGCCATAGACGAAGCGATAGCTAAAATATCGACCTTTGAAACAGGTACACTTCTACAAAAAAATGCAGTATTTAGTGACTACCTGCAAAATGGTGTGGAGGTAAATTACTACGATGGTAAAACAACTGTAGCTACGCGCATACGCCTAATAGATTATGATAATCCGTTACACAATGATTTTACTGTTGTCAATCAATGGACAATTGAGGAATACTCGATCAAA
This sequence comes from Phocaeicola sp., assembly GCA_051648565.1. Taxonomy (GTDB): domain Bacteria; phylum Bacteroidota; class Bacteroidia; order Bacteroidales; family Bacteroidaceae; genus Phocaeicola. The sequence goes on along the minus strand of JBOFFJ010000045.1, from coordinate 3,609 downwards.
CGGCCAGATGTCATTGTGTTTATAAACGGATTGCCCCTCATAGTGATGGAATTAAAATCGCCCTCACGTGAGCAAACCGACGTATCGGAAGCATACCGCCAGCTCCGCAACTATATGCACGAAATACCTACACTGTTTGCCTACAACGCCTTTTGTGTGATGAGCGACCAAGCTACCTCAAAGGCAGGAACAATAACGGCAGGAGAAGACCGCTTTATGGAGTGGAAGACCGCTGATGGTACACATGAAGATTTTCGTTATGCGAACTTTGAGGTACTGTTTCAGGGGATGTTTAATCGTGCAAGGCTGATAGAGATTATTCAAAACTTTATTTGCTATTCGGGCGAAGCAAAGATACTTGCTGCCTATCACCAGTTTTACGCTGTGAAAAAAGCTGTAAAATCCACTATTGCTGCTGTAGGGATGATAGAGACACAAGATATGGCATCTCAACAACAGAATATATGTACTATTGCCGCTGAACCCGAAACAAAATATTACACTGCTCAGCAAGGCAAAGCCGGTGTTTTTTGGCACACACAAGGTTCCGGGAAATCGCTTTCAATGGTATTTTATGCTAAACTTTTACAGCAAACCATAACTTCTCCGACGATAGTAGTGCTAACCGACCGTAACGATTTGGACGGACAGTTATACAAGCAATTTGCTTCATGTAAAGACTTTTTACGGCAAACACCAATACAGGCAAATAGTCGCAGTCACTTAAAAGAGTTGCTTGCCGGGAGAACAGCTAATGGGATCTTTTTCTCGACGATGCAGAAGTTTGAAGAGGGTGAAGAGCCTTTGTCTGAGCGTCGGAATATTATAGTTATAGCCGACGAAGCGCACCGTTCTCAATATGGCCTTTCAGAGCGTGTGACGAAAGACGGACGTATCATTGTAGGTGCAGCTCGTCTGGTTCGTAATGCACTGCCCAATGCTACATATATTGGTTTTACAGGGACACCGATTTCACAAAAAGATCGTTCAACTCGTGAAGTGTTTGGCGATTATATAGATGTTTATGATATGACACAAGCCGTAGAAGATGGTGCAACTCGCCCTGTGTTCTACGAAAGCCGTGTGATAAATCTGAAACTCGATGAAGATACACTTCGTCGCATTGATGCCGAATATGAGTCAATGGTCAGTGAAGCGGAAGAGTACGCAATCGAAAAATCGAAGCGGGAACTTGGGCGTATAGACTCCATACTCGGAGCAGATGAAACATTAAACTCACTTTGTGATGATATTTTGTTTCATTACGAGGATTCGCGCCAATACGAGCAGACAGGCAAAGCGATGATCGTTGCTTACTCCCGACCCATAGCGATCAAGATATACAAGCGGTTGTTAGAGTTACGCCCTGCATGGAGTGAAAAGTTAGCCGTTGTTATGACTTCGGGCAATAACGATCCCGAAGAATGGCATTCGATAATCGGCAATGATAGACGTAAAAAGGAACTCGAAAAAGATTTTAAAGATAATGACTCGCCATTAAAAATAGTGATTGTGGTTGATATGTGGCTCACAGGTTTTGATGTGCCGTCACTTTCTACTATGTATGTTTACAAGCCTATGTCCGGGCATAATCTAATGCAGGCGATAGCCCGGGTAAACCGTGTGTTTGGAGATAAAACAGGTGGGTTGGTAGTTGATTATGTCGGTATTGCTTCTGCTCTTAAACAAGCCATGAATGACTATACACTGCGTGACCGTAAAAATTATGGAGACACAGACGTAACAAAAACTGCATACCCTGAGTTTCAAAAGAAATTAGAAGTGTGTCGTGACTTGCTGCACGGTTTTGACTTTTCATCTTTCTTTAGTGAAGGTGATCTTGGCAGAGCGAAAGCCATAAGCGGTGGTGTAAACTTCCTGACTGCTCCCGTAAAAGAAGAGACGAAGAAATTATTCATAAAGGAGGCATTACTTCTTAATCAGGCATCTTCCTTATGTCGTACTATTCAGAAGTACGACGAACGACTGACGGCTGCATACTTTGAAGCAGTACGCACCCTACTGACTCGTGTAGAGGGTAAAGGGAAAATATCATTCAAAGAGGTAAATGAGCGAATTAATGAACTGCTAAAGCAAAGTATAAAAAGTGAGGGTATAATCAATCTATTCGCAGACATCAAAGAGGAGTTTTCACTCTTCGATCCTAAATTCCTCGAAGAAATTTCGCAAATGAAAGAGAAAAATTTTGCGGTTGAACTTCTTCGTAAACTTATTGCGGAGCAGGTACGTATATATCAACGAACAAACGCTGTTCGCGCCTCTAAATTTTCAGAAATTCTTGCTAATGCAATGAGTAATTATCTCAAAGGCATGCTCACAAACGAAGAGGTAATTGCAGAATTACTCAAGGCCGCACACGAATTGATAAAAGGAGAGAGTGAGGCAAAAAAACTAAATCTTTCAGAAGAAGAACTGGCATTTTATGATGCTCTTACTAAACCGTCAGCAGCGCAAGACTTTTACACTAACGAACAACTAATAGCTATTACTCGTGAACTGACTGAAGCACTCAGAGCAAATAGAACAATAGACTGGAATGCAAAAGAGAGTGCCAGAGCTGGAATGCGTCGCATTATTAAGCGACTATTGAAAAAATATAAATATCCCCCTGAAGGACACGAGGATGCTCTAAATACAATTATGACTCAATGCAATATGTGGAGTGAGAATAATTAATTAACTTTCCGATAAACTTATTTATAATCATATAAATTACTTTGAAAAAGCCGCAGAAAATATTTGTAGATAAGGGATAAATATAGCCTGTTGCTTGCAGCAGTATTCCATTTCTAAACTAGGGCTTTTTTAACTGTAAACACTCATTCTACGGGGGCACTTCATATTGATTGATATTCTACCTTTGCCTCGGACTAAAAAATGAGTTGAAATGAATACGTCTGAACCGTAAACGTCCCAAATACCGCCTTTGCTACCCCATGATAACTCCCTACCTTTCGCCAGAATTTAAAAACAAATGAATTTATGGCAACAGTAAAAGTGAATTTTAGTGAGATTCAAGCTCTTTACGAGCTTTGCAGCTCAGGGGTAGATATCAAAGAATTCTGCGCACAGCAAGGGGTGAGTTATCCGCAATTTCAGTCTTGGCAGCGCAAGCAACTCTGGAATGAGAAAACAGGGAAGAGAGAGGAGGTGGCTCCTTCCACCTTGAATGCAGTCAAAATAACAGGCCTCCCTGTTGCAGATAGAGCCGTGCAACAGGAGGTTTTAACGCACAAGAGTAACGTACCAGTGAATCCTATCCGATACATACAAGTAAAACTACCTGAAGGAGTCACCATTACACGCACTAATGCATCTAGCCAAGAGATCATTGCGCTACTCACCAAACTAACTTCCGTCTTATGCTAGGGCTATCGGCTACCTACAACTACTTCCTCTCTTATGGAAGTGTGGATATGCGTAAGGGGTGCTTTAGCTTGTCGCAGTTGGTTCGCGAAGAGATGGGAGAAAATCCCTTGGATGGAAACAATGTCTATATCTTTCTAGCCAAAAACCTAAAAGTGGTAAAAATACTTCATTATGAACGTGGATTCTTTGTGCTTTATGAAAAGCGACCCCTGCAAGAGC
>JBOFFJ010000044.1:0-1141 GCA_051648565.1 Phocaeicola sp. | reverse complement strand
GGGGATCGCAGCTCCGGCTAGGACTGTGCCGAGTCAAAATGCAGGCATTCTCTCAACAATGACAAAAGGTACTAGAGCTTCAAATTCGCCAATTCAAATAAGGCCAACCCCCACAGCTCCCCAGAAGAGTTCTAATCAGCAGCTGCTTGATCAAATGCGAGCTCAACAAGCACCTCAGGTAACTTACACGAGTGCGCCCCCCGTACATCTCTCTTCAAGCATGGGCAATTCACTAAGAAGTAACCCAAGAGGGACTAATCGGAAGTCATCTGGCTTGGGCTGGGGAGGATGGCTTTTTATTATAGTTGTTGGCCTTATGTTCCTGCGAGGTTGTGCGGGTTAGAGTTCATATGAGTTGATATCTAAGCTGTGCAGTATTGACGGAGGAAGAATGAATTCTTATACGGCACCTTGTTGCTTGTCCGCAATACCTTCTGATGAACCTCTGCATGAGATTCTTGAAGCATCTAGAAAGCCAGAGAAATGCTGTTTTCTAGCACAGAAGAAGTTTAAATATCAGTTCTTTAGGGGTAGAGTAAGTGGGTGCGCTTGGATCTAGGAGGGTGCTTCTAAAAGGACATAAATGACAAATTTTTGGTATGTTATTTATTATAGTTTTCAACAGGAAAGGCTAAAAAATGAGCTCTCGGTTTTCTGCTGAAGTTGAAGCTTTCATAAAAAGATATGTAAAAGATTTAGAGGAAGGTGCTGCGGCTGTGTTTGCAGGCGCAGGTTTATCTAGAACTTGCGGATTTGTTAATTGGAAAGAACTCCTTCGTGAAATTGCGGAGGAGTTGGAATTATCTGTTGAGTTTGAACACGATCTTATTTCCGTTGCGCAATATCACGTTAATAAGAAAAATAGTCCAACAGGATTATCTAGGAAAATTTTAGAAGAGTTTTCAGAGCAAGCTGAACCATCTGAAGCCCATAGAATTCTTGCCAGACTCCCGATAAGAACATACTGGACAACTAATTACGATACATTGATCGAGGATAGTCTCAAAGAAAACTATCGGGTTGCTGATGTCAAACGCAAAGTCGATGATCTTATTCTTACTCGTCCGAAGCGAGATGCAGTTGTTTACAAAATGCATGGTGATGTAGATTCACCAGGAGCAGCAGTACTCTACAAGGCTCA
>JBOFFJ010000043.1:0-135943 GCA_051648565.1 Phocaeicola sp. | reverse complement strand
ACAGAGAAGTTAAGCCTTGTCACGCCGATGGTACTGCAGATTGTGGGAGAGTAGGTAGCCGCCGTTTTTTAGAGAAGTCCTCTGGTTCTAATAAGAACTGGGGGATTTTTTTTTGCGTTATAGCTAGTTGGACTGTGGTATATGCTGTATTTATCTTGCCCTATTTTGTGACTCACCTGCAAAAGTTGTTTCGGCTCGGTTGGATTGGGCAAACTTTTCTGGAGAGATGAGCCAACAGTGTATACGAAAAAATAGATGGATAGGGGGGACTTCATCCATCTACTCTGCTGGTTCTACTCTTCTTAGGGGGAGAGCTCTTCTTTTATAAATTGATTTGCCAAACTATGGCTCTACCTAGTATTGGCTTGATATATTCCATGGCTAGATCTTTTTTTTGTCCTATTCTCTCTGCTCAGTGCCCTAACGGTAAGGAGCTGGAGTACTCACTTGCACAACGAGTATAGTTTAGCTTAAATGTATTGTATAGAAGCTTTAAATAAAGCAGGAATTATCAGTCATAACAAATTAAATTCTCACTTAATTTGTTATGACTGATAGTTTTCTACTGTGAGTATCCTCTTTGAAGTTGTTCTATTCTGTTTTATTACTATAACTAGCAATAAATATCGCTTGCGATATAATATACTTTTGTATCTTTGTATCGCAAGCGATATAAATTAATTATTTAAAGACAAGTAATATGAAAACGATGTATGATTTCACAGTTGTTGATAACAAGGGCAAATTAGTTGATTTATCTCAATATAGAGGTAAGGTAGTTCTTATTGTTAATACAGCTAGTAAATGTGGATTTACCCCTCAGTATAAGGCTTTAGAAGCCCTTTATTTGCGCTATAAGGAGGAGGGACTTGTTGTGTTGGGATTTCCATGTGACCAATTTGGGCATCAAGAACCAGGTGATGATGAAGCAATAGCATCATTCTGTGAGAAGAATTTTGGTGTCACTTTTCCTCTGATGAGAAAAATTGAAGTTAATGGGGCTAATTCACATCCTCTATTTGATTTCTTAAAGGGGCGTACAAAAGGATTTTTCGGAAGTAAAATAAAGTGGAACTTTACTAAGTTCTTAATCTCTGCAGATGGTACAGTGATTAAAAGATACAGTCCGCTGAAAAGTCCTACTTCATTTGAGAAAGATATTATTCAGATGCTTTCATTGGTGAAGTAGTTTAATTCTTAATTGTGCTTCAACGATTCTTGTGGTACTTATCCTATTTACTTACATAACTTAAAATGAATTATGACTGATGATTTATTGAAGCTAGATAACCAATTGTGTTTTAGGCTTTATGCATTATCTCGACTAGTGACTCGTTCATACCAACCTTACTTGGATAAGTTAGGAATAACCTATCCACAGTATTTGGTCTTAATGGTTCTTTGGGAGTTAGATGAGCAGTCAGTAAATGAAATTGGTAGAAAACTCTACTTGAATACCAATACATTGACACCATTGTTGAAACGTATGGAGGCTGATGTCATCATTCATCGGAGACGAGATGAGATAGATGAACGGAGAGTTATTATTTGTCTAACCGAAAAGGGAGTTAAAATGCGAGAGGATGCTATTTGTATTCCAGCTGAATTGACTAACCTTTTGGTTGATAAAGGCGTTGACCTCACGGAACTATTTACGTTGCGTAACCAGTTAGATCTTTTAATTTCTACTTTCTCAGATAGTTGAGAACTAGCTTTTTCCTTTTAGATATATGTAGCCAAGTAAGAGCTTTTAATAGCGTTCCTACATCCTTTAGGTGTACTATAAAAGTATAATAGAGCCATATCAACTCTGTGTTAGAGTAATGATATGGCTCTATATGCATGTAGTAAAGTAGCGCTAAAGCCACTTCTAAATTATTTTGTATGTTTATATTAGAGTCTAAATCTCTTTTTTCATACCCTCTTTTTTTACTTTCCGAAGGAGATCAGAGGCAAATATAAAATCATTTAGGCGTTTGTTGGTTGAATCAAAAACCAGTTCTTTACTGCCTTGCCACTCTTTGCTTCCTTGATAGATGTAGAGAATATTATCACCAATTCCCATAACAGAGTTCATATCGTGTGTGTTGATGATGGTAGTCATATTGTACTCTTGTGTAATATCATGAATCAATTCATCAATAACCAATGATGTTTTAGGATCTAAGCCTGAGTTAGGCTCATCACAGAACAGATATTGTGGTTGTAACGCAATGGCTCTAGCAATGGCAACACGTTTTTGCATACCACCACTAATCTCGCCTGGAAACTTCTTCTCGGCATCTAATAAGTTCACACGGTCCAAGCAGAATCGTGCTCTCTTCTCTCTATCGCGGAGTGTTTCATTCGAGAACATATCGAGTGGAAACATCACATTTTCTAAGACTGATAATGAATCAAAAAGTGCTGCACTCTGAAAAATCATTCCCATTTCGCGGCGTAAATCCTTTTTTTCATGCTTATTCATGTTTAGGAAGTTGCGATTGTCATACAGAATCTCTCCCTTTTCGGGGGTAAGTAATCCTACTAAACATTTCATAAGAACGGTTTTTCCCGATCCGCTTTGTCCAATGATAAGGCTAGTCTGCCCTTTTTCAAAGGTAATGCTGATATCTTTCAGCACATCTTTCTCGACGAAAGATTTGTAGAGTGATTTTACTTCTATCATCCCATTAATAGTTTAGTCAGTATTAAATCGCAGAATAGGATTAGTACACTACTCATTACTACAGAGTCTGTACTGGCCTTTCCTACAGCAATTGAGCCTCCATCGACTGTATAACCAAAGTAGGCCGATACGCTTGCGATAATGTAGGCAAAGAAGAGTGATTTGATGAAACTACACCAGATAAACCACTCCCTAAACTCGTATTGAAGACCATAAGCTAAATCTTCGGCACTTAGTATCCCGGCAAACCAGCAGGTGCAGAAGGCTCCAATGATACCTGCAAAGATACTGAAGGTAACCAATATAGGAATCATTGTCATAAGTGCTGTAATTTTAGGAAGGATTAAGTAGCCTGCCGAATTGATTCCCATGATATCGAGCGCATCAATTTGCTGGGTAACCCGCATCGAACCAATTTCGGAGGCAATGTTTGACCCCACCTTACCTGCAAGAATTAGACACATAATGGCCGAAGAGAACTCCAGCAGCATAATTTCGCGTGTGGTATAACCAACCACAAATCGAGGCATCCAAGGACTGCTAATATTTAGCTGAATTTGAATGGTAATAACTGCTCCGATAAAGAATGAGATAAGCAGTACAATACCGATGGAATTAATTCCTAGATTGACTATTTCGTTGAGATATTGTTTAAAGAACATACGCCATCGTTCAGGGCGAGCAAAGACTCTTGCCATGAGCATGATGTATCTTCCTACAATAGCGATTGGTTTAGTTAGCATAAGTAGTATTTTCTTGCAAATTTAGAACTTTTAGTCGATATAGCTTTAAAAGAGGGGTTGATTTTGAACTCCTTCATGAATTTGCTAAAGTTTTTTAGTACTTTTGCTTTAAAATAAGAAGCTATGTCAGAACAGATATTTGAAAAACCAGAAGAGACTAATGGTGTGAAGCGCATGGTGCTTCGTACAGAAGAGTTAGTGAAAAAATATGGAAAACGAACAGTGGTAAACCACGTCTCTTTTGATGTAAAGCAAGGAGAGATTGTAGGGTTGTTGGGACCAAATGGGGCCGGCAAAACCACCTCTTTTTACATGACTACTGGCTTGGTTGTTCCCAATGAGGGACACATCTATCTAGATGATTTAGATATAACCAACTATCCAGTATATAAGCGTGCTAAGAATGGAATTGGTTATTTAGCCCAAGAAGCTTCGGTATTTCGAAAGATGAGTGTTGAAGATAATATCTCCTCAGTACTTGAACTAACTGATACAACAAAAGAGTATCAACGAGATAAACTAGAGAGTTTAATAGCCGAATTTAGACTTCAGAAGGTACGTAAGAATTTAGGTGATCAACTTTCGGGGGGAGAGCGTAGACGTACAGAGATTGCGCGTTGCTTAGCTATTAATCCAAAATTTATTATGCTTGATGAGCCTTTTGCTGGGGTCGACCCCATTGCGGTAGAGGATATTCAACAAATTGTTTGGAAGCTAAAAGATAAGAATATTGGTATATTAATTACCGACCACAATGCGCTTGAGACACTCAGACTCACTGACCGTGCTTACTTGCTATTTGAGGGACGCATCTTGTTTCAAGGTACACCCGAAGAGTTGGCAGAGAATCAAGTGGTACGTGAAAAGTATTTAGGAACCAATTTTGTGTTGCGTCGTAAAGAGTTTCAGATGTAATTGCCAAATGGGATATAGAGAAGTGTACATTTGAGAAACAGAGAGATTCTTTAAGTGTTGTAATGCGATGCCTTTGCCACGTTGATTGGTAAGTGAACCAGATACAACCTCTTCGTGATTTTCCACATCTTGTGGGCGAGGATAGGGGAGCTTTTACCTATTCCATTAGTAATTCTTCGCTACTCTATACACGCTCTTATGCAACGATTTTACTATGAGGAGTCTTTAATTCTTTATTTTCTTAATACTTGGCTAATCAATGACCAAAGCTTTTATCTTTGTTAATAGGTGTACGGTAAGTTTGGAATGAAGTTGATTGAATCGATTTCCATACCGTACTGTTTCGTTTTTTGTAGAGGGTTGCGCACTTATTACTACACTAAGCAAGTTGTTGTCCCGCTAGCGAAAGGGTGAAAATGGAAGCGAATAAGCAAGGTAATAGTTTCATATCTGTTCATATTATCTATGACAGAGACGAAAATAGGTGTTGTTTGTACCCAGAATGAAGACTCCTTATGCCAATTTTGACTATCGAATAGTAGTACGTTTCTTACTCGATAGTAATCACCGCATGATTGTTTCGAATAGTTGGTAAAAATGGCTATTTTTCTATTGATTATGCTGGAATGTATTACCTTTGTCTGCCAAAATGACTTAATTATGATACAGCAAAAGAGCAATTGGTTATTTCACCTATTAGCTATTACTATCGTCTGCATTTGGGGGATGACTTTTATCTCTACCAAGGTCTTGACCCAAAATGGACTCTCTCCACAGGCCATCTTCTTTTATCGCTTTTCGTTGGCCTACCTATTAATCTGGTTTATTAAGCCCCGTAACTTGCCTAGGCAACTTTTTGCCCGTAGTTGGAAAGATGAAGGGTGGATGTTTTTAGCCGGTCTTACAGGTGGTACACTCTATTTTTTAACCGAAAATAGTGCCCTCACCCTTACGCTCACCTCCAATGTATCTTTTTTGATTTGTACAGCCCCCCTGCTTACCACCTTGATTACTCCCTTGTTTTACCCATCGGAACAATGGAGACGAAACACCCTTTTAGGATCTTCTATCGCCCTTTTAGGTGTAGCTTTTGTGGTATTTAATGGGAACCAAATTCTTGAGATTTCCCCCTTGGGCGATATATTAACACTCACAGCCGCCTTGATGTGGGCATTCTATAGCTTAATCCTGAAGCGGTTAGGCCGAAGCTATTCGATGCTTTTTGTGACCCGTAAAATATTCTTTTATGGAGCCATTAGTGCCTTGCCCATCTTCCTTTTTTTCGAACCCCTACCAGTAGATGTTCTCCTTCTTACCACTCCCGAGGTACTCTATAATCTACTCTTCCTTACCGTAGTAGCCTCTTTGGGTTGCTTTGTTTTGTGGAATATTTGTCTGCACAAAATAGGGGTAGTGCGGGCCTCTAACTACATCTATCTTACTCCATTGGCTACGTTAGTAGGCTCTTTCTTTATTTTGCACGAGCCCATCACGCTGATTGCTATGTTGGGGTTGACACTTATTTTAGTAGGTGTTTATTGGGCAGAGAGAAGTTGAGAATATTTCCTCGTTTATTAAAGTAGAAGATCAGGCTACTCACTTACCCTTAAAGGTATGGCGTAGCCTGATCTTATCTATTTAAATTCAGCTCTGGTTAGAGTCTTTAAAATAGGCTCCATTCGTTGAAGGTAGTACGTATCTCCTCTTTATTCAATGGAAAGACATGGTTAAAGAGACCAATGGATACGGCCATGTTTTTATCTTCCCATCTTACATAGGCTATGTTGAATAGTAAGCAGTTGGTGATGGTCATTCTTTTCTCAACCACCTTCTCAATAGTCATGCTTCCCAATGTAGAGCCAATGTTTTGGACAAACTTATTGCTATTCTCTTGGTCGCTCAATCGTTCATCTAGGTAGCTACTTAGCGTGGCTGTTAATTGGTCGGAGTGTAGCTGCTTCTCTGGACGATTCATTGCAAGTAGTATGATTAAAATAGTGGCAATGATTAAACTAATTCTTTTCATCTGTTTGGTGTTATAGGTAAATAGGGTACAAAAGTACGAAAGATTTTTCACTTAGAGCTCTCTTGCGATAGGTGCAAATTTATTGTTAGCATCAAAACAGTCTATTGAAGTACCAGGGAAATTATCAATCAAAGCCTTGCGTACCGTATCATATTCCTTGAAAAGAGTATACCAGATAGAAAAGCCTCCCCGACTAAGCACTAAATCAACAATAACATCAATATCACACTTACCTTCTCTGAATTTACTTAGATATCGCTCCGCTAACTTCCAATCTTCGGCTCGCTTTTTCCATCTCTTATCGCCAGGCTTTGATTGCGATGGTAACTTATTTAGTCCTAAAAGGTCTAGCAAGTTGGTTACTCGTTTTTTAGCAGAATCAGATAAACTGTGATTTATAGCTATTACTCCCCCTTCTAGGTATCTTAAGCCAAGAAATGTATTGTCTCTGTGTGGAATGGAAGATAAAACTCCGATAAAACTACATCTTTATTTCCTTTATTATCTGTTCCATTGCAGGTAGCACAACTTAAAAGAAAGTTCTCCCACCTATGTTCCAGCTCTTTGTACTGCTGCAATCCTTTGGGTTGGATATGTTCTACATGAAGATCACGCATTTGGTGGTAAGCATCTTCACAGTATGAGCAGAAGCATCCTAAATTTGAAACCAATAGTGGTTTTGCCTCTTGATAGGGGATGTATTCTTCCGTTACTTTCTGCTCTATGTTATCTACTAGTAGCGATTCACCTATTTTTTTCTTTACTATAGGTCTCATCTGCTTTTTCTTTCGGCCTTTAGTAACGCTAAATAGGCTGGATTATCGGTAAACTCTTCCTCGATTGCATCTAACTCTTTTTTTACTTCGAGTGTCTCTGCCGTATACCCTTTTCCCGATTTCACTAACTGATAATACTTATCGGCTAAATTAACCATATCCATGTATTGTTTACTTCGTTTAATATCGGCCATGTTCATCTCTGTTGCTACAATCTCTTCTATACTTCTGTATAGCGGATCAGTAGTGTCACTCATTCCATCTAGTGAAATGAGGCTTTGACTCCGTACACTTTGAATAATAAATGGGGAGTGTGTACTAACTATAAATTGTAGAGCTGGAAAAGCTCTTTGTAGATCCTGAAGAATATGCCTTTGCCAACTGGGGTGGAGATAAAGATCTAGTTCATCTATAATCACAATACCCGGTGTTTTTACTACTGCATCTTCTTTAAGGAACCCATTAAGCGCAATGCTTCGGTGTGCAATCTCGGCTACAATGCAAATAATAGCTTTAAATCCATCACTCATGTATTCAAATGTTTGGTAAACTGGTTCGCTACCTGTAACTGAAACGAGTGCCGAAAGCTCATTATTCTTCGTATCAATCTCAATCTCAGAAAGAGTCGGAATTGCTTGCTGTAGCGCATTGATAAAGGCTTCTTTCGTACCTTCGAACTCTTCTCCTTTCCGTATGTTTTGTTCGTAACGATAGAGCCAGTCAAAAGCACTTTGAAAATCAACAGTCTCTTTTAATGCCGATTTATAAGCTGTAGCAATGCGCGATGCTTTCTCTCTTGTTTTTTTAGCTGCGCGGTATTGGTTATCTATTCGGTTGGGGCCAAAAGAGAGTATAAGTGGAAAAACAGCATTCAGATTACTATCCTCTGATTTGCGCTGTAACTCCATCTGTTTTACTTTTGTTATTAATTCTCCTGCAGATGTTATGGAGTGTGTTGTGGCATTGCCAGTATATTCACGGCTCCAATATATGGGCTCTGTATTAAAAGTAAAAGAGCCTTCTCCATCTGGTAGTGTGGTTAAGAAGTCGGCATTTACAGCGATTCGTGTTCGTTCCTCGGGGTAGAAGTAATCTTTTTTAGAAGGTATGTATTTACGGTAAACATCCGATTTCGAGAAACTGCAGTTGTATGCCTTATCAGCAGGAATGGTTGTAAGTGATTTAAGGTACCCACCCAAAGCAACTTGTACTGCTTTAAGCAGAGTACTTTTTCCAGAGGTATTATTACCCACTACTACTGTAACAGCATTTGTAAACTCAAAACTTTTGTTTTGAAACCCCCTAAAGTTTCTGATTTCTATTCTCTTTATCTTCATAACTAGGTTCTACTATAAACAGATATATAGACAAAATTAGGCATATTATTTGGTGAATAGGTCGAAAAGTCGTTTTTTCTCTCTATTTTCTCTACCAATCTCTTCTTATAGTTGGTGTTTCCTCTGTTACTCTATGCTTGCTGTGACTGAAATAGAAACTAGTTAGAGCTTGCATTAGAATCCTAATAACCTATTTCTTATTACCCTCCTCTCTCTACTACTAGTTTGTGAAAAAATATCCTTCATCCTTCACACTCGTTGATTGATAGTGAGTTATGGTGAAGGATAGCCTTTTTTTGTTTCACCTATCCTTCACCGTATTTTGGTTGCTACGTTTTGACTCTTTTTTTGCTAATAGGATACTCTGAAAGCCTTACTTATCTTACAACTCCACCCCCTCGCACTCTCTTCCCGAAAAGCGCTCCATTATCTCCATGCACATCCGTCCGTTGTGGTAGGGGCATTTCCAGAAGCCCGCTTTATCGTCCGATTGGTTTACGCTTCCATCGGCGCGTATGCTCCAGAACCACTCCCCATTTTCGTGGTCTATCAACCTTGCTTTGGTAAATTCCCAGCAATCTGCTGCATGGGTAAGCCCCTCCGATGAACCAAAATGTTGGTAAAGATTTACATAACCCACCATCGCTTCGGCCTGTACCCACCAGTGGCGATCGGCATCAATCTCCGAGTGCTCTTGGTGCAGTTCGTATATCATCCCAGCACCCGGTAGTAACCCCTCGGTAGCCGCCTTGGCTATGGCCACTACGTGTGGTTCTACTTCGCTTAGTAAGTTCTTGTCGCCTAGTTCTAGTGCTGCCTCGTGTAACAACCACGATGCCTCAATATCATGTCCGTACGATACGATGCGCTGTTTACTCACCCACTGTTCATCGAAAAAGAGTTGCAGGTGATTTGTCTCCTTGTTTAGAATCTTATCGACAAAGATGCGCAACAGATTGTGCAACTGTTTCTTTAGCTTCTCATCTTTCCAGACGCGGTAGAGGTTGGTGTAAGGCTCTAGGATGTGGAGATGCGTATTCATGGTGCGGCATTCGTTAGCATCTTTTTCGCTAAGGCGCATATCGGCTATTTCGCCCCATTGGCGGGTGAGTGCCTCGCAATAACCATTGTTTACGGTATCAAAGCTATGATTTTCGATGTCGTGAAAGAGGCGAATGGCATACTCCAACGCTTCGGCATCGCCCGTGGCACGGTGGAATTCACTCAGTCCGTAAATGGCAAATCCGATGGCATAAATCTGCTTTTTGCTATCGAGAGGTACTCCTTCGCTTGTTAAGCTCCAGTAGATACCTCCAAACTGAGGGTCGTAAAACCGGTCGATGATTTCGCGTTTGGCACGGGTGGCTACCTCCAAATAGCGCGGCTCTTTCAGTAGGCGATAGGCGGCCGAGAAGGTCCAAAGGATGCGTGCATGGAGGATGGCTCCTTTGGGAGCTGAAGCCACTACGGTTTCATCGCCCTGTATGGTGCCGTAAAATCCACCCTTTTCAGGGTCTACCATCTTCTCCATCCAGTAGGGGAGGATGTTGTTAGTGAGTACTTCTTGTACCTCTTCTTTTATTTTTAGAATCGTTTTTTCCATCTTTATTGCTTATTTAATTGTTGTTTATTTCTTTGTTAACCATATCCGCGCCCGCTTTTTTGATCACATAAGCCATTGAAGTTCTCCTCTTCTGCGGTTGTTTTTATCGATTCACTCGGGTGGTACGCTCGACTCACTCGGGTGAGTCGCTCAACTCACTCGGGTGAATCAATCGACTCACTCCAGTGAATCGATAACTTTGTATCGATACTTGAGTAACAAGTGGCGCACGTTTTACCTACTTATTAGTATGATACATTCTTTACCCCCTCTATTTGCTGTTGGTAACTGCTTTCGAAGAGCATTTTCAGCTCTTTGGCATTGACCGTTTGTACAGGGTTGAAAGCTTTTGATGCCAAGTAGTTCACAATAGATTGGTAGAGTTGCTCACACTCTTTGTACTGCTTTCTGCCCTGGTTTAGGTCAATCATGCTTATAAATAGTTTTCCTTTTCCTACTTTACACTCCAGCACTACGCCCAAACGGTGGTTGCGCTCTACATTATCAATGGCCTCTACAATGGGCTGAATGGGGGTCGATAGGTTGTCTAGTATCAACGGGTTGGCCAGTTTTGCAGCGGGCCACCACTGCCAATTGCTGTGACTTTCGGTAGGGAAAGTGCTAAAAAGCGGATGCTCTCTCTCAATAAGGTAGCCCAAGGTGCCGGGCGATATGGGCTTTTTGGCATTCTCGGAGATGGACTTAAACATGGAGTAGTTCCAGTAGTCGTTGGTAAAGAGTCCGCCCACGCTCTGTTCGGGATAGCTCCCTTGGGTAGGCATGAGCCAGGCAGTGCCCCCTTTTTCGAGGTGGCTCCACAGTTTGTCGCTAGCTTCGGTAAATAGTTTAACAGCGGCTGGAAGCTTTTTCGTTTTGTTCTGGGTATATACCCAGAGTGGATAGCTGTTGCGGTAGCGGCTACCCACTACTTTTAGGTTTAATTGGAGGGCGGTCGATTGACTCAATTCGGGCAGGGTAAAGGCGAGTTGGCCAAGGCTCATTACGCCGCGACCGATGTCGGCTTTACTAACTTCTGCTGCTGACTTCTCTACTGTTATTGCTCCTTCGTTCAATGTTGTACTACCTTTATCAGATTCACTCTCTTTGGTTTTGTTTAGATTTACTCTTTTCTTTGTGGAATCCAATGTTGTACTACCTTTATCAGATGCACTCTCTGCTCCATCTATTACAGCCGAATGGGCACTTCTTACAACTCCCTCTTTCAACACCTCGCCAGTGGCAGGGTTTACCACCTCCCACGCCACTTCGCAGTCGTTCATGGGGTATTGTGCATAGTTAAAGAGTTGAATGGTTCCCTCTATCGCTTCCTCTTGTAGCCAAGTATAGCTAGGCGATACCCAGAGTGGAACTACGGGGGCGTTGTATTGGCTGAACTTTTCGGCCGATACCAACCCTTTGTCATCCATAAAGGCATCGAGTAGCCCGATGAGGGCGGTACCCTGCCCAGGGAAGTCTTGAATGTCTAGCATTTGGAAGCCAGCTAGTGAGGGGGTGCGTAGACTCACCTCTACATCGGCTTTGTAGCAGGCAGCACTTAGGGCACCACTGGCCCAGAAAAACTGTTCTACTTTTTGCCGACCGTGTTTCTGTAAGGCACGCTCTAGAAACTGTTGCAGGTTGGTAGGGGCTAGTACACCGCTGTATTTGGTCAATTCCTTTTCGTTGGGGTATATTTGGAACTGTCCCGTTTCGTGTGCTATTACGGGCTTGGTGGCAAAGTTGGCTCCCCGCTCTACGTTCAGTGTGGTATTTGGGGGGGTGGCATTGAGTAATCCACCATCTATTGCATCGGCAAAGGAGAAGGAGCTGCGCACGTGGGGCTGGTACTTCTCATCTTCGATGGGGCCTACTCGGCATGAAACCATAAAATCTTCGCCCTCATTTTCGCCACTCCACCCTAGGTGGTAGTTAGATCCCAAGGCGTAGAGGGGTCTATCATCGTAGCTGCGGAAGGAGTGGGTGAGCTGTTGCATGGCAGTTACATTGCCCCACAACTCATTGCCCGTAGCAAACATCACAAAGGAGGGGTGATTGGCGTAGCTATCCAATATGCCTTGTGCCTCTTGAAAGAGGAATTGGTTGGTGGGGGCATTCGTATCATCGTCAATAGCTCCCCAAATAGGCAACTCGGGTTGGAGGTAGAAACCCAACTCATCGGCAGCTTCGAAAGCGGCTTTTGGGGGGCACCACGAGTGGAAACGGACGTGGTTAAATCCGTAGGATTTGAGGATGTGAAAGTAGCGCAACCAATCGGCTACACGCATGGGGGCATAGCCGGTGAGTGGAAAAACACAGGCATCGTGTTTACCTCGTAGGAATGTGCTTTGACCATTGATAGTGAAGTGTTTACCTTGGGCTTTGAAGTTACGTAGCGCAGTAATGTGTCGTTTTTGTTCTAGCTTACGGTTGCCTTGCTTCAACGTGAGTAGGGTTTCGTAGCGGTTGGGTTCAAACTCGCTCCAGAGTAGGGCATCGGCTCCTAGCGACTCTGTTAATTCAATTTCGTGGGTGCCGGTTGGTATGTTCCACGAATGGGTAGCTGGGATAGCAGCTCTAGCCATTGCATCAACTGTAGGATTAGTAGTACCACCATTGGTTGTGCTATTTAAATCAGTAACAGAATTATCAGTCGAAGAGTAATCAGTAGTAGATGACAGCAGACCAAGAGTGGAACAGTCCCTGTCAGTAGCAGAGCAACTACTCGAATAACTACCAGCAGTACTGCGAGTGCGTGGTGTAAGCAGCTGGCTCTCCATGGTTAGTGAAATGGCTGCCTCTTGGGGGAGGTAGTTGGTGACGAGCAATCGTGCGGTGAGGGTTTTGTTCTGGATATCGGAATAGAAGCGTATCCGCTCAATGGTTACTGCCGGTTTTACTTGCAGCTCTATCTTTCCTAGAATGCCGTTCCAGTTGGTTTGGGTATCGTCGCTCCACATGTGCGAGGAGGCGATGGTTTGGGGTAGCCCGCACTCCTTGCCATTGTCTACCAATAGGGTGAGGGTGTGTTTTCCTTGGGGAAGACCCTCCTTGAGTAGGTAGTTTTGGGGTGAGGAGATGAGTAGGCTGTTGCCTTGGTAGGCACCATCTATCCAGAGATGGGTAGGGCGGGTGCGCTCTAAATAGAGGTTAAGGGGTTTGTGAGCAGCTTCTAAAGGGATGTGAATCTCTTTTTCGTACCACGCTTTTCCTACAAAGGGCGATTTGCGTACCCAGCGCATGGTTTGGGTGGTGGGTAGGTAGCTCCCTTTTTGAGCCTCATCTAGCGAGGAGGGGAGTACGATACTATCGTTAAAAACCAATCTACCAGGTAATTCCGGTAGAATGGCTTCTGGATAACTAGAGAGAGAGAGTCTCCAGCAACCACTTAAGTCGATAGTGCTTTGGGCTAGGAGCCACTGAGGAAGGCAGATGAGTGCCCAAATCCATTTCTTTGTCTGCATAGCTTTAAAAATTAAGGGTAGAGTATATCTACAAAAATAGCTTTTGTTTCCATCAAACGGCTCTTTCGCTCCATCGTTTTTGGTGGTCTAGAAGTTGGTATCGTTGATACTCTTTATACTAGACTCCTATTCTAATCGTTTAACCGTATGTTACGTTTCTCTTCGTAGAAGAGTTCGTTCCATTCATATAGCTGTGGCCACTACCTATTTGCTTGCTCGTTTAGCTTCTAGTTCGGCAGTAATCTTCACCATCTTTTTCTCCGAAAGTGGATAGAGGCTAATAAAGAGTACGCTGAGTACTGTTCCTACGGCAGGAAGGAAGCTTAAGAACATCTTAATACCATGAATAGCTTCGGCATTCTGAACGGTATTGGCTTGGAAACCAAAGTAGGCTAGAAGCCAGCCGGTAAGGGCGCTACCAATGGCCCAACCAAACTTTTGACTCATCGAGGAGGAGGAGAAGATGAGGCCGGTGGCGCGGTTGCCCGTACGCAGTTCGGAATAGTCGGCACAGTCGGCATACATGCTCCAAAGTAGGGGGAAGATGCTACCGGCACAGATGCTAATGAGTACTTGGAACAAGAATATGAGCTCCAAGTTCTCGCGGTCTAACCAGTAGAAGGCGATGGATAGCAGGGTGGCTATACTCATGGCTCCCATGTAGCTCTTCTTTTTGCCAATGCGGTTGCTGATGGGGGCTGCTAAAATAACTCCCACTAGGTTGGCTATCTGCCCAATAGCTAGGTAGAGTCCACTTAGAACGAATGATACACCTAGGAAGTCAATGGAGGCGTGTCCCTCTTCGACTATGTAGTATTTAAAGTAGTATACGGTTCCGCCGTCGCGAATGGAGTTGAAGACCAAGGCGGCGATGCCCGATCCTAATAAAATCCACCAAGGGCGGTTGTGTAGTAACTCTTTGAGGTCTTGTTTCAAGGGGTTTTGTGCCTCTTTGATAGGTTTTACGCGTTCGCGTGTTAGGGCAAAGCAGCCATAGAAGAGGGCGGTACACATAATGGAGATAACTGCTACGGCAAGGGTCCAACCCAGCTGTTCGCTTCCTCCTTGGCTAAAGGCGTTAACCATAGGCATAAAGAGGAGTAGGGCTACAAAACTACCAATGTAGGCAAACATCATGCGGTAAACCGAAAGTACATTGCGCTCTTTGGGGTTGGGACTCATTACCCCTAGTAGCGAACCGTAGGGTACATTGATGGCGGAGTAGACTGTCATCATAAGGGAGTAGGTAATGTAGGCGTAGATTACTTTGCCCGAGGTGTCCCAATCGGGGGTAATAAAGGTAAGTATACCAATTAAACCAAAGGGAAGGGCTAAGTAGAGTAGGTAGGGGCGAAACTTACCCCAGCGACTGTTGGTGCGATCGGCTAGGATACCAAATAGGGGGTCATTGGCCGAATCCCAAACCCGGGTGACGAGGAACATGGTTCCTACGGCAGCAGCCGACATGCCAAATACATCGGTGTAAAATATCATGAGGTAGGAGCCAAATAGCTTCCAAAACATGGAAGAGGCCATATCGCCTAGTCCGTAACCTATCTTTTCTTTTAGTTTTATCATGGTATTATGTTAGAAGGTGAAGATAAAAACGTGAAAATCGCCTCAAGTAAGAGGGAGTCTTTCGCTACCTATAGATAGCTTTAACTCCCTCTTACGAAGCGTTCTTTCAAACCTTAAAAAAAAACTGAAACCCTATTGCTTATTCATTACCTTTAAATTCTTTTCAATCTGTCTCTTTAGTGTCTCTACCGATAGTGACGAGCGGAATCCATCTTCGGGTGTGTTGAGGCAGTAGTCTACTAATTGCTCAATGGTAGATGTAGCTACGTGCATGCGGGTATCGCTTGATGCGTAGTAGATAAATACTTTGCCATCTTCATCGGCTATCCAACCGTTGGTGAAGAGTACGTTCGATACATCGCCTATGCGCTCTTCGCCTTCGGGCACCATGAAAGCACCGGCGGGCGAGGCAATTACTTGTGTAGGATCTTCGAGTGAGGTCATATAGAGATACAATACGTAGCGGAGTCCCGCTGCACAGCCACGTACTCCGTGTGCTAGGTGTAACCACCCTTTCTCTGTTTTGATGGGGTGAGGTCCTTCGCCATTCTTTACCTCTTTAATGGTGTGGTAAAAGCGTTGGTCTACAATTTTCTCCTCTTTTACTTCGGCACAAGTCATATCGTCTACCAAGGCCCAGCCGATACCGCCACCGCTACCTGCATCGATAAATCCATCTTGTGGACGGGTGTATAGGGCATACTTACCCTCTACAAACTCGGGGTGAAGCACTACGTTGCGTTGTTGGCTTTTGGTCTTTAGATCGGGAAGGCGCTCCCATGTTTTTAAATCTTTGGTGCGAGCAATGGCTGCTGTAGCGGTAGCCGATGATAAATCGCCTGCTGCGGCAGCTGGGTCGTGGCGCTCGGCACAAAAGATACCATAAATCCATCCATCTTGGTGAGCAGTAAGGCGCATGTCGTATACATTGGTTGCCGGAATCACATCTTCGGGCATGGTTACGGGGTAGTCCCAAAAGCGGAAGTTATCTACTCCATTGGGGCTTTCGGCAATGGCAAAGAATGATTTCCG
The DNA here is from genome assembly GCA_051648565.1 of Phocaeicola sp. Taxonomy (GTDB): domain Bacteria; phylum Bacteroidota; class Bacteroidia; order Bacteroidales; family Bacteroidaceae; genus Phocaeicola. The sequence continues at coordinate 119,804 of JBOFFJ010000043.1, read as the reverse complement.
ATCGGCTCCCTCTACGCGTACTACAAGTAGGTATTTATCGCCCCACTTCATAGCACCCGAGTTCATGGTGGCATTCATGCCGATGCGCTCCATAAGGTGTGGGTTGGTAGCAGGGTCTAAATCATATCGCCAAAAGATGGGCGTATGGGCTGCTGTAACGATGGGGTTTTCGTAACGGGTATAGACTCCGTTGCTCTCTTGTAATGGGTTGTTTTTGCGGGTTACTAAAGCTTCGTGATTGTCAAGAAGCGATTTTAGTCTGTTCTCAAATGGATTCATTATGGGGTTGTTTTTGTTACGTTTATTCTTCTATTTTACTGCTTCTAAACGAAGTACGCGGCTGGCATAATCATTTAGTTTGTGGTAATCTACCTTGTGCGTGTAGGGTATCTCCAAACCATTTGCCATTAAATAGGCACCTGTGAATGTTTTCCCTTCAAACTTGAGGGGTTCGTTGTCAATGCGGTTGAGCTCGGTTACCTTGTAGAGTTTATCGGCATCTAGTCCTGCCATCTTGATACGGGGTAGGTGCTCGTTGCAGAAGTGTTCGGTCTTCCACCAGTAGAAAGCGGCTTCTTCTTTTTCGGGGGTTACATACATCAGTGAGGCAACTCCTAGTTTGTCGTAGGGTGATTGCAGGCGGTAAAGATCGCCAAATTGAACCACGTTGCGTATCTCTTTGTACTCAGCAATGGCTTTGCGGCAGAGCTCTTTCTCCTCTTCGGTCATATTCTTGGGCTGAATCTCCATGCCCAAACGTCCACTCATGGCTACATCTACTCGGTATTTCAAGGGGATGGTGCGGAAGGTTTGATGGTTAGGAGCCGTACTAATGTGCGAGGCCATGGCGATAGCTGGGAAGAAGTAAGAGGTACCCCACTGCATATAGACACGTTGCAGGGCATCGGTATTGTCGCTCACCCAGAACTCATCGAAGTAGGGGAGTAGGCCGTAATTGGCACGTCCGCCACCACTGGCACAGGCTTGGATGGTTAGTGTGGGGTACTTGGCACGAATGCGTTGGCACACCTTTTCAAAGCCGCGGTGGAACTCAATGTAGAGGTGGCTTTGGTTGTCTTGGGTTAAGTAGCTAGAGCCGTGGTTCATGATGGCCATGTTGGCATCCCACTTAATGTAGTCTAGCTCGGGATGATTCACCATGAGTTGGTCTACTAGGTCGTAAATAAAATCTTGCACCTTGGGATTGGCTAGGTCAAGCACTACTTGGGTACCTCCTCTGCCTAGTACCAACTCGCGTTGTGGCGCTTTGATTACCCAGTCGGGATGCTTCTCGAATAGTTCGCTGGTAGTGTTCGACATTTCGGGCTCTATCCAGATACCAAAGTCAATGCCATATTTCTTGGCATCGCTTACTAGCTTCTCAATGCCATTAGGTAGTTTCTTACGATCTACTACCCAGTCGCCCAACGATGAGTTATCGGTGTTGCGTTGGTATTTGTCGCCAAACCATCCATCGTCCATTACAAATAATTCACCACCCATTGAGGCAATATCTTTGGTCATCTGCTCCATTCCCTCTTCGGTAATGTCAAAGTAGACCCCTTCCCAGCTATTCAATAATATTTTGCGGGCTTTATCGCCATTGGCTAGTTTGTAGGTGCGTCCCCACTTGTGGAAGTTGCGGCTGCTACCACTTAATCCTTCACTACTGTAGGTCAATGCCAATTGGGGTGTGCGGAAAATCTCTTTGCGCTGTAGTTTATAGGCCGAGTTCTCTTCGTTTATACCTGCATAGAATTGGTGATACTCGCTATCGTCTGTATCAATACGTAGTTTGTAGTTGCCGCTGTAGCAGAGGGCTGCTCCAATCACATTTCCTTGGTTCTCTTGTGGCTTTCCATCGAGTGAGAACATCATCTCGGCATGGGCAGTGTGCGAATTGCGTACGCCATCTTTGTTTTTAATAATCTTCATGCCTGGCTCCAAACGCTCTTGAGCCAAGATTCCTTCGTTGGCCCAAGAGCCATAAAGGTGCGAAATCCACACATTGCCGCGGCGAATAGGTAGGTAGGCCGATGCAAATTGAGTGAGTAAAACAGGTTTCTTCTGGTCGTGGCTTATCTCACTCCAGGTTTCGATGACATCGGTATCACTGTATGTTTGGTAGTTTACCTTTACATAAAAGGGGTATACTTTGTCTTTTAGTTCAATGGTGGTAATGGTAGAGGTTCCTACTTGGTGGGTCTCTACTTTGACAATAGCCAAATCGAGCGTCATGTTGCCATCGGCATGGGTTACAGCTAGTGCTGTTTCGCCTGGGCAGTTTAGGCCATATACGGGATAGGCTGCATGGTTCATATTGCCATCGAACTCAATCTGCTCCAAATCGGTTGCTGCCAACTTGGTTCCGTAGTAGAGGTATTTTAGTTCTCCTCCTACGGGTGCCGATAGCACCATTGAGGTAGTAGGGGTCGATATGGATACATTTTGTGCCGTGGCTCCCAAAGCCAGGGCCGATAATCCGATAAAGAGGTAATTCTTGAATAGTCCTTTCATGGTAGTGGGTTAGTTATAAAGTTTGAAATCGTCGCCTATAAAGAGTGTTTTAGGCGATTGGTAAAAGCGTACAAAGTCATCGGCCGAAACCTGTCCGGGGTAGGGTGCATAGTAGTGGTTCTCTATCTCGCGGGCATTGCGCCATACTAGGGCATAGCTAATGGGGTATTTCTCCATAATAGGAAGCAGCGTAGTAGTCCACCAAGTAGAGTCGGGGATGGTTTCGAAACCCGTTTCGGTTATGGCTATGGGTTTGTTGTGCATCTTTCCTACTTGTGTAAGGATGCCAAGTGATTTCTCTAGGTTGTTAATATAGGCTGCTCGCTCGTGTTGGTAGGTATCAAATCCTATTAAATCAATAATTTCATCGCCTGGATAACGCTCTAGGTATTCGGCTACACTATTGGGTTCCGATCCGGGTGAATAGGCATAGAGTATGTGGTTTACTTGGTGAGCTTGTAGCTCTTGGTAGGTAAGGTGCCACAACGCTTTGTATTGTTCGGTGGTACATAGGTTTTGTCCCCACCAGAACCAGCTGCCTGTGTGCTCGTGCCAAGGGCGGAACAAAATGGGAATCATCTTACCATCGGCTGTTTGTAGTGAGTTTAGGAAGGTGGCCATGCGCTCCAACCAAGTCAGGAATAGCTGGTGGTTTTCACCTCCTTCTAGTACGGACTCAACCACGCGATTGTCGCTTACATCCCACGAGTCGCCTCCTGTTTTGGGGTTTTTAATGTGCCAACTTACAGAGCTCATTCCACCGCGTTGGTACTGTTCTATAATGGCTTTTCGAATTAAATGAAATGAGATGCTATCTAGACTCTTTTCGGATCCTATCTCTAGGTCGCCTAGATCAAATGAGATTACTGCTGGGTAGGCACCACATACACTTTTTACATCGCTTCGGTCGGCATCACCTTCCCATCCTATTCCATAGAGGGTGTCGTCGTGGTGACCAAATAGAATGCCTTTGGCAGGCATCTCTTTTAGATTTTTGAGTAGTGCTTTTGTCTCTGCTGTTCGTTCTTGTTGTTGCTTGGCTGGTGAGCAGGCAAACAGTCCGGTTGAGGCTACTAATAGGGCTATTGTCCAGCGACCTATTTTGTATGGCATTTTTGTCATCATATTATTAGTTATATGGTTATATCTAAGCTTCGATGACAAAATTAGTAAGAATAGTTTAGTGGTAGTTACTAATATGAATCATAGAGTAGCTCTTTTGTAGTATGGCACATAGTGAGAGTGATTTGTTTCATAAATGCCCTTTGGGGTGGTTCTGTCGCCTCTTTGATGACAAATAGACCGATAAATAATACATTTCGCCCCCTATGGATTGCGTTAAAAGAGCTATATTTACAGCGCTAAAACCTAATACGCATGAAGAAACTATTTTTGTTTGCCCTTTTTACTTTACTTTCATTTTCAAGAGAACTATCTGCCGAGATAAATTTCCGTGTGCTCGATGTAAAGTCTAACCTTTCGGATAATTATATACAAGATATTTTGCACGATAATTACGGCTTTATGTGGTTTGCTACACTGGATGGATTGAGCCGTTACGACGGGTATCATTTTAGAAATTATACCACCCTGCAGCTGGGCTCGTACGATAACAATATAGAGTTTGCTAAGGAGGATGCCTCGGGTACTATTTGGGTTAAATCATCGGTAAACTACTGTTACTACAACCGAGAAAAGGATGAACTCGATAACCGTGTGCATATTCCACTGGCTAAGTTGGGTATTCCTGGTACGCCCAAGCAGCTCTTTATAGACGAAGAGCAGAATCTGTGGTGTGTGGTAGATAATACCCTTTATACCTATCGCTTTGCGCAGAAGGAGCTACTCAAACTCTCTATCCCCATCAATGTAGCAGTAGTTGAGTTGGTTTGTCGTGGCTTTACACCTTACTTATTACTCTCCGATGGACATGTTGTTACCATTGACTGGGCACAGCGTACCATTCGTAAAGTAGTTGAGGCGGAGCCGCAAGATGGTTTTCAGCCTCGTATCTATTTAGATACTGCTTACAACCTCTGGATATATAGCTTGCACGATTCGGATATAAAGTGTTACGCTACACTGGAGCATCGGTGGATTGATTTTGGTGGAAGAGATGAACTGAACCGTACCTATACTACCATTACTACCGTTATTGACGATGGCAAGGGGAGCATCTGGATTGGTACAGATAATAGGGGGGTATTTATTTATGACTACAAAGAGGGAAAGCATACGTGGATCTCTAAAGAGCCTAACAAACTCTATGCATTACCCAATAATCACATTACGGCCATTTTTAAAGATAGTCGTGATGTAATGTGGATTGGTACTGGTAAGCAGGGGGTAGCTTATGCCAAGCTAGGTCATACTACTTTTGAAAATCGTTATGCTCCGAACAAAGAGGATATAAGTTGCCTACTCGAAGATGGGCGAGGAAATCTTTGGTTTGGTTATGATGGTGAGGGGATAGCTCGCTACAACAAGGCTACCGAGAAGTATACCTATTACAAATCGAAAGATAAATCGATACCCTCCGATTTGATTGTTTCCTCTTTTTTAGATTCGAAAGGGAGGGCTTGGTTTGGCAGTTTTGGTCGGGGAGCCTTTTATTACAAAGAGGATAAATTTCATTTGTTGGCCCATGAACCCAAGGTAGGAGAGGTAGAAATACCCCACTATGTACGGCGTATTACCGAAGATGGAGCAGGTAACCTTTGGTTTGCTACCTATACGCAAGGTCTGTTTTGTTTAGAAGCAACGGGTGGGTTAACCCATTATGACATGAATAACTCCATCTTATTGACCAATTACATAGCCGATCTCTCTAGCGTGGATTCGGAAAGGCTCTATATTGTGACAGGCTCTGCTACCTATTACATGAATCTAGCTACGCGTCAACTTACACAACTGGAGGATTATCAAACGGGTGAAGTGGAGACCCTGAAGAACTTTACCAACTGCATTTACCAAGATAGTCGCAAGTTAGTTTGGTTAGGGGGAAGAAAAGGAGTGAGCATTTACAACCCACATACCGATAGTTCGGAACTGCTTACCATGCAGGATGGACTCTCTCATTTGCACATACGCGCCATGGTAGAGGATAAAAGTGGAAATATATGGCTTACTACCGACCATGGAATTACCCAAATAGTGGTTCAAAAAAAGGAGAGCGGATATAGTTACCTTTGTCATCCCTATTTTGAAGAGGATGGCATGGCATACTTTACACTCAATAACTTTTCTATTCTGTGCAACGATCAAAATGAGATTCTTGTAGGCGGCTCTGGTGGATACATTACATTAAAGTCACAACCCGACCATCTCTATCACTACGATAAGAAAATTGTTTTTACCGATCTCTATTTGGGTGATGAACGGGTAGAGGTGGATAAACTGACTGCCAATGGCAAGAGGCCGTTGCACCAAAATATCCAGCTCAATCCCGAGGTTTGGTTAGACTACTCTGATAGCAACTTCTCCATTGAGGTATCGGCTATGGATTATAGCAACCTACACAAGATTGTTTACCTCTATCGGTTGGGGAGTAAAGAGGAGTGGATCCGATTAGATGGTAATCGGGTTTACTTTAACAAACTAGCTCCTGGGAGTTATTCGCTACAGGTGAAAGTGGCCGAGACCAAAGAGGGTGAGCATAACCAAATAGCGACTTTGGTTATTCATGTGCGCCCCCCTTTCTGGGAATCTACTTGGGCTTACTTTAGCTACTTGTTGCTCTTCTTACTGCTGTTAGCACTCTTTGTGATGCGTACCAAACAGAAACACAAGCGTATCTTGATTAGGCAGCGTAGCGAGATGGAGGCGGCTCATCAGCATGAGGTAGATGAGGCTAAACTACGCTTCTTTACCAACGTGAATCATGACCTGCGTACGCCGCTCTCGCTAATCATTATTCCGCTGGAGAAAATATTACATTCGGAGGCAGCGATGAACGTGCAGAAGGAGTTAACATTGATACATCGCAATGCCGTGACCTTATTAAATGTAGTGAATCAACTACTCGATTTGCGTAAGCTAGAGAATGGCAAGGCGCAGCTCAATGCTTCGCATGGCGATTTGGCTGAGTTCACCAAGTGTGTGTGTGACTCGTTTGAATCATACGCCGATAAGAAGGGGATTACGTTAAGCTTGGTATTGAAGAGTAGAGAGTTGGAGACTAACTTTGACCGAAATAAGATGGAGCGCATTTTGCTCAACCTACTCTCGAATGCTTTTAAGTATAATTGCGAGCAGGGGAGTGTAACGGTTACTCTAGAGTCTGTAGTGAAGGAGGGGAGTAGCTATGCCTCGCTTAAGGTGGCTGATACCGGCATTGGGATTAGTGATGCCAATAAAGAGAAGATATTTGACCGATTCTTTCAAGAGGAGTCTGCCTCTACGGCTTATGTAGGGAGTGGCATCGGTATGCATATTGTGTATGAATATGTTCAGCTGCATGGGGGAGAAATAAAGATTGTAGATAATCAGCCGCAAGGAACCATTGTAGAGGTACTACTACCTATTGTATATGCAGCACGTCAAGAAATGCTCCCTTCGGTAGTTGAAGAGAAGGGGGGAGATGAGTCTCAGTTGGTGAGTCAGCGTAACCTACTTGTAGTAGAGGATAACGATGATTTTAGAAACTTCTTGGTGGATAGCTTGAAAGAGTACTACCAGGTATTCGAGGCAGCCAATGGAAAGGAGGCACTGCTGGTGCTGCAAAAGCAGGAGATTAATCTGGTTGTAAGTGACATTCGGATGCCAGTAATGGATGGATTGGAGTTGTGTCACGCCATTAAGAGTGATTTAACCTATTCGCACATTCCCGTGCTTCTATTGACCGCTCGGAGTGCCGAGGAGCATGTGCTAGAGGGACTCAGAGAGGATGCCGATGACTACTTAACAAAACCGTTTAATCTGGAGATTTTGTTGCTGCGTATTGCTAAGTTATTGCAGTGGAGTAGTAACAACCACAAGCAGTTTGGTACCATCGATATATCGCCTAGTGAGATTACCGTTAGTACACTCGATGAGCGGTTGATTGAGCAGGCTATTCAGGCAGTTGAGAATAATATGGATAACAGTGAGTTCTCTGTGGAGGATTTAAGTGCCGCCATTGGGATGAGCCGTGGTCACCTCTATAAAAAGCTGATGACCATTACCGGTAAGTCGCCCATTGAGTTTATCCGAATATTGCGTATTAAAAGAGGAAAAGCCCTCTTGGAGCAGAGCCAAGAGAGCATTTCACAAATTGCTTACCGGGTAGGGTTATCGCCCAAATCCTTCTCTAAGTACTTCAAGGAGGAGTTTGGGTCGCTACCTTCGGAATATACTAAAAAGGATTCCTAAAGCTGCAACCGGCTTTCCACTCCGAGCAGCCGTAAGCGCTCTTCCCCTTGATGATGGTTCCTTTACCACACAAGGGGCAGGGTTGGCCTACCAGGTTATCAGTCGATGCAGCTGTCGCTGCTGTAGTCGTCGGTGTAGCAGGTATAGGTAACTCTCTCTCTGCTGCTGGTGCTGCTTTGGGAGTAGCGGGAGTTTTGGGTTTTGCAACGGTTGCCTCTCCCTCTTTTGTCTCCTTCTTTTTGCGAGGAGCACTTTTTTTCTTCTTCACTGCTTTGGTTACCTCCTCTACAATAGTAGGTTGCATAATGGTCACTCGGCGATTGGTATTGTCACTTAATACGCTATACACCACCTCTTGTACCATCTGCTTCAACTCCTCTAAGAAGGTGCTCGCTTTGTAGCTCTTGCGTTCTATTTCGCGTAGTTTCTTCTCCCAAATACCAGTTAGTTGGGCCGATTTCAGGAGCTCTTCGTGAATGAGTCCAATCAACTCTACTCCCGTAGGGGTAGCGATTAAGTTTTTTCGCTCCTTCTTGATGTAGTTGCGTTTAAACAGGGTCTCAATAATGGCTGCACGGGTTGAAGGACGTCCAATTCCATTCTCCTTGAGGGCATCGCGTAGTTCATCATCTTCTACCTGTTTACCTGCTGTTTCCATGGCACGTAGCAGGGTGGCTTCGGTAAAGGGGCGGGGTGGTTGTGTCCACTTCTCACTGAGTGAAGGGGTGTGGGAACCGCTTTCGCCTCGGTTAAAGGTAGGTAGGCTTCGCTCTTCGTCTGCTCCCTCTTTTCCCTCCTCTTTCACCTCTTCTTTGGGCTCTTTGGCAAAGATCACCCGCCAGCCTGGTTCTAGAATCTGCTTGCCTGTTACCTTAAACTCAATAGCATCTGCTTCGCCCATAATGGTAGTAGTCGAGAACTTACAATCGGGGTAGAATACGGCAATAAAGCGACGGGCAATGAGGTCAAAGACCCGCTTCTCCATATCGGTTAGGTTGGTGGGATTTTGTCCCGTAGGGATAATGGCGTGGTGATCGGTCACCTTCTTATTGTCGAATACTTTCTTCGATTTTAGGAGTGGTTTCCCCATCAGTGGTGCGGTGAGTGCCTCGTAGGGTTTGATGCCTGCTAGGATACTTGGACACTTGGGGTAGATATCTTCACTCAAGAAGGTGGTATCTACACGGGGGTAGGTGGCCACTTTCTTCTCGTATAGGGCTTGAATTAAGCGCAATGTCTCATCGGCCGAATAGCCAAACTTCTTGTTGCACTCTACCTGCAGCGAGGTTAAGTCGAATAGGCGTGGAGGGGCTTCACTCCCTTTTTTAAGGGTTACATCGGTCACCGTAAAAGGAGCTTGCTCGATGCGTGCCATTAAGGCTTCTCCCGTTGCTAAATCGGTAATGGGGGGAATTCCTCTGTTCTCTTCGGGCTTGCTCTCCCTCTTTCCACTCTCTTTCTTGTCACTCTCTTCTTGTGCCAACTCTTCGTCGCTTTTGCGCAGAAGGGCGGTGAAAGTGGTATTGCGGTAGGAGGTGGTGAGTACCCAATATTGTTGTGGTGTAAAATCGTCTATTTCGAGTTGACGCTTTACAATGAGTGCTAGGGTAGGAGTCTGTACCCGCCCTATGGAGAGTACTTGTCTGTTTTGTCCATACTTTAGGGTATAGAGCCGAGTGGCATTCATGCCCAGTGTCCAGTCGCCTATGGCACGGCTCAATCCCGCTTCGTAGAGGGGTTGAAACTCTTTTTGATCTTTTAGATTTTTGAATCCTTCTCGGATGGCCTCTTCAGTTAGTGATGAGATCCAGAGCCGTTTTACAGGACACTTCACCCCCGCCTTCTGCATCACCCATCGTTGAATCAACTCCCCCTCTTGTCCAGCATCCCCGCAGTTTATAATCTCGTCTGCTTGTTGCATAAGCGACTCGATGGTGCGGAACTGCTTCTCAATACTGGGGCTGCTGATAAGTTTGATGCCAAAGCGTGGTGGAATCATAGGAAGGCTAGAGAGGCTCCACGCCTTCCACGAAGGGGTATACTCATGCGGCTCTTTGAGGGTGCATAGGTGTCCGAAGGTCCAGGTTACTTGGTATCCATTTCCCTCTATATATCCCTCTCTTCGTGTTTTAGCTCCTAATACATCGGCTATGTCGCGTGCTACACTGGGCTTTTCGGCAATACAAACTATCATACTTATCTTCTCCTTTTTTTAACTAAAGCCGACAAAGATAGTAAAAAAAAGCGGGTATTTTCTCCTCTTTATTAGAGTTCTGTTCTCCCCTTCTCTATAAATTGATCACTATCTCCATACTCTTTTTCGAAGAACTTTTCGAAGCTTCTTAGGTTGGTAAATCCTACTTGGAAGGCCACCTCCGATTTGCTCTGTTTTTCCTCTCTAAAGAGTTGTGCCGCCCGCTTCATCCGGATAAAACGAATAAACTCCACAGGCGTTCTTCCTGTTACGTTTGATAACTTCTTGTATAGATCTACCCGATTTGTGTTGAGTGCTTTACTTAGCTCTTCTACCGATAATTGGCTGTTCGAAATGTTTTTCTCTACATACTTTACTGCTTTTTCAACCAACTTTTCGTCGCTAGGAGTAATAGTCATGCTATCTATTTTGTTTCTTTCTCTAGGGTCTAGTTGCAGAGATCTTGCCTCGAGTAACGATTGGATTTTAGCCACTAGAGTGGCCTTGTTAAAGGGTTTCGTTACTGTTTCACTCACCTCTGTAGCTATTTCACTCGTATGGTCTGGTTGTCTAGAGAGCAGTAGAATAAAAGGTATTTGGGCCAACTCTTCTTTACTTCTTACTAGGCGGGATAGTTCATTTCCATCAATATGTGGCATCTCTAGGTCGCTAATAATTAGGTCGGGTGTTAGACTCTCCATCAATTTCCATGCTTCATACCCATCGGGAGCCATTACAAGATCATACTCTTGTTGTAGCTTTTCGTAGATGAAGGCCAATACATCTTCGTTGTCATCGACCACTAATAGAGTGGGGCGATGACTTTTTACGCTGGCTTTGGTTCTTTTTTTGATAATCTCTTTCGTCGTTTCTACTACCTCTTTTTCCTCTTCCTCCTCCTTTTTTTCTTCGTAATCAACTCTTTTGGCTACAGCTGTTTGAATGAGTTCTAAGTGCTCTTCTCCTCTACTATCGAGTGGGATGATTTGGATGGTTGTTAAATGGCTTGTGTCTTGCGAAGGGTAGGTTGCGCTCTCCTCCTCTTCTAGGTTGACAATGTTATCGATGGTATAGATTGCGCTATTAACCTCTTCAACAACACCTTGTTGGTCTAGTGTTTGCTCACTCTCCTTTATTGTGCTTTCCGTTGGATAGCTCTCTTTTCTCTCTTCCATTGTATTGCTCATGCCATTAGTTAGCGTTGTTGATTCTTTAGAAGGAGTCTGATACGAGCTATTGCCTACTTGAAACTCCTCTTCTATGCCAAACTGCTTATTGGGTGCGAGGCCTGCTTCTCCTTTTTTTGTTTCCCTCTCTCTTCGTTGCTTTTGATTGCGTAGTACAAAGTAGAGAGCTAAGAGTAGAGCCACTGCTAGAAGGAGGTAGAATAGGTAGTTTCCGATGGTGGCAATTAGCGGAGTGGTAATGGTGATGGCTAGTGTAAACTCTTCTCCATTGCTAAACCCATCGCTGTTAATTACCTTAACTCGTAGTGTGTATTGGCCCGACTCTAAATTGAGATAGGTTACTTTTCCTTCATTGGTGGTTATCCACTCTTTGTTAAATCCCTCTAACTTATAGCTATAAGTTACTCCTTGTGGTACAACATAATCGTCTGCTGAGAAATGAATGTCAATCACCTCTTTTTGGGGAGATAGGGTAATCTTTTTTTGGCTGTTTAGTGAGTGCTGTAGCACAATCTGCCCCTCATGCTGCTCGCCTACCTTGATCTCTTTATGGGAGAGGTATAGGTGTGTGAAACGAACTTTGGGGTAGATTTTGTTGTAACTAATAAGGTTGGGAATTAGGTAGTTTATACCATAGGTACCCCCAAAGAGGAGTTGCCCTGACGAGATTCGCTCAATAGCTCTTGGATTAAACTGTCCCTGTTGTAGTCCATTTCTCTTGCCAAATAGGTAGGTTTCGTATTCATATCCACCTCTCTCATTCAAGGAGGGGGTAATAGTGGCTATCTCTGTGAGTGTGGAGACCCAGATGTTTTGGTTTGTATCCTCTATGATGGCCGAAATCGTTTGATTTTCTTTCTCCGCATAGATTGTAATATTTTTTAGCTCATCATTCTGTTGTTGGTAACTACTGAGTCCACTAGATGTACCTATCCAGAGTAGCCCTCTGCTATCTTCGTAGAGTTGAGTGATTCGCAAACTAGGGAGGGTAGCGTTGCCCGATTGGCTTCCATTCCAAGCTGCTATGTTTCTGCTGTATAGGCTAAGCATTGAGACTCCTCTCTCTGTTCCAATAGCCAACTGATTTCTACTGGTCATGCAGAGTGAGTTAACCTGATTGGATGCTATTTCGCTATTCTCTGTATGATAGGTCGTGAATTGATTGGTTTTGGGGTTTAATAGTTGCACGCCACTATCGTTGGTACCTATCCAGATATTTCCTTCATTATCTTGGGCTAGGCTATTAATGGAGTTGCTAGCGAGCGATGTGGAGTTTGTAGGGCTGTATTCGTAGTAGTTGAACCTCTCTTTGTAGTACGATAATAACCCATGGCGTTGTGTAGCAATCCACATTGTTCCATCTTTACTTTGCAGCAAAGCAGTAATGTTTGCTACGGCTAGTACTCCTTTGGGATCCTTTATGGCAGTTACTTCGTTGTTGCTTTTGTTCCAGCGAAACACTCCACTGTTAAGCCCCACCCAAATAGCTCCCTCTTTCTCCTCTTCGATAGCACTGACTTCGCCTATTGATTTGAAACCAAACTTAAATGAATTTTCATTGTAGTAGGATACCCCTTTGGTAGTGGTTCCTATCCATACTGTACCGTAGCTATCGGTGTAGAGTGATTGGATAGCATTGCTTTGTAGCGTCCGTTGATCTTGGTTGTTTCTAACCAATTGAGTTGTTTGTAGGCTTTTCTTATCGAGCAGTTCAATACCCTCTTCTTTGCTTCCTATCCAGATGTTTCCCTGCGCATCTTGTGTGATAGCCTGTATGCTTTTATTCTGTTTTCCTTTCAAGGGAGCAACCAAATTGGGTAACCATTTTTTTAACGTTGGATTGTAGACCCGGACTCCCAGCGAGCTGTAGATCCAAATGTCGCCATCTGTATCGGTCATGGCATTGATGCCTATATGTTTGGCTCCAGCTACCTGTTGTGTAAGGCCAGTTAGTTCCCACTTTACTTTGCCATTTTCTCTCTCTAAGCAAACTATTTTTCCCTCTTCAAAGAGGAGTAAGATGCCCTCTCTGCTCTCTGTTATTTTACTTAATTTACCCGTAGGCATCAGTTCGTTGCTGTAGTAAAGGGTATAGAGTAGCTTGGTTTGAGGAATGAAAAGGTTGATTCCTTTAGAGGTGTAAATCCACATCTGCTGGTTACTATCAATGTAGGTCAACGTAGGGATTGCATCCATCCCATGGTTTATCATCCAATTGCGGGTATCCTTTTCGAATAGTTCGGTAGTCGGATCGTAAAGGCTGTATCCTTGTGCCGTATGTATCCACAAGCTTCCCCAATAGTCTTGTTGTACATCATAGATATAGTTATCGGCCAAGGGGTCTTTCTCGAAATTATAACCGCTAAAGTGTATCATTTCGTTTCCATCGTACCTGTTGAGTCCAGAAGCTGTAGAGAACCACATAAATCCCTCTTTATCTTTGAATATGTGGTTGACTTGGTGGTTAGAGAGTCCATCTTTAATCTCTAAGTGTCGAAACATATATTCCGTAGCATTCAGAAAAAGTGTGAAAAGTAGTAAGAAAGAGGTGATTATAATTTTTCTCATGTTTGGCAAATGTATAAAGGGTTGCTAATGCAAAATAAGCCAAAAAAAGTTTATTTAGTTTCTTCTCTACCCCTTTTTTTTAATCAATATGTGAACTCTTAAGAGTTTGGAGTTTCTAACGGTAACTACAGAGCCAGTTCGGTAAATAAAAGTAACCTTTTCTTTTACTAAATAAGGCTAGTTAAATATTGCTGGAAGGTAGAAAGTTATAATGGGCAGTAAAGGCATTATTGGGGAGCTTTGCAAATAGAAACTCCCTCTATGGCTACTGTAACCATAGAGGGAGTTTCTATTTAGATATAGCAGCATACAATGCTGCAGGGGTGCAATCTATTTTACAATGATTTCGAAAATCTCTAGAACTCCTACAACTTTAATCGTTGTAGCTTTACTATCAATCTCGAAGTGAATGAAATCAGAATCGACTGTTAGTTCAGCTAGTACTGCTCCATTGATAGCTAATTGCTCAATCTTTACTGTTTCACTGCTTGTTCTTTTAGTTAGCATGGTACAGTCTCTTTTGCCTGATGATACTCCAAAACCAAAGGAGTTGCTGGTAGTGAATGAGGTTCCTGGGTTCTTATCGAAGGCATAGAGTGCTTTTTGAGTATCTGTTGCCTCGATAGCGAAACCTAGTGATTCCAACCCAAAGGGGTTTACCTTAAAGGTACGTACAGTTGACCAGTTTGTCTTTTTTGAGGGTAGTTTACGGATACGTACATAACGCGCTTGTACAGGTTCGCCATTCCACTCAATGATGTAGCATTTTTCAAGCTCATCGGTCAGTGCATTCCAGGTTTTTCCATCGACCGAATACTCTAGAATGGTGTGGTCAAAGTAGTCTACATCATCTACCGAGTTACGGCCTTGAATGATTGAAATGGTTGAAACCTCTCTAACGGCGCGTAGATCAGCTCCTATCCAGTCGCCTGTTTTTTGAGCAACTCCCGAGGTGTAGTGGGTGGTTGTATCGTTATCAAACATTAATTTGCATTGAATGGTTTGCAACGAGGGGAACGAGCCAATACCTAGGTATGCAGAGGGTACTTCGCCCGTTAGTTTTGTATAAAAGTTGAAGGCCAAGTCGTCCATCGTGTTTTCATAGAAGGGTTGAAGCTTCATGGTACCCGATTTGTGTTCGTTGTAGGCTTTTCGTTCTGTTTCACTCATTAAGTTTTGGGTATAGCTATTCCAGAATGCTTTATCGCTAGCTGTTTTTGAGAGTTGAATGAGGTCGAGTGCTTTTTTACCACGTTTTCCTAGCTTCTCAAATTCGACTAACCATGGCTGTAATTCGCCTTTAAGTAGTTCGTTCTCACAGTTCTCACTCATGATAGCATACACCTTCTCTACTTTCTCAAATTCGGTAGCAAGAGCTTTGAATTGTGGTTGGGTATAGTTGTTGATGCGGAATGTTTCGGTTTCCCACGATTCTGAGCGGCGGTAGCCATTTTCGGTATCGCAAGAGTGAATGGCAAAGGTACGATAGGCCTCCTTAGCAGTGGGGGCAATCTCGGCCAGTCCACGTTCCCAGCTGTCAATTGCATTGTAGCTTTTTAGGTTCCATGTGTAGTCTGCCACACTGTAAAGTGCCAATTTAGAGGCTTCGCCATGCTCCATGGGGTTACTTGCCAATCCTACAATATCATCGGGAGTAAGTGAGGTGTCTAGTCCATAAACAGGTCCTTGCATAATGATGTGGCGTACATAATCGGTTACGGGATAGTTCCACCAGAAGTATCCTGGGCGCTTTACACGGGAGTTAAAGAAATCCATCGTCTCTTTGGTTAAGTCACTACACACTACATCGCCTGTATAGAACATCTCGATTGATTTGTCTAACTTATTTCCAAAGGTAACCAAGCTTCCTTTTTCGGTAGGATTGGCCCATAGACGTGAGTAGTCTGTTGGGCACATTACCAAATTGGCAATATTTCCCTTTGCCTCTACAAATTCCTTATTGAGTCTGTTCAATAGTTCTGTTTGTTTAACGGGATTGGTTCCTTCTCCCTCAATGTCGTCAAAGAAAATGGCGTATGAACGTACTCCTAAGTCGTACATCATTTCGAACTTCTTTACCAAGTTTTGGTAATCTTCTTCGTTCCATTTAATGTCTTTTCCTGGGTGAATGGCCCATACAAACTCTACACGATTGCGGTTACAAGCCTCTACCAGCTCTTTGATATCTTTTGCCTCTTTCTCTGGATAGGGAAGTCGCCAGTGGGGTGAGCTGTGGTAGTGATCATCTTTGGGTCCATAAAGGTAGCTGTTCATCTTAAATTGTCCGTAGAAATCAATGAGCGACAAGCGTACCTCATGTGACCAAGGTGGACCGTAAAAGCCCTCTACAATACCGCGGTACTTCATGTCTGGGTGGTCAATGATTTCGAGTGTTGGGATAGATAGATTACCCGCAATTTCTGGGTTTGCAATAATTTGGCGAAGGGTTTGTATTCCGTAAAAAGCCCCTATCTCATCGTAGCCAATGATGCTAATTCCTTTGGTCGTAACCCGAAGTGCATAGGCACCCGATACGGCTTTTACACCACTCTTTTCGGCCAATTTGCTTCCGAAGTCGATGGTGAGTTTGGGTGCTTTCTTGTTCTTTGCAATAAAACCAAAGTCATTTGTGAAGGCTTGTTTTTTATCGATTAGTGCGATGCCATCGGGCAGGTATAACGCTTGCGAACGATTAACGATTAGGCTTTGGGGGGTGGGATTGATGATTAAACCTTGGTGGTCTAATTTTTTACCCGGTACTCGAAGTACATCTTGTGATTCTGAGCGCTGTGAGCTGAGGTCAAAAGCCTCCTCTTGCGCATGAAGTGTGGTGCAAGTGAGTGCTAATGCTGTAACTGCTAGCATCATTTTGTTGATTCTTTTCATATAAGGTATTTTTGTAAATTCAATGGTAGTAGATAAAAAGCATTCATTCCTTACAAAGTGCTCATTGTAGAACGAATGGTAAGGAATGAATGGTTAAAACTCTCTATGTAGGATTTAATTGAATAGTATAGAGGTTTATTGGATGACAATTTCGTCAATAAATTGTACACCGCCAAACTCTTCGCTAGCGAAGGCTTGGTAACGTACGTAACGTCCTTTGGCTTTTCCTTTCCAACCAAAGTTTTTGAAGGTTACTGCACTGTCACGAATTACTGTATGTGCTAAGTTGGCCAATTCGGTAAAGTTCTCACCATCCTCTGAGATAGAGATGATGACCTGTTTGGGCATGAATACTTCGGGGCCACAAATCTGCATAAAGTCGGCTGCAATGGATTGTACATCTGTCGATTTTTCGAGGTCAATTACCACATCTACTCGGTTCTTCGATACAAATCCTTGCCACAACCCATCGTTGTAGTTCCAGCCACCGCGCAATCCGTCTGTGAGTGTTTTCTCTCTGGCTGCTGGATAGTTCTCCCACAAGGGTGCATTGTATTTTACGCTTTTCCCACGGCCTAGGTGTTCAATGGGCTCTTCAGCCTCTTTGCGGTTACCGATTTCATTTTTCAAGTCGAAGGTACTGTATCCCTTGCCACGCATCTCCTCTACAATAGCAAGTGCACGCGGTTGGAAACTCTCCCATGAGCGATTCTCTTGTTGCGACCAACCCACTTCGGCAATGGCAATCATACGCGGGTATAACATATACTCGGCATGTTCGGGGGTAGGTACATATTCGCACCAAAGATTTCCTTGTACTCCGTATATTTGTTTGGCTTGTTCGGGTGTAAAGATGGGTTCAATGGGGTCGTAACCGTATACTTTCTTTAAAGGTAGGTAACCTCCAATCGCTTCGGGTTGTGAATCGGGTGCATCTTGGTAGCCATCTAGGTAGCAGTATTGTCCGGGTGTCATAATCACACGGTGACCTGATTGTGCTGCTTTAATCCCCCCTTCGGTACCTCTCCAAGACATGACAGTAGCATTGGGTGCAAGTCCCCCCTCTAGTATCTCGTCCCAACCCAGTAGGTTGCGTCCTTTACTATTCAAGAACACCTCAATGCGGTGAATCATGTAGCTTTGTAGTTCATCTACATCGGCTAGATTTTCGGCTTTCATGCGTGCTTGACACTGCTCGCACTTTTTCCAAGCTCCTTTGCCCGCTTCATCTCCACCAATGTGAATATCTACCGAGGGGAATAGTTCCATCACTTCGGTCAGTACATCTTGTAAAAATTCGAAGGTTTGTTCGTTGCCGATGCAGAAGTCAGCTTGTTTGTAGGGCTCTTTGGCGCACGATAGTTCGGGGTAAGCTGCGAGCACTTCGCCTGAGTGTGCAGGCATTTCAATTTCAGGAATGATGGTTACGTAGTGTTTGGCAGCATACGCTACCAATTCACGAATCTCCTCTTGGGTATAGTAACCTCCGTAAGCTTCTTCGGTTCCTTCATTCAAATATTTGTTCCCTCCTTTGTTCCAATCTTTCCAGTTAGCTCCTTGTCTCCAACCAGCGAATTGGGTTAGACGGGGGTGTTTTTTTATTTCAATACGCCATCCCGCATCGTCGGTTAAGTGGAGGTGTAGGCGGTTTATTTTGTAGTATGATAAGATACGAATTTGTTTCTTTACAAACTCTTTATCAAAGAAGTGACGAGATACGTCGAGCATGGAACCGCGATAGTCAAAGCGAGGTTCATCTTCGATTTGCAGCGTAGGAAGCTGCTCTCCATACTGTTTTGTTAGTTGTAAAAGTGTTTGCACACCATAAAATAATCCAGCTCCTGAAGTGGCCTTTATGGTTATTAGTTGCGGCTCTATATGTAGTATATAACTCTCGGGTGAGCTCATGCCATCCAATTGTTGTACCTGTTTCAGTACTAATTGTTGTTTCTTAGCCTCTTTTTTTACGCTCTTAAGTGGCAATGATGAGGCTATTAAGTAGTCGCTAAGCAGCTCTTTATCGGCAGTAGGTGCCTCAATGAAGAGGGTGGTTTTTGGACCAAAGGTGAAGTGTCCACTTTGCATCGTTACTTTCGATGGAATGGGTGTAAGTGAGGGTTTTATACTAGCTGTGGCTAGAAGAGAATTGAGTAGGAAGGCTGCACAAAACAGCATAGAGGTTAAAAGCTTCATAGGTATTATGATTTTCGTTATGTATGATATATTCTTTATTCTTCGGTTGGGCAAATATACCATATTTTAAGAGATGAATGGTTGTTTTAAAGAAAAATGCAGCTATATTTCCAAACAATTAAGAGTTGTAAAGATTTTGAATGAAACCTACTTTCCCTCTCTTGAAGTCTGTTTTAGGGTCAAAATTGAGCTTCTAACGAAAGGCTAGCATGTGTATAGCTCTAGGGTGTGAGTTCCGAATAAGGGCAGTAAAATACTCACCCCTGCTACAAAAAAATGTAACAGGGGTGAATGTTGTATGTAAGATGTTTTGATGCATCTTGGTTTATTCAGCTTCTAATCAGTCGACATCGGTGTTAATTCAATTTCGTCTGACCATGCAGATGGAAACTCGTCTATTGCCTCCTCTTCGGGTTGATAGTATGTTCGATATTTGAATTTACTATCAGTAGGATATTCATCTATAGTGATTATTGATTCTGTATCAACAAGAATCGTTTTCTTACCAGTTGTGCTGTTGTATTCCAATTCTACTTTGGTATAGCCTTCTGCTGGACTATACCACTCTACTTCAAACCCTTCATTATTGGATAGTAATCTACTACCTTTTAGTAATCTGTTTTTTAGCGTTTCTCTATAGGATTCACCATAAGAGGATGCAAAATGTGATGTTGCTAATGATTTTTGTTGGAATACATTGTAATTTATTACTTCAAAATTATAATTACCTTCATCTAAATCAACTGTTAATTCTAGAGAACTTTTTCCACTCTCTAATTTATCTGTCAGATCTATAACTATAGAGTCTTGGTAATTAGCGTAGTAGATTATAGTTTTGTTTAACCGATCTCCATTGTTATACCAAAGTTTGACTCCCATTCTATTATATCCTGCATAGGTTGCTATAGAATCAATTTTCTGTAGATAGGTTATTTCTCCCCCTTCTAGATACTCTTGGTGAATATCGGTATAGGAGTCACAAGCTGTGAGTGCTGCTGCGCCAATAAGTGCAGATAGGACATATTTCTTCATCTTTCTCTTTTTTAATATTTTAGATTATTTACTCTCTTTAGGACGATCATCTCCAAAGATCTGAATTTCAGAAAGTAAACCACCTGTATTAGGACCTTCATAAGCTTCGACCACTTTAAATGAAATAGCTCGGTATTCTGGCATAGGGTCTTTTAATGGAAGGATAAATTCATGTCCTCTGTTTTTAGCTACATCAAAATCCTCTTCTGTGAGTTGATTGTCACTGTTGTACCATTTTCCTGATGGCATTTTAATTTCACAAAGCATAATAAATTCCCATCCTTCTGCTGTAGCAGGATCGCCCGTTTGGGGATTTGGAATGGTAGAACCATACAACTCTACTTTTCGTGCATTTGCTCCAAAGTAAAAGTGTGAATAGTTTGTTGCTCCCCAAGCATATTGCCACAGTACCACGCGCGAAATGGCGGTAGGGTTTGTTAATCGAATAGCACTCCAGTGTGGCGCACTTGCTTGTTCGGGCCAATAGACATCTCCCCAACCCGAGGCAGAAGTTACGCCATCAAACCATTTGTACATATTACCTGTACTCGATGCATTGTGAAAATATTCACTTGGCATATAGGTAAATTCATTTACATATTTTTCAAAGTGTGGGGTTAACTTGTAACAAAGTTTGTCGGTGTAGTTATTCCATCTGTCTCTGAATTGAAAAATGTATTCGTATTCTTTGGCCTCTTCTCCTCGAATAGTAATCAGTGGGTTGGCTGAATCTGTATAGTACTGTTCAATTAAAATCGTATCTTTTTCTTCAACGCGTGATATAAAGGTAGCAATGGGGCGACGATCTACATTCTTAAACTCAATCTGCATCCCTCCGAAGTCAGCTTTTACCTGTAATGATTCTTGTACACCCACCAGTGGACTTCTATTGGGGATGACTTTCAGATTATAAGGTGCCGAATAATTATCAGAGGTGTCAATCACATAAAGTTCAATGTTTTGAGGATCTTCTGTCAGGAAGCCCTCAACCATGATGGAGTCTGATAGAAATGATCCTCTCATAACGACTTTTTCTCCTGTACCTAATTTGTATCTGGCTTCTATGCCTCTTATATTGGCCATTGGAGGAGTTTGGTATTTAATAATAGCTCCACCAGAAATGGGTCTCCAACTAATTTCACTATCTGTAAAGGTTCGTGGAGCATCGGACGTGAGCTTTTGAGGGAGTGTATGCTCCTCGGCACATGAAAAGAGTGCTCCACAAATAGCTGCTGATAGAATGAATTTAGATATATTTTTCTTCATTTCTTTATTTATTTATTTATTAGGAATTAAATAATTACCAACCTTTAGATTGAACTAGTAGGGGATTTTTAATCATGGTGTTCACATTGATTGGCCAAAGGTAATCTTTGTAGTTAAATGTCAATACTTTCTTTACCTCCTCCACGTAGAATTCTTGTGGAGTTGTTGCGTTTGAATTCCAACCATAAAGCAGTTTATTACTCTGTATATGAAGGGTCATCCAACGTCTTGAATCCCAAAAGCTATGACCTTCGAAGGCTAGTTCAATATTACGTTCTTGTCTAATTATTTCACGAAGTCCCTCTTTTGAGTTTGGTTTTGCTGGGTTTAGTGATTGCGCCCAGCTTTCAACGACACCGTTCAGGCCAGCACGTTTTCTCACTTCGTCAATGTAAAAAATAGCATCTTCCTGAGGATTACCAGCTTCATTTGCAGCTTCTGCATACATTAAATATACATCGGCTAAGCGAATACGTGGAAATGGATATCTGGTTGAAGAGAATACAGCAGATGAACTATTACCAGTAAGTGTTGTCTCTGGATTAAGTAATTTTTTGGCTCTCATACCAGTTTTAGCGCCCCATTCTGAATAACTACCTGCCGAGTTAGCTGATTCACCCATGTAGAAGCGAATTATGTGGAAATTCTCACCTTGTTGCCCATTACCATACCATTTAGCTCTGTTAAAGGCTACCGATGAGTAGTATCTAGGTTCGCGCGAAAGATTAAATTCTGCATTGATCGAAGAGGGGTCAACATAAGGTGCCTCCTCTTCAGTTGGCATGCGTAAATCGGTAATATTTTTATTTGCCCAACTTGGATCTTCTTCAATAGGAAGTCCATTTGCTGTGTAAAACTGCCTAGCTGCATTGAGTGTTACATCGTAAGTTGGAAAGAGTAAATTTCCTGACGCATTAAAGTTAACGCCATTGAAATTAACCATGGCTCCTAGTTGAAGCTGGTGAGTATTGTTTGTGCTACCGCTAGGAACGGCACCCCATACCAACTCATCTATCCAGTCGCGATTGGTAATTCCTCCACGAATAGTGAGATCCTGAATACGCACTTCTGATAAAGAAGAGGATTCATATCTGTATAGTTTCATACCTGCCGAGTGACAAACTTCAATAGCCTCTTTAGCTGCTACACGTGCGCGCTCCCATTTATCCTCACTGTAGGCACTTAACAATGTAGTTCCATCGTAGTTGCTCCAATCAGCTAGATATTGGTTTCCATTGAAAAGTGGACTGGCTGCAAGTAGTAATACTCTCGCTTTTACAGACCGAGCAATAGGTTCTGTAAAGCGTCCTAGCTCTTCGGCGCGATTACTGATAAAAAGCGGGAGTTTAGGTGCTGCTTCATCCAATAATTCGCAAACAAAATCAATACACTCATCCATGGTGTTACGTGGTTTGCGAATCTCTTCAGGTTCGGCATCTATTGGGTATTCTTTATCAATAATAGGTACAGGGCCGTATTGTCTAAGTAAGCAGTAGTAGCTATAGGCCAATATAACCTTTGATTCAGCAATCCAACGCTCTTTGAGCGTAGGGCTTAGACCTAATACATTGTCTATGTTTTTTTGAAAAATGTAGCATTTGCGTATTGTCTTATATAGAGCTGTGCCTCCATTCCCTCCCGAATAGTTATCAACATAGGGGGAATTTGCATTTTGGTAACCGTCTTTAATACGGAATGGAGTTTTAAAGGGGGCGTCTATCCATGAGTAGGGAGTACCTTGCCAATATTCGTTTGATCCTGCCATAGCTGGATCAATATTAGAATTAAACTCTTGAGGAAGGCCTGCATAACAGGTGAAGAGGTATCGTTGGGCAGTAGCTTCATCGGCAAAGGCATGGTCCAATGTTGAAACATTGTCTGGAATTACATCTAGATAGTTACAGCCACTAGTAGCTACTACAAGTGCTATAAGTACTATTTTTTGTATATATTTTTTCATATTTTTCGTGTTCATTAAAATCCAACTTGTAGTCCTAGGTTAAAAACTTGTTGCAATGGATAGCCTAATCCGTTTCCAGCCATTTCAGGATCCCAAAGTTTAAATCCGCTAAAAGTTAAGAGATTTGACCCCGTTGCGTAAACTCTTAACTGACTCATGTGTAGTTTTTTGAGGCTTTTTTGAGGTACATTATAAGCTATTTCTAATGATTTTAGTCTTAAGAATGATCCACTGCGCATAAACCATGTACTTCTTTGATTGTTGTTCTCAATTGTACTAGCTGAAAGACGGGGCCATAAAGCATAAATGTTTTGATTGGTTTCAGACCAATGGTTGTCTGCATAGATTTTCAATAGTGCATTGTTTTCTACGAGGCCATTATCCCCAACAGTATCAATAAAGGGTGCTGTTGCATTTTGATCAATCCAGAAAGATGATCGGCCCGACCCTTGAAAGAAGGCTGAGATATCAAAATTTTTATATCCAAATGAGAAGCCGAATCCATAAATAATCTCAGGCGTTGTGGGATGACCAATGGCTACTTGGTCCTTGAAATTAATTACGCCATCATTGTTGATATCACGATATTTAATATCGCCAGCTTTGTAATCTCCAAACTGTATAGGTGAATTTTTTACATCATTCTCATCAATAAACAGACGTTCTGCAATGTATCCCCATTGTTGCGTAATAGGCTTTCCTACGCGTGATAGCCAAGGTGCATCAGGGTAGTTAGGCTCTTCAAACTCTTTGTAGATACCTCTAGCATAGGTGAAATTTCCTCGTAGTTGGAGCCACATTTTGTTAGAGAAGTGCTTGTTGTAGTCTAAAGATCCATCAAATCCTTGACTTGAAGCCTTACCAATATTTGCTTTTACATTATTAGGTACTTCTATACCAATTTCATCCGTAATAGAACTACGTGTTTGTAGAATGTTTGATCGGTCTTCACGGAAGTATTCAGCAATTAATTTGAAGTCTTTAAAAAGGGTTGCCTCAAATCCAAGATTTAACTTGGTGGCTATTTCCCATGATATATTTGAGTTGGCATATCGATTAATGGCTACAATATTTCGGTTGTCGGGCTTATTCATGTTTAATCCAAAGGATGGTCCAGAACCTGCATCTAAATTTACATCCGATAGATAGAAGAAACGATCATTTACATCACCAATTTGGTCGTTACCTACCAAACCATAGCTACCTTTAATTTTTAAATCGTCAATGTATTTTTTGTTGATGAAATCTGCAAACTTTTCATTGGTTACCATCCAGCCTCCACCTACAGAGGGGAAGAAACCCCAACGGTGCGATTTATGAAAACGTTCACTACCATTGTAACCAAAGTTTCCTTCAATAAAATAACGTGAGTCAAATCCATACGTCAAACGACCAGCAAGTCCTAAATTTCTATATGGTAATGAGGTGATTAGATTTGATGCAGCAGAATAGGCAGTTTCTCTCATAGTGTAGACAAAGAGCCCTGAAATATCATGCACATCATTAAATGTGCGATTGTAGTTAAGGGCCGATTCTAGGTAGAATACATTCTCTGTCCATTCTTCTCCTTTGGTGTAATTGAGATATTCTTTTCCACTTTGTGGATTTGAATTAAAAAGTACATATTCATCTGTTTGTCTGTCATAACTATCTACATAGTAGTAATAAGGGGTGTACTGTCTCGATGAAGAGTAGAATGATGTTCTGTTGGTATTAGCAGAAATACGGAATTTAAGCCCTTCTGTAATGAAGCCTAAATCTTGTTTTAATTCTGCTTGCATAGAGAGGAAGTTACGACTATAGTTGCGGTATCCTTTCACCAATTCTGCATAGGGATTAAGTGAGGTACCTAATGTCGTGTTTCCAAATAAAATGTGTTTTGTATATTGGTGAGAAGTATCAGGAGCAAAATAGGCTGGAAAGTCTACGGGACTAGTTCTCATGACCATGCCATACAGGGTTGAACCGTCATGTACAGGTCCTTGGTAATCATCAAAACTACCATTCATGCGAATGTTCAATTCTGTTTTCTTTGTTAGGTTAATGCCTATGTTTGAGCGAACACCTACCCGATTGATGGCAATGTTTTGGTTGAAATTATTACGTTGGTCAACTTTTAGGTTACCATTGTCGCGATTATAGTTGGCAGCTACATAGTATCTAGCTATTTTACCCCCTCCACTTACGCTAATATTACCACGGTAGTTATTAGTCATGTCGCTAAACATCAACTCATTCCAGTCTGTTGCAGGGTACACATAGGGATTGACACCAGCAATGGTGTTATCTATCTGCATACTACTGTATCGAGGTCTTTCAAGTGGATTTCGAGTAGCAATCGCTTCATTGAATAATTTCATGTAAGTAACAGGGTCTGCTGTTTCTATTTGGCTAATTGGCTTTGAAATAGAGCTTTCTAAACGTGCTGAGATTTGCATTTTTCCCTCTACACCTTGTTTGGTCGTTACAATGATCACACCATTTGCACCACGTGATCCGTAGAGTGCAGCCGAAGTGGCATCTTTAAGAATTGAGAAACTTTCGATGTCATCTGTATTTAGACGAGCTAAATCTTGTGAGGTAAGTTCCAGACCATCAATAAGTATAAGTGGTGATCGTGAATAACCAAAACTGGTAACACCACGTACAAAGAACTCAGCATTGTCAGCACCCGGCTCTCCCGAACGTTGATAGGATACTAACCCCGCAATACGTCCTGCTAATCCCGAGGTTAAGTTGCTTGAAGGCACTTTTAATTCACCTGGTTTTACAGTGGCAATTGAGCTTACAATACTCTCTTTTTTTTGTGTAGCAAAGGCTACAACTTGTATTTCGCCAAGTGTTTCGGTATCTTCATACATCGTGATAATTCGAAACTCTTGTAGATTATTTCCTCGGAAGGTGATCTTTTGGGTTTTATAACCCATGTAAGAAATCGTGAGTGTTTCTCCTCGGGCAACTTCTGAAATTTGATAGTCTCCATCTAAATTGGTAATAACACCTTTTGAAGTTCCTTCTACGAAGATGCTTGCTCCAATGATTGGTTCATTGTTTGCATCTACAATCAATCCCTTGATTGTTTCTCCTTTAGAACTTTGTAGTGTTTCGAGTGTCGAAGCACAAAGTGGATTTTGATTCTTAATCAGTATCGGACTACACAGTAGTGAGCATACGATTAAGTAACGCATTTTTCGAGTGTTTTTTAGCATTGTTTTTAAAATTAAAAAAAGGTTTGTATTTATATGAATCTCTTCTTTGTAGATTTGAGATATCCAATTTTATCTACCTTTAGCCATTATGCAATACATATCTTTTTAATAAGGTGTTATAAAATAATGTATTAAAGTTTGATTGCTTACATTTATAGTGTCTAATGGCATTCGTTTTTTATTGTATATACTTTTTGGGAGTAATGCAACATGGATAATTTAAAACCATGTATCAACTGCCTATTCGGAAATGGCAATTTTACGAGTATAGACTGTTGTAACTCTTATAATTGCAGGGAAAATGCCTAAAATGGAATCAAAAATGATTGCTTTGCTATTAAAGGAAAATGTTTTATAAATTATAAATAAGGTTAATTAAGAAGTAAGAAAATCAGATTATAGAAGAGATATCTTTCTTTTCTATAATCTTTCCAATTCATCTTGTGGATTTATTTGTGTTACATAAACATTGCGCAATTTAAACAAAAAAAGACGAAACATTTGATATGAATCGTCTTTTTTTTTAAAAAATATGTAGTATGTATAAGATCTTTACTTCGCAACAATATCTGCATCATCCATGAGATTCAATCGAATATCAGTGGTTGGATTAAAAGGTTTGTCAAAATTATTTTTTTCAATTATGACGTTGGTTGCTCGTTCAAAGAAGAATGGTACATTGATGGTGTGATAAGGGGGATAGTCATTGTTGTGAATTACCTCATTGTTTCTGAAAACAACTCCATCAATTGATTTGGCATAGAGTAGGGGAGCATCGAATGTTTCGAAAATATTATTCTCTATCACGATGCTCTCTTTGCTTCCGCCGTGGAAATACTTGGTTTGCTTTTCTAACTGAGGAATTTCTGGGTAGATAGAGATGATTGCATTGGTAAATTGAAACATCATGGTAAGTGCATTTACAAATCGATTGTTTCGAATCACTACCTCGCGGCATGCACCAGTTTCAAACCAACCGTTGCAGTCTCCACAAAGTAGAATAGCTGTTCCCGACGTGTGATCAAATAGATTGTTCTCTACTACCGTGCGTTTGGGCGTACTAAAGAGGGTACCTCGAGCCCGATTGTTTCGGATGGTATTGTCGGCAAAATAGACCTCAGGTGTCCACTCTAGGTTTTCTATACCAAAAACTCCGGCTTCGTTGATTGACTCTTCAATGGGTGAGGCAAACTCTATTAGGTACTGTTTAGCACCCTCTATTTGCTCTTTATCATAGGGTTTAATTGATTTTACCGTGGTTTGACTCTCCATTAGCTCCATGGTGGCTGAGTTAACAAACTGTACGGCATCACCCACACGTCCCCATTCAAATCCATAGGCTTGTGGATGCATATACCCTGCAAGAACTGTTGTTGGGGTAATGCGCTTTAATACTTTGAGGTAGGTGCCATGTACATTAATGGCATCGTCCATCATTCCTTCATAGAGTCCATTGGTGGAGTGAATAACTCCTTTACATGCTGAGAAGTGAGTGGCATCTGCTTGGGTGGTAAAATAGCGAGGATCCGATTTGCCACGAAGGGCTACATTAAAACCCGCTAAAGTTAGGTTCTCACTCATTTGTGCCAATAGTCCCATACCTTCTGCATAATGTACGGTAACATTATCAAAGGTGATATCTTTGGAATGGGTGACAAAGATACCTGGAGTAGGCCTACCATAGCCACGCATCGCAATAACGGTACCTGGTATTAATCGGCTGTTTTTCCAAGGTGCCTGTATCACACGTGGTGCTACCTCCTTTACCTGATTTACACCCAGTGCTATGTCACTGGTTCGGTAGACCAGCCGTTTGGTCTTCTCTTCGAAGGCAATTCCCCAACTAGGTGTATGTTGCCACCCCAATCCTTTGGCTACAAAGCGCCCTTCTTTTACTTCATACTCTACCCAAGGAGCTACTTCGTAGGTGATAAGGTGGTTAATGGTGTCGTTTTCTACGACCTTGACTTGTGAGATGTGTGGATTCTTAAAGTCGATACTGAAGTTTTTGAATACACAAGCTGTATCGCCTACTATACTAAGTGGGAGCATACGTCCGTGAAAGATAAAATCTGACCCAGATCCATCAACAACCAGGTTGTTTACTCCTTCAAAGGGAAGTCCTACCTGCTTGGGGTTATCTTGATCGTGATTGGAGATGAAATATTCCTTAGAAGCACTCTTCTCAGGGTAAAAATTATAGGTTCCCTTTGCAAACTGAATAGTTATGGGTTCGTTTGATTTTCGTTCTTTTTTGATCTTTTCAATGGCTTGTTCCAGTAGGGGGGAAGCATCTTTGCTACTGTTGGGCAAGATCCCAAAGTCTGTTAGGTTATAAACTGTAGGTTGTTCAGTGCAGGCTGTAAATAGAAGTAGCGATGCGATGTACAGTAGGTTCTTTTTTTTCATGAAATTACTAAGAATAAAAGGAATCGTTAGCTGCTTTTTTGTACGGTTAACGATTCCATGAATGAGGATTTATTAGAATGAATAGCCCAAAGCTCTCTCTTCTATTTATTATAGTGGAGAAGTGCCTTGAGTCATTACTCTTCTATCTGTGTGATATCTTGGGTGGGCTGTGGATAGTTTTTATTTTGAATGTAGCTCTTGGTATCATTCACCATTTTCTCTGTAATGGTGAAGTTGTAATTGGCATAATCTTGTAGAGCAAGTGAACCGCTCCAGAAGAATCCCCACTGTTCAAAAAAGTCAGTCAAATCGAGTTTGGCTACATCACAGCAGATTTTGATAAAATCAAACTGGTTGTTAATTGATTCATTGCCCTGTCCTGCATCGGGTCTATTACGCATTTCCTCCATCACATCAGCATAGAAGTCGGTTTTTCCATTTTGGGTAAAATAGAGGTGTAATTGCCAGAAGGGTACCAACCTATCAAATACATCGGTGCCATCCAAGAATGAGCTTTTAGAAGAGGCTTCAATAATATTTTTCCTTGCGGATGCATAATTTTTCTGATTTTTAATTCGACTGGGGTTTCCCATCTTTTCACCTGTGTAAAGCGAAAAAAGATTGTTACTCACTTCAGTCATTCCGCCCCAAGTCATTTGCGGACGCATTTGCAGTACATGCCCCACCTCGTGGCTAAATCCCCAGCAAGGATCGCCCGTGATAACTACCGATGGATCCGCTACCATACGCATGGTTCTTGCATCGCCTAGATAGGCTACGCCATCGCCATCCCGGAACATATAGTAGTTAAAGTTTACGCGTGCTAGGATTCTATTCTTAGGTACTTTGTTGTACTTTACCAATCCCATTAATACATACATGTGATTCAGCATGGTATCGTAATTGGTAATAAGTTCTACTCCTCGGTTGTGGGTATACTCCTTGAACCACTTTACAGGGTAGGCCACCTGAATGTGTTTTCCTCTGGCATCCATCACTGGGCTTACTGCCTGGTCGAGTAAACGATTCCAATCTTCATCATTGTGCTTGGCTAGATCGAAGTACCCATTTACCTTTCCCGTTGGGAAATGGATGGAAATGCGTGGTGCACTTTCGGCATGGTCATCAAAATAGTTCACATATATATTTCCTGCCTTCTCTACCTGAATTATATTTATTCCCTCGGTGAGTGTAATCTCCTGTTTATGCAATCCCCACCCGTTGGGATCTTTGGTTGGTTCAATTCCTTCAGCTGGTTTTCTCATCCAATTGGGGATGAGGAGTGATAGCTCCTTGCCACCTGTAGGACCTACAATCACTACCTGTTCACCTGCTTCGAGGTATACACCCGTTATGTTTTCATAGCGGCTAAATCCGTTGCCTAGTTTTAGCGTTTCGCCCAGTGCTACCGGTGAAGGATAGGCCTCATAGCTAGTACATAGATATTCGGAGTCGTAGCTATTGGCAAGCATTTTTCTTGCCACCTCTTTCATGGCTTCGCTCTTAAATTTTTTTAGATTTTTGATTTTTACCTCTTTCTTCAACTGGGTACAAGCAGGGTCTGTAAAATAGTTGGCATCATTGGCTACCCACTCGGCATTGTTTTGTGCCTGTAAACTGCTTGCAAATAGCAGAAAGATGGTCACTGTACGTGAAAATTGTTTCATTTTTTAATTTGATTAAAGGTTATCAGTAAGGTATTGAAATATCTTCTTCGGTGTTGTGTTATTTAAAAGGTGACAAGATGGCTCCTCCTACCCAGTGTATTACTGGTATTCATAAATTTAAAAACAACTCTTAAAGGCATGAGCAAATGTACAAATATTCCTTTAGAAAATCCTAATTTTGTCAATCAAAACCATTGTAGTCTCATAAATGCCTCTTTATTGTCAAACCGAATCTACAGTTATTGTTAGAAGCTCTATTACTTGAGCGCATTTTTTTCTTAAGTAGATAGGCTTTTTAAGAAGAAGATCTTCTGTAAGGAAATAGACTTTTTTGCTTAATTAAGACTATGGCTCCTTTTTATTCTCTTGAGTGGTTTGTTTCTCTCACTGCTTGAGTTACCTTTGTTGTGCAAATCGTTCGTTACATAGCATTCCAATAGAAAGATAGAAGATGAAAAAAATAGTATCCCTCTGCTTAGGGCTCTTTTGGGTAACTACCCTGATGGCTCAAAGTTATACTGAAGTAGCTTCCCAAGCCATGCAGGCGGTAGAGCAAAATGAATTGGTAGAGGCCGAGGCACTCTTTAAAAAGGCACTCCAATTAGAACCTGCCAATGTGCGCAATGCGCTGTTATTCTCCAACTTAGGAACGGTTCAGCGAAGAATGAATAGAGTAGATGAGGCTATCGAATCTTATTCATTGGCACTCAACATCACTCCTTATGCCATTCCTATCTTGCTAGATAGGGGGTCGCTCTATTTGGAGCGGAAACTCTTTAGTAAAGCGTACGTAGATTATTGCCAGGTGTTGGATGTAGATAGACTCAACGAAGAGGCGTTGCTCTATCGTGCCTACATCTATGTGCAGCGCCGTGAGTATGCTGAGGCGCAAATAGATTACAAAACGCTCCTCACGGTAGAGCCTAATCATAAAATGGCAGCCATGGGGCTGGCTTGGTTGTTGCAGAAGTGGAACCGCCAGCGTGAAGCATTGGA
The DNA here is from genome assembly GCA_051648565.1 of Phocaeicola sp. Lineage (GTDB taxonomy): Bacteria > Bacteroidota > Bacteroidia > Bacteroidales > Bacteroidaceae > Phocaeicola. The sequence continues at coordinate 88,371 of JBOFFJ010000043.1, read as the reverse complement.
GGAGTACAACCGCTTGCAACTTGTTTATCCCGAAGATGCCTCCATCTTACTTGCAAAGGCGCACCTTGAGGTAGATATGAACAGCCCCGATTTGGCACTGCTCACCCTAGAGGTTGCCTCTAAATTGACTCCTGATGATGCCGATATCTACTTAATACGGGGCGATATCTACCTTTTGCAGAAAAAGAAGCGTACTGCCAAAGAGGCCTACGAAAAGGCAATAACGCTGGGTGTACCTCGTTCCGAATTGCAGGAGTGCTTGAAGGCTTGTAAGTAGTAGCTACAATTGGCAGTTACCGTTGGGAGATCCAGAATGATTGGTCAAATAGCTATTTCACGTAGTGATATATTGTGTGTCGCTCCTAAAAAGACTTTAATGACAGATGTTAGAGTCTGTGGGATAAGTGGTTTATTTGGACACCTTGGTCTCTTTTGGAATAAAAACGGAGGCATATATAGAGCGTACGTTAAAAATGGGAATAACATGATTGAAATAAAAACGATTGATAAAACATACGTAATAAGTTGTGATAATCACGAAGAGCTATTGAAAGCACTTCGGTGAGATATAATAGGGCTATAATGGATGGTGTGGATAAAACGATTCTGGCGTGCCAACTCTAGTTTTTTAATTCACTCTTTTGTAAGTAATTTATCCCTTTACTAGTTTGCTGATAAGCGTTACAAACTCTTTTCCATACTTATCGCGCTTGTACTCTCCAATACCATTCACTTCGCCAAAGGCCTCTATTGTGGTAGGTTGCTCGTCGGCTAAGGCATGGAGCACCTTGTCTGATAGTACAATGTAGGCAGGTATGGCTTGTTGGTCGGCCAGCTTCTTGCGTAGTAGGCGCAACTCATCAAAGAGGCTTTGGTTGGCTTCGCTGGGTGTTTGGGGCACCAGAGTAGTTCGGGTAGCTGTTTTCTTCTTCCCTTTTTGCTTGGCAGGTGTAAACTCTTCGTGTTTAATGACTACTAGCATGGCTTGTTCTTTTCCAAAGAGCACATTAGAGCCTGCTTCGGTTATGCGTAGGTGGTTGTTGTCGTTATAGGCTACTTCAAAATAGCCTAAGTTTAGCATCTGTAGCAGGTAGTCGTGCCAGTCGCGAGCCGGAATATCTCTACCGGCTGCATAGGTTTTGAGCTGGTCGTACCCTTTGCTAAGCACTTCTTGCGAGGCCGATCCTTTTAAAATGTCGACTAGTATGTGGGTGCCGATGGTTTGGTTGGTACGGGCAATGGCACTCAAGGCTTTCTGCACCAGTACGGTTCCATTAAAGCGTTCGGGTGGATTCTTGCATACGTCGCAGTTGCCACAATCGTGGGTAGTATGTTCGCCAAAATAGCTTAGTAAGATGCGGCGGCGGCAGATGTCGGCCTCGGCATATTGCTGCATACGGTGTAGTTTCTCCAGATTGACCTCTTGCTGTTTGCTATCGGTGGCAAATTTGGTAAGCATTACGAGGTCGCCCAGTGAGTAGAAAAGGAGGGTGTCGCTCTTTACCCCGTCGCGTCCGGCACGCCCTATCTCTTGGTAGAAGCTCTCGATGCTTTTGGGCATGTTGTAGTGAATAACCCAGCGCACGTTCGATTTATCTATCCCCATACCAAAGGCCACGGTGGCACACACCACCTGTACACGGTCGTTAATGAAATCGTTTTGTGCCCTCTCACGGGCAGTAGGAGTGAGTCCAGCATGGTATACCGCTACGCGGATGCCCTGCTTTTCGAGCGTCTCGGCCACCTTTTCGGTTTTGTTGCGGCTCATGCAGTAGATAATGCCGCAGTCGCCCGGGTGTTTATCTATAAAATCGAGTATGGTGCGTGTCTTCTCTTTTTGCTGATACCCTCGTTTTACCTCTAGCTTTAGGTTGGGGCGGTCAAAGGAGGAGAGAAAGGTTTTGGGCTCCTTCAGTGCCAATTGGCGCATAATGTCTTGGCGCGTAATCTTATCGGCCGTAGCGGTGAGGGCTACAATGGGTACGTGTGGAAACTGTTTACGCAGGCTATCTAGTTTGGTGTACTCGGGACGGAAGTCGTGTCCCCACTGTGAGATACAGTGTGCTTCGTCAATGGCAAAGAGGGAGATTTGAATATCGCGTAGCAAGAAGTTCATCTCTAGCAGCAATCGCTCGGGCGATATGTAGAGTAGTTTTACCTTTCCCTGCATACATTCGCGGCGCAGAGCCAGATTTTCTGTTTCGTCGTTGGTGCTATTGAGTGCACGGGCGCAAATGCCATTGGCTTGCAACGCATCTACTTGGTCTTTCATAAGCGATATAAGGGGAGATACCACTACGGTAGTACCCTCCATGAGTAGGGCGGGCAGCTGGTAGCAGATGGATTTACCTCCACCAGTAGGCATCAATACCAAGGTATCTTTCTGTGCCAGAATGTGTTCAATAATCTCTTGCTGTTGTGCACGAAATGTATCGTACCCAAAGTAGGTTTTAAGCGTTTGAAGCATTTTATGGAGTCCTTTGTTTATAGAAAATCGAAGGGCAAAGGTAGTGAAAATGTTTGGTAGTCAAGTTAGATTAGTCGGTTCATACCGTTTAAGATTGGGTGAAAAAGTAGGGCAGGGGGGCTTGACTTAACTGGATGGAGTAGACAGATTTGTCTTAAAATGAGATGAAATGGATTAATAGAGGGCTAAATTGCTTTTTTAGTTGTAGATGGAGAAAAAAAGATTAAATAAACTTGCTAAAACAAAAAAGAATAATCATTTTTGTGATTCATTATAGTTGACATTGACGAAATAAATCTATCTAATAATATACAAATGAACAGCACAAGCTTAGAAAATAGAACCGAGGTGGAGCATTTAAAGAAGAAACCTTACAACTTACGTGAGAAGAAAGAGAAAGTAGCCGTTTACAGATCTTTAATTAGAGCTGAATTGGCCGATGAACTATACGATAAGATTATGAATATTGTGGTGGTTCAGAAGAAGTATAAAGATCCTAACTACTCTGCTAAAGATTTAGCTAAAGAGTTAGAGACCAATACGCGTTACTTATCGGCTGTGATTAACTCTCGTTTTGGGATGAACTACTCTTGTTTGGTCAACGAGTATCGTATCAAGGACTCTATGCACCTATTGGTTGATAAGCGCTATCTAGATAGAACAGTTGAGGATATTAGTGTAATGGTTGGGTTTGCTAACCGACAATCTTTTTATGCTGCCTTTTTTAAACTATTGGGTGAGACTCCTAATAGTTACCGCAAGAAGCATGCAGTTAAGTAGAAGCATCTAAAAACAGTTTATATAAAAGATAGGGGGGCAATGGCTCTCCTATTTTGTTTTGAAGAAAAATGAGAGCAAGAGGCTCTGTTGTAACGTATATTTCTTTAATTTTGTAGCAGCTATTAAAGTAGCTACTTTGGGTATGACCTACTCCCTATAGAAGGCCGAATTAAGTAAAAATAGAACCATAAAATGAAGAAAAAACTATTCATGGGAATAATTGGAGGAGCATTGCTAGCTAGCTGTAGCTCAAAAAACGAATCGCAAGGAGCCGATTCATTTAACTATATGGTGGAGCAGTTTGCCGATTTGCAACTGTTACGTTACCAAGTACCTGGATTTGATGAGTTACCTCTTGCTAAGAAAGAGCTCATTTACTACCTATCGGAAGCGGCTTTGCAAGGTCGTGACATTCTGTTTGATCAGAATGGTAAGTACAACTTGATTATCCGTGCCTTATTGGAGGCGGTTTATACCAACTACCAAGGTGACCGTAGTGAAGCTAATTTTGTAGAACTCGAGACTTACTTGAAGAAAGTGTGGTTTGCTAACGGTATTCACCACCATTATGGGTGTGATAAATTCGAGCCTCAGTTTACGGCGGAATTCTTCCGTGCAGCACTAGAGCAGGTAGATGCTGCTAAACTTCCTTTGGCAGCAGGCGAAACACTTGATGTGCTTTGTGCCGAGGTATTCCCTGTTATCTTTGATCCAACGGTGATGCCTAAACGGGTAAACCAAGCCGAAGGAGCCGATTTGGTTCTTACATCGGCCGCCAACTACTACCAAGGGGTGACTCAAAAAGAGGCGGAGGCTTTTTACGAAGCACAAAAAGATGCCAACAATCCTACACCGGTTATGTATGGTATGAACAGTCGTTTGGTGAAAGAGGATGGTAAGGTATTTGAGAAGGTGTGGAAATCGGGAGGCCTTTATGGACCGGCTATCGACAAGGTTTGTTACTGGTTGGAGAAGGCTGCTACAGTAGCCGAAAATCAAGAACAATTGGCTGTTATCAACAAACTCATTCAGTTTTACCACGATGGCGATTTGAAGAGCTTTGATGAGTATGCCATTCTTTGGTTGAAAGATTTGAACTCGCACGTCGATTTTGTGAATGGTTTTACCGAAAGCTATGGCGACCCGTTGGGTATGAAGTCAAGTTGGGAATCGTTGGTAAACTTTAAAGATGTAGAGGCTACCAAGCGTGCCGAATTGATTGGGGTGAATGCACAATGGTTTGAAGATCACTCTCCAGTGGATAGCCGCTTTAAGAAAAAAGAGGTAAAAGGGGTGACGGCAAAGGTGATTACGGCTGCTATCTTAGCGGGCGATTTATATCCAGCTACTGCCATTGGTATCAATCTTCCTAACTCGAACTGGATTCGCGGGGCGCACGGCTCAAAATCGGTTACCATTAGTAACATTACCGATGCTTACAACAAGGCTTCGCGCGGTAGTGGCTTCATGAAGGAGTTTGCTTACAGTGAAGAGGAGATTGCTTTGATTGAGAAGTATGGCGATGTAACAGGCGACCTTCATACCGATCTACACGAATGTTTGGGTCACGGTTCGGGTCAGTTGTTGCCAGGGGTAGATCCTGATGGCTTGAAGGCCTATGGCGCAACCATCGAGGAGGCACGTGCCGATCTATTTGGACTTTACTACATGCCCGATGCAAAGTTGGTAGCGCTAGGATTGACTCCTACTACCGATGCTTACAAGGCAGAGTACTATACTTTCTTATTGAATGGATTGATGACGCAATTGGTGCGTATCGACCTAGGTAAAGAGGTAGAAGAGTCGCACATGCGTAACCGCCAATTAATAGCCCAATGGGTGTTCCAAAAAGGAGCTGCCGATAAGGTGGTAGAGATGGTACAACAAGAGGGAAAAACGTTTGTAAGAGTAAACAACTACGAACGCTTGCGCGAACTATTTGGTGAATTGTTGACCGAGATTCAACGCATCAAGAGCGAAGGCGATTATACAGCAGCACGTAACTTGGTAGAAGATTATGCTGTTAAGATTGATCCTGTATTGCACAAAGAGGTATTAGATAGATACGCTACGTTAAACTTAGCTCCTTACAAAGGATTTGTTAATCCAGTGTACCAAGCTCTGTATGATGCTGAGGGTAAACTAATCGATGTAAAGGTTACCTACACCGAAGGATATGCCGAGCAGATGCTTCGTTACAGCCAAGAGTATGCTACACTTCCTTACCGCAACAACTAATGGAGGTACACGAAAAGATAAAAGAGATTAAAGCGCAATTCCGTTTATATATGAACGGAGTTGCCTCTCAAACCATGCGCGAACGGGGGTTGGATTACAAATTAAACTTTGGTATCGAAGTTCCCCGCATCAAAGAGATTGCTGCCAAGTTTGAGAAGAATCACGAAGTGGCTCAGGCTCTTTGGAAGGAGAATATACGCGAATGTAAAATATTGGCCGGCTTACTACAGCCGGTCGATACCTTCTATCCCGAGATAGCCGATATTTGGGTGGAAGATATGCGTTACCCCGAAATAGCCGAACTCACTTGTATGAATCTTTTTCAACACCTTCCGTATGCCTCTCAAAAGGTATTTGAATGGATGGCTTCCGAAGAGCTCTACTTCCAATTGTGTGGCTATCTGGTGATGGCACGTCTGCTTATGCGAGGGAGTGAACTGACTGAACAAGCCGAGGTAGAATTTATCGATCACGCTATCGTGGCACTGCAAGATGAAAATAGCTTCTTGCAAAAGTGTGCTACCACTGCTTTGCGGAAGTATGCGGCACAGTCCAAAAAGAATGCACAAAAGATTGTAAAAGAGCTGCGTGCGTTAGAGAGTTCACCCAAACCCTACGTAGCTATCTGTGTGGCCGAAGTGAAAAATGAGTTAGAATATTGGAATTAAACTTTCAAGTTAATAGAAAAAGGGCTAACTTTGAGCTCTGAACGAAGAGTTGGGATGGAAGAGAATGTGAAAGATATTGTCAAGCAGGTACTCACCGAATACCTGCAAGCTAACGGACATCGAAAGACGCCTGAACGCTATGCTATACTTCATACCATCTATTCGATTGAGGGGCATTTCGATATTGATTCCCTCTACCACACCATGGCCACCGAAGGAGAATTCCGCGTAAGTAGGGCCACCCTTTACAACACCATTATTCTGTTTATTGATGCCAAATTGGTTATCAAACATCAGTTTGGGAACTCTTCACAATACGAACGTGCCTATAACAATGGCACCCATCACCACCAAATTTGTACCGAATGCGGAAAGGTTACAGAGTTTCAAGACGAAACCCTGAAGCAAGCCATAAGTAATGCGAAGCTGAATAAATTTCAAGCTTCGCACTATTCGTTGTATATCTATGGTGTTTGTAGCAAATGTGCTTGGGCAAAACGAAGAAAGAAAACAATTAAATAATTGAAAAGCATGAAAGTAGATGTCTTATTAGGATTACAATGGGGAGACGAAGGCAAAGGAAAAGTTGTCGATGTATTAACCCCTCGTTATGATGTAGTAGCTCGTTTTCAAGGTGGCCCTAACGCTGGTCATACCTTAGAATTCGAAGGCCATAAATATGTACTCCGTTCTATCCCTTCGGGAATTTTTCAGGGTGATAAGGTCAATATCATCGGTAATGGAGTGGTATTAGACCCTGCACTTTTTAAAGCCGAAGCCGAAGGATTGGAAGCAAGCGGACACCCCTTGAAGGAGCGTTTGCACATCTCTAAAAAGGCGCACCTTATTTTGCCTACACACCGCTTGTTAGATGCGGCGTACGAGGCAGCCAAAGGAGATGCTAAGGTGGGTACTACAGGTAAAGGAATTGGTCCTACTTATACAGACAAGATAAGCCGTAATGGATTGCGTGTAGGTGATGTGTTGGTTAATTTCGAAGCGAAATATGCAGCAGCTAAAGCGAAACACGAACTAATCTTGAAAAGCTTGAACTTTGCGTACGATCTTTCGGCACTCGAAGCAGAGTGGATGGAAGGTATTGCTTACTTGAAAGAGTTCCACTTGGTAGATAGCGAACAAGAGATCAACGGCTTGTTGAAAGCAGATAAATCTATTTTGTGCGAAGGTGCACAGGGTACGATGCTCGATATCGACTTTGGTTCGTATCCTTTTGTTACCTCTTCTAATACGGTTACAGCGGGTGCTTGTACAGGTTTGGGTATTGCACCTAATAAGATAGGTGAGGTATTTGGTATCATGAAGGCTTACTGTACACGTGTAGGTTCGGGTCCATTCCCATCGGAGCTATTTGATGAAACGGGTGAGAAAATCTGTGAATTGGGTCATGAATTTGGTTCGGTTACAGGTCGTAAACGTCGTTGTGGTTGGATTGACTTGGTGGCATTGAAGTATGCTATTATGGTAAATGGGGTTACTCAATTGATTATGATGAAGAGTGATGTACTCGATACATTCCCTACTATCCAAGCCTGTGTAGCTTACAAAGTAAATGGCGAAGAGATAGATTACTTCCCTTACGAAATCACCGAAGGACTAGAGCCTGTTTATGTAGCACTTGAAGGTTGGCAAACCGATATGACACGCATGACCAATGAAGATGAGTTCCCTGAGGAGTTCAATGCATACGTATCATTCCTAGAAGAGCAACTAGAGACACCTATTAAGATTATCTCTGTAGGTCCTGACCGCGATCAAACCATTGAGCGTTACACCGAAGAAGAGGCTGCTTGCTAATTGATAGTGTGATGGAGATAGGATTAACACACACCAGCACGGTTCAAGTAACCAATGCAAACAGTGCTGCTACCATGGGATCGGGCGATTTAGCTGTTTTTGCTACCCCCTCGATGGTGGCATTGATGGAGAATGCTGCCATGCTAGCCGTTGCTCAACACCTTCCCGAAGGGGCTACTACGGTAGGAGCTATGATCAATACAACGCACATTAAACCATCGGGAGTGGGGAAAACCATTATCGCTACGGCTACTTTAACAGAGGTAGAGGGGCGTAAATTGCTCTTTAGTGTGGTGGCTCAAGATGAGCAGGGCACCATTGGTGAGGCTACTCATGTGCGCTATGTGGTAGATCGCGAAAAGTTTATGCAGCGAGTATAGAGCCTGTTTCTGTTAAGAAACGGTTTTACCTTATATAAAAAATCGGAGAGAGCTCTTTCAGTAGAGCTCTCTCCGATTTTTTTATAGTTCTGTTTTTCCTTAGTAAGATGTGGTGGCTTTAGCTGATAGATGTGTGTGAACAAATCTATCTTAAAAGAAGGTCATCCTTCTTACAGAGATTGAATTTCCCCTCAAAGGTTAGAGATAAAACGTTGGAGGAGAAATTGGTTATAGGGCTATTTAAATAGATGCTCTTCCTTTTTAGACCTCCTCTTGTAGAGACTCTTTCTTTTGGGCTGTCATATATTGGTTTTGCCCAGTAAGTGTCTGTAGGAAAGAGACAATGCTAGCCACATCATCGGCTGTATAACTTTGACCTAATTGGAAGCGGATCATAGCCACTACCGCTTCGTCCAATGTTTTAGCACTACCATCGTGTAGGTAGGGAGCGGTAAGTGCAATGTTTCGTAGGGTAGGCACCTTGTACTTGTGTAGGTCTTCCTCCTTGCCTGTGAAACCAATTAGTCCCTTATCATCGTCGTTGTAGGCTATTTCGGGGTGCTCTATAGCTCTAGCCTTGTGGTAATCTTCGGCAATACCAAAGCTTTCGAACGATTGTCCTCCCATAGCTTGTCCTACGTGGCATACGGCACAGTTAAACTCTTTGAAGCGTTCGTATCCACCTATTTCCTGTGCTGTTAAGGCTGTTTGATCTCCTTTTAAATAGCGGTCAAAAGGTGAATTGGGTGTGATAAGTGTCTTTTCGAACTCGGCAATGGCATCCGTTAGATTGGCTGCTGTAAGTCCATCGGGGTAGATAGAGTGGAATAGTTTTACCAGATCCTGATCTTTTGCTAGACGATTCACAATGTCGTCCCATGTTTGAGTACCCATCTCGATGGGGTTTTCAGGAGGTCCTGCTGCTTGATCGGCAAGTGTGCCAGCTCTTCCGTTCCAGAATTGTACATGGTTGAATAGGGCGTTGTAGACGGTAGGAGCATTGATACCACCTAGCTGGCCATCTATGCCTTCTGAGGTGCGTAGACCATCTACCCCTCCTTGATCAAGTGGGTGGCAAGTGGCACAAGAGATGGTTCCATCGGCCGATATTCTTCCGTCGTGGAACAGGTCAAATCCCAATGCAACCTTCTCTGGAGATGTTTTCACAGCGTCTACCAAAGGTTGTATGGGTTCGTTTGCAAATGCAGCAGCTGCTAGACCCGTTGCAAAGCGGTTGCGACGCACTTGTTGTGCCCAAGTGGCAATCAAGCTCTTCTCTGCACGGTTAAAGCCAGTTCCCCAATGCAACATTTTGTACTTCAGCAGGGGCATGCTTCCACTCATCATGGTTTGCTCTATTTTAGCTAAGTCAGCTTCATTGATGTGATCAAAGTCTACCTGCTTTAGGTTTAAGAACTTTGTCCCTCTCTCTATATCTGCTGCTACTTGTTCGCCAATGATGGGCAATGCTCCATAAAAGGGTTTCTCGGCATCTGTGCTGTGACAAGCGTAGCAATCATTTTGTTCTAAGATGGCTGCTACTTGATGGGGAGTGGTGCTGTTCTCAGGAATTGATTTGCGGAAGTTAAACCGGTAGATGGCCAGTACAACCACTGCCGCTAGTAATACAACTGTAGTTCTGAGTAGTAATTTTTTCATACGTTTCTTTTGGGATTTATTTAATTTTAGCTGATTGTGTTCTCTTTAAAAGTTGTTTGCCTCCTTTAGTTAGGTGTAGGCATGCATGCTCTTCTGTGCTGCTGGTAGGTAATTTACCCCATACCAAGTTATTTGTAGGGCCAGCAGGGCTAAGCTCAAGACTATGAGTGCCCACCCTCTGTTTTCTCTCCATCTCCATCTAATGTGTAGATAGCTTACGTAGAGTAGCCACGTTACGGCTGCCCAGTTCTCTTTAGCGTCCCAAGTCCAATAGTTTCCCCAAGCCTGTTTAGCCCATACAGCACCCATCAGCATACCTATCAGGATGAGTGCAGAACCTATTCTCACCAAGTTGTCAGCTTGCTGCATCACCTCTTGTTCGCTCTTCTTGAAGTAAGCTAGCAGGGCTAGAATTTGTGCCACGGTTACCAATGCATAGGCTAGCATATAAACAGTAACGTGCGGTATGAACCATGCACTTTGTAGAGCGGGCATCAGCATAGTGGTGTGAATTTCGGGTTTGGTGATATTAATAATCACAAACACGGTAGAGAGTATGGCACCAAAAGGAAGCAAAAAAAGATACTTCCAGCGTACAAAGAGGATCCAAGAGGTGGTTGATACGAAAAAGGAGTACCAGAGTCTAGTTTCTCCCATACTTTTCATGGGTGCTCGTCCCAATGAAATCCAGTAAAGCACTATAAAGGTGGTAAAGATAACGATACCCCCTCCAAAGAGGAGGGTCGCTATTTTTTTGTTTTTCCATGTTGCGGCACTTCCTGCTGCCCAGAGTAGAATAGCTGCTATTCCAAACCCTGTAAATTGTTCCCAACCTATCATCTCTTAAATATCATTATGATGGCTCCTAGTGCAAGGAGTGTTATTCCTATCCAGACAACTCCTATCCAGGGGTCGTATACTACCTGGAGTACCGCATAGTTCATTCGCTCTTTGTCGTACGAGCTTTGGTAGATGTCGTATCCTTTGTATTTAATTGGCTCATTTACCGCTATTTCGTATTTCTTATTTTTAATTGTTACGATGGATCGGAACTGTTGCGGAGTGATACCATCATCGTAGTACTCAATATTGAAATCCTCTAATTGAACAGCAAAAGGAAGTGGCATGAGTTGGTTCTCTTTTCCTAGGGCTACCTGTTGGCTTGCTCCTTTGTTTACCACTAGTAGACCTGTCTGGTAATCGGGTGCTCCGAAGAGCATGGCTACTCCAATGAGAAAGAGCCCTAGGTGGTTGGTCATAAAACCAATCTCTTTTTTCCCTTGTTTCCATCTCTTAAGAATGGCCAACCCTAAGTTGGTCAAAAGCGCTATAGAAGCAATAATAAACGGCCATGTGTGGTAGAGGGTAAAGGACCAAATACCCTCTAGTGCTACCATACTAGCTACGCAAAGGGTGGTAATTAGCGTACACCGTATGGAAGCCAAGGCTCTATAAAACCTTGACAAATTGTAGTAGTTGTGTAGTGCGAAAAGTGCTAATATAAAGGTGATGGCTAGCAATATAGAGGCGGGGAAAGCCCATAATGATAGTTCTATAAAATGATTCATAGAACAAAAGTAAGCATTAATTCAGGAAAATGACCCAAAACTACTGTTTTAATTTAAAAAAAGTAATGATTACAATGTGTGACTCTTACCTGATTAAACCCCTAGGAGGTCACCTCGCGCTTCTCTTCGGCTAGGAGTTGTGCACGGCTTTTACTCTGTGTAACCAGATAGACTCCCGAAAAGACTAAACCTACAGCCAACCCTTTAGCCACTCCAAAGGTGCCCATGCCGAGTAAGATGGAGGCGGTTGTTCCCACAATGGGTTGTATATAGTTGTACATACTAATAACGGTGGGGCGTAAGGTTTTCTGCCCAATCATCATCAGGATATAAGCCAAGAAGGTACCACCTAGTATAACATAGGATACGCAGAGCCAAGTAGTGGTGGAGATAGCTGCAAAATCAACACTCGAAACCTCGTGATAGGAGAAGGGGATAAAGCAAATAGAGGCGTAGGTAAACATCCACTTCATGAGTGTAAAGATGTTGTATTTGCTAATGATATCTTTAAAGATAGCTAGGTAGAAAGAGAAACTAATCTGTGCTATCATGCAGAGTGCATTGCCTAACATATTGCCCGACTTTCCATCGGCCGACCCCTGTCCACTCAGAATGAGGGTGAGTGCCCCAATTGATCCCAAGAAGATACCAATTACTTTCTTCCCAGTCACTGGCTCTTTTAAGTAGATAGCTGCTACAATCATGGTAACTATGGGGGCAGTTGTGGTAACAATGCTGGCATCAATGGGCGAGGTGAGTGATAGCCCAAAGGTAAAGCAGCCTTGATTGAATACAATACCTAACAGTGCCGCAAAAAAGAGGCGTACTAAATCGGTTGGTTTTACCTGCTCTTTGGGGGCAAACATAGAGGCTATCCAAAAGCAGATGGCACCTCCAGTCATCCGAAAGGTAGCTAATGATAAACCATTGATTCCACTCTCTAAAGCTGTTTTTCCGATGGGAGCCATTAATCCCCACAAAGTAGCTGCGCAGAGCAGTGCCAGGTGTGCTTTGTATTTCTGAATAGCCATTCTTTTTTTTATTTAAAAACAATACAAAGGTAGTAGTTTGTTCGAAGATTGTCTATCTTTGTTAGGACGTTAACAATAGAAGCGATGAAAAAACAGGCAGCTTACATTACGAGTATTGAGATTAAAGGTCTCTGGGGAAGAAAGAATATCAGTTGGAATTTGCGCCCCGATGTAAACATACTGAGTGGTATCAATGGTATTGGAAAGAGTACCATTATGAACCAATCTGTTAAGATGCTCCGCTTGTTGGAGAGTGGATCGTTAGACAATGGAGCTACTATGCCAAGCAATGTGCATTTCCATTTTTCGCCTGCCGATGCTACCTCTATTCATTACGACGTAATTCGCAGTTTTGATAGACCGCTACTTCATGCCGAATTGTTGGAGAAGATGGCCGATAGTGAGGTGAAAACCGAACTCGATTGGCAGCTCTATCAGTTGCAACGTCGTTACCTGGATTACCAAGTTAATATTGGGAATCGAATTATTGAATCGTTGACTTCGGGCGAACCCGATGGTCAGCTATTGGCTGCTCAATACTCCTTGCCCAAGAAACGTTTTCAGGATATGATGGATGAACTCTTCTCTGAAACGGGAAAAGTAATCATTCGAAAGAAGAATGAGATTCAATTCCTCTCGGATGGCGATCTATTATCGCCTTACCAACTCTCATCGGGTGAGAAACAGATTCTAGTAATCTTGCTTACCGTATTGATACAAGATCAAAAGCCGGGTGTCCTTTTTATGGATGAGCCCGAAGTGTCGCTTCACATTGAGTGGCAGCAAAAATTAATCCGATTGATACGTGAGCTAAATCCGTTGGTACAGATTATTCTTACTACACATTCGCCAGCCCTTATTATGGATGGTTGGATGGATGCAGTTACCGAAGTAAGTGACATAACCAATGCTCCTTGCTAGTTCACTCTGTAGTACCTGTTACCTAGCTATGGCAAACCATCTTACTGAGTAGCCCACTACTTGTAAGCCTATTACCTGCGGCTGCTTTAATTTTATACATTGATTATGGGAAAACGCCTATCCGACAACCTCTCTTCACTCTACATTGGTGCTGCCAATAGTTTGAAGCCTAAAAAGCATCGCCGTAAGATTGTGGCTTATGTAGAGAGTTACGATGATATCTCTTTTTGGCGGGGTATTTTAAATGACTTTGAAGATGAGACGCGTTACTTCGAAGTGATGTTGCCCTCGCAAACATCGCTTTCGAAAGGAAAAAAGATGGTGCTAATGAATGATTTAGGACCTCAGCTAGGCGAGAATATGATTGCCTGTGTAGATAGCGATTACGACTACCTATTGCAGGGAAAAACTTATACCTCGCGCTACATGTTAGAGAATCCCTATGTGTTTCAAACCTATACCTATGCCATTGAGAACTACCTGTGTCATGCCGAGTCGTTACACGAGGTGTGTGTGATGGCTACCCTTAACGATCACCTAATCATTGACTTCCCCGCCTTTATGAAGGCCTATTCGCGCATTGCCTATCCACTCTTTATGTGGTCTGTTTGGTTTTATCGCAAGCATATCTTGAAAGAGTTCTCGCTCTTAGACTTTTGTACCTATGTAAAGGTAGAGCAATTAAGTGTGTATCATCCAGAATATTCATTGCAACGCATGGAGAAGCGAGTCATGGGTAAAGTGCATGATTTAGAGCATAGACATCCCAACGCCGTATCAGAAATTGAGTTGTTAAAAAAGGAGTTGGAAAAACTGGGAGTCTTTCCAGATAATACCTACCTCTTTATACAGGGGCACCACATTTTAAATAATGTAGTGGTTAAACTGCTTAACCCCGTTTGTACCATCTTGCGCAGGGAGCGTGAAGAGGAGATTAAATCATTGGCTGTACACCAAGTTCAGTTAGACAATGAATTGACTAGCTATCAGCGTCGTCAGATGGCTGTTGAGGCTGTTCTGTTAAAGCATACCAACTACAAGCGGTCGCCTATTTACAAACGTTTGGAAGAGGATATTGCTCACTTCTTAGAGCATGACCGCCGCAGCCGTATCGTTGAGGAGGCTACTCATTGATTTTAGTTTAAATAACTGGCTCTGCTAGATTCTTGTTATGAATAGAACTCTGGCATCTATATACTTTGTAATCTTAATTAAATCGAAACGATAATACGTATGAAAAAACTAGTTCTTCCGCTATGCTTCCTTCTTTTTGGGAGCTTCATGGTAGGAGCAGAGGAGTCCGAATCGACTGCTAAAGAGTTGCAACTTCCAGGTTTGTTGAGTGATAATATGGTGTTGCAGCAATCTACCAAAATCTGTTTATGGGGTGCCTCTACACCGGGTAGTGTGGTACACCTCAAAGCCTCTTGGTTGGCTACTCCCTTACAGGTAGAGAGTTCGAAAACAGGCGATTGGAAACTATTTATTGATACTCCTGCTGCTACACTTGATCCACAGATGCTCACTTTTTGGAGTGGAAAGGATACCCTCTCTCTGAAAGAGGTGTTGATTGGTGAAGTGTGGTTCTGTTCGGGACAATCTAATATGGAGATGCCACTGCGTGGATTTCAGAATGCCCCTATTGAAGGGGCTAATCGGGCTATTGCTACGGCAGAATTACATCCGTTGGTGCGTTATGCTACTATTAAGCGGGTGGGTGCCGATGTGCCTAAGAAATTTGCAGAGGGGGGAGAGTGGCAACAATCTACTACACAAAATGCGCCCGAGTTTGGGGCAACAGCCTACTTCTTTGCACAGCAATTAGCTTCGGTATTGCAGATTCCGGTAGGCATTATTAATTGCAGTTGGGGAGGCTCTCGGGTAGAGGGGTGGTTGCCCAAAGAGATTCTTGAGGGCTACGCTGATGTGAAGTTCGATAAGTCGGAGGAGTATGAGTTTCTCTATCCCATGATTATGTACAACGGTATGTTAAAGCCTAGTGCCAACTATACGGCAAAAGGCTTTTTGTGGTACCAAGGAGAGTCCAATGTAGGAGCTCCTGATTATGCAGAGCGTCTAGCCACTATGGTAAAGCATTGGCGCAGCTTGTGGGGAGATGACTCGATGCCTTTCTACCAAGTAGAGATTGCTCCTTATCAAAATTATGGCGAAGGCGAAACAGGGGCCTATCTTCGTGAGCAACAATTAAAATCGACAAAACTCATTCCACACAGTGGTCTGGTCTCTACCAATGATTTAATAGAGCCCTTTGAGAAATTTGAAATTCACCCCAAAGAGAAGAAAACCATTGGGGAACGGTTGGCTTTTATGGCGCTCTCGGATAGCTACGGTTACGAAAATATTCGCTCTCACGGCCCTGTATATGAACGCATGGAGGTGGAAGATACCACTGCAGTTCTCTTTTTTGAGCATGCAGCAGGTGGATATTACAGCAAAGGCGAGGTGGTTGGTTTTGAAATAGCAGGCGAAGATCGTCAGTTCCATCCAGCACACGTTAAGTTGGAGTGGCAGCGCAATGCTTTATTGGTTACATCGCCCCAAGTTGCGAAACCTGTAGCTGTTCGCTACTGTTTCCGCAACTTTCAATTGGGCAATTTGACCAATGTGTTTGGTCTTCCTGTTTATCCTTTCCGCACCGATAGTTGGTAGTTAGCCCTTCTCCTCGGGAATGGTGCTCTTGTTGCCATTTCGGAAGGCGGTGAATTGAGGCGACATAATCTCAACACCGGCTCTGTTGAAGTGGTCTTGAATGTTTTGGTGCAATTCCGAATAGATTAATGCCATTTTATCTGCCTCTCTAATATAGGCATTGATTTGGTACACTGGATAATAATCGCTCAGTGCTGTTTCGAGTATGAACGGCTCTGGGCTTTTTTCTATTCCATGGGTAGCAAGTGCCGCATCAATTAAGAGTTGGTGTACTTTGCGCCAGGGTGCATCGTACCCAATGGTTACTTCGGAGTGAATGATTAACCCATGATCGCGTGCCGATGCGCTATAATTGACCGTATGCGACGACATGATAAAGGAGTTGGGAATCGTTACAATCTCGTTTTTAGGTGTACGGATGCGGGTTACAAAGGCTGTCTTTTCGGTTACATTGCCCGTTGTATCATTCAGCTTAATGCGGTCGCCCAATTTAAAGGGGCGCATGTAGGTAATGACAAGCCCTGCAATGATGTTGCCAATCACGGTGCTCGATCCCAAGGAGACAATTAACCCCACAAAGACCGATACCCCTTGGAAGATGCCCGATTTAGAGCCGGGTAGGTAGGGATAAATCATTGCTACCATAAAGGCGTACATCAAGAATCGGATGATGTGGTAGGTGGGCATCGCCCAGTCAGCATAGAAGCCGGATAGCTTTAGCCGTTCGGAATCTATCTCATCGGCCAAGTATTTGATACCTTTAATAAAGTATTTAATAGATAGGTAGATAATGACGATGGTAAACAAATTGGGTATATACTCTATGATGCCATTGAATATATTCTTGATAGGCGACCAGATGTAGTCTAGGATACGGTAGGCCAAATCTTTGGTTTGTGGGAAAATAGAGAATAGCAGCGGAACAGAGAATAGCAGTTGCAACCCCAATATTAAATAGCGCACCATGTTGGCCAAGAAGAAGAGTAGCGACTCTTGCCGGCGGGTATCCAATACCTCATACTCTTGGATAGAGAAGCTTTTTAGTTTGGTCTCTTTGATGCTATGAATCCACACTTTGGCACGGCGGTGTAATAGGTTAGTGAGTCGCCAGAAGATGTATTGCCCCAGTAGTACAAGCAGGAAGTAGAGGGTATGTTTGGCATATTGTAGCAAGCTATATTTTTCGTGCATCTCTCGCAGTTTAATCACTACCACGTTTCTTACGCTTTTGGCCAGCTCTTCGCGGGTGGTGTTTTCCCACAGGGCATCGCTGTCTGTAAATGAGATAATAACTTTGCCACCATACATAATATCGGTTACTATATCGGAGTGCTCAATGTAGAGTGAGTCGGGCGATAGCATAAACTGTTTGCCCAATTCGGTAATGTTATCGGCATTGAGTTCGGCTCTTGCTTGTGGGGTGTATCCTCCGCGTTTGGCATAGAGCGAAAAGAGGGTATCCTCCTCTACAACAACGGGAAATCCTTTGTGTTGTGCCCGCAGTGAGTCAATGGCAGCTCGCTGCTTAATCCGTTTTAAGGAGTCGGCCGAGAAGGTTTCGAGCTTTAGTTGAGCTAGCTCAAGTTCTGTATCGGACTCTCTTTGTTTGGCTGCTTCTAGCTCCTGCATGAGTTTCGCTATTTGTATAGAGTCTTGCCTACTGCTTTGCAGTTGAGTGGTATCGGTAAGAGAGAGCTCTTGGCTTTCACTGTTCTGTGCTGCTAGCTTGATGCTACAGAGTGAACTGATAATTGCTATAAGAAAGAGAAATTGTTTCATGTTTGGTCCTAATTAAATTGTCAAATGGGCAATGCTAGGAGATAGCTATTACTTGATATAACAATAAAAGGGCCGATTTTCCTTTGGGAAGTAGAAAAAAGAGAGAGAATTGTACGTTAGAATGGGGAGGAGAAGTGGGGGGAGGTGAGGTATGGGCAAAAAAAAGGAGCAACGCCTTGCTCCAACCTTTGTTAACCTTAAATCTAATACTATGAAAAACACATTGCAAAGGTACCGCTTTTTTTGATACCTGCAACTGATTGGACCGATTTTCGATGTTTAATAACATTGTTTAAGTGTTTGGTGAACTTGTTTTAAATTTATAGGAGGGGTGAGTACAAGCCGCTTACTCGATAAAACTTACTCGCTTCCTCTTTACGGATAGTCTGTGGCTAGGTAAGTTACGTAAGAAGCTAGTTTTGACCCACTTTTTTCCCTTCTCTGCCTTGTTTATACTACCTCTTCCCCATTTTTAGCCAATTATTGGCTATCTTTGTAGGGCTTTATCCCAAAGATTAAACAAAGAAAATGGTATCAGTAGAGAATTTAAAAGTAGAATTTGGAGTGACTCCTCTGTTTGAGGATGTATCTTACGTTATAAATAAACGAGACCGTATCGCTTTAGTAGGTAAAAATGGGGCTGGAAAGTCTACCATGTTGAAAATATTGGCTGGTATGCAGCAGCCTACCGAAGGACGTGTTTCGTTACCTCGCGATGTTTCTGTTGGTTACCTACCTCAGGTCATGATTTTAAGTGATGAGCATACGGTGATTGAGGAGGCCGAAATGGCTTTTGAACAGATTGCTCAGATGCAGGCTACCTTGGAGCGATTAAGCCAAGAGATGGCCGATCGAACAGACTATGAATCGGAGGATTATCATGCCTTGATTGAAAAGTTTACCCACGAGAATGAACGTTTTCTCTTGATGGGAGGAACCAATTATAAGGCCGAGATAGAGCGTACTTTGATGGGACTTGGTTTTAAGCGTGAAGATTTTAATCGCTCTACCTCTGAATTTAGTGGTGGATGGCGCATGCGTATCGAATTGGCTAAGCTATTGTTACGCAAACCCGATGTATTATTGCTCGATGAGCCTACCAATCACCTTGACATTGAGAGTATTCAGTGGCTAGAGAATTTCTTGAAGGTAAATGCGGGGGCAGTTGTACTAGTTAGTCACGACCGTGCCTTTATCAATCAGGTGACCAATCGTACCATAGAGATATCGTGTGCACATATTTATGATTATAAGGTGGCATACGATGAGTTTGTAGTGCTTCGCAAGGAGCGTCGCGAACAGCAGATGCGTGCTTACGAGAACCAACAGAAGCAGATTCAAGAGACTGAAGATTTTATAGAACGTTTTCGCTACAAATCATCCAAAGCTATACAGGTGCAGAGCCGTGTAAAGCAGTTGGAGAAGATTGTACAAATAGAGATTGATGACGAAGATCGCTCTTCGTTGAGCCTCCGATTCCCACCTGCTAGCCGCTCGGGTAGCTATCCTGTGATTTGTGAGGGAGTAGCCAAAAATTACGATCAGCAACAGGTCTTTAGTAATGTAACACTGACCATTAACCGGGGCGAAAAAGTAGCTTTTGTAGGTAAAAATGGAGAGGGGAAATCGACTCTTGTAAAATGTATTATGGAGCAAATTCCCTATGATGGCAAGCTTACCATTGGTCACAATGTGCAGATTGGTTACTTTGCACAGAACCAAGCGCAACAGCTGGATGAGAACCTAACGGTTTTCGATACCATAGACCGTGTGGCACAGGGCGATATTCGCTTAAAGATTCGTGAACTGCTTGGAGCCTTTATGTTTGGTGGTGAAGCATCGGACAAAAAGGTGAAGGTACTTTCGGGAGGAGAGCGTAGCCGCCTAGCTATGATTAAGTTGTTGCTAGAGCCGGTTAACTTATTGATTCTAGATGAGCCTACCAATCACCTCGACCTCCGCTCTAAAGATGTGCTTAAGGCAGCTATTAATGAGTTTGATGGAACGGTGATTATTGTATCGCACGACCGTGAGTTCCTAGATGGGCTGGTAACCAAAGTGTATGAGTTTGGTGGCGGTGTGGTGCGTGAACACATGGGCGGTATTTATGATTTCCTTCAAAAGAAGAAACTAGAGTGTTTGAACGAACTGCAACTCTCTACTTCGCCCACTGCTTCGGCTGCAAAGAGTAGTGCCGAAACTACCAGTGAGAGCAGACTCTCTTACGAGGCGCAAAAGGAGCTTCAGAAGAGGGTGCGCAAGTTGGAGAAAGAGGTCGAAGGGTGCGAAAAGCAGATTGAGCAGATTGAAGCCCAGATAGCCCGCATTGAGGAGCAGATGACTACCCCCGAGGGGGCCTCTGATGTGTCGCTCTACGAGAAACATGGTGCACTCAAGAAGGAGTTGGATGCTGTGGTAGAGAAGTGGGAAGAGCTATCTATGGAGGTAGAGGAGATGCAGTAAATATATAAAATAATAAAATATGAATGTAAAACATTATTTGCCAATGATGGCTCTTGGAGTGACTTTGGCTACAGGCTGTCAGCCTAAACAACAAGCTACCCTTGGTTCGGGTATCTATGTAGAGAACTTAGATACAACCGTAGCTTGCGGTACTGATTTTTATGATTACGCTTGTGGAGGCTGGATGCAGAAACATCCATTGACTGATGAATATTCACGTTTTGGTTCGTTCGATATGTTGGCCGAGAATAACCGTGAGCAGTTGAAAGAGTTAATAGCCGAAATAGCTGTAGGAACGCACGAACAAGGTACGGTTGCTCAAAAAATAGCCGATGTCTACAACTTGGCTATGAATGTAGATAAATTGAATGCTGAGGGTAGCACACCTATTCAGGCCGATTTAGCCCAAATAGCTGCCATGACCGATAAGTCAGAAATCATTCCCATGATGGCACAACTCTACTACAGCGGCGCTCGTCCCTATTTTGCTTACTATGTAGCGGCCGATGTGAAAAATAGCGAAACCAACATCTTCCAACTTTACCAAGGAGGTATCAGCCTAGGGCGTAAAGGGTACTACCTAGATAAAGATGAGACCACGGTGGCTATTCGTGAAGCTTATAAAGTGCATGTTGCCAAAATGTTCCAACTTGCTGGTTTTGATGAGGCAGCTGCGAAAAAGAGCATGGAGGCTGTTTTAGAGATCGAAACACGTATTGCTAACGCCTCTTACGGCCCTGTAGAGCTAAGAGATCCAGCTGCCAATTACCACAAACTAAGTGTGGAGGAGTTGAAGACAACGTTTGCAGGTATTGATTGGGACCACCTCTTTGCAGGACTTCAATTGAGTGATGTTACGAGTCTAAATGTATCGCAATTAACCCCTATCCAAGAGGTTAGTAAGCTAATTAATGAGCTTCCTGTAGCCAAGCATATCGCTTACTTGCAGTGGAAATTAATTGATGGTGCAGCCGGTTACTTAAGTGACGAGTTTGTAGCACAAAATTTTGACTTCTATGGAAAAACGCTTTCGGGTAAGAAAGAGGATCAACCTCGTTGGAAGCGTGCTGTGGCTGCAGTCGATGGCATGTTGGGCGAAGCGGTAGGACAGATGTATGTCGAAAAGTATTTCCCTCCTGCTGCCAAAGATCGAATGATTCAATTGGTAGAGAATCTACAAGTAGCCTTGGGCGAACGTATTCAAGCCTTGGAGTGGATGAGCGATAGTACCAAAGTGAAAGCGATGGAGAAACTAAACACCTTCTATGTGAAGGTAGGTTATCCAGATACGTGGAGAGATTACAGTGACTTGACCATCGAGCAAGACTCTTATTATGGTAATGCAAAGCGTGCCATTGCTTTCGAAATGGCTTATATGTTGGGCAAAGTAGGAACACCCGTCGATAAAGAGGAGTGGGGCATGACTCCGCAAACAGTGAATGCTTATTACCGACCTACTACCAATGAGATCTGTTTCCCTGCAGGTATTTTGCAATACCCTTTCTTCGATATGAATGCCGATGATGCCTTTAACTACGGAGCTATTGGGATGGTAATTGGTCACGAAATGACACATGGATTCGATGACAAAGGACGTCAATTTGATAAAGAGGGTAACCTCAAAGATTGGTGGACCACTGATGATGCAACTCGTTTTGACGAACGTGCGCAGGTAATGGTCAACTTCTTCGATCAAATAGAGGTACTTCCTGGATTGAATGTAAATGGTAAATTAACCTTAGGTGAGAATATAGCCGATAATGGTGGCCTACAAGTGGCTTACCAAGCTTACAAAAATGCTACCCAAGGTAAACCGTTGGAGGTAAAAGAGGGACTTACTGCCGATCAACGTTTCTTCTTGGCTTATGCAGGCGTATGGGCTGGAAACATTCGCGAAGAGCAGATGCGGATTCAAACCATGACTGGACCTCACTCATTGGGCAGATGGCGTGTCAATGGCGCACTTCCACATATCGATGCTTGGTACGAGGCATTTGGTATCAAAGAGGGCGATGCTATGTATGTAGCCCCCGAAGATCGCGTTGCTATTTGGTAATCCTTGAGGTTCACCTTATAAGAACAACTTTTTAGTAAATAAAAGCGATAGCCAGCAGGTTTTTATACCACCTGCTAGCTATCGCTTCTTTAGTAGGGGAGGATTGATTTTACCCCCAATTTTAATTACCTACTTTTTGGTTTCATTTGGTGTAATTGGCTCTATTTCAGTGTGTATGGCTGAAGGTAAACAGTCTTGACAAAGATGGTATTCGCTCTGCTAGAGTGTTTTCCTCATTCCAGCCGATATTTTTGCTGACGAAGATGGCAAGCACTACCTCTACTGGGGATCTACCATTTCTGCCTCTCTCAATGGAACCGATTGGCAGGTGGTTACTGCTAAAGAAGATTTTGAGGTGGGTTCGCCTACACTCATCGAGATTGGTCAACGTTGTAAGTATGTGAAGCTGGCATTCTCTAATCCTGCCAAGTTGGGGTGTGGGAAATTAGCTTGAACTAATTTTTGCCTCTTTCACTTTTTAGAAGCGAGAGAGATAGCTCCTAAAGAGAAGAATCATTGATCTCCCTAAAAAAACGTCCGCCCCTTTCAATCGAAAGGTGCGGACGTTTTGGTTAAAAGGTGCGGACGTTGTATCCGAAAGGTCTATACCTTTTGGTGCAAAGGGGCGGAGCTTTCGAGTAAAAGGTCAGCACCTTTTTTGCTGTAACTATTTGTGCTCTTTATGTTTGGTGGTAGTGTTGAGAGAGATTAATGTGCTGATAATTAGTGCTTCTTGAATGTTAAATAGCAGAAGTGTGCCTATAATTGGTAGCCAAATTGGCTACCAATTATAGGATATTCATTACCTTTGATGCATAACAAAATAGATTAAGTTATGGTAGTAGTTAGCACTAGAGATTTTAGAACCAACCAAACAAAGTATTTGGAAATGGTAAAGAATGGAGTTGATGTCATTCTTCGTGCGAGAGGTGGAAGCTTTAAAATTACTCCTATCTCGGAAAATGATACGTTGAGTTCCAAAAGTGAAATGGTTAATCAGTTACGTAATGCTTTAAAAGAGGTAGCAGATGCAAAAAAAGGAAAGATAAACCTTAAAACGGCGGAGGAGTTACTAAGTGAGCTTTAGTATTAAGACAACCTTAGACTTTGAGAAGCAATGGATTTTCTAAAAGGTGCTCCATTTTGTCGAGAAGTTCAAACGAATAGGTGGAGCACTCTAGCAAAAAAAGCAACAACTCTCTATGTCAAAGCCTTAGTTTTGCCTATTTTTGTAGCGCCATATTTAAAACCGAGATAAAATGCCCGTAAATGTACCCGACAGACTCCCGGCTATTGAGCTATTAAAAGAGGAGAACATCTTTGTAATTGACAGTTCAAGAGCCAATGCGCAAGATATTCGTCCACTTAAAATAGTGGTGCTCAATTTAATGCCCTTAAAAATAACGACCGAGACCGATTTGGTTCGTCTTTTATCCAATACGCCCTTGCAGTTAGAACTCTCTTTTATGAAGTTAGAGAGTCATACCTCTAAAAATACGCCAGTAGAGCACATGGAGGAGTTTTACTCTACCTTTGAGTCCCTGCGTAGTGAGCGATTTGATGGAATGATTATTACAGGTGCACCGGTAGAGCAGATGGAGTACGAAGCGGTAACCTACTGGAAAGAGGTGACCGAGGTCTTTGAGTGGGCTCGTACCCACGTAACCTCTACACTCTATATTTGTTGGGCAGCTCAGGCGGGGCTCTATCACCATTATGGGGTGCCTAAATATGGTTTAGATAAGAAGATGTTTGGGGTGTTCGAACACCGTATGCATCAATCGGAACTTCCTATCTTTAGAGGTTTTGACGATATTTTTTATGTACCTCACAGCCGTCATACCGAGGTAAGACGGGAGGATATATTGCAGGTAAAGGAGCTAACGCTTCTTTCGGAATCACCCGAGTCGGGTGTCTATATGGTGATGGCCCGCGAAGGGCGTGAATTTTTTATCTCGGGTCACTCCGAGTATGCACCTTACACCTTGGATGGTGAGTATAAGCGAGATGTAGATCGCGGCCTGCCCATCCAAGTACCGCTTAACTACTACAGTAATGATAACCCCGATGAAGGGCCTTTGGTACGCTGGCGCGGTCATGCCAACTTGCTCTTCTCTAACTGGTTGAATTACTATGTATACCAAGAAACTCCTTACGATATTAATCAAATTAAATAATGAAGCAACGACCCATTGAACTGTTGGCGCCCGCCAAAAACTTAGCGTGTGGACTAGCCGCTATTGAGCACGGTGCAGATGCCATCTATATTGGTGCACCTCGTTTTGGTGCGCGTGCTGCTGCAGGAAACTCGCTAGAGGATATTGCCGAGTTGGTAAAACAAGCACACCTTTACCGTGTGCGTATTTATGTAGCACTCAACACCCTCCTCAAAGATGAGGAGTTAGAAGAGACCGAAACGTTGATTCACGATCTTTACCGCATTGGAGTAGATGCGATTATTGTGCAAGATATGGGTATCTTGCAACTTAAAAACTTGCCTCCCATTCCTTTTCATGCCAGTACGCAAGTAGATACTCGCACCCCCCAAAAGGCACGCTTCTTAGAGGAGGTGGGCTTTCGCCAGGTGGTGTTGGCACGCGAATTAGAGTTAACCGAAATAGCCCGTATTCACCAAGCCATTCCTCATACACCGCTCGAGGTGTTTGTACACGGTGCCTTGTGTGTAAGCTACAGTGGGCAGTGTTATGTAAGTGAGGCGTGTTATGGACGGAGTGCCAACCGAGGTGCTTGTTCGCAATTTTGCCGCCTTACTTTCGATATGATTGATTCGGAAGGAAGAGAGATTGTGCGCAAAAAGCACCTTCTTTCACTTAAAGATTTGAACCAGAGTGAGCGCCTTGAAGCCCTACTCGATGCAGGTGCTTCGTCACTCAAAATAGAGGGAAGGCTCAAAGATGTATCGTATGTAAAGAATGTAACGGCTTACTACCGCAAGAAGCTAGATACTATTTTGGCGCGTCGCAGCGAGTATGTACGTGCATCGGCTGGTGAAGTGAAATTAAACTTTACCCCTCAGCTTGATAAGAGCTTTAGCCGCGGTTCCTCTTCTTACTTCCTAGATGGTAGAGGAGCCGATATCACTTCGTTCGATACGCCCAAGTCACTGGGTGAGGAGATGGGATATGTAAAAGAGATACGCGATAACTTTATTGTGGTGGCTGGGGTGAAACCTTTTCACAACGGCGATGGACTCTGTTACATCGACGAGCAGGGAAAGATGCAGGGATTCCGCATCAATAGAGCCGATGCCAACAAACTCTATCCGCATGAAATGCCTCGTGTAAAATCGCGTACTATTTTGTATCGCAACTTTGATCAGGAGTTTGAAAAGCTATTGTTACGTCCTACAGCCGAGCGTAAGTTGGCATTGGATATGACATTGGGCGAAACGGTAGATGGATTCCGCCTTACGTTGGTGGACGAAGATGGAAACAAAGCAGAGATAACCTTGGAGCGTAACAAGGAGTTGGCTCGTTCGCCACAAGCCGATCAGTTGAAGAAACAGTTGGCTAAATTGGGAAATACTCCCTTCGAATTGCGTACAGCCATGCTAGAACTATCGGACAATTGGTTTATTCCTGCTTCCGAGCTGGCCGAGCTTCGTCGCCAAGGTGTAGAGTCACTACTCACTATCCGTGCACAAAATTACCCGCAAGAGAAGGCCATTTTGCCCCAAACCCAAGCACTCTTTCCGGCAACGGAACTTACCTATTTAGGTAATGTATACAACAAAGGAGCCCATGCTTTCTATACGCAACACGGTGTGCAGCGCATTGCTCCTGCTTTTGAACAAGAGCCTGTACAAGATGCTGCTTTAATGTTTACCAAGCACTGCTTGCGCTACAGCATGGGGTGGTGTCCTACTTACCAGCGTGGTACTTCGCCATTTAAGGAACCTTACTATTTGGTGAGTGGTGATGGACGTCGTTTCCGTTTGCAGTTTGACTGCAAAGCGTGCCAAATGAAACTTTATGCAGCCGATAACGGCACCGAGCGTTAATCTGTTTATATTTTTCATATATAGAGAGCCATATCATTACGAGTTGATATGGCTCTCTTTTTCTGATATGCTCTCTTGGACAGCTACTGGTATAACTAAGCTTAAACCACTAATAACATGTTTAAACTCTGTTTTTTGATTGACTCTGTTATCTCTTGAATCGGCTATGTTTATTATTTTAGGATCGAATTTCTTTTTTGTGAATAATAGTATTATATTTGCATAGATGTTAACTTTTTTCAAATGAACATAATTAAAATAGTACTAAAACACTTCATACTCTTTATTAGTTGGCTCTTATTTTCGCCTTTCTATTTTTGGCTTTCTAAAATAATTTCGAAACAGTCTGTATATGTACGCTCTATTTGGACGGTATTATCACCTTTTGCCCTGGTATTGCTTTTCTTCTATTTCCGTTTCGAAGAGATGGCACGATATACTAGCCGTTCTGGAATAGATAGAATAACCGAAGCAGAATTACCCTTCAAATATATATATGATATAGATGGTTTCTTAAACCTAAGTTTAAGTGACCATACCACCACCTATCATGCCTATTTTATGTATACTCCTAGTGAATTGGCATATACAAAGCTCGACTCTCTGTGTAGTGTGGAGCAAACTAATTGGTCCAAAACTGTTACAGAGAATAAAGAAATATACTTTTATTCAAGGGTATGGGGAAATGGGATGCAGGCTCCTAAGGGTGAAAATGAACAGGAAGATCGATTCCTGAAAATTTCATTAGTAAGAGGAAGCAAGAGTGTTGTGATTAAAATAGGAAGTTGGTAGTGTAGAGAGAAAAAGAATTTGGTAGGCTAAGTATAGTATTAGCTATGAGAATAAATAGAAATAAACAATCAAAGTTATAATGTATAACCCTTTTTAAAACAATGACAACACAGTTATGAAACGAACTATTAATGTAATTTTTACACTGCTTACGGTGTTTGGTTTTTCAGCTTCGGCACAACAGGTTTTTAACTATAAAAACCCCGTTCTAAGTGTAGAAGAACGCACATCTGACCTACTTAGTCGCATGACGCTAGAAGAGAAGGTGGGTCAGTTACTTTGTCCTTTGGGTTGGGAGATGTATGAAAAGAAAGGATTAGATGTTACCTATTCTGCTAAATTTGAAGAACTGATTCGTACCCAACACATTGGTATGTTTTGGGCGGTATATAGAGCAGATCCTTGGACCAAGAAAACATTAGAGACTGGTTTAGATCCTGAACTAGCAGCAAAAGCAGGAAATGCATTGCAGCGTTATGTTATGGAAAATACTCGATTGGGTATTCCTTTATTTTTAGCAGAAGAGGCACCACATGGACATATGGCTATTGGAGCCACTGTTTTTCCGGTTGGTATTGGTATGGCCTCTACTTGGAATCCAGCATTGGTAGAGGAGGTAGCCTCTGTTATAGCTAAGGAGGTACGTGTGCAAGGTGGACACATAGGGTATGGGCCTGTATTGGATTTAGCTAGAGATCCTCGTTGGTCGAGGGTAGAAGAGGGGTATGGAGAAGATCCTGTACTTACGGCAAGCATGGGATCAGCAGTAGCTAAAGGACATGGTGGAGGAGATATCTCTAACGGGATTATTTCTACCATCAAACATTTTATTGCTTATGGTATTCCAGAAGGTGCACATAATGGCAATACGGCATTCATAGGTGAAAGAGAATTACATGAAAACTTCTTGCCTCCTTTTAAGGCAACTGTTGATGCAGGTGCTTTATCTATAATGACTGCATATAATTCGATAGATGGAGTACCCTGTACAGCAAATAAGAAATTACTTACAGATTTATTAAGAAAGAAGTGGAACTTTAATGGATTTGTAGTTTCTGATTTAATAAGTGTGGATGGTCTATGTGATACACATCGAGTAGCTACCACTATCGAAGAGGCAGCAAGTATGGCATTAAATGCAGGTGTGCAAGTTGATTTGGGTGCCAATGCTTTTGTCAAATTAGTAGAAGAAGTTAAAAATAATCGTATTAATATTTCAGCTATTGATGAGGCTGTAGGTCAAGTGCTTACTCTTAAGTTTAAAATGGGTCTATTTGAAAATCCATATGTGGATCCTAAAAAGGCAAAAAAAACGGTACGTAATCATGAGCATATCGCATTGGCTCGTACGGCAGCTCAAGAGTCTGTTGTATTGTTAGAAAATAAGAATAACTTTCTTCCGCTTACAAAGAGTTTGAAGAAGATAGCGGTAATTGGTCCCAATGCCCATAACCGTTACAATCAACTAGGTGACTATACAGCGCCACAAGAAGAATCGAATATAAAAACAGTATTAGATGGACTTAGAACCAAACTTCCTAAGGCACAAATAGAATATGTAAAAGGATGTGCTATACGCGATACGACAGCTTGTAATATAGATGAAGCTGTAATGGCTGCAAAACGTGCTGATGTAGCCATTGTTGTGGTAGGTGGATCAAGTGCCAGGGATTTTAAAACAAAATACATCGAGACGGGTGCTGCTGTGGCATCAGCCGAGCATTTAGGTGATATTGAGAGTGGTGAAGGATTTGACCGTGCTACGCTAGATTTACTGGGAGCACAGATGCACTTGCTTCAGGCTATTAAAGCGACAAATACCCCTTTAGTTGTAATATACATCCAAGGGCGTCCTTTAAATATGAACTGGGCTGCTAACCATGCAAATGCACTATTAACAGCGTGGTATCCTGGACAAGAGGGGGGAAATGCCATTGCCGATGTTCTCTTTGGCGATTACAATCCAACTGGTAGACTTCCTATCTCAGTACCCAGAGGCGTAGGTCAAATTCCTGTTTATTACAATAAAAAGAATCCACGAGGGCATGATTATGTTGAAATGACGGCTGCACCTCTTTATAGCTTTGGTTACGGATTAAGCTACACTCAGTTTGAATACAAAGATTTGGTTGTAACTAACCCCACTACAGAAGGTGTCGAAGTTACCTTTACACTAAAAAACAGTGGTCTGCGGGATGGAGAAGAGGTTGTTCAGCTTTATGTTAGAGACGAATATGCCTCAGTAGTACAACCCAATAAGCAGCTTAAGCAATTTAAGAAGGTATCACTTAAGCGGGATGAAGAAAGAACTATTACTTTCGAGCTGACCAAAGAGGAACTTAGCCTTATTAATTTACAGATGGAGAGGGTGTTTGAACCTGGAGACTTTACCCTAATGATTGGTGCAGCTTCGGATGATATTAAGTTATCTAAAACAATAACTCTTCTTTAATAAAACCTTTTAAATAATGAAAACTAGAATTTATTTAATTTTTCACATAGCCGTTACTCTCTTTGTATTAGCTGCTTGTGAATCAAATTCGCACGCTAACCACTCCACTCATTCTTTGACACATTATGTAGATCCTTATATAGGTACAAGTGATCACGGCCATGTTTTTTTGGGTGCAAATGTACCTTTTGGTCTTGTCCAGCTTGGTCCTACCAATATAACGGAAGGGTGGGATTGGTCTTCGGGCTACCACTATTCAGATTCCACTATTTTAGGGTTTTCACATATGCACCTGAGTGGAACAGGAATAGGTGATCTGTGTGATATCTTGGTAATGCCTGTGGTAGGAGAAGTAACCATGGCAAAAGGCACATTAGAGAATCCGACCTCTGGCTTATATTCGTTGTTTAACAGAAAAAATGAATCTGTTCGTCCAGGTTATTA
The DNA here is from genome assembly GCA_051648565.1 of Phocaeicola sp. GTDB lineage: Bacteria > Bacteroidota > Bacteroidia > Bacteroidales > Bacteroidaceae > Phocaeicola. The sequence continues at coordinate 58,167 of JBOFFJ010000043.1, read as the reverse complement.
CCATGTGCACCTTGATCGTTATGGGATTGATGCAGAGTTAACAGCTACGAAGCGTGTAGGTTTTCATAAATATACCTTTCCTCAAACGGATTCGGCAGCAGTTGTTTTTAATTTGGCCGATAAAGTAAATTGGGACGAATCGGTAGCCTGTTTTATAACGCAAGATAATGACTCTACTATCTCTGGATATCGTTATTCTAAAGGTTGGGCAAAAGATCAACGTATTTACTTTAGTGCTACTTTTTCAAAATCGATAAAGGAATTTCGAGTATATGATTCGCTAGTAGAGCAAGAGGGACAAACGCTACAGGCTACAAAGGTATATGGTAAAGCGCTTTTTGACTCTTTTGCAACTGAACCACTTTATGTAAAGGTAGCGCTTTCACCAGTGAGTATTGAAAATGCAAAAGCTAATATGCTGGCAGAACTTCCTGGATGGGATTTTAACACCACCGTTGTAGAGGCAGACAATGCTTGGAACAACGAGTTAAATAAAATAAAGATTGAGACAACTGATGATAGTGTAAAACGCATATTTTATACAGCACTTTACCATACAATGATTGCTCCATCTGAGTTTTGTGATGTAAATGGTGATTATTACGGTGCCGATCAGCAGATGCACAAAGGAGAAGGATTTGTAAATTATACCACTTTTTCACTTTGGGATACTTATCGTGCAGCACATCCATTGATGACGATTATTCATCCCGAGAAAATGAATGATATGATTACTACCATGCTTACTATTTATAAACAGCAAGGAAAACTACCTGTGTGGCACTTGGTAGGTAATGAAACGGATTGTATGGTAGGAAATCCAGCTATTTCAGTAGTTGCCGATGCTATTCTTAAGGGGTATGATGGTTTTGATAAAGAACTTGCTTATGAAGCAATGAAAACCTCGGCTATGCTAGATGAGCGTGGGTTAAAATATCTCAAGACCTATGGTTATATTCCTTACGATAAGGAATCACCTGAATCACTTGCTAAATGTATGGAGTATGCTATTGCTGATTGGAGTTTCGCTCAGGTAGCTAAACTTATGGGCAAACAGGAGGATTATACCTATTTTTTGCAAAGAAGTAAATCGTACACCCACTACTTTGACAAAGAATTAGGTTTTATGAGAGGCTTGTCTTCTAAAGGAGAGTTCCGTACACCTTTTAATCCTTTTGCTTCTGCACACTTTGACGATGATTATTGCGAAGGAAATGCATGGCAATATACTTGGTTGGTGCCGCATGATGTAGAGGGATTGATTGACTTATTTGGTGGAAAAGATCCATTTGTTAACAAGCTTGATTCATTATTTATTGTAGAAGGTGACATGGGTGAAAATGCATCGGCAGATATTAGTGGTTTGATAGGGCAATATGCCCATGGGAATGAACCAAGTCACCACATTCTTTATATGTATCAATATGTAGGACAGCCCTGGAAAACCGCAGAAAAGGTGCGTGAAGTACTTTATACTCTTTATCATGATGAACCTGCAGGACTCTCTGGAAATGAAGATGTAGGTCAAATGTCAGCTTGGTATATTCTCTCTTCTTTGGGCTTTTACCAGGTAGAACCTGCTGGGGGTAGATATATATTGGGGAGTCCTATTGTGGATAAAGCTGTGATAACAGTGAAAGAAGGGAAGAAATTTACCATTACTGTAAAAAATAATAGTAAAGAAAATAAGTACATAAAGTCTATGAAGCTTAATGGAAAACCTTATACTAACTATTATATCGATTTTAACGATATAATTCTTGGAGGTGAGCTTGAACTAATGATGGATAGTACACAGTGAAAAAATAATCGCTGTTCTCTTAGACCCCATTTGTGTAGTTTGGGATGGGGTTTCCTTTTATCATAGTATAATTGGAATTGCTTATTACGTGCATCAGAGATAAGATTCTCTGATGCACGTAATGCTTTTTAGGCCTCATTCATACGCTTGTATCTATGTTTTGACAATTCACTTTCGGCGTTACTAGTCTCTGATTTTAGTTTCTCTATTTAATGAAGATTAAATATCTCTTTCTCTAAGGGGTTGAGTAGTTAAGAATAACTACGGTATAAGTAAAGCTACACCTAATCTAAACACTAAAAAACTCCTCCCTCCTTTATCGCCAATCGAATAATTTAGTGTAATTTTGTGGTTTCAAATTAATGAGATATAAGCAGTATGGCAGCAAAACCCGGAATTCCAAAAGGAACTAGAGACTTCTCGCCTGTTGAGATGGCGAAACGAAACTATATATTTAATACCATTCGAGGCGTATTTCACCTCTTTGGCTACCAACAAATCGAAACTCCTTCGATGGAGAACCTTTCGACTTTGATGGGAAAGTATGGAGATGAAGGCGATAAATTGTTGTTTAAAATACAAAATTCGGGCGATTACTTTTCGGGCATTACTGACGAAGAGTTGTTGAGCCGTAATGCTACTAAGCTAGCTAGCAAGTTTAGTGAAAAGGGGCTTCGTTATGATTTGACCGTTCCCTTTGCGCGCTACGTAGTGATGCACCGTGATGAAATATCATTCCCTTTTAAGCGTTACCAAATTCAGCCGGTATGGCGTGCAGACCGTCCACAGAAGGGACGTTACCGTGAGTTTTACCAATGTGATGCCGATGTGGTGGGTAGTAACTCTTTGCTAAACGAGGTGGAGTTGGTGCAGATGATTGATCAAGTGTACCAACAGTTGGCCATCCGTGTATCGGTGAAGCTGAACAACCGTAAAATATTGACCGGTATTGCCGAAATTATTGGTGAGGCCGATAAGATAGTAGATATTACCGTAGCGATTGATAAGCTAGACAAGATAGGTTTGGAGAATGTAAACAAGGAGTTGGCTAGTAAAGGCATTCCGCAGGAGGCCATTGATAAGTTGCAACCCATCATTCTGTTGAGCGGAACCAACGAAGAGAAATTGCAAACGCTTAAAACCGTTCTTGCTGCGAGCGAGGTAGGTGTGAAAGGGGTAGAAGAGAGTGAATTTATTCTCGCTACACTGGCTACGCAAGGCATTCAGTGCGATGTGGAGTTGGATTTAACGCTAGCACGTGGCTTGAACTACTACACAGGAGCCATATTTGAGGTGAAAGCACTCGATGTGCAGATTGGAAGCATTTGTGGAGGGGGTCGTTACGACAACCTAACGGGCGTATTTGGTATGGATGGTGTATCGGGCGTGGGTATCTCTTTTGGTGCCGACCGTATATTTGATGTGTTAAACCAACTCGATCTTTACCCCAAAGAGGCCGTGAATGGTACCAAGCTATTCTTTGTAAACTTTGGCGAGGCCGAGGCTGCTTACTGCATGCCTATTCTAGCTGCTGCCCGTAAGGCAGGAATCTGTGCGGAGATCTACCCCGATTCGGCCAAGATGAAGAAGCAGATGAGTTATGCCAACAACAAGCAAATTCCATTTGTAGCCATTGTGGGCGAGAATGAGTTGAAGGAGCAGAAGGTAATGCTTAAAAATATGACTACGGGTGAGCAGACGCTGCTTACGCCCGAGGCGCTGATTGAGGCGTTGGTCTAGTTACCATCTCTATGTATAATAAGCGTGCTCGCTACTACTCCTATTTGATAGGGGTGGTAGCGAGCACGCTTGTTTGGTGAATATCCCTTATGCTTTGTGTAGGCTAAAGCGAGTGGGTCTGTTGTTGGCTTCCGTAAAGGTGCGCATGCTCTCACCTGCTCCCATACGGTGAATAATAACGTAGTTCAGGTTGGCTCGTCCGTTGTTATTCTTTTCAAATTTTAGTTCGTACTCATAGCTGTATTCATACTCTAGTTGCTCTCTTCCTTCGTTTTTGGCAACGGTGTAGCGTAATTTAAGTACGGCTCTCTCTTTGTCTACTTTTTTGTACTGAACCGTAGGAGCTCCTTTTAGACTCATGCCTATGCCATTCTCTACATTCTTTAGCTCACAACTGGTGGCCGAAGTGAATTTAACCTCCACTTCATCATCGCTTTTAAAGGAGTATCCTTGTAAGGAGTTGGGTGCTTCGAGTATCTTTTCAATAGGTTGGACCTCTATTTCGTAGGCCTCTTTCTCTTGTTGTAACTCTTTTTCAATGTGAGGATAGATTAGATAACCTCCATAGAGTAGACCAGCTACTACAGCTACTCTGAATAATCCAATGATAAATTCCATTTGCTTCTCTTTTAAAATAGGTGTTGTGGCAGCCTATTATGCATAGGCTGGGGTATTGCTACCTCTTTGTTTAAAACTTTCGGCAAAAATAGCTAGATGAAGCTGAATTCTTTGTTCTATATTTAGTTATTATTGGTCTAAACTACGGCTGCGTTGTTAAAATCTTTTTCTTTTTCTATTGCAGGTTTAATTTCTTTTTTAGAGTTAAAAAATTAGTTGTAATTTGTATAAACAATCTTCTCTAAGATGCCACTTAAGTAGGCCAGTGCTACGCCGTAGTTGGTGATGGGAACCTCTTGTTGTTGGGCCTGCCCGATGCGACTCATTACATACTTGCGGTTAAACATACAGGCGCCACACTGAATCACTACATCATATCCTGCTAGCGAGGTAGGGAAATCGTGACCTGCTACTACATCAATCTGTAATCCATCGCCTATCTGTTTGCGCAATAGGCGGGGGAGTTTTACGCGTCCTATGTCTTCGCTAAGTGGAGCATGGGTGCACGCCTCGGCTATAAGTACTCGTGACTTTTCGGTGAGTTGTGCCAAGGCAGCTGCTCCAGCTAGGTAGCTTTTTATATCGCCTTTGTAGCCGGCAAAGAGAATGGAGAAGGAGGTGAGTAGGCTCTCTGGTGGCTTTTGTGAATAGACTTCGTTAAATACTTGAGAGTCGGTAATGATTAACTTGGGTGGGCGGCTTAAGGCTTGTAGGGTGGCAGAGAGTTGCAGGGTGGTACAACTCATCACTAGGCACTGCTTCTCTAGGAGCTCGCGCAGGGTTTGTACTTGGGGCAAGATGAGTCTTCCTTTGGGGGCTTGTATATCTTGTGGCATGACAAGTAGTACTAAATCGCCTGCTTCGACTAAATTACCGGTGAGTGTTTGCTGGCCATATTCGGCTGGTATTTTCTCTAAGATGGCTTGGTAGATCGCCTCTATGCCTTGGCCTGTTTTAGCACTTACTTCGAGGGGGTATTCGCCGCACTGCTCTTTTATCTGCTCTTTAAGGGGAGTTGCTTGGTTGCGCAGGTCGCATTTGTTTAAGAGGAGGAGGGTGGGAATCTGTTTCTCTCTGAGTCGCTCCATCCACTCTCTTTCGATGGTTCCATCGCCCTCTTCGCATAGTAACAAGGCAATGTCGGTTTTTTCTAGACTTTTGAGGGTACGGTTAATGCGTAGTGCTCCTAACTGGGGTTGGTCGTCATCAAATCCGGGGGTATCTATCCAGAGACAAGCTCCTAGGGGGTGTACCTCCATGGCTTTGAGCACGGGGTCGGTGGTGGTTCCGGGAATGGGGGAGACAAGGGCGGTGTCTTGTCCGGTTAGGGCATTGATGAGGGAGGATTTTCCGCTGTTGCGTCTGCCTAGTAGGGCAATGTGTAACCGATTGGATTGGGGAGTTTGATTCATGGATAATTAACTTGGTTAGAGAAGCGGTTGATTAAACGAATTAGGTTGAATGGAATAACAGATTGTCTATCGATGAAATGGGGCAAAAATGAGGTTGCAACTTCATTTTCCTAGCAGAAGAGCAGTGGCTCAAAGGATAGGTGAAGGATAGGTGAAGCTTAAAATGGCTATCCTTCACCGTAACAGGCTCAATATGAGCGAGTGTGAAGGTTGAAGGATAAAAAAAGCTAGAGTTGTAGTAGTAGTAGGAAATCTAGAGATTACTACTTAGTTGCTATTTGTGAGCTTTAAAATCAAACTAGGGGAGTTAAATCAGTGACTTAACTCCCCTAGGATTATTGGATAAACAGTAGGCCATCTGCCTGCCATTTGTGCTATCGCTTTTACCTAAAGTAGGTGTACTGAATTATTCCTTTACGGGTATGTTTTCCAATGTAGCTACCAAGAAGTCGTAGAATTTGGTAACCGAAGGAATCAAGCAGCGCTCATCGGGTGAGTGAGGAGAGCGCATCGTAGGACCGAAAGAGATCATATCCATACCTGGCATTACTGCACCTAGGATACCACACTCTAAACCTGCGTGAATTACTTTTACTTCGGGCTCTTGGCCAAACTGTGCTTGGTAAGACTCTTTCATCGCTTTCAAGATAGGTGAGTGCACGTTAGGTTCCCAACCTGAGTAGGCTCCCGAGCGAACCACTTCCATTCCTGCCATAGAGAAACAGCTCTCTAGTGAGGTATTTAAGTAATCTTTCATTGAATCGCGTGAGCTACGCGTGAGGATGTGTACAGCTGCTTCTCCATTTCCAATCTCTACGATTGATAAGTTTGAAGAGGTTTCTACCGTATCTAGGATGGTTGGAATCATACGCATTACACCGTTTTGGCAGGCATAGATGGCATTTACCAAGTTGTCTGTAATCTCTTCGGGTGCGCGGAAAGCAGGTAGTTCTACCGTTTCGGCTAGGAATTGAATGGGTGTCTCGTGTACGCAGTACTCTTCGTTCCAAGTAGCTTCGCACTCTTTTACGTAGGCAAGTACCTCTTCTACTCCTTCGGCAGGAATAGTAATGATGGCTTCGCACTCGCGAGGAATAGCGTTGCGCATGTTGCCACCTTTCCAAGAAGATAGATAGGCTTCGTCAAAGGTAATAACTTGGTTCAAGAAGCGTGCCATCAACTTGTTGGCATTGGCTCTTCCTTGGTTAATTTCAAGACCTGAGTGACCACCACGCAAACCTTTTACAGTTAGTTTAAGGGCTACATCAGTTGCTTCTGTCTCTACCTCTTTGTACGAAAGGGTAGCGCTTAAATCTTCACCACCGGCACAGCCAATGTAAAGTTCGCCTTCGTCTTCTGAGTCAAGGTTCAATAAGATTTCGCCTGTGATGGTACCTGGTTTCAAGCCAAATGCACCTACCATGCCTGTCTCTTCATCGGCTGTGATGAGGGCTTCGAGTGGTCCGTGTACGAGGGTTTTATCTTCCATAACAGCCATAATAGCTGCTAGGCCAATACCGTTGTCGGCACCTAGTGTGGTTCCTTTTGCTTTTACCCAATCGCCATCAATGTAAGTTTGGATAGGGTCGTTTTTGAAATCGTGTACGGTATCGTTATTTTTTTGAGGAACCATATCCATGTGCGCTTGTAATACCACTGTTTTGCGGTTTTCCATGCCTGCTGTAGCAGGTTTGCGGTAGATAATATTCCCTATTTCGTCTTGAAAAGCCTCTACACCTGCTTGTTTAGCAAACTCAAGCAACAAGGCTTGTACGGGTGCTAGGTGTCCTGAAGGGTGAGGAACTTGAGTTAGTGCATAGAAATGCTTCCACACATTTTGTGGAGCCAAAGAAAGAATTGTACTCATGGTTTCTTGGTTTTAGTGGAGAATGACAAAGCTGCCATTCCATATATTCCCAACAAAATTAATAAAAAGGTTTGTATTCCGTGAACAATTAAGGCAAATATTCCTGCATCTTCTTTGCCTACTCCATAGAGTACTAGCATGGTGATGGTGGCAAAATGCCAAGGTCCTGCTCCGTTGGGAGTGGGTACTACGGCGGCTATGCTACCAATTACGAACATAACCATACCTGCCTGGATGGTTAAGTCGCTGGAGAAGTCAAAACAGAAGAAGGAGAGGTAGAGTTGCATAAAGTAACTAAACCAAATGGCTACGGTGTAAAAGATAAGTAGGGGGATGTTTTTAACATGGCGCAAGGAGAAGACTCCCTCCCATACATTTTTTAGGATACCGCGTACTTTGGCAAAGGTGCCTACATTTTGAATCACAAAGTAGAGTAAAATGAAAAAAGCTACGATGCAAACCAAGACTATGTAGAAGTTGGTGGAGGTAAAGAGGGCTACCCACTCATCGGTATTGGTGCCAGTTACCTGAAAGAAGGAGGCAAAAATATGTGATTGCGAAACGAGTGTCACGAGTGTAATTAATCCCACGCAGAGGGTGTCAATCAACCGCTCGGAGACCACGGTTCCGAGTGACTTAGAGAAAGAGACTCCATCGTGCTTTGAAAGGATGGCACAGCGTGATACTTCGCCCAAACGGGGAATGATGAGGTTGCTGGCATAGGCCACAAAAACGGCATAGATGCAGCTAGCAGTAGAGGGATGCTCGTTCATGGGTTCGAGCGTGAGCTTCCAACGCCAACTGCGAAAAAGGTTGCTTAGCACACCAAAGACCACGGTGGCCAACATCCACCCGTAGTTCATGCCCCCAGTTAATACCTGCCAAACGCGGCTGAAATTGAAATCGCGGTACATCCAAACTAGAATGGCGCTGCCTAAAAGTAGGGGAAGAAGAATCTGTAGTAGTTTGCTAACTACTTTTTTTACATGCATTTGTCCCAAAAGAGCCTTATTTTAAAGAGTAATTCAATTAATATTGTACCTTTGCACGTTGCAAAGATACGCTTCTTGCCGAATTTGTGCGAATTATTAACGAAAGAAAACAGTAGAACATGAGATTGGTTAAACCAAAAAAGTTTCTTGGACAACACTTTTTGAACGATTTAGGAGTGGCTCGCGATATAGCCGACACCGTTGACGCTTGTCCAGAGATACCTGTCTTAGAGGTAGGACCAGGTATGGGGGTGTTGACGCAGTTCCTCATGCAAAAAGAGCGTCCGGTAAAGGTGGTAGAACTCGATTTTGAATCGGTGGCTTACCTCAATGAACACTTTCCTGCCCTGCAGGGAAATATTATAGAGCATGACTTTTTAAAGTTGGATGTGAATGAACTGTTTGATGGAAAGCCTTTCGTCTTAACGGGTAATTACCCCTACAACATATCGAGCCAAATCTTTTTCAAAATGTTGGATAACAAAGACCAAATTCCTTGTTGTACCGGTATGATTCAGAAAGAGGTGGCCGAACGGATTGCGGCAGGTCCAGGAAGTAAAACCTATGGTATTTTGAGTATCTTGATTCAAGCATGGTACAAGGTAGAGTACCTGTTTACTGTGCATGAGCATGTATTTAACCCACCTCCCAAAGTGAAGAGTGCGGTGATACGCATGACGCGTAACACTACTACGGATCTAGGATGTAACGAGAAATTGTTTAAACTAATTGTGAAGACTACCTTTAACCAACGTAGAAAGATGATGCGTAACTCTATCGCTTCTATTTTGCCTAAAGATAATCCTTTTAGTGAAGATGCGGTGTTTAATAGAAGACCCGAACAACTCTCTGTGCAAGAGTTTATAACGCTCACCAATCAGGTGGAAGCTGCGCTGGCTCAAACAGAAACAACGATTTAACTCTTCTTTTTTATTCTTGAATAGTTGCAACAATATAGAGACTCTTTGGGTTATCATTTCGTACATTCTCTCTTTTTTGCTAAAAGGATAGAATAGAGTAGAAAGTTGATCCTAAAAGTTTGGAAATAATACGGGTGTGTCTGCTACTTGTTTACACCCCTGTAACTGATTGAATTTTAATTCCCTCAAGCGTATGAATAAAGAGGAAATAGAACAAGTAAAGTCGCTCATTGCGCAAAAGGAGTCGCTCTTGTTGCAAGAGTCTCTTGCTCATTTACACCCTGCCGATATTGCTGAACTCTGCAACGAGCTCAACACCGAGGAGGCTCGGTTTGTCTATCTACTACTTGACAATGAAACGGCGGCCGATGTGCTGGTCGAGATGGATGAGGATGTACGAAAAGAGTTTCTCGAAATTCTTCCTTCCGAAACCATTGCGAAGCGTTTTGTAGACTATATGGACTCGGACGATGCGGTAGATATTATCCGCGAGATGGATGAGGAGAAGCAAGAGGAGATTCTTTCGCATATCGAAGATATAGAACAAGCAGGTGATATTGTCGATCTGTTGAAGTACGATGAAGATACGGCTGGTGGGTTAATGGGTACCGAAATGGTTATCGTAAACGAGAACTGGAGTATGCCAGAGTGCTTGAAGGAGATGCGTATACAGGCCGAACGGATGGACGAAATATACTATGTATATGTAGTGGATGATGACGAGCGCTTGCGCGGGGTTTTTCCGTTGAAGAAGATGATTACCAGTCCATCGGTTTCGAAGGTGAAACATGTGATGCGGATCGATCCCATATCGGTACACGTAGATGCTTCTATCGAAGAGCTGGTACAAACTATTGAGAAGTATGACTTGGTAGCCATACCTGTGGTAGATAGTATTGGGCGCTTGGTAGGACGAATTACGGTAGATGACGTGATGGATGAGGTGCGCGAACAAGCCGAACGTGATTACCAATTGGCTTCGGGGCTTTCGCAAGATGTAGAGACGGACGATAGTGTGTTGAAACAGACAACGGCCAGATTGCCCTGGTTACTTATTGGTATGATTGGCGGAATTGGAAACTCCATGATTCTGGGCAACTTTGATGCAACCTTTGCGGCTCATCCAGAGATGGCACTTTACATTCCGCTCATTGGAGGAACGGGGGGAAACGTGGGAACACAATCTTCGGCACTCGTGGTGCAGGGACTTGCTAATAGCTCTTTGGATGTAAATAATGTATCCAAACAGGTGTGGAAAGAGGCAGTTGTAGCCTTGATAAACGCAACGATAATATCGATGTTGGTTTATGTCTATAACTTTTTGCGTTTTGGACCTACTGCAACGGTCTCTTACTCGGTATCGCTCAGTCTTTTTGCTGTAGTGATGTTTGCCTCCATATTTGGAACATTGGTCCCCATGACGCTAGAGAAGCTTAAGATAGATCCAGCCATTGCAACGGGCCCTTTTATCTCTATTACCAACGATATTATAGGGATGATGCTTTATATGGGAATTACCGTGCTACTCTCGTAAAGAGTGAGATAACAGCCTAATTAATAGGCAAAATAGAAAAAAAAGAGCAAAGTAAGGTGAAATACTAAAATATTTAATTTAATTTGCTAGTCAATTACTTTTTTAGATTGATTCATTAAAAAACAATCGTAAGATGGATTCGAATGAAAGAAACAGCGCTATGAACGATGCGCCAGTTGTAGAAGCAACAGATACATCGATCGCCCCTACTGTAGAAGCAGTTGCAGCAGTTGCAACCGACTCTATGCAGACCAAGGAAGAAATAGTAGAAAGCCTTGTGAAAAGGCTTCAAGATGAAACTCTGATAGATCGAGGTGAACTAGAGAGCTTAAAGTATGCATTCTATAAACTGCTCAATGCAGAGAGGGAAGCGGGTATGCTAGCGCATGTAGAGAATGGGGGAACACCCGAAACATTTGTTCCAACTCCCGATGAGAGTGAGGCAAAGATGAAAGAGGTAATGAATAGCCTCAAGGAGAAAAGAGCCAACCATTTGGCTCTAATTGAGGAGGAGAAAGAGCTTAATTTCCAAAAGAAATCGGCTATTCTAGAACGTATTAAAGCGTTGGCCGAATCGACTGAAGATGCCAATAAGGCTTATAGCGAATTTAAGAAGTTGCAACAAGAGTGGAACGAGATTAAACTATTGCCAGCCGATAAGTCAACTGAATTGTGGAAAACGTACCAAGTCTTTGCTGAGAAATTCTATGATCTTATTAAATTGAGCAATGAATTTAGGGATTATGACTTTAAAAAGAACTTGGAAATTAAGATGCACTTGTGCGAAACAGCAGAGAAGCTAGCCGAAGAGGGGGATGTTATTTCTGCTTTCCACCAACTTCAAAAATTGCACCAAGAGTATCGTGATACAGGTCCTGTAGCAAAAGAGTTGCGCGAAGAGATTTGGACCCGCTTTAAAACAGCTTCGACAGCCGTTAATAAGCGCCACCAACAGCACTTTGAAGAGTTGAAGGAGAAGGAACAACATAACTTGGAGGAGAAAACTAAGATTTGTGAAGTGCTTGAAACTATTGATTATACAACGCTTACTGCTTTCCAACTTTGGGAAGATAAGACAGCCGAAATATTGGAGCTGCAAGCCAAATGGAAAACCATAGGGTATGCACCCCAAAAATTAAACACCAAAATCTTTGAACGTTTCCGTGCCTTATGCGATGATTTCTTTAGCAAGAAAACCACTTTCTACAAGCAGGTAAAAGAGCGCATGAATGAAAACTTGGAGAAGAAAAAGGCATTGTGTGAAAAAGCGGAAGCATTAAAAGATAGTACCGAGTGGAAAGAGAGTGCAGATTCACTGATTAAGCTTCAAAAAGAGTGGAAAACGGTAGGTGCCGTACCTCGTAAACAATCGGATGCTATTTGGAAAAGATTTATTGCCGCTTGTGATTACTTCTTTGAACAAAAAGGAAAAGCTACTACATCACACCGTACCGTAGAGCTCGAAAATCTAGAGAAGAAGAAGGGCTTGATTCAACAATTAGATGAATTAAATCAAGCTACGGAGGTGGTTGAAGGTGCAGGCGAAAAGGTGCGCCAATTGATGAAAGAGTTCAATAATATAGGGCATGTACCTTTCAAAGAGAAGGATAAATTGTTCAAGAAATACCATAACTTGGTTGATCAACTCTTTGAGAAATTAAACTTATCTGCTTCGAAGAAGCGTTTGGATAACTTTAAATCTCATATAGGTAAAGAGTCAAATCCTTACCGTGAAAGAGAGAAGTTGGTACGTCAGTATGAACACTTGAAGAACGATATCCATACCTATGAAAATAACCTAGGTTTTTTGAGCTCATCCTCTAAAAAGGGAAACAGTCTGGTGACTGAAATGAACCGTAAAGTGGAAAAACTAAGAGATGAATTAGCACTTACATTAAAAAAGATAGAATTGATAGATCATTCGGATGAATCTAAATCATAATATCTTTAGTTGATAGATTACTAAGCCACATTATTACTCAATCATTGGGTAAGGATGTGGCTTATCTGCTTTTTGTTCGTTTTTATTGGATATTTGGCTATATTTGTATGCGCTTTAGTAGAATACTCCCTTTTGAAGAGGGATAGAGTAGGCAAAAAATAAACTTGAATGGCATGAGAAATAAATTGATAATACTTTTGGTAGTCTGCTTTGGGAACTTCTGGAGTGGACAAGCACAGACAGAGGCTGCTTATACACATAGTTCGTCGAACTTTGTGAAGCTGGCCGAGAGGAAAGAGTATCAACAAGCAATCGAGGAGGGTGTAAAAGTAAGTGTTGCTTTTACGCAGGATAGAGCCTATCAAGAGGCTTTTGCTACTTGTAGACAATTGGATGCACTTATTAATAAAGCGGAAGGGGAGAGCGGTCAGAAACAAGATAAACTTCGTTACCTAGTAGCGAAAGAGCGTATGCGAATGTATACGCGCTTGAAGAATGTAGAGCAGTCAAACCGTTATTTGGAAGAGTTGAGAGGCTATGTACAGGGGTTGAAGTTAGACTCGCTCCAAGAGGATTTTTATCTAACAGAAGCAAGCCATTATCACCAACTAGGTTTGACAGAAAAGAGTTTCGATAGTTATAAAAAACTGTTTGATTTTCGATCGGCTGGTAAAGATAATCAGACAAAAGATAGCTGCTACAAGGAGATGTTAAGTTATGCCGAAACAACGAATAATCCCTCTCTGGCTGTTGCGATGCGTAAACTCTATACCGATTGGCAAGACTCGATTAAGGTGGTAGAAGCTGCACATCAATTGGAGGTGCTTACGTTTGAACAGGGAAAACGTCAACAGGAACTACAACTAAAGGATGATAAAATAGAGACTCAATTTCAGATTATTCTGGTATCTTTGGTGGTGGCAGGTCTCTTACTGATCTTGCTGATTTATGTGGCTTTGTCGCTGCTTAGATTGAGAATGAAAAACCAGAAGCAGAAGCGTATAATCGCTGAGTTGGAAAATACGAATCACCAGAAATCGACCTTGATCTCTACTATTGCAGCGCAAATAGAGCCTTCGCTCTCACTCATTGAAGAGAGTACTAGAAACCTTCTTCCTGCCGAAAGTACTGCACAGTTGTCTATTCAGGCAGTAAAAAACTTGGTAACTGCTATAGAGACCTATGTTGGGCTAGAAATGACAAAAGGAGAGAAGTATGGTACCGAAAATATATCTATCAGTAATTTGTGTAAAGAGGTGATGGAAGAGGCTCAACTCCATTTTAACCCAGGGGTTACGGCTGTTGTCAATACCCCCCCTCATGTAATGCTTAAAACGAATCAAGCGGTAGTAAAGAAAATCTTACTTCATCTTTTAATGAATGCTTCTCAACACACTGTGGAGGGACGAATTACATTGGAATTTAAGAAAAGAAGGGCAGATGCTGGTCAGTTTATTATAACAGATACGGGGAAAGGTATTGATCCAAAAGAGTTGGATGCTCTTTTTGTTCCTTTCTCTAAAGTATATGATCTCTTGGATGGAACTGGATTGGGATTGCCTACTTGTGCACTAATGGCACAAAAGCTAAATGGGGCTCTTTCTGTCGATTTAAATTATAAAAAAGGGGCTCGATTTATCTTTGAATTCAATGCTTAGTATCAATAGCAAAGAGTAGCTTCTGTTATTCCAACGAATAATAGCAAAAATAAGAACTGCGTGTTTGTGTATTCATAAAGATACATAAGCACGCTTTTTCGGTTGAAAGAGTTGGATTGCGCAATGCTTACTAACATGTGCAGTTTTTTAGTCGTTTCTTTTTGTTAACTAAATTGTTTCATTAAATTTGCCACAGTAACATTACTAATACCAAATATTTGAAGAAAAATGAGTTTGAAAATTGTAGTATTGGCTAAACAGGTTCCTGACACACGACAAGTAGGGAAAGATGCCATGAATCCTGATGGCACCATTAATCGTGCCGCGCTTCCGGCTATTTTTAATCCGGAAGATTTGAATGCTTTGGAGCAGGCACTTCAGTTGAAAGAGAAACACCTAGGTTCAACGGTAACGATTCTAACGATGGGCCCCGGACGTGCTGCCGAGATTATCCGGGAGGGGTTGTATCGGGGGGCTGATAATGGATATTTATTAACCGATCGTGCCTTTGCTGGTGCCGATACATTGGCTACTTCGTATGCTATCTCAATGGCTATTCGAAAAATAGGTGACTGCGATTTAATTATTGGTGGTCGTCAAGCTATTGATGGTGATACGGCACAAGTAGGTCCTCAGGTAGCCGAAAAATTGGGATTGACTCAAATAACCTATGCCGAGGAGATTCTTCATTTAGATGAGAAAAAGAGAACTATCCGTGTAAAGCGTCACATTGATGGGGGTGTTGAAACGGTTGAAACGACCTATCCGGTGGTACTTACTGTTCATAATAGTGCCTCGGATTGTCGTCCACGTAATGCCAAATTGGTACAAAAATACAAACATGCGCTAGGTGCACAAGAGAAAGCTGCCATATTGAAAGAGGGAGAGCTGGCTTATCCACACCTTTATGAGAAGTATCCTTACTTGAATATTACGGAGTTGAGTGCGGCCGATGTAGAAGCCGATCCCAAACAGTGTGGTTTGGCAGGATCGCCTACCAAAGTGAAGAAGATTACAAACATTGTATTCCAAGCCAAAGAGAGCAAAACACTCGGTAGCACGGATCACGAGATTGAAGAGTTAGTTGTAGAATTGTTGGCCAACCATACCATAGGATAATCCATTATGAATAATATAGTAGTATATTGCGAAATAGAAGGTGCACACGTACTCGATGTGAGCCTAGAACTTTTAACGAAAGGACGTAAACTGGCCACTCAACTGGGTTGCCAATTAGAAGCGGTGGTAGCTGGTTACAATTTAAAGGGGATCGAAAAACAGGTACTCCCTTATGGAGTAGATACACTGCATCTGTTTGATGCCCCTGGTCTATTTCCTTACACCTCATTGCCACACACCTCTGTTCTTGTTAATCTATTTAAGGTAGAGAAGCCTCAAATATGTTTGATGGGTGCTACCGTAATAGGTCGTGATTTAGGTCCACGTGTCTCATCGGCACTGCACAGTGGTTTAACAGCCGACTGTACACAGCTCGAAATAGGTCCTCACGAGGATAAAAAGACAGGTGTTCACTATGAAAACTTGTTGTACCAAATTCGTCCAGCTTTTGGGGGTAACATTGTGGCCAATATTATCAACCCCAAAGATCGTCCACAGATGGCAACGGTTCGTGAGGGTGTGATGAAAAAAGAGATTGTTGATGCTAACTATCCAGGTAGAGTAGTTGCTCATGATGTAGCCAAGTTTGTGCCTCAAACAGACTATGTGGTGAAGGTGATAGACCGCCACGTAGAGAAGGCTAAGCACAATCTAAAAGGAGCGGCTATTGTAGTAGCTGGTGGCTATGGTATGGGGTCGAAAGAGAATTTCGATAAACTATTCGATTTAGCTAAAGAACTACATGCCGAGGTGGGTGCTAGCCGTGCAGCTATTGATGCAGGCTTTGTGGAACACAATCGCCAGATTGGTCAAACCGGTATTACCGTACGTCCTAAACTTTACATCGCTTGTGGTATATCTGGACAAATTCAGCACATTGCAGGGATGGAAGAGTCGGGTATTATCATTTCGGTCAATAACGATCCCGATGCACCCATTAATACGATTGCCGATTATGTAATAAATGGCACGGTAGAAGAGGTGATTCCTAAACTGATTAAATACTACAAGAAAAACAGCAAATAACCATGGCTAATTTTTATACAGATATACCGGAACTTAAGTTCCATTTGAATAATCCTATAATGGAGCGCATCTGCCAGTTGAAAGAGCGCGATTACGAAGATAAAGAGGAGTTTGACTACGCTCCACAAGATTATGCCGATGCAATGGACTCTTACGAGAGAGTGCTTGAAATTACTGGCGAAATTACTGGCGAAATTATTAATGCCAATGCCGAGAGTGTAGACGAAGAGGGACCTCATTGCGAGAATGGCCGTGTGCGTTATGCAGCAGGAACGCAGCAAAACCTAGATGCCATGGTGCAAGCGGGATTGAATGGGATGACTATGCCTCGCCGTTTTGGTGGGTTGAACTTTCCTATGACTCCTTATACTATGTGTGCGGAGATTGTGGCAGCTGCCGATGCTGGCTTTGGTAACATCTGGTCGCTACAAGATTGTATTGAGACTCTTTACGAGTTTGGAAGTGAAGATCAACACAGTCGTTTCATTCCTCGTATTTGTGCCGGCGAAACCATGTCAATGGACTTAACCGAGCCCGATGCAGGTTCAGACTTACAGGCAGTAATGTTGAAAGCTACTTTCGATGAAGAACATAATTGCTGGAGACTAAATGGGGTGAAACGCTTTATCACTAATGGTGATGCACAGCTTCACTTGGTATTGGCTCGCTCCGAAGAGGGAACACGTGATGGTCGAGGCTTGTCAATGTTTATTTATGATAAGAATGATGGTGGGGTAGATGTTCGCCGTATTGAAAATAAATTGGGTATTCATGGATCACCTACTTGTGAATTGGTTTACAAGAATGCCAAAGCAGAACTTTGTGGTAGCCGTAAGTTGGGTCTTATTAAGTATGTAATGGCTTTGATGAATGGTGCTCGTTTGGGCATCTCGGCACAGTCGGTAGGTCTAAGTCAAGCTGCTTACAACGAAGGGTTGGCTTATGCCAAAGATCGCAAGCAGTTTGGTAAAGCAATTATAGAGTTTCCAGCGGTGTACGATATGCTTTCAATCATGAAAGGAAAGTTGGATGCAGGGCGTGCCTTGTTGTACCAAACAGCTCGCTACGTAGATATTTACAAGGCTCTTGATGATATTTCGCGCGATCGTAAATTGACTCCCGAAGAGCGTAAAGAGCAAAAGCATTTTGCTAAACTAGCTGATGCTTTCACTCCTCTGGCTAAGGGGATGAACTCGGAATATGCCAACCAAAATGCTTACGATTCTATCCAGATACACGGTGGATCGGGTTATATGATGGAGTATGCTTGTCAACGGATCTACCGCGATGCACGTATCACGAGCATCTACGAGGGAACTACGCAACTACAAACGGTAGCAGCTATTCGTTATGTAACGAATGGAACCTATGTGAGTTTGTTGCGTCAATTTGAAGAGATTCCTTGCAGTGAATCGCTCCAACCACTTTTGAACCGCGTGATGAGTATGAGTGCCAAGTTTGATGCTTGTACCAATGCAGTGAAAGAGGCACAAGACCAAGAGTTGCTTGACTTTGTGGCTCGTCGTTTGATGGAGATGGCTGCTGTATCGATTATGGGTCACCTATTGATTCAAGATGCAACGACTGCTCCCGAACTCTTTGAGAAGTCGGCACATGTATTTGTAAACTATGCTGAGGCCGAGGTAGAGAAGCATTTTAACTTTATCCGTAAGTTTAAATCAGAGGAGTTGGTGAACTACCGTGGGTAGCGTGCTAATTGCTGAATAATAGACTCCCCTAGTTGCTCATTCCTAATGAAGTGCAGCTAGGGGAGTATACTTTACTAGTATGTGATTCTTTACCGTAGATTTAATCGGAGTTAAGATCTTTTCTAGCTCACAATAGATATTCGTTTATTAAGATTGCTTTGGTTAAATTTAAAAACTTTTTTCATCTTCCTTCTTTGGTTATGATAAACAAATTGCATACATTTGTAGCTATCAGAAGTTTTTTTAACCTAATGTTCTATGTAACAATAAAGCCTTATGTATGGTGAAAATGGCTGGAGATCAAGCAGTCTCCGATAAAATATTGAATGCTGTTCTAGAAAATATTCACGCTTATGTACTACTCATAACCGAGGATTTGCAGGTCCTAATGACCAATTATTACGACTTAACTCACTCAACTCAGAATCTGGAGTTTCAAAGGGTAGGTGACTTGTTGAAATGTAAAAATGCACTTGCTGTAGAGGGTGGTTGTGGCACAAGCGATCTTTGTCCTATCTGTCCTATTCGCTCTAAAATAAAAGAAGCATTTAGTCAAAAAGATAGTTTTGCTGGATTTGAATCCTCTATGTCGATAGTTAAAAGTGACGAGGTATCTATAGACTGTGATGTTACTCTTTCGGGTAAATATATTGTGATGGAGGAGGTTCCTATGGTTGTATTGACTATACACGATGTAACCGAGATGAAAAAGGTGCAGCAGGAATTGGAGTTGGCTCGGCTTCGTGCAGATGAATCGAACAAATCGAAATCACTCTTTTTGGCCAATATGAATCATGAAATTCGAACGCCTCTGAATGCGATTGTTGGTTTCTCTGAACTGTTGGCTTATGCTGACTCAGAGGAGGAGAAGGAGCAATATTTGGAAACGCTTCGAGTTAATAACAAACTCTTGCAACAGCTTATTGCCGACATTCTTGATATTGCAAAGATTGAGGCAGGTACCTTGGAATTTATCTATTCGGATGTTGATTTAAATCATTTACTATTTGATGTGCAGCAATCTATGTTGATGCGATTGGGGAGTAAAAGAGATGTAATAGAACTGCTTCTAGATATCCCTGAAATTAGCTGCAGTCAATTTTCAGACCAAAATCGGTTGATGCAGGTTCTCTCTAATTTTGTGACAAACTCCATTAAATTTACCGATAATGGTACTATCACAATGGGTTATAAACTCCTTGATGACGAGTACTATTTTTATGTAACAGATACGGGACATGGTATCTCGGCCGATAAACTTCCTTCCATATTTGATCGTTTTATGCGCATAGAGAAAGAGAAACAGGGCGCTGGATTGGGATTGGCTATCTGTAAGACTATCATTGATAAGTTGGAAGGTAAAATAGGTGTTGAATCGGAATTGTCAGTTGGATCAACTTTCTGGTTTACCCTTCCTCGATAGATGCTTCTTGCTCTGTAGCACGAAAGTAAGAAGGATTCATTCAACTGGATAAAAGAATAAGTTTATTCGTCTTACCATATAATATAGACTGCGCCCCCTAAAAGTTCAATAAAGAACTTCTAGGGGGCGCAGTCTATATTATACTTGGAGTGGGCTTGTTGCGTAGAGCAATGAAGCTATTTCATAAGGAGTCTCGATATGTTTCGGCTCTTTATGAAGACTCTTCTTTTATCTTTATTTTACAATGACCATGCTTGCCCCAAATCCATACTCTTGGAACGAGGCATCTTGTACTTGATAGCGTTTGTAGTTTGTTTTTAGCTCCTCTAGTATGCGCTTACGTAGTACACCGTCTCCTTTGCCATGAATAAATACAATACGTTGCCCTTTTTTGTTCTTTTGCTCTTCGAGCATTTTGTGAAAGAAAGCTACTTGGTATTCTAGAATGGCCGATCTACTCATACCAGTTGTGTTCTCTAGCAATTCGGTAGCATGTAGGTCAATCTCTAATATTCCACCCTTCATTTGAGTGATGGGTTGGTGTTGCTTCTGTTTAACCTCATTCTTTGTGAGAAGTGCCTCCTTCACTTCGGCTGCTGTAACAACCCAGGCTTCTCTCTCTGTTTGGTCTTTTAGTAGGTCGTATACAAGGGCTGGAGCCTCAAAATAGATGCTTTTTTGAAAGGAGTGTACTTTGTAAAACTTAACCGTTTGTAGGTGGATTTGTGTAGTGATAGCAGGTTGGAGTGTAAATGTTCTCTCCTCCTTATAAGCTGTGCATTGCACGGCAACATGTTCTAGCTCATTGAGTATGAATTGATCAAACTCTTCCATTAACTCTTTGCTATTGGGAGCTACCTTTCCTTGGCAGCGTACAGACCAGTTATCTCCTTTGCCTGATAGGTATTGGTAAGTAAGGTAGTAGTTACTATCATTAACCAAGTAGGCATCAAATTTACCATTCGATAGGGTTTTAGTATCATGTGGAACAAAGGCTAAGAAGATGGCTAGCTTGTCTCTTCCTTTAATATCGGCAGCTCTGAAAGTGATCTCTCTATTTTCGCGCATACGTTGTACAGTAGGTATAGAGTTGGCATCTATTATTCCACTTTGTCTAGTAGAGCTTTGGGTTGGAGTGCCTACAGGTTTAGGCTTTTGTTTAAAATTGTAGTCGTTGGTATCAATTACAACACACTCTTTACTAAGCATGGGAATATCGAAGCCATCTTCATCTTCAACCAATACGGTATCTTTTCCTTTGAATCCGCGCACAATTCCTCCGCCTACTTCGCTTAGGAATCGTACTTTATCTCCTATTTTCATTTTGTTCTCTTTTTTTGTTTCTACAAATATGGTACTTTTGTCGCATAATAAAGAATAAAGAGTGATGAAAGATACCAAACAGATTGAAATAAGTGAGTATAACTATCCGCTTCCAGATGAGCAGGTTGCAAAGTTCCCATTGGCGGAGCGCGATCAATCCAAATTGCTTGTATACAAAGGTGGCCAAATTGTGCAGGAGCATTTTTCTGCCTTGCCCAACTACTTACAAACTGGCGAATTGGTAATCTTTAATAATACCAAAGTTATTCAGGCCCGTTTGCATTTTCGCAAAGAGACAGGGGCACAGATTGAAATATTTTGCTTAGAGCCTATTCAGCCGAATGATTATGTGCTCTCTTTTCAGCAGACTAGTCGTTGTAGCTGGCTCTGTATGATTGGTAATCTGAAGAAGTGGAAAGAGGGAACGCTTACATTACAAACTACTTGCAAGGGGATGGAGCTCACAGTAACTGCTACCCGAAAAGAGTCTCATGGTACCAGCCATTGGATTGATTTTGCTTGGGATAACTCGGATGTGACGTTTGCTGATCTATTAGAGTCAATAGGCGAACTTCCTATTCCTCCTTACTTAAATAGAGATACGGAGGAGAGCGATTTAGAGAGTTACCAAACCGTCTACTCTAAGATTAAGGGATCAGTAGCTGCACCTACAGCGGGTTTGCATTTCACACAGAGTATACTCGAAGCACTCGATGCCAAAGGGGTAGAACGAGGTGAAGTAACGCTACATGTGGGGGCAGGTACCTTCAAACCTGTGAAGAGTGAAATTATTGCACAGCACGATATGCATACGGAGTATATTTCGGTTACTAGAGGAACGATTCGGCAATTGATAGCACACGATGGAAAGGCTATAGCTGTGGGTACTACTTCGGTGCGTACGCTTGAGAGCCTTTACTACGTAGGGGTGCATTTGAGTCAGAATAGTGATTTGGAACCAACGGAATTACATGTGCCGCAGTGGATGCCTTACGAAGATGGTGCAGCTTTGACGGCTCTTGAGTCGTTGCAACAGATTGCAGCCTATATGGATAAAAACCAACTTGACACGCTCCATACAAGTACGCAGATTATCATTGCACCAGGTTATAAGTTCCACATTGTGCAGAAGATTGTGACCAATTTTCACCAGCCACAAAGCACGTTGCTACTGCTTGTATCGGCCTTTGTAAAGGGTAATTGGAGAACCATTTATGATTATGCATTGGCAAATGAGTTCCGTTTCTTGAGCTATGGAGATAGCTCACTCCTGATTCCTTAATGAATAAAGTAAGCTTTGGAGAATTCTTTCGAAGCTTCTTTCATTACTCTATTCTGAGGTGGTTGCCTTAGAGTGAAGTAGAAGAATGGTAAATGAGGATGGTTGATAGTGTGGAATATGGAAAGAAATATGTTGAAAAGAGAAATGATGAAACAAGATAATGGCGAAGAGCTTTTCCCTTTGGTCAATCCAGAGGGGGAGATTATAGGTGCTGCTACTCGGGCAGAGTGTCACAGTGGTAGTAAACAGTTGCATCCTGTAGTGCATTTACACCTATTTAATAGTGCTGGTGAGTTGTACCTTCAGAGGCGTCCTGCTTGGAAAGATATTGCTCCAGACTTGTGGGATACGGCTGTAGGTGGTCACGTTGATTTGGGCGAAAGTGTAGAGATGGCACTAAAGCGCGAAGTGGAAGAGGAGTTAGGAATTACTGACTTTACGCCCGAGCAAATTACCCACTATGTATACGAATCGGAGGTGGAGAAGGAGTTGGTTTTTGTACACAAAACCATCTATGATGGAGTGGTTTCTCCAAGTGAGGAGTTGGCCGATGGACGATTCTGGTCAATTGGGGATATTCAGGAGGCGTATGGTAAAGGAGTCTTTACCCCTAATTTTGAACATGAGTTTATACGATTGGGATTGATGAATTAATTGTAAAGAAGAGAACTGCATACGTAATTACTACCTCTATCTGCTTATTCCTTGATGTATGTCAAGTAATGAGTGGATAGAGGCTTTTTTATGCTATAAAACATACTCAATTCAATAAAAGGGTGTATATTTGTGCTGTAAAACATAAGGATAACGAGTTTTTAGGTAAAAAGAGTAGCAAAGGATAACAACGTATAGCTACAAATAGGTATAGTAAAGAGGTGAAAAAGATTCCTCATCGGTATTAGTAAAGATAAGATTGTTTAAATTTAAAAAGGTAACAGTTATGAAAACAGTAAAAAGTATTTTCAGAGAATGCGTAAAAGGATTAGAAATCAACGCAGCTTTAATGTGTGGTTACAAAGTAAAGTAAGAACCACACTTACTTTAGGATAATAAATAAAATAAGTATATAGAGAGAGGGAGAAAGATGTTGAATCTTTTTTCCTCTCTTCCTTTTATGTATACTTTTTTTTTTATAGGAAAAAGAAGGAATCGATACTACCCCCTTTTATAGATATTGCCCCTGTCACAGTTCAAACTGTGACAGGGGCAATATCTATAAAAGGGTAGGTCCTCTTGTATATTTGAGTTAATAGAGCTCCAACCCTAAGGCCTCTTTTAGCTTTTGTAGGGCAGGATTCTTTTTTGTCATCAATTGATAGCGCTCTAGGTGGCTGTATCCTCGTACTATCTCCTTTGTTTCACTAACACGTATCTGCATTTTTATTTGGCGGTTGTGCAGCTTCTCTTGCAAGTAGCTTTGAATACGTATACTCATTTGGCGTATCGATTTCTCTACCATCTCATTGTCTACCACAATCTCAAAGGTTGTGGCACTCACTAGTTGTGGTGTAATATTCATCATACGTGCTGCCATAGCTGTATCCTCTTTGGGAAGAGTCGATGCATAATCACGCCAGTAATAGCTTAAATCTCGTTCATTAAGTTGGTAGTTCTCATACGTTGCTGCAGGTTCGGCTACTACTACAGCAGCACTACTCTCTGTAGTGCTACTCGTGTTGGTTCTCTGTTCACTCAAGGGGCGGCGAATGGATATACCCATCTGTCCTGCCTTCATGCGTGGTACATTGCGTTGTTCCTGATTGCCTGTTGTGGGCAATGGTGTGGATGGCTGTACAGGATTGCTTTGTATGGCTCTTTCGGTCGATGCAGTTGCAGCTGCCACCGCTGCCTGAGGCTGCGCGGGCGTAGCAACTGTAGTAGCTGCTTGCTGCTTGAATAGGGGTTTAATTTTCGTAGGGCGGCCAGCCCTACTTCCCTCCTCATCGGGCAGTGTGAGCTGTGCACATTGAATAAGCGTTAGCTCTACCATCAGCCGTTTGTTTTTGCTGGTTCGGTAGTTCAAGTCGCAATCATTACACAGTTTCATGGCACGATAAAGAAACTTAGGGTCGCATGTTTGCGCTTGTGCTTGGTAGCGATCGCGTATACTGGCACCTACCTCTAGTAGTTGCAGCGTTGTTGCATCACGGCTTACCAACAGATCGCGGAAGTGCGATGAGAGTCCTGTTATAAAGTGGCTTCCATCAAATCCTTTTCTAAGTACCTCATTAAAGAGTACCATGCTCTCCGATACTTTGTTGCTGAGTAGATAGTCTGTTAGCTTAAAGTAGTACTCGTAGTCTAGCACATTGAGGTTGTCAATTACGCTTTGGTAGCTGATTTTTCCACCTGTAAAGCTCACTACTTGGTCAAATATAGAGAGTGCGTCGCGCATTCCACCATCGGCTTTTTGCGCAATGATGGTGAGTGCTTCGGGCTCTGCAGCAATTGATTCTTGCGCTGCTACGTGTTGCAGGTGCTCTACGGTATCTTGTACGGTGATGCGGCTGAAATCGTATATTTGGCAACGGCTCAGGATAGTAGGAAGTATTTTGTGCTTCTCGGTTGTAGCCAATATAAAAATGGCATGGTGTGGAGGCTCTTCCAATGTCTTTAGAAAGGCATTGAAAGCAGCTGCCGAGAGCATGTGTACCTCATCGATAATGTAAACCTTGTATTTTCCTATCTGTGGAGGAATACGTACTTGTTCTATCAAGGTACGAATGTCATCGACCGAGTTATTAGAGGCAGCATCGAGCTCATGAATATTGTATGAGCGTTGCTCATTGAATGCTGCACACGATTCGCATACATTACAAGCCTCGCCATTGGTTCCAGGCTGTAGGCAGTTAATGGTTTTGGCAAAAATACGGGCGCAAGTGGTTTTACCCACACCACGTGGTCCACAGAACAAGTAGGCATGTGCTAGCTTTTGGGTAGCAATGGCATTCTTGAGTGTAGTAGTCAATGCACGCTGGCCTACCACCGATTCAAACGTTTCGGGACGGTACTTGCGAGCCGATACGATATAATTTTCCATAAAGGGCTTTTTTTCTTGAGAGTGTACCGTGCAAAAGTACATAAAATATGGGAGTATTGTAAGCGCTTTACTTGAAATATTTCTATCTTTGCATATCACGAAAAGAGATTAGAAAGCAATGAATAAGATACTCGTTTATTGGAACTATGCAAGGCGACACAAATACTTGGTTACTGTGTTAGGATTTCTCTTTATCCTTGTGTTTGTGGATGATCATAATGTGCTAAAACGCTTTGGTCAGCAGCGCGAAATACGTGAGCTTACAAGTGATATAGAGCGATACAGGAAACAGTATGAGGCCGATACACAGACGCTCAAAGAGCTTACTACCAATCCAGATGAGCTGGAAAAAATAGCTCGTGAAAAGTATTTGATGAAGAAGCCAAATGAAGATATTTACATATTCGAAGATTGATGAATAAACTACATAATTTACTAAGTGGTGCAGGAGCTCTACTTACGCTAGCAGGGGCTATTCTGCAAATTACCCACTGGCCATTTTCGCCTTACATCTACTTGGTGGGGGCTATACTCTTTGGGTATGTGCAGGTGATGAATGGATATGATGGAAAGAATTTGATTATTCGTAGGTTGCGCAGACAGCAAATTATAGGTGCTACGCTTCTTGTAGTAGCAGGTATATTGATGCTTACTACGGTGCAGAATGAGTGGATTCTTTGTATGACTATTGCTGCTATACTTCAACTTTATACTGCTTTTCGTATTCCACAGGAGTTGGCTAAAGAGAAGTAAGAGTTACTATTCTTGAGGTTGTTTCAGTTTGCTTATATGCTTATCATTTATAGTGTGGCTAGTAACAATTTTAATGCTATCAAAGGTGTATACTATAAAAAATAGGGAGTAGATTTAAATCTACTCCCTATTTTTTATAGTATAGTTCCCAATTTAGATTGAATTACTTATTGATTTTAGTTACCTCGAAGTTAACTTTAAAGCCAACAAATCCTTCGAATGGTTCGTCGTTTAGCATTAATTCTGTAACCGTATAGCTAAATGTCATCTCTTGTGTTTTCATGTTATAGATTCCATCTTCCTCAGCTTCGTATACAACTCTAAAGCGATGTTTTACTATTTCTCCATCCACACTTTCTTCTATTTCAAATTCCTCGATTCGTGGAGTTAATGTAAGAATGATCTCATTCGTCTCAGGATTGATTGTTCTTGTATATTCAAATTCAATAGTTGGATCAATCTCTTCTTCCGTACTTTTTTTCTTTATGATAGTAGGCATAAGTTCTTCGAGTGCTTCGATAGTAATCGTGTTTTCTCTTACTGTGATTTTTGCTTTAGGCTCGTCTTCACTTTCTTCAAACTCTTCACCCTCGTAGTTTGATGTTGCCACTCCTGTGTAGATACCTTCTACTGTTGCTAATAAAGTTTCTGTTTCTTGATCGATTGCTGGTGTTTCATTGTCATTGCTGCATGCTGCAAGAGTGAATGTACTCCCAGCTACTAATAATGCTACAAATAATTTGTTAAGGTTAAGTTCAAATTTCATTTCTTCAAAAGATTTTGGTTAATTAAATAATTGTTTTACATTATGGAAATACAGCTTAATTGGAAATACTGCTTCTATAGCTTATTTATCAACTTTTATAAACTTAGTTGAAGCCATCATTCAATAGTGTTCTATTTTATCTTTGTTATTGGAAGATTCTTCTAGATGATAGGAGTTATTCTTTAATTTTCAGCGGGAATTAGAGAATTTACGTTGAGAATTAAAGACTTGTTTTGGTTGAGTGAGTAAATAAGTAGGGGTGGAATTAAAATTCCACCCCTACCTGTAATTAAAAGTAATCTGTTGTTCTATCTTAAAGATTACTCAACGATGGTCATCTCGTCTACCAAGTGTTTGGCTCCAGCATACTTCTCGATAATGAAGAGAGTATAGCGAATGTCTACACAAGCTGCTCGTTGCAGTTGAGGTTGGAAAGCGATGTCGCCTGTTAATCCCTCCCAGTTGCGATCAAATCCAGTCCCAATGAGTTGACCCTTGGCATTGAAGATGGGCGATCCTGAGTTTCCTCCCGTATTATCGGTACCTGTAACAAAGCAAATAGGCATTTCGCCATCCTCCTTGCGTGCATAGCGTCCAAAGTCCTTTTGTTCGTAGAGTTGCTTTAATTTAGCAGGTACTACAAATTCGTAGTTATTGGGATCTTCCTTTTCCATCACCCCTTTTAGTGTGGTGTAGTATAGGTATTTTGCCCCATCGGCTGGTTCGTACGAGCCTATTTTGCCATAGGTAAGGCGCAAGGTTCCATTTGCATCGGGGTAGATGCCTGTTCCCTCCTTCTCTTTTAGTTTCATCATTCCTTCTACCCAGGTTTTGTGCGCTTGGTTGTAGGCTTGTGTCTCCTTTTTCATGGCTGCCTCGGTGGCTGCATATCCCTCTTTGACTGATTGGGCATAGCGTACCATCCAATCTTTTTCGAGTACCTTGATTGATGGTTTCGCTAAGAAAGCATCGAATGTTTCACGGCTGCGGAAGATAGAGGTGTCAAAGCAAGCATCTACAAAGGCATTGATATCTCCTTTAAAGTTGGTCTCAATGGTTTTGAAGATTGAGATACGTTGTGCAGCTGGTATCAACTCGGCATAGTATTGAAGTAGCTCTTTAGATACTTTTCTATCCACCTCGGTGTTGTAGTCTTTATTGAAGAATTTATCGGCTGTGCCCTTAATCTCGGCTGTTAACTGCTCAATCTCATTCTTGTTTTTGTCTTTGAGTGCTTGTACTAATTTAGTTGTAGCAGGAATGCGTGAGAATTCAGTTCCTAGCATCATAGCCTCGTAAATGGCTTGTTGGTGGTAGGTTGCTGCTCTGCGGCTAGCTACAATTTGGCGAATCTCATTGAATGCTTTTTGATAGGCATCATTGTTTGTTTCGCGTCCGTAAGCCAGTAGGCGCTCTTGTTGTTCACGTTTGGTATCGAGAACTTTGAGGCGTTTTAATCCTTGATTCATGCCAATGGCATTTTTCCAATAATTGGCTGCCGAGGCATATTTGCTAGCATACTGTATGCGCACGGCATCACTTTTCTGCATCTCTTGGCGTAGGGCAGCTAGGCGTACATCGCGTACGTGGTGGCGCATAAAGTTGGTGGTTTCCATACGCTCTTCTACTTCGTCCGAAATCATGTAGCGGAAGTTACGTCCTGGAAAGCCCATTACAAAGGTAAAGTCACCCTCTTTTACGCCGCCTAGGTTGATGGTAAGGTGATTTTTTACTTGTAGTGGAACATTTTCGGGAGCGTATTCGGCAGCTTCTCCGTTGGGAGTGGCATAGATGCGGAAGAGAGCAAAGTCGCCACAGTGGCGTGGCCACATCCAGTTGTCTGTATCGGCACCAAATTTTCCGATTGAAGAGGGGGGCGCTCCCACCATGCGAATATCTTTGTAGACTGTTTTAACAAAGAGGTAGTAGCGATTGGCTCCGTAAAAGGGTTTTAACTCTAGGGCGGTAAAGGGGGTAACCTCTATCTGCTCTTTTTTAGCAAAGCGGTCGGCTACTTTTTTGAGGTAGGCAGGCGATAGGTAGTTGCTCCCTTCGGGATCTTCGTCTTTGCTTAGTTGTGCCTGTACATAGTCGGTAATGTCTAGAATACGGTCAATGTAGGTTACCGTTAATCCTTTGCAAGGAAGCTCCTCTTGCTGATTCATGGCCCAGAAGCCATTGGTGAGGTAGTCTTTCTCTACGGTGCTGTGTTGTTGGATTTGTCCATATCCACAGTGGTGGTTGGTCAAGACCAATCCTTGTGAGGATATTACCTCGCCTGTGCAGCCACCACCAAAGTGTACCACAGCATCTTTTAGGCTGATGCTATCGGGATTGTAGATTTGATCCATCGTCATATCCAATCCTAGTTCGTACATCACAGCAGCATTTTGCTTCTTGATGTCTGTTAGCATCCACATGCCCTCCTCGGCATGGCCTTGGAGGGTTGTGAAAGCTATCAGGGATAGTAAGAGTGTTTTCTTCATGTTTAGTTAAGTTGGCTTATAGTGTTACTCTACAATGGTCATTTCGTCTACTAAGTGTCCGCAACCCCCTAATTTGTCTACAACGAAGAGTACGTAGCGAATATCTACTGAGATGCAACGTTGTAGGTTGTCGTCAAAGCTGATGTCTCCACTTAATGATTCCCAGTTACCATCGAATGCACAACCAATAAGTTCACCATTCGCATTGATTACAGGTGAACCTGAGTTACCTCCAGTAATATCGTGTGTAGTAAGGAAGCAGGTGATGATCTCGCCATTTTCATTGGCATAGCGTCCGTAATCTTTCGCTTCGTATAGCTCTTTTAGTTTGGCAGGTACTACAAATTCAGGGTTGGTAGGATCTTCTTTCTCCATAATCCCTTTCAGTGTGGTGTAGTAGCTGTAGGCTACTCCATCTTTGGGGCTGTATGGTTTCACAGTTCCGTATGTTAGGCGGAGTGTAAAGTTAGCATCGGGCGATTTAGGCTCGGGTGCATACATGGCACACAATCCTCTTACGTAGTTTTTTTCAAGTACCAACATTCCTTCGTTTGCTTTGGCATAAGGTTCCATCATCTCTTTGTGTAGAGCCTGTTTGTTACTTGAATAGGCGTAAGCTAAATCTTGCTCAATGGCTTTTACCGTTGGCTTTTGAAGGAACTTTTGTAGGTTCTTCTCATTGGCAAAGATCGAATTGTTATAGAGTGCATCTACGTATGCATCTACATTGCCTTTGAACTGCTTTTCGATTGTTTGGTAAAGTGCTGGAAGTACTTGAGCAGGTACCTTCTCTTTGTAGAGTGGAATCAATGCTTTGGCTACTTTACGATCTACTTCGTGGTCGTAATCTTTGTTGTGAATGGCACTGAATGCTTTTTTAGCTTGTTCGCTATATTTTGCAATAGCCTCTTTGTCTTTGTTTGTAATAGCACTTTTCAAGCTATCTAGTACCATGAAAGGAGCGCCGAATTCAATACCTGCCATAAATACTTCGCGGTAGTAAGTAAGGTTGTAAAGGAGTGGATTGGCTATGGCTACGGCTGCATCAATGTCGGCTACTACTGTAGCATATTCGCTATTGTTGGGCTCTTTTGCAAATGCAGCAAAGTTTTTTTCTTGGGCTGCTTTGGCTTCTAAGACTTTATTATCTTTGATAGCCTTATTCATACCAATGGAGTTTTTCCAATAGTTGCTACTGCTAGCAAATTTACTTGCATACTGAATGCGCACCTTGTCGCTAGCGGCCATTTCGGCTCTTAATACGGCTTGACGTGCTTCGCGTACAGCGATGCGTGGCTCATTGGTTGAGTACATGCGTTGTTTCACTTGACTCTCTGTTAGGTAGCGGTTGGTGCTTCCTGGGAATCCCATTACCATGGCATAGTCATTCTCTTCAAATCCTTTTAAGGAGATAGCTAGGTGTTTCTTTACCTTCAATGGCACATTATTGGCTGCATACTCAGCAGGTTGTCCTTCTGCATCGGCATAGATGCGGAATATAGAGAAGTCGCCTGTGTGACGTGGCCACATCCAGTTATCTGTCTCCCCTCCGAATTTTCCAATTGATGAAGGAGGAGCTGCTACCATACGTACATCGTTGTAATTCTTTATGAAGAAGAGGTAGAAACGGTTACCTGCATAGAAAGGAAGGGCTTGGGTGGTAATACCTGCTTTTCCTTTTAGGTCGCTCTTCTCTAGCTCTTCTTTGGCAAATTTGCTCAAGAAAGGTTGTCCAAATGATTGTTCTTCTTTTATCTCACCCGCTTTTACTTTGGCATTGATCGCTTCAGTAACATCTACGATGCGTTCTACAAAGCGGAATCTTAATCCAGGAGTGGCTAGCTCTTCACTTCTGCTCTTTGCCCAGAATCCATCGGTAAGGTAGTCGTGCTCTACAGAGCTGTGTTGCTGAATAGCACCGTATCCACAGTGGTGGTTGGTTAGTATCAATCCATCTGCCGAGATAATCTCGCCTGTACATCCATTTCCAAAGATACCTACTGCATCTTTCAAGGAAACAGCGTTTGGATTGTAAAGATCTTCTGCCTCTAGGTTCAATCCCAATGCTTTCATTCTATCTGCTAGGTGTTGTTCTTGCATCATTTGCAACAACCACATCCCCTCGTCTGCCTTAGCAGGCATCATGACTGCACACAAGAGTGCTAGCCAAATCAATTTCATTTTTTTCATCTGTTATCTATTAATTATTATTACTCGATTGAACTACAAACTTACATAAAAAATCCCGTTTTTTAGGTGACTACTTTAAAAAACGAGTTGAATGGCTGCTCTAATTGAATGAAATAGGTAGTGCTAGATTCTGTTTTAGTTAGCTAGAAGTAATAAGCTGATATTGTGCTATTAAGTTATAATTTATGATAAAAGATTTCTTTAACTCATCCGAAGTAGTTAGATTTGTATACTTTAAATCACTACATATCTGCTTATGGACCGCATTTCTTTATGGCTATTGCTCTTTTCGTCGCTTCTCTTTTCCTCTTGTAGTAAGCGCTATCAGATAGAGGGGCGCTCTTCTATCTCCCTATTAGATGGAAGGATGTTGTATTTGAAAGTTCCAGTGGGTAATGACTTGGTCAATATAGATTCGGCCGAAGTTATTCATGGTTCCTTTCAAATGGCTGGAAGAGTTGACTCTACCGTAGTAGCTTCTCTATTTATGGATAATCAGAATGTGATGCCAGTTATTTTGGAGAAGGGTAGTATTGTGATTACCATCGAAAATAGTAAACTTCATGTACAAGGTACTCCCTTAAATAACTCTTTGTACGATTACATAGAGCAGCGTAATAGCCTAGAGAGTCATGCCTATGAATTGGAACGAACAGAGAGTCGCATGATTATGGAAGGACACTCTTTGGAGCAGGTTGAAATAAAGATGAACGAGGTGCGACAAAGTTTGTTGCAACAGGTAACTGCTTTGAATAAGTCCTTTATTCAGAAAAATTATACCAACTTATTAGGTCCCAGTCTTTTTCTGATGGTGTGCGAAGGGTACGATAGCCCCGTAATGCCCCACTTTATTAAACAAATTCTAGACGAAGCTCCAGCTTGTTTCAAAGAGAATGTACAAGTTCAGTCTTATATTGATGTAGTGCGTAGCTCTATGCAAGATTTAAGATCGGAATCGGAATCTCTATCAGGTGTATACTCTTCGCTAGTATCTCACTGATCGGGATTCTCAATCATTCCTTGAAGCTCTGTGGGTAACCCTTGCTCAATTGCCTGATAGGCTTGTTCCATGGTTTGTTTGCAATTATCAGCTCCCTCTCCCTGTGGGTAGATGGGTTGGTGAATAATCAATGTAAGCGGATGCCAAGATACCCACTTTCCTGTGCGAGGCAGCACTTGGAAAGAGCCAATGATGGTGAGAGGTACTACAGGAAGTTGTAGCCTATCTGCTAATTGAAAAGCCCCTTTCTTGAAATAGCCCATGTGGCCTGTAAAGGTTCTGGCTCCTTCGGGGAATACAACCAGCGAGGTTCCTTTCTGCAGAATCTGGCGGGCATGCTCTTGCGTCTCTAGCACTTTTTTAGGACCTGATTTATCGACGAAAATATGCCCTGCTGCTTCGCATGCTCTACCTACAAAGGGGATGTTACGAATTCCCTTCTTCATCATCCATTTAAAGTTCCGACCTAGAAAGCCATAAATAAGGAAGATATCAAACGAACCTTGGTGATTGGCTACAAATACATACGACTGATCTTTTGAAACCTGGGTATGTCTCACTACTTTAACGGGTAGCAAGAGCAGGTAGCAAAAGAGTTGCGACCACACCTTACCTGGGTAGTACCCCCAAAAATGGGCACTTCCTATCCACGACCCTATGATGGTAACAACTGCTGTAAATAGGGTTATAAGCAGTAGAATAGGGGCTGCAATCAGCACTTGGTATAGTAAATAAAAAACCTTCATGACTCTTCTAGATGTTACAAATTACTAGCAATGTATTTTTTGATCTCATCTACACTCACTCCTCTTCTTTCGGCATAATTCGTTAATTGATCATGGCCTATTTTACCAACAGCA
This sequence comes from Phocaeicola sp., assembly GCA_051648565.1. GTDB lineage: Bacteria > Bacteroidota > Bacteroidia > Bacteroidales > Bacteroidaceae > Phocaeicola. The sequence continues at coordinate 24,706 of JBOFFJ010000043.1, read as the reverse complement.
AAATAGTTGGCTGCGGGGTGTGCTAGCATTAGTCCGCAGACCGATGCGTGCGGATTCATCATCCCATTTTCGGTTAGTTCAATTCCTATTTGCTCCATCTTTAGAAGTTGGTTGAATACAAAAATAATCGATTGGTCGGGCAGTGAAGGGTAGCCTACTGCTGGTCGAATACCTTGATATGATTCGTTTAGCAGCTCTTTCATACTTAATGATTCTTGGGGTGCATAGCCCCAAAGCTCCTTTCGTACCGTTTCGTGCAACTTCTCTGCTGTTGCCTCTGCCAATCGGTCGGCTAAGGTTTGTACCAACATGTGGCGGTAGGGGTCTTCGGCATATAGTTGTTCCATCTCAGCATCGACAGTGGTTGCAAAGATGCCTATCTTATCTTTGATACCCGAACTTGCTGGTCGAATAAAATCGCTTAAGCAGAGGTAGGGATCGCTACTATTAATTTTAGCAGCTTGTTGGCGTAGTAACGGAATGGTAACATCGCCTGCTATCACATTGTTTTCGTCACTATTTGCCTCTACTAACTCTACGATGGCATGTGTTTGATAGCTACCTGCCAAGTGGCGCAGCATGCGTTGTGCCTCCTTAAAGAGTTGCATCGCTTCGGAAGCTTTGGCCCTATCTTCTATCGAGAAGGTTGTTAGCCAAATAGCCTTGCAGCTGTCGCAACCATCTTGTTGAGCAATGGTAGCAAATCGGGGTTGAAAGCCCCAAGCATGGAAGAAGTAGATCCAGTTGATGTACTCTGCCACTTCGTGTAGTGGATAGTGAAAGATCATCGTTCAAAGGTTAGTGCTTCACCGCAGCAAGTCTCGTTTACGCTTCCCTCGCTGTAAGCTAATTTTCCATTAACAAAGGTCTTCTCTACCTTCGACTGGAAGGTGTATCCTTCTAGTGGGCTCCATTGACATTTGCTCAAGATATTCTCTTTGGCTAATGTCCAAGGTTGGTTGGGATTGACAAGAACCAAATCGGCCTTATAACCTGGGCGAATGTATCCCCGTTTCTCTATTTGGAACAGTTGTGCTGGTGCGTGACACATTTTTTCTACCAACTGCTCTATTGTTAGCTTTTTCTGGTGTACCAACTCCATCATGCTAATGAGTGAGAATTGAATCATGGGCATACCCGAAACTGCTTTCAATGCTCCTCCCTCTTTTTCGCTCAGTAGGTGAGGAGCGTGGTCGGTTCCAATTACATCAATGCGATTGCTACTTAATGCTTGTTGCAAAGCTGTACGGTCACTACTACCCTTAATAGCTGGATTACATTTTATTTTTGTTCCTAACGTCTCATACTCTTCGTTACAGAAAAATAGGTGCGCTACGCAGGCTTCGGCTGTAATACGCTTTTCGGTAAGGGGTTTATCTTCGAATAGATCCAACTCTTGTGCTGTACTGATGTGTAACAGGTGTAATCTAGCATCACTCTCTTTGGCTAATTCAATGGCTAAGGCCGACGAATTGACACATGCTTCGGTACTACGAATGGCAGGATGATATTTTACTTCAGGATCCTCACCATATAGTTCTTTGAAGCGAGTGGTATTTTGTGAGATGATGTTTTGATCTTCACAGTGTGCTGCAATTAACATAGGTGCCTCGGCAAAAAGTTTGCGCAACACCTCTTTGCGGTCTACCAGCATGTTTCCCGTGCTAGAGCCCATAAAGAGTTTAATGCCACACACCTTCTTCTTATCTAGTTGTGGCAATAGGTGACCATTCCCATTGGTTGCACCAAAATAGAACGAGTAATTAGCCTTACTTTTAGTTGCTGCCTCTTTGAATTTCTCTTCGAGTGCCTTGATGGTTGTGGTTTGTGGATTGGTATTGGGCATATCCATGTAGCTAGTCACTCCACCCGCTACGGCTGCATTACTCTCTGTCACCATATCGCCCTTGTGGGTTAAGCCTGGATCACGAAAGTGTACGTGGTTATCTATTACGCCCGGTAGTAAGTAGCTTCCAGCTCCATCTATTGTTTCGTTACAGGGTAAGGCTGGTTGTTCGTCACCACTCAATATTTCGGCTATCTTATCTCCTTCTACTACAACGCCTCCTTTGAAGCATCTATTTTCATTGACGATGTAGCTATTTTTAATCCAAATTCTATGCATGATTGATTCTTTTTTTTATTCTTAGGAATAGAGGTGAAGTATGGTTTGCACTTTCAAGCAAACCTTTTCATCGATATACTTTTCAGTCTGTTACTTTATATTTTGTAATTTGAGTATCTTGTTTCCTTTTTCTAAACAAGGGGTGCTTTGGGTAGAGATTAGCCTGCTACTTCCCCTGTTTTTGAGGGAATTTGCGGAACCAACTTTTTAGTTTTAAGTCAATAACGCCAAACACCGCCTCACCAAAGATGGAGCTATTCATTTTCGATACTCCTAATTCGCGGTTGACAAAAATAACAGGTACTTCAGTTATTTTGAATCCACACTTGTAGGCAGTAAACTTCATCTCTATTTGAAATGCATACCCCTTGAAATGAACTTTGTCGAGTTCAATGGTCTCTAGTACTTCTCGGCGATAGCACTTAAAGCCAGCTGTCGTATCGTGTATGGGGAGTCGGGTGATGAAATGAACATATTTAGAGGCAAAGAAAGACATTAAGACCCGTTGCATGGGCCAGTTTACCACATTCACTCCACTTACATAGCGTGACCCAATTGCTACATCACTTCCTTGTGTGGCACAGCTGTTGTAGAGTCGGATTAAGTCATTGGGATTGTGGCTAAAATCGGCATCCATTTCGAAAATATAGTCATACCCTTTTTCGATGGCCCATTTAAATCCTGTAATGTAGGCTGTGCCCAGTCCCAATTTTCCTTGTCGTTCTATGATGTAGAGCCTCTCTGGAAACTCTTTCTGCAACTCTTTTACGATAAGTGCTGTACCATCGGGCGAGTTATCTTCGATAATCAATAAGTCATACCTCTTTTCAAGCGCAAAGAGTGTCCGAATCATTTTTTCTATATTCTCTCTCTCGTTGTAGGTAGGCATTATGATAATGCTATCTGATTTTTTCATTCGTTGCAGATTTAGAGTGTTTGGTAGTTATTCTGTGTCAGCTGTATGGATTAGCGTAGCAGGAATCGCTCTACGTTCTAATGAACTGTACCAAACGTTACTGCTTGTAGCTGTATTATCTATATCGGGTACTACTCCTGTAGTGATATACGAAAGGGTATTGCGTAATAAGTACTCTCTTGTATCTCCTAGCGGTAGTAAGGGGGAGAGGTTGCTGTTCTCTTGGAGCAAAAAGGTAGGTTGTATTCCATTGCTGTAGTTGCTGTTTCCTGTTACATCTTGTGTATAGGCTACTACTGGCCACATGGTAAAGTTTACCCCCTCTTTTGTAAAACCTGCCATGGCTAGATTCTTTCCTTCCGTTACATCGCCTAGTACAATCACATTCTCCTCGCCCATATAGGGTTTCAAGCAGTGAATAATCACTTCGGATGCCGAGGCAGTAAATCCAGTGGTGAGAATGTATATTTTGGAGAGGTTTAAATTTTCGGGTACACTCGCTGCCAGTTTCCAAGGCACTGTTTGAGGCGAGGTTTTGTCATTGTACTGTAGTTGTAGGAAGGTTTCTCCAAGTGCTGTATTAGGTGCTACTAAGGCAGCTAACTCCATGGCTACATGTACATATCCTCCGGGATTGTATCGTAAATCGAGTATCAAAGCATCGGGTGCCTCCTGCTTGAATCGTCCGAAAATCTCCTTCATTTGGGTAGTGTATTCTATTTCTGTCGCTTCATTTTGCGGCCCTGTGCTAAATTCGTTGTAGACTAGATAGGCTATTTTTTGATTCTCTACTTGGTAGAGTGTATCTAGGTAAAAAGGGTTTAATTCTACAGGGCGAGAGCTTGCTATTTGGATGGTGTCTTTGCTTTTCCAATCCCAAAGTTCCTCATTCTTAACCAGTAGGTCTCTGGCAAAGCGAGTGGCATCGCCCGACATTAGTTGGCTGTAGTTACTAGATGTTATATTAGTACTCCCAATGGTCGAAATCCAGTCCCCTCGTTCAATGCCTGCTGCCGAGGCGGGCGAATTGGGAAGTACAAAGAGTACCCGCGCATAGTAGCGAGTAGAGGTTTGTGTAGGATCTGAGAAAAGTTCAAAATCGAATCCATAAGTGGAGCTTCTTTTAAGATAAGAGCGGGTAGCCACCTCTTCTACCTCTAGGTAGGAGTATTTATCGGCCTTTTCTGTACTGTTGCCTTTAAAGAGTAGCTTGGGAAAGAATTGTTCGGGTGTGTTGAAGTACTCTTTTTCGGTGGGAGTAGGCATCTCATCGTACCACAGGTAGTGACTTTTTAAGGTCTCTTCCATGTATATTTTATCGGCTATAAGTAGATTGTACTCTCCTGTTCTATCTTCTCCACATGCAGCAAAGAGGGCTGTAAAGGTTAGTAGTAGTGTATAATAAGAAACTAATTTCATAATTGGTTATATAATCCAGTCTGTGACTCTAATGTTAAACTGCAAAGTTATCTTTTTTTTCGGAAGCTCGGGTTACTCTGTAACCTTTTTCCTATAATTGTCGGCTCGTCTTAGTACATCTTGTACAAAGGCGTAAGTCTCCGATCCACGTAGGTATCCATGTTTGCAAACCGAATCATTAAAATACTCCTCATTACTCTTCAGTTGCAGGAACTTGGCTACATTTTCATCCCAGATATAGCGGTTCTTTCCATATTTTTGGGTGAGTGCCATTGCATCTAATACATGGCCCATTCCTGCATTATATGCCGCAAGTGTGAATTTGATTCGCTCCTCTTTTGATTCTATTTTTTGGAAAGAACGGCTAGTTAGGCCAATGTATTTTACAGCTGCTTTAATGCTTTCTTCGGCATTTTGCTCTTTTCCGCTGGGAACACCCATGGCTCTAGCTGTATTGGGCATGAGTTGCATCAAACCTTGAGCACCTGCCCACGAAACAACAGCTGTGTCAAAATTTGATTCGGTATAAGCCAGTGAGGCTAGTAGTCGCCAGTCCCAATCAATCTCTTTGGCATATTTTTTGAAAAGATGGTCATAGTGTGATATTTTTCCCTCTTGTACCGAAAGGATGGTCGAGTAGCTTATTAGCTTACTTCGTTCAAAGTAGCGCTTGGTACTGGCTTGGTAGGCTGGTGAAGTACTATTTTCTTGGTGCCACTTGGTGGTGATCTCGGCCAGTTGGGGAGATGTTTTTCTAACAGCCCACGAAGCCCGTTGGTCAAAGCTAATGGGAAGTGAAATCTGTAGGTTAGAGAAGTAGGTTTTGTTGAGGCGTGCCAACTCGTTGTCACAAACTGTGTAGTCTAGTTCACCGCGTGCCACTTTGGCTATTAGGTCTTCGGTAGAGATGCTATCATTGTCAACAACCTTCACTTCGATACCTCCACCTAGCTCTTGGTTTAAGTTGTTAAGGCGTTCGGCATGTTTGCCAGGTTTTACATAAATCTCTTTCCCTATTAGTTGGGTCACATCGGTTATTCGTTGTTTGCTGTAGGAGGTTTGAACCAGTACTTGGTGGGTAATCACCTCTTCGCCACAAAAGGTAAGTTGCTCTTTGAGCTCTTTGTTTATGGCTAGGTAGTAGGCTATTAAATCTCCTTCGCCCGCTTCTAACATACGGACTAGCTCCTTGGCATCGGGTGCTATTTTTACTTCCAGCCTAACTCCTAAGTAGTTGGCAAACTGTTCGGCTAGTTCGTATTGGAAGCCCATCTTTTCTCCGCGGTAATCAAAGTAAGAGGTCGATCCATTCAGCGTTAATATGGTTAGTACGCTACTATCTTTAATCTCTGCTAGGTCATACCCATCCTCCTGCACCGTTTGAGGTTTGGGCACGCATGCCCAAACCCCTATGCAAAGAATTAGTATTCCTAATAGCCTTCTCATCTTCCTAATATCTTCTCGATGTAGAGTTGAATAATTTCGATGGCCTTTTGGTTGTGTCCTCCTTGTGGGATAATTAAATCGGCGTATCGTTTAGAAGGCTCAATGAATTCAAGGTGCATGGGTTTAAGCACCCCCATGTAGCGATCCATTACTGCTTCGGCTGTTCGGCCACGCTCTACCACATCTCGTTGGATAACACGAATCAGGCGTTCGTCTGCTTCGGCATCAACAAATAGTTTTAAGTCCATCAGGTTGCGCAGTTTCTTATCACTCAGTGAGAGAATTCCTTCAATAATCACTACCTCTTTGGGCTCGGTATGCACCGTCTCTTCTTGGCGTGTACAGGTTAGGTAAGAGTAAGTAGGTTGCTCAATTGCTTTCCCTTTCTTTAGCATGCCAATGTGTTTAGAGAGTAAATCCCAATCAAATGCATTGGGGTGGTCAAAATTTATGTTTTGACGCTCCTCTACGGGTACGTGGCTGCTATCCTTGTAGTAAGAGTCTTGCGAAATCAGAACAATCTCATTTTCAGGGAAGCTCTCAAAAATCTTTTTGGCTACCGTGGTCTTTCCCGACCCCGTTCCACCTGCGATACCAATAATAATCATATCTTTAAACAACTGTTTTTTTAGAAAAAATATCTATATTTGTATGGATAATAGCGGGTTGTCTGCTAAAATCCTATACAAAAATAGATTATTTAATTCAGAAATCAAGTATGGTAAAGCACATTGTTTTATTTAAACTAAAAGAAACACTTTCTGCAGCAGAAAAGTTAGAAGTAATGACTCAGTTCAAGGTAGCTATCGAGGCCTTACCTGCTAGCATAGAGGTTATTCGACACATTCATGTAGGGATCAATATGAATCCTGCCGAGCAGTGGGATCTTGCACTAGATAGCGAGTTCGATAGCTTGGAAGATGTAAAGGTTTATGCTGGACATGCTGCTCATGTGGCGGCAGCGGCTATTTTAAAAGATGCCAAAGCAGATAGAGCTTGTGTAGATTATACATTTTAGTACTATGTTAAGGGGAAGAGCTGCTTTTTGATCTCCTAGTTAATGGCTTCATATTCGGCTCTTTCTCTGCTGTTTTTGACTCCTGTTTATGCTACTCTTTGGCAGGTAATGGAGAGGGAATGTGCTATTCTTTTATCAGAAATTGACCCAATAAATCAGGATTTTTGTGTAAGTTTGTCGCCTCAAAATAAGACATACAACATGAAAAAAATAAGTTCTCTTCTAACATTACTCTTTTTATTCTCTGTAGCCGTTTGGGCACAACCCAAAGTTGCTTTCGATAAGCGAGTTGTTGATTTAGGAGGGGTATTGTGGAAAACCCCAGCAACCATTACCTACCAGGTAAAGAATACGGGCAATAAACCCTTGGTTTTATCGAATGTAACCACCTCATGTGGTTGTACCGAGGTGAGCTGGACCCAAACCTCTATTGCTCCAGGGGCTTCGGGTACCATTACTACTATATTTGATGCCCAATCGTTGGGTCGTTTTCAAAAGAGTGTAGGGGTCTATTGCAACGCCGACCCCCAGCCCATTTACCTGATGCTAAAAGGGGAGGTGACTACCGATATTAGTAAAGTCACTAGCATGCTTCCTTATCAAATAGGCGATGTTCGTTTGGATAAAAACAATTTAGAATTTGACGATGTTAATCGCGGCGAAAAACCTACGCTAGAAATTATGGTAGCCAATCTATCCGAGGAGTCTTATCTGCCTATTTTAATGCACTTGCCTCCTTACCTTTCTGCACAAGCTTTTCCCGAAGAGTTGGGCCCCAACTCACTTGGTAAGATTGTGGTGACGCTCGATTCGGAGCAGTTGCCCAAACTAGGTTTGACGCGTGCTTCGGTCTATCTTTCACGCTTTTTGGGCGATACGGTAGGTGAAGAGAATGAGATTCCTTTATCGGCTGTTTTATTACCTGACTTCTCGCATATTACTGCTGTGGAGAGAGTTAATCCACCTGTTTTGACTCTGTCGGCCAAAGAATTAACCTATCCAGCCCTCGCTTCGTCGAAAAAGAAAAACCAAACCATCAAGGTTACCAATACCGGTAAGAGTGAACTGCGTATCAAAGATTTACAAGTCTTTAATTCGGCTTTGGGTGTAGTACTCAGCAAGCGTGTTTTGCAGCCAGGTGAGTCGGCTAAGTTGAAAATAACCCTTTATGGCAGCCAGCTCGATAAAATAAAGAATGCACCCCGGGTATTGATGATTACCAACGACCCTAAGCAACCCAAACTAATTATTCCTATAAAAGTGAACCGCTAAAAATATGAGCTCTATGGAACACCCCGAAAATAATGATGCCTACAAAGGTCTCGTTGTCAATGCAGGCATAGCACAACCTGCTACTGTGAATCCCTATTTAAAGAGTAACAAACGCCCGCGTCGGTCTGAACTCTCTATCTCTGATTATGTAGAGGGAATTGTAAAAGGAAATGTAACCATATTAAGTAGGGCTGTTACACTGGTAGAGAGTGTTAATCCAGTGCACCATGCCTTGGCGCAAGAGGTGATTGAAAAGTGTTTGCCCTATTCGGGCAATTCGCTTCGGATTGGCATCAGTGGTGTACCTGGTGCTGGAAAAAGTACCTCCATTGATGTGTTTGGTATGCACGAATTAGCGAAAGGTGGAAAGTTGGCTGTACTGGCCATCGACCCCAGTAGCGAACGCTCTAAAGGAAGTATCTTGGGTGATAAGACCCGCATGGAACGCCTCTCTTCGCACCCTAACTCCTTTATTCGACCCAGCCCTTCGGCAGGATCCTTGGGTGGAGTAGCCCGCAAAACGCGCGAAACGATTATTCTTTGCGAAGCAGCAGGATTTGATAAGGTTTTTGTGGAGACTGTTGGTGTGGGGCAGAGTGAGACTGCTGTACACTCTATGGTCGATTTCTTTTTGTTGCTTCAATTGGCTGGCACAGGCGATGAGCTACAAGGTATAAAGCGCGGAATTATGGAGATGGCCGATGGTATTGTGATTAATAAAGCCGATGGCAACAATATAGATAAGGCCAATTTGGCTGCTGGTCATTTTCGAAACGCTCTTCACCTATTTCCTGCACCCGAGTCGGGATGGGAACCCAAAGTGTTGACCTATTCTGGTTTTTATGGGTTGGGTATTGAAGAGGTTTGGACCATGATTCACAACTACTTTACTTTTGTAAAGAGTAATGGTTACTTTGAGCACCGCCGCAGTGAGCAGTCTAAGTATTGGATGTACGAAACCATCAACGAACACCTTCGTGATAGTTTTTACAACAACCCCTCTATTGCATCTATGCTGCTAGCACAAGAGCAAGCCGTAGTAGGTGGGAAGCAAACCTCCTTCATTGCCGCTAAGCAATTATTAGATAGTTACTATGCTAGCTTGAAGTAGTAGCGTAGGCTTGATAGATGAATCTTACACCATTTTTTTGTAGAGTACAAAGAAAAATGTACTTTTGTTTCTCATATATATAGTACAACACAATTTTATATGGCAGTATCAAAGACTAAAACAAAATTGGTAGACGTTGCTCGACAACTATTTGCAAAGCATGGGGTAGATGACACTACCATGAATGATATAGCCATTGCTTCCAAAAAAGGACGACGTACCCTCTATACCTACTTTAAGAGCAAAGAGGAGATATACTTGGCTGTAATTGAATCGGAGCTAGAGGTGCTATCCGAAGCCATGGAGAAGGTAGCCAATCAAGAAATTAGCCCTGATTACAAGATTATTAAACTTATAGAGACTCACTTAGAATCAATAAAGACAGTGGTTTACCGAAATGGTACGCTGCGAGCAGGATTCTTTCGTGATATTTGGGGAGTAGAGACCGCTCGTAAAAACTTTGATGGAAGAGAAAAACAGCTACTCCGTAGGGTTTTGACAGAGGGAGCTGAGAAAGGTATCTTTGATATAGAGAATATAGCGGTGATGGCCGATATCATTCACTATTGCGTAAAGGGAATCGAGGTGCCCTTTATTCGTGGACAGATAGGACGTGAGCTAGACGATGATACTACTTGGAGTTTTGTCTCTAAAATAGTATTTGGAGCACTTGGTAGGGTAGAGCCTCGCTAGCTATAAATCAGTTAAACAAACAAATAAATTAAAATAATATGGGATTATTAACAGGAAAGACAGCCATCGTTACAGGTGCTGCACGCGGTATTGGTAAAGCCATTGCCTTGAAATTTGCTGCCGAAGGAGCAAACATCGCATTTACAGATCTTGTAATTGACGAGAATGGTCTTCAAACAGAGAAAGATTTGGCTGCTTTTGGTGTAAAAGCAAAAGGATATGCGTCGAACGCTGCTAACTTTGAAGAGACAGCTGCAGTAGTAGCGCAAATCAAAGAGGAGTTTGGTACTATCGATATTTTGGTAAACAATGCAGGTATCACCAAAGATGGTTTGATGATGCGTATGACTGAATCTCAATGGGATGCAGTAATTGCTGTGAACTTGAAATCGGCATTTAACTTTGTACACGCTTGTACGCCTATCATGATGCGTCAAAAAAGCGGTAACATTATCAATATGTCTTCGGTAGTAGGTGTACACGGTAATGCAGGTCAATGTAACTACTCGGCTTCAAAAGCGGGTATGATTGGTTTGGCTAAATCAATTGCACAAGAGGTAGGATCACGTGGTATTCGTGCCAATGCGATTGCTCCTGGTTTCATCATGACTGAAATGACTGATCAATTGAGCGAAGAGGTAAAGAAAGAGTGGGCTAGCAAAATTCCTTTGCGTCGCGGTGGATCTACAGAAGATGTAGCCAATGTAGCTCTTTTCCTTGCTTCTGATCTTTCTGCTTATGTATCTGGACAAGTTATCCAGGTAGATGGCGGTATGAACATGTAATTAAGAAGATGACAGTAGTTTACGAAGATAACCACCTGATTGTTGTCAATAAGGCGGCTTCGGAGATTGTTCAAGGCGACAAAACGGGCGATACCCCTCTCTCTGAAACGGTTAAACAATACCTTAAAGAGAAGTACGACAAACCAGGCAATGTATTTGTAGGAGTGGTACACCGATTGGATCGGCCGGTTAGCGGATTGGTTATTTTTGCCAAAACCAGTAAGGCACTTACCCGTTTGAACGAAATGTTTCGTAAAAATGAGGTGAAGAAGAGTTACTGGGCAGTGGTTCGAAATAGACCACCCGAACCCCAAGGAGAGCTGGTACACTACTTGGTACGTAACGAGAAGCAGAACAAATCATACGCTTATGACAAGGAGGTAAAAGATTCGAAAAAGGCTATATTGGGTTATAAACTGATAGGTCACTCGCAAAACTATTACCTGCTGGAAGTTGACTTGCAAACGGGTCGACACCACCAAATTCGCTGCCAGTTGGCTAAGATGGGGTGTGTCATCAAGGGTGATTTGAAATATGGTTCTCCTCGCTCTAACCCCGATGCTAGTATCTGCTTGCATGCCAGACATGTTAAGTTTGTTCATCCAGTATCGAAGGAGCTAATTGAATTAACAGCTCCTGTTCCAGAGGGTAACTTGTGGAATGGATTCGAAATGGATTAATTACAACCCATTCATTCTGTCTGAATTCATTTGGAATGGATTTATGCGGAATAGATGAAATAGCGAAAACGCTCAATTGTAGGTGATACTGCAATTGAGCGTTTTTTTTGGTTTGTCTCTTTCTGTTCTCTTGCATTGCTGCTTCTTGATTCTTTGGAATTGGTTCTGAGTTGCTTTGTAGCCTACTGTCTATACAATCTCTTCTATTTCCCCTCTACTACACCTTTCTCTTTTTTTATCCTTCATCCTTCACACTCACTCATTCATAGCGAGTTACGGTGAAGGATAGCCTTTTTAAGCTTCACCTATCCTTCACCAGCCTAAATGCCCTAGTTAAGTTACTTCAATCTCTTAAGTAACTGCTTCGTAATCTCTGCACCTTTTAACCGCGCCACCTAGGTGGCACAGGTGTGCCACCTAGGTGGCGCGGTTAAAAGGTAAGCAGATTTGCTTGGAATCACTTCGATGAAATGGGGCTTTTTTGAGGGTGCTTGAGTGTTACCTTAGGGCTTTACATTACTCATTAGTTGGTGTAGTTGTGGTAGGTTATCGGCTCCAATCAGGTCTACTCCTTCGTTAAGAAAGATTTTTTTGAAAGTTTCGGTATCGGGTGCTCCCCACCAGCGAATCAGTTTATTCTCTTGGTGTACTTGGTTAATAAGTTGGCGCATCTTTTTTAATTCTGCTTGAGGCATATCGCCTTTACCATCCCAAGTAAAATAGTTTTTGTAATCGTCGCTTACTACAGGCATGAGTGATGCGGGTATGTTTTGGTCCAAATCGGTTATACGGCCATCAATAAATAGGTGACGCACTTGCTCCTTAGAGGCTACTTGAGTAGGCCGACTACCCGAGATAAAGAGTAGGATGGCTCCCTCTTTGTATACTCCATTTTGAACGGAGCAGAAGTATTCTTCATAAGGTGCTATCAGCTTCTTAAGTAGTCGGTATCCCTCCTCGCCTTGCTCTTTTAGATCGACCATGAGGTAGAAGGGTTTCTCACCATGTGGATAGACCTTACCTTGATTCTTCTTAATTCGATCGATAAGTGGGTGGAGATAGAGCGATTCGAAGCGGGCCGATTCGGTTATTTCAGAGCGGTCGTGTGCTACGTATAGTTTACCATCAATAGGGAATAAATCGGCTTCTACGCAGTTGTATCCATAACTCAGTGCATCGTGTAGCGGGCGTTCACGCCAGTAGTCATTATGCGAGAAGGCTTGGTAGAGAATAGGGGTGGGGCTTTGCTCTTTGAGTTGAGCCACTTGGTTTATTTTATGGAAAATATCGGTATTCTCGAATGTACCCGTAAAAGCTTCGTGTCCAGGTCCAAAGGCATAAAGTGGAACCATTACTCCGCTGTGTCCACCAGTAGCGAATTTGCAAACTATTTTTCCCTCCTCTTTGTTGCCATCAATAAGAGTTAAGCCACCTGTTTCGTGATCGGCAGTTACAATGACCAAGGTCTCTCCATCTTGTGCTGCCCACTCGATGACGCGACCGATGGTGCGGTCAAAATCGTGTACCTCTTGCATCAATAGGTCTATGTCGTTAAAGTGTCCGTAATCATCTAACTGCGAACCCTCAATCATCAAGAAGAATCCCTCTTCGTTTTGGTTCAATAGCTCAATAGCTTTGAGGGAGGCGCGTGCCAGTAGATCTCCTCGGACAGCAGGTACGGGTGTGTCGGTGGTATCGGTTACGCAGAATACATTGCCGCTGGTAATGGGGGCTAGCTCTTCCCAACTGCGTGGAGTTTGGTACCCTTTGGCTTGTAGCTCGGTAAAGAGGTTGCGTCCGTCGGGGCGGCGATCGAAGTAGATAGAGCCCCCTCCAAATACAAAGTTGGCTCCACAATCTAGGTAGTCGGCAGCAATATCGTAACTCAAATCACGATCGGTATTGTGGCAGCAGAAGTCGGCAGGGGTGGCGTCATTCAGTCTGCAGGTTACAACAACTCCGGTCGATTTTCCCTTTTGGGCCGCTACATCAATGAGTGTCTCGAGCGGTTGCCCCGAAGGATCTACTCCTACGTAGTGGTAGTTGGTTTTTACCCCCGTAGCAATGGCTGTACCTCCCGCCCCCGAATCGGTGATGAGCTTGTTGGCACAGTAGGTTTTAGAGAGGCCTGTGGTAGGAAAGTTGTCTAGAAAGAGTTTTCCACGATTGGCTGTCCAAGCAGAGTAGACGTGCATGAGGCTCATGCCATCACCAATCATTAAAATGACATTTTTAGGTTTTTTGCCAGTGGGCGATACGATGGTTGGTACTTCGTAAGGAGTTGTTAGTTGATAGGTTTGCTCTTTGTCTCGGCGACTTTGTGCCTTTGTATAGGTAGTAGGGGTGAATAAAAGGATAGCTAGTGTGAGGTAGCTTAGAATGACTCTTTTCATAGGGTAGGGTTTAAATAGTAAATTGTCTGAAAGCTCATTTGCATGTGCTTCCAGACAATTTGGGGTAGATTAATTAATAGCCTTTGTTTTGTATTAGATTTTTGCTGCTTGCAATCTCATCGATTGGAATAGGCATAACATGATTTCTTTGGGGATTGAACTGGCGGGCATCCCATACTTGAACCACCTCTACTTTATCGATGGTTACATTACTTCCATCACTAGTTAGGGTGGTTTTGAAACCGTGTAGTGGTTTGGCATAGGTTGCTTGTGCATCGCCCCAACGTACTAGGTCTAGGTGTCTGCCGGTTAATTCGCCTGCCAATTCGCAACGGCGTTCGTGTTTTAAATCCTCTTTGGTAGCATTGGTTTTAGGGGCCAATCCTGCACGCATGCGGACTTGATTTAGGGGCTCATCGCCATTTTTACCTTGCCAAATAAGGGCTTCGGCTTTCCAAAGAAGCACTTCGGCAAATCGAATGATGGGGATACTTAGATCGGTTGTCATGTTATCGCCGTTAGGATTTACGGTAGTACCAATGGCATTGGCAGGTCTAAACGGATCCATGTATTTGTTGAACTGCATGCCCGATGCACTCTCGGTAGAGTAGTAGGTACGCTCTTGTCCTAAGAAGGTAAATGTATCACCTGGAGCTAGAATGGTGGTTTCTCTGCGTGCATCGCCCTCTTCAAATTCATTGTATAGCTCGAGGGTAGGCATAAAGTAGCCCCAGCCGTTGTAAAGTCCCCAGCCTTTGTTTTCTAGCATTACACCAGGCAGTTTGGAACCATCTATTTCGGTGCTGGTCCACGACCAAATGTATTCGGAGCTAAAATTGTTCTGAACAGTAAATACATCGGCATAGTTGCTTAGCAGTGCGTGGTGAGGAATTACTTGGTCACACAGTTCGACTACCTTGTTGTAGTACTTCTCGTCGTATTGTGCTTGGTAGAGTGCTACCTTGGCTGCATAAGCCAAAGCGGCTGTGCGGTGTGGGCGACCATATTCATCTTCGCCCCATCCTTGAAAGCTTGGAAGCAGTTGTGCAGCTTTCTCGAAATCGGCTATAGAGAATAGGTAGTTTTCTTGAACCGAAGCTGTGCGAGGCTGATCGATATTCTCCCAAAGAGTCTCTTCGGTTACGATGGGTATTCCTCCATTTATTCCGTTATCGCCGTAGTAGGGGGCTAACCAGAAGTAGGCCCATGCGCGTAAGAAGTAGGCTTGTCCCAAGGTTTCGTTCTTTACCTTCTCTGAGATTTCCATGCTCGGTACATTTTTAATAATGTCGTTGCATTTCTTGATGAGTTGGTACATAATGGGCCAAGTTTTCTTTACATCGCGGGTGTTATCTAGAATAAAGTTCTTGATGTTGGCTCCACCCGATTGAGGTCTACCAGTTACCATATCGTCGCTGCAGTGCTCGTACCACATAAATCCGCGGCCAGTAACTCCTTCGATAGCGGTCCAGAAATAGAGTCCGTTGGCAGCTGCTACGGCATCAGCTTCTACTTTCCAAAAGTTATCTACACTGGGTTCGCCTTGTTGTATATGTGTTAAGAAATTATCGCAGCTACCTAATGAAAGAAGAAGGGCAGCTCCTGCCAATCCTTTTATAATGTTGTTTTTAATTGTCATACCTGTTTTGTTAGAAATTGAGATTTAAACCAAAGTTGAATACACGTGCTACGGGGTATCGTCCACCGTCCAGTCCCATACGGCCCACTTCGGGGTCCATACCGCTGTATCCAGTAATTGTAAATAGATTCTCGCCACTTGCATAGAAGCGTAGATTGCTTCCGCTACAGCCCAGTTTACTCATCCATGCTTGTGGAAGGGTGTAACCTACTGTGAGGTTCTTTAAACGAAGGTAGCTACCATCTTCTAAGAAGAAGTCCGATACAGTAGAGTAGTTTCTGTTTTCGTCACTCATCGTTAGGCGTGGAATGTCCGATGCCGGATTGTAAGTATATGAGTTAAGTAAATCGGGCGATAGGTTAAATCCTTGATCGGTAGGGTAGGTCATTACCTTGGTTCCGTTAAAGATTTTATTGCCTGCAACGCCTTGTAGCATCACTGCAAAATCAAGATTTTTCCAGCTGAGTGATCCATTCAAGGCAAAGGTATACTTGGGGGCATAGCTACCCATGTATACACGGTCATTGTCATTGATAATACCATCATTGTTGGTGTCAATAAACTTCAAGTCTCCGGGTTTAGCATTGGGTTGAATCAAGTTGCCCTCTTTGCTGTGTGCTTCAATCTCCTCTTGCGAACGAAACAGACCATCCGACTGAATCAAATAATAGGAGTACCACGATTGACCTACGGCCGATTGTAGTGGGCGCATGCTGCGAATATCGGTAGTGTGTGCCATGTAGTCGCGATCACCTAAACTCAATACCTCATTTTTGAGTGTGCTTAGGTTGGCACCGATGCTATAGCTCATGGTTGGGGTTTGGTCTGCCCACTCTACACCCAACTCCCATCCTGAGTTACGTACTTTACCTACATTGCCCAGTGGAGCATTTTCAATACCAGCTACCGAAGGAACCGTCATCTCTTCAATCAAATCTTTCGTATCTTTGACAAAGTAGTCTACTGCTACCGATAGTTTATCGTTGAATAGGTGTAGGTCAAATCCTAAGTCGGTTTGTTCCGATGTCTCCCACACCAGGTTGTTGTTCTGGAAGGTAGCTAAGCTAACTCCTTGTACTGCATTTTGTCCAATGTTACCAAAGTAGGTAAAGTAGGGCGAGGTAGTTAGCTTTACATTGTAAGCGTAGCGCCCTACCGAGGCGATGTTACCTATTTGTCCCCAACTAGCACGTAGTTTCAGTAAGCTAACTATAGGTAATAGTTTCTCAAAGAAGGGTTCTGATGATATTTTCCAAGCACCCGATACGGCTGGGAAAATATCGCCACGGTTGTAAAGCTTAGAGGTGGCATCGTAGCGTACACTACCTGTAAAGAAGTAGCGATCATCGTACGAGTAGGCTACTCGGCCGAAGGTTGATACCTTTGACTCTTCTGTAAATAGTTCGGATGGTTTCTCTTTGCCCCAGTTGGTACCGTTCGAAAAATCTTGTGACCAATCATCTTCGTAAGGGAAGTCAAATAGCTGTGTATAGTTGTAGCGGTAGTTGTCATATCCCATGGTGTAACCTGCCATTAGCGAGAGCATGTGCTTCTCTTGAATTTGGGTAGCGTAGGTAGCGGTTGATTCCCACAACCAGCTCTTTTCGGCCGTGTTCGAAATCTCTTTGCTATTTTGATCATTGGGCTTCCCAATTTCGGGTACCTTCATGTTGAAGGCTTGGTACTGTGCATTGCGTGCCGAAGCCGAGAAATCGCTTTTAATAGTAAGACCTGTAAGGGGCTTAATGGTTAGCGTAGAGGTGGAGAAGAGGCGTTGGTCGGGTTGATATTGACGCAAACGCTCTAACATGGCTACTGGGTTTTGTACCTCACCAAAGGTTCCTGCTACCCCTAGGTTACTCGCCCATTGCGGAACAGTACCCCCGTAAGCGTGTGAACCATTGGCTGCCAAAACGGGATTTCCTTGTTGATCGTACTCGCGTACGGTTGCCGAGCGGGGCATAAACATGGCTTGCGCTATCACCCCTGTGTGCGAGCTGGTGTTGAGGTTACCTTGTCCGTTGTCGTGTTCAAAGTTTACTCGTTGCGTAAACGATACTTTGTCATTCAGTTTGAACTCTACGTTGAGTCGTGCACCAATTTTTTCCTTGTGTGTATTGAGTAGAATCCCCTCTTTCTTGTCGTACGAGATAGAGGCAAAAGCCTTCATGTGCTCGCTACCTCCCGTAATGGAAGCGGCATAATGTTGGATGCCTGCTGTGCGGAATATTTCGTCTATCCAGTCTGTGCGTGTGGTTTGTCCATATCCGTAGATAGCGGGGTCAATACCTGCTGGTACCGATAGACCACTCGCTCTTGCTGCATCGGTACGTAGTTTTACATACTCTTCGGCAGTGGTTGTTTGGGGTAGTTTAGAGGCACTTTGTATACCATAGAACATATTGGCTTCTACACGTGGCTTACCTGATTGTGCCTGTTTGGTTGTTACTACAATCACCCCTCCCGAACCTACATGTGCACCATAGATAGCTGCCGATGCGGCATCTTTGAGTACCGTGATTGATTCTACATCTTCGGCATTGAAGGGAGCTCCGGGTACTCCATCTACAATGTAGAGTACTTTATCTTCGGAGCGTGATCCTTGGCCACGAATGGTAATGGTGGGCGATGACATAGGGTCGCCTCCATTGCTTGAAATGGTTACCCCTGCCATTTTTCCTTGTAGCATTCCCTCTACACCTCCTGGGCGACCTTTGGCCGTTGCATCGAGTTTGGTTGAGGCTACAGCCATGGAGAGGTCTTTCTTGCGTGAATCACCATAGCCCACTACAACTACCTCCTCCATGAGTTGGGTATCTTCTTTCAGTTGGATGCGCAGTGAACTCTTCTCTTTTACCGCTACCTCTTGGGTAACAAAGCCGATGTAGCTAATTTCGAGTGTGGCATTTTGAGGAACCTCTAATTCAAAGTCGCCATCCAATCCGGTAATTACTCCGATGGCTGCCCCTTTGACTATTACATTGGCACCAATAATACTTTCGCCATTCGAATCGACTACTATCCCTTTGATGCGGTTGCTGCTTTGTTGTAGTGCTTCGAAATTTTGTACCTTGCTAGCATGCATAGGCAGTGCTTGTGTTCCTGCCACGATGCAGCATAATGAAGCACCTATGCAAAGGCGCTTGAAAGAGTGATTGCTCTTCATCTGTTTCTCCATAACTGATTTACTCATATATCTTTTTACCTCTGATAATAATCGTGTAATAGATAAGGAGAATCATTCTACGTGTGTTTATATTTTTTAATCTCCTTACGGGGTGCAAAAGTCTATAAAAAGTATTTCAATTAGGTTTCAAGTAGATTACTATTTTGTTGCTTTTGTAACAGAACGATTCTAGGATAGCCCTTTTTGATTGGGTTTTTCTGTCTAACTCCTTTGCTTTGAGTATTTAAATATCTATTTCTAGCGTTTTGTTACCTCTCTGAGTTTTGTGAAGTATTTTGATTTTATTGTCCAAACAGGAGGGTCGTTTGGGTTGTATTGTCTATTATTTTAACTACTCGTGCCTTGTTGAGCTTGTTGATGGTAGTCAGTTTCTCCATTATTACATAGGGAGTTGATAACTCTGTAGTCTATCTATTGCAACCAAAACAGCGGTGTTTCATCACTCTGTAAGATGAAACACCGCTGTTATATGATTTTGTTCGAGCCTTGCTCTGTGATTAGTTGGCCGACTCAAATTGTTTTAAGAATCGCACATCATTTTCGGAGAATAGGCGTAAGTCACTTACTCTGTATTTGAGGTTGGTGATACGCTCTATACCCATACCTAATGCATAGCCTGAGTAGATGGTACTATCAATGCCATTTGCTTCGAGTACATTGGGGTCTACCATACCGCAGCCTAGAATCTCTACCCAGCCTGTACCTTTACAGAAAGGACATCCTTTTCCGCCACAAATGTTACAGCTTATATCCATTTCAGCACTTGGCTCTGTAAATGGGAAGTAAGAGGGACGTAAACGGATTTGTGTCTCTTCGCCAAACATCTCTTTGGCAAAAAGAAGCAGCGCTTGTTTGAGGTCGGTAAATGATACATCTTTGTCAATATAGAGTGCCTCTACTTGGTGGAAGAATGCATGTGCACGGTAGCTAATAGCTTCGTTACGGTATACACGTCCTGGACAGATTACACGAATAGGAGGTTTGGTATTCTCCATGATGCGGCTTTGTACTGATGAGGTGTGTGTACGTAGAATAATGTCTGGATGCGCTTCGATAAAGAACGTATCTTGCATATCGCGTGCAGGGTGATCTTCGGCAAAGTTCATGGACGAGAATACATGCCAGTCATCTTCAATCTCGGGACCATCTGCAATGCTAAAGCCTAGACGGTGAAAGATATCAATGATTTCATTTTTGACAATGCTCAATGGGTGACGTGTACCCATGGCTACAGGGTAGGGTGTACGAGTTAAGTCTAAACCATCGGTTCCAGCATCGGTTGTTTCGAATGCCTCTTTTAGCTCGTTTAACTTCTCTTGTGCAGCATTTTTCAGCTCATTCAACTTCATGCCCACCTCTTTCTTCTGTTCGGCAGCCACGTTTCTAAAGTCGGCCATTAAGTTATTAATGGTCCCTTTTTTACTTAAGTACTGAATGCGAAGTGCCTCCCATTCTTCAGGATTACCAGCTGCTAACCCTTCTATCTCCTTTAGTAACTTGTCTATTTTAACTAACATACGTTCTTAGGTTATTTTTTATAGGGAGCAAAGTTAGCTATTTAAACCGAATATTTGCTGTAAAGTAAAAAAATAAGCATACATTTGCATCAATTTATTTGATTCAAAATGATGAAAAAAATAGTACTTGGAGCTTCCCTCTTATCGTTGGTTTGCTCTTGCGGAGGTGGTCAAAAGCAGCAGCGCTCTTTGGCATCGGATAGCTCCGTTTCAGATTCTTTTTTCGTGGCAAATGACTCACTTGGTTTGTATGCTTCGGAAGAGTCGGAAGTGGTGCCGACCAATGCCGATGAGAGTTTTATAGATTTTCTCTATAACTTCTCTCAAAACAAGCGGTTACAGCGTTCGCGTATTCTTTTTCCACTCTCTTATCAGGTAGCAGGTAGTGAGGAGCAGATAGTCGAAAAAGCGTGGAAACATGATGCCCTATTCGATCAGATAGAGGCCTATACTGTGCTTTTCGATAATGCCGAAGAGATGGAGCTGGAGAAAGATGAATCGGCCAATGAGGTGAAAGTAGAGTGGATTTACCTGGAAGAAAAAGAGGTGAAAAGTTACGCTTTCGAAAGAGAACAAGGGATGTGGAAATTGGTCGAAATAAGTTTGCTTCCTTTTACTCCCGAAGAGCAATCATCGGATAGCTTTTATAGTTTTTATCATCGATTTACAACCGACTCCCTTTTTCAAAAGCGGGCTTTAGCCAAACCGCTGCGATTCTCCACAACCGATCCAGAAGATGAGTTTCAGGTGATTGATACCACCATGGATTACGAACAGTGGCTTTCGTACCAATCGGCCCTGCCTACCTTCTTGACCAATGTTAATTATGGACAACGCTTGCATGCAGAGTCACGTACCAAGGTGGTTGAGCTAAAAGGATTTGGCAACGGATTTAATAATACGCTCTATTTTGAGCGAAAAGGGAAGGAGTGGAAACTGGTGCAGTACGAGGATTTAGGTGACTAGTCTCCTCTTGTAAAGGCCATGCGCTTTCTTTTGTACTAATAATGACTACTCCATAACTTGGTAGGTTTTTCTGCTCTTCTTACGTGAACAGTAATCCTAGCGATTTATGGAGTTTATAATTTTAAAAAATAGCATGATACAAAAAGATAATTGTTCGCTGCAGGCTTACCATACTTTTGGAATGGAGGTCGCTGCAGCACGTTTTATAGAGTATAGCTCGATAGAGGAGTTAAAAACCTTGTTGAGTAATGGTACTTTGAGTGCTACTCCTTGGTTGCACATTGGGGGAGGGAGTAATCTTCTCTTTTTGGGCAACTACCCAGGATCTATTGTGCACTCGGCTATTAAGGGAATGGAGGTTGTTGCAGAGGATGCACAACAGGTTTGGATTAAAGTAGGTGCAGGCGAAGTATGGGATGATTTTGTGTGGTATGCCGTTCAACAGGGTTGGTATGGTGCCGAGAATCTCTCTATTATACCAGGTGAGGTAGGTGCATCGGCCGTTCAAAATATAGGTGCCTATGGCGTAGAGGTGGCCGATTTAATTGATGCTGTCCATACCATCGAGGTAGCTACGGCACTGGAACGCACTTTCTTGTGCGACGAGTGTAATTACGGCTATCGTAGTAGCATCTTTAAGAAAGAATTGAAGGGTCAATACATTGTTACTGCAGTTACCTTTAGGTTGCAGAAAGAGCCTCGTTTCTGCCTTACTTATGGTCATTTAGAGAAGGAGCTGCAGCAGCGCCATCGCAGCTTGACGCTGGCTAACGTGCGCGAAACTATAATCGAGGTGCGTAATGAGAAATTACCCGATCCCAAAGAGTGGGGAAATGCAGGTAGCTTCTTTATGAATCCGGTTATCGGCTTTGCTCATTTTGAGACGTTGCAAAAGGAGTATCCTACTATCCCTCACTATTTGCTACCGAGTGGCGAGGTGAAAATACCAGCGGCTTGGTTAATTGAGCACTCTGGGTGGAAGGGTGTGAAGGTAGGAAATGCAGGGGTGCATAGCAAGCAGCCGCTGGTCTTAATTAATTGCGGTGGGGCCACTGGCAGAGAGGTGTTGACCTTGGCAACACAAATTCAAGAGAGTATTGAAGAGCGTTTTGGGATTACCATCACTCCCGAAGTAAACATAATTCCAGCTGCAGATGCGAGTAACGGTATTGGGTAGTGGTACTTCCACTGGAGTACCCGAGATAGGTTGTAGCTGTGCAGTGTGTAAAAGCAGTGATCCACGCGATCGCAGGTTACGCTGTTCGGCACTGGTGGAGTGTAACGGTGTGCGCATCTTGCTAGATTGCAGTGCCGATTTTAGGGAGCAAATGCTGCGCTTGCCTACTTTTGCTCCCATTGATGGGGTGTTAATCACCCACGAGCATTACGACCATGTAGGGGGAATTGATGATCTTCGCCCTTTTTGTCGCTTTCGTGATGTACCTCTCTATGCCGAGGCTGGTGTGGCAGATCGATTGAAACGCAGAATTCCGTATTGCTTTGGCGATCAGCTCTATCCCGGTGTGCCACGTATATTGCTACATGAGGTAGCTCCCAATGAACCATTTGTGGTTAGCAATGAACAGGGAGATGCTGTTTCGGTTCTACCCATTCGGGTGATGCATGGTAAACTTCCTATTTTGGGTTACCGGATAGGGAATATGGCTTGGCTAACCGACGTGTTATCGCTCTCCGATGAGAGTTATGCTGCATTGACAGGGCTAGAACTTCTCTTTATCAATGCACTACGACCCGCTCCACACCAAACGCACCAACACCTTGAATTGGCGCTGCAAACGGTAGCTCGTATTGCACCTAAGGAGAGCTATTTTATTCACATGAGTCACCAAATAGGTTTGCATGATGAAGCCGATAAGAGGCTTCCTGAGCAGGTTCATTTTGCTTACGATGGTTTGGTGGTTGATTTATAGTCGTTTTTTGAGTACTCTGTGTATGAATTATATGCATGGCGTTACAATCCGTTTGTTTTGATTCTCTCTTTTTATATAATACCTAAACAACTTATTTTATGAAATTCTGTTTTTCTATTCCTTTTTTTCTCTTTTTACCTCTTCTCTTTGGTGGCTGCTCTTCGGATAGTAGCTCTTATTTAGTCTTTAATGGAGAGTTAAATAAAGAGTATGTGGGTACTCTTACTGGTTTTGGCGAACAAAAAACTCAGCTTTTAGAGAAGTTCGCTACCAGTGAGCAGGAGTTTATAGGACTCTCTACGGCACCTGCAGCCGAATTATCTGCAGCCAAACAGGCCAAGTTACGTGCTATTCGGAATGATTTATCTATGCCTAATACCCAAACATTGCTTCAGCAGGTGATTGCTTTGTCCGAAATACCAACCTATATGGAGAATGTTTACGATGGTAAAATAGGTGGCTTTATTTCGGTGGCTGCCGATATGAAAGGGGTGCATAGTATGAAAGATGTTTATTGGGGATTGCGTCTCGATTATCCAGGGACTCCTTTTAAAGAGAATGGGGCTGGATATGGGGTGATTCGTTTTTATACATACTATATAGACTCGATTGCTATTCCTTTCTCACCCGAATTGGGGGGAGAAACGATTGAGCCATGGCCTTTTACAGGAGGTGGATTTACGGCCTCTACTTTAGGAACGGGAGGCTATCCCGAATATATTTTTAAAGAGGGTTATTATGCGCCTGCCGAGGGAGCCGAACTTTATGAATGTACGCCCAATGGAAATGAGATTCTTCGATCAATCTTTAGAGGAGGTAGATGGAGTACGCACGAAGGTGAGGTGGTTACTACTCGTACACCATCTGCAAGTGGGGTAAATGGTCGCTACGTTGGTTACCAAGGATTTCGTCTTTACCTAAGGGGCGAGACAAGTGAGGGGGTTCACCTCTTTACATTCGATGAGGCCATTGCCACTCAACTAGGTATGGAGGTATATGCTAAAGGTGAGTATCGGTTGATTGTTCCAGCCTCTTCCATTGTAGAAGAGTAGTAGAGATGACTTAAAGGGTCTATATACTGAGACTCTAATTAAAACTGACTAAAAGAAGTAGCTAATCAGAATGAGATAGAAAAACATTTACTGAACCGAAATCGTTGTAATAAAACAAATCAACAGTTATTGCTTAATAGCTGTTTTAACCGAAGATTGATGAATATTACGATTGAAAATAGTATACTTATTGGTTCAGTACTTTTATTTATTAGTGTACTTGCTGGTAGAACATCCTATAAGTTTGGAGTTCCTACGTTGATTTTATTTTTGGGGATTGGAATGTTGGCTGGATCAGAGGGAATAGGTGGTATCTATTTTGATAATCCAGCCATTGCTCAGTTTATAGGAGTGGTAGCTCTTAATGTAATTTTGTTTTCAGGCGGGCTAGAAACCAAAATGAGCACCATAAAGCCCGTGTCTTAGTACAGATTTACTTTACACCGTTTTAACACTTTAGTAAAAATGGTATCAAAGAAAATTTCTCGTAAAGTCTATACAGAAGACTTTAAATTGTCTGTAATAAAAGATTACTATTTGAATAATCATAGTCTTC
>JBOFFJ010000042.1:0-1181 GCA_051648565.1 Phocaeicola sp. | reverse complement strand
TAAAAATCTTGTTGGAACTTGTACGGATAGAACTCCTCAAGCTTATTGTACTTGACATATTCTTCCCGTTTTTCTAACAGTTCTAAAATCTCTGCTTTCATTTCATCAGGTATTTGCGAGAAGTCAATATTGTTCAAATCCATAACAATCTCCGGTAGTACTAACAGAAAACCCCTCGCAAGGAGGGGCTAAAATAATGGGTGAGCTTCTCTACTCACCATGTTCTTTTGAGGGGGCAGCCCTCGTGGTTTTTTCACCCCCAACCGAAAAAGAGGGTTTTAAATGCTACAGGCACTCTAGGCGCATAGCATGAAAGGTTCTGACTTCACCACAAACCTTAGAGATTTTATTCGCTTGCCAAGGGCAAATCTTCTGTGTCAGGTGTATTCGCAATAGCGAACTGAGCTGACAACAGTTGCTTGATACGTGCATCCATCTCATCTTTAGTGAGAGCATCGGTCTCATCAATTTGGACTTCAACACTAGCAGCACGAGGGTAAACAATATCTGAGATTTTAGCAGCAGCCTTAAAACGAAGCTCTGCGGGCTGTTTAGGATCCTGTGCGATATCCATCATTATCTCCTCCATAGAGAGTCCGTCCTCACTACGAGCAGATACACGATCAAGCATTAATTGTGTCATTTTATTACGTGAGCCTTTAGGTCGCCCCTTACCAAGTGTGTTACCTGATAGGAACTGACCATTAATGGCATCCTTCATACATACATTATCGGACATTAGTAATTCTCCTTACACTTTTCCAACCAGTACCCCTGCCACAGGCAGCCACTAACTGACCGCTGAGGTAAAGATACGCTGAGAAGGAATAAGGCAGAATTGCTTTCATCCTCTCCTTCTTATTAACGCTGAGAGGAAGGAGTGATTACATATAAATAGAATAAGGGCTGATGCGAGATCATGTCTGAAAGAGAACGCTGGAAGGATGTAGGATTCATCATTCTCTTATTTAACAGCGGAGAGTAAGAGGAGGTGGGGAGGAGGGGTGGAAGGAAATGTTCTTATGAAATAAGGTAACTATACCTTAAGTTAGCTGTAAAAAACACTAAAACCTTACACTTTTTTAGCAAATAATGAAAATAATGTTGATGCAGTATCATACTAAGGGATCCGCTGAAGAAAGAGGTAGATGCGGGATGATAAATAGAAATGGTTGATGCGG
>JBOFFJ010000041.1:0-1257 GCA_051648565.1 Phocaeicola sp. | reverse complement strand
GAGGGGCGGCATAGACGTTGGGACAACTCAGTTAGCCCCGCCCCATTTAGATAACCCTCAATTAGGGACTCCAGCTCAACACCCTCAATGGGTGTTCCACGCTTCTGCTTGCGGCGAAGGTTATCCCGCTCTTTATCTGCTGTGTACTGCTCAATAATATCAGAGAGCCGCTTGACGTTATAAGCAATGCCCAGTGTCTCACATGCCAGTTTCTTGGTACAGCCGTCTTCTAGGAGCTTGATCACTGCGGGAATTTTAGCAGCGTCATAATCTTTCTTTGGTGCGCGAGCCATCGTGCATTTCTCCTTTTATTTGTTTATGCGATTATTATAACAAACAAACGGGTTGTTGTCCATCATTAATTCGTTGTAATCAACTCGTCCAGCCCGTATGAATAAATTCGTCGAAGCTACCTGGGCCTGAAGTGAGAGGTTTAAGGTATCTATACTTACCTACGTGACTGAGGCTTACGCCAGACTTCCGCATCCATCGCATATCGTGAGATAGAATACTTGTCGCACCATGCTGGTAGAAGCCCCAATGCCAGTGACATAGGGCCGCGTCTATAGAGTCTCCATCCTCTCCTTGGTAATCACCTAAAAATACTCCATTGGCCGGGCTAAGGAGTGCATACTCCTCTTCAGTCATGTCCATCAAGTATTTAGCTGCCGGCTCTGGGAAATCTTCATAAATTACTAGAACTTTCAACATAAGCAACCCCCTGTTTAGCTAATAATTCCTGTACGAATAACTGCATCGAAAGAACCAGCCCCTGAAATAAGGGGTGCACAGTCTTTATACTTACCACACCAGCTACTCAGGTCAGGTACCCCTGAATCTGCCAACCATTCCAAGTCATTATCATGAATCCAGGACTCAGAGGTGTTTAAGAATACCAGATTCCAGCGACATAAGGCAGCCTCTACTGGGTCACCTTCCCCACCATCGTAGGAACCCAAGTATTCGTTGTGTGCTGGACTAAGAAGGGCATAGTCTTCTTCAGTCATATCAATGAGGTACATAGTTGTTACTTCAGGTATTTCTTCATAGATAACTAAAACTTTCATAAGTAAAGCTCCTTTCATTTGTTTATGCGATTATTATAACAAACAAACGGGTTGTTGTCCACATTTATTTTATATCGGGATTTAGTATCTTTAATTGGGGGTAGTGCTTCACCAAATTCGCCCAATCCTTGACGTAATTCTTCTTATAAGGAATATTGAGTATAGGTGCTGCGAAGTACTTCACAGTAAA
>JBOFFJ010000040.1:0-26223 GCA_051648565.1 Phocaeicola sp. | reverse complement strand
CCACCTAGGTGGCACACCCGCGCCACCTAGGTGGTCCGGTAAAGATGTAAGGATGCGACGAGCTAATTACTAGGTCGTTTGTATCTACTCTACTAAGTAATTTATATTATTTCTGCAGAGCTAATGTTGTTGCCCCTGCGTTACACGTGTTTTGGGGCTTGACTATTCGGTGGATAGATGGTGAAGGATGGGTGAAGGATGGGTGAAGCTTACGACCCCCTATCCTTCACCGTAAGTTACTGAATTACAGCGAGTGTGAAGGATTGAAGGATAAAAACAAACTTAAATAGTAGTAGGGGGCGATGATAGAGGGGAATTTTCGGTAAGCAACGCAATACCATAGTTGTAAACTACCAGCGAAGATAGTGTAGAATATTTAAAATAAATTTAAATATTCTACACTGACACCACAGAAAAATAAATAAATTTGCCTATCCAATTAATCACCTCAAATTTACATACTTAGAATAGTAGATGATTAATTGATCTGAAACTCGCTTTGAACCATTTACGAGTAAACAATCATTACAGCCATTCTAAAAAGTAAATCGCATGAAAAAATCATTTAGACTACTCTTATTTATTCTTCAGCTAGCTTCTTGTGCGCAACACCAACCAGAGCCAGAAAAGTTGATTCGGATTAATCAGATAGGTTATTATGCTGAGCAAGAGAAAGTAGCATCGGTTGTAGGTGCTAAAGGTGGTGAGGATTTTACAATTATAGACATCAGTAATCAGGAGGTGGTATACAGTGGGAAACTCTCCGAACATAGGGTCTCTCAAATTTCGGATAAAGGGTGCTCCATCGCCAACTTTAGTGATTTCTCTGCAGCCGGAAGATATATTCTAAAGATAGAGCATATAGATTCTTCGTACGAATTTACAATTGGGGATAAAATATATGATCATGCTGCACGCGATGTGGCAAAAGGATTCTACTACCAGCGAAGTGGTTTTGATATCTCACCCAACTATGTTGGTAAACAATATGCGCGAGAGGCAGCCATGATGGATAGTGCAGTCATAATTCACCCGTCGGCTGCTTCGGCTGATAGAAGAGCAGGCACAAAGGTCAATTCACACGGTGGTTGGTACGATGCAGGAGATTATGGGAAATACATCGTTAACTCAGCATTTACAGTAGGCACCATGCTACAGTTTTTTGAAGATTTCACGGCCTATGCCTCTTCAATGCAACTCAACATAGACGAGAGCGATAACTCAACGCCCGATTTGATGGACGAGATAATGTATAACCTAACCTGGATGCTCACTATGCAAGATCCTAGCGATGGTGGTGTCTACCATAAATTGACAAGTATCAAACACGACCCTTTTGTATCGCCTACTAATCAAAGCAGTCAGCGATATATAATAGGAAAAAGTACGGCTGCATCGCTTGGATTTGCTGCTTCAATGGCACAAGCAGCTAGAATTATAAGCAAGTATGAGGTTGATTATCCTATAGCTAGTAAAGTGATGCTAGAAGCTGCTATTAGAGCCTATAAGTGGGCCACACAAAACCCGAATCTATATTATGACCAAGATGACCAGAATAAACTGTATGCAGAAGAGATGAATACCGGAGCTTATGGAGATAACCATACAGACGATGAGTTTTTTTGGGCGGCCACTCAATTATATTGTACAACCAATGAGCTAACATACTATAATGACCTAGTGAAATACAAGCCTAAAGGTTTTGCAACTTCTTCTTGGAATATGACATACGCAATGGGGGCCTATGCCATATTAAACTTTGAGCAGTTAGCACCCAAAGAGTGCGCCGAACTTAAAGAGATGATTATTACCTATGCAGACACAAGTCGTTTAGGCGCAGATGGTTCTCCTTACAATGCCTCCTACGGACGTAGTGAGTCTGATTTCTTTTGGGGATGTAATGCAGATGGAGCCTTAGCGCAGGCAATTGCCTTTCTGTATGCTTATAGAATTACGGCAGAGAAGAGTTATTTAACTGAAGCGATGCGTAATGGAGACTATGTAGTAGGTAGAAATGCTACGGGATACTGTTACCTTACAGGTTATGGTTCAAAATCGCCACTACAGCCTCATCACCGCCTCTTTGCTACTGATAATGCAGAGAAGCCATTCCCTGGCTTTTTAGTAGGAGGGCCAACTGCTAAGCAAGAAGATGGACTCAAATACAATTCAGATAGAGCAGACGAATCATATCTAGATAGCCTAGAGTCATACGCAAGCAACGAAATTGCCATAAATTGGAGTGCTGTAGCTCTTTACTATTTCGGAGCCATTTCGGCACTCAACTGATAGGTAACCCCACGGTCAGCTCACCTTTACCTACACATCTCTGAAATAATATTTTACTCATTGATAAAGAACTACCGTTGGAGCAAATATTCTTTTATGCACAAGAGACCATTCAAAAAGGATGGAAAAAAGATTTATTGCTCAACGCTATAAAGATGTGATAACATCGGCAAATCGGTACCACTCTAGCGCAACAAGCGGTACAAAAAAAAATGGAGCAGCCATTTTCTAAAGTTCCAGAACTTCTTGATAGTAATCTTAAAAAACACCATCTTTGCACCGCAAGCCACAGCATAGTGGCTACAAAAGAATGGAGCCAGAAACCAGTTTAAACGGGGCGAGACCGAAAAGCCAGATGAGTAGGAAGATTATAAATAGAACTATGGCTATTGATTTAATTGCTAAATTTAGCGTATCTGAGAAAGTAGAACCCAAAGAGAGTAAAGATAAATTCGATCTTTTTTTAGCACCACAAGAGGAGATTCTTCTCTCCTACAAGAGTATACGCGACAGGGTGGTCTTTACAACCAAGAAAATAATTTGCTATGATGTACAGGGGTTAACGGGCAGCAAAAAGGAGTACCGCATCTTCCCCTATTCAAAGATCTCTTCCGTATCGGTTGAAACGGCTGGCTTTTTCGATTTCGATTCCGACTTTAAGATTTGGGTATCTGGAGTGGGCTGCTTTGAAATAAAGTTTGGCCGAAAAATAGATATCAAAGAGGTAGGATCTTTTATGGCTGCTAAAATCTGATAAGCAGCCATAAATCCTACTAGCACTCTATCCAAAAAGAGTACCCCTCTCCTCTCCTAAAGCCTCTCTTCGCAAGAGGTAACGCATTCCGATTCAGAGCGCTCCATCTCTAGGGTAGAGTGGGTAATATTGTACTTGTGCGCAATTTCTAAAATATGTCGTTTAATGGGGAGGGTATCCTCTTCATTAGTAACGATGTGCAGGGTCATCACGTGCGACTCGCCATCCAAGCTCCACAAGTGGAGATCGTGAATGGAGAGGATACCATCACTCTCAAGCAACTCTTTTTTCAGCTCTTCTACTTCAATCTGGCTAGGCACAGCTTGTAAGAAGACTTTAAAAGTAGCCTTCATGTTGCTATAAACATGGCTAAGTACCCAAATGGTAATACAGAGTGACAAGATGGGGTCTAAAATGGGAAGGTCGACAAAGAGCATCACAATACTGGCAATGAGCACAGCAATCCAGCCCAATACATCCTCCATAATGTGCAGATAGACCGCACGCTCACTGATTGAGGTACCGCTCTTCACCCGAAGTGCAGAGGCACCATTGATAATGATACCTACAATAGCGAGCCACAACATACCCTGAGCGCTTACTTGTACTGGGGTAATGATGCGCTTAACAGCCTCAACAATAATAAAAACGGAGCTTACGCTTAACACACCTGAGAGAAAAACACTACCCAACAAGGAGAAGCGTTTGTATCCATACGAGTAGTGGGCATCTCTACCGCTTTTGGATTTTCGCTGTAGGAACCAAGCAATAGCGAGTGAGAGCGAGTCGCCCAGGTCGTGAAGTGCATCCGAAAGGATGGCAATACTGTTGGTCATGATACCCCCAACCAGCTCAATGATGACAAAGAGGGAGTTTAAGAAGAAGGCTATTGAGATATTCTTCTCTGCATTGCTGGGATGTGAATGGTTATGATGGTGTGCCATAAGCTATTTGTCTATATCGATTAGGGATTATGCCTGCACTCTTTAAAATAAGCGGCTAATGAATAATTCGCTATACTTCTCTATGGGGTGCTCTCACTTATGATGAATCTGTGATGCAAGAAATCCATAATCCATCACGACATGAATTATGAATTGAGTAGACTTTGTTAAACCTACTACAGCAACCAATGGGAAGAATCTCTCTAAATTATAGAACTGGTTGTAGTTAACATAAACAATATAAAAACCAAAGTTGTAGGCTCAGCAGCGAAGATAATGCTAAAAATCCAACATGAATTCATCTTTATGCTAAAAAGCAATTATAAAACCCTCTTACAAGAAAAAGATATAACTCGTTTCTTGTACTCATTTATAGAATAACTTATGCATACATTTATCTATAATCTTACCATTGTTAAGTCAAAATCGTGCTAAATAATCATTTTTTATTAGAGGCCCGAATCCGACTTAAAGAGGAAGGTGTTACACGCAAGTTAGCAGCTAAGTATTTTAATGGAACACGATTTATTAATTCTGGTCGCGACTTGACTGCCTTTTCATAAGCTGCTTTAGCATCTAAACCAGCAAATTCAAAATACTCTTCAGCTAGTAGAGAAACAAGGTGCTTGAAAAGGTGATAACTAAAAATGGCAAGTTCATGATGAGTATCTATTAATCCCTCAAATTTTGAGAATTGCATTTTTAAAATGGTACAATCCTCAATAGCAAGTAGAGTTGCAGGACTTATGGAGGGCTTCTTATATGGAAAAGTTACAAGGTCTCCCTCAAAAGAGATGTTGGTAACAATCTCTTTATCTTCACGGAAAAAGCGAGTAACAACAACCCCTTTGCTTAAAAAAATGATATCATATAGGTGGGAATCTTGTTCAATAATAACCGATCCTTTTTTATAGAAACACTCCTCAAATTGGTCAACTAAAATAGTTGTTATGGTGTAAGATAATTTATATTTATCATGAAATATCTTAAAAAAATCGTTTTGATGCATAAATTCTCTTTTTAATAATATGGGCGAAATTTAAGTAACTACAATTTACCTTTTAATCCGAAGTAATGATAAAAAGTCAATTCAGTGAAGAAGAATATTGAGATCTATTCACTGTGAAAATTTTAATAAATGAATCGAAATCACTCGTTTCAATTGAGATTTTATAGTTACCAGATAACCAAAAATTAAGACAAATTCCATCGGGATACCTTTTATCTAAGTATCTCTGAATAAAAAATAAATCGCACTGATTGTCAAGAAAGATATAAATAAGATTACACATCCGATTTTGGCCAAAGATACATAGAAGAGTAACTCGTTCTTTTTTAAATCGAATCTCGAATAGGTCTTTTCCTAAAGTTTTTCTTGCCTCAAAAAAAAGTCTGGTTGCCCTTCTCACTATATATTTATAACTAATAGTCTCAGTGGTTTCGCCCAATATTGAAATTGCTGTATCAAATACAACGTGATAATTAGATTCACTTAATTCTTTCTGCATAAGAATTTCATTTAAAATTACAAAACAATGATATCTCTCTATTTAATAGAGTGGCACATTGCCTACAAGATTAGCACAATATTTATTCTATCTAGGTAAGAAGCAATTTTAATAAAACAATGAGTCATCTTTAGTAAAAAGAATACCCTTTTAATGAACAAAGAGAGGTGTCTCTAAATATTCTAATAATGAGCAAATAGTAAACTATTGAAAATGATCCTCTACTGCTTTACTAACTTAGCAGCAAAAATAGGCTGGCGAAGGCACACTCTGCTTGTCATATGACAAGTTTTTTAACGCTAATAAATTATTCATGATTTAGCTCTAAATACCCATGAGATTAAAGGCATCCGATCAGAGCTCCCACTTATTCATAAAAATAGCCTCGCAAATAGATATTTACGAGGCTACTATTTAAAAGAACTTAATCTCTTTAAAACTATTCTCTATTGAGGAAGAAGTACTGCATCAATAACGTGAACTACACCATTGCTAGCTTCAATATCTTTCACAATTACTTTGGCATTATTCACATAAACATCACCCTCTTTGATGGTAACTTTGATGTTTTTCTTATCCAATAGAGTAGCTACTTCGCCTTCTGTAACATCGGCACTCATTACTTTAGAACCTACTACATGGTATAATAAAATATTTTTCAAGTCACCTTCGGGAGTAGCCAATAATTTTTCTACAGTTCCAGCAGGTAAAAGGGCAAATGCCGCATCAGTTGGGGCAAATAGGGTCAATGAAGCGGCAGCATCCGAAAGTGCACCTTCCAATTGAGCGGCCATTAATGCTGCTTTCAACGTTTGGTGATCGGCAGATCCCTCTACCACTTGCATCAATGTTACAGGTTTTACAGGAGGTAACAAAACGGTATCAATTATAAAGACAATACCATTAGTTGCCAATACGGGAGCTACTGATAATTTCACTCCATTTACAGCAACACCATCAAGGCTAACTGTAACAGCCAATTCATCACCATTGGCAGCTTGTAATGTCATATCACTAACTAGTTGTTCTAATCCAGAAATACCACTCACTACATGGTGTAACAATACATTTTTCAAGCCACCTTGTGGATCGGCTAGTAATGCATCCAATGCACCAGCAGGAAGTTTAGCAAAAGCCTCATCAGTAGGAGCAAAAACAGTGTAAGGATCGGTTGCAGAACTTAAAGTAGTTTCCAATCCTGCTGCAGTAATGGCTTTATTCAACGTAGAAAGCGTAGGAGTAGCTTGCACCAATTGCAATAAATTTTCGGTAGGTACAGCTGCTTTTTTACCACCACATGACACCCAAGTCAATCCCAAAACGAGAAGTAAAGTTGAGAAAATTGTAATCTTTTTCATTGTTGTAAATTGTTTAATTGTTTATATGATCATTTGTTTAATTCGTTGTAATAAGATAGGCTCCCACATCCTACCAACCACAGGCTTATAGGGAGTAAATGGAAATTAATTACGCTATTTTAAATTAGCGATAGCTATTTCTGGCACGAGTCACCCTTTAAAAAACAAGAGTAGAGTCCGCAATACCCCCAAAAGCTAGTCACAAACAGAGGTACGGAGAGGGCTATAACTATAAGTGTCCATACACCTGACACTACCCCAGTAAATAAGAGGAACCAACAAAGCAGTCCCAACAAGAGTCTAAACATTCTATCAAGCGGAGCTACATTGATAGAAGGCTTACGCTTGTAGTGGTAGTTGTGGCTAAACAAAACCCAATCGAGTGAATAAACACCAGCACCCAACACCGAGATAGCCACATAAACAACTAAGTAAATAGCCGCAAGTTCACTCGATGCAAACTCGCTGCTAGCAGTAACCAGCATAGAGGCTACAGCCATGTTGATGACCAAGGTAAGAGCAGCCAAACGAGTAAACAAACCCAAGATCAAGAGGAAGGAGCAGCCTACCTCGGCAAGAATAGCCAAAGCAAGAGAGGCTTCCGAACCAATACCCAGTGGATCTGGAAACTGCATAGATAACTCTGCAAAGTGTTCAATCTTTGGAATACCATGTGTAAGCATAGCAATACTGAAGAAAAGACGTAAAAATAGACTAACAAGGGATTGTTGCTGTTCACTGGCAGCGCTACCCCACAACCAAAATTCTTTCATAATGGACTCGTTTAAAAAATGCAAGACAACTTCAAAACAACAAAAATGAATAAAGTGTTCAAACGAAAGTTGAAATTAATTCAAACATGCGATGAAGAAGAAAAAAAATTGAAAGAACAAGGCAGAGAAGAGAGGGGAAAAAAAGAACCTTTAAAGTGATCAAAAAGAGAGGAAAAGTGGTCAAAGAAAGGAATAATGACCCTACCCATGAACCAGAAGGAGAAAACTGTTGTTGAACTTAAAAGGAGAGAGAAGTAACTCTCTATACACTACTTTAAACCTTTACAAACAATGACAACAACTCCAAACGAAAATAAGAAACAGGTTATTCTTCAAAGCTCACTGGGGTCGATGTTCTCCATTTTTGGAGAGCTAGAGCTGCGCCAACTCATGGGTGAGAACAACCGCAAAGTGGCCATAGCAGGTAGAATTAACCAACCAGGCATATACGATATACCCGAAGGAGCTACTTATAGCGAATTAATAGCACTAGCTGGTGGTATGATGAATGGGCGCAGCTTAAAGGCAGTACACTTTGGGCTCCCTTTTGGGGGATTTGTCACCCCTACACATTGCGATATAGCGGTCGATTTCAGCCACTTTGCCAAAGAGCAAATCCGAACCATGATTATTCTTTCTGACGAAGATTGTATTGTGCAATATGCCAAATTCTACATCGAGTTTGTAAAAGGTAAGATAGAGGAGGGCGACTTAAATGAATACCGCAAAGTAGAGCCTGAATTGGATAGAATTTGGCGCAATTTTGACCGAATAGCCAAAGGAAAATCAACCAGTCGCGACCTCTACCTACTTCGCTACTTAAGCGAACAGGTGAAAAAAGAGCTCCACCAAGAGCACAACATGATTCTTGAGATATTAGAGAGTTTCTACGATGAGCTGGTAGAGCATATTGATGAAAATAGGTGTGCGGCACAACAATGCCCTCACCTAGTAAAACTGCATGTAACCGAACGATGCATTGGGTGCGGAGCCTGCAAGCGAGTTTGTCCAGTAGATTGCATCTCGGGCGAAAAGAAACAACGACATTTCATACATACAACCACTTGCACCCACTGTGGACAATGCATTCAGGCCTGCCCAGTCAATGCCATTGTAGCAGGCGACAATACCGTAAAATTCCTACGTGATTTAGCCACTCCCAAAAAGATGGTAATTGTACAGATAGCTCCTGCCATACGGGTAACTATTGGCGAAGCCTTTGGATTTGAGCCTGGAACCAATGTAGAGAAAAAGCTAGCAGCTGCACTGCGCATGATTGGGGTGGATTATGTATTCGATACCTCATGGGCAGCCGATTTAACCATTATGGAGGAGGCGAAGGAGTTTCGGGAACGACTCGAAGCATACATCAAAGGAGAAGAAGAGGTTCCGCTTCCCATCTTAACCTCCTGCTGTCCGGCTTGGGTAAAGTACATTGAACAAAACTTTCCCGAACTACTACAAGCCCCCTCTACCGTGAAATCGCCCATGCAAATATTCTCTACCATTGCCAAAGATATATGGGGTAAAGAGCGGGGCATGCGAAGAGAAAACATCACCAATGTAGCCATCATGCCTTGCATAGCCAAAAAATATGAAGCAGCCAGGGTAGAGTTCTCCCGAGGCGATAATTTTGATACCGACTATGTCATCACCACGCGCGAGTTGATAAAGATTCTCAAAGAATCGGGTATCGACCTAGCAGTAGTTAAAGAGGAGGATTTTGACAATCCATTTGGAGAGTACTCTGGAGCTGGGGTCATATTTGGCCGTACAGGAGGGGTTATTGAGGCAGCTGTACGAACCACCATCGAACAGATGACGCACCAACGATTGGACTCTATTGTGTTTGAACAATTACGAGGATGGGATGGATTCCGCGTATGTGAGGTACCTTGTGGAGAGTTGACCCTACGCATCGGCATTGCCCACGGACTCAATGAAGCAGGACGAATGCTCGAAAAGATTAGAAGCGGAGAGGAGTTCTTTCATGCCATCGAAATCATGGCTTGCAAGGGAGGCTGCATTGGTGGAGGTGGACAGCCCAAGGCACAAAAGAAACAAGAGACACTAGAGAAACGTGCGGCAGGATTAAACACCATAGATGATGGTATGAAGATAAGACGATCGCACGAAAATCCACACATACTAGCCATCTATGAAAAATACCTAGATTACCCTGGAAGCCGCAAAGCGCACGAATTGATACATACCAAGTATTATCCCAAAATTAAATTTAATAAATAACAACTACCTCTTTCTACGGTTTCCTTGTCGCTTCCGCTTTAGCTCCTCTTGGACCTTCATGAGCGTTTTGGTAAGGGTAGCATTGGAGTAGAGATGCTCTTTAACCACCTGTATGGGGCAGCGTATCAATTGTTCTATCTCTTTGACTTTGCTTAATTCCGTAGGTAAGCAGAGGGTAATGGCTACTCCTGCCCTACCCGCTCTACCGGTTCGGCCGATACGATGTACATAGTTTTCGGACTCCTGAGGCAGTCCCATATTAAATACGTGCGAAACCTGTGCTACATCCACTCCTCGTGCAGCCACATCGGTAGCAATGAGTAAGGAGACCTCCCGATTTTTAAAGCGAGTAAGAGCCTGCTCGCGTTCGTGTTGGCTCTTCTGACTGTGGATAGATTCGGTCTGAAAGTTCTGTTCAGACAACCAAAGCGAGAGTTCATCGGCCTCTTTACGCGTTTTCGTAAAGAGAAAGGCCGATTCGACCTCTTGACTCTTTAACAGATGCACCAATAGACTTCTTTGCAACTCTGGCTGCACATAGTAGAGTCCTTGCGTTACACGCTGGGTGGTTACTCGCTCAGGAGCAATTTGAATGGTTACAGGGTTGACCAATATGGAAGCTGCTAGCGTAGCAATTTCTGGAGGAATGGTAGCCGAAAAGAGCGCTGTTTGTCGCTTCTTAGGCAGCAGCTCAATAATCTTACTCACATCCTCTATAAACCCAAGACTGAGCATATTATCGGCCTCATCAAGTACCAGGTGCGTTAGGTGCGAGAAATCAAGATACCCCTTATCGGCTAAATCGAGCAATCTACCTGGAGTGGCTACCAAAACATCAATTTGCTGACTCAAATGGTCTATCTGTACCACCCGTGGAATACCCCCAAAGATGGCGGTGTGGTTAATCTCTGTGTGCTCACCGTAGATGGCCAAGTTCTTATTGATTTGATTCGCCAATTCGCGAGTAGGAGTCAATATAAGTGCTTCAATCCCTCGGTGTCCTCGCTCCATTTTCCGCTGGTGGAGGGTGTGAAGGATAGGAATGCAGAAAGCGGCGGTCTTCCCGGTACCTGTTTGAGCAGAAGCGATTAAATCTTTTCCACTTAAAAGATGCGGAATAGCTTGCAACTGTATAGCAGAGGGAGTGGTGTACCCCTTCTCCTTAATACTTTGCAAAATAGGCGCCTCAAGCGCTAGTCCTTGGAATGTTTCACTCATACTTACACTGTTTCGATAGAGAGCACAAAGGTAGTAAAGTAGAAAGAGATATGCAATGGAGCGGTAGTTTAAGAAAAATCGGCTAGTTCGAATTAGTTGTGGGCTTATAAAGTTTTATCGGAGAGCAATCATTTCGAATAGACGCAACTAATTTAGCTTACCTCTTATAAACAACGCCCGAAAGATTTAAACAACGCTCTTATTATTTCAAACCTAGAAGACGATTATCTCTAATGGATTGTGTATCTTCGCCCAGATTATGCGGGCGTAATAACCCAAGGTTAAATAGTAATAAAGATTGGATTATGAGATCAAAGGATTTTAAAGCCGTTGAAACGGCCAAAGTATTGGTAGTTGGAGAAGATTCTAATTTGCAATGGTCAGAGACTGTATCAAAGCATGTAATGTTTGCCGATTATTATTTTCGCCCCTTTCCGGTGGATCATGGCGAACGTGCTCGAAATGTAGAGGCGCAAACCCTTTTTAATCATATTCTTTACCTAACAGGTGACCGAGTAAAACCCGAGGAGA
Source organism: Phocaeicola sp. (assembly GCA_051648565.1). Classification (GTDB taxonomy): domain Bacteria; phylum Bacteroidota; class Bacteroidia; order Bacteroidales; family Bacteroidaceae; genus Phocaeicola. The sequence continues at coordinate 14,601 of JBOFFJ010000040.1, read as the reverse complement.
TTTTCTTCACCAACCTTTGTCGCGACTATGTAGAACAGGCTCCCAAAGGAAAACGTACCCTTATACCGGAAGAGAAAGCCGTAGAAGGAGTTTCACACATCAAATGGATTTTAGAAGAGAACCCAACCATTCGTTACGTCCTAGTACTCTCGCTACAAGCCAACTACTGGATGCAGAAGCTAGCTTTTTATGGTGAGAATAATGAGAAATTTCTTCATGGTGCCCAGCCTCGTAGAGTAGGTATAGAGAGCTTCCCCCCTTTCTACCAACCCGTAGATGGTAAATCACTTCAATCAATCTGTGGCACTTTTTTTGATGCCAAAGAGTTTGAGGTCAAAGTAGTTCCTATATTGGCTGCAAAAGACTATCCGCTCAATGAACGCAACTACGATCTTTATGCCGATACGTACGAGAAGATACGCAAAGAGTTTAAAGAAGTGGAGTTGTAAATAACTTTAATTGCAGAAACAGCGTATAACTGAATATAACTATAAGGAATTATTAATGGGTCGTATTACCATACCAACAAAAGAATGTGGTAGGCTAATACGACCCATTATAATTGCAGACAACTCAACAGAGAATCTGCTTATTTATCATTTTCAAAAGTACATATACTAATTCAACGTATAAGAAAGAGCAACAACAAATGAATTCTTGATAGGAGAATGCGATACCGTCGGCATAAGATATGCCCCATCCAATTTAAAATTGGCCCATTGAATGCCCAATCCTAAAGTTATAAAAGGAGAAATATACTTCTCTTCATCTCCATAACGATACCCCACTCTAGCAGCAACAAACTTCTTATAACTATATTCTGCACCTAAACCAGCCATCAAAGATTGCTGACTAGTAGGTGAAATCAAGTAACCTAATTCACCTGCCAATCGTACTCCATGAATAGTTGACTCATTGAATAGCTTGTAATCTGCAGCAGCATTTATTTTCATAGGCTGTGCTAAACGATCCTTCCAACCATAATCTAATTCAGAACCCACATTATTAAATGTAATACCCGCTGTAAGCTTCTCTTTTTGATACATTAAGTGCAAATCAACTCCAATCGCCGAAGCTGATTCTTGATACACTTTCGAATTAATGTAGCGCATATTGACTCCGGCTGCCCAATTATCAGCAATACGATAAGCTACACCAAAAGTGACTGAAAGATCAAAAGGACGAAAAGTTCCATTCAACACATTGTTTTCATCAATAATAGCATACTCTTGGTAATAACCATATTGGGTACCTAAAAGAAATGAGAAGCGACCTACAGAGTTAATATACCCTGAAAAAGAGGCTATCGAAACATTTATTCCATCAGGTTGCCATGCCATATAAGATAACCCTAAATCGCCTTTATTATCACTAAAAGCTACCGCAGATGAATTGCTGTAGATAGAATAGGCAGAAGCAGACGAAATGTTACCTGTGCTACCCATAGACAAAGATATAGGATCGCTAGACAAATGCAACTGTGGCATTTGAGCACTTGAGAGAGTTGCTATAAAAGAAACTACGATTATTAGATAGATACGCATCATTATAATTTTGTTATATTACGTTTAATTATTACACCATTTGCTTCAAATTGAACCAGATAATGACCTGTTCGAAGCTCTTGCACCGGTAGATTAGCAGCAATACCAGCTGTTAGCAAGAAATCATCAACGATTTTTACTAAAGCACCATTACTACTAAAGATTTTCAAACTACCTTTAACAGAGTTGTTAGATAGAAGATTAAGTGACTCACGTACCGGATTGGGATACATCTGAATAGCTAGTGATTCATCGTTCATCTCTTTATTACATTCTATATCGAAACTAACCTCTACCGCTGGATGACTCTTATCGGTAACAGAAAGGAGTGCTGTAGTTACCCCATATTGTTTCGCTAGAATAAACAGTGAATCCCCAACAACCTGAGCAGTTGCTACCTCAGAATTTAAAACTGTAACTGTTGCTTCTAGAGCATCTCCATCTTTATCCGTAATATAATCGGCCCAACTAAATCTAAATTCTTTATTTAACCCTACCAGTGCCACTTTGGGTATACCCGAGGGGGCTACTTCAGGAGCACTCTCCTCTACAATATGATAGTTTATAACAAACTCTGTAACTCCACCAGAAGCATCAATCACTTTCATGAGGACTTGGTAACTTCCAACTGATAATTTAGATCCATTAACAAAGAATGTAACCAAGTTATTACTCAATACAACAGTTTCCGCATCCGTAGCAGCCTCATGAGATACACTAAACTCTTCCCCTTCTGGATCACTAATGTCAAATCTTAATCGTCCCGTAGCAGTTTTCTTTACAAAAAGTTCAAATCCCTCTCTTGGAGTTATTATAGGAGGATTGTTAATGATAGTTTGTGCCGAAATAGGAGTTGAAATATTGGCACTGTTGCCTGAAAAATCATACGATTGGATAGCGAAATAATAAGTTGAATTAGGCTTCAAACCACGAATACGACTTCTCATCTTCTCACCAGCAGCTGGCACATATTCCCCTATCATGTGTTTAGTCACAGACGAAGGAAGATTATTAAAATCGACCCCATCAAGAGGTTCAGTGCTACTATAGATAGCAAAACCAATGGTATTAGCATCATCTTCATCAACAGGCACCATCCACTCAAAGCTAGCCTCATTATGTGTTATATCTAATAAAGAAAAAGAGGAAACAGGAAGAGGAGCTATACTACTATTACCACCCACAGCACGATATACATCAATTAAGCCTCCCATTTTACCCACATAAGAAGGATTGTAATTATCAATAGAACGACTATTTTCGACTAACTGAGAAATAATCTCTTTAGCAGTAACCCCCTGTTTCTCTTCATTGGCTACTTTAGAAACCAACAAGGCCAAAGCTCCTGACACATGAGGGCAAGCCATTGATGTACCTTGCAAGAAAGCATAACGATTATTCGCAACAGTACTCAATACAGCACCTACAGAATTCACACCATATTGTTCCGACAAGGAGCCTCCCGGAGCTGCAACTGTAGCATAGTTACCATAGTTTGAATAATAAGCTTTTGTATAATCAGGAGCTATGGAAGTAACTGAAACCACCTCACTGTAAGAACCTGGGCTAGAGTAAGGACGAGATTCATTTCCTGAGGCAAAAACAACAATTCCCCCACGAATAGGCCCTACTTGCTGGTCATTTTCGTCTACTCCAGCATATTTTATAAAATAATCGATAGCAAGCTTATCAGATTCAGGACACTCTATAAGAGCTGGATAGCCCCAACTATTCTGACTAATTACCGCACCATTATCGGCACCATATTTTATACCAACTGCCCCTTCGACACTACCCGAGGCAGTAAATATTTGTGCATTTAATATCTTCACACCACTATTAGCAGTGCCATCTCCTCCAGCAATCCCACTGATACCTACTCCATTATTGTTAACCCCTGCAATAATACCAGCAACATGCGAACCGTGATCATTCGGAACAATTTGACCTGTTCTATCCACGAAATTATAGCCATATATATCGTCTATAAATCCATTATTGTCACTATCCTCCCCTGGATTACCAGTTAACTCAGCTAAATTGATATACATATTGTCCTTTAAGTCCTCATGCATATAATCAACTCCTTGATCGACTACACAAACAATTACATTCGGATTACCTGTAAGATTATTTTCCCACACAGGAAAAACATTAATATCAGCACCCAGTAGATGTCTCTCATTCTGCGCATTGTTCTTATAATGCCACTGATAATCAAGCAAAGGATCATTAAAAGGAAGAGAGTGATTAGTACGTTGGTTTCCTATAGTATGTAGTGAAGAGAGATAAGCAGGAAGTGGCTGAGAAGCAAAATGCTCAACTACAGGTACACGTTCTATTTTAAGAACATCCTCACTCTCTGAAAAAGAGTTTATAAGACGCGATGTTGAAGTCTGAGGATCAAATCTCACAACATACCATAAGTGCATACCCATTTCACGTGTTCGAGCTTCATATTTTCCAGCATATGGATATAAACGCTTCAGCGAGGTAATCGAGCCACCATTAATTTGTTCAGAGAGAATCTTTTGGACAACATATAACTCTTCTTCTACATCTTGAGTCAAAGACTCAAGAAGTGCTGCACTCATTTTAACTCTCACAACACCCTTTTCAAAGAGCGGAGAATTATCCTCTACCTCTGGCAGAACAATCTGCTCATTATCTATAAACTCTTTTTCTGCACTACAACCATATACTAAAAACATAGCTGCCAAACAGAATGTAAAACATAATTTCTTCATTAGGTCATTCATTTATAAAATCATATTTGCAGAGACCATTTCTATCCCTACATTATAGTATACGGGCTTTGCAGAGTAAGAAAATCAATACACCGCGAAACCCGTATATAATTATCGTTTAAGTAATACGTTATCTATTTTCCTTGTACTATTTAGTAAATAGAGCGTTTACAACTATCTTCTTCTCTGAAGCTAGCGGTTCTCTTGTCATGTTCCATGGGCTAACTGAGTAATCTTCTAAAGCAACAGCTCCAGTATAACTTCCTGTAACTCTATACATCACTTCGCTATTTCCTGTTTCTAATTCTAGATCAATTTTATAGCCATCTCCTACTTTCGATATGGTTATATACCCACCGGTAATCATTAAAGTACGTCTTTCGGTTTCATAAAATACAGTATAACTAGTATAGTATCCATTATATATTCCCTCTACAACTCCAGTTTGATCAGGCTCATAAAGCGAAAAAACGCCAACAGGAAGTCCTGCTTCAAAAGAGGTAGGATTACTAGTACGAATCATCAAGCTAATCCCTAATCCATTTTCACCACCCGATTCAATCAATGTTTTATCTTCCCAAGTGATATCCCATTCTGTTTTTTCGGGAGATTCATTTTCGGGAGCATATCTACTTCCATAATAATTAGCAGCTATACGTGCTCCATCACCAGAAAAATGTCGATCCGCCATAGGAATATTAACAGCCGATTTAATTCCAATAGCTCCTACATAAGAACCTTTATGCGCAACACCATTAGCGTCAATAACATCAACTACAACTTCATCTCTACCATCAGGAAGAGACTTAATTTCGATTGTTCCTGAAACGATTAACGTCTCCTCTTTAAGTTGATACTGATCATAAACACGGTGATATGCCATGTGGCAGCTACCTGGCATGAATCCAGTATTAGTACCAATGGTATACTTTCTATAAGGCAATCCTTTTGTCAATACCTGCTCAGGTGATGCCATCACGTCGAATACCCAAGCTTGGCCTTTACCACCGCTACTATTTATATAATCCTCATCGCCTAAACCAATAAACCAGTTCATATTCTCAGAAGGGAATTCAAAAGGTCCATAGAAATTAGCATCTGCTACAGCAAAATCACCCGTCTTTGTTTTATCATAAATATCAAGCTTTCCAGCATACTTCACAATCAGCGAGTTCGTTTCTGGCAATGCATCATCAACAGCCAATATATCAACAGAGTAAGTTCCATCACTATTCTCTATAATTTCGACTGTACCAGCCACAAATGGAGCCTCTTCGGTATAAACTCTACTCTCTGATTGTTTTTTCCACCAAGAGTAGAATCCTATTCCATTGGCAAAAGTCGATCTATATCCAGCAATGACTGTATAATCAATCAAAACTCTATCTCCTTCTACAAAATCATATTTACCTGCAGGTGTAGTAGCATCTAATGGAGTAACCAACGTAAGTGTTAACCACTCACCTGATCCTTGGTGATCACCAATATATTTTAATTGAATATCATCATTTGACATGTTAAGTCTCCACATCTTCTTTCCTTCGCGGTAAATATCACCTTCATCCTCCACAAAACATTGAGTATAATTAGTAATATAAAGATCTTTACTGATGGTACTGCCATAAGCATTATTAAACATGTACGAATCGGCACTAGGAACATCATAAAAGGTATTGAATTTATTTCCATCACTATCTACAGCCAAGAGACCAATTTTAAGTCCATTTTCGCCTTTAATAAGTTCCACCAAACCACTTTCCAACATTTTATCATTGTAGTTAGCAGTAATTACCCCTAGGGCCGTACCTATATTTTGCGTCTCTTCTAGATTATAAAGCCCAAAGGGAATCCCTTTACTATAATCCCAATCCTTATCAAGTAGTAATTTCAAGAAAATGGCACTCCCCTTCGAACCATAATTCGTATGATAATCAGCATCTTTCAATACTAGTTGCCATTCAAACTTTCCATCCTTATAGTTTTCTAGAGTGAGGGAAGTATAAGCCACCTCAAAATTATTTTTCACTGGGTATCTTGATTGATTAACCTTGATTTCGCGACTTACTCCGAAACTCTCAATAACCACAATCGCTTCTCTCGGTTCATCTGTTTGAGCAACCTCTAATTCAATCAAAAATTCTCCAGCACCACCACTAGCAGGCGATAAAGTCAACCAATCAACCTCTGTGCTAGCCGTCCACTCGTGTGCAGAATTAAAAGACAAAGAACCAGTTCCTCCCTCTGCAAAAAAGTCGAACTGTTCTGTAGCACCTTCAGGTAGCGTAATTTCACCAATTATAGACTCACTCTCCTTTTTACAGGCGAATAAGCAGAATAGACAAATTACCAAGTACATGCATTTTCTAATCATAACAATTTGTTTAAATAAAATTATAAAACAGGTTTAGTAAAATAAAGAAACTCTCCTATAAACTTAAAAGATAAATACCAAAGGAGATAAAAAAGAAATATTTTAACAACTAAATAAGCTCAATAATTAATCAAAAAGACGTGGATAAATAATGCATAAAAACAATAATCAACAAAAAAACAACTATAATCAAATCAAAATTCTCATTTTATGCAAAACAAACGTCATAATGAAACTTTTATACAAAAGTATACAAATATTAAAAAAGAAACAACATTTACATCTATTTTTCAAAAGATAGATTGATTATGTGAAATTATAAAAAAAGAACCTCTGCATCGTTTATAAGTAATAAACAGATACAGAGGTCACCTAGATAGACCGCAGAAGAGCTTATAAAAAGCACTATACGAAGAAAGAAATTAGAAGTCAAATCTCTTAAAAAGTCTAATAAAAATCATTTAACTAAAAACCAATAGATATCCTAAGATGGCTATTAACCCATCACCCCTATTCCAAATAATCACCCCCATGCATCGAGAGCTTTGGTTCGGGAATACGCTTCTTGGCATCAGGCTTAGCCCCCAATTTTATCAAATTATTCGAAGCCCCCACAATACTCTGTTGACCTTCGTGAAGTTTCTTTTTGGCCTTATCGTAGTCGCCCATCACCTTCTGTAGTTTATCGCCGATAGCCTCAAAACCATCAATAAAATCGGCTACTCGATTGAGCAACATGCGAGCCGTATCAAAGATCTTCTCCTGATTTTGTGCCTGCTGCACTTGGGTCCAAGCCAGCTGAATCATCCGCAGTGCTGCCAATAGATTCTGCTCACTGGTAATAAAGACCCCACTCTCAAAGGCATCTCGCCACAAAGAGCTATCGTTATAAAGCGCCAATTGAAGCGCCGATTCGTTGGGCACAAACATAATAACATAGTTCAAGGGTTGGCGAGGTGCCTTGATATAGGCACTGTAGTCCTTACGCGCCAACTCCTTTACATGCTGACGAATGCTACGCAGGTGGCGCGTCAAAGCCTCCTCACGAAGCGCCTCCTCGTCAGCATGTTGGTAATCAACAAAAGCTACAAGTGACACTTTGGAGTCAATAATGGCATCTTTGCCATCAGGGTAGTGCAAAATAAGGTCGGGAATCATTCGCTTGCCCGATTCATCGTGTTTAATAGCCTTCCCACTGCTATCGCGCAGCGTAGTTTGCACCTCGTAATGAATCCCCTCTTTCAACCCCTGACTCTCCAACAGTTCGCTCAACACCATCTCGCCCCAGTTACCCTGAATCTTGTTATCGTTACGCAAAGCACTGGCCAACTTATCGGCCTCACTCCCAATCTCCATGGTGCGCTTCATCACCTCCTCAATCGCTTTTTCGAGCGAGGCACTATTCTTATTGTGGGTATCGCGACTACTCTCCATGGCAGCCTTCATCTCAGTAATACTCTCCTTGAGGGGATTAATAATACCATTCATCTGCACCGTATTGCGACTAGCCAACTCCTGTTCACGCTGTTTCAAGAGCTCCTCGGTAGCCGTTTGTAGCCGCTCCTGTACCAAGTGCATCTGCTCAGCAAACTGCTTGTTGCGCAACTCATTTTCACGCAGCATCTGCTCATTAAGCAGCTCTATCTCACGTCCTTTTGATTCGTTACTGGCATTAAGCGCACTGTTAGTTGCACTAAGTACCGCACACCGCTCTTCTAGACGCTCTACCTGCAACTCTATACGCCGCAAGAGCTCCCCTTTACTTTCCAACTGCTGCAGTGTACGCAACAGCTCTTCCTCTTTACTTTGCAGCAAAGCACGTTGTTGAGCCAGCTGCCCCTTACTATATACATAGGTAGCCACTGCTGCCAATCCAGCACCCAGTAGCAAATAAATTATTGCTTCCATTTTTTATCTTTTCTTTCCACCAATCAAAGTGGTTTTTTATTATTCATGCATTACTAATAAACAGTCGAAATAGTGAGTAAAAAGCTACACTATCTCAATCAAGCTACGACCACCCGATCCCTGCTTTACCACCTTTATCTGCGTCTGAATACGCTCCCTCATCTCGGCCGTATGTGAGATAACCCCCACCTTCTTACCCTGCAATGCATGCAAGGAGGAGAGTGCATCAATCACTACACTTAAGCTCTCGGCATCGAGCGTACCAAATCCCTCATCTACAAAGAGATTTTGGATCGATATATTGCGCGAGGAGAGCGAAGAGAGCCCCAAAGCGAGTGATAGACTCACCAAGAAGGTCTCACCACCCGAGAGTGACGAGAGATTTCGCACCTCATCGGCTCTATCTTTATCGACTATACGAATACTAAGCGAATTATTGACCTGCTCCAAGCGATACCGATTGGTCAACAAAGTGAGTTGCGCATTGGCCTGCTTAAGTAGAAATTGCAATGTATAGATTTGAGCTGTTTCGCGGAAATTATCTCCATCCTTGTTACCCAATATATCGTTTAATAACTTCCAGTTCTCAGAGATACGCCTCTTCTCCTTAAGCTCCTCTTGGTAGTGTTCTACCTTTTGAAAAGCCTCTTTATGTGCCATTAATCGACCATTCACCTGCTGGCGAGATTGATCTATCTGCTCCAATTTCACTTTACACTCCGCTACCTCTTGCAACAGCTCCTCCCGCTGGGCAGTTGGCTTATGCAAAATAGCTTGATGCTTGGTTACTGCTTCCGTACATTGCTCTACCATACCAGCACAGCGAACCACTCTCTGCTTAAACTCATCCAACCGCTTACGTAACCCTACCCAATCTCTTTCAGAGTTAAACAGCTGTTGTAGAGTCTCCCAAGTTAACAACAACCCTTCCACCTGGTTATATTCTGCAACAAAGAGTGTTATCTCTTCCCTTAATTGTTCAATCACTTTTTGCTCCTGTTGCTGCTGAGCAAGCAACGCATCGTAGTTCCCCTTTGTTTGACTAGCCGCTTCGGTAGCCTCTCGATGCAATTGTAAAGCGTGCCGTTCCTGCTTATCGGCCTCATCGACCACCACTTTAAACTGGCGCTCCACCTCAAAAGGATCGGCTCCATTTAAGAGCGAACAATAACTACCCATCTCCACCTCTAGGCGCTGCTTTAACGCAGTCACCTCGGCTTGGTAGCGGAGCTCCCGCTCTTGGTGAATCTCTACCATCTTTTGCTGCTCTAAATGGGTAGCAGCCAACTCTTTGAGCTCTCCGCTAGCAGCCTCTTCCTCCTCTTTGGCTCGAGTATAAGAGGTATAAAGAGCACGTAACTCTTCAAGCAACCCCTCAAAATGGGTCTCATAAAGAGATTCCCACCCCGCAAGAGTTATCTGACCGCGCAACTCAGTGCGTTTTTCTACCAACTGCATTCGAAGCTCATTCACCGCCTTCTCTTGTTCACCGATACGGCTCTGCTCTGCAGAGAGATCTGCCTGCCATTTAGTTAACTTCCGAAGAGCCTCATCGGCTATCGATTTAGCCTCATCATAGGCCGTTTGTCGATTATTCAGTTCATTTTGCAACGACCTATAACTCTCCATGGCCTGCGCTGCCTCCTCTACCTGTTGCGTAGCAGCAACCAACAGAGAGGCTACGCCCTGAAATGTAGCCGGAACAAGTGCTGCAGTGTGCAAAAGAGGCTGTTCGGGATAGTTAGTCGCTAGGGCCAAACGCGCTTCTTGCTGTTGTTTACACTCTAATCGCAACCGTTTCAACACCTCATTAAATCCCTCTACCCTTCCACGAGCCTGTTGTAAAGAGCTATTTAGGCCCGTTTGAGGATGAGTAAGTAATCCCTCTAACTCCTTCAGTCGATCGGTGTGACACCGAATCTGCACCTTTAAGGGTGAAAGTAGCTCTGTTACATTTTGGTGCGCATAAGGGTGATTGGTAGCCCCACATACAGGACAAGGCTCGTCCACAACCAGCGAAGCACGCATAGCCTCACTACTGGCACTCATAGCAAGCCGATAACCCTCTTCTAAGCCAGGAAGCACCTTTTCAATCGCACTCTTCTCCTGGAGTAACTCCATACATTTAGCCTCAGCAGCAACAATTTCCTTCTTTAGTTGCTCTACCTCTGTCTCTTTGGAGTGAGACGAATCCAAGCTATTTACCTGCTCTTTGCCCAACCTATACCACTCCTTCCAATCGGTGAGTTGCTTGTTACTCCGAAGAAGCTGCTGTTGCAAACTCTCCAAATTAAGTTTGGCAAAGCTTGATTTAGACTGGTTCAGCTCCGCTAACTTAGCAGCAACCAGTTCCGCTTGCTTGGCTACCCCTATTTGCTCTACTGCCAACTGCTCTACTGCCGCAAGTTGTTGCTTTTTAGCAAGCTCCAGCGCTCGTCCATCAGCCTGCTCTTTGAGTTGATTTTTGCGACTCTCCTTTAAGTTAGCCCCAATCACTTTACTATCTTCAAGCATGGATTGATATGGAGCCAATCCCTTCAAAGTAGCTACAGCCAACTCCTTCCTGGTAGAAGCAGTTAGCCGATCGGTCTCATTCTGCCGCAAAGCAGCCAAAGCCTCTTCTTTAGCCACCCTTATAACCTGCAACTCTCGCTCTTGATTGGTAAGCATCGTTGCCAGCTCATCCAACGTAGCCTTAGCCACCTTGGCCTTACTAATAATGGGTGCACGCTCCTCCAACTGCTCTTTAGCCACCTCGTGCAATCTCTTTGCCTCCACCCATGTATGGGCAGTTACCCGCTGCTGCTCTGCCTGAATGACCTGCTTTGATTGAGCCTCTTGAATGGCTAACTTTACTCTCTCTAAGTTATCTGCAGATGCCTGCCACTTGGTGTAACACCCCTGTATGGGAGTTATTTTATCCCACAAAGCCAACTCCTCTTCATCCCTAGCTACTGAGAGTAGCGCTTGCTCCGCCTCTCTCTTAAGCAACTCTTGGGCAACAAGGGTACGTTGTAACTGCTCCAAATCGTTCCACCATAGCAGTGCCCCATCGGCCACCTTTTGCTTATCTGTTAACTCCTTTAACTGAATTTCCAACTCACCACTTTCCTGTAAAAGTGTCTCATATTCCTGATCTGCAAGTAAGTTTACAGCCATCTGGTTTATTCTACCCTCAAGCTCTACATATTGATCGGCCGCCTGTTTGTAAAACTCATATATCTTTTTGGCAATAGTAGTATAAATCTCCGTTCCCGTTAGCTTCTCTAACAAAAGCGCCTTCTCCTTATCATCCGCCTTAATGAAGTTAGCAAATGAACCTTGCGCCAAGATAACCGTTCGTACAAACTGTCCATAATCAAGCCCTATCAAGCGATTAATAGCCTCGTTATCACCCTTCCTAGTAGCCACCTCTAGCTCTTTCTCTAGCAGTTTTCCCTCACTACTCTTCTCCAATTTGTAGAGTTTTCGTACAGGTTTCTGGTAGTTGGTACGTCCCACCTCACACGACCAACGTGCTTGGTAAAGCCCCCCATCATTGACCTCAAAAAGCAATTCCGAGAAACAACGTTTCGTTCCCCGACTCAAGATATTGCGTGGATCATGCGGCTGCAAATCTTTGTCGTTATGGAAATCAGATTCACCATAAAACTTCACTTTACCAGCCTCTTTAAAACGTGGACAAAATCCATAGAGAGCCAAACAGATAGCATCTAGAATGGTACTCTTACCACTACCCGTAGCCCCTGTAATGCTAAAAAGATCACTGCTCTTGAGCGGTTCTTGTTCAAAATCAATCACCTGCTCACCCTCTAGGCTAGCCAGGTTCAATAACGTAAGTTTTAGTATCTTCATCGTGTCTCCGTTTTAGCAGCCTCAATAGCTAAATTAGCTAACTCCATCAATTCACTACTCATCTCACACCCATGCTTCTTTACGTATCCCTTTCGGATTATATCAAGCGGATTACGAGTGAGTAAATCCTCGGTAGATTCAATAACCAACTCATCGGAATTCCCCTCGCCTACTACTGCATAAGTAGAACGAACGCTACAGAGATGCACCTCCTTCTTGTACTTCGAGAAGAGCTCTTCCACCTGTTTCATTACACTTGGGTTGGGGGCATCTAATAGCACATTCACCTCTACGTAGGGCTTATCAACCCTCATTTCATTAGCGGGAAGCGCCTCAATTAACTTTTCAATCTCGGCAATCGGAGCAGCTTTAGCAGGAATAGTACATAACGGACGCAAGAGTGGATAGGCTATAAAGCGTGGTTCATCAACCAGTATACCCTCTTCAAACAGGGCCAACTCTACTCCATGTTTATATCCGCGCTCGGCAAAAGACATAGGCAGCGCACTACCTACGTAGCGTTTAGTACGGTCTCCACCCATACATTGTCGCTTATGAATATGCCCAAGTACCATCAGGGTTACCTCTTGCCCCACCTCCTCTAGGTTCACCATCTCGGCACCCCCAATCACAATACGCTCCGAAGAGTTTTCGGCTATCTCAGAGCCACGAGCATAGAGGTGTCCCAACAAGATAGAGGCCTCCTGAGGCTCTTTTAGCTGATTCAATGCAACAATGCCCTCTTGCAGAAATTGAGCCACCCCAGCAGCATACTTCTCCCCCCGTGCATAATCGCCATCGCGCAGGTAGGGAACCGTAAAGACAAAAGCCTTCTCATGGGGATGGGTGCGAGAATGGATCGGAACAAAGAGGTTGTTGTAATCCATCTCCCCCGCTTCCGAACGAGTTACAATGCCCCGTACAAAGATATTGCGCCGCGCCAACATGGCTCGAGGAGCCTCTAAGCGAGCAGCCGAATCGTGATTGCCTGCAATAATTACCACCTGCAGCCCCGGATTGTGCTGCGTTACCTCATCCAAGAATCGGTAATAGAGCTCCTGTACTTGCGCCGAAGGATTACTCGTATCAAATATATCTCCCCCTATCAACAATGCATCGGGCTGTTCCTCTTGCACAGTAACCTGCAGCCACGCTAAAAAGTGCTGATGCTCGGTGTACCGTTCAAAACCATGAAAGTAATTTCCCAAATGCCAGTCCGAAGTAACTAGTACTTTAATCATATCCGTAAGCCTATTATAGTATGTATAAAAGATTATTTATTGAAGCGAGGCAAAATACGTGCCCCCACAAATTGTCCCAAAATAGCCGTTCCAATAACCCAGGGCGAGTATTGACTGGGAACTTCTAAATAGATGCGTAGCGGAAGAACCACAAAGAGAGAGGCGTGAATAAGAAAAAACCACATAAACGTGAACTTCTTATACTTGTACCTATAACATCCTAATACAATGTTTAGCAACAACGCCAACGAAAAAACAAACCATATCTGTACCATCTTCTACTCTATACTTTTTAAGTAAACAAAGGTACAATTTGTTCGGCAACTTACACCCTGCTATGGTAAGGAAATAAGAGTTGTTTACGATCAATTTCAACTCACTGTTAAAGGCTATCCGCGAGAGTGAGTGAATTGTCATCAAAAGGATTCAGCTGCTAATTCTCTGGAAGTAGGTTGTAGACCGAAAAGTGGACTCTCCCCCCCTCTCTACTATAACTTACATTCGTTTTTATCCTTCAATCCTTCACATTCGCTGTGATTCAGTGACTTATATTAAAGGATAGGGGGTCGTAAGCTTCACCTATCCTTCACCCATCTACCCACCGAATAGGCACCAAGTAATTACCAAATAGTCACGGAATAGCTAATAGGCAGAACCTTTTCTTCTGCAGAAATAACAGAAACGACCAAATTCAGTACACTGTCAAACGACCTAGTAATCACTTCATCGCATCCTTACATCTTTACCGGACCACCTAGGTGGCTCGGTTCGGCTATCAGTAGGTTTTGAGTTGATTGTAAGCGTCTCCACGATTCTATATTGTATGTTAATTAAAAACGGCTAATGGTTTCTTTCCATTAGCCGTTTTTCCATCTATCAGGTAGTAGCTCTCTATACTTTTCTATCGGTGTATTGGGTTGCCATTCTGCTGTTCT
>JBOFFJ010000039.1:0-16698 GCA_051648565.1 Phocaeicola sp. | reverse complement strand
CCTTCGCCAAAGAGGGCGTAAATATACGCCCCTACACACATCGCAAACATAATCAGCGTAATAAATTCTTTGTTGAGACTTCGTTGTTGAGGTCTCGTCACCGGCCGAGACTGTTGAGGCCACTTCGTGCCTGTTGAGTACATAACAATTCAGCATTAAGAATTAAATCTGCGTTATCAGCGAGATCTGCGTGAATATTTTCCCCTAAGCCCTAAGCGCTGCGAAGCAGCGACCTAACCCCTAACCCACTAACCGCTGCGCAGCAGCATCTAACCCCAAAGTACACTAACTCAACAAAAACCTTGATTTATCCTTTGCAATTCCTAAAAAACAATTAAATTTACATCCAAATTCACAAATCATAAACAGGCCACTCAAACCACAAGCGTACGAGTGACCTCTTTTTATAATAATATATAGGAATAGATATGTCTAATTCAGCAAATAGTAAGAGGATAGCAAAGAATACAGCACTACTGTACTGTCGTACACTCTTTACTATGATAGTCTCACTTTTCACCTCACGCATCGTTCTTCGCGAACTAGGAGTGGTAGATTACGGTATTTATAGTGTAGTAGGAGGAGTAGTGGCCATGTTCTCCTTTCTCAATTCAGCCATGAGTTCAGCCACACAACGCTACTTCTCCTTCGCTCTAGGTAAGGGAGATAGAGAAGAGATGCGCAGGCTCTTCAGCATCACCCTCAATATCCACTTCATCCTCGGATTCATCATTGTCCTACTAGCAGAGACAATAGGTCTATGGTTCCTAAATACCCAACTCAACATACCATCCGATAAGATGGTTGCGGCTAACTGGGTCTATCAATCAACAATCGTAACATTCTTCTTAGGTGTCATCAGCGTACCCTACAATGCACTCATCGTCTCACACGAGAGGATGAATATATATGCCTATGTTGGCATATTCGAAGTGCTAGCCAAGCTAGTTATCATCTACCTACTAGTTCTCGCCCCAGACAACAAACTAATCTGGTTTGCAGCCATGGGCATGAGTGTCTATATTTTTATTCGCATCTTCTACGGCTACTACTGTAGCAAGAACTTCATGGAGAGCCGTTATAGCTGGATTTGGGACAAGGAGAAGAGCATAGAGATGATTAGCTATGCAGGATGGAACCTCTTTGGCAACCTTGCAGCCGTAGGGTTTAGTCAAGGTATCACAATGCTACTCAATATCTTCTTCGGACCAGTACTCAATGCTGCCAATGGGGTTGCACAACAGGTCAATGGAGCTATCACAGGATTCGTAGGCAATTTTCAAGCAGCCCTCAATCCACAGATTGTAAAGTCATACGCCGCAGGCAATAAAGATTATATGCAGACCCTCGTCTTCCAAGGAAGCCGCCTCTCTTTCTACCTGCTACTACTACTAATGCTACCCGTACTCTTCCACACAGAGCTACTCCTCACATGGTGGCTCAAGGAGTACCCCGACTACTCAGTCATACTAACACAACTAGTGCTCATCAACGCCATGGTCAACTCACTCTCGGGAACACTCATGACCTCAGCACAGGCAACAGGAGCGATACGCCGATACCAAGCAATAGTAGGAAGTATCCTACTTCTGAACGTCCCAATCTCATATATCTTCCTAAAACTAGGATCAGAGCCATGGGCAGTGATGGCAATCATGATTGTAATATCAATAGTGGCAACCATCTCACGACTCATTATACTTGAGAAGCTAGGAGTATTACGAATGATAGATTTTCTAAAGAGGGTGGTTTTTAATGTGGTATCAATAAGTGCAGTAGTGGTACTCATATGCTACTTTCTACTACCACTAATACAGCTACCAGAGGTACTATCATTCTTTGTTCGCTGCACCATAATTGAACTTATTGCTCTAACTACTATCTGGTTTGTAGGAGTTAATAAGGATGAGAGAGAGTTTATAATCTCTAAGCTACAACCATTAGTTAAAAGATTCAATAGAGCACAATGATCAATATAACTAACAAAGAAGAGTGCGTCGGATGTAATGCCTGTACACAGATATGTCCAAAGAGCTGTATAGCTATGAGAGAAGACCACGAGGGATTTCTCTATCCCAAGGTAGATGAGTCACTCTGCATCGACTGCTCACTATGCGAGAAGGTATGCCCCGTATTGGTGCAGTCAGAACCATCAGCTGTTGAGCCACTAACATACGCAGCCAAGAATAGAGATGAGAATATACGCCGTGAGAGCTCATCAGGAGGTCTCTTTACACTCCTGGCACAAGAGACCATACGTCAAGGAGGAGTAGTATTTGGAGCACGCTTTGATCAAAACTGGGAGGTAGAACACCACCACGTAGAGAGCATAGAGGAGCTATCACTCTTTAGAGGATCTAAATATCTTCAGAGTAGAGTAGGCAATAGCTTTGCTGAGGCAAGAGAGTCTCTAAAATCAGGACGCCAAGTACTCTTCTCAGGCACACCCTGCCAGATAGCAGGATTAAAGCTTTTCCTTCGTAAAGATTACCCCAATCTACTAACTGTAGACTTCGTATGTCACGGAGTGCCATCACCCAAGGTGTGGAGACTCTATTTGGATGAAGTAACAAAAGGTAGAAGTCTTGAGTTGAAATATGTAACATTCAGGAATAAAGAAAGAGGCTGGAAGCGCTACTCTTTCGAAGCCAGTGGGGTCGACTTAAGCTTCAAACAGCTGGGGTCAGAAAATGTTTATATGCGAGGTTTCCTGCGAGACCTATACCTACGACCATCTTGTCACGCCTGCCCAGCCAAAAGCTTCAAGTCAGGTAGCGACCTAACGATAGCAGACTTCTGGGGAATTCAGAATATTCTTCCAGAGTTTGATGATGATAAAGGAGCCTCTTTAGTAATGATATCTAGTGAAAGGGGAAGAGAAGCTTATGAGGATATATCGACATCACAAGAAAGAGTCGAAGTGACATACGTATCAGCACTTGCTGGTAATCCAAGCATTGTCAAATCTGCAACCCCACACCCAAACAGAGATAAGTTCTACACTAAGCTAGATAGAAGCCCCATCTCAAAACTAATCATCAAACAGACTACACCCACTTTGCAGCAGAAGATCATGACCAAGCTTTACCTCACTGCCTCTAAGTATGGAATAATCAATATAATAAAGAAGATAAGATGAGAAGAGAGATATGTATTCTAACACAACCACTGCATAATAACTATGGTGGACTAATACAGGCATATGCACTACAGAAGGTGCTACTTGATATGGGGCATAATGTTGTCACTGATGAACGTCCACTTAGAAATGTTGCGTTAACACTAAAGCGTAGAGCTCTTTCGCAAGGAAAACATATAGTATATAGAGTTCTTGGCAAAAGAGCTGGAGATCCTCTCAAGCTAAACTTTCCTACTCAGCATGAGCTTGACTCTGTTGGTAAATACACAAAGAAGTTTGTTCGTGACCATATAAATACAGTAGACTTCACTCGTCGTGAACCACTTCCCACTGATGAGATGCAGAATCGCTTCGACACCTTCGTTGTAGGGAGCGATCAGGTTTGGAGACAAGCCTACTCCTACATCCCAAACTACTTCCTCGACTTCGCTGAGAAGCGCAATGATATCAAGCGTATTAGCTATGCTGCCTCATTTGGTGTGTCAGAGTTGGATTTCACAGAGGACTCTACCACACAAGCACGCCGCCTTGCACCACTTTTTGATGCTATATCGGTACGTGAAGATTCAGCTGTCGATTTATGTAGAGATCAACTAGGCGTCGAGGCCACTCATGTCCTAGACCCAACACTCCTTCTCTCAAAGGAAGACTATATACGATTAGTTGAGTCTGATGGTGTAGGAGAGGGTATTGGTAAACTTATGAGCTATGTACTGGATGAATCGCTAGAGAAGCAGCAGGTGATAGAGAGATTATCAAAAACACTCAATCTTACACCACGTAAGGTTATGCCTTCGGAGCATCTGTCTTTATTCAAGAAGTGTAAGCTTGAGAATATCATATATCCCAAACCATCCGAATGGATACGTGGCTTTATGGATGCAGAGTATGTAGTGACAGACTCGTTCCACGGTACGGTATTCGCTATTATCTTCAATAGACCATTTATAGCAATAGCTAATAAGGACAGAGGTCTCACGCGATTCACATCGTTACTCAAGATATTCAATCTAGAAGATAGATTAATATACAATCCAGAGGATCTAACAGATGAGTTGATACATAGACCTATCGATTTTGATCGTGTGAATGCCATTAGACAAGAGTGGATCACCAAATCTCTAGGCTTCCTCAAGAAAGCGCTTAGGGGTTAGTGGGTGGAGTGGAGTGGAGTGGAGTGGAGTGGAGCGCTTAGCATCATCCACGGGTCGCTGCGCTTACCCGCGGTTACCCACGTGTTACCCTCCGGGTAAAGAGCTGTCGCATCGCAAGCACTGCTGCTTCGCAGCGCTTAGTATGAGAGACAGTTTGCTACGCGAAAGCTCTTAACCCCGAAGGGGTTACATATGGGTAGCCCCCAGTAAGCGGAGCGACTGGGGGCTGATGCAAAGCGCACTACTCTCCGTGACTCCTCCTGATGCAAAGCGCTCAACACCAGACGAGCCCTCAACAGCGCAGCCTCAACAGGATTGTCAACAGACAAGCCCTCAAAGATTCAACGATCTCAACAGCGCAGCCTCAACAGCGAGGCCTCAACAGCGCAGCCTCAACAAAGAATTATTCCCGCAGATCATATTTGCGATTGTTCGGGGCGTTAATATACCCCATAACCCAGCTGCGCAGCAGCGACCTAACCCCTAACCCCTAACCGGAGCGCAGCGACTCCTAACCCAAATAAAGCGAAAGCGAGTACCCCATCTACAAGGTACTCGCTTTCGCTTTATTCAATAACCGGGCACTCACTCCTATGCTGGCACTCAAAAGCACAACAATAGTGTGGATTTGAATATATTTCTCAAATTAACACGCATTAATGATCAAATTTATTACATTTGTCTCAGTTTGTATTGATAATTAAATAATAAAGATTATGCTAGTAGAATTTACAGTAGAGAACTACAGGTCTTTTTATACAAAAAGGAGTTTAATACTTCAAGCACAAGGACTCAAAGAGTGTACTGATAATGTTGCTATTCAGTTATCTAATAATATACTCAAAACTCTTGCTATTTATGGTAGCAATTCGAGTGGAAAATCGAATCTAATTAGTGCATTGCAGACAATGTCCCATACAGTGTTGTCGTCAGTAAAACTTAATGATGATGAGAATCTTGAATATGATCCGTTCTTGCTTATTCAAGGAGAAAAGAACCCAACTATGTTTGAGGTTATATTTATTAAAGGTAAATATTGCTATAGGTATGGATTTAGATACAGCTTGGAAAAGATTCATGAGGAGTGGTTGTTTAGGAAAACGACAAAACGTTCTTCAGAACAGCTTCTGTTTATTCGTAATAGTGAGGGTATTGGTGTAGATGAAGATAATTTCCCTGAGGGTGATGGATATCAAGAAAAGACAAATGATAATAGGCTTTATATCTCTTTATGTGCACAGTTAGGAGGTGAAATATCTAAAGATGTTATCTCTTGGTTTCATAGAGAGTTGAATATTGTTCATGGTCTAAACAATCAATTTTATCGTAGTTTCACAAAAACGGTGTTTCATGAGAATCAGGATTCGTCACAACAAGCAAGAAATTTCTTTAAGCAACTAAATTTGGGATTTAGTCATCTACAAACTAGAGAAGAAGATGCAAAACTACCAGATAATTTACCAGCTGATCTCCTCCAGATTCTTGCTAGGGATATTCATGGGAAAAAGAGTATAGAGGTTGATTCTGTACATAATATTTATAATAAAAAAGGGACTGTTTGTGGTTCTGTTAACTTTTCATTTGAGGATAGAGAATCAGCGGGTACAAAAAAAATATTTGATTTAGCAGGGCCTATTTTTGATACTCTTCTTAGAGGATCTATAATTGTTGTTGATGAACTAGATGCAAAGATGCATCCTCTAATCTCACAACATATCATTTCTTTATTTAATAATCCAACTAGCAATCCTAATAATGCACAGTTAATCTTTTCTACACACGATACACATTTGCTTTCTCAGAATATATTGCGTCGAGACCAAATCTGGTTTACAGAAAAGGATAATATAGAGCAGAGTGACCTATATTCACTTATGGATATAACTTTGCCAGATGGAACAAAGCCACGCAAAGACTCTAATTATGAGAAGAACTATATAGCTGGAAGGTATGGAGCTATACCATTCACTCATTTAAATTATTAATCTTCTATCTTATGCCAGCAAACAGAATCAAGATTGAGCCTTCTTTGGCTAGGCGTTATAAAAAGCAGACGGCAAAAAGGTCATCTAGGAAAATTGTAACTAGAATACTAATTGTATGTGAAGGGGAGAAAACAGAACCTTTATACTTCAAAGCACTATCTAAGGATAACAACATTATCTTAACTGTTGAGGGTATTGGAGATAACACTGTAAATGTAGTTGATAGAGCTATTAGTATGCGAGATCAAGTAAAGGATACTATTAGTCAGTATGATAGAGTTTGGGCTGTTTTTGATAAGGATAGCTTTCCGTCAAGTCGGTTTAATGCTGCTATAAAAAAAGCAAATTCCAATGATATATGTTGTGCGTGGAGTAATGAGGCATTTGAACTGTGGTATCTATATCATTTTCTTAATAGAATAACGCCTATGAGTCGTGAAGATTATAAGAAGGCTATCTCTGATGCTGTAAATAACTCTTCGTCGTATAAATCAAAGAAGAAGTATGTTTACAAAAAGAGTGATCCTGAAAATTATTCTATTGTATCTAAATTTGGGTCACAAGAAAATGCTATTAAATGGGCTAGAGATCAATCGGAGAGCTATGAAGATCATAGTTACTCAAATCATAATCCATGTACTATGGTTTATAAACTTGTACTTCAATTAATAGGACAAGATGAAGATTTCAATAATGAGTTGTCTAATAAATTGAAATGATATAATTATTGGCTTAGAGATACCTTCCGATGATACATCTCTTTATCATACTATATATTATATAAGTGGTGTAGGGGCGCATAATTGCGCCCTCTTTGGCGAAAAATTGGTTATTTATATTATAAATTACCACCATACGGATGGTATTCGGGGCGTAAATATACGCCCCTACCACCCCTAATCAGCAGCGACCTAACCCCTAACCCCTAACCGGAGCGCAGCGACTCCTAACCCAAATAAAGCGAAAGCGAGTACCCCATCTACAAGGTACTCGCTTTCGCTTTATTCAATAACCGGGCACTCACTCCTGTGCTGACACTCAAAAGCCCTGTTGATGAGCTTTTCGAGACGCAGCAGCTCCTGCTGGAAGTGGGCTCGTTCTTGGCGCTGTTCCGCTACTAACACCTTGAGCTCTTCGTAGAGTTCGCGGTAGATGCGGTTCTGGTCTCTTACGCAGGGCATCGCCCCGTTGAATGCCTTGAGTAGGTCGATGAGTGACTTGATGAGTTTTCGCATAGTTTTATTATTGGTATTTAGTTGGTTAATGACTAGCTAATGAGATCATTGTTCCGATAGAGGAGAGGGTTACTTGCTTAGGAAGAGTGCTATCTCTGCCTCGCGACGTCGCTTGAGTCCTTTGAGAGAAACTCCATTGGAGAAGTGCCATCGCCTGAACTCGTCGACCAGGGTGGGGTCATCTGGGTCCTCATTGAGCTTGCGCAATAGGGTCGATCTACGTAGTGCCTCGCACCCGATATTGAAAGCAAGACTTATCAATGCGTCCGCTTGTCCCTGCCTGAGTGGTCGTCTGATGAGGCTGCCAAGCCCGATCTCTACCTTCTGGATGTCAATGCGAAGTAGTATTAGTGCCGCGGGCTCCGTGATGCAAGCTCCTAGCTCGTGTGCCCCTCTGCCTGTGTGGCCATACCCGATGGTTCTCTTTCCACCGCTACAAACATATGGTTTGGCGCTGAATCCTTCGTACTCTTTGATGAGTGATACGCCTCTATCTGAAACTCTGATCATAGGTGACTAATGGTTAATTGGTTAGTTACTTCGTGCGCTCACGTGGCAATACACGGTTAAGACTCACTTTCTTTGCCTCGCTCTTGAGGGCTGCACAGGGGCGGAAGAGGATGCGCTTGCTCTTGACCATGGATATGTTCCAATCCTCGATATCCTCTGAGCCTAGTGCCTTGACTCCCATCAGCAGTGTACCGATATCTTCCATCTCGACGCTCATACCGTCATTGAGTGCTAGGATGATCTGCTTGACCATGGCCTTGAGCACTAGTGAGCAGTCTGCCTCGGAGGCTGTACTGGCTGTGGCTATCCTCTGTGTCAGACCATCAAAAGTGAGCTTCCCTTTTATTTCCACTTGGGGATACCACTTGCGTTCTGCCTCTCTGTCGGTTGGATTTGCTCTCTGTACCATGAAGTAGTTTAGTGCCATAATAAATTGGTTTTTAGTGAGGGAGCGACATTGCTCTCTCGGTTTGTACTTCAAAGATAGGGTATGGGCAAGGGGCGCTTGCGCCTAATTGCGCCGTACTGCGCCGAAGTGTGCCGAAGCTCAATTATTTAACCTTAATTTGCATATTGCTGCTTCGCAGCGCTTAGGGGTTAGGGTTTAGTGGTCGCGTGGCTCCCTGCTTAGGGGTTAGATGCTGCTTCGCAGCGCTGAGGACGAGAGATAGTTTGCGACGCGATAGCTCTTAACCCAAAGGGTTACATATTGGTAACCCCCAGTAAGCGGAGCGACTGGGGGCTGATGCAAAGCGCACTACTCTACGTTACTCCACCTGATGCAAAGCGGTCGACACCAGACAAGCCCTCAACAGCAAAGCCTCAACAGGATTGTCAACAGACAAGCCCTCAACGATTCAACGATTCAACAGCGCAGCCTCAACAGCGAGCCCTCAACAGCGAAGCCTCAACAAGGATTATTCCCGCAGATTATGTTTGCGATTGGTAGGGGCGTATAATTACGCCCTCTTTGGCGAAGGAGGATCTTAGCCCCAAGGGGGTGTAACCTGTTAGCCTATGGTGTAAGCCATAGGGGTGTAATCAGTTAGCCTATGGTGTAAGCCATAGGATGAAGATTGGTTGAACATATCCAGAGCGCTGGAGGTGCGAAACCACGTCTAGTTAACCAAAGAGTTACACCCCTTTGGGGCTTAATTGCTTTGATTTACCCTTACCTAGCCCTCACAGGCTAGGCTAGTAGATAACACCCCTTTGGGGCTAAGATGCACAAGCACTGCTGCTTTGCAGCGCTTAGTGGTCTTAGTGGTCGCGTAGCTCCCTGCTTAGGGCTTAGATGCTGCTTCGCAGCGATTAGGACGAGAGATAGTTTGCGACGCGATAGCTCTTAACCCGAAGGGTTACATATGGGTAACCCCCAGTAAGCGGAGCGACTGGGGGCTGATGCAAAGCGCACTACTCTACGTGACTCCACCTGATGCAAAGCGTGCGTCACCAGACTAGCCCTCAACTACGGAGCCTCAACAAAGAAGTTACCACCATACGGATGGTATTCGGGGCGTAATTATACGCCCCTACGCCACCATCTCGTCAACAGACGAGACAACGATTCAACAGCGAAGCCTCAACAGGATTGTCAACAGACAAGCCCTCAACGATTCAACAATTCAACGATTCAACAGCAAAGCCTCAACAATTCAACAATATTACTACCTTTGCATATCAAAGAATCCAACCAGTAACGATTATGAAAGAGAATCCAACTAGCAACTATGACTTTAAAGGAATAATAGAGAGTGGTCAGCTATATGTAGATAAGACAGACTATCTACATAAGCTGGCATCCACACCCTATGGATGCTTCTTCCTCTCCCGCCCCCGTCGCTTCGGTAAGTCGCTCACTATCTCCACCCTGAGTTACATATTTGCTGGACGCAGGGATCTCTTTGCTGGTTTGAAGATAGACTCTATGGATTACGATTGGAGGGAGTACCCTGTGGTGAATCTAAATATGTCAAAGATGAATTACAGTACCCCGGAGGATTTCACCAATGAACTGAAAGAATCACTCTTTGACATAGCTGAGAGTCTGAATATAACTGTCTCCAAAGAGGCTAAGCCAGGTCTTATCTTCGAGGTGATACTCACCAAAGCTGCTGCTCAATCCCCAACGGGTAAGGTTGTGCTACTCATAGATGAGTACGACGCTCCGCTGGTCAATAACATTGACGCACCTCACCTAGAGGAGATACGTGCCATACTCGAGAACTTCTACATACAGATCAAGGCAGCCAACTCAGTTCTTCGCTTCACCTTGATGACAGGCGTCACACGTTTCTCCAAGGTCTCGGTATTTTCCAAACTCAATCACATGATTGATATATCTATGAGTAAGAACTACGCCACAATGTTAGGTTTCACTCAGTCGGAGCTAGAGGAGCATTTCTCTGAACGTATAGCGCAATTGGCAGATCAAGAGGGGGTAGAGTACTCGGAGATGCTATCTCAGGTCAAGCGTTGGTACAATGGCTATCGCTTTCACTACTTGGCAGATACGGTCTATAATCCAACCTCGGTAGGTCGCTTTATGTCCGAAGGAGAGTTTAAGAACTGGTGGTTCGAGACCGGTTCACCCACCTTTGTGATCATGCAGCTACAGAAGCAAGATGTTAACTACTTCGAGCTTCTTCATGAGAAGATGAGTGAAGAGATGCTTAGCGAGTTCAATCCTGCCAACCTACAGGCTCGCTCTCTACTTTATCAGACAGGGTACCTAACCATAGTGAAAGGATACAAAGGGAGGGTTGGTACTCCAGTGAGGTATCAGCTTGGATTCCCCAATCTCGAGGTAGAGAACTCGTATAGTGCACATCTGCTAGCTGAGCTTGGTAGTATGTCTAGCGATAGGGTACGCAACTGTACGGATATACTACTAGATGCAGTGGAGACAGCAGACATCCCCCTTATGGTCAAGACCCTTCAGTCTCACCTAGCATCCATCCCCTACGATGGACGTATAAAGAGTGAAGGAGTATTCAAGTCAATGATCTATCTACTGCTTCGCATGGCAGGGCTGTTGGTAACGGTGGAGCGTTACAGCAATATAGGTCGTATGGACACTATCATAGAGACAGAGAGTGATGTCTTCATATTCGAATATAAGTATGGCAAATCGGCTGCTGAGGCTATGAAGCAGATCGAGGATATGGGCTATGCTGAGCAGTTCATAGCTAAAGGTAAACCCATTCATCTTGTGGCGATGAACTACGACTTGTCTATTCATAACATCGGGGAGGATTGGTTATATAATAAATACCTTGTTGAATCGTTGAATCGTTGAATTGTTGAATCGTTGAGACTTCGTTGTTGAGTCTCGTCTGTTGACGAGATGTTGAATTGTTGGTTGGTGGCTTATCGTAGTGGGGCGGCGTAGAGTAGTGGGTATCCGCATCATCCACGGGTCGCTCCGCTTACCCGCGGTTACCCATATCTCGTCGAAGACGCCGAGACGCGGTGTTACCCTTTGGGTAAAGAGCTGTCGCATCGCAAGCATGCTGCTTCGCATCTTGTTTAGGTCTTGTCTGTTGACGATACTGTTTAGGCTACGCTGTTTAATTAA
The DNA here is from genome assembly GCA_051648565.1 of Phocaeicola sp. Lineage (GTDB taxonomy): Bacteria > Bacteroidota > Bacteroidia > Bacteroidales > Bacteroidaceae > Phocaeicola. The sequence continues at coordinate 5,098 of JBOFFJ010000039.1, read as the reverse complement.
TAATTATGAATTGATGTGGCGTAGGGGCGTATAATTACGCCCTCTTTGGCGAATGTGATGTTTATTCATATGTATAAGTTACCACCATACGGATGGTATTCGGGGCGTAATTATACGCCCCTACGCGACCAATTCAACGATTCAACAGCGAAGCCTCAACAAAGGAATTATTCACGCTGATTATGTTTGCGATTGGTAGGGGCGTATATTTACGCCCTCTTTGGCGAAGAATATGTTTATTCATTTTTTTAAATTACCACCATACGGATGGTATTCGGGGCGTAATTATACGTTTAAGAGGGCGTAATTATACGCCCCTACGCCACCCAATTCAACAATTCAACGATTCAACGATTCAACAATTCAACAGCGAAGCCTCAACAGGATTGTCACCAGACGAGCCCTCAACAGCGAAGCCTCAACGATTCAACAGCGAAGCCCTAACCCCTAACCGCTGCAAAGCAGCGACCTAACCCTATACTATATGAAATGTATCCTAAGCCAACCACTACATAACAACTACGGAGGACTACTACAAGCCTATGCACTACAGAAGATAGTACGTGATATGGGATATGATGTAGTTACCGACATAGGCGAGACAAACGATATGGCGCTGCCACTACGCAGGAGGATGCGCCTACAACGAAAACATATATCTAAGAGATTACGAGGGAAGAGGCCCGCGACACCATTGCGACTACACTTTCCCACACAAGAGCAGCTTGATAGGGTGAATGAGAATACCAAGAGGTTTGTTCACCAGCATATCACTACCGTCAAGTTCATCACACAAGGTAGACGACCGAGTGATGAGATGCAGAACCAGTTCGACACCTTCATCGTTGGTAGTGACCAGGTGTGGCGCTCTGAATACTCATACATACCCAACTACTTCCTCGACTTTGCCGAGCAGCGTAAGGGTATCAAACGCATCAGCTATGCCGCCTCGTTCGGTATCTCTGAGTGGGCCTTCCCACCCAAGTACCACCAGGAGGCGACGCGCCTAGCACCGCTTTTTGATGCTATATCGGTACGTGAAGATTCAGCCGTGGAGCTATGCAGGGATCACCTCGGTGTGGATGCTACTCATGTTCTCGACCCGACACTACTAATATCCAAGGATGAGTATGTATCACTCGTTGAGTCGGATGGAGTGGGTGAGGGTGTCGGTAGACTGATGAGCTATGTGCTGGATGAGTCACCCGAGAAGCAGCAGATGATAGATAGGCTATCACAGATACTAGGTCTTACCGCTCGTAAGGTGATGCCCAAGGAGAAGCTATCTATCTACTCTAAGTGCCGATCGATTGTGGATTGCGTATACCCATCGCCATCGGAGTGGATACGGGGGTTCATGGATGCTGAGTATGTGATCACTGACTCATACCACGGTATGGTGTTCGCCATAATATTCAACCGACCATTCATAGCCATTGCTAACAGGGATAGAGGGATAACTCGCTTCACCTCACTCCTGAAGATCTTTAACCTCGAGGATAGATTGATATTCTCCGCGGATGAGATGACGAGGGAGTTGATAGAGAGACCGATTGATTATGGCAGGGTGAATAGTGTCCGACAGGAGTGGATCACCAAATCCCTTGGCTTCCTCAAGGAAGCGCTTAGGGGTTAGTGGTCGCGTGGCTCCCTGCTTAGGGGTTAGGTGCTGCTTCGCAGCGATTAGGGGTGAAGTATTCATGCTGATCACGCTGATCACGCAGATTTAATTCATCATTCAACAGCATAGCCTCAACAGCGAAGCCTCAACAGTGCAGCCTCAACAAAGAAATTCTCCACGGATCTACACGGATAAGAGCTGCGTTACCACTGCGCTATGTGTTCATATATTCACGCTGATCTCGCAGATTATGTTTGCGATTGGTAGGGGCGTATATTTACGCCCTCTTTGGCGAAGGTGATGTTTATTCATATTTATAAATTACCACCATACGGATGGTATTCGGGGCGTAAATATACGTTTAAGAGGGCGTAATTATACGCCCCTACGCCACCAATCAACAATTCAACGATTCAACAGCGGAGCCTCAACAGGATTGTCACCAGACGAGCCCTCAACACCAAAGCACCTAGATATGATGATAACCGTTATTGTACCTATCTACAAGGTAGAGAAGTACCTACAAAGATGCTTGGATAGTATCCTGGCACAGCGACATACCGATTTCGAGCTACTGCTCATCGACGATGGGTCACCCGACAATTGCGGTGCCATCTGCGACGACTACTCAGAGCGAGATCCACGTATCCACGTTTTCCATAAGGAGAATGGGGGGGTATCCTCTGCGCGTAACCTTGGTATTGATCATGCCAAGGGTGAGTGGATAGCCTTTGTTGATGGCGACGACTACCTTGAGCCGAGCTACCTAGAGGATCTAGCTGCTGGTATCCTCACTGAAGGTGTCGGTATGATCTTCCAGGGACATAGGCAGGTGGATGGTAGTGGTGAGCAGGTGAGGCTGGTAACTGTCCCCAATGTGCTGGTGAGTAACCATAGTGAAAGGTCACTCTTTGATACCCACCCCATATATCTATTTGGGGCACCATGGTCAAAGCTCTACTCCAATGAGTTGATAGTGAAACATAACCTGCGCTTCGATGAGACGATACACTTCGGCGAGGATCTGCTCTTCATGATCAGCTACCTCTCGAAGAGTGACTGGTGTCACTTCATTGATAAGAGTAGCTACAACTACAACATAGGGGTTGAGGGGTCACTCTCGGGAAGGAAGTATGATTTTCATACCGAGTACCACACACTGCAGGAGTTGACCGCCCAGGGGGAGGAGCTCATCAAGCGTTTCAACATAACCCACTTAGGTGCCACAGGCTGGAGGGCCTTCCTCAAGAGTTTCATCCGTCGTACCATGAGTGCCATATACAACAGTAACCTCACACGTCCGGAGAGGGTGAGGTTATTGAGGTTGTTGTTGACCAGCGAGAATAGGGAGCTGATCACAGAGCGGTTCCCTAATGCTCGTAGAGGAGGATCACCTCTCTCGAGGTTTCTTCTCAGGAGGGGGTACGTGACTCTCTATGATTTGTATAAGGGTCGGTAGGGGCGTATATTTACGCCCTCTTTGGCGAAGAATATGTTCTTTGAATTTATAAGTTACCACCATCTCGTCCCAGACGAGACAACAATTCAACAATTCAACGATTCAACAGCGCAGCCTCAACAAAGAAATTCTCCACGGATAAGAGCTTCGTTACCTCTGCGCTACGTATTCAATTATTCACGCAGATCTCGCTGATTATGTTTGCGAATGGTAGGGGCGTATATTTACGCCCTCTTTGGCGAAGAATATGTTTATTCATATTTATAAATTACCACCATACGGATGGTATTCGGGCGTAATTATACGCCCCTACGCCACCAATCAACAATTCAACAGCGAAGCCTCAACGATTCAACTACGAAGCCTCAACAAAGAAGTTACCACCATACGGATGGTATTCGGGGCGTAATTATACGCCCCTACGCCACCAATCAACAATTCAACAGCATAGTCTCAACAAAGAAATTGTCCACGGATCTCCACGGATAAGAGCTACGCTACCGCTTCGCAAAGATCAGAGTGACCTATCAAGCATCCTTGATCCTGGTCATCGACTCATTGTACATGAATGTCACTACGCCCGTGTTGCCATTACGGTTTTTGAGCACGATGGCACTACCAATACCTTTATTCATTGCCGTAGGCGCATAGTACTCCTCGCGATGCAACCCGATGACGATATCCGCATCCTGCTCGATTGATCCCGATTCGCGCAAGTCATGCAGGTGAGGCATCTTGTCTGCACGCCCTTCAGCCTGACGGTTCAACTGTGATAGTACAACCACACATATCTTCAACTCCTGAGCCATCAACTTAATAGACCGAGAGATCTGCGATATCTCCTGCTCTCGATTAGATGATCTATCACTAGATCGACCAATCAGCTGCAAGTAGTCGATGAAGACCACCGAACATTTGCCCTCCCTCTTGAGAGCTGCACATCGAGCGTGAATCTGCGCTACGTTGATCGACGAGCTATCGTTGATCACAATAGGCAACTCCTTGATATCCTCAGCCGCTTCCCTCATGAGCAACTCCTCCATCTCGTTGAGCGTTCCCAACTTGAAGTAAGTAGAGTTGACATTCGAGGCACCAACTATAGCCCTATTTGCAAGCTGAATATTTAGCATCTCTAGAGAGAAGATAGCCACCTTCTCGCCAGCCTTAGCCATAGCCTGAGATAGATGCATAGCGAAAGCTGTCTTACCCATCGAAGGTCGAGCGCATAATACCACCGACTCACCAGGCTGAAAACCACCCATCAGAGCATCCAGCTTTATCAACCCCGAACCAATGCCAGCCATCTGACCACTGTGAGCCTTCTCCTTACGCTTCTCATAATCCTCCAAGGCACTGAATATGGCATCCTTCCAAAATATCTCGTTGCGGTTTGCCAAGGAGATGCCACCCAGGGTGTCCATCAGGCGGTTAAGCTCCAGAAGCAGTTCGTCACTCGAGGCCTCCTCGTTGAGTGCTTTTTGTGATAGTTCACCCAGCGAGAAGTATGCCTCACGCATGAAGTACTTCTCTGTGATCACCTCGATGTAGTATTCGTAGCGATCCAGCGTGACGTGTATGGATATCAGCTGTGTGATGTAGTGTGGTCCGCCCACCTTGGAGAGGTTTCCCTCGCGATTGAGCAGTTCGCATACGCAGATGAAGTCCACGGGAGCAGCATCGGCTATGAGCCTAGCTATGGCACTGAAGATCATCTGGTGCGACTCGATGTAGAACATCTCTGGCGATAGTGTCTCAATGGTTCTTAGAGCCATCTCTCTGTTTTTCATCATTTCGCCTAATATCGATTTCTCTATATCCAGGCAAGATGGTAATGTCGACATCTGCGATTCTGTGTTGCGGGCATGCTGGCTGTTTTGGCTTCTGTTGTTTTGTTCTCTCTTTTCCATCGTTCTTCTCTTTTTTGGTTAATAAATTGGTTATAAAATTCTTACAGTTATATCTGAAACTCTTTATGCTCAACGAGAGGTTTCCCTCGTGAAACTTCATCTCGGCATAGT
>JBOFFJ010000038.1:0-1939 GCA_051648565.1 Phocaeicola sp. | reverse complement strand
TCACGCTTAAAGCCAAACTGTCTTTTTTTGTAGAAAGGGCCACCAAAGCGGCGCACCCAATCAGATGAGTTAAAATAATAATCATGTAAATTACCTCCTACTTCCAAAATCTCTTAAAAAATGGTCGCTTCTTCGCAGATGGGCGCAACGGCTCCCCTTTCATCTGCACAACTTCAATTTTATCTAAATTAGCCATGGGACCGGCGCCAATTTGACTAGCATCTATCTTCTCCACGCTAACTCGTTCCTTCTCTAGGTAGAGGGCCACTTGTCGCAAAAAAGCTGCCTCGGCGCTAAACGTAATGGAACTTGACTCAACCTTACGAATGAGCTCAGACAACTCTTCTGGCGCAACATCTGACCAGTCTACTTCGGCATAATAGTTGACCAGTCGGCGGTATTCGATATTAGTCCGCTCCCAACCTCCAAGAGAATGGAAGTAGTTCATAGGGATACGATAATTCTTTACACTTGACATTTGTTTCGTTTTCATTGATATTACAACTCCTCTTTTATTACTACCACATCATAACCCAGCTCTGTGATGGCGTCTACAAAAAACGACAACTTCTCTTCATCTCCAAAGACCTTTAAAGATTGTTTTAAGTCATCAAAAACTATTGTTTTGTATTTCGCTTGAACCTCCATCTTTCCCAATTCTTTCAACAGGTGGCGCATTTGCTTCAACTCTTTCACCAAATACACTGTAGAACCTTTTGGAAAATACACCATCGGGGCCCACCCTAAAAACAAAACTTTTTCTAGCTCAGATGCCTTAGTAGTTTTCCCACTTTGAGGGCCACCAGAAATAACATACAAACTACCAAGACCACTCCGACCTTTTATTGTTTTCATCCATATCACTTCTTTCTTTAACTTGTACATATATAATATCAATAATAAAAAAGAGCAATTTCCTGACAAAAACCCTTTTAAAGCTTCTGAGAAAATATTCCTTTACCCTCTTAAGACAGCCCCTTTATCTTTCAACCATTTTTTAAAGCCAGTGGGCTCCACCCAATCAGTTTCTATTAAAGTTATTTCAATGCGATAGTCGCCCGGTCCAACAACTTTTTTAACTGCAGTTTTCATTTTATAACTTTCAACACAAGGCTTCAAATCTTCGGGTCGAGCAAACTTCTTGTCAACCCCATCGGCGCCCAAAACAGTGTAATAAAATTTTCCATAAGGAATTTCGTACAGCAATTTTTCATGGAATTCTCGCACAGTCTTGCACTCCTGAAAAACCATTTGTGCTTGAAAAGTTCTTCCATAATTATCTGTACAATCATCTATAATGTAACCCATTAGCTTTCCTTCTTTCATCTGTTTATATTAATATTATATCATTTATTTTCTATTTTATCAATTAAACAACATTTCACCTATAACACAGATGAAGAAAGACACTACACTAACAAGGGCAACAAACCCAAGGAACGGATGGTTCTTATGTAAAATTTCCTTCATCTGCTGTTAATTCCTTCTTTCTTTAACTGGTATATTTTATTATTTATTTATAAAAAAGAGCGGAGCATAGGGCTGCGCTGTCTCAGCCTTAGCTGGGATAGGGCAGCCCGTAGGGCGCAGCGGGCCACACTCTGACAGAGAACAGGCGCTACATTTCTTCACTTAATTTAAAATCATCTAACATTTCGTTTGCTATTTCATCTAAACCGTCAAAATTATCTTGAACTTCGCTATAGAAATCCCAATTGTCAACTCCACCGTTGTACAATTCGTTCAGCGTCATGTCAGCAATGAGCAATTTCAATAAAACTTCTTCGTCAATTACATATTTTTTCATCTGTACCACTTCTTTCTTTAACTTATAAATATATTATATCATAAATTATAAATATTATAAAAATAGAACATAAACCAATCCTAAAAATGGCTCCCGAGCACTAGCATGTTGAGCGCAGCGAACCACATGCGT
>JBOFFJ010000037.1:0-3815 GCA_051648565.1 Phocaeicola sp. | reverse complement strand
TAAATTACACTATGGCAAAAGTAACCGTTGTTGGTGCAGGTAACGTAGGTGCAACCTGTGCAAACGTATTGGCAGTAAGAGAGATCGCAAGCGAAGTTGTATTGCTTGACATTAAAGAAGGATTTGCAGAAGGTAAAGTTTTGGATATTTTCCAAACTGCTACTTTGTTAGATTTCGATACAAAGATCACTGGCGTAACAAACGACTATGCAGCTACTGCTGATTCAGATGTTGTTGTTGTTACTTCTGGTCTTCCACGTAAACCAGGTATGACTCGTGAAGAGTTGATCGGTACTAACGCTAACATCGTTAAGTCGGTTGTAGAGAACATCTTGAAATTCTCTCCTAAAGCTATCATCTTGATCGTTTCTAACCCAATGGACCCAATGACTTACCTAGCATTGAAAACTACAGGTTTGCCTAAAAACCAAGTGTTTGGTATGGGTGGTGCTTTGGATAGCTCACGTTTCAAGTGTTATTTGAGCAAAGCGCTTAACGTAAACTCAAACGAAGTAGAAGGTATGGTTATTGGTGGACACGGTGACACTACTATGATTCCTTTAACTCGCTTGGCTACTTACAAAGGTGTTCCAGTGTCAGAGTTTGCAGATGCAGATACATTGAAAGATGTTGCAGCTAAAACTATGGTTGGTGGTGCTACTTTGACTGGCCTTTTGGGTACTTCAGCTTGGATGGCTCCAGGTGCAGCTTCTGCATACGTTGTTGAGTCTATCCTTCGCGACCAGAAAAAAGTTATCGTTTCTTGCGTAGCTTTGGATGGTGAGTACGGTCAGAGCGATATCTGTATCGGTGTACCAGCGGTTATTGGTCGCAACGGTGTAGAAAAAGTAATCGAATTGAAATTGAACGACGAAGAGAAAGCTCTATTCGAGAAGAGTGCAGCAGCAGTTCGTGGTACTAACGCAGTTCTTTCTGAGATCGGTGTTCTGTAATTAGACCATTTTAGATAAAAAAAGAGAGACACTCCTTTATGGGGGTGTCTCTCTTTCTTTGTATATGTAAGCAATATTACCATCTAATAACGCAAGTGCCTCCTTTTAATGGATCGCACCCTCCAACGTTGTTGTTTCTTGAATCAGGGATAAGAATAGGCGGATTTTGCTGATTTCCTGCATCCTCAGGAGTCGTATTGAATGTTGTTGGGCTCTTTGTTTCGTATTCTATATTCCCATCCTTAGTTCTATATGAGAGTTTGGGGGCGTTTAGTACCTTTGTCATAAGCTCTAGGAAATCCTCTTCAAGTATACCTTTGCTTTTGTAGTCAAGTATGACTGATATGACATCGCCGTTCTCGTCGAACATAAAGCTGTTTTCGAATATTTTCTTCTCTTCATTAGTAAGAGAAAGGAATGTCTTGTCTGTGTGATAGGACAATGTAGCTTCAGTCGTGTTCAGCCCCTGAGTTGCTGTGGTTTCATTTGTAATTGTTTCTGCTTTCTCATTGCTACAAGAGCATGTTATGCATACTAGTGGAATAGAAAGCATAAGCTTGAGGAGGGAATTTCTCATTAGAATTTGAATTTAGATTAGTAAAAGATAGCTTGTCTTTATTTAACGCTTAGTCCTCGTGGAATGTTCGGGTATATCTTATTTAACTGCTCTATCGCCTCTCTTTTTTGTTTTAAATATGAACCATACTTATGACTATTTGTTTACGTTTCATTACTTTTGCGCTCTGAATAACTATTAAGAAGTTAAATAACAACTATGAAACTAAGGTACTCTATTCTCGTTTTCATGCTCCTGTTGATGGGGCTTGGCGCAGGAGCTAAAGCTCAACTGCAGGAGATCTCTTATGATGGTATGACGGGTCAGATCCCTAATGATATGTTGACATCTAGAGGGGTTCCTGTCAACTCCCTTTTTATGCCTTTTGCCTTTAAGTCGGAGGTGCTCTCCTCTATGCCCAAGGCGCCATCGTTGGGCGATGGTCTCTTTAAGGACTCTTGTCTGCTTAGGCTAGAGGGTGCAGATCAGACTATGGAGTGGTTCTCACGCATAGAGTCGCGCGACTCCTTGAGAGCTAGAGCTCAGGTTTACTCTGCTGTTAATAATCCATACACCGTTAGATATCTACTTAACAGAATAGCCGATAAGAAGGCTATTGAGGAGAGAATGGAGCGAGAGGCTGTAGCGCAGAAGAAAATACCTTCGCTGTTTCAGTCTGAGGAGCTACGTCTTCCTCCTACTGTTGCAGATATGAAGGGGGTTAAGGCTAAGAAGCTATCTATGTGGCAGTCTAACTCGGTAGCTAATCTACAGTTTACTCAGAACTATATCTCTGATAACTGGCATCAAGGAGGGGAGAGTAACATCTCGCTATTGTCTAGTTTTAACTGGAAGTTTACCTATCGCGATGACAAGAACATACAGTTTGATAATGAACTGGATTGGAGAGCCGGCTTTTTCTCTGCACCGAGTGATTCATTGCGTACCTTTAGGGTTAATGATGACCAGTTGCGTTTGACCTCGAAGTTCGGTTATAAGGCATTTCAAAAGTGGTACTATACAGCCTCTATGGAGATCAAGACTAAGCTCTTCAACTCGTATAGTCCTAATACAACCACTATGCAGTCCACATTCTTGACTCCTGTAGAGGGTTACTTCTCTCTGGGTTTGGACTTCAAGACCAAGTTTGAGAAACCACGTATCGAGGAGCTTTCTCTATTCTTTGCACCTCTTACATATAGCTTCAAGTATGCGGCGCGTAGTAAGATGGTGGATGTGACTCGTTATGGTATTGAGGAGGGCAAGAGTAGTCTGAACGTAATAGGTTCGATGTTTAGGGGTACGATGAAGTATGAGATAATTAAAAATATCACTTGGGATACTCGTGTATACTACTTCTCTAACTACTCCAACGTGGAGGCTGAATGGGAGAACTCATTTAACTTGTCTATAAATAGATACTTCTCTACTCGTGTGTTCTTTATTGTTCGTTATGACGATAGGGTGTCTAAGAAACCAGACGACTCTTTCTTCCAATTTAAGGAGTTCTTGAGTTTTGGATTTACGTATAAGTGGTAGTAGGTATACTTTATAATATGATAGCTTATGGTCAGTCATGATGAGATTACAAGGGAGTTGGTTGTGGCTCAGGGAGGTAGATTGGCAGAGCTGCTAAAACAAAAAACGTTAACTTTTGCAACGGCCGAAAGTTGTACGGGAGGCTTTATTTCTCACTGTATCACGCTGTTGGCGGGCAGTTCGGCCTATTTTAAGGGCTCTGTTGTTTCATACTCAAATGAAGTAAAGGAGCAGCTACTGTGTGTAAAGTCAGAAAGTTTGTCTACCTTTGGGGCCGTAAGTCGTCAAGTTGCATATGAGATGGTCGTAGGCGTTCAAGATTTGCTACGGGTTGATGCTTCCGTAGCAGTGACAGGAATAGCTGGGCCAGATGGCGGGCGAGACGAGAAGCCGGTGGGCACTGTATGGATTGCTGCCTCTTTTAGAGATAAGGTTGTTGTGAAGCTGTTTCGCTTCAATGGCAATCGAGAGCAAAATATAATGTGTGCGGCCAACGAAGCTTTGCTTCTTGTCACCCAATTGATTGAGGAATGAGTAGTTATTGCTGCTTTTTTTCTCTCAAAGCTTGTATATGTGATAAAGAATGACTTACTTTGCACTCTGTTTGTGAAGACAGCAGTGCAGGAATATAATCAAAATAAAAATACAGATAGCAATGTCTAAGATTTGTCAAATTACCGGAAAAAAAGCGATGGTTGGCAACAACGTATCTCACTCAAAGAGACGAACTAAAAGAAAGTTCGATGTCAACCTTTTTAGAAAGAAAT
>JBOFFJ010000036.1:0-2083 GCA_051648565.1 Phocaeicola sp. | reverse complement strand
ACAGAGAAGTTAAGCCTTGTCACGCCGATGGTACTGCAGATTGTGGGAGAGTAGGTAGCCGCCGTTTTTTAGAGAAGTCCTCTGGTTCTAATAAGAACTGGGGGATTTTTTTTTGCGTTATAGCTAGTTGGACTGTGGTGTATGTTTCATCCATCTTGGCTAATGGATTTATTCCTCTTACGGGTAGAATTATATCTTAGCGAATTAAGCGTAAGCGTCTCCACTATTCTATATTGTATGTTAATTAAAAATATTGCTGTCCGATAAAACTTTTAAGGTCACGAGTAATGCTTCTCAGCTACTATTAATCAGTAGTTGAGCAACATTTTTTTAAATACAAGCCCCCCCTCTAGGTAAATACTAACGGTAATGTTGGTATATCAGCCGCTTCTTTTAGTTTCCCAATCTTCTCAGGGTGATTAAACAAACTGTAGAAATCTACATAATACATCATGGTTATTCTTACCATTGTTGCTAATCCCGAGAAGCTCCATGAGCGTGTTAATCCCTTTTGCATTACCATTAGCAGTAGATTAGCGATTAATGTAATCCATATTTGTATTTTAATAGCATTTGCGCTTTCTCCATAGAAATATTTCAAGGGGAAGTTTTGCTTCATTTGCTTGAAGAGCAGTTCTATCTCCCATCTTTTTCGGTAAATTGAAATGATTTCAGCTGGATCAAATTCCATGTCGTTGGTTAGGAGCTATATTAGTTTACGCTTCTTCTCATCAACATAGGTTACAATGCGTACTTTATGGGTTATCACCTCTCCCTTACCCTCTGATTTAGTAAAGACAACTTGCTGCACACGCACCTCCATAAGTCCCTCAGGGTTCTGATACATTGTATCGCTCAGAAGGCTATATTTTAGATTCTTCTTCATCTTTGTTACATAAATAACTCCTCGCTGTGTTATTTGCTCAAGCTTTTTATAATCAATATAGGCTCGATCCATAGCCATAATATCACCTTGATTGAGATTGGCAGGCTTAAGCATAAAAGAGTCGTTTGTGGCAGCAGAAGTGAATTTTATGTCAGAAGGCACTCCTTCATTAGCATGAATGACCGTATGTACTTTTATACCCCCTTTCTTCTTACCACTCTTTGGATGCCTTTCTACTCCTTTAAAGAGCAAATTAGAGAATAAAGATATGGAAGTGGAATCGATTATCTGAAGGCGCTTCATCCATTTAGGCTCTTTACGCAGTCGGCTGTCCGAAGAAAGTCGAGTTTGATAAGAGGTGTATAAGTCACGGTAAATAGATTTAAAGACAGCTTCTGGACGCCTTCTGTTCGCATCAGACAAAGTGCTTCGATAGGTCATCATCGAAATCCCTATATGACTTAATTCACGGGCTTCAGCATGTAATGAGGCTGTATCTCACGTAAAGAGTCAAAACGCATAATGACTGCATAGAGCATAACAACCGTGTGTGTCCAACCATCAAAGCGCTTGACATATCGTTCACCGCCAAGTTCACGACTAATAGAAAGGATTTTAGACTTATCAAGTAACTTTATTATCTGACTATAGAGCGGCTGTCCGCTAAAATATGTACTTTTGCCCATGTTCATTAGGTTTTTGTGGTGAAAACAAAGGAACACAAAATAGACTGAACTCCTGCAAGGGAATTCAGCCTAAATTTTTGTAAGACGAAAGCTTTTATCGGACAGCAATAAATTAAAAACGGCTAATGGTTTCTTTCCATTAGCCGTTTTTCCATCTATCCGGTAGACTCTCTATACTTTTCTATCGGTGTATTGGGTTGCCATTCTGCTGTTCTATTTATTATATCCGTCAGATATTTGAACATATTGACTCCATTCATTTTGCACGATAGGGCTATGGTGTATAATATAGCTCCTCGTTCGGCACCCTTGTGGCTACCGAAAAACAGAGAGTTCCTTCTTGAGATTGATAGATACCTGTTAAATCTCTCCACGAGGTTATTATCTAAATGGGTATCTGGCTCTGTAAATAGATTTTCTATGGCTTTCCACTCATTTTTTAGGTAGGTGATTGCTCCTTGCAAATCGCTTTTAGGAAGCAAATCCCCTTTCGATTCTATTGCACTTAGGT
>JBOFFJ010000035.1:0-50571 GCA_051648565.1 Phocaeicola sp. | reverse complement strand
ACTATGATTATTCAAATAGTAATCTTTTATTACAGACAATTTAAAGTCTTCTGTATAGACTTTACGAGAAATTTTCTTTGATACCATTTTTACTAAAGTGTTAAAACGGTGTAAAGTAAATCTGTACTAAGACAGTTTGACTATACCTGACTGGGTGATTTGTCTTGTTGCTACAGGCAGATGGCGCAGATGCTTAAAGAAGTTTGATTGTTTCTGCAGGAGAAAAGGTTATGGCTTTTCACCATTCGGTGGGTAGAGGGGTGAAGGATAGGTGAAGCTTAGGACCCCCTATCCTTCACCGTAAGTTGTTGAATTACAATGAGTGTGAAGGATTGAAGGATAAAAATCAACTTAAATTGTAGTAGGGGGGTGATGGAGGGGAGTTTTTTGGGAAATTTACTATCAAGTAGTTTATTACTCTTAATAAAAGCTCATTTCTAGCCAAGTACAAATCCTTATGGCTAAAATGAAGAACGCCCCTGAAGTATGCTCTCTTTCGACGCGCCTGAGAGGCTTATTATCTTTAAGAATAATTTTATAGCAATATCAAATTGTGCATGAGTGCCACCATTTACACCATTTTTAGTAATGATGCCTTTTGCATTAGTTGTTTCTATCCACCTCCAGAACAATGACATGACCCAAGAAAATACCCAATAAGTTACTTTTAGCAAAACAACCTATTATTTTACTTGAGCCATTATTAGAAGCTATTTGATGGAAAACAAAAAAAAGGAGCTCAAATGAACTCCTTTTTCTAAGTGATCCGCCTGGGGCTCGAACCCAGGACCCCAACATTAAAAGTGTTGTGCTCTACCAGCTGAGCTAGCGAATCGTCCGTATGTTGTGCGCTTCTTTCGAATTGCGAGTGCAAAGGTAGCTCTTTTTTTGAAACATCCAAAGCTTTTGGTGAATATTTTTACTATTAAGTGATATTTTTCATCATATAGGCGCCAAGATAGTTCACAACGTAGCCTCATAGCCTAATTTAGAGTAGCCAAAACTTCTCTGAGACACCCCATAGGAGAGGTGCCGTTTTGAAAGATTCATAACTATAACCCTCAAGCAGCCCTATTTGTTGTACCGTTTTGTTATTTCTTGCCATTTACTCCATTAAAAGTTGAATCATGCAAGGTAGAAGCTACTATTTTTTATGTACATTTGTAATTCATTTATTTCGAATTAAAGTATGATTACTCATAAAACAACCCTCTTGGGTAGAACCCTACAAGAGTTACAACAAATCACGGCCAATCTAGGAATGCCCAAGTTTGCCGCCAAACAGATTGCTTCGTGGCTCTATGCTAAAAAGGTGACCTCAATTGATGAGATGACCAATCTCTCTGTGAAGCACCGTGAGATGCTTAAAGATGCCTACGAAGTAGGAGCATCGGCACCCGTAGAGGAGATGCGCTCCATTGATGGAACCACTAAATACCTCTTTAAGACGGTAGCCCATAACTTTGTCGAGGCAGTCTACATCCCCGATCAAGAGCGCGCTACTCTCTGTGTATCTTCGCAAGTAGGATGTAAGATGAATTGCCACTTCTGCATGACCGGTAAGCAAGGATTTACAGCCAACCTCTCTGCCAATCAGATTTTGAACCAGATATTCTCTATCCCCGAACGCGACAAGTTAACCAACTTAGTCTTTATGGGAATGGGTGAACCATTCGATAACCTCGATGAGGTGTTAAAAGTGCTCGAAATCTTGACAGCCGATTACGGATATGGTTGGAGTCCGAAGCGCATCACTGTCTCTACAGTAGGATTGCGAAAGGGTTTAACACGCTTCTTGAACGAGAGCGATTGCCACCTAGCCATCAGTATGCACACTCCATTTCCTGCTCAACGCAAAGAGTTGATGCCAGCCGAAAAGGCTTTCTCTATTACCGAGATGGTGGAGATTTTACGCGATTACGACTTTAGCCACCAACGCCGCCTCTCGTTTGAGTACATTGTATTCAAGGGGGTAAACGATTCGTTGGTCTATGCCAAAGAGCTGGTAAAATTGGTACGTGGGCTTGATTGCAGAGTCAACCTGATTCGCTTTCACGCTATTCCCAACGTAGAATTAGAGGGAGCCGATTTAGAGAAGATGACCGCTTTTCGCGACTACTTAACCCAACACAATGTTTTTGCCACCATCCGTGCATCGCGCGGCGAAGATATCTTTGCAGCTTGTGGCATGCTATCTACCGCCAAGAAACAAGAAAAAGAGGGCGAACGTCTATAAAACTTTAATACTATACTATTCATGAAACGTATTACTTTTTACCTTCTCACGCTCGTAGTTATAGTAGCGTTGGCCGGTTGCAAGAAAGGCAGCAAGGGCTTGTTTACCCCCACATCGAGCGGTAGACCCTACGAAATGTTGGTGGTTGTAAACAATGCACTCTGGGATCTTCCCGCTGGACGTGCGCTTTACGATGCACTCGATGTGAATGTACCCGGACTTCCTCAAGCCGAACGCTCGTTTCGCATCTCTAACATCGACCCTCAGCATTTTGATAGGGTGATGCGCATCTTCCGCAACATTATTATTGTCGATATTCAAGATATCTACACCCAACCCAAGATGAAGTATACCCGCGACTTGCATGCCGCACCACAGATGGTGATGACTATTCAAGCTCCTACGCAAGAGTCGTTCGAAGAGTATGTATCTACCAATCAGCAGGTAATTGTTGACTTCTTTATTAAAGCCGAGATGAATAGACAAATTGCGCTGTTGAAGGAGAAGCACAATACGATTGCTGTAGAGAAGATGAAAGAGCTATTTGGTTGCGAAGCGTGGATTCCGCAAGAACTTACTGCCTATAAAACCGGCGACCATTTTCTTTGGGCATCTACCAATCGTGCATCGGGCGACCTCAACTTCGTAATGTATAGCTACCCCTATAGAGATATAGATACCTTTACTGATGAGTACTTTGTTAAGAAGCGCGATTCGGTTATGAAGATAAACCTTCCAGGCGAACGCGAAGGAATGTACATGGCTACCGATGCTCGCTTTGTAACCAGCAAAGATGGCGTAGTAAAAGGAGAGTATGCCCAAGAGGTACGTGGGTTGTGGCACATGGAGGGCGATATGATGGGAGGTCCCTTTGTATCACACGTACGTGTGGATCAAACTACTGGCCGTATTGTAGTGGCCGAGACTTTTATCTATTCGCCCGATAAACTAAAACGTAATTTTGTACGCCTTATGGAGGCTTCACTCTATACCCTACAACTACCTAACGAAGGGAAACCTCAAGAACTAGTAGTCGAAGAGGAGTTAGAGGAGGAGGCTATTGAGGCGGAAATAACCAAACAATAAATAGTAGAAAAACAATGGAGATGAATCGAAAAATAAGAATCGGCATTACACACGGTGATGTGAATGGCGTAGGCTACGAGGTCATTTTAAAGACCTTTGCAGAACCTACCATGCTTGAACTTTGCACACCGATTGTATACGGATCGGCCAAGGTAGCCACTTACCACCGTAAGACAATGGATATCAATGCCAATTTTAGCATTATACACACAGCCGAAGAGGCGCAACACGAAAAACTAAATATATTAAACTGTACCGACGATGAGTTGAAGGTAGAGTTAGGGAAAGCACTACCCGAAGCCGGAAAGGCTGCCCTCGATGCCCTCGAGAAAGCATTAGAAGATTACCGAGCTGGTCACATCGATGTGTTGGTTACGGCACCTATTAATAAGAAGACTATTCAATCCGAGAAGTTCGACTTTCCGGGTCACACCGAGTATATCCAAGAGCGTATAGGAAGTGGTAATCAAGCCTTGATGATTCTGATGAAGGGCGACCTTCGTATTGCGTTGGTTACTGGTCACATTCCCGTAAGCGAGATTGCTCAAAAGCTAACCAAAGAGCTTATTATGGAGAAGATAGGTATCTTTAACCGCTCGTTGAAAAAAGATTTTGCTATTGATGCTCCCCGTATTGCTGTATTCTCGCTCAATCCACATGCAGGCGACGAAGGGTTGTTAGGCAAAGAAGAGGCCACCATCATTACACCCGCTATCCAAGAGATGGTGGCTAAGGGGGTACATTGTTTTGGTCCCTATCCAGCCGATGGATTTATGGGTTCCGGCAATTTTACCCACTTTGATGGGGTGCTAGCCATGTACCACGATCAAGGATTGGCCCCCTTCAAAGCTATTGCTATGGATGAAGGTGTAAACTTCACTGCTGGATTGCCTATTGTGCGCACATCGCCTGCACACGGCACTGCTTATGACATAGCCGGGCAAGGATTAGCCGACGAGAGCTCTTTCCGTCAAGCTATCTATACCGCTATTGATGTATTTAGAAACCGTGTAACCGATCGTGAAATTCATGCCCGTCCACTTCGTAAGCAATATTATGAGAGACGCGATGATAGCGATAAGTTGAAATTAGATAGTGTAGACGAATAGTTTTCTTTGCACTCTTAAGCATTATAGGCTCGATACACTTATCAAATGATAAAGCGTATCGAGCCTATAATTTTTGCCTACTAATAAAAAAGACCACCTTGCTATTAGCATAGGTGGTCTTTAACCGAGCAAAGTTGCTCAAATATCATCAACAGTGAAGTTATCTGTGATTAGTTGTACTGTCTCGTAATGTATTGGTCAGAGATAGACTCGTTATTCATTACACGGCGAATTGTTTCGGCAAACATATCAGCAATGGTCAATTGTTTCACCTTTGCACAACGGTTTGAGTAGGGGATACTATCTGTAAATACCATTTCGGTCAATGATGAATCCAATACACGGTCCGAAGCTGGGTTCGACATTACACAGTGTGTAGCAATGGCACGTACCGATTTAGCACCTGCCTCAAGCATTACATCGGCTGCTTTTGTAATAGTGCCTGCTGTATCTACCATGTCGTCTAGTAAGATTACGTTCTTACCTTTCACATCACCAATAATTTGAATATTGCCCACTACGTTGGCTCTCTCGCGTGTCTTGTTACAAAGTACCAACGGCACATCAAGGTATTTAGAGTAGGTGCTTGCGCGTTTTGAACCGCCCACATCAGGAGTTGCAATCACTAGATCTTCTAGGTTAAGCGACTGAATGTAAGGTAGGAAGATAGCCGAAGCATACAAGTGATCAACTGGAACATCGAAGAAACCTTGAATTTGATCGGCGTGCAAATCCATTGTAATTAAACGATCAATTCCTGCTACTGTTAGCAGATTGGCTACTAGCTTAGCTCCGATAGAGACACGTGGTTTGTCTTTTCTATCTTGGCGTGCCCATCCAAAGTAAGGAATAACTGCCACGATGCTCTTAGCCGATGCTCTTTTAGCTGCATCAATCATTAAAAGCAACTCCATGAAGTTGTCCGAATTGGGATAAGTCGATTGAACCAAAAAAACATGTTTTCCGCGGATAGACTCCTCGTATGATACCGCAAATTCGCCATCGGCAAAGTGGGTAATATTCATGTTTCCTAACTCACAGCCTAGGCTGTTGCAAATTTTTTCTGCAAGGTATCTCGAGTTTGTACCCGAGAAGACTTTAAAAGGAGAAGTTTGACTCATTTTGATTGTAAAAATTACCTGTTGGTTTTGATTTGCGTGCAAAGGTACATATTAAAATCAGAATTAGGAAATAGGAGTAAAAAAAACTCACCATCTTACTGAAATAGCTTATTGTCTAACCAGCCACTTTTTTGAGATACTTAAAATGTTCGATGATAGAACGATAGCTTCTGTCTGTGTGTGGATCGAACTTGTTCCAGAGGGTACCCAAGATAGCTGCCCCTCCAAATCCATACTCTTTTATTTTTTGCAAGTTGCTCTCGTCTACCCCTCCTAAGGCAATTACCTTCTTGTCAATCACTCCTTTTTTCTTTGCCATAAGTATCTCTTCGGGCGTATAAGGTGATTGATAATCCTCCTTTGATATACTATCAAATATAGGGCTTAAGAAGAGGTAGTTACAACTCGACTTCTTCGCTATCACCTCCTCAAAAGAGTGGCAAGAGGTGCTAATGTGCCCCCTGTGATTGCTGGGTAATTCAGGGTGGCGCCTATTGAGGTGCACACCTTTTAAGAAGCGTTCGTGGTGCAAGTGAAAGTTTTCGTGCACCACAATTCGATTATGAAACCGTTCGGGGATAAGTGTCAGCAACCGTTCGGCTAGAATAGGTGAGCTATTTGGCTTACGTAGGTGAAGCGCTTCTAACCCCTCCTCAAAGAGGGCAGTTAGAATCTTATCTTCTTGTACAAAGTAGTACGGGGTGGTAATTAAAATTAGTTTCATAACAAAAGGGTTCTACGTTTACTACAAACTTACACAAAGTTCTTCAGATTTTATACTATTCTAACAAAAAACGAAATAGATTGTTTTCCATTTACTTAGCGTAAAGTAGTAGTTGTCTCTAATTTATTACAACGAGTGGCTATACGAACGCAATAAGGTGGCTCTGCATGGTTCGTAAATCGATGGTCCACAGCTTTCCGCTTAGTACCTCGCCATACCCCCCTATAACCTTTAGCACCTCGGTAGCTTCAACCGCTCCTACTACGCCAGGGGTTACCCCAATCACCCCTTTGGGCGGCGACGGCATAGTGAGTAGTTCCTCTTGATTGGGGTAAAGGTGGCGGTAGTTGGGGCCGCCCTGATAGTTAAAGACAGAGACCTGCCCATCGAAGGCACGGATGGCCCCATATACATAGACCTTTCCTAGCTTTACGCAGGTATCGTTTATCAGGTATCGCGTAGCGAAGTTGTCGCATCCATCTACCACGATATCGTATGCTGATAGTATATCTTCGGCATTCTCGGGGGTTAATCGCACCGCATAGCTATTTAGTTGAATCTGACTATTTAGTGCATTCAACCGTTTTTTTGCCTGTATTACTTTGGGTAGACCCACTTCTTCCTCGCTGTAAAGTACTTGGCGCTGCAGGTTGCTTACGCTCACCACATCATCGTCCACCAACCCCAGCGTTCCTACTCCTGCTCCAGCTAGGTAGGTAGCAATGGGCGATCCCAATCCTCCTACACCTACAATGAGCACTTTGGCCTGTTTCAATTTCTCTTGTCCTGCTTCGCCTACTTCGGGTAGCATAATTTGTCGGCTGTATCGTTCGTTTTGTTCCATCTATTTGTCTCTACTAGAAATTAAATTTTATCCTTAAATACATTAAAACCAGTCTGCTTGAATTGTTAATGGGTGAAGGATAGGCTTCCTATCCTTCACCCATTCTTTATTGGCGTAGACCGAATATTTGGCGTAGATTGTATCTTTTACGTTTTTATAACTGGAGAGTTCAGAAAGATTCTTTCAAGAGTTTTTTCTCTTTTATTATTCATAATAGAGCTCAACTACACCTTTTCCTGTTGCTTCAAATTGAACCGTTTTGTCTCCATTCTTTCCTTTAAATAGGGCGCTATATTTTCCATCTGGGAGGTATAGAACCAAGTAATCATTCATATCTGCTATGGCTCCACTTGTATTACCTGAAGCTACCACTTTTCCCTCTTCATCAACTATTTCAATTAATTGTGCAATACGATCACTCGATACTTTTTCGCAACAATTATTCTTGTAAAGTTTGAATGCTATACCATTCCCTTCACGCTTTTCGGATTGTTCTGCTTCGTAAAGGTTTATATAGAAGTCCGTTACATCGATTCCGGGTACACTTTTATCTTTCTTAGCCCAAACCATAGGGAAGTGTTGTCCGTTTGCTTGCTCTTTCCATGCAGTAGCATACATCCAAGTTTCAGGTCTGTTTTTATCTGCCTTTCCTGCACGCTCTAAGAACCATGACTTATTCAATGCTTCATTGGGATAGTACTCGGTAAAATACCATTTGCCATCAATCCAAACTTCACTCCAATTATGGTTACCCTCACCACTTACCCAAAGTGGTGTTCCAGCGATCCGCGATGGAATGCCCATTGTGCGGAAAGCATCTGTTAGGATAATTGAGAGACCACTGCATGAGGCCATACCAATTTCCATACTTTCGCTAGGCGATTGATTAGGGCGTTTACGCTTGGTGTTGTATTCTACTCCCACCAGTTCTTTAATGTTTTTATTGATGGTATTAATAGCTATATGAACATCCTCCACATCTTTCACTAGTGGATATAATTTAGTCCAGAACATTTCTCTCCATGATTCACGAGTCTCATCCATCGAAGCATAGGGTAATACATCGTTAAAAAATATTGAGTCAGGTAGTTCCTTACACCAAGTAAAGGTTTTGCGTGCTTTGTAAGCCCAATCTAGTTCTGTAAGCAGGAATTGTGAACTAAGTGTATCTAAATCACCTTTCGGCATATATTTTACAAGGAATTCTAATCCTGCACGTTGTGATTGTGGCACGTTTTCAAGTGCTTTTTTGATTTCTGGGTTGCTCTGTTGTGCACAAGCAGTGATAGTCGTTAAAACGAGTGCAATAATAAGTAGTGCTTTTTTTTTCATGTTTTAGAAACTGTTTTGATTTAATTAAAAAGTCTGTCAGTCGGCACTCTTCTATCAATCTAGTTCTTACTCTTAAACACAACCACCAGATTATGCTTAAGGAGTAATAAGATGAGATATTGTAGTGATCTAACTGATAAAAAAAGTGGCAAGTTATAGAAAATCTTTTACACGACAAAGAGTGCAAGCGAAAACATTCTCTTTGATCTGTTTTAGACAGAATCTTTTATTTGGTAAAAACCAGTTGTTAATGGTCTGTTTTTTTAGTTGAGTTTCCTCGCTTGCCCACCATTTGATATTCTCATTCGACTAAAAAAAGAGACAAATCCATCGTATATTCACTATTTCTCACTATCATTGTAGCATCAAAAGGTCGTAGCTGGTAGGCAGAGGGTTCTTTTACCAGATTCGGATCTTAAGCATGTAAACTCAGAACCCTATGTAACTCAACTTTAGTCTAACGCAACGTGAAAGTAACTGCTTTTAATGGTAGCCCTCGTAAAAATGGGAATACCCAACTCTTAATCAACAAAACACTCGAAACCATTCAAAAACACGGAATTGAAACCGAACTGGTACAAGTGGGTGGCAACCTGCTCTGGGGATGCCAGTCTTGCTATGCCTGCTTCAAAACTCGTAACGGTCGCTGCCGAATTGAGGAGGACCAAATGAACGAGTTTATCGAGAAAGTACATAGCTCAGATGCTATCATCTTTGCTTCGCCTACCTACTATGGAGAGGTATCGGCCGAAATGAAAGCCTTTATCGATCGCCTCGGACTTACCTCCATTGGTGCAGGTCGTACCCTTACCCACAAAATCGGAGCAGCCCTTGTTAGCGTACGCCGTAGTGGTGCCGTACCTGTTTACGACTCCCTCAACCGGTTTATGCTTGGTAGTGGCATGATTGTGGTTGGCTCTACGCACTGGAATGCAGCCATTGGCGAGATGCCGGGCGACATTTACCAAGACGAAGAAGGGATGCACAATGCAGTCGATCTGGGCGAACAGCTGGTATGGACCCTGAAGGTACATGCTGCTGCAAAGATAGAACAGACACACACCATGCAGTCCTCCTTCTCTAACTATTACAAATAGTTATTTTTTTCTTTCTCTGAACTGACTAAGCCGAGGGGGTTAACTATCACCCAACGATTTTCCTTGAGAAGATTATCTGTAAACCCACGGTAACCCCCGTATTGTAGTATATAATAAATCCTTGAGGTGCTTTGATTCATCTCAAGGATTTCTATTCAACACCCCCATCAAACGAAACATCCCAATCCTTCCACACCGGGGTTAGTCCCACCTTGCGCAGCGCACCATCAATTTCCCCAGTGGGGCGTTCGTCGCTAATGTGGAACTGCTCCAGCGCTTGCGGGTGAGTGACATAGCCACCTGGTTCCGTCTTGCTCTCGGCACTCATGGTAGTTACCCCCAAGGTAGCCATGTTGTCGCGTACGTGTGCCGGTTCGCGGGTAGAGTAGGAGATATCCACATCGCGGTCAAAGATGCGCATTGCAAAGGTTACTTGAGCTAGTTCGCGCTCATTCATAATTACTTGCGGTTGGAAGCCACCATTCTCTGAGGGACGCATACGGGGGAAGTTGACACTATACTTCGTTTTCCAGTACCTCTTTTGGAGGTAGCGCAGGTGGTAAGCCATCATCGCTACATCCGTACGCCAATCTTCTAGTCCGATGAGTACCCCCATGCCGATGGAGTGCACCCCTGCTTTGCCCATACGATCAAAGCCATTTACGCGCCATTCAAAGTTCGACTTCATGCCACGTGGATGGTACGTTTTATAATTAGCTCGGTGGTAGGTCTCCTGGAAACAGATTACCCCGTTCAGTCCGTGCTGCGTGAGTTCGTGATACTCCTCCGTTTCGAGCGGCATCACCTCTATCTTTAGGTTGCTAAAGTAGGGTTTGGCCAGTTCCAAAGCTCTTTTCAAGTAGGGAACGCCCACCTTGGCAGGGTGCTCCCCGGTTACCAGTAGCAAGTTCTCGTAGGGGCCTAGCTTCTTGATGGCCTTGAACTCTTCTATCATCTCCTCCTCGGTAAGGATGGTACGCTTCATCTTGTTGGTGTGGTTAAATCCACAATATACGCATGAGTTGGTACAGGCATTGCTCAGGTAGAGTGGGATAAACATGGACATGGTGTTGCCAAATCGCTCGCGGGTATATTGTTGGCTCAACTGCGCCATAGGCTCCAAAAAGGGGGCTGCGGCGGGCGAGATAAGGGCTATAAAGTCCGCTACCGTGAGTCGTTCTTTGCCCAGTGCACGGCGCACATCGGCTTCGGTTTGGCTGTAGATGAGCGCTTTGGTCTCTTCCCAGCCTATTTTTTCTAATTCTTCCGAAAACATATTCTTCTTTTTTTTAGGGTATGCTACCTGTCGAAACGGGTAGATGGTTATCAGCTATTTACAAGAACTCCTCTCTTTTTTTCCATTGAACCAGACAAAGTTCTTGAGATGTCTTGTTCTTTTTGGTCTACTACCCGGGTAGCACAGTCGTCTTACTGGAGTAGTACACTAGCTTTGGGCTGTAAAGCGGATTACCTTGTAGGGGAAATCCACTTACTTTATAAGGTTATTTGAGCTGCTTTTTGAGTCATCGATTGACCCATTGCTTAAATCATCGCTTACCTAGAGGGAGGCGACTTCTTCCGCCGCTTCTCTTTTTCAATCTTCTTCAAGATCTCCGTGCGAGTAGCCTGCACTGCTCTTGTGTAGTAGGCAGGCTCCATCGACTCTAGGCAGAGCCTCAACTCGGTTAAGAGTTCGGGCTCGGCTAAACAGAGTTTAAAGGCTACTTTCATGCAGAGTGCTTGGACGGCTATCGCTGTTTTTGCATCGACCATCGCCTCTAGGCAGAAGTCTAACAACTCTACCGGAAGCGGAATAGGCACCGGAAGCATCCACAACATCCGTAGTAGCAAACGCTGTTGCGTTGAATCATCGGTTTGCAAGGTGCGCTCTATCAGATCCGCCTCTCTTCCGATCCAGAGAGTAGGCTCCTTCTCGCATACCCATTGGCAGGCCCATAGGGCACGCCAAGCCACCTCCGTTTGGGGGTGAAGGGTAAGGGCGTAGAGGGAGGGGAGCAACGTGGAATGGGTTACTACCTGGTGGGCAATCTCCATTATGGCTGCTTTGCCCATCGACTTGCTGAAAAGTGCTGCCGATAGTTCTATGGCTGCTTCCACAGATGCTTCTTTGGATGGTGCTACCGACACTTCTGCTGATGGTGCTGCTAACACTTCTTCAGACATTGCCGATAATTCAATCAATCGTTCTTCGGATTTTTTCATCTTTAGTTCTTAATAAAGGGGTAAGTCCATTCTACGGAGGATTGCTTTTAATTGACTCTTGCAATGAAGTTAGCTCTCTCTTTGGGGTCGCCTTATCTGTAAGCCAATGGGCGACCCTAAAAGAGAGGGGTTAAAATCTAACGAATTTCGACATCAAATGCTCTT
Organism: Phocaeicola sp.; assembly: GCA_051648565.1. Lineage (GTDB taxonomy): Bacteria > Bacteroidota > Bacteroidia > Bacteroidales > Bacteroidaceae > Phocaeicola. The sequence continues at coordinate 38,634 of JBOFFJ010000035.1, read as the reverse complement.
CGAAGCCTAATGCTATCTAGCATCTATTTGATGCTCTTCAACACCTAACGTTCTTTTTAGAACAGATTCTTTAGCTTTAATCATTTGCTATCTAGCATCTATTTGATGTTCTTCGACACCTAACGTTCTTTTTAGAACAGATTACTTAGCTTTACTCGTTACCTGTTTCAAATCGCGACTGAGCTTCATGGCGCAGAAGTTGGGTCCGCACATGGTGCAGTACTCTCCCTCGGTGTGCGATCCTTCGTTGAAGTACTCCAAGGCACGATCGGGGTCGAGGCTCAAGTTGAATTGATCCAACCAGCGGAATTCGTAGCGGGCTTTGCTCAAGGCGTTGTCGCGCGTTTGGGCACCGGGGTGTCCTTTGGCCAAATCGGCAGCGTGTGCAGCTATCTTGTAGGTGATAACGCCCGTACGTACATCCTCTTTGTTGGGGAGTCCCAAGTGCTCTTTGGGGGTAACGTAGCAGAGCATGGCGGTACCCAACCAGCCAATTTGTGCGGCTCCAATGGCCGAGGTAATGTGGTCGTAACCCGGGGCAATATCGGTTACCAAGGGGCCTAGGGTGTAGAAGGGGGCGTTGTGGCAATGTTTGATTTGGCGCTCCATATTCTCTTGAATCTTGTGCATCGGCACGTGTCCAGGTCCTTCAATAAAGGCTTGTACATTCTTCTCCCACGCACGCAGTACCAATTCGCCCATGGTATCGAGTTCGGCAAATTGCGCCTCATCATTGGCATCGTGAATAGAGCCGGGGCGCAATCCATCGCCCAACGATACGGCTACATCGTACTGTGCCAAGATGTCGCAAATATCCTCGAAGTGATCGTAAAGGAAGCTCTCTTGGTTGTGTACCAAACACCACTTGCTCATGATGCTACCTCCACGGCTTACAATGCCACACAGGCGTTTGTTGGCCAGGTGTACGTTGTGTAGGCGGATGCCGGCGTGGATGGTAAAGTAGTCTACCCCCTGCTCGCACTGCTCAATAAGGGTATCTTTGTAGATTTCCCAAGTCAAATCTTCCACCTTACCATCGACTTTCTCTAGCGCTTGGTAGATAGGCACGGTACCTACGGGTACGGGACAGTTGCGCACAATCCACTCGCGTGTTTCGTGAATATTAGCGCCAGTAGAGAGGTCCATCAGCGTATCGCCTCCCCATTTACAGCTCCATACCGCCTTGTCTACCTCTTCGTCGATGGAAGAGCTAGTGGCCGAGTTGCCAATGTTGGTATTGATCTTCACCAAGAAGTTACGGCCGATAATCATCGGTTCGCTTTCGGGGTGGTTAATGTTGGCTGGAAGTACGGCACGTCCCGCAGCAATCTCGTCGCGTACAAACTCGGGGGTGATGTGGCTCTGAATACCCCGTGCTTGGCAATCCATATTCTCGCGGATGGCTACATACTCCATCTCGGGGGTGACGATGCCCGCTTTTGCATAGGCCATTTGGGTAATGCACTTGCCCGCCATGGCACGGTAAGGGAGTTCGATGTGGTCGAAACGGAGGTGGTTAAGGGCGGCATCGTCGCGTCGCATCTTGCCATATTCTGAGGTAATAGAGGGGAGCTGCTCTACATCGCCACGCTCTGTAATCCAGCTTTGGCGCAGGCGAGGCAACCCTTTTTTGAGGTCGATCTCAATGTTGGGGTCGCTAAAGGGGCCGCTGGTATCGTAGATGTATACCGCTTCGTTGGGTGTTACGGTTTTCACTCCATCTACCTCCTCCATGGTGGGGGTGAGGTTTACTTTCTGCATCCCTACTTGGATGAAGGGGAATAGTTGGCCTTGCATGTAGGCTTTTTCGCGCTTGGCGTGTGCTTTATCTTTGTGAATCATTGTTCTTTTATTTTTGAAATGTTTTCTCTCTTTTTTTTGTCACTGCTGGCTGTTCATTTCTTTTTTCTTGATAAAAAAGAAACGGAACCAAAGAAAAAATCAAGGCTGCCTGCGAGGGGCTACTCCAGGTTTGTTTTTTGCTAAAGGAAAGGAACTCGCACGTTGTGCTCAAACAGCCTTCCCTTTTTTACGCAAAAATCAATCCTTCCGTTTAACGCTCCTCTCAGGAGGCCGGTCTCTTGTTGCAACATTGCTTTGTTCGTTGCACCATTGTCAATGCTGAATTTGCGTAAAGAGGCAAACTCTTTTTGCAAGTAGACTTGGCTTGTTGCTTTGGACTCGAATGCTCCTTTCGTTTGGGTTGATACGATGATCTAGCTAGGTGAGCTAACCCTCCATTTAATCTAGAAACGAGGTGAGGGGCGATGAGGCTGAGGCGGTAAAACCTACGCTTCCTAGGCCGGCTTCGAAGGCACGGCGACCCGCTTCCACTCCCTCTTTGAAGGCGATGGCCATAGCTACGGGATCGCCCGCTACAGCAATGGCGGTGTTGACTAGGCAGGCAGCGGCTCCCATCTCCATCGCTTCGGCGGCGTGGCTAGGGGCACCAATACCCGCATCGACTATCACGGGAATAGAGGCTTGCTCAATAATGATGCGTAAGAAATCGCGCGTTTGCAGCCCCTTGTTGGTGCCAATGGGTGCACCTAGTGGCATAACGGTGGCAGCACCTGCCTCTTCAAGTCGTTTACACAAGGTAGGATCGGCTTGGCAATAGGGGAGTACTACGAATCCCAGTTTGGCCAACGCTTCGGTTGCCTTTAATGTTTCGATAGAGTCGGGCAAGAGGTAACGAGGGTCGGGGTGAATCTCTAGTTTCAGCCAGTTGGTTCCGAAGGCTTCGCGTGCCATTTGTGCCGCAAAGATGGCCTCTTCGGCAGTACGTACACCCGAGGTGTTGGGTAGTAACTGTATGTGTGGGTGGACAATGTGTTTCAACATATCGTCCTCTTGGTCTTGAAGATCGATGCGTTTCATGGCTACTGTTACCATCTCGCTTTGCGAGGCCAAGATGGCTTGCTCCATCACTTGGTTGGAGTGGAATTTACCTGTTCCTAGGAAGAGGCGCGAGTTAAATTCGCGGCCTGCTATGATTAGTTTTTCCATATTATTTTATGCTTCTCTATTTATTGATGATGATTCGTCCTATCTATTCCAACTCCTCTCTTTCTCCTGATCAGCTCTGCTTTAGAGTCTGTTTAGAGTTAGGTTAGCACTTGTTTAGAGTTACTTTTTTTACTGTCAGCACTTCTTGCAGTTAGCGTTAGTTGCAGTTGGCACTCGTTTAAAAGTTTTTTTAGATGGACGCTGTTTGCTTTATTTGAAAAGTTGTAAGATGCGTTGGGTCTCTTCCACTGGATTATCGGCCTGTAAGATGGTTCCCGAGAGGGCAATGCCGTTGATACCGGTTGCTAGTATAGCGGGAATATCGGCATAGGTAATTCCACCAATGGCTACCACGGGTAGGTCGATTCCTTCGGCCTGCATGGCTGCTAGAATAGTTTTGTACCCCTCTAGCCCTAGAACAGGGCTTAAATTCTTTTTGGTAGTGGTGAAACGAAATGGGCCACACCCAATGTAGTTGGCTCCCGCTGCATGGTGCATCCGCACATCTTCGATGGAGTTGGCTGTTCCGCCAATGATGAACTTATCGCCTACCAATTGGCGCGCTTGGGCGATGGGCATATCTTGTTTGCCTAGGTGTACCCCATCGGCTCCTACCTCTTTAGCCAGTGCTACATGGTCATCTAGCAAGAAGGTGGATCCGTAGCTTTTGCAGAGGGGAAGCAGGCGTAGGGCCATGGCTCTTATCTCTTCGAGCGAGGCATCTTTCATGCGGAGTTGAATCCAGCGGCAACCTCCCTCTAGGGCTAGTTGAGCTCCTTGGTAGTGATCGTATCGATCTGTAGCATGGGTAATAAATTGAATTTGCATGACCCTTACCCTCCGCAAGCTGCTTGAATAATAACGAGCGAATCGCCAGGCTGCAACAGGTGATCCTCCCAGGTAGGGCGTGGAACCATTTGGTTGTTGATGGCAATGGCTACTCCCTGTGTAGGTAGTTGCAGTTGGGTGGCTAGTTGAGTCAGGGTGCAGTTATCGGCTACCTCGCTCTCTTTGTTGTTAATGAGTATATGCATACCGCTTATCTTGTTTTAGAATTACACATGGGTTGATAAACTAAAACAATGGGGGTATATAAAGAATACGATTGGTGAGAGTGTAGCTGTGAAGTTTGCTTGTTTGCGAAGCCTGCCTGTAGAATCTTCTCGTATAGCATGGCTGGTTAGTCCAACAATCCCTTCGACGGTACTAACCGCATCAGGTTCACAGGGTATAATCTCAGCTTATTGGTCGTTCCAATAGGCACCCCTTTGTCTTAATGGTTGCAAAGAAAGGTAAAAGTGTGGAGAAATGCAATGAAAAGAGGGGAATATCAATGTGAAAATTGGGAATTATTATATTTAATGAGAATAGCCTCTATTTTTACTATCTTTGAAGCGTAAGATTATTCTAATAAAAATTAACATGAAAAAAATAAAGATAGAGGTATGTATTGAATCGGTTCAATCAGGTTTGATAGCGCAAGAAGCTGGTGCATATCGTGTTGAATTTTGCGATAATTTACTGGAGGGAGGCACTACACCCTCTTATGGACAATTAAAAGTAGCGCGGAAGCTACTAAAACTGAAGCTGTATGTAATTATTCGTCCACGTGGTGGCAATTTCCTTTACTCGGATTTGGAATTTGAAGCAATGAAAGAGGATGTTAAAATATGTGGTAAGTTAAAGTGTGATGGGATAGTGATTGGCTTGCTAAAGGCTGATGGGTCTATTGATAAAGCACGTACAAAAGAGTTAGTAGATCTGGCTCATAGTTACGGAATGGGGGTGACATTTCACCGCGCATTCGACCGTTGTAGTGATTTAGTTAAAGGAGTTGAAGAGGTGATTGAATGTGGCTGTGAGCGCATTCTTACTTCGGGTGGTAGAAATAATGTGGTAGAGGGATCGAAGGTTATTTGTAATCTTATAGAGCGTGCTGCTGGCCGAATTATAATCATGCCGGGAGCAGGGCTGACTCCAGAGAATATAGCAGAAGTAGCTCGCAAAACATCGGCACAAGAGCTGCATGGTACCTTTCGCACTAAATATCAAGCTGAAATGGAGTATCTCAATTTACTAATGAGTGGAGAAGCTGAAGAAAACTTTTTTTGGCAAGCCGATGCAGAGAAACTAAAAGCGTTGTTTCAAGCAATTTAAGCCAAATTGGTGCTATCGACCGTTTTGGGATTACTTACTCTCTTGCTATTGCACTCAGTTAAACTTAACTCACCTCGATTGAACGCGCTTTTTTTCTATCCATAGGCTGTTTGTCATTACACTCACACGACTGATAGCTATGCCCATCTAGCCAATAGAGTTTGTTTTTTGATTGGTAGAAGTTGGACTTTGTATATCCCTTTTTTTAAACTATCTTTGTATTCCTTTTGTGGAAACCAATTTATAGAATCGATTGGATTGACCTTAAAAATAGGAACACTTAAATTCTAACAACTGATACATACTATGAAGAAAATGACTGCAGGGATTATGCTCTGCACGCTAGCGCTGCAAAGCTATGCTGCGCAAGAACAACTAAAAGGTTTCTATTACCGCATGGAGCAAGCGCCGATAGGCAACGAATGGGAATCTCCCGAAAACTTAGCGCTCAACAAAGAACAGCCCCGTGCTTACCTATTTCCTTTCGAAAATGTGGAACAGGCACGTGGTGTACTACCCGAAAATAGCAAATATTGGTTGTCGCTTAACGGCGACTGGGACTTTAACTGGGCACCCGATCCCGATTCACGCCCAAAAGAGTTTTACCAACCCGATTACAACACATCGGCCTGGGACAAAATGCGGGTACCTTCGAATTGGAACATTGAAGGTATTCAGAAAGATGGTAGCCTTAAATATGGAGTGCCTATCTATGTAAATCAACCGGTCATTTTTAAACATGCGGTAAAGGTAGACGACTGGCGTGGAGGGGTTATGCGTACCCCACCCGATACCTGGACTACCTACAAGCATCGCAATGAGGTGGGTTCGTACCGCCGCGAATTTACTGTGCCTCAAGATTGGGACGGTCGGGAGGTTTTTATCAGTTTAGATGGGGTAGACTCTTTCTTCTATCTTTGGATCAATGGCCAATATGTAGGTTTCTCGAAGAACTCACGCAATACGGCTAACTTCAATATTACGCCTTATTTAAAAGCGGGAAAGAATGTCGTTGCTGCCGAAGTATACCGCAGTTCGGATGCCTCTTTCTTAGAGGCGCAGGACATGTTTCGCCTACCTGGTATTTTCCGCACAGTAGCTCTCTTTTCAACCCCCAAAGTGCATGTACGCAACTTAGTGGCCATTCCCGATCTGGATGAGAACTACGCGAATGGTACATTGGCCATTACAACCGATATTCGCAACCTCGATAAGAAGCGAGCTAAAGCGTACCAAATGGTCTATTCGCTCTATGCCAACGAGCTCTATTCGGATGAAAATAAACCCGTTGCCGGTGCATTAATCAGTGCCGAAGTGGCGGAAATTGCTCCTGGAAAGGAGGTAGAGGCGCAAAAGGTGCTTTTAAAGGTGGAAAATCCGAATAAGTGGTCGGCCGAAACGCCTTATCGCTATACGTTGGTGGCCGAGCTGAAAGATAAAAAGGGGCACACCATTGATGTAACTTCCACCATTGTGGGTTTCCGCGAAGTGGAGATCAAAGATACTCCTGCACACGAAGATGAGTTTGGATTGGCCGGACGTTATTACTACATCAATGGCAAACCAGTGAAGTTGAAGGGGGTGAACCGTCACGAATCGAATCCAGCTACTGGTCATGTTATCTCCCGCGAAACCATGGAGCAAGAGATTATGTTGATGAAACGTGCCAATATTAACCATGTTCGTAACTCGCACTATCCCGATGATCCCTATTGGTACTATCTGTGTGATAAATATGGAATTTACTTGGAAGATGAGGCCAATGTAGAGTCGCATCAGTACTATTATGGTGATGCCTCTTTGTCGCACCCGGTAGAGTGGAGAGATGCACATGTGGCTCGGGTTATGGAGATGGTACACGCTAACATCAACAACCCTTCGATTGTAATCTGGTCGTTGGGGAATGAAGCGGGACCCGGTGATAACTTTGTAGCCGCCTACGATGCCCTGAAGCGAGCCGATCTTTCACGTCCGGTACAGTATGAGCGCAACAACAAGATTGTGGATATGGGATCCAATCAATATCCTTCCATTGCTTGGACGCGAAATGCCGTAAAGGGAACCTACAACATAAAGTACCCCTTCCATATTTCGGAATATGCCCACTCTATGGGAAATGCATGCGGTAACTTGATTGATTACTGGGAAGCGATTGAATCAACCAATTTCTTCTGCGGAGGTGCCATTTGGGATTGGGTAGACCAGTCGATGTATAACTACGATCCTCAAACGGGCGATAAGTATCAAGCCTATGGAGGTGACTTTGGAGATACACCCAACGATGGTCAGTTTGTACTCAACGGAATTGTATTTGGTGATTTAGAGCCGAAACCCCAATATTACGAGGTGAAGAAGGTGTATCAACATGTAGGCGTAAAAGCAGTTGACCTGGAGAAGGGGGTATTTGAACTCTTTAATAAATACTATTTTAAGAACTTGGCTGATTACCAAATTAGTTGGGCACTCTACGAAGATGGAGCAGCAATTGAATCGGGCGTTATGCAACCCCAAGCAATTAATGCTCGTCAACGAATGAGCGTTAATCTACCTTATCAGTATAGTAAACTAAAAGCTGATTCGGAGTATTTTGTGAAAATACAGCTGTTGCTGAATGAGAAGCAACCTTGGGCCGATAAAGGCTTCCCACAAGCTGAAGAGCAGATTTTAGTGAAAGAGGCGGGTGTTCGCCCTGCACTTGCAGCAGTCACGGCTACCGGTGCTAAGCTACTACTTGAGAAAGCCGAAGGAAATATTCAGCCCATAAAAGGGGAGAACTTTGAGGTGAAATTCGATACACAAACCGGTTCTATTTATGCACTAACCTATGGGGGTGAAACTATTATTGCCCCTGGTAATGGTCCGAAACTAGATGCCTTGCGTGCTTTTGTCAATAATGATAACTGGTTCTATTCGCCTTGGTTCGACAATGGATTACATAACTTGGTTCATAAGGTAACCAACCAAGCAATTTACAGCGAGCAAAATCCGAAAGAGAAGAACCAGCGAAAGGTGATTCTGTCTTTTACCGTTGAGTCGCAAGCACCCCACGGTGCCAAAATATTGGGAGGTACCAGCTCGGGTAAAAACAGCATTCAAGAGTTGGCCGATAAACCTTTTGGTGCGAATGACTTTAAGTTTACGACCAATCAAATTTGGACCATCTATCCCGATGGGTCGATTGAGCTTCAGGCCAATATCGCTTCGAATAATCCGAGTCTAGTGCTCCCACGTTTGGGCTATGTGATGAAAGTTCCGCAAAAGTTTAGCAACTTTACCTATTACGGTAGAGGCCCTATTGATAATTATGCCGATCGCAAATCGGGCCAATTTATTGAGCAACATGCATCGACTGTGGCAGGTGAGTTTGTAAACTTCCCCAAACCACAAGATATGGGGAATCACGAAGATGTGCGTTGGTGTGCCTTAACAGCCCCTTCGGGTAGTGGTGCACTCTTCCTTGCAACGAATCGGTTATCGGTTTCGGCACTGCCATACTCGGCGCTTGATTTGATTCAAGCTCCACACCCGCACCAACTGCCCCAAGCAGGTGATACCTATTTGCATCTGGATCTAGGGGTGACAGGCTTAGGCGGTAACAGCTGTGGTCAAGGCGGCCCGCTTCACCAAGATCGAATCTTTGCAGCTAACCACCACATGGGCTTTATTATTCGTCCCGTAACTGCGCAGCAATCTTTGCAAGCCACTGCACAAGTGTCGGCTTCGGGCGAGCTGCCAATCTCCATTGCACGTACGCGTTCGGGGGTAGTGGAGATTACTTCACAGGCCAAAGAGGCTCCTCTTATGTATAGCGTTAATGGTGGTAAAGCACAACTCTATAAAGGCGAAATTGCCCTGCGAGACGGTGGTGTGGTGAAAGCCTGGTACAAAGAGAAGAGACAACTTTCTGCTATCGCTCAGTTTGAGAAGATTGAAGGCATACAGACTGAAGTGATCTCTACCAGCAGCCAAGAGGTAGGTGAAGGAGATGCTAAACATTTAGTGGATGGAGATCCCAATAGCTATTGGCACACCATGTACTCGGTAACTGTGGCTAAATACCCACACTGGGTTGATTTAGACGCAGGCGAAGAGAAGCAGGTAAAAGGATTTACTTTCCTTCCTCGCCAAACGGGCACCAATGGTCGCATTAAAGAGTATGCCATACAGGTTAGTCAAGATGGTAAAGAGTGGGGAGAACCCATTCATACAGGTCTTTTCGAGAACAATGCTGCACTTAAGCAGGTGCTTTTTGCACAACCTGTCAAAGCTCGTTACATACGATTTGTTGCCTTAAGTTCGCAAAATCAACAGGACTTTGCTTCGGCAGCAGAAATTAGTATCTTGGCTGAGTAATTATTCCAACTTACTTTTTTGAATGAAAGAGCTCTATCCGTACTCCACAAGGAGTGCGGATAGAGCTCTTAGTGTGAATTATAGCTTTCCATCTTATAGTGCATTTAGGTAGGGATACTTGGGGGATGATGAGGCTAGCCTCTTTTTTACCTCACTCTTTCTGTTTTCGAGAGCATTTCCGCAAAAAGAAAGGGTTCTCGGAAATAGATTTGAATTTAAAAATTATACGATTACCCACACTATTCGTTACAGACCCTTAATTTAATTCAAATATTTGTTTATGATAAGCGCAATGAATTCTATTTGCACCATAGTTTCGGCTGTATTAGCGTAAAACTCATAGTCTACAGCTATTCTCCTGAAGTTTTCAAGCCATGCAAAATTCCTTTCTACAATCCATCTTATTGGTATAATAGAAAACTTTTTAGAAGATTCATCAGGTCTTAATACAACTTATATCTTACATCCTAATTCTTTTTGGATATGGCTGGCCAAATTTTCTCCCTTGTACCCCCCATCAGCAAGTATCTTTTTAAGACGCGGAAATTTGGCTTTCATTAGATTTACTATTTCTATAGCCCCCACACTATCATGCCTATTTGCAGCATGAACCTTTATAGCCATGGGCAATCCTAGTGTATCAACTACAATGTGTTCCTTGCGCCCTTTTATTTTATTACCGCCATCTATACCTTTGTCCTTATCAGTATGATGACCTGTTTTTAAGCTCCGAGAATCTATAATTCCCAAACTAGGGGAAGCGTCTTTTCCGTTAAGGGTTCTCGCCAATTTATGTAACTGATCAAGTATATCTTCAATCACACCAGACCACTTCCATTTATTGAAGTAATAGAAAACTGTATCATGAGGAGGAAAGTCCTTAGGGAGCATGCGCCATTGACATCCAGTTTTGTTGAGATGAAAAATAGTATTCATTATGGATCTGAGAGTATGTTTTCGCTTTCTTTTTTGCGGTTCTACGATTTTTTCTATAACTTGCCACTGATAATCGGCAAGGTTGGTTGGATAAGAGCCCATAATTTAATTGATTGGTACTCATGAGGTTACGAAGTATTGTCCAATTAACCAACTGGTTATCAATATTTTTACATCCTATACGGAGGGCTCATAATATTATTTTTTAATCAAATTAAAACAGCTTCTAAGATATTCATTTAGTATCACCTGTTTGGGTAGATGAAATTGCTTACTGCTTTTCACTTAAAAGTGTGAATGCGGTAAGCAATTCTATTTTAAAATTATTTAGATGAAAAGAAAATCGATATCTCAATACAAACAATGGTTGGACCGGTACGCAAGGCCGAAGAAACGAGCCATAAACTGAACCCCAGAAGTTAAAATCAGGATTAGAACGAGCTTCGGGTGAAACGTTAAAAGGATCGGCACAGTGAATGCAAATTACCATGAAGATGGCGATAAATCGAAGAACATCGATCCATAACACTCGGTTTGATTGAGTGGATAGTGAATTTTGTAGCATACGTAATTTTTTAGAGATTTATCTGCAAAAGTATGCAATATGCTACGAGATCTTTTTTAACTACTTTAAAAAAAGGTCACTCACTTTCTTAATGCACATAATGTTACGTGTGACATTCTAAGATAAGATGCTATATAACCCAGATTAACCCTCTGAAGCAGGTCAGGATTCTTTTTTGAGAACTCTTTATAAAGCTCTTCTGCCGACATAATATAATCGATATATAAGTCTTCTTTCCATTTCGACAAACGCCTTTTGATGTAGTATACGTAGCCAGTTTGCAATATCAGTGTATTCTGTTTTTTTATCCTATTCGGCTAATTTTCTTTAGTTTCTCCTCTTCAATAATTTTAATTTTTCGTCCATCAATCGCAATCAGCTTTTCGCTGGCAAAGTTAGAGAGGGTACGAATAGCATTCGAAGTGGTCATATTTGACAAATTGGCCAAATCTTCGCGCGAGAGGTAGATGCTTAGGGTAAAGCCATCCTCTTCCAAGCCATAACTATCTTTTAAGAAGATGAGTGACTCGGCCAGTCTACCGCGGATATGTTTCTGTGTTAAGCTCACAGTGCGTTCGTCCGAAATTCCTAAATCCTTGGAGAGCTGTTTGATGAAAAATAGACCCAAATCATTGTTCTCTTTCAAGAACTTCATGATTAGAGGCATCGGGATCAGACAGAGCGTACAGGGTTCAAAAGCAGCAGCGGCCGTAACAAAGTCACCACCGGCAAAGTAAGCACGGTAGGCAAAATATTCGTTGGTCTTAATTACCCGAATAATCTGGCTACGTCCTCCTACACCCTCCTTGTAGATCTTTACTTTTCCACGTAAGAGCGACATCAAATGGACGGGAGTCTCTCCCTCGCAATAGATGGTTTCGTTCTTTTTATACTTCTGTACAACATACTCTTCGGCTAAAAGTGCTCTTTGTTCAGTGGTTAAAATCTGCCACAAATCGGGTATGCTCTCAGCAATTTCCTGTTCTGATATTTCTGTTTTCGCCATATTGTGCTTAAAAACCGTGTTATAAAGCACAAATATAAAGAGAAAAAAGTAAACGGAAGCAAAAGCGATTAGAAAATATTACATTTTGTACTTTTTCTGCCTCTGCGGCCTCTCTTTTGTGGTTATTTATTCCTGATTTTATCGTTGGTTACCTTAATAACTTTGAGAATCAACGACTCTGCTACAGACTGCCTTCATCAATGGACTCTTCTAGCCATACTAGAGGTGGTCTAAATCTTTCCACTTTTTTAGACGAGGTGGCCGCTGGCTTCTCTTTTTTGTGTACATTTGTATAGGTTTAAAACAGAATGGTTGCTCCATACCAGTAGAGCCTATTCCAAAGCAACACAGAGATGATTACACTTCCGATAGCTAAAATAAATTTAGGACTCAATATAACAGAAAAACGTAGCGATGGCTACCACAATCTAGAGACACTCTTCTATCCGGTACATGGATTGCAGGATGCATTAGAGGTGGTTCCTATGAAAGAGTCGCACACTACCTTACCCTACAACCTACAGGTGATAGGGGCCGCCATTGCTGGAAATGCGGCAGACAACTTGGTGGTTAAAGCCTACTTACTGCTAAAGCATGATTATCCCACCCTTCCTGCAGTAGATATCTTTATGATTAAGCACATCCCTATGGGTGCTGGACTGGGGGGAGGTTCGGCCGATGCTTCGTATATGCTCAAACTATTGAACGAACAATTCTCGTTGGGCATTTCGGTGGAACAATTAGAGAGCTATGCAGCCCAATTGGGGGCCGATTGCGCCTTTTTTATCAAGAGCCAACCGGTCTATGCTACGGGAATTGGAAATGTTTTTCAACCCATTGAGTTGAGTTTAAAAGGGTATCACCTGGTAATAGTGAAACCCGATGTCTTTGTTTCGACCAAAGAGGCATTTGCTGGCATGGTGCCGCAAAAGCCTACTCACTCGCTACTGGAGTTAAGCAGACTGCCCCTTACGGAGTGGAAAGAGCGTATGGTAAACGATTTTGAGAAGAGTGTTTTCCAACTACATCCGCAGCTGGCACAAATCAAAGCCGATCTCTATGCGCAGGGGGCTCTCTATGCAGCAATGAGTGGATCGGGCTCGTCGCTCTTTGGCATTTTTGCTACTCCGCTCAAGGAGGTCGACCAATTATTTGCTCCACACCATTGTTACCAATACATGCTGGAATAAGTTGCCCAGCATCTCTAATTGCATACCCATCACTCTTACCTAATTGTGCTGTAAAAGCGGCCAAATAGGTGTTATGAGCAACAGAAATGAGATTATCAATAAAAAAATGTTTTTATGTATACTATAAAATATAAGCCAACTGATAAAATGAGCGACCTCATATGCGATAACTATACGTTGTTGCAGGTGCTTAGTCGGTTTGGATTGTCGCTAGGATTTGGCGACCAAACAGTGACAGAGGTGTGTAATCAGCATCAGGTAGATTGTGCCACCTTTCTGGCAGTGGTAAACTTTGTAACCGAAGAGAGTTATCGCATGGCTACCGAAGAGGTGAAAGAGCTCTCCATCCCATCGCTGATGAGCTATCTTCACCAAGCACACCACTACTTTCTTGACTTTCAGTTTCCCACCATCCGTTGCAAGTTAATAGAGGCGCTTGATAGCTCTTCGCCAAACGAAGCCCCTCTCAACGAGGTATCCTTCTTGATTATTCAGTTCTTTGATGCCTACGTAGCCGAGGTACGTAAACACATGGCTTTCGAAGATCAGAATGTGTTCTCGTATGTAGAGAAGCTATTAGCTGGTCAGGTAACTGGTGGATACCGCATCTCTAAATTTGCCCGTAACCACGACCAAATTGATTCGAAGCTGACCGACTTAAAGAATATCTTAATCAAATACTATCCAGCAAAGAAGAATAATCCACTCTTAAATGCTACACTGTTTGATATATTTAGCTGTGAGAAAGATTTGATTTCGCACAACCGAGTAGAGGACTTCTTATTCGTGCCTGCTGTACTCTCTTTAGAAAAGGAGGAGGCATGAAACATACCGAAACAATACAAATAGCCGTTGCCGATAGTTCGGTCATTGTGCGTAGTGGGTTGATATCTATCTTAAAGCACTTGCCCGATTTATCGGTGTCGCCTATCGAAATAACTTCGCTTACAGGACTTAACCAATGCATGGTAGCCCATCGTCCCCAGGTGCTGGTTATCAATCCACTCTTTGGTGGATGGTTTAACGCCGATGAGTTTAAGGGAAAGAGCGACTATTCCTCCATTAAAGTGGTATCGTTGCAATCTGTAGTAACAGATAGTAATCTCTTAAAGGGGTATGATGAGCATATTCAGCTATACGATGACTTAGACTTGATTAACAGCAAGATGGTTGAGTTGCTGCGTACGGAAGAGGAGGAAGAGCCCGAACCCACGCAAGATACCTTGAGCCAACGCGAAAAGGAGATAGTCTGTTGTGTGGTGCGTGGTATGACCAACAAGGAGATAGCCGAGCAACTCTTCTTATCTATCCATACAGTTATTACACACCGCCGCAACATAGCGCGTAAATTGCAAATTCATTCACCAGCAGGTCTTACTATTTATGCCATTGTCAATAAATTAGTGGAGCTAAGTGAGGTGAAAATGAACCTATAACGTAACTAATTCTATAATGTAACTTCATTCCTACCTATATATGGTGAGCGCTTTGAGTCAAATATACCTAATCAAGGGGATTGCACAGGGTGCGGAAACCCGCTATCTTTGTACCATAAGTTAGTCATATAAGAATTACGTTTAAACAAGTTAGTTATTAGTTGAAAATAGAAAGCCCTACGAAGTGATTTCGTGGGGCTTTCTGTTTTTAAACTTTTCGAGGCATAGCTATGCCTCGAAAAGTTATCTGATTAGTTAAAACAGCTAGATGCATGTAGCGCATGTTGTCACCGACAAACTAACTAAAGGTGTCGGTGTAAATGTCGGTGTAAAAAAAGTGCAATTGGCCGAGAAGGTGGATAAGAGTAGCCTTTCTTAGTTCTTATCAGCCGCTATAAAGCCTGCTATTCCGCGAGCCACCACCATGCCCATACTCCATGCCGCTTGTAAATTGAAACCTCCTGTTATGGCATCTACATCAAGCACCTCACCCGCTAGGTAGAGGTTGGGCACCTCTTTACAAGCAAGGGTGGTCAGGTTGATATTCTCGAGATCGATACCGCCGCAAGTTACAAACTCCTCTTTGAATCGGTGTTGCCCTTTTATAAGGTGCTGGTCATTGATGAGGCTATTTACCAGGCGGTTCATCTGTTTGCGACCCAATTCCTCCCATTTGCGGGTGGGCTCTATCTCAATACTTTGTAGCAGATGAATCCAAAGGCGGGTGGGTAAATTGTAGGGGCGGATATTAGCCAGTTGCTTCTTGGCATGCTCTTTGGTCATGCTCTGAAGTAGTTCGAGTACTTGCTGCTCTTTCTCACCATTCACCCAGTTGATAGCGATGGTAGCTGTGTACTCTTTTTCGTGTAGTAGGCGGGCTCCATACGAGGAGAGTTTCAGAATGGCTGGCCCACTCATTCCCCAGTGGGTAATAAGCAAGGGACCCGATGCAGTGAGTTTACTACCGGTAATAGTAGCAGTGGCTTGTTCTACTACGGTACCCATCAGTTGGGTAATAGGGTTATCGGGCAGACAGAAGGTGAAGAGAGAGGGTACGGGTTCTGCTACCTTGAGCTGAAAGGGTGCTAACATTGAAAGTCCCTCTTTCTTGGGGCTTCCTCCCGAAGTAACTACTACATAATCTGCCTCTATGGCTTTGAGCTTTGTATCTACAAAAGAGAGTGCTAATTGGTGATTGACAGGGGTTACTTGAGCCACTCGGTGCGAGGTTTTAATGGCTATTCCTTGTTTCTTAGCTAGTTGTAGGAATGTATCAATAATTTGCTGCGCTTGTTGTGATTGCGGAAATACACACTCATCCTCCTGGGTGGTGAGTTTAATGCCATGTGCTTCAAACCAAGCATAGGTATCTTTGTGGCTAAAAGCTTTGAGGGCACGCTTCATCAGGTTGGCCCCTCGTGGATAGGCTACTGATAGGTTCTTTACCCCTCGAAAAGAGTTGGTAAGGTTGCATCGTCCCCCTCCGGTAATGGCTACCTTGGCTAGCACGCGTGGTGCTGCTTCGTAGATGGTTACATCGGCCTCAGGGGCTAACTCTTTGAGGTTGATGGCAGTGAAAAAACCAGCGGCGCCTCCGCCTATAATAGCAACTTTCATATGGGGAATGGATTGAAATGAGGGGACAAAAGTACGCTTTTTTTCTTACATCAAGCAACTTTCTTACACCAAGCAATCCTCTAGGAGGTTATTATTTTATGCTGCTTTTAGTTTAGAGAGCAGGATAGGTAAAGAAGAGCAGGTAGTGCCCCTTGGCTTCAATGACTACTTCACTACCCGTACATTCATTCAAGGTACCTTGCCACCAGCTACTAAAATCGTAAATAGGGTATTTGAGCCCCTCTGCTTGAAACTCTTTGGCTCCAAAGTTAAAGATGGAGAGCTGTTGGCCGGCAACGGTTGAAAAGGTAGCCTCATCTTGACAAGCCACCAAGTAGCCGTAGTTGGTGTACATTACCACCTCCATACCCATCTGTTGGTACTCCAGTAGCAGGCTGATATTGCCCAATGTATGATCCTCGCGCTTACCTGTTCCTCCTACGATGGCTACCCGCTTTTGACCCTCTTTCAAGAGGTAGCGTATCGATTTGGTTAAATCATTGCTCTCTTGTTCGCACTCTAAATGTAGCAGCTGCTCATAGGCTGTACGAATAGCGGGCGAAAGTGAGTCGCCATCGCCTACAATGGCGTGGGGAATGATTCCTTTGGCTACTAGTTCATTTGCAGCTCCATCGCAGCAGACGATGAACTTCGAATTTTGCAATAGAGTAGCAGGAATAGTATGGGTAGGGTACTCTCCTTGAGCAAGCACAACTGCTTCAAAAGGGCCAAAGGGGAGATTAAGAGGGTTCTTGTTTATGGAATGTTTCACGGGGTTATCAGTTGGGTAGAGCAACGTTAGCTCTTTCCTTGCAAAGATAGGGCAATAATTCCAAAGTACAATATTCTCTCATTCTCTCTATCTTTGATTTTATCTTCTGATGGTTCTTCTATGTAGACATAAGCCGATTAAAAAAGGGCTATCCACTCGCTATAAACTAGTTTGATAGCGAATGGATAGCCCTTTTTTAAAAGAATGCGTCTTTTTCTATGTGTTGATTTTGATAGACTACGTAGCTTGTGTTATCATCAGGCGTTTCCACTTGCGGTAACCTAGCAGCGTAATCAAAGCATAGAGGGTGTAAAGAACCGCAGTAGGCTCTAGCCCTTTATAGAGATATAAGCCGGCACACACTACATTGACCACGAGCCATACCCACCACTGTTCAATGTATTTTTTGGCTAGCATCCACATACCGGCTATGCTTAGAGCCGTAGTGAAGGAGTCTAACCAAGGTACCGTGCTATCGGTGAAATTCTTGAGTAGGTAAGCGATGGCAAAGAAGCAACCGGTGCAGATCACTCCTAGTCGTAGGTAGTAACGCAGGGGCATCTGTGTAATGGGCAGTTCGGTAAGGGTGGCACCAGGCTCAATAGCTTCAGCGGAATTAGAGCTGCAACTGGAACCAGCGCTGCGCTTGCTACGCCAATTCATCCAACCATAGAGAGCGGCCAGCAGGTAGTAGACATTGATACCCACATCGGCATAGAGTCCTGCCTCGTAGTAAACAAAGAGGTAGATAGCTGGCATAATAATGCTGGCTATCCACAAGTAGATGCTGGCTTTGTACTCTAGCCAGAGGTAGATGAGTCCTACCACAGTTCCTATATATTCTAACATGGTGATACGATGATGTGATGAGTAACAATTGGTGATGCGATGAGAAGCGGATTAGAATAGAATGGTTACATGCCCCAAGGCATTGGTACCCGCTTGGGCAGCATACCCCGCATAGTTGTAGCGTATCTTCTCATCGCCCTCTACATAGTAGCCACTACCAGCATATCCATTGTTTTCGTAACGCTCATTAAAGAGGTTGTAAACGGTGCACCCTACGGTTACCTGCTTGGTGTGAGGTAGCTTAAAGGTATAGGCTAGGCTGAGGTTGCTTACAAAATAGGCATCGAGTAGGTGCTCCTCTTGCTTAGAGTTACTCATATACTGTTTGCTCACGTAGTTAGACTGTAGGGCAGCCTCTACTCCTTTATAGGTATAGGCGAAGCGGTTGTTGACAATCGTACTGGGCGAGAAGGCAATGGGAGTATCGCCTAGTTTTACCTCCATAGGATTGGCCCATCCATCTTCGTAGAGCAGTTCGGTGAAATTTTTGATGCGGTTTTTGCTAAAGGTAGCATTCACGTCCCACGAAAAGCCACAAGGTAGTTTTAAGCCAGCCATCAATTCGATACCGGTACGGTAGCTCTTAGGCATATTGGCAGCAATCGGTTCGCCAATTTCGTTGAGTTCGCCTGTTAGCACCAGCTGATCTTTGTAATCCATGTAGTAGAGGTTGGCACCGGCCGAAAACCACTTATTGGCATAGGTGTACCCCAACTCATAATCGAACATACGTTCTGCACGGGGATATTCGGTGAGCTTGCCATCGGTGTAGTTGTTACGGGTAGGCTCTTTGTGCGCCACACTGAAGGAACCAAAGAGGCGTTGATGGGCATTTATCTGCCACGAAAGGCCTGCTTTTGGGTTTAGGAAGTCGAATGTATCATTTACCTCCAGTTGTTGCAATGTTTCGGTAGCGTAATTCCACTTATCATTGACTCCCCCTAGGCGATACTGTAGGTGGCGGTATTGCAGATCGCCATAGATATTTAGCCCTTTAACCAGCGTGTAATCACCCTTTAAATAGAGATTAGCATCGTTCTTGGTTCCTTGGTTGCGGTAATACTCGTGGTTAGGATGGAGCGTACCCATGTAGTTCTCTACCCAAAGCACTTGGCCGAAATGGTCGCCTTCGTAGCGATTAAATCCTCCACCCAGCGTTGCTTTCAATCGCTCATTGTTGTAATTGACCGAAAAGATAGCCCCACCAAAGTGGTTGTCCATTGCTTTGCGACGAATGAGATTGGCCGTTGTAAGCATCTCTCCTCCTTGTTCAAAAGGAGTTAGCCCATACTCTACGAGTGTACGCTCATCTTTGTACTCTTGGTAGTAGCCATCGCCCTTGGTGTAGTGCAACCCTGCGTTGAGGTTCCACGCTGCACTGAATTGGTGGTTGATAAGGAGGTGGTAGTTTTTCTGTACGTAATTGTCGGTTTGATCGTTGTAGTAGTGTGCCACCCCTTGTTGGTCGGTGTACATATAGCCACAAGAGTTGTAGCGACGCCCATATAGATCCATCTCTTCGCGGCTGGCGTAGTTCCAAGCGTGATAGGTCTCCTCCTTGCCGGCAAAGGTGATTAATTTAATAGAGGTATTATCGGTATAATAGGCACCTTGTAGGTAGTAGGCGTTGAGGCTAGCCGATGCGCGGTCAATGTATCCATCGGTGGCAATATTCGAAAGACGTGCATCAAAAGCCCAGTGTCCATTGAGCAGTCCTGTTCCTACCTTGAAAGTCTCTTTGTGTGTTTGGAAGGAGCCATACGAGCCACTAAACTCTGCATAGGGCTTCATAGAGAGCTCTCCCGTCTGCATATTGATGCTAGCGCCAAAGGCCCCTGCACCGTTGGTCGAGGTACCTGCACCGCGTTGCACCTGCACATCTTTGACCGACGAGGCAAAGTCGGGCATGTTTACCCAGAATACAGAGTGACTCTCGGCATCATTCATCGGAATGCCATTGGCCGTTACATTGATGCGGGTAGCATCGGTACCCCGTATGCGCATAGAGGTGTATCCTACTCCTGCACCGGCATCGCTCGTGGTAATGGCCGATGGGGTCATATTTAAGAGATAGGGGAGGTCCTGTCCTAAATTTTGCTTCTTTATTTGCTCCTTGTTGAGGGTGGTAAAAGCCATGGGCGTGGTAGCGGTAGCTCGGGTCGATATCACCTCTACCTCTTCTAGATTGTATACTTGTAGAGTATCCACTTGTTGTGCCTGCATAGGTAGCACAAGCGAGGCTGCACAGAGCCCCGCAATCTTTTTCTTTATATTCATATTGATTCTCTTTTGCTTCTTTTGAGAGGGGTCGTTTTGTAACGCTCTCTAGGAAGCACCTTATTCAAACTCTTTTCTCCTATTGGTTGTTGCTATTCCTGATTATTCTAATGCTGAATACTCTTGCTGACCAGTCGTTTCATCTTCATAATAATAGCTCTTATTTAGTCGTTGCTGCTCGTAGGCTCTCTTTTGAGGCGCTGCATGCTTTGTTGCGTTACCTCCCCGATAATCTCTGAGGCTAGCGTGGTAGCGTTGAGTAAATCTAGTCCCAACTCGGTAGCCAGTTCTCGCTGAATCTTGTCCAACGCAGAGAAACCATCTAAGCTCTCTTGCTGAAAATGCTCTTGGCTACCATTCATTAGTTGTGGGGTACAGATGCGCTGTATAATGGGCAATGCTGCCTGGCGAAATTGACTTTTAAAGAGTTTTGCTGCCCTTTCGTCCGCCTCCTTGTTGAGGGTTAAAGCTTGATCTATTTCCGCTTCATCGCTAGAATGGTTTATCACCCCTTCCGTAGCGCTGCTTCCTGCTCCTGTGATGGATTCCATCAACGATTCGCTTAGATCCAGATAGGAAGCTGCTTGAAGGAGACTATCCTGCTCGGCCACCGATTTACGGTGCACTATTTTACTATCCTCAAAGAAACTTAGCTCCTCCTTGGATGGGCCTTGATCTGCCAATCCGTAGTAACAGAGTGCCATCACCCCGATAGCCGCTGCTGCTTTACTGCCTCTTATGGCCCAATCCCAACTTTTGGCCTGATTAAAAGCCCGTTTCATCTCCTGTACGGTAGCATATCGCTTGGCCGGATCGGCATGGGTAGCCTTTTTTATCACCCGGTTGATGCCTACCGTTACCCGCGAATAGCTGTAGAGGAACTCCATCACTTTGCCTATGGCATAAATGTCGGTCGATTGATTGGGCAATGTTTGATCAGAGAGCTCGTTGTCTGCCAATCTCTCGGGGGGGGTATAGCTTGCTCTAAGTAGCAAGCACGAGGGAGTAAGCGCTGTGTAGGGTTGTGCACAATTGACCAGTCTTAGCTCACACCCCGCTTTGGTGAGGTAAATATTACCCGGGTGTATATCTGCATGAATCACCTCTTGGCTGTGTAGGTAGATAACTGCCTCCATGAGTTGATTCGTAACCTGATCAAATTCGCTTTTTAGCATCTCGGCATACTCTAAAACAGCTTTATTGAGCGGAGTAACCACTTCGTACTCATAGCATATCACCTCTTGGCCTTTCCACTCCATAGTGCCTAGGCAAGTAAAGAAGTAGGGGGCTCTGCACGCTTGTGCCAATAACGCCTCCTGCTTAAATGCTTGCTGGTAGTTGCTACTCTGTTGTAAGACAGGATGGGGAGGTTTTACAAGAAAACGTCTATTCTCTTTTGAGATGCGAATTAGTGGCTCTTCTCTTTTCATATTATCTCTTCTCTTTTCATATTATCTATTGCCTATTTTGTCGGTAACATTCGTTAGCTATATGGCTACTCTAGTGTGAAATCAAAAACAAAAATAGCTATTCTTTTTCAAATTGTTTGTTCTGTTGCCACCTAAGTTCTATCTTTGCACACTTGTTTAACAATCTATAAGCAATAGTTATATGCCTATTATATCGACTCGCGGAAACGAAATGCCTGCATCACCTATCCGCAAATTAGCACCCCTTGCTGATGGTGCTAAGCAAAGAGGTACCTACGTTTATCACCTAAATATTGGTCAACCCGACCTTCCTACTCCCCAAGCGGCTATTGATGCTATTCGTCAGATAGACCGTAAAGTGTTAGAATATAGCCCTAGCCAGGGATATCGCAGTTACCGCGAGAAGCTAGTGGGCTATTACGAGAAATATGACATTCATCTTACTGCCGACGATATTATTATCACCACAGGTGGCTCCGAGGCGGTTCTTTTTGCCTTCTTAAGCTGTCTGAATCCAGGCGATGAGATTATTGTTCCCGAACCTGCTTATGCCAACTACATGGCCTTTGCCATTTCGGCCGGTGCGGTGATTCGTACGGTAACCACTACCATCGAAGAGGGTTTCTCACTCCCTAAGGTAGAGAAGTTCGAAGAGTTAATTAACGAACGTACCAAGGCTATCTTAATTTGCAACCCCAACAATCCTACCGGATACCTCTACTCACGTCGTGAAATGAATCAAATACGCGACATGGTGCAGAAATATGATCTCTATCTCTTTTCGGACGAGGTCTATCGCGAATTTATCTATACCGGTTCGCCCTACATCTCGGCCTGTCACTTAGAGGGGATTGAACAAAATGTAGTGTTGATTGATTCAGTATCGAAACGCTATTCGGAATGTGGTATTCGTATTGGTGCCCTTATTACCAAGAATCACGAAGTGCGCAAGGCAGTGATGAAGTTCTGTCAAGCTCGATTAAGTCCTCCGCTTATTGGGCAGATTGCCGCTGAGGCTTCGCTCGATGCATCCGAAGAGTATATGCGCGATACCTACGACGAATATGTAGAACGTAGAAAATGTTTGATTGATGGCTTGAACCGTATTCCCGGTGTCTATTCGCCCATCCCTATGGGAGCTTTCTACACCGTAGCCAAGTTGCCCGTAGATGATAGTGACAAATTCTGCGAATGGTGTCTATCCGACTTCTCGTACGAAGGCGAGACCATTATGATGGCCCCCGCTAGCGGTTTCTATACCACGCCAGGAGCCGGTAAGAACGAAGTGCGGATAGCCTATGTACTCAACAAAGAAGATTTGGTACGTGCACTCTTTATTCTTCGCAAGGCACTCGAGGCTTATCCAGGTAGAGTAGAGGAGTAGCCCATGAATTGGAAACTATTTATTGCGCAGCGCATCTATCGCAGCAACGAGAACGAAAAAGGGATCTCGAAACCCGCTGTGCGTATAGCTGTAGCAGGCATTGCCATTGGGCTAGCGGTCATGATTGTATCGGTAGCCGTGGTGCTGGGCTTTAAGAACGAGGTGCGTAATAAAGTGGTAGGGATAGGAGCCGATGTGTTGATTACCAATTTCGATGCGCAGAAGTCGTACGAAACGGTACCCATCTTGGCTTCGGACTCCATCTTGCACCAAGTTCAGGCCGTAGCAGGAGTTAGCCATACACAGTGCTACTCTACCAAGCCCGGCATGATTACCACCTCCGATAACTTTCTGGGAATGGTACTCAAGGGGGTCAACCAAAGCTACGACTGGGCATTTATGAGGCAGCACCTGCTAGAGGGAGAGATTCCCATCTTTACCGATAGCGTGGCAAGCAACCAAACACTTCTTTCCAGAACCATAGCCAACAAGCTACACCTCAAACTAGGCGATAGGCTGCATACCTACTACATCGATGGCGAAGAGGTGCGTGCCCGCCGCCTAACAGTAGCAGGCATCTACCAAACCAACTTCTCGGTGTTTGACGACCACTTTCTGGTTACCGATATCTATACCGTAAACCGACTGAACGGTTGGAAGGCGGGCCAAGTGAGCGGTATAGAGATAGCGGTGTCGGATTTTGACCAAGTAGCCTCGGTGGCTAGTGAGCTTCACGACAAGCTAGGCATACAGCTGGATCAATATGGCGGTACCTACTATGTGCAGACCATCGAAGAGGCCAATCCCCAAATATTTGCGTGGCTAGACTTGCTCGATATGAATGTATGGGTTATTCTCTGCCTCATGACCGGCGTAGCAGGCTTCACCATGATTTCGGGTCTCCTCATCTTGATACTTGAGCGCACCAACATGATTGGGGTACTTAAAGCCTTAGGAGCTGATAACTTGGCTATTCGGAAAATATTCTTGACCTTTGCCATGCTATTAGTGGGCAAGGGCATGTTGTGGGGCAACCTAATAGGGCTAGGCTTTTGTGCCATTCAGTACTTCCTGGCTCCTTTTAAGCTTGACTCCTCCATCTATTACGTAGAGAGCGTACCCATACTGCTTCACCCGTGGATCTATCTGCTGCTTAATGCAGCTACCCTCTTGGTGTCGATTTTAATGCTGGTGGCTCCCTCTTACCTTATTACACACATTCATCCGGCTAAATCGATTCGATTCGAATAGCAGCTTGAAAAAAACAACTATCTTTGCCCCAATAATAGGCAACTGCTAACCCAATAAAAGCAACCGAAACGTATGAATAGAATGAAAAAATGGAGCGTTCCAGCAGGTATGGAACCTACCGAACTCGATAAGAAAGTATTGGCAGCGCAAGCCAAAGGTCACTTAGTCCCTACACGCGACTTAATTAAAACAGCGCAAGAGATAGAGGGCATTCGTCGTGCAGGCGTTATTAACACCGGTATCTTGAACCTGGTGGAGAAAGAGATTTGTGCAGGCATGAATACCGCCCAAATCGACAAAATGGTGTATGACTACACTTTGGCACACGGCGCCAAACCCGCTACGTTGGGTTACGATGGCTTTCCCAAAAGCTGTTGTACCTCTATCAACGAGGTGGTTTGCCACGGCATCCCTTCGGAAGCGGAGGTACTCGAAGAGGGCGACATCGTTAACGTAGATTGTACCACTATTCTAGATGGCTACTTTGCCGATGCATCGCGCACCTTCATCATTGGAAAAACCACTCCCGAAAAAGAGAACCTCGTACGTGTAGCTCAAGAGGCACTCAATGTAGGGATGCAAGCAGCCAAACCGTACGGATTTGTAGGCGATATAGGCCATGCCATCGAGGAGTTTGTCAAGAAGCATGGCTACTCGGTAGTGCGCGACTTATGTGGACACGGTATCGGTACGCAGTTTCACACAGCCCCCGATGTGGAGCACTTTGGTCGCAAGAATACCGGTATGCTACTTGTACCAGGCATGGTGTTCACGATAGAGCCTATGGTAAACATGGGTACCCACAAAGTATTTATCGATGACGAAGATGGTTGGACCGTAGTAACAGACGACGAGCTTCCTTCGGCTCAATGGGAACATACCTTTGTGATGACCGAAAAAGGATTGGAAATTTTGACACACTAGTAGCGTGCTAAATCCTTACAGGTGTGTTGAGGCTTTGTGGGATGAGGCTCTTGCTGGATGAGGCTTTTAGCGTTTACTTCTAAAAAGAACAAACCGTTTTAGCGAGTAACTGTTTTAAGTAGCACGAGAGTCGAGTTAGCGTGAAAGCCTTTTAGCGCGAGTAAGCTTTGGTAGTATCCTAGATAGTATCTTACATAAGGGGAGGAGTCGGTTAGTTATCGGTTCCTCCCTTCTCTACTACAACTATTTTCTTTTTTTATCCTTCAATCCTTCACACTCGTTGATTGATAGCGAGTTACGGTGAAGGATAGAGACCCCTATCCTTCACCTAAGCTTCACCAATCCTTCACCTTGTTTCTTATGAGTCACAAAAGCTTGTTTCTTATGTGATGCCATGAGCTACTCATTTCCTACTTTGCCCCACTTATGTAGATGGGTTGATTTTTACTGTTTATATTCACCAACTTACCCTGACTTATCAATCGATTGATGTGACGCAAAGCGGTACTCCGCGTGAGGTTACACAATCGCTCTAGCTGTAGGCGAGTAAGGGTGTGCTGGGTGGTAAAGTGCAATTCGATAGCCTCTTCAATCTCCTGGTTGGTTACTAAATTGGAGTGCCTCTTTTGTGCTATTCGCTCCAACTTTGTGGTCGATAGTCTCTTTTTAAGCCTCTGGGCTGCTTTAAAGGTAATTCCCTTTACCTCTACATGCTCCGCTCTTGTTTTGGGAGTAACCTCTTGGGCTGTAGAGTGGAGTGCTACATTGAAGGAGCCTATTCCATCTAAATGGACCGTTCGGCCTTGGTCCAATCCATCGCTTATAATGCGACTCAACTCCGTAAGGCAGGCTACTACATCGCTAGGAGTGAGGCTGCAACGGTGATTGATTAATTCTAGAATCTCTTCTGTTTCCAGGGGTGCTTTGTTTACAATGCGGGGGTGATACTGCTTATTCTCTTGCGTAGCACTGGGGTTTAAATAGAAATCGAATTGAATAGCCATGGTCTGTTTTTCTATTAGTGGGTTACTATTTTAGGCTCTTGTACCTCTGTTTTTAGGCAAACATACTGAAAAGGTTCTCGATTCACTCTAGTGAGTCGATTGATTCACCCGGGTGAGTCGCACGTACCACTCCAATGAGTCGATTGACTCACTGGAGTGAATCGGTAAAAAGGTGGTTGCAAGTTAGTTACTTTGTTTGATTTGGGCAAGAAAAAGGGTGCAAACTCTTGAGTAAGTGATTAAAAAGGGATAGAAAAGATGAAGTAGGCTCTTTTTTTATATATTTGTTTTAAATAGTCACTCTCATTTTTACATTGCTAAAAGGAGTAATGCAGAAGTCTAAATTCATCAAACCACATCTGTATCACATTTTAATACTATCTCTCAACCCGTTGGCGGAATTAAATTAGCGCATATTTAACTCTTCCAATAGGTTTATTATTAATGTGGTTTATATATTGCAGGATTGTAAATGCGCTTATTTTTCCAAGTATTCTGGTAAACAATCCTACTGTTTCTTTAGCATAGTTCCTTACTATCATAAACTGATCACATAGTTGTGAAAAATCTGTTTCGATTCTTTTCCTTGCTTTAGCAAATGGAATGAATATTGGACTCCAATCTTTTTGATTGAGTCTATATGGTACTTCAAGTTTTATATTTGCAGTCTCAAAGAGATCCAGTTGCACATTCTTACTGATATATCCTCTATCCCCTAAAATAGTGCAGTCACGATATTCATGTTTGATATCTTTAAGATAATTGATATCATGAGCACTTGCTTTGGTAAGGTCAAAAGAATGTATAACTCCACTTAAACCGCAAATAGCGTGTAGTTTATATCCATAGTAATAGCTCTTCTGAGATGCACAATATCCAAATGATGGAGCTTTATGGTAATCGTTTATCCCCATCTTACAACGTTTTCCTCTTGCTACACGGCATACCTCTATAGGTTTTGAATCAATGCAGAAGTATTCTTCGCCACCATCTATTTCATCAGCTATTCTCTTACGGATAGAATCACATAAAGATGATGTTAATTTACGCCTATCATTATACTGTCGTCTTGAAATTAAATTGGGCATGTCTCCCTTATACTCAGAAAGCCGGATGAAAAGATTACTTTCACTCTCTATACCCATGGCTTCTGAGGTAAGACTCAAAGCGATAACTTCTATATCTAAAAACTTGGGAACGACACCTGGACGAGGAATATTTCCTTTCTCATTGATGAGGTTATCGCCGAATTGCTTGCAAATCTTGAGAATTTTACCGAATATTGTATATAAGTTGTGCATACATTGAGAGTGTATTAAAGGTTTGGTAGTCTCTAATATATTACATATCAATAACATGCACAACTTTTTAATCATCAATATATTATCTCTTTTTAGTTCCGCCAACGGGTAATCCTCTTGTTGGTGTGAGCACCCACAATTTGAGCTATCTCACGTGCCACACTGGGCTTTTCTGCTATAATAACTTTCATACTGTTTTACTTTTTGGATTTTTAGTGGTTTTGTTTCTCTTTTTCTAACTGCCTTATCAGTTTGCGGTCGTAGTATATGTGGTTGCCGTTCTCATCGTAATAGTCCCTGTCGTCGGCAGGCGGTAGGCGTTTGACCGATGCTATATAGAGCAGGATAACCACAATGTTGAGCAGTAGCAATACCGCTATAAGAATTATGATTGCCGTCATACCTACATCTTCATTTTTGGACGGTTCTGCTGACGTTGCTCGGGAGTTGGCTCCGTCTGTCCCTGCTTCATCGGCTCGTTAGTATGCTTGGTTGCCTCGTTGGTTTTGCCGTCGGAATTGACTGCTACTTGAGTTTTTGAAGCATTATCAGCCGTTACCTCATTGCCTTTGCTCTTTGCTCTGTCGGGATTCCACTTGTAGAAGTCGAGTTTTTGCTACTTGTCGTTCACCTTTATGTAGGCGTTGTATTCTTGCCCCTGCTTATCTTTCAATCCTTTGACGTAGATAGTGCCGCCCTCTTTGAGCTTATTTAGTTCCTCCGGTGATAATTGATGTTCGCCCAATTTGTTAGGGATGCGAAACTCTTTTGAGTTGCCCTGCGTGGATGCTTGTCGTTGCTCCTGCTTCTGACGTTGGTTCTCGTCGAAACGAAACTCAACCCCTCGTTTATCAGCATTGAACTGAACATTTGCATTAAAATCCTTTCCGTTTTTGGCTTTCATACCCTCCAAATAGATCTCCTTGCCCTCAGCAAGTGATTTCTTCTGCTCGTCGTTTAGTTTCACGCCTTTAATCTCATCGGGAATTCGGATGCAGTCCGCACGGAGTGAGACTAACTCGTTGGTTTGCTTGTCGATACTCACATACGACGGCACGGTCTCGCCTGTGGTGCGATTGGTGCGATTGACAACACGTCCCAGATTACCCGTCTTTTGCAAATTAGCCCTATCCTCTGCACTGAAACTGTGCCCGTAGAATGGTCGCTCCAATTCGGGTTGCTTGCGAATGGCGTGGATTACGGGAACGATACGTCCGTCTTCAGTCTCACGCATAGACAATCATGCTTGAGTGCGAATGGTTGCATCGCCCAAATTGGCGTTGATGTCCATTAGTGTAGGAGATTTGCGATAGTTGAGCATCTGTTCCAAAGCTCCGTTCTTCTCAAGAGATTCTTTACTGACCCCAATCTGTTCAAACTTCGCCCAGTCGATACGGCTCTCATCGTAGGGCTTATACCCTTCGGATTGTGTTTTCTCCTGCGACTTTTGCAGATACTCTTCGGGATTAACTCTGTTTTCGTTGAGTATTTTGGTTGCTGCTTCGTTACCCGTCTATTTGAGTAGTGTGTCGTAGAGAATGGCGTTATGCTCGACATCGGCGGCAGATGATTTGAAGAACCCGAAGTGGCTCGGATCTTTCACCTGACGCATAAAGTTTGAGAAGAAGTTCTCAAGAGCGTTATTGTGCTTGTCAATCCGCATAAAATCGGGACTATTTTCAGCCTTTGGCGGTACGGTCTTGAGTTTCCCGTCGGCATCAATACCCGACACTACATTCAATTTCTCCTTTTGCGGATCTTTGACCAAAAGAACATCTTGGTCTTTCAAATTTGTCTCCATAAGATTCATTTTTTATTGATTAAACTGTACTTTCACAAGAAAGCTAAAGCGAAGGTATAGAGATAAATTCGAGGTTTTACCCCTTTGCACAGGCAGTGGTAGCGTTTGTCCAAAGGTGTGTATTATTGTCCACTCTAAAAATAAGTTTGGAATTATTCAAATATCTCAAAGAGTTTTATTAACTTTGTGTTTTACATCAATACAAAATGAGTGATGAAAGAGATTAATAGAATAAAAGCAGTATTAATTGAGCAGAACAAAACAGGCAAATGGTTGGCAGATAATCTTGGCAAAGATGCAGCTACTGTTTCTCGTTGGTGCACCAACAACGCCCAACCCTCAATCGAAACTTTTACTCGGATTGCGGAACTATTGGATGTTGATGTGAGAGTATTATTGAATAAGACAAAGTAAATTATAGAATGAAAGCTCCTACTGAGATACAACCGCCTGTGAATTGGCAAGATTTCGAGACACTCTGTATGAAATTATGGGGTGAAATATGGAATTGTTCAGATACGATTAAGAAGAATGGTCGTTCAGGACAAATCCAATGCGGGGTTGATGTTTATGGAGCTCCTAATAATGGGATTGAATATTACGGAATACAGTGCAAGTGTAAGGATAATTGCACCAAATCTCAATTAACCAAGAAAGAGATTGACGAAGAGATAGAAAAAGCTAAAAGTTTCAAGCCGCAACTCAAGGTGTTTTATTTTGCAACAACAGCTGTAAGGGATGCTAAAATTGAGGAATATATACGTGAAAAAAATATTGAGAGTAGAACTAATGGAGGGTTTGGTATATATGTATTTTCATGGGAAGATATAGTTGATAAATTGAAAGAGAATAGAGATAGTTACAATTGGTATATAAACGATTGTCAGTACATAGACAATACCGATGTTAATGTATCTGTTATAGATGATGTGTTACACCTGCCATTGTATCGAAAAACTATAAAATACACACTACATCCACACCCTAAAGGGAGCTCACTACGAACTTTATTTGAAATGCAAAATAAATCGCTCCCAAATTTCATGAACCTATATAATGGACCTACAAAAACAAATTATAGTTGGTGTACAATTAACTTCAAAATTGAGAATACTGGTTCAACCGTAATTACAGATTATCACCTAATAGTTGGTTTTGTGGGAGGTGTTAAAGATTATAGCTATGGAAAATCCTATTGCAATAGTCAGTTTATTAATGCTGCAGATAGAGCTTATATAAATCAGAAAATAGATAATGAAACGGAGTTATTTGCATCTAATCAATTTAATAATGCAATAGAATTTCGTCCTAAGTTAACAACTCTTGTTCAGGCTGAAACCAGAAATTTCAAAATCAGAGTTTTACCTGAAATAGGTATTGATGAAATAGAGTTAGTCTGGATTCTTTTATCTAATGGGTACAAGAAATCCGGAACAGTAAAAATAAAAGTTGAGTCACAGATTGAAGAAATTAAAGAAACTATATATGTAGATGGCGAAGAAAACTTACAAGCTGATAATACAACTTTGGAATATAAAATAATAGAAAAATAAAATATATGGCTAAGAAACAAAAGGATAACGATACATTAAACCTTGAATCAATACTTTACAATTGTCGTGAGTATTTACGTAGTAATGCATCACTTAACGATAAGCGAGATTTGCTATTGACTTTGGTGTTTTTGCGTTTTATTGGGGAAAAATTTGAGACCACGCAAAGCGCAATGAGAAAAGAATGCCTTGATAATGGTATTGAAGATGAGAGTATAATAGCCGCTTTCCTTGACAGTCCAAGTCGTTATCAGGGTATTGCATTTGTCCCAGAGAAGGCACGATGGTCGATTATCGCTAAAGAACCATCATCGAAGTTAAATGCTTTGCTTGATGATGCTATTCAAGCACTTGAAGATAGCGGAGATGCACTCAAAGGATGTATTCGTTTAGGGCTATTCACATCTATCAACCTTGAGCCTAATGTTATTAAAAAGGTTGTTGATGAGGTGAATAAGATTTCGCACAAGACATTTGGAGAAGAGAAAGATTTGATAGGTCGAGTGTATGAGTATTTTCTAAAATCATTTGCAGTAAATGCTACAAAGGAAGATGGCGAATTTTATACGCCACACGATATCGTTGAGTTAATAGCAGCCTTTATAGAACCCTTTGATGGAACTCTTTACGATCCTTGCTGTGGTTCTGGTGGTATGTTTATACAATGTGCTAAATACGTTGAAGAAAAGCAGGGCGACATTAAAATGGTGAACGTTTATGGTCAGGAGAAAGATCCAGCAACATATAGACTTGCCAAAATGAACCTTGCTATGCGTGGCATCTCGCACCATATTGGAGAAAAGAATGCTGATACATTTTCAAATGACTTGCATAAAGGTTTGACTTTTGATTACATTATGGCAAATCCGCCGTTTAACCTTAAAAAGTGGTACGATGTCACTCTAAGCAAGGATGCTCGTTGGGCAGATTACTCTATACCCCCTGAGGGCAATGCCAACTACGCTTGGATTCTACATATCCTATCGAAGCTAAAAACAGGAAAAGGGATTGCAGGTTTTTTGCTTGCAAATGGTGCTTTGGGAGATAGTGACGCTGTTGCTATTCGCAAAAAAATGATTAAAAATGACAAAGTAGAAGCTATTGTTGTATTACCTCGTGAGTTGTTCTATACTACTGACATATCTGTAACCCTTTGGATATTGAACGATAATAAAAAAGGAGGTACTTGGCACGGTCGCAAATTACGCAACAGAGAGAATGAAATTCTTTTTATGGATTTACGTCAGTGGACAGAGAACCCAATAAAAGGAGAACAGAAAAAGAAAGTCGAGTTGAAGATTGATCAGATTAAAAAAGCAACTAACATCTATTTTAAATGGCAGAGCGAGGGAATTGATGGTAGCGCCTATGCCGAACCGGAGCTATACCGCTCTGTTGGTTTGGCTGATTTAGAGGCAAACGATTACTCACTTATCCCAAGTCGATATATTGAGTTTGTAGACCGTGACTCTACGATTGATTATAATCAAGTCTTGACAGATACGGCAACAACCGTTTCTGACCTACTGGGTCGCCAACAAAAGAATGATGAAACTCTGCGTAATGCACTAAAACAGTTGGGATATGAGTGCAAATAGAGAACTTGGCAATATGGTCAGACTTGGGGATTATATTGAGCTTAGTGATGAAAGAAATACGGATGGTAAATACACCATTGATGATGTTAAAGGTATAAGTACTGAAAAGAAGTTTATTGCAACAAAAGCTAACTTAGATGGGGTATCTTTAACTTCATATAAAGTAGTTAATAAAGATGAGTTTGTATATGTTGCTGACACATCACGTAGAGGTGATAAAATTGCTTTGGCGTTAAATACAACTAATAAATCTTTGTTGATATCATCAATTTACACAACTTTTCGTTCAATAGATCCAAAAGAATTGCTTCCTGAGTATTTATTTCTATTATTTTGCCGAGAGGAGTTCGATCGTTATTCGCGATTTAATTCTTGGGGAAGTGCAAGGGAAACATTTGATTGGAGTGAATTCTGTCGCATAGAAATTCCGCTTCCCGATATTGATATTCAGCAGGAGTTAGTTGATACATATAATGGACTAAAGGCATTAGCAGAGCAGAATGAAGCTTTAATTAAGCCTCTCTCAGATGCTTGTCAGGCATATATAGTAGACTGCAAAAAAAAGTATCCTAATGTTGAACTCGGCGAGTATATTGAAGACATTAATGAAAAAAATTCCGAAGAGAAATACACAGAAGTATTAGGCTTAAGTACGTTAAAACAATTTAGAGAGCCAAATTCAAGAGTTAATAAAAGTCAATTAAGGGGCTATAAGATAGTTTATAACAAATGCTTTGCTTATGTACCAACAACAGACACATGGAAAGTTTTTGCTTGTGCTCTTAACAAAAAAGATACAATTGTAGTATCCCCGATATATTGCGTGTTTCGTGTTAGTAGCTCAATGTTGCTATCTGAATATCTATCTATTTTATTTCAGCCTGCGGAATTTGATAGGTATGTTAGATTTAATTCTTGGGGAAGTGCTAGAGAGAACTTCAATTATTCAGAATTATGCAAAGTTAAAATACCACTACCTCCACCAGAGGTTCAACAAGCAATAGTAAATATATACAATTGTGCTGAAGAGGCTAAAAATATAGCAACTGAGGCTCGTGAAAAAATAAAAACGCTCTGCCCTGCATTGGTGCAAAGAGCCATAAACGGATAGACATAACCCCAAATATTGATGTTATGAAGAGAGGAAAATTTTACGAAAGCGACTATGAAGAGGCTCTTGTTGATCTACTTGAGAGTCAAGGTTGGACATATACATTTGGCGGCTACATAGCTCGAAACAATCGAGAAGTATTGCTGCTTGATGACTTAACCACCTATCTCAAAAAGCGATATACCGATTTAATAGACTCAGACATAGAGGAGATCACAAACCACTTGCGACATACAGGTGGTCAGACTCATTTCGAGTTGCTTCGTAATACATACTATCTTGTTCGTGATGGATACCGCTACACTCGCAATTGTGACGGTAGAATCTTTGATATAGAATACCTCGATTTCGAAACGGATAACGATAATAACATCTACCGTTGTGTTAATCAGTTTGAGGTTGGCTATGGTCTCAAAGCCGATATTCGTATTCCAGATGTACTACTATTTGTTAATGGTATTCCTCTTTGTATCTTTGAATTGAAGAATCCAACAGATGACAATGCAACAATAGCAGATGCATATGAACAAATTCACGAAAGATATAAAAGAGATATACCACACCTTTTGCGTTATTGCCCACTATCTTGCATAAGCGATGCCACAGTAAATAACACAAAGTTAGGAACAACCTATACTCCATATGAGCATTATTATGTTTGGAAAAAGGTGAATAACGAGGACCCTGCCGCCAAAAGAGGTGTGGACCAAGTGAAAACAATAGTAGCAGGAGTCTATGAGCCAAATCGTTTTGTAGAAATCATTCGTGATTATATCTATTTCCCAGATAAAAAACATAATAAGGAAGAAGAGATAGTATGTCGCTATCCCCAATTCTTTGCTACTCGCTTACTGAGAGAAAGTGTATTAAGAGCACACCAAGCAAAAGACAGTAAGGGAGGTACATATTTCGGAGCAACGGGTTGTGGAAAGACATATACAATGATGTTTTTGGCTCGTCAGCTATCTTTGCGGTGCGAAGAGCTAGGCTCTCCTACAGTTGTGATGATTGTTGACCGTGATGACTTACAGACTCAAGCAGGGAAATTATTTCTCCGCTCAGAAGAGTTTTTATCTATCGGAACTGCTCAAATTATACCAAATAGAAAAAAACTTGGGCAAGAACTTTCATTAAGACCGTCAGGCGGATTTTTTATATGTACCATACAGAAATTTTGCGAAGAGATTGGAGAGTTAAATACACGTAGAAATATTATATGTTTCTCTGATGAGGCACACCGCACGCAAATTCGCTTGAATAAGCAACTGAAAGTTAAAGATAAATCTACAAATAATGACAGCGACGCCAATATCGGTGCATTTATAACAAAGCCATATGCGGAACATTTGCGATGTGCTTTCCCTAATGCAACTTTTGTTGGATTTACGGGAACTCCAATAGAAGAGACAATACAGGTATTTGGTGATATTGTTGACAGATATACAATGCAGCAAGCTGTTGAAGATGAAATCACAGTAGACCTAAAATATGTTCCTCGCATAGCTAAAGTTACACTTGAGAGCGAGAAGGTAAAAGAGATAGATGCGTATTATAAGAAATGTGCAGATGATGGAGCTACTGAGGATGATATAGAGTCTAGCAAAAAAGCTATGAGTGCGATGGAAGTTATCCTAGGTGATGACGAGCGTTTAGATAGACTTGCCAAAGATATAATTGAGCACTATACCAATGCTTGCAACAACAAAGAAGATGTAGTTCAAAAAGCTATGATTGTATGTAGTAAACGTAAAATAGGATATAGATTACTACAAAAGTTTAGAGAACAAAAGCCGGAATGGTTTGACGAAAAAAAGTCTCCAGATGATAGTAAATTATCCGTAGAGGAGCTGAAAGAACTCTCGCCAATGCCTACAATTGCTATGGTTGCCACACGTGGTAGTAATGACACAGCAGATATGTATAACTATCTTGGCGATAAAGCTAGGTGTAAGAAATTGGACGATTCCTTCAAAATGGATAAATCTAATTTTCGCATTGTTATAGTTGTAGATATGTGGATTACAGGGTTTGATGTGCCTTGCTTGACATTCCTTTATAACGATAAGCCTCTTAAAAAGCAAACTTTAATTCAAACGATTAGCCGTGTGAATAGAACGTATTCAGGCAAAGAGTTTGGATACATTATCGATTATATCGGAATACATAGCAACATGATGGAGGCTATGCGTAAATTTGGCGGAGAATCTTTTGGTCCTACAGAAGATGATGTTCAGCAGGCATTAGAAGCACTGATAATTGAGTTAGACCTAATTAAAAAATTATTTATTGGTTTTGATATTGCTCCTTTTACAGATTCAAAAGCAACTCCAATTGAGAGATTAGAGTGCTTATCTTCTGCAGCTAATTATATTATTACATTGACTGAACAGCTTAATGTAAGTACAGATAAAGGCAAACCAAAAAGTGTTGGAGCACAAACATTTTTCTTAGCTCACGCTAAAAGATTGAAGACTGCATATGATATTTGCCAGCCTTCAAATGTGCTTGACAATGATCAATTATCACTTTCGCAATGCTTTATGGCTGTAGCATCATATATTAGAAAAACATCTGGCGAGCTACACGATACAGAAAGTATGAATAGGGCTGTTGAAAAGATGGTTGCAGAAGCATTGAAATGCAATTCTGTGGTAAATATCTTGCAAACAGACATAGAGGAAAGTATATTTAGCCCTGAGTTTGTAGAGCAGTTGAATGACATTAAACTACCAGCAACAAAACTAGAAGTGTTAATTAAAATGCTACGCAAATCTATTAGCGAATACAAGAACACAAATAAAGTTGCCGCAGAGAAATATGAAGACTTATTGAAAAAGACGCTCGAAGAGTATCACAATAGACGGGATGTGTTATCAGAGAGTGAAGCTACTGCCACACAAACTGAAGCTGTAGACTCTATTATAAAAAATGCTACACAACAAGCTCTTGGGATTCTTTCACAATTGGGTGAAGATAAAGACAGCTTCAGAAAGCTCGGATTAACTTTTGAGGAGAAGGCATTTTATGATATTCTTATGCATTTACGTGAAAAATATAATTTCGAATACGGAACTGACCGTAAAGAAGGGAATTTTATAATTAACGAAAAATGCAAAGTCTTAGCTCAGAAAATAAAAGAGTTGATAGATGTGCAATCATCTTTTACCGACTGGCTTAACAACTCAAATGTAAGAGCAGACTTAAATAAAAAGATATTCTTTTGTTTAACAAAAAATGGTTACCCTCCTCAATACAATGACGAGGTTACCGATCAAGTGATGGGACAAGTAGAGAATTTTAAACAAAACAAAAATGGGTATTAAATAAAATGCAACATTCAAGTTCATTAGCAATGATGATGTTAAGTCATTAGATTCAGTTTATAACTCTTGTTTTGATAAGCTTATACTATGAATGAAGCATTACAAAAATATATCGCTGAGTGCGAAAAGAAATATGGTCACGCACCGTCTCTTGATATCCTAAATCAATGGATTGGAGAGTTTATGCAGAAGCGTAACAGTACGGGATTACCTCGCTTTGAAGGATATTCGCCTCAAGATATGTTTGCGATTATTCACGGTTTATGGGAAGTGGGCTCGCCTGTCAAGATGCGGAAAATATCTGCAGAGGATCTTAGTTTGATTCCACTATTCCGTCAGGTAAGGTATATTGTAGATATATTACTTCGGGAGGGTAAAATCAAATTAACCGCAACAAAGGCAATCCCACCAAAGATTGTTAAAGAGGTTTATGAGTTAGGTATTCGTGATTGGATGATTGAGGGTGGAGTTTCTAAACTCTCGAAAGAGACAGACTCAGAATCTGTGATTCTTGTTCACGTGATGCTCAAGATTATGAAGATTGTCAAAGAGCAAAAAGGCGTTATGACTCTAACAAAAATAGGTGAGAAGATAGCTAAGGATAGTCAAAAGTTGTTTGAGGAATTGTTGGGGAGCTTTACTTGCAGTTTTAACTTTTCCTATTTTGATGGTTATGGCAATGAGGATGTGGGTGGTATGGCAAGTGGATTTAGTCTTATTATGGTCTCAAAGTACGGTAGCGAGAAACGTTCCTATAAGTTCTATTCTGAAAAGTATTTCAAAGCATTCCCCGATTTACTGAAAGGATTTGATGCAAGATATTCCACCATCGAAGAGCAAGGAGCACACTGTTACTCACTCCGCACTTTTGAACGATTTATGCTTCACTTCGGGTTGGTTGAGATTGAGAAGACAAAGCACCCGGAAAATGAGACTTACATTACTAAAACACCTCTGTTTGATAAGATGATAGAGGTTTTGTCAACAGAGCATAATTATTAATAAGTTACTAGAACTGTTATAGATCAATGAAAGTACATATTTTAGGGAGCAGTACGGACGATACTGGAAAACAACTCGAACAACTTACAACAATAATATTAGAACGAGAAGGGTACACTGGATGTAACTGTAATAAGATTACTTATGGCGGTGGAGAGATAGATGTGTGTGCAAAAAAGTCTGATCATAATGTAATATATGAGTGTAAGGCTCATAAAAAGCCAATTGGCATTACTGATTGGCTTAAATTTGTTGGAAAAATATATACAGAAAACCTTATTAATTCAAATACTCAAGGTGTGTTAATCGCATTGTCTGGTGTTAACGGGAATGTAAGAGGTCATTATGAGGTAAACATCCCAAATACCGCCTTTGCTACCCCATGATAACTCCCTACCTTGCGCCAGAATTTAAAAACAAACAAATTTATGGCAACAGTAAAAGTGAATTTTAGTGAGATTCAAGCTCTTTACGAGCTTTGCAGCTCAGGGATAGATATCAAAGAATTCTGCGCACAGCAAGGGGTGAGTTATCCGCAATTTCAGGCTTGGCAGCGCAAGCAACTCTGGAATGAGAAAACAGGGAAGAGAGAGGAGGTGGCTCCTTCCACCTTGAATGCAGTCAAAATAACAGGCCTCCCTGTTGCTATAATGGTTCCCCATTTTTGTACAGTTGCTTAAGGTGGATATAATTCTTATATTTACCAAAAGATTCTGATTATGAGAAAACGAATTCCCTCTTCTTTAAAAGTCCAGGTTGCTATTGAAGCGCTTAAAGGTTTACGC
>JBOFFJ010000034.1:0-59905 GCA_051648565.1 Phocaeicola sp. | reverse complement strand
TAAATTTGGAGAGAGGTTCAAATTGTTCTAATTTTACGCTCGTCGGGGCGGGTGGTCCCGCCCCTTGCCGCTAGGGCGTTCCCCGACCGATGATTTAAAAAGAAAAATATTGCGTGACACAGTTTATTTTACACTCCCCGTCTAGCCGTAAATTTAATGGAGTCTGAGCTGAATTTACTCCACCAACTACTGCATTAAGCAATCCTATAACGGCTTTAGGTAATCCTCCCGCAGCATTTTTTAAAGCTGAGTTTACACCGCTATATATGGATTCGAATATTTGATTAGGTAGCCCAAGACTATTTTTTCCACTTACACTGTCTAATCTATTCTTTAATATGTTAGAGCCAGTTGCAGCTAATATACCAGTTCCAACATAATTACCTACTTTACCTAGATTGCCTAATACACTCGAAGAAGATGAACCTATAAATTGATCTACTAATATTTTCATTAATGATAATTTCATTAATGTTTCCATCTGCACAAGAAACACAAAAAAAACATAAAATCAATACAATTTGATTAGCTTTCATATTGTGTAATATTGATTTCTCCTACTCTATCAGCTTTTCGGAATTTGCCTTTTTACAAAATACAAACTTTTAAAACACAAACGTACAATAACAAAAATAAAAGACCTTACATGAGCAGATTATTAATATATACAATTTAAATAAATTATATTTTATCGAAATGTACTATCCAATAATAATTACAGAGTAATCTCAACAATGACAATCTTACAGACGTGAAATTCGCTTTATCTAATAGTATCAATTTAGGACATAGTGGATATTTATAGCATTGAAGAAGAGGGTGTAAAAGAAGAGAGTATCAAAACGGTTATAAGTATACTGGCTTACATGTGCTAATAAGATATACCGCCTGCACTAAAAGTGAGCAAGACCAAACCACCCCATTCTACTATTCTTGCAGTAATATATTTACACAAAAAGCAACCAACTAATCCCTCCATAGAAAGGCACTAGTAGATGCTGTGCAAAAGGTCCGTACCTTTTGAACAAAAGGGGCTTACCTTTTACTCCAAAGGTACGGACCTTTTAAGTAAAAGGTAAGCCCCTTTTTAGAGAGCAAATAACACCTAGTAATCAATAATTTACAAAACACAAACTGTAACTCTTGACAAAAAAAAAGTGGTGTATCCTAAAAAGGTATACACCACTTGTACAGTAAAAGTAATATACATTACTCGCTTACTCATTTTCACCAAATAGAAGCTATAGAGCCATCTATCGGGATGCATTCTATTTCACCAACTGCAATCCGGTAAGTATCGGATTGTGATCCGAATAACGGTAAGGCGTAGGTGCAAAGTGATCGGCATAGGGATACTCTAGGTAGAGTGGCTCGCTGGCATTAATATCCCAAGGCGATGCACCTGTTACCTGGCTAGTGAGCGAAGGTGAACTGAGGGAGTGATCGAGGTTACCCACCTCGCCACGGTAGGTGTAGCTATAGGCCTGCGGGGAAAAACGGGTCAACTCGTTGGTGTAGCCTGCATCGGTAAAGAGGCGAATCGGGTCTTCTAACGAGTAGCTATTTAAATCGCCCAAAACTAGTACATCGCTATCGCCGTAGTAGCTCATTAACTCGGCATAGGTAACTAGGCAATCTTTGGCCTCGGACAGGCGGCGCTCGTTAAATTGCGACTGCCCATCGAATTGATCTTTGTTGCCACCCGTAGCATTGCCACCCCCTTTGGATTTGAAATGATTCATGGCCAAAATAACCCGTGCACCATTCTCTCTTAGCTCAAAGCATTGGGCTATGTGGCGCAGGCGCAGGTAGGTACCGTTGTAGAGCTTACACTCTTTGTAGGTGGTCACTCTCTCGGAGTTGTAGATAAAGGTATTCTTGGTATAGTTGGTCACTTTGGTATCACCACTATCTATCCATTTATATTTACGCGTCACACTACCGGCTGCTTGATTCAGTGCTTCGGTTAGTTCGGCTACCGAGTAGCTCCCCTCTTCTATCTCGCAAATGGCATATACATCGGCATCCATAGCCAGCATAGCCGCAAGTATCTTGGCTCGTTGGCGTTGGAAAGCCTCTTCGGTTTTGGCTCCGTTTCCATTTCCCCAAGCCGATGGACTAGCCATGTAGAACTCTAGGTTCATGCTAGCCACCTTCATGTTGCACGCTCCCAACAAAGGTAGTGCAGGGCGTTCATTGTGGCTTACCACAGGCTGCTGGGTAAGGGTAAAGGTAAAGTTATCGCCACTTACGGCTACTTTTCCCTTTAAGTTGGTAAGCTTGCTACCAATGCGTAGGGTATTGGTCTCAGCATCGGTTAGTGGGTAGCCTGCACCAGTTAGAATAAGCTGATCGGCTAAATTTGATTCTAGAAGTGCTTTATACTCGTCGCTTCCGGGCAATACCTTCTCGGTAGGAATGGCTAGCAACTCTGACGATAGACGAATGGTACCGGTTTGCGAGGTGCGATAGGTGGTAGTTACCACCAATTCATTTTGGATGGTTACCTCCTGCCCTATTAGGTCGTTGGTAAAATCGTGTGGAAAGCGGTAGCTCTTCTCGATAGAGTCGGGCTGTTGGGGCGTTGGAACTTGAGCTTGGCTGCTACAAGCGGCAACAAAGAGAGAAAGAAAAAGTAATTTCTTCATGTTAACGGTCGTTGTGTTACTATTAATAAATTGGCTAGAATCCTCCTCGCTCCACCGCCTTTGCAGCGGGTGCTTCACGAAGTAGAACAGTAGATAACAAGAGACAAAAATAACATTTTTTTAGCGGGTACTGGGTAGGCTGCTGCTCTTTTTAAGTTCTTTAGTAAAAAGTATGCCTCCCATCTATTGGCTGCTGGAGCCGATAGATGGGAGGCATTTTAAAAGGAAGCATTACGAATCGTAATAACTCCTATACAAGATATACTAGAGAGCAACCTCTCTTTTTAAGAGAAAAGAGCTTAATTAGGCTCTTAAAGAGTGGTACGAAGATGCTCTAAGCAATTCTATAATTACTGGCCGAGTGGTTTGAAAGAGTCTTCTACATACTCAAACTGACCTTTACCTACTACCTTGTAAACTACTTGGTAGTTACACTCTGTTACAGTTACCCCTGTGTAAAGTGGGAATTGAATGGTATAAAGTACCTCAATATCCTCTACAGGAGCTGCATCGGGGTTAAGAATACTCAATACAGGAGCCATTGCTTCAATGAAGTTTTCACTCATTTGAGCAATAAGCTCCTCGTCTGTCATTCCTTCGTAACCTGCTGCGTATTGCGAACGAGCTGCCGATGGACGCATGTCAACGTTGCAGTAGTAAGCCGAACAACCGGTGTAGTACTCGTTGTTACCGTAGCTTGTTACATAACCTTGTCCTTTCGCAGTACATCCTAATCTGGCTACATCGACATTTTCCCATACCCAGTCTGTAGCTGTTTGGAAGTAAAGTACCGAAGTAGCGTGGTTTCTTACGGGAGGAAGTACGATGGTGGTACTTGGGTCGTAGTTCCATACGCTTCCGCTATATACAAACTGATCGGTAACTGTTTCGATGTTTAAGTTACGGCTCCATGCACCATTGGCATAGATATACTCAGCAGATTTTTGTTCGTTGCTATAGGTATAAATTACGCCTACTGCATCTTCTTCTTGTGCATACGGATATTTCGACGCCAAGAGTTGTGGCAAGTAGTTATCAGGAAGGTTGGTCGAGCTAAAGGTAGTGATGCCCATAGCCGAATAATCGTCAGCACTTACGGCCACACCACCTGTGTAAGGGGCCCAGCTAGAACCGTTGTAAGCATATACAGCCGATAGAGATTGAACTCCACCTATAGCACGCGAGGCTAGGCTAGCAGCAAGCGAACGAGTGGCTGCATGACTAAGGCTAGCTACACGAACATTGGTTACTTGAACCGTAGTAGTACGTGCATCTGTACCATTACCTTGGTATCTGAAGGCTACGTGAATGGTTTGTCCAGCATACTCTTTAATAGCTGCTGCTTTAGCTACCATAAAAGAACCGTAACCACCTGTAGGACCGGTAAGATCGCCAAATTGGTAAGTTTTATCTTTCCAAGTTGCTGTTGTAGCATCGCCTGCATAATCGGTCGATACCAACACTTGCAAACAATTGGCATTGTAATAACCCAAACAGATATCAAATAACAATGCTTGTGTAGCGGTAGCGCCTGTAGCAGGAACTTCGATAGCTGGAGATACTAAGTAGTTCTCTTGCTCTTCGGTACTCTTATTGGCCGAGAATTGCATGTAGTAATTTCCGCTATAGTTTCTTGCTGACCACGTATAGGTACCTTGTACTACTTGCTCAGTCCACTCGCCCATACCCTCGGCAAAGTCAGTGTGGTAACCATCCGTAGATACTACATCAGTGTTATCGCCTAGTTGAACATTGTCTAATTGGAAAGTCGTTGTTTTTCCTTCGCCTCCTACGTAACGGAAAGCTACATAAACAGCACTCTCTTTGAAAGCGCTCATGTCGTAGCTACCTGCTGGCGAGAAGGTACCATAATTACCTGTACTTTTTGAATCGTCGTAGGCAAAATGATCCGAGATATTGGTCCAAGTAGCACCAAATAGATCAGAACCATTAAAATCGGTAGATACCAATACTTGCAATTCGGCTCCATCGGGGTAACCCAAACAGGCATCGAATGCTAAACGTGGAGCTACGGCATTAGACAAATCGGTTTTAGGGGTAATTAACCAACCAATCATATCTTCGGTTGCTTTGTAAGCAGAGAATTGTGTATAACCACCGTTGTAGTAGTTATTCACCCACAACTTTGATCCTTTTTCGGCTATGTTTAACCAACCTGTTAGTTCTGTGTTCTTGTTCTTATCTGCCTCAGTAATCGAAGAAAAATCTTCGCTTAGGCTAGTTGGAGTAGATACACCACCTGTGTTAGGCTCTGTGATAGAGTATTTGTAATTTACCACCTTCACATCACCTGCTTCAGCCTCTGGATAAGCTTTGGCCAACATTTTATCGGCATATTTACTCAATGGAGCAGCGGGTGTAAAGTAGTTGGCTGTTACATCGCCCCAAACCGAAGCGTAATCCATCAAACTCACAGCGTAGTTCTCGGCATTAGTCAAA
The DNA here is from genome assembly GCA_051648565.1 of Phocaeicola sp. Taxonomy (GTDB): domain Bacteria; phylum Bacteroidota; class Bacteroidia; order Bacteroidales; family Bacteroidaceae; genus Phocaeicola. The sequence goes on along the minus strand of JBOFFJ010000034.1, from coordinate 54,797 downwards.
TCTTCCAAGTATTCAGGTGCATCTACGCTCTTGTCGTAAGTAACACGAATACTCGATCCCTTATCGGCTGTATACCAAGTAGCTGCAAGGAATGCAGGGATGTACTTAGCTGGCGAAATAGCTTGATTAAAGTATTTGTCGTTCTTTAACCAACCCAATTGTGACGAAACACCCTCCTCTTTGGCCAATGCCGTATTAGTACGGTTAGATGAGATGGTTCCATAATCATCGGCCGTTAGGGTGTAGCTAATATTCTTGATGTCGCTAGGTTTAACCATATCCTCTAGCCCTTCGAATGCATCGTTGTAGTCGCTACAACTTGCCAATGCCAGTGTGGTAAGTAGGCCAAAACCCAATAGTATATTCTTTTTCATATTTGTCTCTTTGCGAAATTAAAATTTAACATTCAATCTTACAGAGTAAGTACGTCCAAAGGCATAGAATATGCGGTAAGCATCTTGCCAAGTACCTGCACTAGAACCTGCAATATAAGCATCTGTAATGTAGTTGTAATCAAACAAGTTGTACACATTACCAAACAAGGTAGCATCGACCGAACCAATTTTGAAACGGTAGCTAGCGCTAAGGTCTACTTGGTGTCCTGCAGGAATTTTCCATGGATTGGTATACGCTACAATGTTTTCGCCACCAGGAGTGGTACCGAAATCACTGGTACTAGTATATACATCCGAGTAGTTGCGGGCATATAGGTTGTAGTCTACCCCCAAACGGATGCTCTTGTCAAGCTTGAAAGTAGCACCTAGAGCCACTGTTGTTTGAGCAGAACCACCTACTTGGTTGCCTTTTTGCTCTACAGTTGCTTTCAAGTGATCGGCTGTTTCGATGCCCGAAGCAATACCTCCTTGTAGGTTCGAAATAGGTTGACCTGCCGAGTTGTACCAGTAACCAGTAGCGTTACTGTCCCAACGCCAGTCGCCGAATGAGGCAGCACCGGTTATGTCTAACCATTTGGTTGGCTTAGCTACAAAATCAATCTCAATCCCTTTGTGTAGTGCATTTACACCACTCATATTCATCGAGAAACGATCTCTTACTGCATTACCGTCTTCGTCTGTAAAGTCAAAGTCACTTGAACGTGTCATGGTTTTGTCCATCCACTTGGTGTAGTAAGCATTCACATTGGCCGATAACCAAGATGATTTGAAGCCGTAACCCAACTCGAATGAGAAGATTTTTTCATTCACCGCATTCTTGTTGATCTCGTTACTAGTAGTAGCTTGAAGGAAGGCACCACCCGAGAAGAAAGGAGCACGGCTAATGTAACCTACATTGGCAAATACATTGTGCGTTTCGTTAATATTGTAGTTCACACCCCCTTTAACGGTATAACCCAAGAAGTTAACTGTTTCTGAAGTTCCGTGTGCTTCGTCGTAGTAAAAACGGTCTACTCTCCAGTAGCCTGTGTTTGACAACGATCCGGCAACGAAAGCAGAGATTAAATCGCGGTTGTACTCAGCTTGTGCAAATACACCCTCTTGCATGACAAAACCATCGTAATCACGGTATACTACATCGCCTACTTGAAGTTTTTGGTACTTAAAGTTAGGATCGAGTGCTGCTGCATTGTTGGCAGCCGATACATTGCCACGGTAGCGTTGGTCGGTGTAGTAAGCACCATTATAAAGGTCAATCAGCTCATTGGTGTGTTGTCCTTTGTAGTAACGAAAATCTGCACCCCCGTAAAAGTCAATATACTCACCAAACTTAGTGGTGTAAGTAGAAAGCAATCCGTACCAGTTGTGTGCATTGACACTCTTTGACATAGCCATCAACGAACCCACTTCGCTCTGCTCATTCATCTCTTGAATTTGATCGTACGCAAAGGTACCATCGGCGTTGCGGTAAGTTGTATTTAAGGTACCGTTACTAGAACCATACCAACCATTGGCATAAGTCGAGTTGATACCTTGACCGCTGTAACCGTTACCACGACCTAGTGAAGTATAAACCGAAGTACTCAACGAAGACTTCAAGTCAATTTGCCACTGCCAGTTTAAAGACAACTGAGGTTTGTGGTATTGGTTAAACGATGAGGTTTTACGTTCGCCATTCTTACCAAAACCGTAAGTGGGGTTGTATTTGTAAGGAGAGTCATTTTTCATGTAGTTCCCTACTTGTTGCCATCCTACAATACTCAAACCATCGTAGTTGCTACGTTGGTAGTGCTCTTGTGTAGAACCTACCCCTGTAAAGGTAAGCATGTGGTTCTCATTTAGTTTTTTTGCAATATTCACAAAGTAGTTGTAGTCATCGTACTCGGTACCTTGTACATATCCATCACCCCATTTTCTACCTAGCATAGCTGTAAGTGCCCATCCGCTCTCAGTCAATCCTGTAGCGAAAGAGATACGCATGGTGTTACCATTGTCATTACCCATACCGTACGATACAGAGCCACCTCTTTTTTGTTCGTAGCTATTGGTAATGATATTGATAGATCCCCCTACCGAAGGAGCCGATACTTTCGAAGCACCCAAACCTCTTTGCGTTTGCATGCTGCGTGTTACATCGCCCAAACCAGTAAAGTTACTCCAGTAAATACCACCCCACTCCATATCATTCATAGGGATACCATTCAACATTACCGCTACGTTGGCACTTTGGAAACCACGCATATTGATTTTAGAGTCACCATAACCCCCTCCTTGTTTGGTAGCATATACCCCAGGAGTTGATTTTAAGATTTCAGGAAACTCTTGGTTACCTAATTTCTCTTGAATAGAGGCCAATGAAACAGTCGATGCAGCCACTGGTGTTTTACGCGCTACTGCTACCGAAGAGGTAATAATAACATCGCCTAACATTTTAGAGTCGGCTTGCATTTCAACATCGCTCAAGTCTACTCTTCCTTTTTGTGTGAGGCGAACCTCTTTGTCTTGGTATCCCAAGTACTTAATTTCAATCACAGTTTTACCTGTAGCCACCTGCAACGTAAAGAAACCGTCAATGTCGGTTACCGTTCCTTGTGTTGTTCCACTTACCGAAACTGTAGCACCAATCAATGGCTCTTTGTTTTCGGCATCTACCACTTTACCCTTAACCGTGGCTTGCGCCATGGCTGCAGCACAACTCAAGGTCATAACTGCCAACAAGAGGAAATGTTTGAGATGATTTCTCATAATTCTGTCGTTTAATTTTAAATTAATTGATTAAAAAATTCAATACGAGCAACAAAGATAGTGAAAATGAGAGAATAAACTTGCGAGAAATAAACACAAATTAATCAGAGTAATCATTTATATACATTGATGCGCATTATTTGTGATATATATTACAAATTTATCTCATAGAACGCTGTAAAGTTACAAAGCAACACGCTATGGAGGTGAACAAATTATCTAATAACCCAAAATGGCTTATCAAGAGAAGGCATTACCAGAAATAGGCTGAGTGGGCAGCGCGACAATCAAACTCAAAGAGGCAAAAAAAAAGGTGTGCCTGGTTTGACACACCCTTTTTTTAGTTGGAATAAACTCTTATGGAATCTACTAGTTAAAGATATAACGTACGCCTACTTGGAACTTCCAACACTCGGCATAATTCCTATTATAGGTATAGCTTTGTGTAGGAGCATTCCCCTCTTTATCGCGGAATAGCGAATAAGTAGGTTCGTTACTATCATTCTTACCTTCATACTTAAGGATACGGCTATTGTTAGATACGCTATTCACTTTAGTCACCCCCCATTTAGAATTCAACAAGTTACCAATATTCATAAAGTCAAGGCTTACTTGAATTGTATTGGTTGTCTTACCAGCTCTTACGCTGAAATCTTGTGCAATACGCAAGTCAAAACGGTGTACCCAAGGTGCACGGGCTGCATAGGCCTCGGCATAACTACCTTTGTTGTTTTTCAAATAAGAGTCTTGCTCTACAAATGCCCAGAAATCTTTTCTGTCTGTTTCATCTTTAAAGTTGATTTCCGAATCATTTTTAGGGATGTACATCAAGTCATTGCTAATACCATCGCCATTCATATCGTTGGTGTAGCAGTAAGAGTTACCATAAGGAGAGTAGCCTGTGTAGAACATACTTACGTGAGTAGCCAAGTTACGACTTCTATAAGGTAGCTTGTAGTTGGCCGAAGCAATGATACGATCGGGAATCACATATTGTGAACGTTGTGCCTCCACATTGTTGGGGCCATTCACCGTAATCAAGTTTTGCCAAGCAGAAGTAGCGTTTGACCCTGGCATACCCGAAACCTCTTTAGACTCGGTGCGTGTATAGGCAAACATCAAGTTCAAGTCTCGCACAGGCTCTGCCATTACAGTTACATTAGCAGTCCATCCATACCCCTTCGATGTATTGGTCAATACACAAGCAGTGTTACTCCCTGCAAGGGTATAACGGAAGTCGGAAGGATAGATGTAACGATTATCGGCACCAGCAAATTGCTCCCATGCACCTCCTGTATTGATGGGCTTAATATTGTAGTTATCAAGCATTACACCATTAATGGTTTTGTTGTAGATATACTCACCCGTGATAGTCAAAGGGAAACCAACAGGAAGTTGGTAATCGACGGCAAGAGAGCTCTTCCAAACTTGTGGCATTTTGAAATCTTTGTCAATGCCTACAAATGAGCTAGGTGCTACTGCCTCGCCCGAAGAGAGGCTAGTAGGCAACCCAAGTTGTCTGATCATCTCATTTACATCGGTAATCATATTGTTCTTAAACTTATCCAAGTTGGTATTAATCGAGGTAGATACACCATCTTTATAGTTAGTGGTATAGGATACCGAGTTTTGAACCATACCCGAGTTGGTAGGCATATTGGTAAAGAATACCAAGGGCAAGCGACCCGAGAAGAGACCGGTTCCACCACGTACCTTCAATGAGTTATCACCCATTACATCCCAACTAAAGCCTAAACGTGGCGATACTTGAATCTTAGAATCTGGCCAAGCACCTGTATCAATATGGCGTCCTCCAAAATCTTTGGCATAAATAGCATCATTGCGTTTAATATCACTCTCATCAAAACTGACATTATCAAAACGCATACCTAGTGTTAACTTCAAGTTATTGGTAGCATTCCACTCATCTTGCAGGTAAAAACCTATCTGGTTGAAGGTTACCTGAGCAGCAGGATTCAACTCACCATCATAACCATAAGTCAAACAGAATGACTCGGGAGTGGCACCATTGATAAAGTCATCTACGCTACGGTAGCGGTAGTACCCTGTACCATTACGCATGTAAGCATTGTTGGCCATTTGGCGCTCAAAGCTAACACCGGCTGTTAATTTGTGTTTGCCTAAATAGTAGGTAAAGTTATCTACCACATTAAACACTTTATTATTTACCGCATTGTTGTGGGTAAACAACTCATAACCCAATGACATATAAGGGGTCAAAGTCTGTTTGTAATTGCCATCACCAGTCACCTCATAACCACTCATGATATCGATAAAAGGGAAGGGCGAAGAGTTAGTGCCACGTTTATCCTGAATATTTGAATAGGTAACTAACAGTTGATTAGAAGCCTTGCTACTAAAACGGCTATTCAAATCGGCCGATAACGACATCACTGTATTATCCATCGAATAACAAGAGTTAGCAAAGGCCATAGAGTATTGCGAGAAGCGGTTCATGTTGTTCAAACGAGTACCTGCATCGGTAGAGTTACCATTGGTTTGGTTCCAAGCTTGGTTCTTGGTATAGTTATACCGAACAGCCAATCGATGTTGATTGGTAATGTTCCAATCAATACGCCCTAAGAACTTCCAGTTGGTCTCATCGGCAGGAAAGTCTGTCCACGAACCGGTATCGTAACCATATTTCTCGCGTACATGGTTCGATACTCGTTGCATATCGGCATGGCTAGCAGCCGAGATGTAATTGTCAGGATCGGCCACTCCATTCTGAGAGGCTCTCCAGTCTACAACGGTTGTTGGAACCAACGAATACTCTACGTTGGCAAAGAAGAAAAGCTTGTTCTTGACAATCGGACCACCTAAGGTTGCTCCATAAATATGCTTGGCATCGGTAGCTCGATCACCTAAAGTAGCTCCATCCACTTTGTTACCACGCATATTTTCATTGTACTGATAGGTATAAGCTGTACCTTTAAAGGTGTTTGTACCCGATTTGGTAACAGCATTAATACCACCCCCAATAAAGTTGGTTTGGCGAACATCGAAAGGGGCAATTACCACCTGAACCTCTTCGATAGCATCGACAGAGATGGGGCTACCACCACCTGGCAGATTCGAAGAGAGACCAAAGTTGTTGTTAAAGTTAGCACCATCTACCGTAAAGTTAGTCGAACGACCATCACCCCCAGCAAAGCTCATGCCCGAGGCATAGGGTGAGAGGCGAGCAATGTCACTAATGCTACGATTAACCGTAGGAATATTAGCTATTTGACTAGAGTTAATGTTGGTGGTAGCACCCGTCTTTTCGGCACTAAATTTTGATTTAGTAGCAATCACTACCACCTCATCAATTAATTCAGAAGATTCTGTTAAAGAGACATGTAGGTTATAAGTCTCTCCAAGCTGTAAAGCAAGATCCTTGTACAACACAGAGTTATACCCAATGTAAGAGATCTCTACCCGATAAGGACCTCCTGTACGCATACCCTGCACAGAGAAACGTCCATCTACATTTGTAATAGCACCATACATGGTACCAGAAGGTTCGTGAATGGCTTGCACCGTTGCACCAATCACCGTTTCACCACCGGCAGCAGATACAACCTGCCCACTCATAGCAGCTGTAGTAACTTGTGCATTCAAGCCAACTGTAATTAGTAATACAATTACAGTGAAAATAAATCGCATTCCTTTTACCATAGGATTTAAATTGATTAAAATTTGAGTTATATTTAAAAACAATGCAAACATAAACATTTATCAAAAGAAAATGATTACAATAGCAAAACAAAATGTTTAAAAGTTAAACAAAAGTGACTTGTTAGAAAGAGAAGGAAAATTGTAAGAAGAAGAGAAATCGAGAAAAGAAAGAATTGAAAAGAGAAAGAAGGATGGATTAAAGTTCAATAAGCTTGGTATTGGATCTATTCGGGTCACTTCAGAAAGAACATACAACACTCAGGAGGGATACAATACACCCTCGAATTGCTAGGGTACTCTCGGACCGATTATTTAAAAAGGGAAAGGATTGTGTGACACGGTTTATTTTACACTCCATAGAGCAGGATTACAGCCCTTTTACAGCTCCAGACAGAATGCAACTGACCCCAAAAAAGAAAGGGTGCAACTGATAAACAGCTGCACCCTTTTTTATTTGTAAAAAGTCTATCGGCTTAGAAAGTATATTTCAAACCAATTTGACCTCTCCAACGAGAGTAGTAATCATCATACGTACGCATGTTGTAGTCTGCCTCACGCAAGAATTGGAATTCACCATTTCCGCTATAAGTAACAGGGCTGTACCAAGTAGCCGATCCACCTGCAGAAGCATAACGTCCCCAGTTCTTATTCAACATGTTACCCACATTCATGATATCGAAAGTAAGCTCTAAAGATTGAATTGATTTACCAGCACGGAAGCTAAACTTTTGACCAAAGTGAACATCGAAGTGGTGTTCGAATGCTTCATTGTCTGCATAACGCTCGTAGTACTCACCACGGTGCTTGCTCATGTAAGAGTCAGCAGCAATCCATGCTTTCATATTCTCTCTTTGAACATCTGCTGGATAAGCAGTTGTAGCTTTGAAAGACATTTGATCAATTTGAGCATCGGTTGGGATAAAGAACAAGTCATTACCTGTAGAGCTATCACCATTCAAGTCACCGTTGTAGTAGATTGAGTAAGGAGAGCCCGATGTACCGGTGTAGATCAAACCTACTGTACTTCTCCATCCTTTACCATACTCTTTGTGATAGAATGCCGAAGCACGCAATTGGTGAGGGCGGTTGAAGGCTGAGTTACCTAGCTCAGGAGCATTAGGATTACCTGTAGTATAGTTGAAGTTCCAGTTAGATTGTGCTACCGAAGAGGTACCACTGTTCAACGACTTAGATTGCGTGTAAGTATACGAAGCGCTCAAGTCAAGACCAAAAGCAAAACTCTTCTTACCAGACAATGAAAGACTGTATGAGTAACCTTCGCTCGTGTTAGAAAGTGCATAGATGTGTGCAAAGTTGGTACCTGTAGTAGTTCTTTCCAACATTGGACGGTTATCAAATGCTAGGTTTTCGTAAGTTTGTCCCAAAGTAGAGCCATCTGCTTTTGTAGCATAAGCCAAGTTTTGGTACAAAATATCATTCAATGTTTTAGAGTAGATAGCCTCGGCCGTCCAGTCAATACCTGCAAAGTCGAAATCGAAACCTAGATTGAAACGTAGGTTTTGAGCAAACTTGAAGTTTTCGTCAAATACGTTGATGATTTGAGAACCAGAAGCAGTCAATTTCTCTGCATTGGCACCTTGACCATGAGGATTCAATATTAATGAAAGATCCTCTGTAGATCGGGTATCGTAAGCCGACATTTGAACACCTGTGTTTGAGAAGTTGTTGCTCAACCAAACAAATGGGATGCGACCTGTGAAGATACCACCACCCCCACGAAGGGTATAGCGACCATCACCGTTAATGTCCCAACGGAAACCTACACGTGGAGAGAACATCGGTGTGCTCTTCATCTTTTGGTTGGTGCGGTAGTTCCAGTTTTTAGACTCAGCATATTGGTTAAACTCTTTGTTTTCGGCTGGAGTGTCGAAGAACAAAGGCATATCCATACGGATACCTACTGTCAAATCAAAGTTATCTGTTACATTCCATTTATCTTGCATATAGAAACCCAATTGGCCAGCACCAAAAGCGGGTGCCCAACGTGGATCACCTGTTACAGCAACATTGGCTTCAGCAAAACGGTAACGGTTAATTTTACCTGCAAAGAAATCATCTACGTTGTTGTAGTAGTATGTACCGTAAGCATCTTGAATAAACAAGTTCTTAAATTGATAGAACTCATTGTGCGTACCAAATGTAAAGGTGTGGTTACCTTTGTACCAAGTCAAGTTATCTGTAATAGACAATACATCTTGATTCAACGAGTTAGCCATTGCAGAACGCTCATTACCTAGGTTTAAGGTACCACCCCCTACGTTCGAGATTTGAATCATTGGGAATGGGCTATCTGGTTGACGCTCGTCACGTACACGTACATAAGAAGCACGAAGCTCATTGCTCAAGTTATCGCTAAAACGGCTTTGCAATTCAGCAACAAATGTATTTGTTTTTGATACAAAGTCAAAGCTATAATCGGTAGCATTCAAGTTACTAGCTGTACTGTTCGAGTTACGTTGTTTGGCCGAAACCATGCTCCAACGCACAGAAGCTTTGTGCTTGTTGCTGATGTTCCAGTCCAATTTCAAACCTGCCTTGTCAGACTCTGTGTAAACATCGTTGCTATTGAAGCCACCGTTGTATGTTACACCCTGCTCAGCAGCCATCTCTTTAACTCGATCTAAAATACGTTGCGCCTCTGCTTTGTCCACTTGAGAAGCGTCTGTACCTGCTTGGTAAGCATCTGGATAAGTTTTGCTTGCTTTTTCGTAATTCGCAAAGAAGAACAATTTGTTCTTAATGATAGGACCACCAAAAGTAACACCCGCTTGGTATTCAGTTTGGTCACCATATTGGGTACTAGTAGCACCGTTCATCAATTTGTATCGGCTACCAATTAACGATTGGTTGTTACCAAAACCATAAACCGAACCTTTAAAGTTATTCGTACCCGATTTAGTTACTGCATTGATAGCACCTCCTGTAAAACCTGACTGACGTACGTCGAAAGGAGCTACACTGATTTGGATTTGCTCAACCGTTTCCATCGAGATAGGTTGTGTACCTGCTTGCCCGCCGTTTGAACCATTGCTAGTCAAACCAAACGCATCGTTATTCATAGCACCATCTACCTGGAAGCTATTGTAACGGTTATTTGTACCTGCAAATGACATAGAACCTTTGTTATCCACACTAATTTGTGGGTTCATACGTGCCATATCGGCTACACCGCGATTAACAGAAGGCATACGGCTGATATCATCAGCACTCATGCTCATTGCAGCACCCGTTTTAGTGGCATCAAGACCTGCTTTACCTACTACTACCACCTCGGCCAACAATTCAGATGAATCTTGCATTTTAGCCGATAGGTTTACAGTTTCACCTAATTGCAAGCTCACGCCTGTATAAGTGATTGTTTCATAGCCAATGTAAGATATCTCTACCTTGTAAGGGCCACCAGCACGCATACCCTGAATAGTATAACGGCCGTCTACATTTGTAATGGCACCATAATAAGTACCAGAAGGCTCATGAATAGCCTGAATTGTTGCGCCAATAATGGTCTCATTGGTCGCATCGGTTATCTTACCGCCAATAGCAGCGGTAGTAACCTGCGCATTCATACCAACTGCAATCAGTAACATGATTACACTGAAAAAAAATCGCATTCCTTTTACCATAGGAGTTTAATTAGTTAAGATTTAGTTTTAAATTGAAAACGCTAGCAAAGATAGGTAATAATTGCCATCCCCACATTACAAAAATGTTTCAAAAAGAACGTTTGCTATCAAAAAGCATGTTTTTTAACAGCTAAAAGAGGGTTTAAAGCCCAAACAACCAAATAAGATACACTTATTAAACTATTCGGCTATCATTTTAACAAATCAACAATCCGAGAGAACACGCCATCTGTTTCCTCCGGCGTAACACCCAACAAATGAGCGAGTAAGGGATATATGTCTACATTATTAAATTTTTCTGAAATAAATCCAGACTTAAAATCTGGTCCCTCGGCACGGAAAACAACCTGCATATCGGGATCTTCTGGCTCAAAACCGTGTGCTCCCTCTACCCCTTTAGGCTTCACATCAAAATGCCACCCACAGGCAGGAATCACAATCACATCGCCCAAACGCTCATTCTTCCCATAGTTAAGGTGAGCAGGCACCTCCTCTCTTTTATAAGCAGCCACCCCCTCTAACAGATTAATAGCATCCACTACAGAGTCCCGACACCCCTCTTGGGTAAAAACCGAGGTAGGCGAAGTACCCACCAATCGCTTGTACCAAGAGGATTTCAACACCTGGGTAGCATCAATAAAGCGTTCGGTGTTGTCTATTTGTGCCATACCGTGATCGGCAGTAACAATCAGGTTCACCTGAGAGGCAATCGGCAACTTGGCAATACCAGCACGCAAGGCCCCTACAATACTATCCACATAAGCCACTACCCGATCGGTTCCAGCACCAGTAGGCCCAAAGCGGTGACCTGCTCCATCGGGCTCCTCTACATAGAGCATAATCAATCGAGGACGCTCTTCAAGCGGCTTGTTCAACCAACAGAGGGCTGTATCTACCCGCTCTTCAAAAGTGAGTCGCGGCTTATCAGCATATACTTTGTAGTAGGTAGGGTGACTACCCTGAATGGCTATATCAGATCCTACCCAATAGAGATTACCGGTTTTAACCCCCTGCTTTTGGGCAGTAGTCCAAATGGGCTCTCCACCGTAGTAGCTGGGATCATTCCGCATATCGGGGGTACTCATAGTATACTCTCGCTGCTTCTCTTCCACCCAAAAAACATTGTTTACAATCCCGTGGTTATCGGGCACCAACCCCGTAGCAAGGGTGTAGTGATTGGGAAAGGTAGAGGCAGGGTAAGAGGGAAGCATGGTAGCGCTCACCCCCTCTTGTGCCATTTGATCCAAATTGGGCGTATTATAAAGGATGGGATAATCCCAACGGAATCCATCCAAAGAGACAATAACGGTATAGTTGCCCTGCGCCAACAAGCGAGTAGCTAGGCAAAGAATAAGTGATAGGAAAATCAGTTTTTTTTTCATTTTTAGGTCGGTTTTTTATAATCAGCGTTACCATATCCTCCTTATGCACTACACAACACGACAAGAGACTTCGGCAGCAACATAAGTAAGGCAAGGCACGCATAACGTGTAAAATAAAAAAAAGCTTGTTCTACATTTTCAGTAGTAACAAGCTTTCTTTTGAAATGGTTTATTAGTCTTGCATTAATTTTCTGTAACGCACTCGCTTGGGTTCTACATTACCCATGCGCTTCATCTTGTTCTCTTCGTAATCGGAGTAGGATCCTTCGAAGAAGAATACTTCGCTATTACCCTCGAATGCCAAGATATGGGTACAGATACGATCTAGGAACCAGCGGTCGTGGCTAATAACCACTGCACAACCAGCAAAATCATCGAGACCCTCTTCCAAGGCACGAAGCGTGTTTACGTCAATATCATTGGTAGGCTCATCGAGTAGCAACACGTTACCCTCCTCTTTCAAGGCCATAGCTAGGTGCAAACGGTTACGCTCACCACCCGATAACATATTACACAATTTCTCTTGATCAGATCCCGAGAAGTTGAAACGACTCAAGTAGGCACGTGCATTGACATCTTTACCTCCCAGACGAATCAAATCATTGCCACCGCTAATTACTTGGTAAACGGTTTTCTCTGGATCAATATCTTTGTGTTGTTGGTCTACGTAAGCTAGTTTTACGGTTTCACCCACTTCGAAAGTACCTTTATCAACCCCTTCTAGTCCCATAATCATACGGAAAAGGGTGGTTTTACCGGCACCATTGGGGCCAATCACCCCTACAATACCATTGGGAGGTAGCATAAAGTTCAAGTTATCAAATAGCAATTTATCACCATAAGCCTTGCTCACCCCGATTGATTCAATAACCTTGTTACCCAAACGTGGACCGTTAGGAATAAAGATCTCGAGTTTCTCCTCTTTCTCTTTTACATCTTCGTTCAAGAGTTTATCGTACGAGTTCAAACGCGCTTTACCCTTAGCCTGACGTGCCTTAGGAGCCATACGCACCCAATCCAACTCGCGCTCCAAAGCCTTGCGGCGCTTACTAGCTGTCTTCTCTTCACTCTCCATACGCTTGGTCTTTTGTTCCAACCAGCTCGTATAGTTACCCTGCCAAGGTATACCCTCGCCACGGTCAAGTTCTAGAATCCAACCCGCTACGTGATCCAAGAAGTAACGGTCGTGGGTTACAGCAATCACGGTACCTTCGTACTGTTTAAGGTGCTGCTCCAACCAGTCGATACTCTCCGCATCCAAGTGGTTGGTAGGCTCATCGAGCAACAATACATCAGGTTTTTGAAGCAACAAACGGCAAAGAGCCACACGTCTACGCTCCCCTCCTGATAGGTTTTCGATCAATTGATCTTCGGGTGGACAGCGAAGTGCATCCATTGCACGCTCTAGTTTGCTATCTAAGTTCCATGCATCGGTAGCATCAATAATATCTTGCAACTCGCCTTGACGAGCAAATAAAAGATCCATTTTGTCCGAATCTTCGTAATATTCAGGCAACCCAAACTTTAGGTTGATTTCTTCGTACTCAGCTAGTGCATCGACAATGCTTTGCACCCCCTCCATTACAATCTCTTTCACCGTCTTGGTATCATCTAGGTGTGGCTCTTGCGCCAAATAACCTACCGAATACCCAGAAGAGAAAACCACTTCGCCTTGGTAGCTCTTCTCTAAGCCAGCGATGATTTTCATCAGGGTCGATTTACCCGAGCCATTTAAACCGACAATACCGATTTTAGCTCCATAAAAAAAAGATAGGTAGATATTCTTTAATACCTGTCTGTTCGACTGAAAGGTTTTACTGACACCCACCATCGAAAAGATAATCTTCTTATCGTCTGCCATACTTTTTGTTATTTATAAGTTAATATTTTTTTTCCATTTGATTGCGATACCATTTGTGCAGAATAAGCTCATACACCAGTAAACCCACAATCGGAGTGGCCAAAGCCAGATACGAAATTTGTCCCCAATGACACTCAGTCCACAAAAAAGAGGCACAAAAGCCAATTAACACCCCTACCTCCCAGAAAAGTTGATAGGTGTTATTTCCAGATCCTCTACCACAATGAAGCGGAAGGCTAATCATCATCACCAAGAAACGATTACTCACCATAGATATGCTACTACCAGCCAAGAAAGCACCGATATAACGCACTACATCGCCCTCTACAAAATAGATTAAAGCTACACCAAGAGCCAAAACGCCATAGCCAAGTTCTAATTCTTGTTTAAGCAAAAGATAGTCGCCAAATACTCTATAGATTAGGAAGACAATTAAAAAGCTAGCAAACAGCATGAAGAAGAAGTACTCATCACTCACCGTACCAATTAAAAGGCCCAATAAGAAAGGAGCAAAAAGCATATTGAGTGCCGGAAAAAGCGCCGAGGGCAAGATAAAACGATCTAACGAAAGTTTAGAAGGGTGTAAAGGAGCCCGAAACTGGATACGTAAAAAGAGTATCATCAGTAGCGAAGCAGCTGCTAAAAGCGCACTCACCCCAACCACCTCATCAAACCCCAAATAGGGATAGAGGTAGAGACCCAAAGCCACACCTATTACCATACCAAAACGGCCAAAACGAACAAATGCTCGGTTGGACTGCGTACGCATCTTAGATACAGCAAAATCAATAACCAAGGTACTACCGGTAGTCATGGTAGCAATAGAGAAAAAGACTCCCTGAAGAAATCGAATAAACATAACGTGCATCAACTTCTCTGCATAGGGATAGAGCAGCGTGAGCAATCCCATGAGTAGGATCGCACTCAAGCAAACATTTTTACGCTTAAATCGATCTATTAAGTAACTATTAAACGGTCCTAGTGGAAAAAGTCCCAATAAAAAGGGCAAAGCCGTTATGACACCCGCCTCACCATAGCTACAACGCCAGTGAGTAAGCAACCAAGCCGAGAGCACCGGAAGCAACAGGTACATAGAGGCATAAAGCAACAAATTTGAACAAACAACAAAAAACATGTTGCTTGTCCAAAATTTAGTTGATTCATGAGAAGAAAAATTGTCTGGGTCAATCATCGTATCTTCTACACTAATTTAATATTGTTCAGACTCATTCGGGAAATCGCTGCTCTTTACATCAGCCACATACTGACCGATAGAGTCGGTCATGATGGTATGAAGTTCAGCATATTTACGCAAGAATCGCGGGCTAAAGCCATGCGACATACCTAGCATATCATTCACCACCAATACTTGACCATCTACCTTACCACCGGCACCGATACCGATAACTGGAATAGCAATCTCTTTAGCAACGCGTTCGGCCAAAGTAGCTGGTATCTTTTCAAGCACAAGGGCAAAGCAACCCGCCTCTTCGAGTAGTTTGGCATCACGAATCAATGTTTCAGCCTCTTCATCGCCTTTAGCACGTACGGTATAGGTACCATATTTATTAATAGACTGTGGCATTAAGCCCAAGTGACCCATAACGGGGATACCTGCTGAGATAATCTTCTTTACAGACTCTATAATCTCTTCGCCACCCTCCAATTTCAAGGTTTCGGCATTGGTCTCTTTCATAATACGAATAGCATTGCACACCGCATCGTGAGCAGAAGATTGATAGGTACCAAAAGGCATATCCACCACCACCAACGCACGCTTTACACCACGTACTACCGATTGAGCATGATAAATCATCTGCTCCAAAGTCATCGGCAGTGTAGTTACATTACCAGCCATTACGTTCGAGGCTGAATCGCCTACTAAAATTACATCAACGCCAGCACCATCAACGATTTGTGCCATTGTATAATCATACGATGTAAGCATAGAGATTTTTTCACCTCGTTGCTTCATCTCAAATAAACGGTGAGTTGTAACCTTACGGGTATCACCTGATAAATATCCTGTCATAACATTCTGTTTAAAAAACGGCTGCGAATATAGCTATTTCCATCCAATTCACCGCATAACCGCCTCCATTTTTTCGGTATTATAATTCACAAAATCTGGAATCACCTCATTACATTTATCAACAATATCAAGTTTACTATTAGTTGTAGAGAGACCTACCACACACATGCCCGCAGCTCTTCCTGCCGCCAATCCATGAAAAGAGTCCTCAAAAACAACACAATCCACAGGAGCTATACCGAACAAGCTTGCTGCCAACAAAAAACAGTCGGGATCAGGCTTTGAACGTGTAAAAGACTCAGCGGTCAAAATGCTATGAACCATCCCTTTCAACTCAGGATGAACCTTATAAACCTGCTCCATCTTGGCATTATTCGAACTAGTGACAATGGCAATAGAGATGCCTGCTTCTCGCAGCTCCTTCATAAAATCCACCACACCTGGAATATATTCATAAGACATTTCCTCCTCAAAAAGATGCAACTCGCGAGTAATCTCATCTTGTTCACGATCCATGCCAGCAAAATAACCATCAAAGATTTGCTTCAATGTTTGGCCTTTTATTTTTCGACCAAAATTCTCCTTCTCACCCAAATAATGAGCACCTTGCTTATCCCAAAAATGGGTATATTGTCCCTCTGTATCTACCACCACACCGTCAAAATCAAACAATGCAGCCATACTTCTTGTTTTGTCCATCTTTATTTTAATGTAATTAAACGAAAATCATAATCAATAAAAAACTACATGCCCAGCAACAACATCACATTGAGCACCGACACAATTGCCGCAATGGAGTAGAGCAGAAAGCTACTCCACTTGCTATTTACATATTTGCCCATTACCCGCTTAGAGGAGGTTAAACTCACCTGCAGAAAGACGGTAAAGGGCAACTGCACGCTCAAAATCATCTGCGAAATGATTAAACCCTGAAAAGGATTGGTTATAAAACAGATAATAACCAAAGCCACCAATAACGAAATGAGGATACCCACTTTAGAGTGGATGTCTTTGATATGATAGGACTCACCAAAGATACCGGCAAAGATAGAACCTGCCGCCATACCACTCGTTATGGTAGAGGAGATACCCGCCATGAGCAATGCAATAGCAAAAACAGTACCTGCATTGGCCCCGAGCAGAGGCTCCAACAACGATTTAGCCTGCTGAAGTTCATCAACGGGTATACCATGCTTAAAAAAGGTAGCAGCAGCCAGCAAAATCATCGCACTGTTTATAGCCCAGCCCACAATCATCGAGAAGAGGGTGTCGTAAAACTCATACTTCAACACCTTTTGCACCGATGCATCATCCTGCTTGTTGTATTGATGGCTCTGTATCACTTCGGAGTGAAGAAAAAGATTGTGAGGCATTACCACCGCCCCCAACACACTCATCACGATGAGCATACTCCCCTGAGGAATGGAGGGAACCACCCACGAATAGATAGCCTGAGGCCAATCTATCTCCACCAAAAAGAGCTCGTAGAGAAACGAAAGTCCTATAACCGACACAAACGCAATGATGGCACGTTCTATCTTCTTATAACTATTAGAGAAGAGCATGATCACCACAAAAAGGGTGGTAAGCAGGGCACCTAGTATGATTGGAATACCCAAAAGCATCTGCAACGCAATGGCTCCACCCAATATCTCGGCTAGCGAAGTAGAGATAGAGGCCATGATAGCTGTTGCCAAAAGGGGTCTCGAAACCCATTTGGGAGAATAACGGGTAGCCGCCTCGCTCAAACAAAGTCCCGTTACAATACCCAAGTGGGCTACATTGTGCTGCAAAATAATGAGCATAATGGTGGAGAGGGTAATCACCCAAAGCAGGGTATAGCCAAATTCAGAGCCCGCAGCAAAGTTAGAAGCCCAATTGCCTGGATCAATAAAGCCGACAGTTACCAGCAATCCTGGTCCAATGTATTTAAAAATATCCAAACCACCCAGGTAACGTTTGTGGTTTTTATTCTTTAGTTCTTTTAGTAAGTTACGCATCTTTGTGTTATTTTTAATTGTGACCAAGCATGCCTCTTCCAGATTGTCCCAGCACATACCCCCACCTTCACCGCTACAGAAAGAAGCAACAAGAGGCGTGGGTGGAGATTTCTTCCGGAGAGAAATTAGGAAGAACCATCTAGCGACAAGCTTGAGAAGACAAACCTATAAAATAGAAACCACAAATCCATTGGATTGTTGCAAAATAGATGTTACATTTGCCCCAAAATACCTACATATAATGAGACCCATTCTATTTATAGCCGCTATTGCAGCCACCCTCTGTAGCTGTCAACCCAAAAGTACGGGCCAAAAACTGGAGCAGGCCGCTCAAAAAGAGAACCAAAGATGCCCCCAAGCAATTGCGCCAAACATCCGGATAGATAGCGTAACCTATAGCATAGCACACAACAAACTCACCTACTACTATGCCCTAAGCGAAGAGCTAGACAACTTGGAGCTAATAGCAGCCAATCACGACCTGCTACAGCTACAATTAGAAGAGGCAATAGAAAGCGAAGCCGCCCTACTGCCCTATCGAAATCATGGAGCTACCATATCATACCAATACTACTCCCAAAAAAGCAAAAAACCACTAGCCCAGTTTACTGTGGAAGGGGCCAAGTAACCGCCTCCCAACCTGCAGCTTGGTACCAACGTAAGGTCTGAAAATATTCGTTCCAGTAACGCTTGCTCTGCATGGGTAGGTACACACCCATGCCGCAGTAGTTATTACCATTAATAGGGTAATAACGGCTATCGGTTACATAATTGGTATAAAGAATGGTGCGGTCAAATTGCGTTTGAAAAGAGGGTGGCACCACTCCATCATTAATAGAGCCAACAAACTGCAACAAATCGGCCGATAGAAGGCGCATGCCGCCACCACCATAAAACTGAAAATTAACATTGTCATAAACCCCAATGGCACTATGATGAAGAGCTATTTGCTCGTGAAAAAGCGAGGCAAATTGATCCAATTCACTACAATCAACCAACGAAATGGTACCAAACTTAATAGGCTGATCGCTCTCCTGCTGGTATCGATCTATGTAAATCTCACACGCCTTTTGGTAAGCCGAAGAGGTAAATGCTACCAACTCTTGCACCATCTCACTATAAGGAAAACCAGGCGATGGCACATCAATAACCGAAGCTATTACATAGTTAGTTACTGTGCGTACCTCGTAAAACACCTCAGCACACGCCATAGCACACGCATCAAAAAGGAGGAACTCAAATTTCTTATCCACCTGCTGCATCGCCTCCACCATATCGGGTATCGTAATTGAATTAACATAAGCCCCATCGGGTCCCAAGGCACGACTATTCGAGCCATCAATGTGTTTGAGCCAACCACTGCCATGCGACCCTATAACCAACCCGTGGTGAGTAGAGTAGCTAGAAAAGTTCATCATATCTTGCAACACCCTTCCCATCACCTCCTTATCAGAGGCAAGCTGCGAGGGGTACTCTTTCAGCACCTTTCCCAACGCTACTATCTCCTCCTCATTTGTTGTAAAAGCACGTCCATTTACATTCCCTTTGCCATCCGTTCGATAGCGCAAAATAGAGGTAGTAGACCAATAAGTACTCTGCGCTGCCCCATCCCAATAGACCAGAAACTCGGCAGGTCTATCCATAGCAGCTATCCCCTTGTACATATCTACCACATTGGCAAACAGCAAATCTTCCAAGTTGTTGTTTGCTATAAAATAAGCCAAGAGGGTTCCTTCCATATCAGCAGGAGCAGGATCAGAGGGAATATCATCCCCTCTAGAGCATCCTACCAACAAGAATATCCCCAATAAGAAAGCAGCTACTTGCTTCATAATAGATCAGTTATAAACTATTCATTAACGGGTTTCGTAAATTTAAAACTCTCTTCGCCTAGTTCACGAATGGCTACAGATCCACCCTTAGCATATTTGTTCTCCAACTTAGTAATTGTCTTTTGCAAACTCTTACGGTTGCTTGAGAAGTAGATAAAACAGGTGCGATTAGCCAAACCCTGCGTAGACTCTAGGTGATTCTTGAGCTGATAGCTATATTGAGCACGCTCAGGCAACATATCATTCTGCAAATGCACACCTTGCAACTCTTGAATAGTGGTAAAGAAAACCAAAGAGTCGGCAAACGAAGCTGAAACACCCAATGCATAAACCGGTTTATTCTTACTCCCCTTGAAAGAGAAAGCAGAACATACAGAGAATAAAAGAAGCAACAAACCTAAGAGTTTAATAGTTTTCATAAAATCGTTTTTATTTTTAATTTTTAATATCCTAATTAAAGAAGAAGAGAAGCCACTCCAACCCTCGGCCCTCTACTTCAGAGTAGACAAAAGTAGTTATTTAAGATTAAACAGAAAACTGAACTAGATAAATTAACAAACAAAGCCCTATCTCTTTACGTTAGTTTGGCTAAACCGAAGCGGTTATCGAGCTACAAAAGCCTACTTTTGCGCCCGTTTGAATCCAACAATTACCTAAACAGAGAGAAATCATGAAAAAGAGTCTACAAATAGCCACTCTCCTACTTGTTGCAGCAGGAAGCGGAAATCCTATTTACGCCACAACCAGCGAAGAGACAGCAGAGTCAACAAACAAACCGCTTATAGAGAATGTGGCCTTCCGTTTTATGCTACGCAGCCAAGCCAAGGGGAGCATTCACCCCGAAGAGAGCAGCGCCGGCTTCTCGCTAACACCCGCCATGATTCAGGCCTCGTTTGATATGGGAGAGAAATTCTCCTTTACCACTCGCTATCGTTTTGACTTCCCTACCACCATACAGGTTGACAAAACGCCCATATCCTTGCTTATATGCAACCTAGCCTATCGCCCCACCAGCGAGTGGAGCATCGTGGCAGGTAAACAACTCATGCTACAAGGCTCTAGAGAGTTTGAATATTGCCCCATCGAAGTATTTTACTACTCTTCGTTAGGAGGCGATCACATGCAGGCATTTAACACCGGTATATCGGCCTTCTACACCAAAAACAAACAGACCTATGCGGCTCAGTTTACACAGGTGGTAGACGAGAATTTTATCTGGGAAGATCATACCGGATGGAACGCCACACTCTACTACGCCGGAAATATCGGAAAAGGATTTTACGAACCCATCTTCTCCTACACCCACACCCTAGCCGGTGGCGGAAAGGGGCTCAACTCCGTTATGCTAGGAAACCGATTCAACATGCACCCCTTCATGGTAGAACTAGACCTCATGTTTCACCAATCATATCGCTACTATGCCAATGCAACCCGAGAGGCAGCAACCCAAAAAAAGACCCACGAGCACGCCTTGGTCTGCTTTACAGAATACACCTTCCCCAACAATCGATTCCAATTAGGAGCCAAATACGCCTATGATACTCGGTATCTAAGCGAAGAGAAGACCCAACTGGTGGACCAGCAAACCATTTCGCTCCAGCTACGCTATGCGCTATCTAAGCAGTACGGCATCAAGCTTCATGCCACAGCAGCCTACCAACGCACCAATAGCCATGCCGATTACAGCTACCTCTTTCCTACTAAGGATCAAGGACTCTACAGCGCTGGATTCACCTGGGATTTCACCTACCGCCCAAGAAAAAGGTAACAAGCAGCTACTGCGCAAAAAAGGTAAATAAGCAAATAAAGTCATCAAACAATAGACTATAACCATGTTGGGCGAAAAAAGAACTCCCCCTTTGGATTCAAATATCCAAAGGGGGAGTTCTACTTATGTACCTTTCACAGGTCATCCTTGCAGGATAAACCTGAGATGCTTCCTACTATCAAGGTGCATTCGGGACTTACACCCTAGAGCTATCACCCGTGCTGGGCGAACCAAAAAAAAGCGGCTACCGGTTTATTCAACCAGCAGCCGCTTCGTTTTTTGATGAAATAACTTCCCCACAGTAGAAAGTATTCATCTATCTTTTAAAAATGAAAGAGTTCTATCCCAAGTAAGACTTCAACAGCTTACTACGTGAGTTGGCTCTCAATCTACGGATAGCCTTCTCTTTGATTTGACGCACACGTTCGCGAGTCAGCCCAAACTTATCACCTATCTCCTCAAGTGTCATCTCTTGCATATTGATGCCAAAGAACATTTGAATAATCTCCTTCTCACGCTCAGTAAGCGTAGAGAGAGCTCTATCTATTTCGCGAGCCAGTGACTCATTCACCAACGCACGGTCGGCCATAGGCGAATCATCGTTCACCAATACGTCAAGCAAGCTATTATCTTCACCCTCAACGAAAGGAGCATCTACCGAGATGTGGCGACCCGAAACCTTCATGGTATCCGAAATCTTGTCAATCGGAATATCTAACTCATCTGCCAGCTCTTCGTGCGAAGGGCGACGCTCGTTCTCTTGTTCAAACTTCGAGAATGCCTTGCTAATTTTGTTCAATGAACCAACCTGATTCAACGGCAAGCGAACAATACGTGACTGCTCGGCCAACGCCTGAAGAATAGATTGACGAATCCACCAAACCGCATAACTGATAAACTTAAACCCGCGTGTCTCATCAAACTTCTCAGCTGCTTTAATCAATCCCAAGTTTCCCTCATTAATCAAGTCAGGAAGACTCAAACCTTGATTTTGGTATTGCTTAGCCACAGAAACCACAAAACGCAAGTTAGCGCGTGTAAGCTTCTCTAAGGCAATTCTATCACCCTTACGGATGCGCTGAGCTAGTTCTACCTCTTCTTCTACCGTAATTAGGTCTTCACGACCAATTTCTTGAAGATATTTATCAAGAGACGCACTCTCTCGATTAGTAATACTTTTGGTTATCTTTAATTGTCTCATTCTCTATCAAGCACTTTAAGTCTGCAAATTTACAAAAAGAAAACAACAATCTGCCCATTTTTCCCTAGAAAAAGCAGGTAATAATGCCCTTTTTTCTTTAAAAAAGATAGAATAGGCTACAAAACGCGCCCATTCTACCCTGTTATCCCTTTTTACCTTAATAAACTATACCTACATTCTTTAATCTTAACGTTCAAAAACTATCTTAACTTCTTAATTCATTCTAATTCTTATACTGATGCTAAATTACTCCTGCGTCAAATCGACCGCATAATTGGCACGCTTGCCCGAAGCAAAGAGGCCACTAATAAAGAGCACCTGATCGGGCGATTGACTCGCTGCCTTCATCACACTCTCCAAATCGGCCACCGTGCGCAAGTTTTGCCCATTGGCCTTCATCATGATAAACCCTTTGCGGATGCCCGCCTCTTTAAATTTACCTTCACTTACACCAGTCACCTCTAGGCCGTAACCTACATTCAGTTGTCGTTTTACCTCATCGGGCAGCTCACGGAAGGCAGCTCCTAGCATATCCACCCCAGCACTCTTCACCACCTTGGTGGTACCTTGCTCATTTTTCAACAAGATTTCCAGCTCTCGCTCCTTCTTCTCACGAAGCACCTTCACCTTCACTTTATTGCCTGGACGGTATTTAGCCAATCCCTCTTGCAACTCAGCAAAGCTTTTAACCGTTTTACCATCGATACCGATAATTACATCGTCTACCTTCAATTGGCCCTCGGCCGATCCACCTTCGATTACCTCGGCTATCAAGACCCCATGCATTGCACCCAGCTCTTTCACCTTCGTTTTGGTAGCCTCGTCCATCATCTGCTGATCATCATTGATAGGCATCCCTTTAATACCCAAAATAGCGCGTTGCACCACACCAAACTCTTTCAAGTCGGCTATCACCTTGGTCATAATAGTAGTAGGAATGGCAAAACCATAGCCCGAATAAGAGCCCGTAGGCGAGTAAAGCACCGAGTTAATCCCGATTAACTCACCACGCGCATTGACCAACGCTCCCCCACTATTACCCTGATTAATGGCTGCATCGGTTTGAATAAAAGACTCCACACCCTTGTTGTAGACACCCAATGAGCGCGCCTTGGCACTTACAATACCTGCCGTAACGGTAGAGGTCATATTGAAGGGATTCCCCACAGCCAATACCCATTCACCTACCTTAAGTGCATCCGAATTGCCTACCGGAATAATGGGCAGATCCTTCTCCTCCACCTTCACCAAGGCTAGATCGGTACTAGGGTCGGTTCCTATGACACGCCCCTTAAACTCGCGGCCATCGTTCAATTTTACACTAATTACATCGGCTCCCTCAATTACGTGGTTATTGGTCACAATGTACCCATCGGCCGAGATAATCACGCCCGACCCAAAACCCACCTTCTCGGGAGTTTGTACGCGCCGTTGCTGGCCACTTCCGCCCCCTCGGCGATCGCCAAACATATCACCAAAGAAGTCGGAAAAGGGATCGCGTACCGTTA
This sequence comes from Phocaeicola sp., assembly GCA_051648565.1. Taxonomy (GTDB): domain Bacteria; phylum Bacteroidota; class Bacteroidia; order Bacteroidales; family Bacteroidaceae; genus Phocaeicola. The sequence goes on along the minus strand of JBOFFJ010000034.1, from coordinate 30,748 downwards.
CCGTTTGGGTTTTCGATTCTTGTGTAGACTTAATATGTACCACCGCATGGAGCGAACGCTCGGCAGCTTGGGTCAAGTCGATGGGCTGCATAGCCGCCCCATTAAAAGCAGCTAGCTGCGTATTTGAATTGGAACTTTGAGGAAAAACGTGATCAAAAGCCAACGATTGTACTTGTTCTGGCTTCATAAGCTGATAAGTGGTTAATCCAGCCACACCAGCACTAACAGCAACCATAGCAGTCGCCCCTAAAACTAAACTAATTGTCTTTTTCATAACTAAATCTTATTCTATTTGTTAATATCGATAATTGTTTAACATTTTGTCACTGCGAATATAACAACAAAAATTGCTTAAAACCTAGCGACATAGCTCCTTTTCTCCTCTTTTAACAAAGCACCAATAACTGTTTACATAAATTAGTTATCAAACAAGCCACGTAGCAGGCAAAAAGAGACCAAAGAAAAAAAAAAACACAGCTGCCTAACCAAACCACAAAAACAGAACCAAACCCACCCTACACAAAAAAAACAAACAACAACTGCCAAATTGACAAAAAACAGGGACCCTTACCTTACTGCACAGTAAAGAAAAAGAGATAGATAACAATCCTAACCACCAACCTACCGAAGAAGGAGCTGCCGCACAAGAATCAAAAATAAATAGGTCACAACAAAGAAAATAGATGATTAGAGACCACATACTAGTTAGAAACTAAAGAAAAAAGAGCAAGCTACAAAGAGCAGTAAACAAAGTTATACCACCAGGTGTTTACCCTTTTTAGCAAGAGAGGTGATGAAATAAGTGAACAATCCCTACCAATTACCAAAAAAAAGCGTACCTTTGCCATACAAAAGGAAAACAGTCAACCGGTTTGTCGCTGGTGCCGCAAGGCAAAAGAGGAAAGTCCGGGCAACATAGAGCATCCTACTTTTTAATGGAAAGCTATTCGCAAGAGTAGAGTCATGTAGAAGAAAATAACCGCCTAAACCCCGTGTTTAGGTAAGGGTGAGAAGGTAGGGTAAGAGCCTACCAGCCGTATGGTGACATGCGGGCTGTGCATCTTAGGAGTTGTAAGGTCATGTATACTGGCATTAATGAGGGTAGCTCGCCCCACGTCAGAGGGTAGACCGCTAGAGCCTCACTGGCAACAGGAGGCGTAGATAAATGACAGACGCTTGGTGTGGCAACACGCCAAGAACAGAACCCGGCTTATAGGTAGGCTGTTTTTCTTTTTACTCTTTTCTTTAGTCGATTCAATCTCAAGGTGATTCAATCCCACTAATCACCACCACTCCCAGTCAAAAAAAACAGACAATTACAACCACCCACTACCCAAACGTTGTATAATGGAGAACAAAAACAACACACCAAGCAACCACCTTTCTAGCCCAAAGAGCGCAAAAGAAGAGGTAAACGAGAAGCCAGCAGTCACTTGGCTCAAACAAATCACAGACAACATCAAACAGATAGCCATTCTATCCTTCAAAGAGTTCACCAAAGGGCGCACCCTCACCAAGGTATCGGCACTCACCTACAACACCCTACTCTCCATCATCCCCCTCTTGGCACTCCTATTTGCCATTGCACGCGGATTCGATTTAGCCAACCTGCTAGAGCATCAGCTCACCACCGGATTAGAGAGAGAGAGCGTAGCCACCCAGACTATCCTACGACTAGTCAACTCTTACCTAGACCACACCAAGGGAGGACTCTTTATTGGTGTAGGACTCATCATGCTCTTCTGGACCACGCTCAGCCTAACCAACAACATCGAAGAGACCTTTAACTACATTTGGCAGGTCAAAAAAGGGAGAAGACTCTACCGCAAAGCAACCGACTACTTCTCGGTACTCCTACTGCTTCCCATATTGTTCGTCCTATCGGGCGGCATCTCCCTCTTCATGACCACCCTAGCCCAAGAGATGAGCAATTTCAAGCTCCTCACCCCCTTATTAAAGATTGCCATCAAATCCATCCCCTACCTACTCACCTGGGGCATGTTTACCGGGCTCTACCTCTTTATACCCAACACCCATGTAAAGTTTCGCCACGCCATCATACCCGGCATCCTAGCAGGCACCATCTTTCAACTCTTCCAATACTTCTACATCAATAGCCAGATTTGGATTTCGACCTACAACGCCATCTACGGAAGCTTTGCTGCCATTCCCATGTTTCTGCTTTGGACACAAATATCGTGGAGCATCTGCATCTTTGGAGGCATCCTAAACTATGTATCACAAAACCTAAAGCAGTACAGCTTTCGCGACGAGACCGAAACCATCAGCCGTCGCTATAACGACTTTCTCTGCACACTCATCCTATCACTCATCTGCAAACGATTCGAAAAAGAGAACATCCCCTACACTGCAGAATCACTAAGCGAAGAGCACGAGATACCCATCTGCCTAACCAAGAAGATAGTATACCAGCTGCAAGATATACAGCTCATTACCGAGACCCGAATAGGCAGCAATAACGAACAAGTAGCCTACCTACCCGCCGTAGACATACACACCATGACTCTAGGAATGTTACTACACAAACTAAACAGACAGGGATCAGAGGGCTTCAACATCAAGAAAGAACGATACAGCGGCGCTTGGGAGGCCATCAAACGAATAGAAGAGGAGGAGCGATACAGCAACAGCCAAATCTTACTAAAGGATCTATAGCCTCTCTTCTTAGGATTTACCCCAAAGAGCTACACCTCCTATTCGCCCCCCCACAAAACAGAAAAAGCCCTCTTAAGAGTTCACTACAAAACTCTTAAGAGGGTTCTTCTGTTTGCAAAAAGCTTGACACCAAACCTTCGAAAACAGCTAGGATAGCCTGCTAGACTCTAGGCAGCGAATAGATCACTACAACAGACCCATAAATTACTGCACCTCCATCTCGGTATAACGCAAACTACTCAAAGAGGATGGAGCCTCGCCATCGGCCGCTTTCAAGTCAAAAGCAATCACCTGCTCACCATTAACAGCCGAATTGATAGTCACCTTCAACCCCTTTACCTCTGGCGTAAGCTGAAGCGACTGAAGACTAAACGAAACCGCACCACGTCCCCAATAACCCGTTACATCATCATAGGTATTGTATCTGTATGCCACATGCAAATACCCCTCCTCATCAATCAAAGGATCGACTGCAGGCTTCACCAAGCTCACTCGGTGCTTCACCTTGGCTGGCAAGTTCTGATTAAAGATCACATTGAGGTAGCCACCGCTTACCCACATATCACCCTTCACAATATTGACTGGATCGTTACCAAATTCCGCATCATTTTCGGGAGTCAGCTCCTCTATTTGCTTGGTTAGAATACGCTGAATACCCTCCACCTTAATGGCATAATCGTACCCTTCGTAATCTTTATAGAGCGGATTAAAGAGAGTCATAACCCGTTCGCCATCTACCGGCGTATAGAGCACCGAAGAGGCCGAAGGCCACATAGTACCCCAAGTATCACCCGTAAGCGAATAACTATGAGCACTCTTAGCATGAACCGTAGCCCAGTCCATCGCTATATCGCCTACCGAAAAGCCATCGTTATCACTACACGATTGAAAAAGTCCGCCCACAGCTAGCGTAAGCGAAACCAAAAGAGAAGTTGCTATTTTTTTCATTCTAAATCGATTTTAATTAAAGGTTTTCAGGAGTTTAAATGCAAGAAGTTGAGAACAACTGCACGACTTATTCTTGTTTTTTTTATTTATTAACAATTAAAGAAAAGAAGGAAGAAAATAGATGCCAGAAAAGAACAACCCTACCAAAACAAAAAAATGGGGCTTTAACACTTCTCTTAAAAGCATCAAAACCCCAAATCTTATTTTATAATCAAGCAGAATCTTTATTCGATAATACCCAATGCTTTAAAGCACTCTGCCAACTTGTCGACAGCGTAATCTACCTGCTCCTTGGTATGAGTAGCCATCAAAGCCACACGCACCAACGTATCGTGCGGTGCACAAGCGGGTGGTATTACAGGGTTGATAAAGATACCAGCATCAAACGCCATTTTAGTCACAATAAAAGTCTTTTCCGAATCGCGTACGTAAAGCGGGATGATAGGACTCTCTGTATCGCCAATTTCAAAGCCAGCTTTGCGGAAACGATCCAATGCGTAGTTGGTAATCTCCCACAAATCTTCCAAGCGTTTAGGCTCTGTTTGCATAATTTCAAGCGCTTTCAAGGCTGCTGCAGTAGCAGCAGGCGTATTACTAGCCGAGAAGATGTACGAACGAGAGGTGTGACGCAACCAGTTGATGGTATCTTTATCGGCAGCCACAAAACCTCCAATAGAGGCCAATGATTTAGAGAAAGTACCCATAATTACATCTACCTTATCAGTCACCCCAAAGTGATCACAAGCGCCACGACCTTGGCGACCAAATACACCCAAACCGTGCGCTTCGTCCACCATGATGCTGGCATTGTATTTCTCGCTTAGACGAACAATCTCGGGTAGGTTGGCCAAATCGCCCTCCATAGAGAAAACACCGTCAACTACAATTAGCTTAACCGAATCGGGTTTACACTTCTTCAACTCTTTTTCAAGCGCCTCCATATCGTTGTGCTTGTATTTCAACTGAGTCGAGAAAGAGAGGCGACGACCATCTACAATCGATGCGTGATCTCTATCATCGCAAATAATGTAATCGTTACGATCTGTCAAACAAGAAACAACCCCTGCATTTACAGTAAATCCAGTAGAGTAAACCAATGCATCTTCTTTGCCCACAAATGCAGCCAACTCTTTTTCAAGCTGTACGTGCAAGTCAAGCGTACCGTTCAAAAAGCGAGAACCTGCACAACCTGTACCATATTTTTGAGTAGCGGCCACTGCAGCATCAATAATGCGCTGATCGTGCGTTAATCCCAAATAAGAGTTCGAGCCAAACATCAACACTTTCTGCCCATCCATCAATACTTCCGTATCTTGAGCACTATCAATTTCACGGAAATAAGGATAAACACCTTGTTCCATAATCTGTTGAGGTAATCTAAATTTACTTAGCTTATCTTGTAATAATCCCATGTCCTTATTTAATAATAAAATAACAGAGCCAACGCCCTGCCTTTCTAGTTAAAATTCGCAAATAACAGATGCTCTCAAATACCTAGGTACATCAAGCAAAAGACGGCTGCAAAGTTAGTAAAATCATTTATACAATGAACATTTTCCTTAAAAAAAAGTTCTATTTACCAAAAAGCTGCACCCATTTTGACGAAATCTATTTTAAAGATATTACTTTTGTCTTCACAAAAAAAAGAGAACAAACGCCAACAACTATACAATATGCATCCAATGAAAAAAGCCCTATTTATTGTCAACCCCATTTCGGGTACACAGGGAAAGAAAGCGATACTCAGGTGGATAGATCAATTGCTGGATCGCAACCTTTACGACTACTCGGTTACCAAGACCCAATACGCTGGACATGCCAAAGAGATCGCTACAGAGGCTGCCCAAAACAACATCGATCTAGTTGTGGCAATTGGTGGCGATGGCACCATTAACGAGATAGCCAGCGCACTGATACATACCCAAACAGCCCTGGGCATTATACCCTGCGGCTCGGGCAATGGACTAGCTAGACATTTAGGCATACCCATGGAAGCAAAAGCAGCCATCGAGGTACTAAACAGTGGCAAAGTACTCGATATAGATTATGGCAAAATAAACGGAAAACCCTATTTCTGCACCTGTGGCGTAGGATTTGACGCCTTTGTCAGTTTAAAATTTGCAGATTCGGGCAAGCGCGGACTCCTTACCTACTTAGAAAACACCCTGCAAGAGAGCCTCACCTACAAACCCGAAACCTACGAGATAGAGAACGAAGAGGGAACTGTGAAATACAAAGCCTTCCTCATAGCGTGTGCCAATGCATCGCAGTATGGAAACAATGCCTACATCGCACCACGCGCCTCGCTAACCGATGGGTTGATGGATATCACCATCCTAGAACCCTTTACGGTACTCGATATACCCTCGCTCTCGTTTCAACTATTCAATAAAACCATTGACCAAAACAGCCGCATCAAAACCCTGCGCACCAAAAAAATCAAGATACGCCGACACACCGAAGGGGTGTATCACTTTGATGGCGACCCCATGGTGGGCGAACGCGAATTGGAAGTTGAAATTGTATCGAAAGGGCTAAAAGTTGTTGTATCGAAAAAAGAGGAGAAAAAGAGTGAAATCTTTAGCCTCTTCCAGCTCCTATCGGAATATCTAAGCGATTTAAAACCAAAGAGCGAAGAGCGATTTCACGAACGATGCAACCAACTACTGGAGCTAAACAAAAGCTTGTTGCGCAAACTATCCAACAACAAACCTGGAACAGAGTAATCACCAAGAGACCAACCAACAAGTACCAGCTTACCAGATAATATCCTGGCAGAGGAGTCATTCAAGCATCTCTCCACCGAAAGGTTAAAACAAGCACCAACCTGACAGATAATACACTAACAGATAGGCGCTTAATAGACAAAAGAACAAACTACTTCATAAAGAAAAGAGCAAATCACTCCACAAGAGAAGAGTGAATCACTTCAATAAGAGAAGAGTACGACACCTTGTCCTACATCTTTAGGTAGAAAGCACGCGTCAATGCAGTGTACTCCGCACTGTATTGGTGACGAGCCAGTTCCACTACCAACTCCTCCTCAATCACAGCAGCATGGAGTGCCCTACCCACCGAGAGATGGGCTTCCGCACCCTCCGCACCATCGAAAGCAGCAGTCACACCAGCTACTGCCTGATCGACTTCTCTATTCACTGTTGCACCGATGCCTGGAATCACCGCTTCATCCATCCCCATAACACCCTTCTTACGTAACTCCAGCAACACCCGCTTAGGAGCTGCACCCGGCTTGGTAACCACCAACAACCGCTTGTACAAGAAGAGTCCACACTGGTCGCAACAGGCCAAGAAATAGGCCATCGCATCGGTAGGAATCACCACACAAAAACGACCATCGGCTGCCAACAACTCACTCGCTTTGGCCACCAACTGATCAAACCCCAACGAGTCGGTGTGGCGAGCAGCCGTACGCGAATCATTAGGCGATTTAAGCGAATCTTGAAAATAGGGAGGATTCGATACAATCAACTCATACGGTTTGGCAGGAACAAAGGATACAAAATCGGCCTGCTCCACCCCTATTCGTTCACCCCAAGGCGAAGCAGCTACATTCTCCGTAGCCTGCAACACCGCCCCCTCGTCAATGTCGATAGCCGCCAGCTGCAACGACTCACTGCGCTGTGCCAGCATCAAAGCAATCAATCCCGTACCTGTACCCACATCGAGCGCCCGAGTGACACCTGACACATCGGCCCAAGCCCCTAGGAGCACTCCATCGGTACCCACTTTCATGGCACACTTATTGTGGTAGATAGTAAACTGCTTGAATTGAAAAAAGGGGTTGGCCATGGGAATTGGTTTTTGCTAAATGAATAAAATTGCTTTATCAAATGGATAAAGTTACTTTGTCAAATGACTAAAATTGCTTTGCTAGATAGGTAAAGCCGTTTTGTCAAATGAATAAAATTGCTTTATCAAATGACTAAAGTTGTTTGGCTAAATAGACAAAGCTGCTTTGCTAAATGAACAAAACGAAAAGCAAAAGTAATCAAAACTGCCCAAACCAAGAGGGAAGGATACTAATTTTCCTAGAGAGAGCCCCATTTAATCGACTCCTTTTTTTATTATTCAGCAAGTTATGATTAAATTTGCATCTATTTTTGGGAACAGTGTTCCCCCCTTACATTAAAAAAAGCAACATATAGATATGGCCAGAAGAGGAAAAAAAGAGGATTTCATAATGAATGCCGAAAATGACGAAATAGGCATGCTAGCCGAAATAGAGACAGATATGGAGAACCTACCCGTGGTAGAGTTCGACAAAGAGATACCTATATTGCCACTGCGCAACATGGTGATGTTTCCACAGGTAGTAATGCCAGTAACAGTGGGCAGAGCAGCGACTCAAAAACTAGTCAATGCAGCCTTCAAAAACGAACAACCCATTACAGTAGTCTGTCAGCTTCAAGGCGAAACGGACGAACCTGGTTTTGCCGACCTACACCACATTGGGGTGGTAGCCAAGGTGCTACGCATTTTCGAAATGCCAGGTGGCAACAGCACCGTTATTCTACAATCTAACGGACCCAAAGTGGCACTCGATAGCATTGTACGCACTTCGCCCTACCTAAAAGGGATGATCTCTCCCATCGAGGAGGAGGATGGCGATACCACGAGCGACGAGTTCAAAGCACTCATTGATACCTGCAAAGAGCTCACCACTAAATTTATCGAAACATCGGACAAGTTAAGCCCCGATACCACCTTTGCCATCCGCAACATTGAGAGCCCCGAAATATTGATTAGCTTTGTTTGCACCAACTTCCCCTTCACAGTCGAAGAGAAGATTGCCATGCTCAAGCTAAACAACTTGCAAGAGCGCATGTTTCTCTTGATTCAATCGCTTAACCGCGAAATCAAATTGGCTAGCATCAAGCAAAACATCCAACTACGCACCCGCGAAGAGATAGACCGCCAACAAAAGGAGTACTTCCTTCACCAACAAATCAAGAACATTCAAGATGAGTTGGGAAGCGGACAAGACGACGAGGTAGAGGAGTTGCGCCTAAAGGGAATGACCAAGAAATGGAGCCAAGAGATTGCTGCACTCTTCAACAAAGAGTTGGCCAAGCTAGAGCGCACCAATACCCAATCGCCCGATTACAACGTACAGCTCAACTACTTGCAAACCATGCTTGGGCTACCTTGGAACGTATACACCACCGATAGCCTCAACATAAACCACGCCGAAAAACGCCTCAACAAAGACCACTACGGACTAGAGAAGGTAAAAGAGCGCATCCTAGAGCACCTAGCAGTATTGAAGCTAAAGGGAGATATGAAATCGCCTATTATCTGCCTATATGGCCCTCCAGGGGTGGGTAAAACCTCACTCGGACGCTCTATTGCAGCTGCCTTGAAACGCAAGTATGTACGCATGTCACTCGGTGGAGTACACGACGAATCCGAGATTCGCGGACACCGTAAAACCTACATCGGCGCCATGCCCGGACGCATCATCAAGAGCCTACAAAAGGCCGAATCGTCTAACCCCGTTATCATCCTCGATGAGATTGACAAACTAGGTAGCGACCACAAAGGCGACCCTAGCTCGGCCATGCTCGAGGTACTCGATCCGGAACAAAACAACGCTTTCCACGATAACTACCTCGATGTAGATTACGATTTATCGAAGGTAATGTTTATAGCCACAGCCAATAACCTAGGCTCTATTCCAGCTCCCCTACTTGACCGTATGGAGCTAATCGAAGTGAGCGGATACATTACCGAAGAGAAGGTAGAGATAGCTCGCAAGCACCTTGTACCGAAAGAGCTAGCGGCCAACGGACTCACCAAAGAGCAGGTAAAGTTTAGCAAAAGTGCCCTAGAGTTTATTGTCGAAAACTACACCCGCGAGAGTGGCGTACGTACCCTCGAGAAGAAGATAAGCCAAGTACTCCGCAAGATAGCGCTCCTCTTTGCCCGCGAAAACAAAGAGCTCTCGTACGATATCAAACCAAGCGATGTACCTACCTACCTAGGCACACCCGATTACAACCGCGATCACTACCAAGGTAATGACTATGCAGGGGTGGTAACCGGACTAGCTTGGACAGCCGTAGGAGGCGAAATATTATTTGTCGAAACCAGCCTAAGTAAAGGAAAAGCGGGCAAACTCACCCTTACCGGTAACCTAGGCGATGTAATGAAGGAGTCGGCTATGCTAGCACTGGAGTACATCAAGGGACATGCTGCGCAACTAGAGATAGACGAAGCAATCTTCGACAACTGGAACCTTCACGTACACGTACCCGAGGGAGCCATCCCCAAAGATGGTCCATCGGCAGGTATCACCATGGTAACCGCCATGGCATCGGCCCTTACCCAACGCAAGGTGAAAGAGAAACTAGCCATGACAGGCGAGATAACCCTACGCGGCAAGGTACTTCCGGTAGGCGGAATCAAGGAGAAAATATTGGCAGCCAAGCGTGCAGGCATCAAAGAGATTCTACTCTGCATAGAGAACCGCAAAAACATTGAAGAGATACCCGAAATATACCTCAAAGGATTAACGTTCCACTACGTATCCGACATCAAAGAGGTACTTGAGTTGGCCCTCACAACCGAAAAGGTGAGCAAACCCCTCGATTTTGCCATCAAGCAACCAAGCACAGAGCCTACTAAGTAGTCTCTAAGCCTCTGTACTGAATTTTGGAGTGCTCTCTTTTACACCAAAGAGAGCACTCCAAAATCTCTAAGCCACTGCGTTATAGGTCAATCCAATTGACGCAGGGCTACCAAAAAAAGCAAATTTACAAGCGAACTAACAACAGAATTATGACATTCGAATTACAACATAACGATCCTCACTCTAACGCACGTGCAGGCCTCATTACCACCGACCACGGACAGATAGAGACACCTATCTTTATGCCCGTAGGTACACTAGGAACCGTAAAAGGGGTACACGTACAAGAGCTTAAAGAGGATATTAAAGCGCAAATTATTCTAGGAAATACCTACCACCTCTACCTACGTCCAGGACTGGATGTAATTGAGGGAGCAGGCGGGTTACACAAGTTCAATAGCTTTGACCGCCCCATGCTTACCGATAGCGGTGGCTTTCAGGTATTCTCGCTAGCAGGTATTCGCAAGCTACGCGAAGAGGGAGTAGAGTTCCGTTCGCACATTGATGGTTCTAAACACCTCTTTACCCCCGAGCGGGTAATGGATATAGAGCGCACCATTGGGGCCGATATCATGATGGCATTCGATGAGTGCCCTCCTGGTAATTCGGACTACGCATACGCCAAAAACTCCATGCACCTTACCCACCGTTGGTTAGATCGTTGCTTTACCCGCTTTAACGAAACAGAGCCCAAGTATGGCTACCAACAGTCGCTCTTTCCCATCGTACAAGGGTGTGTATACCCCGACCTTCGTCGCCAATCGGCCGAATACATCGCATCGAAAGAGGCCGATGGCAACGCCATTGGTGGACTAGCAGTGGGCGAACCTACCGAGAAGATGTACGAAATGATTGAGGTGGTAAACGAAATTCTACCCAAAGAGAAGCCCCGCTACCTCATGGGAGTAGGTACCCCCGTAAACATACTAGAGGGTATCGAACGAGGTGTTGATATGTTTGACTGCGTAATGCCTACCCGCAACGGACGCAACGGCATGATCTTTACCAAAGATGGCATCATGAACATGCGCAACAAGAAGTGGGAGAAAGACTACTCGCCCATCGAAGCCGATGGAGCATCGTATGTAGATACCCTCTACAGCCGTGCCTACTTGCGCCACCTCTTCCACGCACAAGAGCTACTAGCCATGCAAATAGCCTCTATCCACAACCTAGCCTTCTACCTCTGGTTAGCCGGCGAAGCACGTAAACAGATCATTGCAGGCACCTTCTCAAGCTGGAAAGCAGTGATGGTAAAACGTTTATCGACCCGATTATAAGAGATGAACATGAAACATTGGTTCAAAAAAAAAGAGACTACTGCCCATTTAGTAAGCCAAGAGGAGACTCCTGGCTTACTAAGTGAGCAGGGTGCTAATAGGGAAGCAAAACAGCCATCCGTTGGCTCGAAAGAGGCAACAATTCACGCTATCGAAGGAGAGACAGAAAATTACTCAAAGGAAAAAGTCCAAGCTGTTGGCCCCAAAGAGGCCGAAACTATTCAAGCCAAAGAAAGAGGAGAAGAACAGAGAAACCTTCGTTCTAACGACCAAGCTGTTGGCCCCCAAAAGAGTGGAAGCAACCGAAAAACGTTGCTTAAGAAGCTAGACCTTTACATCATTAAGAAGTTTCTAGGAACCTACTTCTTTGCCATCACACTCATCATCTCCATTGCCGTAGTATTTGACTTTAACGAACACATCGACAACTTTATCACCAACAAAGCGCCCCTAAAAGCGATTGTTTTTGATTACTACCTCAACTTTATTCCCTACTACTCCAACCTCTTTAGTCCCCTGTTTGTATTTATAGCCGTTATCTTCTTTACCTCAAAACTGGCCGAGAACTCAGAGATTATCGCCATGTTCTCTACCGGCATGAGTTTCAAACGGATGATGCTACCCTACATGATTTCGGCCGGTATCATCTCGGCTGTAACCCTTACACTGGGCTCCTACATTATCCCCAAAGGGAATGTGACCCGCCTAGAGTTCGAGAACAAATACAAGCGCAAGAAGAAACAAGAGTTTGTGCGTAATGTGCAGCTGGAGGTAGACAATGGGGTAATAGCCTACATGGAGCGGTACGAAAATTACAACAAAACCGCCTACCGCTTCTCGCTCGATAAGTTTGACGAAAAAGTATTGGTATCGCACCTTACCGCCCGCACAGCCACCTACGAGGGAGATCACAAGTGGGTGGTTAAAAACTATATGATTCGCGAAATGGATGGTATGCGCGAGATTATTACCAAAGGCGAACGGCTAGACACCATCATCAAGATGGAACCACAAGATTTTCTCATCAGCAAAGGACAGCAACAAACCATGACCAGCCCCGAGCTCAAAGAGTATATCGATAAGCAAAAAAGACGTGGTTTTGCCAACATCAAAGAGTTTGAGATTGAGTACTACCAACGATTTGCCATGGGTTTTGCCGCTTTCATTCTAACCACCATCGGTGTATCACTCTCCTCACGCAAGGTGAAAGGAGGTATCGGGCTACACCTGGGTATCGGACTGGGACTGAGCTTCTCCTACATTCTCTTCCAAACCGTATCGGCTACCTTTGCCGTAAGTGGTAGTGCCCCTCCCATTGTGGCTGTTTGGGTACCCAATGTGCTCTACACGCTCATTGCCATCTACCTTTACCACAAAGCGCCGAAGTAGCCCGAATCACTCGGACTACTCAGCCACAACAGCTCACAGCTCACCGAGCAGAGCATTGCTGCACAGATTGCTGCTATAAAGGTGCGGAGCTTTCACTTCAAAGCTCCGCACCTTTATACTAAAAGCTCCGCACCTTTCAGATGAAAGGTGCGGAGCTTTTAGTATAATACTTCCTCATCTATTAAAAGAGGAGATACGAAGAGGATTTATCAATGAAAGCAAGAAGTGCAAGGCAAGTTAAAGCAATGCCTCGACCTTGCTGCGCCAATCCTCGCCATCGCAAGGCTGAATGGTGTGAAATCCCAGAGCACTACCGGCCTCAACATTGCTAGGTGCATCATCGACAAAGATACTCTCCTCGGGAAGCAGTCCACTCTCCTGAATCATATAGTCAAAGATAGCCTTGTGGGGCTTCATACATCCTATCTCGTAGGAGGTGTAGATCTTATCAACATAGTGTTGCAACCCTTTTCCAGCAGGAGTAAAGGAGTCACTGCGCATCCAGCCAGCCACATAGGGATTGGTGTTGCTCAGAATATAGACTTTATAACCTCGCTGGCGTAGCTCGGCTAGGTAATCTAACTTATACTGCTCGGTACGAGTAATAAAAGCTTTCCAGCCACTCTCTACCTCTTGGTAGGTCAACTCGCGCTCACACACCGCACTCAGTTTTACTCGAAACGCTTCGGCCGATATGCTTCCATCTTCTACCTCCAAGAAAATACCCTTTTGGTGGTAACGGTCTAGCAACTCTTCGGCACGGGCCACTCCGATCTCTGTAAACTTACGTACAGCATTGTCTCGATCTAAATCGACAATCACTCCCCCAAAGTCAAATACAATATTTTTAATTTTGCTCATGATCTATTGATTCGTTTTCTGTTACTTATTTTCGTTGAGCTATTTACTTTGTTGAGGTACTTACTTTGTTGAGGTACTTATTTTCGTTGAGCTATTTACTTTGTTAGGGTACTTACTTTCGGAAAGTAGTAACTGCTTCAAGATAGTTACTCTTAACATTTACTTACCTTGGAAAAAGTTCTTACTGCTTACGTTTACTTAGCTCGTAAGCTTATTTAGCCTATTATTGGGAAAGTACTTACCTCTTCAAATTGACTTAACTCTGAAAATAAGTTACCCCTTCAAGTTTACTTAATTCTGGTAGTCATTAACCTCTTCAAGCCTCTTATTTCTTCAAGAAACAGGTTTTAAGCACAATGCTGCTACCATCTATCTTGCAGTCCACCTCTTCGGGAACCTCTGTCAAACGGATACTCTTTACCTTGGTACCACGCTTAATAACCATTGAGGAGCCCTTTACTTTCAAATCCTTGATAACTGTTACAGCATCGCCATCCATCAACTCGGCACCGTTGCTATCGCGAGGAGTTGTATCGGCCTCTACCACTTCGCCAGCAGCTTCGGGGTTGAACTCGTGCATACAGTCTGGACATACATAAAGTGAGCCATCAAAGTAGGTGTTCTCGCCCTGACATTGTGGGCAATTTGGAATTTCGTTCATCGTTTTCTATATTTATAAGTCAATTAATTTAGTATCATCGTTCGGCTCCTACCCAATCAAAGAGATGGGATAAGAACTCATTCTCTATCCATGTAGGGTTCATCCTCCCGCCAAAGAAGGTGCAAAAGTACACAAAAAAAATGAGTTACACCGCTCTATGAAAAATAGAAGCATAGCCGGTGTTAACCAAAGGGTCTAAAAAAAGGAGTTTGGTCTCTACCAAACTCCTTTTTTTAGACCCTTTTTACAAGGCATAGAGAGGGCTATTCATAGAGACTAATCTCGCGTGGAAGCATGCCAGTGGTATAACTTGCTACTGATTGCCCTTCAGCCGTAAATTTATGCACTTTACCATTCTCGACTGCACTATCTTTTACATCACAAAGTAAAATATCTCCCTCTTGGGTTACCTCCATGGCATTAACCGTACGGTCGCTGCTCATTACATCGGCTGTACTAAAGAGTAGTTCGCTAGGCATCTCATCGGCTGTAATATCAAGTGCAATGATTCCACGCACATTGTTTATACGACCCGATATATAAATGCAGTCGCCCGCTGCCGATATCTCAACCTTGCTTGCATTGGTCAGCATCAATCCAGGAGCCATCACCTCTTTTACAACCTCTTCGGTTTGGGTATCGATACAGACCATTCGGCGCCCCCCCGTTAGGGAGCCATCGTGGTAAATCCAGAGGCAATCGTTCTTATCGACTACCATTTTTGACTCTGCCCAGGCGTTGTAGTTATAGCTTCCATCCTTAAGGAAACGCATGCCCGTAGCCGTAATATTATCAAGATCAAAGATGCGTAAGCTATTGCCACCCAGATAGAGTTTATTGTTATGTACCAACATTTGAGCAGCTTGTCCTACTCCTTCGACCATACGCTCTATCTTGTTGGTGGCTGTATTAATTAGCACCAATCTGTTATCGTCGGCAGTCGTAGCATAGTCCGATACAGCCAACAGGTCATTGCCTAAGTAGCAAGCATACATGGGTTTGGTATTTTCGGGCAGGGCAATGGTGGCGATAGATTTAAAAGTATAGGCATCAAATACCTCTACGGTGAGCGAACCTTGTAACACGGCATACCCCCTATCTTCTACCCGCACAACCGATTTTAGCAGAGAGCCTAGCTCTCTACCATTGGCACGATAAAAGAGGCTGTCTTGGGTTGTACCATCGGCAGCAACTCCTGTTAAGGTGGATATTCGGCTTGATTGGTTGCCTTGATTGGCTACCAAGAAGGCAAACGGATACTCTCTAGGTTCTTCGGGTAATACCGGTACCTCGGGATCATCTAGTTTATCGGCCTCCGAACTACATCCTACACTTACGGTTAGTGCCAACGAGAGGGCAGTAAACCAAATAACATTCATTTTTTTCATAAAGAAAGATGTTTTTACTAACACCTAGTCCAAAGCAAGGTGCTTGAAAGTTTATAAATCACTTCGAAAAAAAAAAGGGGTTGGTGTACGATATCTCACTACATAGCTGTAGATACCACCCGTGCCTTAACTCCCGAAGCAGGTTGATTATGATCTATTGTGGCAGGTCTTCTGGCTTATTCTGTAACAATTAGCAGTAGCTAATAGTAGTGATCTGTTGCCTTCCCAATTTCTCAGTGGCATGTAGTAACAGTCTGCAAACCAAGGTGGTTTGCTCAGAATTTACAGCTGCGGGTACAGCTCCGTATTTGCAACGGATTCCCTTTTCACAACCATCTCTGTAGAGATGATTGAACCAAATAGGATGCAAAGATAGTATTAAAAATGAAACTACAAACTACCTTTCATACACCCCCACCACTTTAATCACTCTAGATTACTTAAACGACAAATCCTAGTAGCTAGTACAAAGATTCTTAAAGGGAAGGAGAAAGAGTCAAAACTAGATTCTAAGTTAAAAAAAAGCAAACTGTTCATCGAGTCTTAAAAAACTTTTCTACCTTTGCATCTCGAAATTTGGTAACGCCCTTGCATCAGCAATCGGCGTTTAAAAGGGAATCCGATTCGATTTCGGAGCTGTACCCGCAGCTGTAATCCTCACAACAAAAGAGTATACACTCCAAGCCACTGTTTCTATACACAGAAATGGGAAGGCGTATTACTCTGAGGTAGCCAGAAGACCTGCCATATTTCTGTTCAATTTACACAATGCTTCGGGTGAAAGCTGGGTTGTAAGAAAAAGACCACATGCGATTTTCTGCACACCATTTCCACAACGAAGTATTATTTATTTTATTAATAATTAATACTTTACACAATTATGACGAGAAACAATTTCCTCATTTCCACCCTGTTTACTACTACGTTACTAGTAGCTGGTTGTAGCGATTTAGACGTTCACCATGACTCCCTCCCTCCTCTTCTTGAAGACAAAGAGCTGCGCGCTATTGTAGTAAACGAGGGGCAGTTTGGCTACGGCACCTCCTCACTCACCACACTTACTCATGCCGACGAGGTAGAGCAAGATCTCTTTAGACGGGTCAATAATCGACCCATGGGCGATGTGGCGCAATCCATCACCCGCATTGGCAATTACTACTACGTACCACTCAACAACTCTAAAAAGGTAGAAGTATTCCAAGTAGGTACCTATCAATCGGTCGAAACCATGTCAATCGATAAGAACAACCTCATCCCAATGTACATTACCCACTTAGGGGGAGACTCTATTTTTGTAACCAACCAAAACTCAAAAGGAGAGGTACTCATTATGGATATAAACCACGGCAAAGAGCGAAGCGTGGTAAGACGAAGCTTTAAGATAGGTGGGGGTAGCTACCGAACCTTTCAAAGCCGCCTGCTTAATAATAAGCTCTTTGTAGGAGGAGATGGATTGTGGATGTTCGACCTCAACAACTTAAGCGCAGAGAGCCACCGCAACCTCTATTACCAATCAGAAAAGGACTCTGATGGTAACCCACGTCGGGTACAGACAGTGGACTTCTCCAAACTACCGGTCGATAAGCACAACCGCATTTGGGCCCTTACCTGGTTTATTGATAGTAATACCTACAAAGACAGAAGCTACCTACTCTGCATCGACCCCCAAACCGAAAAAACCCTACACGAGATCGATGTTACCTCACTCGGCATAAACACCTGGATAGGCTGCATCGATATATCGCCCGATGGATCGACCATCTATTTCAACTCCTCACGCAATGTGTACACCCTTGATGTAGAGAATCCGCAACTACCCAGCAAGCCTACCTTTGCCATTGATTTAGATGAAACCAACGAAGCCGATGCCAAACGCAAGCGAAAAACCGTATACCACATGTCGATTTCTAAAGAGAATACACTCTTTATGGTCGAAGTGCTCTATGGCTCTATCGAACGATCGGATGTATACGAATACGATCCTAGGAGCGGAGCGTTGTTGCAGAAGTTCGAAGCAGGTATTTTTGCACACCACATTTACTACAACTAAGAAGATCCACCTCCTATTAGAAAGCAGATTGATTCACCTTACTAGTTACCTCGTAAGAGAGTAGCTAGGTGAGTCAATGCAACTCTTCTCCCGCAAACAGGCCTCAACAAGAGGCTATTTTCTCAAACCACTCTATACCCCTATTTACACCATGCTACATCCATTCACCAAGATTATTTGCCATTTTTTACTCCTTACACTCCTTGCAGCCCCCATAGCTGCACAGAGTAGACTAAACAAAACCCAAGAGTTAGAGGAGGTAACAGTGACTGCACAGAAGCAAAAAAAAGAGGAGGCAGTAGGAGCACGCATGACCCAAGTAGAGCGTACCAGCTTGGTGCGCAACCTCACCAAATCACTCTCCGAGCTACTTACCGAAAGCAGCTCGCTCTATATTAAAAGCATGGGGCAAGGTGCGCTAGCCACCGCTTCGTTTCGGGGAACCGCCTCTTCGCACACCCAAGTATTGTGGAACGGCATCTCCATCAACTCGGCTCAAATAGGTAGCTTTGACTTTTCGCAAGTACCCATCTATTTTGTCGACCAAGCCTCATTAACACACGGTACAGCTGCCCAAGAAGATGGCAGTGGAGCCCTAGGTGGAAGCATCAACTTCTCAAATCAATTCATGGGCGACAAACCCTTTTCAGGATCTATACTTACCGAAGCAGCCTCAAACGATACCTATACTGGAGCAGCCACCATCCGCTCTACAGTAGGAAAGGTGCAACTCACTACACGTGGCTACTACCAACAATCAGACAACGACTATCGCTACCTAAACAAGGTTTACAGCAAAGATCCTTTTTACGAACGCCGTAGCGAAGCCGATTACAAACAGGCAGGAGCCATGCAAGAGCTCTACTACAAAACCCAAAAAGGAGATCGCCTCAAGGCCATCGCTTGGTGGCAGTACGATAATCGTTCGCTACCCCAATCTACCATCGTTTACGCAACTGCTAGCGAACAGACTCGCACAGAGAATCTACGCACCTTGGTTAGCTACGACCTTAGTCGCAACCTGCATAGCCTAAGCCTAACAGCTGCCTACCTGCGCGAAGATAGAGGCTATGAGAAGGTAATGGGCGATTATGGCAACGAAAATAGTCAGAGCCTAAGCAACAGCTTTGTGGCCAAGGCTGCCTATCGATTTAACCATTTCAAGAGAGTACCTCTACAAGCATTATTGACCTATCGTCACGACAATGTATACTCCGATAACTACGAGGGAGGCAAGCAGAGCCGCAACACCACCTCACTTAAACTAATGGCTACTTGGAAAGTATTGCCCCAGTTGCACTTCGATGCACAAACCACTACACAGTTGGCCGATAGTGATTTGAGTGCCATCTACAACCTGTCAGCTCGATACCATATCATCCCCGAGTACCTCACCCTAAAGGCATCAAATGGTTATAACTACCGCCTACCCACTCTCAACGATCTCTACTGGAACCCCGGTGGAAATCCCGATCTAGCACCCGAGAAAGGATTCTCAAGCGACATCAGCTTGGTATCCAACCCCACTTGGGGCCGCACTACCCTACTGCTCGAAGCCACCTACTACCACATGGATATAGAGAACTGGATTATGTGGATACCCAAAGGAAGCGGAGCCATATGGGAGCCGGTTAATTTTGACAAAGTTCGCTCACGCGGAATAGAACTCAATGCCCAAATAACCACCCACTGGGGTGCTACCAAGCATCAACTAGGGGGTAATTACGGCTTGGCACTCTCTACTAACAACAGCCGCCACAGCGATAAAACCCAAGGCCGACAGCTACCCTACATCCCTCGCCACAAGTGGAATATAAGCTACCGAATGGAGTATAAAGATAAATTCTGGTTCTCCTATCTCCTCTCCTTTACCGACAAGCGCTTTACCACCGCCGACGAATCGTACCAGACCAATGCCTTTACGGTACACAATGCCGAGGCAGGATACAACCTATCCCTACCCAAGGGTAAAAAGATGAGCTTCTCGCTACGAGGCGACAATCTCTTTGATGCCTACTACGAAAGCACCCAATACTACCCCATGCCTCTACGCATGCTCTGGGGACGGGTGATGTTCGATTTCTAATCGAGCTGCCAAGGTAAATTACAAGTCAACATCATAGCGATTCATACAATCATCTAGAGAGAAGTACTATTGTTTTACTCTCTCCCCCCAAAAAGCCTCTGAATAAGTTATACTTCAACTATTCAGGGGCTTTTTCAATTGCAAGAAAAAATATCATACAAAGAAGAAAACTAGAAGACAATGTAAAAATAAAGAGAAGAGAGAGAACAAACTAGAAGGCAATCTATATAGATACAGAAAGCTAATTCCTCTGTTAAAAAAATAGTTTCATTTGAAATCATATAGATTCAAACAAAACTGATTACCAATGTATTAAAAAATAGATTTGTTTCATTTGAATCTATTCCCTACCTTTGCGTTACTTTTAACATTTTACAGAAACAACAACATGAAAGAAATGAGCACAGCAAAGCGCTTCCTATCGGCCCTACTATTTGTAAGCCTAGCCACCGTAGCACAAGCACAAGTAAGCGCCATTGTAGGAAAATGGAAAACCGTAGATGAGAAGACAGGCGAACAACATTCGTTGGTCGAAATCTACAAAGAGAAAGATGGCCTCTACTATGGTACCATCCGCCAGATGCTAAAATCGCCTAACGCCGTATGTACCGCTTGCGAAGGCAATGAAAAAGGGAAGCCACTTACTGGCATGACCATTATCCGCCAAATGAAAGAGGTAGAGGGCGAACTTAAAGGAGGAACCATTCTAGACCCCAAAAGCGGAAAAACCTACTACGTAACCATTACCCACGAAAAAGAGAGTGGAAAGCTCAAGCTACGTGGATCACTAGACAAACGAGGATTCCTAGGACGCAATCAGTTTTGGATTAAGTAATCGACTTAAACAAAGCCAAAGAATAGCTTTTAAAAAAGAAAAAGAGCATACCTACAAGCTTACAACACCAATTAAGGGAGTCAATCTACACTGTAGATTGACTCCCTTAATTGGTGTTGTATCAATAATTGAGTAGATAAATAAGCAATCATAGGCAAATGAACCTAGTTAGCCCCACCATAAAAAGAAAAAATCAACACATTTCTCTCCCACTCTCCCTCCCCTTTTCCAATTTAATTACTACATTTGCCACTAGCCATTCTGAAAACCACTAACAACAAACTACCAGTTGCACAAAACGTATAGCTACCCCAAGTAGAGTCGTTAAAAGAAGAGCTAGAAAGAAGGAACGATCAACAAAGGAGAGAGAACCTAAAGAACCACTTAAATTAATAGAGCACTATGAACTATAAACCAGCCGAAACACGCTACGCAGGCACCATGCAGTACGCCCCCTGTGGAAAGAGCGGATTATTACTCCCCCGCATCTCACTGGGGCTGTGGCACAACTTTGGACAGAGCGATAGCTTTACTACCGCCACCCAAATGATACGCTATGCCTTTGACCATGGCATCACCCACTTTGACCTAGCCAATAACTACGGCCCCCCTGCGGGAAGTGCCGAAACCAACTTTGGCAAAATTCTCAAGAAAGATTTCAAGGCACACCGCGACGAAATGGTCATCGCCTCCAAAGCTGGACACCTCATGTGGCCCGGACCCTATGGCGATGGAAGCTCGCGCAAGAACCTCATGGCCAGCATAGACCAAAGCCTTAAACGCACCGGACTGGAGTACTTCGACATATTCTACAGCCATCGCTACGACGGTAAAACCCCCATCGAGGAGACCATGCAGGCTCTCGTCGATATGGTACGCCAAGGCAAAACACTCTACGTGGGGCTCTCCAAATACCCACCACAGGAGGCACAGATAGCCTACGACCTACTCCGAGAAGCAGGCGTACCCTGCTTGGTGCACCAAGATCGATACAATCTCTTTACCCGCCAGGTAGAAGAAGAGACCCTGCCACTGGTACAAGAAGAGGGGTGCGGATTTATCGCCTTCTCGCCCCTAGCACAAGGATTGCTAACCGATAAGTACCTACAAGGCATCCCCAAAGAGTCGCGAGCAGCACGCGATACAGGCTTCTTGCAAGTAGACCAGGTAACCAGCATCAAGGTAAAAGCTGCCATGGAGCTCAACAAACTGGCCAAGAAACGAGGACAAAGTCTAGCCGAAATGGCCCTAGCCTGGGTGCTACACACCCCACAGGTAACTTCGGTTATTGTAGGAGCTAGTTCCGTTAACCAATTGAGCCACAACCTCAACACACTCTACAAGGTGGAGTTCTCACCAACGGAGTTAAAAAAGATAGAGCGCATACTTGCAGCTATGGAACTATAAAAGAGAAACAACTTTATTATTGGTTACAAACATTCTATGATAGAGTGCATACTTGCAGCAACAGCTTACGAGAGAGATTGCTCCATCACTCTCGTAAGCTGTTGCTGCAACTCTTTTCAATTTCCTCCTTTTCCTCCGCCTACTACTCATCATACCCGTACTACTACTATCCAATCATCTATGAGGCTCCTCTAACAAAATAGCTATACCTAATCCTGCTACCAAATAGAGGTTAGATGAATAATAACTAGAGGCTAGAAAACTAACAAACAGCGTATGAATCAGTAATAAACTGAGGCTAAAGAGAAAGAAATAAAAGAGCACATTCCCGCCAACAACGCATTGCAGCTACCCACCACAGCGAATAATTAAACAAAAACAGTCAGCAACATAAGCGATTAATCGGCAGATATTTGTACTTTTGTTACACTCAAAAAAGTTTAATGTGCTGATACGGTTACTCAAATATATACTTCGCATCTTAGCAGGCACCCTGCTAGGCCTCTATGTGCTACTTCTTATCTTAGTAGATACCCCCTGGGTGCAACGTCGATTATCGACCCTAGCCGCCCAAGAGTTGAGCCAACTCTTGCAAACCGAAGTATCTATTAATGCCATCCAACTAGGATTATTTAACCGCATAGTGCTAAAAGATGTAGTGCTAAAAGATCAATCCAGCCAGCAACTACTACACGTAACCCGCCTAGCTGCCCAGTTCGAGATAGCCCCCCTTCTCCAGCAGCGCATTGTAGTAAACAGCCTGCAACTCTACGATTTTGAGGCCGATCTATACCAAGAAAATCCCCACACTACCCCCAACTACCAGTTTCTACTCGATGCCTTGGCCTCGAAAGATACGGTACAAACCAATACCCCCCTCAACCTACGACTCAACACCGTACTGGTTCGCCGGGGCGACCTCTCCTACCACGTAGCCTCAGCTCCACACACCCCTGATCAGTTCAACCCCCAGCACATTGCCATAACCAACCTCTTTGCCACCCTCTCCATCAAAGCGTTGCAAAGCGACTCCATCAATGCCTCTATCCGCCGACTCAGCTTCGACGAGCAGAGCGGATTCTCGCTTCAAAAACTATCCACCAAGCTCATTGCTAACAAACAGCAGCTACAAGTAAGCCGCTTATCGGTAGAGTTGCCACACACCCAGGTTAACATAGACTCCCTCATAGCCCGCTACGACAGCCTACCCAACCTGTTCCAACTCACCCCTACCACCACCTACCAGGCCAGCATAAACGGCCACCTGGTATTGGCCGATGTAGCCCCTTTTGTACCGCAACTAAGCCACTTTCAATCACCTATACAGCTGCATATCAACGCAGCAGGAGTAGGCAAAAGCATTCACTGCTCATTGCTACACCTCTCCACCTACGAGGGGCTATCACTCAAAGCAAAAGGGCAACTTACCCAGTGGGACCAACCCGAACACGCCAAGCTATCGGGCGAAATCAGCGAATTCTCCCTCACCAAAGAGGGAGCCCAAAGCCTGTTTGCCAACCTAGACCAACCCCTACCACCACCCGTAGCCCGAATGGGAGAGATCTACTTCCACGGCAATGCCACCGGCCTACTCAACCAACTATCCCTCCATGGCCTGTTACAAACCGATGCAGGAGCCATTATGGGAGAGATGAGACTAGAGAAAAACCACGAAGGCAAAAACAGCTACTCGGGGCAAATCACAGCACACGAGCTAGATATGGGTCACCTACTGGGACAACCAGAGCAGATGGGAAATGCCTCCTTCGAACTATCTCTAAATGGATGTAATTACCAACAAGAGTATCCCGAAGCAGCCCTCAAGGGAGTAATAAACTCCTTTGAATACAACCACTATACCTACCAAAACATCACACTCGAGGGTCTACTCAAACAGGGAGGATTCAGCGGCAGCATAGCCCTACATGATCCCAACGGAACCATCCAACTCGAAGGAAAAATCCAAAACAGACAAGCCATCCCCAACTACCAACTAACCCTTGCCGTAAAAGAGTTCTGCCCCGACAGACTCAACCTATCCGATAATCACCCCGATATGGAGTTCTCCTTCAACCTAGCGAGTCAATTCAGAGGAAACTCCATCGACAACCTAGTGGGCCAACTATCCATCGACAGCCTGTTGGTACGCCAAGCCAATGCCCCCTACTACGCCATGCAGCAACTCACCCTACAAGCCAGCCAAGAGGGCGATAAGAAAGAGATTCGCATCGAATCCCCTTTTATGAAAGGACGCATCACCGGAAACTATAACTATACCACCCTGCCTCAATCCATCCTAGAGACGCTAGGAAACTACCTCCCGGCCCTAATTGAACAACCTAGAGCTAAGAGAACAGTACAAAGCAACAGTACATCACAAAGCAATACTACACAGAGTAACGCTACAATAGAGAGACCCCAAAGAGGAGCAGGCAGCAACGACATTGACCTCGATTTACAAATTAGTAGCACCGAAATCCTATCCAAACTGCTCAATCTACCCGTAGAGCTGCACACCCCTGCACACCTTAGCGGCTATTTTTACGAAAGCCAACAACAAGTAGCTATCAAAGCATACCTACCCCAATTTACCTATGCCAAGACCCGATACGAATCGAGCACCCTACTTATCGATAACCTATCCAACCAAGTAAGCTGCAACCTACGCTCCAGCATCTTACTCAAGAGCGGAGCCATGCTCAACCTCTCCCTCCAAGCAGCAGGCAAAGAGAACCAACTCCATACCGTCATTAACTGGTGGAATAATACCCAAAACACCTACGGTGGAAAAGTGATGGCCAACGCCTCCTTCCAAAAAGAAGAGAAAAAAAGAGCCCCTCTAAAGAGCCAGATCGAGATACTACCTAGCCAAATTGTATTGAATGATACCACCTGGAATCTACACCCCTCGCACATAACCATCGACTCGAGTAGAATAGCCATCAACAACTTTTTACTCGAGCACCAAGAGCAATACCTACGCATCAACGGAAAGCTAACACCCAATTCCACAGACACCTGCAGCATTCAGCTAAATAAAATAAATGTAGGTTATGTACTCGATTTGGTACAATTTCGCGATGTAGCCTTCGACGGATATGCCAGCGGCAAAGTTACCCTTACCCAAAAAGAGGGGAAACCCGATATGCGCACAGAGCTAAAGGTAGCCAACTTTAGCATGAACAAATCACTCCTAGGAGACGCCCACATCAAAGCCTTCTGGGATAACAAACCAGGCGACATCGTTATTCAAGCCGACATAGCCGAAAAGAATCTATCCACCACCCGCGTGCGTGGATATGTATCGCCCGTACGCCAAAAACTAGACCTACGCATTGCAGCAGACCGAACCCACCTAGGCCTCATTACCCCCTTCGTCGAGGGTATCGTGAGTGAAATAGATGGACGCGTATCGGGAAACATACGCCTCTTTGGTCCCCTCAAAGAGCTAGACCTAGAAGGAGCAGTAGAGGCCAACCTAGATACCAAAATTGATGTACTCAACACCTATTTCCAAATACGACAAGACTCGGTACGCCTACAATCGGGGCAAATTACCTTCGATAACATCCTACTACTCGACCGCCAAGGACAGAGTGGCCGACTAACAGGAGGGCTCTACCACAACAAATTAAAAGAGTTGCGCTACAACTTCCAGGTCACCCCCCAAAACATGTTACTCTATAACACCACCACCCCCGACGATCTACCCTTCTACGGCAAAGTATATGCCACCGGACGTGTGCAGATAGCCGGAGGCGAAGAGGGCATGGAGGTAACAGCCAATCTACGCACCGAACCCCATACCGATTTCACCTACAGCGAAGGAGTGATAACCGAAGCCACCAACAGCCAGTTTATCACCTTCCAAGATAAAACACCCCAACGCATTCAAGACCAAATAGAGACCGAACTCTACCACCCCCTCAATGCCAAGCAGCAGCAACAACAAACAGGCACCCCCCTGGACCTACGCATCAACCTCATGGTCGAAGCCACCCCCAGTGCCACCATGCGCGTAATAACCGACCCCCTCTCGGGCGATAACATTACCGCCACAGGTAGCGGAAACATACAAGTAAACTTCCACAGCAAAGGCGATTTACGCATGTTTGGCAACTACACCATTCAATCGGGCGTATACAAACTAAGTATCCAAGAGATTATACGCAAAGACTTTATACTCAACCCCGGTGGAACCATACGCTTCACAGGCGACCCCTACTACGCCAACCTCAACCTACAAGCCGCCTATGCAGTGAACTCAGCCTCACTGCGCGATCTAGGCATGGGCATTCAAACCACCCAAGGCGGACAGAGCAGCATACGCGTAAACTGCCTCATGAACCTAACCGGAAACTTGGCCAATCCCAACATAAAATTCGACCTAGAACTACCCACCGTATCCAACGAAGACCGCGAACTGATACGAAGCGTCACCCAAACCGAAGAGCAGATGAACACCCAAATCATCTACCTCCTCACCATCGGCAAGTTCTACGCCTTCGATTACGCCAACAGCGGACAATCCTCGAACGCCACCAGCTCACTCGCCTTCAGCACCCTATCGGGACAGCTCAACAACATGCTATCAAGCCTACTAGAGAATAAAAATTGGGATGTAGGAGCCAACTTCTCTACGGGCGAAAAGGGATGGAGCGATGTAGAGGCACAAGCCATGCTATCGGGACGACTCTTTAACGACCGACTCCTACTAAATGGACAATTTGGCTACCGCGAAAACACCGTGACCAACAACAACTTTATGGGCGATTTTGAAGCGATCTATCTACTCGAGAAACGGGGAGAGTGGCGACTCAAGGGGTACAGCAAAACCAACGAACGATTCTATATGAAATCGACCCTTACCACCCAAGGCATTGGGGTAATGTACAAAAAAGATTTCGACGAGTGGAGCACCCTCTTTAACTGGATACCCTGGCGCAAACGAGAGAAGAAAAAGTAAGGAGTGCCAGCAATCATACGAAACACCTTGTCGCGTTGATCATAAAAGCGGAAGCCAGAGGCTGCCTACATACCAGAAACTCCTCCAACAACGATAGCCTCTGCTTATAGTGCAGCACTTATAGCTTCAACCAATCACTTTAAGAGTTACTTTTTAGAAGAGTTTTCTTTACTCTTTCTCCAATTTTAATACTATCTTTACCCGAATTTTCGTGTAATACATATTTTAATTTATAAACCTTTTTAAATTCATATCAGGGGAACTTACTGCTTAAAAAAAAGTCTATCTATTTACACCTTTTTCTAGGTAAATAGATTTTCTTACAGTTCATTCTAACTAGTTCCCTCTTTTAAACTAGCCTATGAAAAACAAAATTAGTTTTCTATTTGCTCTTTGCTCTTGCATGGCTCTCTCTCTAGTAGCTCAAAACTCTTCTTTAACTATCACGCCACTCGAAAATGAGTATTGGTGGGGTGCAGTAGTGGGCAATGGCAGTAAGATGCCTTATGTTGAATCTCTATCGACTTACAATATTGAACGAGAAAACAGCAATAATCAAGTAATTCCTTTGCTTCTTTCTAGCCAGGGTCGCTATGTTTGGAGTGACAAACCTTTCAAGTTCACCGTACAAGCCAATCGAAATATATTGATTGAATCAGATCACGAAAAAGTAGCAATAACCACTGCAGGAAAGAACTTGAAAGAGGCTTACCAAGCAGCTTGTAAAAGCCACTTTCAACCTACAGGCATTTTACCTGATACACTCTTCTTCTCTATGCCTCAATACAATACTTGGATTGAGTTGATGTATAATCAAAACCAAACCGATATTTTAAACTATGCACGGGCCATTATTGACAACGGATTCCCTCCAGGGGTGTTGATGATTGATGATAACTGGCAGCGCTATTACGGAAACTTTGATTTTCGTGCCGAAAAATTTCCCGACCCCAAAGGGATGATTAAGGAGTTGCATGCTATGGGCTTCAAAGTGATGCTATGGGTTTGTCCTTTTGTCTCTGCAGACAGTCCAGAGTACCGAGAGCTATCGGCCAAAAATTACCTACTCAAGGATAAATCGTTAAGTGGAAGTCCAGCTATCCTACGTTGGTGGAATGGACAAAGTGCCTGCTACGACCTTACCAATCCAGCTGCTAGAGATTATTTTGTCTCTACCTTACAGAACATGCAAACAGAGTATGGAGTAGATGGCTTTAAGTTTGATGCAGGCGATACAGGTTTTTATACCAGTAAAAATTTAGTAAGTCATCAAGAAAACTCTCTTTCGGTCGATCATACAGAAGCGTGGGCAAAGATAGGACTTGAATTTCCAGTTAATGAATACCGCGCTTGTTGGAAGATGGGAGGAGAGGCTTTGGTACAACGATTAGGTGACAAAGATTACTCTTGGGGAGCGGTACAATCACTCATACCCGAAATGTTGGCTGCTGGACTTATGGGTTATGCCTATACCTGTCCCGATATGATTGGAGGAGGACAGTTTGGCTCTTTCCTTGGAGTAGACCAAAGTAAACTCGATCAACAACTCATTGTGCGTTCGGCACAAGTACACGCTTTAATGCCCATGATGCAATTCTCCGTAGCACCTTGGCGTGTATTAACAAGTGAGAATCTTGAGCTTGTAAAAGAGATTGCCCAATTGCACGAACGTATGGGCAGTTACATTGTAGCGTGTGCGCACGAATCGGCTCAAACAGGCCAACCCATCGTACGCCATATGGAGTATGCTTTCCCTCACGAAGGTTTTGCAACCTGCAAAGATCAGTTTATGTTGGGTGACAAATACCTCGTTGCTCCTATCGTAACTCCAGAGAATAACCGTTCAGTAAAACTTCCCAAAGGAGTTTGGAGAGATGATTTAGGAAAAACATATAAAGGAGGAAAAACAATTACTCTTCAAGTTCCATTGAATCGTTTACCCTACTTTGAAAAGATCAAGTAACAATATCCCTCCTAAACCATCTCCCTAGGATCCTTTTTTATAAAGCCATATCATTACTTGAAAAAAAGTTTTGATATGGTTTTTCTAACTTCTTAACTCATTCTCAATATTGCTCCACTAAGAGCCCCAATAGTCTATAGCACTTGAGTGACTAAACCCTGAATTGTTAACCCCTATCTGATCCTCTTTGAGCAGACAGATAGATTGAAATCTATATTTAAGAAATGGAAACTTCCAAACGTTTAAACTCGCTTGATATTTTGCGAGGTTTTGATATGTTTTGCTTAGTAGCACTATCAACTCTTTTATGGGCACTTCAAAAGCCTATTGATTCCCCCTTATATGATGCTTTACTCACTCAGTTTACCCATAAAAGCTGGGAAGGATTTGCCTTCTGGGATCTTATTATGCCCCTTTTTGTTTTTATGGCTGGTGTTTCTATGCCTTTTGCTTACTCTAAGTATTTAAGAGATAGCTCTCTGGACCGAAAGAACCTCTATTTAAAAATTGGTAGAAGATTTCTGCTGCTATGGATACTAGGTATGGTTTGCCAAGGGAATCTTCTTGCGTTTGACCCCAATAAAATAAGGCTCTTTTCTAATACCCTACAGTCCATAGCCGTGGGCTATTTAGGTGCCTCTCTACTCTTTCTGAATTTAAAAACAAATAGACAACTTCTTGTTACATTGAGCTTGTTCATACTTTACATTGTCTGCATGGAGTGGATAGGTGGAGGTGATTATACCCCAACAGGAAACTGGGCCGAAAAAGTAGATACGGCTATCTTGGGGCGTTTCCGTGATGGCGTTTGGTACGATAAATCCGGTGCATGGCACTTTTCAACCTCCTACCATTACACTTGGATAATCAGCTCTTTAAACTTTATTGTAACCGTAATGATCGGTCTCTTTACAGGCCTAATTATCAAAGGAAAAGAGAGCGAAATGAAGAAGGTAAAAGTCATGCTACTCCTCGCTATCCTGCTAATTTCTGGAGGCTGGATCTTACATCTCTATATGCCGGTTATTAAGCCCATCTGGAGTAGCTCCATGACCTTGGTAAGCGGTGGATATTGCATGGGACTGATGACTCTATTTTATTATGTGATCGACGTCAAAGGCCACTTTAAGTATGTATCCTGGCTAAAAATATATGGAATGAACTCCTTAGTTGCTTATACGCTTGTCAATGTAGTAAGTTTTAAAAGTATCAGTACCTCGCTATTCTTTGGCCTAGAACATTTGGTTGGCCCCTTTTATGGATTTGTGATTACCCTCTCTGACTGCCTTATTTTATTTGCACTACTCTATGTAATGTATCGACAAAAGATCTTTATTCGGGTTTAATTCAAAAAATGGGATACTTATGTAAACGTCCCAAAAACCGCCCCATAGCAATTAACCACCTATTATTCTAGGTGTTACAGCAGTTGGGGTAATTCTTGAAAATGTAAATTTAATGTTATTTTTGATAGTAGCAGGGCAAAAGTGCCACTTTTTGCTCCTCTGTAGCCGTTTTGTATCTTTCTAGTAAATCCACTAGATACTCATACGGAGCTATTTTATTCATCGAACAACTCTCCAGTAGGG
>JBOFFJ010000033.1:0-1092 GCA_051648565.1 Phocaeicola sp. | reverse complement strand
TCTGCGGTTGTTTAAAAGGAATAGTAATAAGGTATAGTATAAGGAATATTAATATTTCCTTAACTAAGCGCACTTAAACGAGATTCATTACATGATAGTTACATTTAAAGGTATTCCCTTTCAAGTTGTGGCCTACCAGATTGAAGTTAACGAAGTTGCCGTTGAGTTGAAGTCAAAGACTGATGACTTGGTTGCTTCCTTCCCCCGCAAAGAAGTTGACAAGGTTCTGGATTTCGGAATCACCGTCTATGACAGGGAAAGAGGATTGCTCCGTGCAAAAGCCTGATTTGCCTTGCTTTGGTACTTGGTTGCGTGAAGAGAACAAGGTTACTGATATTCGTACCTTGAACTGGAACCAAATGAACATGTATCGGGAAGCTTATCGCCGGTTCTTGTTCGCCAAGCGTGTTGCCAGTCTGTTGGAAGAACACTTTCCTAATTTGCCAATCTTCACTAGCTGGGACGATTTAGCTTATGGCATTGTGGATGTTACTCGCTTTGGTGTTCTTCTTCCTCACCAAATCACAATAGAGGCTGTATTGGGTGTGCATTACAAGTGCATCCACAACAACAAAAAGGCTATGTTTTTCACGGCTGCTGGTATCAGCTATGAAACATGGATTGATTCCAAAAAGATGAGTCCATACTGGCGTACAATAAAGTTTTATCCGCTCGGAGAGCAAAAATAAAAATGAAAACAGTAATCGCAATTCTCGCACTGATTGCAAGCTACCACACATTTAAAGCCTATGCTTATGATGTGGAAATGTACGACTATCAATCTGATAGCTATGTCACCTATGATGAAACTGTCATTGAAGGTGCTTATTTGTACCCTGATGGCACTCTTGAGTTTTATGGTGAAGATGGTGAAATCATCGAGGGGGAGCTATGAAAGCAATTGCCCTCCTGTTAGGAATGTTGAGTTGTGGTGTTGTTGTAGCCGATGAAGATTTGGCTGACAATTACATGCACTACCTTGAAACTTCATCCGAATATGACCTCTGTTATGAGAGGGAAATGATGTATTTGGGTGACAATTCAGAACTGTATGAGGTGGCAAACACCATGCGAATCTTGAAAGGGATTGCG
>JBOFFJ010000032.1:0-1321 GCA_051648565.1 Phocaeicola sp. | reverse complement strand
CGATGTTATACCATTTAACTATACAGGCAATGCGAAGAGCTACCAATAAACTCTTCAGTCGTCGATGCTTGGCTTCAAGAATATGAACACATTACATCATGGGTTTTAGACTAGCTACAATGTCTAGCTTTGCTGGCTCGATTACACCCTCAACCGTATTTGGTTTTTGTTACCATTAAACTTTTTCTTGAACAGCGAAAGCAGCAATCAAAGTCTGCAATCGTTGGTCAATTTGTTCTTTACTCAGCTTGTCATCGTCGTCAACTTTAACCTCAACAGAGGCAGCTTTCGGGAAGACTAAATCAGCTACTTTAGAAGCAGCCTTAAATCGCAGTTCAGGGGGTTGGTTGGGGTCTTGAGCAATATCCATAAGGATTTCCTCCATAGACAAACCATCCTCAGAGCGGTGTGCAACACGATCTAGCATCAGCTGTGTCATCTTGTTGCGGGAACCTTTCTTACGCCCTTTTCCTAATTTATTGCCAGGTAAGAACTTGCCAGTTTCTGGCTCTTGTCCTTCTACCATCATAATTCTCCTTAAAAAGAGCTTACAATAAGTATAGCTCCGCTTTTATCTATTTTTTGCCTACCCTCTACACCCTAAGAAATGCCGCAGGCCGCGCGCAAAAATCGGAGATTTATTGCTTATACGCTGAAGTAGAAGAGAGGTAAGGATGCACTGTAGTATAAGGTAGATGGGAGGTCATATCCTAAGAGATGTTCCATTCATCAGTACTACGTACTTCTTCATTCCACTAATAGAAGTGTTATCGTTCATGTAGAAGAAAGAGACCTTCTCCATTCACTCCCATATCAGCGAGTATGAAGATAGTTACTTCTTACGCTGAAGAATGAGGTGGATGCGGGGTCATAAATTCCGTGTGCAAGATATCCGGTCAAATAATGAAGAAGAGTTTTTGTGTGGGGGGAGGAGGAGGAGGTAACTAACTAACCCTCTTAACGCCCCTTGGTGTCTATACTAAGTGTAGCTCTCTAAATCGTCATTTTTTGGATACCTCCTCGTGTGGAATAATGAGGGCACCCTCGTGTTTGAAATTGCGTTGTCGGGGTATAGGTGTCTGGCCCTCCATGCGTGTGATCGAAAAAGGGGAAGGGGGTAGTTGACGTAAGGGTAAAACATGTATTCCCTGTGAATGTTTAACGTTGACGTAAAGGTTAGGCGATGGCAGGTCATACATAGATAAGGTCGTGTGTCAACCCCCATGTAACACAATTCATACTATATTCCGTGTGTCAATAGGTGCCAATAGTACCCCGTGTGAGGTGTCCCTTGCATAGTTATTCATCCGTCTGATTAGCC
>JBOFFJ010000031.1:0-1009 GCA_051648565.1 Phocaeicola sp. | reverse complement strand
AGCAGTGGTAAGAAGCTCCATTTGATAGCTCTCAACTACTCCCCAGAGGATCGTAATATAGCAACAGACTGGATAGAGGAGACTCATCTGGCTTAGGGGTTTAGGGTTTAGTGGTCGCTTAGCTCTCTGCTTAGGGTTTGGAAGCTGTTTCAATTGATAATTCTGAATGCATAATTCATAATTATGCCTGCCCTCAACAGGCACGAAGTGACCTCAACAGGATTGTCGTCAGGCAAGCCCTCAACAGCGAAGCCACAACAAGAATTATTCTCGCATATTCAATTCGTAATTGTGTTTGCAATTGGTAGGGGCGTATATTTACGCCCTCTTTGGCGAGTAATGTGCTTGTCTAATTCATTAACTACCACCATGCGGGCTCTATTCGGGCGTAAATATACACCCCTACACGACAAGCACAATCTGCGGGATCAGCGAGATCAGCGTGAATAATCTCTTCAATTATGAATTGAGCATTCAGCATTATGAATTGAATCTGCGCAGTGGTAACGTAGCTCTTATCCGTGTAGATCCGTGGCTAAGAAATGGCTTCAGTTGAATTGTTGAGGCTTTGCTGTTGAGGTCACTTCGTGCCTGTTGAGTCTATACTGTTCAATCTAACCCCTAAGCGCTGCATAGCAGCATCTAACCTCTAAGCAAATCAGAAATATTACTATCTTTGCCTATTACAGATCAAACCACAATGATTATGAAAGAGATTCCAACCAGCAACTACGACTTTGCCTACCTTATAGAAAATGGTATGCTATATGTAGATAAGACAGATTATCTACATCAATTGGTAGAGAGTAAGAATAGTACTTTCTTCCTCTCTCGACCCCGCCGTTTTGGTAAGTCCCTCACTGTGTCGAGTCTGAGCTACATCTTTCAGGGTCGTAGGGATCTCTTTGCTGGTTTGAAGATAGACTCTATGGATTACGATTGGATGGAGTATCCAGTTGTGAACCTCAATATGTCGAAGATGAATTATAGTTCGCCAGAGGATTTTACC
>JBOFFJ010000030.1:0-1155 GCA_051648565.1 Phocaeicola sp. | reverse complement strand
ACCTCCCTTCCTCACTACGTTCGTCAGAGTCGCTAACAAAAAGACGTTAGCTCCAATTGTCGTGTGGGACTATGTAAATGGGGATACCCTCATTCTAGAATTGCGTTGTCGGGGTATAGGTGTCTGGCCCCTATGTTGGTCCGAAGAAAAAAGGGGAAGGGGTAGTTGACGTAAGGGTAAAACATGTATTTGGGATGAATGATTGACGTGTACGTAAGGGTAAAGGATCATACAATATCCCGTGTGTCAATAGGTGCTGTATGTGTCCCGTGTGCATATATACGCTGATAAAGTGAGTACCCATGCGGTGTCATACCCATAGATGGCAGGTCATACAGTGCATAAGTAGGTGTCCCCCGTGCATAACTATGGCCGTTACATTGCATCTATCAACCCGCATCAAGTCAGATTCCTGCCTCTTATAACAAGGGCTTAGCTTGTCCCCACTATTGATAAGGGAGTATGTCTTGAGTGCATAAGTATCTTGTTTGTCTTTCCTTCTTTCAGTGAATAAGGATTCATGTCTTGAGTAATATTTGCGCGATACATTTATATTGGTTGACATATGATCGAAGGTGTGTTAGTTATCGCGCAGGAATGAAAAGAGTTGACAGATAGATAAGATTGTGGTATTCGCACGTCATGTATATAAAGGCAGGATTTATCTTTAAATTAAATGCAAATAGTAGTTGCGATCCTCTTTAATGTCTGTAGAATAGCCCTTGTTCCATGCGAACACGTTCTTTAACAGTCTGGCCCCTTCGGTTGTCTCCCTGCGATATGCAGGCTCACAGCGATTATGAAGAGGTTAGATAAATAAAAGAAAGTGTTTGACTTGTCAGATTAGTCTGGTAAGATTGGCACCAGTTGAAGGAACTAAGGTTCTGAAACTAGATTGAAAAAGTCCTTGACTACTGACCCACGGGTTGATAAGATAGGCACTCTGGTTAAGGCAAGCCACGGCCCCTTAATCAAACTATCTCGCACGTTAAATCGCTTTGGCATAGCCTTGTTATTCGGGCCACCATTGCGGGAAGAGAGTCTAGCTAATGGCTGGATAAGGTGCAAGGGTGAAATCTACACCCATAACAATAGACAAGATACGCAAGGCTTTAGTCTGCCTCTTCGGTGATAGTGTAAAGGGTTCTAGTTAGT
>JBOFFJ010000029.1:0-1170 GCA_051648565.1 Phocaeicola sp. | reverse complement strand
TAGAATCTTCCCGAAGATTGCAGGATTACAGCTTAGAACTTAACTCACTGACATGGTGCCGTTTCTTTAGAGTGACGTACATTTAACCACCGCTTGTAATTATCTCCACCTTACCCGCCGGTAGGTTGCCGTTGTTGCTGGCCCCTACCTTGCCCCGCTTTGTTCCTTACCCTGCCACCGTGTGCTATTGCATTGGGACAGTCAGAACATCGCGGCCTTGCCTTTGTCGCTAGACTTCCTATCTAGCCCGCTCATTCTAGCAGAGCTATCAGAGCGTGTCAATCTATTTCTTTCTTGCTAGTGAGTAGCGAACCACTCTCTAACTTGCCGCCTATCTTACCAGCTTATCGCTGTTTGTCAAGGCTTTTGTTGTCCCTCTACCTCATACCCTAGCGGATCATCTCGGCTTGACTAGTGACTCAAACGCAACGGCTAAACCGTGGTCTTGTGAGAGTCAAACAACATGCTGCGAATCTTATCAAACTTAATCCACTTTGTCAACCTCTTTCGCTTCCTAGTGCATCGCGCTATCAGTGAGCCTTTACATACTCACACGCTTCTCATTATCGGATTGCTTGGTTAACGGTGCGAATCTTATCTAACTACCTTCACAACGTCAAGGATTATTTTAACCCTTTCGGTAAGTAGAGGGTTAACCTCTTTGGTACGCTGGCTTTCGCCCCGTTCCTTTACCGTGCCGCTATTAGATACTATCTAATTTGTAGATGCAACCATTAATTGCAATCAATTATCCATCCCCTTTTCTATCCATCGCTATAAAGAGTAAGTCTTTGACTATCATTGATCACTAGGGTTTGTCAATACCGCCGTCATAATTAACATATGTAACAGTAGTCACGGCGCAGTGTTATACCCATGTATTATTCCTATTACGCTGAAGAAGAAAAGAGATGAAAGAATGTAACAACCCATGGATAATACTAACACTATTCCTCATAGGTTGTGGTTGAATGTTATAGAGTGTGAGTGATTGTATGTAGATGACCCTCAATCATAGTGTTAAGTGGTGTTGCATGTTAACCTTAATCAGAGGAGGGGACTTCATGCACCCTCATTACTTCTCAATAATATAACGGTATTGCAACCCCGATAAGTATCCCCGATATAACACTGACTATCACACCGCATAAGTATCCACTGTCGATGCCT
>JBOFFJ010000028.1:0-1284 GCA_051648565.1 Phocaeicola sp. | reverse complement strand
AAAATTCGGAAGCAAAGCTTGGAATTTTTTCCATGGAGAATTTCTTCAGGATTTGGACAAACTACGGGAGCTTCTAGAAACTCCAGTTTTCATAAATACTTGGCATACTGGTGGAATGTATTCTCAAAGTGGGCTACGTTGTCCCCAATGTGCTATGAACGAAGATTTTTCCATGTCAGCCCATAACTTTGGAATGGCTGTGGATATAAAAACCAGAAACTATTTCTCTAAAGATATTTCAGAAAAAATAATTGCCAATTACAGACTTTTTAAGAGTTTCAAGAGAATCGAGAACACATTTTATACTCCTACTTGGTGTCACATAGATTCCAGAGGACATCATGAGGGAATAGTTTTCTTTAACCCATAGAATATTAAGAAAGCGGAAATTCCGCTTTTCTTATTTGTGGAAAAAATATGGAGCACTCTCCTTCTTGGGAAATTTTTTCCATAGGTGGGCTACCCCACAAAATGCCCCACTGGGCGGGCGGGAATAAAACTTTCCAATGCTTGCACTCCGGGAGCATTGCCTTTCCAAGCAGTATTTTCCCCGTTTAGCCCCTTGAATAAGTGAAGGGAATGACCGGTAGGGAATGGTTTTCCCTGAAGGAATGAGAGCGGATGGGGAAAAGTAGCGGGAACTGTGCCAAAATATTCTAGCAAAGTGTGAGCGTTACTGTGCTTTTGAATTTGAAAATAAAAAGAACACCAAGCCCCCAGGAGTTCGGGGGCGGTGCGGAGCATGGTGGGGGAGGAGTTCTCCCTTGACTTGCTTTCATGGAGGGCTACTACCTCGTATTACCCACTTGGGGCGGGCGGGAAAAGAAAAATCTTTTGTGACAGGTTGCCCGATTCTGCTCCCTTGTACTGAAAGAGATTTTCAGAAAAATATCTGACTGAGATTTCTAGCTATCTGAAAATCTGATATGAGGGGGAGGTTGCACTCCTCACTCCCTCCCATTAGAACGGCGTTGTCCCCCCAGATATGTAGGGTGAATACCTTAATCAGGGGTGCCGGGGAAAAGGGGGTCTGGGGGGAAAACGAGTGGCGGGGAGGGAGCAACCTGTCACAGGGGCGAAAGAGGAACAACGAACTAATTTTATCTTGACCCAGCCGGTGAGGAGCTTGGGGGTCAGGCGGGATATTCGGCACTGGCAGGAAGCCTGACCCCTTCCGAGAGAGCCCCTAAACAAAAAAAGAGAAGGATCTCTCCCTCTCTCTTCCGACTTTGAGCTCGTGACACTCTCAGTCTATGGTAATCAGTTTTTCTGTTCCCCTAAAAT
>JBOFFJ010000027.1:0-1087 GCA_051648565.1 Phocaeicola sp. | reverse complement strand
AAGCCTCACAAATCAGCGTGGCTTTTGTAGTATCTACTCAATCGGCAGCATTTGGGTATGAGACGATGAATCGTCGGAGAGTTTTCCAGAAGGTTTCCGATACTCATTACCGCTTGCCAAAGCGGGCTAAATTGGTGAGTTATCGCTCGCTTCATACATTGGAAAAGGCAATACAAAATGAGAGTGTTTAAAATCGAAACAGTTGACGGCTCATATGAGGTAGTTGGCGACCGCTACTCAATGACCAAATATTTGACTGTCTATAAAGACGACCAAGTGGTGTTTGAAATACGTACCACGAAGGTATTAAGTTTGAAGTGAATGAAATAAAGCCCGCACAAATTGGTGTTGGCTTTGTAGTATCCACTTAAAATATAAAGGTCTTATCCATGAAAAAGCTTATCGCTGTTGTTGCACTGCTGGTTTCCTTCTCTTCTTCTGCCTCTTTCGGGCCGTGGATAATCAGTATAAAGGGTGATACCTTGGTTAACAATGTTACCAACAAGGATACAGGCACCGCCTACTCCTTGCAAGTTAGAGGGGACAAGTTGGTAACTTTGATGATGATCCCCAAAACAGCGCAAGGGCTAGAGGATGTTGGTGAGATGAATGGCGCCATCAACAATGTTCTTGAAGTGAATGGGCAGCGTGTAAAGGTTGTGATGACCCGATTCACAACTGGAATCTTGATGGTTGAGCCTGAAACTTTGAAGGGAAACACTTTCATCTATGACCAGCTCAAGAAGACTAGCAAGGTTGAGCTTAAATTTGGGGGTGAGCTTCTTGTTTGGTACAATGCAAATGGATTCAGTGCTGGTATGAACTACATCCTGAATTCAAAAGCAATCTAATCTATGTATAAGTCAAGGTCATGGTGTGCTCCCGTGGCCTTTATCGTATCCACTTAATAAACAAGGTTGTTACCATGAAAAAGCTTCTTCTGGTTGGTGTTGTCGGTCTGTCTGCTCTGCTTGGTGGTTGCTCTACTGTAATGAATGGTGGTAGTGATGAAGTTTTTGTTGACACTAACAACACTCAATCTCACTGCCGAATAGGTGCCCAGCAAATGGTTGCCCCTGGAAATATC
>JBOFFJ010000026.1:0-1446 GCA_051648565.1 Phocaeicola sp. | reverse complement strand
ATTTTGTAACCAAAGGTTGTTACGTGTGACTATTTAGGAACGGGAGTGTAAGCACTCCCAGGTCTATTAATAATAAGCATTTAGTCTCTACGGTTAGAAGACATTTTTGCTTTACGCATAGTTTCGTAAAGGATTTCCTCAGTTCATGCAAAAATAATTGGCTTGGAGTAAAGAATTAAATTAAAGTGGATTCTGGTATAGAACCACCTCTTTCAAATTTTCGATCTTAAAGTTCATCATGCAATTATCTACTGGGATAAGAGCTTTTGATGGGTGCAAGACTTTATTATTAATAGACCACACGATGTAACTAATTGCCACTTTCTCACCCTCCAGAAATATGAAGGGATTAGTGACAAGAACTGGTTTATTATCAAACTTCCAGCGAAGGCATGATTGTAGTTCTGGGTCATACACAAAAGTATCTTGCAAGAACTTAGGTGATAGTTTCATACTTAATCTCCTGAATTATTGGAATCATTTTGTACTCTCTGGAATGTACAGCCCTTATGTGTTTTTCTAGTACCTTTTAATACCAGACATATTGCGCTAGAGGAGTAGCCCTTTTCGCGCATATCTATACTACCATATAGTGTATCGATATGTTTGTTATCTTTAAATACTAGTACCTACCCCAAGTAGTGTGGTGATTCCACGCCCCGCAGAGGTTTTTTCAGACCAAGTCTAACAGCATGTTGTATGTTTTCAGCATGGGTAACCCACTCTAGGTTATCGACTCTGTTGTCAAGCTTGTTTCCATTAATATGGTTTATGTGGGGCTTATTATCCGGGTTAGGTATAAAAGCATTAGCTACTAATACGTGTACCAACACTTTTTTCTTGAGACTTTCTCCGTACAAAGTTACCCTTAAGTACCCTCCCTCTCTGTTTAAGTTAGAAGTTAGAAATTTCTTTTTATATAGAGAGTATACCTCCCCATTCTCTGTTATACTATACATAGGAAAATCAGTAATCTCGACCATACCCACTTCTTTCATCTTTAATCTCTCCGTGCATTCATGTTTGCCTTCTTTAGTGCGTTATACAACATTTCTTTGATCTCATCTCCGCTCATACTTGTGGTTAGCGACTTCAAGTTTACCCCAAGTGCTTCCAAATGCTTGAGTGAACCTAGATCATACCAGTGGTAGCTAACGTTACGATGCGACTCGCTATCCAATAGGTACACACGGTAGGAGCCATTTCCATAGTCTTTACGAATCTCACCTACGCAACCGTAGCCAGAGACCCAGACCATTTCCCCCAACTCAAACTTGTCATCATCGTTTTGTTTATAACACTGGTCGGGCATCATAGCAGGCCACAGTGGGTCTGCTGGTACGCCTACGTTACGTAGCAAAGCGCCACTACGCCACAGGGCCATACGAAGGGCTTCTGAGGGGCGGCATAGACGTTGGGACAACTCAGTTAGCCCCGCCCCATTTA
>JBOFFJ010000025.1:0-1460 GCA_051648565.1 Phocaeicola sp. | reverse complement strand
GAATACCTAAGGAAATTGGGGCCGTGAGGCCCCTTTTTTATGGGCGCAATTTAGACTTCTTACCCCCTTTAGCCTTGCCTGCTTTATTACCAATCTTACCGCCATCACTCATGTTCTTAGACGCTGGTTTGATTGCCAGGTTATCTGGTGAATTACTACCACCATTCTTGATGGGCTTCTTATGCTCAACATGCTCAGAGGGTTTCAACTTACGACCCAGTGATTCCTCTTTCTTGCGACGGGCACGATGACGTTGGGCATCACCACTTTTAGAACCGCATCCCGTTTCACCTCTTTTTTTCGCCAGCTCTCTTTCACGAGCATAATCTCTCTTACTTGCTTCTGCCATGTTACTCTCCTTGTAAAATAGGGCCTAAATCGACCCAGGAAGGGCACTAGAACGCTTTCTCCAGCACCCTAGGACCGAATTCGATAAAGTGTATTGATTTGAAACAGGAACCCCCACAGGGCTGTATACGCACAAACAAAAAAGGCCCCTCTCGGAGCCTCAATTATCAGAACGGAATTTCTCTATTGAAATCCGGTTCCTCTGCATCTTCTTTGGCTCTCTTTTCAAGCCATAGGGGTATCAACTCCACCATACTCATTAAGCGGTGACCTACAGGCCAACCCTCCTCAGGGCCTTCGCCAAAGACATTCACATGATTAACGAAACCTGTTAAATTATTGTCACTAGCGAGTTGATCAAAACTAACCCCGTAGAAAGTGGACAGTCGCGATTCTATATCCCGTGCTAGGAATGTATCATCAGTGTGGGCTGCTTCCCGAAAAATACAATCCTCGTCGAAATCAGAGTATCCATTCACATTTCCAAGTTGCTCTTCGTCAGGTTTAATCTGTACGTAGAATTCATGCTCTAGGAAGTGGAAGGGAAGGTCGTGACCTTTTTCTGGCTTCATAATGCGAAGATAGAAAGCACCACCAGTAAGAATGCAGGCTTCGTTAATGGCTTGGATTAAGTCTTTTTGAATATTCACATAACCTCCTTGGTTGACTCTTCATATGGCACAATTCGGTAATCACCAATATAACTATTGAACACCTTGCTCAGCAAAGCATCCTTCTCTTCAACAAGAAGGTCCATAAATCTTTCTTCATAGAACAAGACAACCAAAGGGTACTTTCCGGGGCTCACAGTCTCACTACTACCACTAGGTTCACCCCATTCACCGGTAAACTCAACCACTTCCTCTTCATAATCAAACAATTCAACTCGAATAAGGTTGCGGTCCTTATCTTTAGTCACTGTAGCTGCGAACTCCACTGTCCACCGCATATCCCCTTCAATGTAACACCCGTAGGATTCAAACTCTTCTGTCAGATAAATCATACAGACACTCCTTGTCAAAAAATTAAAAAGCCCCGAAGGGCCAACCTAACCAACCACAGTTAAGGAATTTAATCGGTAATCACATCGAAGCAATCACCTGAATCGTCAT
>JBOFFJ010000024.1:0-1087 GCA_051648565.1 Phocaeicola sp. | reverse complement strand
TTTCTGCTACCAAGGTATTACCACTCGCAAGGTATTCGTTAAGGTATCAGCTACTCACTACCGACTGCTGAATTCTTCAAAGATTGTTAACTATCGCTCCCTTTATACTCTTGGCAAGGCACTGAAAAATGCAAAAGTTTAATGTCGAAACAATTGATGGTACTTATGAAATTACAGGTGACAGGGCTGTTTTGGCTAAATATCTGACCGTCTATAAGGGTGAAGATATTGTGTTTGAAACCAGAGCATCTAAAGTGCTTTCTATCAAGTGAATAAAATAAAGCCCGCCTAATAGGTGTTGGCTTTGTAGTATTCACTCAAACAATTAAAGGCTTTACCATGAAAAAATTAATCGCTGCTGTTATGATTGCTCTCTCCTTCTCTGCTGTAGCTGCTGACCAGTACGTTGTAGAAATTGAACACAATGATGAAATGTTTATCATCAATGGTGAGCGTTATGAAGCAAGAACTTACTGTATGTCGCTTGAAGAAGATGACAGCGTAATCTTCCTTGAAGGTAGCCCTTATGGTAACTGCTCTACCGCTACAGTGTACGATGTTAACTCCCGTAACACTTGTGATTTGTGGTGTGAATAAATAACTCTGTGTGTATAAGTCAAGGTTATGGTATGCTCCCGTAGCCTTTATCATATACATAAAAATGCGCAATCTACTGTGCCGCTTTGAAAAGGATGTTGTATGAATGAGAAATTAAAAGATAACTTGACTGAATTGGGTATGGCTAATGAGAACGCTGCCTTCATCGTAATCGACAAAGTTGGCATGGTCTGGGGTTTTTCTGATACACCCAAGACTGCGGGCAACACGTGGGAGGGTGTTGGTAAGAGTATGATTGGAACAACCGAGTATACTCAAGATTGGATGCATTTAGTGTGGGTACGAAGCCTAGGTGACGTTGTTAAGTGGACTAAGCTGGCACCTAGTGGTCGTATGTTTAGTTACGACGATGTACCTGATGCACACATTGCCAAGATGTATCTTAACAAGGTAGCGAATGCTCGTGACCGCTCTATCAAGTTCACTTACACCTTTGCTCAGTTTGGTGAGTTGATTGCAAGTAAGAAGT
>JBOFFJ010000023.1:0-2583 GCA_051648565.1 Phocaeicola sp. | reverse complement strand
CGTTCACTTAACAGATTGCATAATCCTAATGCAATCACCTGTTAAGCGGATACAACTTACCCGCAAAGGTTGAGACGCTTCCCCCATATTACGCGATGGATGGCGGGGACGGTATCGAATGCCGCTCGGTTGTACCCCTAACACTTTGGGAAAGGATTATCCTGTAATCCACGTCCAAATATGATAGGCTCTCTCTTCCACTCGCACCATGTTATGTATCCAATGGACTGCATAACCCTCACCGTGCGCCTTTTCTGGTGTTCTCATTGGCCGCTTTTAAGCCAAGAGGGGAAGAACCCGCAAGACTGATAATCTAGTCTCGCACCCTGTAGGATTCCATGACAACGTGTTAGAACGTGTGACCTTAATCACTCCGACATTACCTAACCGGCTCGGCATGGGGCACCCAATAGCGGGTCAATCTATGTTACCCTCCCCATGTGGGGGAAAGCCTCTAACTTGGGTATATACTACCCGAGAAACAGCCTGTAATCAAGCAATTTCTGGGGGAGTACACGGGGCGCGGCATAGTACCTTTGCACCCCAGTACAAGGGGGATTTCTCCCCCTCCCCACACCATTAAGGCGCGGTGGCTGCTTCCAGCTCGGCTTCGTCAGCGGCTGCCAGTGCGGCGGCTGCCTTGGCTGCTACACGCTGGGCCTGTTGCTGCTTGATGGTCTCAAGAGCTTGGCGCAGTGCGGTTACATCATCGGCGTGAACGTCGTTACGCTCGTCGCCATCATCCATTGTCGAAATCATGGACTTGATGAGTCGCTCGGTCATGCTGGCCGCATCCTTGGGCTTGAAATCACCCTCGGGCTTGTAGCTCAACCACTCGGTTTCGAGAATGGTTGCCAGCAGAGCCTTGGCGGCATCGCTTGCACCCTCTTCCAGAATGTCAGCATGGCGGGCCTCGGTCTGAGTGGCGAACTCTTTCTTTTTCTTGTTCCAGCGAACAGGGGCCATATCTTCGGCATAAGCCTTGGCTGCATTGGTGCGCATACCTTTGGACAGGGACACCAGCACTTGATTAAGCGGGGTCACGTTGCCGTGCATGTGGGCAAAGATAGTTGCAGAGGCCAGAGCAACTTGCACACGCTTATCTTGCGCACGGCCTTCGGCCTGAATTACCATTGACAACTCGGCAATTGCATTGCCATCGAGTACCAAATCAGTGCGAACCAGCTTAACAGATGTAGTCATTTAATATACCTTCTTAATCGAGTGAGTGAGCTTCTATACTAACCCCATTTTACCCAAGGGGCAAGGGTTATTATCAGTTGGGAAAGTAAAAATCTTCCCCCTTGCTTGCCGTCTATTATCCACATTCGGGGGTAATCTGTCAACCCTTTTTATTCTTTCCTAGTGCATCACCAATTAAGCGGGCAATTAAAGTCCCTTGGCTTCTCATTATCGGAATGAACGAGGGCTATTCTACACACCCAAACATGAAAGTCAAATCTTGTTTTCATGAAACCGATTTTCATTTTCATGAAACCCATTTTCATTTTCATGAAACCGACTTTAGATTTCATGTTTCACCAGGTTTCCCTGAGAACGAGAGAGACTATACCTTTTCCTTTTCATGAAATCAAATTCTATTTTCATGAAAGTGAAAATAATAATCCCCTCTTTATTACCTATGACGTGCGAATAGCACAATCCTCCAGGTAAGTCAATACCTCTTTAGAGGCACGGCCATACCCTATTGAGACCCCTCAATCATAAGCCGTGCAAATGTTTTACCCCACAATAACACCTAGACGCTGAAAAGAAGGAAAGATATAACATTAAATTAACACCCCACCATTATGTTAAGGATATGTTATTAGGTTGTGGGGTGATGAATACAATACCCTATACATACACACCAGGGACAGTTAACGCATGTTAATGACTATGACCCGATGTTAATAAAGATGAAGGCATGGAATATGATAACCCTAAAGGCCGCCATGCACTATAACGGGCTCATAACATAATAGAGTATCCCGCATAACAATTCGCATGGGTAGTCACTATGTATGAATTACTATGCACTCTCGCATGACATATCATAAGTATATCAATGGGTTACGATAGAGGTTGACG
This sequence comes from Phocaeicola sp., assembly GCA_051648565.1. Taxonomy (GTDB): domain Bacteria; phylum Bacteroidota; class Bacteroidia; order Bacteroidales; family Bacteroidaceae; genus Phocaeicola. The sequence continues at coordinate 492 of JBOFFJ010000023.1, read as the reverse complement.
CATGGTTATTATATGATATGATATCCCCAGTTTGCAGCGTAGGAGCATTGACCCCTCTCCCCCTTATACGAATACGAGAGACACGGCTAGCCTCCCATACCCTCTCCTGAGTTTATAGAAATGAGGCATACCCCGCATGATTAGAGCTGTACTATTCCGCATGTATCTCATCTATTTATCATGTCGCATGTACTCTTTTCATCAGCGAAATTGCTTACATAAAATAAATTAAAAATAGTTGCCTATTTCTGTAAGTTTTTACTCATTTTTACAGCTAACTTAAGGTATAGTTACCTTATTTCATAAGCAAGTATCCTTCCACTGATCACCTCCACTCCTCCCCTTCCTACCTACGCTGTAAAAGGAAGAAATGAAGAAGAGTATGATATCGCATCTACCTTCTTTCTTCAGCGTCTCCTTTTCATCATAGCGCATCCGCTATCCCTAATCTATTAATATGTAATCACTCCTTTCTCTCAGCGTTAATAGAAT
>JBOFFJ010000022.1:0-1301 GCA_051648565.1 Phocaeicola sp. | reverse complement strand
AGGGTACTATGCCGCCGCTGATGAAGGAGCACCCATGCAATCCACTAACCGCACCAAGCAACTAAAAGCGAAATATGCCGTATTTGCCAGCCAATTCTTCAAGGCTTTTCAAGTTTTCTGCCAGGAAAACAGCGTTAGTCCAGATATGAAGAATTTTGAGGTATTACAGGCGTTCTATCGTCAAAAACATACCGCTAAGGCTCTAAACACAGAGCTTAAAAAGGACTCTAGGCGTAACAAGAAAGTAGCCAAGGGTATTCTTAGCAAGGTTGTTAGACCCAATACTGTCCAGTACAACAAAGGGTTTGACTTAATTAACGGAGATACTTTAGTTGAGCAAAAGCCTATATCTGACAAAACTCAGGTATGTGAGCCAGAATATCTTACTATTCAATGAGTTTTGTAAGGCTAGGAAAATATACCCTAGCCGCTTAAGCAAAGAGCAGAAAAGACAAGTTGTATCTGATTTCTGCCGACATAAACATTTTAGACATGGTTCATAATCTTATTTTACTTTTAGAAGGTATATCAAAATGAAAAAACTTATCGCTGCTGTTGCCCTTCTCCTGTCCTTTAACGCTGCTGCTTGGTCTATCAATGGTAATGGTGTTGGCATCTCCCCTTACACCGGCACTAAAGCTCTCGCTTCTGTTCATGCTGGGGATGGCTATACCCTATTGGGGTTCTCTTTCGGAATTGACTGCACCCCAAGTTATAAAGAAGTGGTCGCAAACATTGTTGTTGACGGTGTGGGTGTGAGAATGGGCAGCGAGTGTAACACAGGGAATTGGATGGTTAGTTGGTATCCCGAAACCGCCAAGGGTAACAACTACCTCCTGTCAATCTTTGAACAGAAAAACACAGTCGTTGTGGACGGTAAGAAAATCTCTGCTGTAGGCTTCTCTAAAGTTCACAGAATGGTGACTCTGAAAGCGTTGGGCGGTATCTGATATAACAGGGCTCATTTGAACAAGTGAGCCTGATTATGTTTGATAGAGGTTATACAAGATGAACGAAAAAGCTATCAAGTTGGTATTAAAGAATCGCACTGGTTTTGCTGAGTATTGTAGGATTATTAATGTACGTCCAGACATTACAAACTCTGGCTTGGTTAATCGCTTCTTTAAATTCTATACCAAGTATGTTTGCAAAGTGCCTAAAGGTAGTGAAGAGACTATTAAAAAGCACAATGCCGCTCGCAACCAAGACATGATGAATCGTCATGGCCGCTTGCATGGGTCTTATGGTTCTAGGCAGTGAGGTAGTAATGTTAAAACGTTTAGGTTATGTATTGGCAATGT
>JBOFFJ010000021.1:0-10666 GCA_051648565.1 Phocaeicola sp. | reverse complement strand
CTTGTACTACTTTGTTTCGTTTATATATAATCATGTTCAAAGAACGCTTCTTTCTTTTAATACTAGTGCTACAAGTAAACTTGCTGGCTTTTCGTATTAGCTTTCGTTTTGAAAGCGGATGCAAAGGTAATGCTTATTTCTTAAACACCAAATCTTTTTGTAAATTTCTTTTTAAAAAGACTCCTCAGTGTTTGAAAGAAAGGAGAAGGCGTTTATTAATTAAAGGTCTTAAAAAGATAAGTCCAAACTAAAAACCAAAACCTAACAACAAGAAGCAAACCACTTAAAACCCCGTTTCTCGCTCCCTTGCAACTTAGCAAGGTAAGATACTTCGAAAAGCTTGCAGTATAATTCGCAACTCTATTCATTACTATTCTAACATCATGTCAACTTTTATCAAGTGACTTTCTCTCTCGAAAGCGGATGCAAAAGTAGAGGTTTTACCCATTCCCTCCAAATAAAACAACCAACTATTTTCAAAAAAGATTGACACACTGTTGTAATATACTGATACTGTAGACCTAATGAAATAAATAAATTTCCAATCTATATTCAATCCAATTGAAGAGGCTATGAGCTACACCTTATTATATAGTATAGGATGAAAATAAGATGGGCTTACACCTATAAATAGCTCAGAGGCATGAAAAGAAGAACAAAACAAGTTATTAAAAGGTTCACACCAAAATGGAATAAATCAAAAGTATAAATTCCACAACTAACGAGTAGGGAGGATCCAGAACTAACTAATATGAATTAATAAAACGTGTAAAAACGCTACCAGAGTAGTAGATGGGGATGAAACAATCACCTAAGCTTCACCGCCCCAAAACATAGATTGAATTTTCTCAATAACCTGAATAAAAGAGTCCATAGGATGCTACTACTGAGCAAAAGAGCAAATAGCAATAGATACAGAACGAGAATAAAGAGAAGAAGTCTAAGATAATATCAATCAAGTAGTGATGAAGTAGCAGTGAAGTAGCGGCGAAGAAAATAAAAAGCCCCCGTTAAAGGACGAGGGCCAAACCTAATGTTTTCACAACGGAATAATCCTTATTGTGAATCGCTTCATTTAGTTCGACAAATATATATCACTTTTTGATATAAAACAATTTATTTATAAAAAAAAATACTATTTTTGAAAAACAACCCAAAAAAGATAGATTATGAAAAAAATACTAGGACTCGATTTAGGAACGAATAGCATAGGTTGGGCAGTTATTAAACAGCACAATAACGACCACATAGAAGGCATTGAGTGCGCAGGAAGTAGAATTATTCCCATGGATGCAGCCACACTCGGAGATTTTGAGCAAGGCAATTCCAAATCACAAACAGCCGACAGAACAAAGTTCAGAGGCACAAGACGCCTTAGAGAGCGTCACCTGCTTCGCCGAGAGAGATTACACAGAGTTCTCACTCTACTCGAAGCTCTGCCTAGTCACTATGCCGAAGAGCTTAACCGGTATGGAAAAATGATAAGCGAAACCAAAATAGCTTGGAAAGAAGAGAGCGATAAAAAGAGACTTTTTTTATTTCAATCCTCGTACGAAGAGATGCTACAAGATTTCAAGCATAATCAACCAGCACTCGTAGCCGATAACAAGAAGGTACCTTACGACTGGACCATCTATTACCTACGTAAGAAAGCCCTTTCGGAAGCCTTAACCAAACACGAACTTGCTTGGATTCTTCTTCACTTCAACCAAAAACGTGGCTACTACCAACTCCGCGGAGAAGAAGAGGAGGAAAACCTCTCCAAGGAGGTGGCTTTCCATGCGCTAAAAGTAGTGGCAGTAGAAGACTCTGGTGACAAAAAAGGGAAAGATACTTGGTACAACGTTCACTTAGAGAATGGGTGGATATACCGCCGTCCTAGTTCGGTGGAGCTAGATTGGGTAGGCAAAACCAAAGAGTTTATCGTTACCACCGATTTAGAAGCAGATGGCACCCCCAAAAAAGACAAAGAGGGAAACATCAAACGAAGCTTTAGAGCCCCTAAAGAGGATGATTGGAACTTACTGAAAAAGAAAACAGAGTATGATCTTGAGCAGGCCGATAAGAGTGTAGGCACCTATATCTACGATACACTGCTGCAACAACCCAATCAAAAAATTAGAGGCTCTTTGGTACGTACCATTGAACGCAAATATTACAAAAACGAATTAAAAAGTATTCTAGAGAAACAAAAAGAGTTTCACCCAGAGCTAAATGACAGAGCGCTTTACAAACGCTCTATTGAAGAGTTGTATCCCCATAACGAAGCACACCGCAACAACATTCAAAACAGAGATTTTACCTATCTCTTTTTAGAAGATATACTTTTCTATCAACGCCCGCTTAAGAGTAAGAAGTCGTTAATTAGCAACTGCCCCTATGAAAGCCACAGCTACCTAGATAAAGAAACAAACCAAACCAAAGAGGCACCTATTAAGTGCGCAGCCAGATCACACCCTCTCTTTCAAGAGTTTAGATTATGGCAATTCATTGCGAATCTCCGAATTTACGAAAGAGAAAAAGAGGTCAATGGCAAGCTTCAACTCGATGTCGATGTAACATCTCAATTCTTACCTAACAGGGAGGAGTATGTAAAACTATTTGATTGGCTAAGCAACCGCAAAGAGATTAAACAAGATGTATTACTAAATAGCTACTTCAACCTAAAAAAGCCGAAAGGGAAAGGATCACTTTACCCCTATCGATGGAACTACGTAGAGGGAGATAAGAGCTACCCCTGCAACGAGACACGTGGGCTAGTATTGGATTACCTTAAAAAGGATGGAATTGATTCGAGCATACTCACGAAAGAGGTAGAGGAACACCTATGGCACATACTCTACTCGGTAGAGGATAAAATAGAGATCCAAAAAGCGCTTGCCAAGTTTGCCCACAAATATCAGTTACCCACTAGTTTTGCCCATACATTCAGCAAATTCCCTCCCTTCAAGAAGGAGTATGCTGCCTACTCCTTAAAAGCAATCAACAAGCTGCTTCCCCTTATGCGTATGGGTAAATATTGGTGTGCAGAAGCTATTGACGCAACCACCCAAGAACGAATAGATAAAATAATTTGCGGAGAGTACGACGAAAAAATTAAACTACGTGTACACGAAAAAGCAATCCATTTAAAAGATATTATTGATTTTCAATCACTTCCTCTTTGGGTAGCATGCTACATTGTATATAACAGACATAGTGAAGCCAAAGAGATTGCCAAGTGGGAAACCCCTGCAGATATTGACAGTTACTTAAAGCAGTTCAAGCAACACTCTTTACGCAATCCCATTGTGGAACAAGTAGTAACCGAAACCCTCCGCACCGTAAGAGATATTTGGAAAAAGGTGGGCCAAATTGACGAGATACACTTGGAGCTAGGAAGGGAGATGAAGAATCCTGCCGATAAGCGCGCCAAGATCACTCAACAAGTTTCAGCGAATGAAAATGCCAATTTGCGCATTAAAGCACTTCTTACCGAATTTCTAAATCCCGAATTAGAGATTGAAAACGTACGCCCCTACTCTCCCAGTCAACAAGAGATTCTGCGCATCTACGAAGAGTATGCCCTGCAAAGCACCGAAAGATACGATGCAAAGAGAGGCTGTTTTGTCAGTGACCCCGAGATGCCCGAAGATGTAGCCCTTATTTTAAAGAAGTTTAATGAAATTGATTCAAAGAAACGACCTACCAAAAGCGAAGTTATCCGATACAAACTGTGGTTAGAGCAACGCTACCGTTCTCCTTACACAGGCGAGCTCATCCCATTGAGCAAGCTTTTTACCCCTGCTTATGAGATAGAACATATCATTCCACAATCTCGCTACTTCGATGATTCATTGAGCAACAAAGTAATTTGTGAATCAGAAGTGAATAAATTAAAGGACAATACCCTAGGCTATGAATTTATCAAAAATAACCCAGGAAGAAAAGTGGAGTTAAACCATGGTAAAGTGGTCGAACTCTTTAGCCTTGATGCCTATGAACGCTTTATTAACGACAACTATGCCCGTAATCGAGCAAAAATGAAAAAACTGCTGATGGATGAAATCCCCGATGGTTTCATCGAAAGACAATTGAATGACAGTCGCTACATCAGTAAATTCATCAAAGGGTTGCTCTCCAATATTGTGCGCCAACAAGGGGAAAATGGGAACTACGAAGAGGAGGCCATCTCTAAAAACCTTATTGTGTGTACAGGTGGTATTACCGATCGCCTAAAAAGAGAGTGGGGCATGAATGAGGTGTGGAACCGAATTGTAATGCCGCGTTTTACCCGGCTAAATGAGCTTATGGGCACCACCCATTTTACCGCTTTAAATAGAGAGGGACACCTTATCCCTGCCATGCCACTCGAGTTACAAAAAGGATTTAACAAGAAGAGAATAGACCACAGACACCATGCTATGGATGCCATCGTAATTGCTTGTGCTACACGTGACCATGTAAACCTCTTAAATAACGAGGCGGCAAAAAGTAGCAATAAGAGCAACCGTTATCAACTATCCAGAAAGCTAAGAAGGTATGAAAAGGTAACTATCAATAAGAATGAAGATGGAACTATTCTCCCCAAAGAGATAGAGGTAGCTAAAGAGTTTCTAAAACCATGGAGCAGTTTTGTAGCAGACTCTTATGATGCATTAAGTAACATTATTGTAAGCTTCAAACAGAACCAACGTGTGATTAATAAAACCACTAATTTCTACCAACTCTACCAAGAGGGAAAGAAAACCACCGTAAGGCAGCATTCGGGAGATAGCTGGGCCATCCGCAAACCCATGCACAAAGATACTGTGTTTGGAGAGATTAATTTACGGAAGATCAAAGCTGTCTCTTTAAACGAAGCCATCAAACAAGCTCAATCAATTGTGAATAAAGAGTTTAAATTGAAGCTAGCAGAGTTACTTACTCTAGAATACAACGCCAAACGAATTAAGGAGTATTTTGAGCAGCACAAAGAGGTATGGCAAGATATTAATCTATCTAAAATTGATATTTATTACTTTACCAAAGATACCAAAGATCGTTTTTTTGCCACCCGCAAAGCACTCGATAGCAGTTTTGACAAGAAGAAAATTGAGACAAGCATAGCCGATAGTGGAATACAAAAAATTCTACTTGCACATTTAACCAATCACCACAACAATCCAGAACTAGCCTTCTCGGCCGATGGCATCGACCAGATGAATAGAGATATTGTGAGCCTCAACGATGGAAAGAATCACCAGCCTATTCGGAAAGTGCGGGTATACGAAAAGGCCGACAAATATGCTATTGGCCAAACAGGCAATAAAGGATCTAAATTTGTTGAAGCAGCCAAAGGAACCAATCTTTTCTTTGCCGTGTACGAAAGTAAAGCAGAAAATAAAGCAGGTGAATTAATCAAAAAAAGAAGTTATGCAACCATTCCACTTAACGTAGCTATCGAAAGACAAAAACAAGGTCTACCTACAGCACCTGCTGACGAGAATGGAAACAATCCTATTTTTGTACTATCCCCCAACGATTTGGTTTATCTACCTACCGAACAGGAAAGCAAAGAGGGAGTAAACTGGAACTGTATAGATAGAAGTAGGATATATAAAATTGTTAGCTTTTCAGGTAGCCGGATATTTGCTATTGGTAATCCCATTGCATCAGCAATTATAGATAAGATTGAATTTACACAGCAAAATAAAATAGAACTGACAAAAGAAAAAGATAGAATATTACCTTTAATAATAAATAGAATAGGAGTGATTATGTAAGAAATTAGCACTATGATAAAAAAAACACTCTACTTTAGCAATCCCGTATACCTCTCGCTACGCCAAGGACAATTGGTGATTAAACTGCCCGAAGTAGTAAAGAACGACTCATTACCTGAGTCGTTCAAAAAAAACACAGAGGTAACCAAACCCATTGAAGACATAGGCATTGTACTATTAGATCACAAACAGATTACAATTAGCTCTGGAGCACTAGAGGCACTACTTGAGAACAATTGCGCCGTAATTAGTTGCGACAGCAAAAGCATGCCAGTAGGCTTAATGCTTCCGCTGTGTGGTAATAGTACACAAAGCGAGCGATTTCGCCACCAACTAGCCGCCACACTCCCTTTAAAGAAGCAACTTTGGCAACAAACCATACGGTGTAAAATAGAAAATCAAGCTGCTATATTGGCACAATGCAAAGCCGAAGAAGCAAAGTGTATGAATATATGGGCCAGCGAAGTAAGAAGTGGAGATCCAGACAACTTAGAAGCACGGGCAGCCGCCTTTTACTGGAAGATTCTTTTTAACCAAATAGAGGGATTCTCTCGCTATCGCGATGGAATTCCTCCCAATAATTTACTAAACTACGGCTATGCTATTTTGAGAGGTATCGTAGCAAGAGCATTGGTCGTAAGTGGACTCTTGCCCACACTGGGCATACACCACCACAATCGCTACAATGCTTACTGCCTAGCCGATGATATTATGGAACCCTACCGACCCTATGTAGACAGACTTGTTCACGAAATTGTAACTAGCAAAACAGGCTACAAAGAGTTGACTAAGGAGCTTAAAGTAAAGTTACTAGAGATACCAACTCTCGAAGTAACCATCAATGGAAAAAGAAGCCCACTAATGGTGGCAGTAAGCCAAACAACCGCTTCCTTGTACAAATGCTTTTCAGGAGAGTTACGACGCATCTTATACCCCGACATCTAAATGATATGGACCGTTTTAGTGAATATCGCATTATGTGGATACTCGTTTTATTCGATTTGCCTACTGAAACCAAAAAAGATAAGAAAGCTTATATTGATTTCAGAAAGAATCTACAGAGAGATGGTTTTACCATGTTTCAGTTCTCCATTTACACCCGCCATTGCGCCAGTAGAGAGAATGCAGAGGTACATATAAAAAGAGTTAAATCTTTCCTACCCTCCTTTGGAAAGATAGGAATTATGTGTATTACCGACAAACAATTTGCTGCCATAGAGCTCTTTTATGGTAAGAAGCCCGCCTCACCACATGCTCCAGGGCAACAGTTAGAGCTTTTTTAGAAATAGAAAAACCGACCATTATGGTCGGTTTTCTTTCTCTAAGAGAACTCTTTTTTTGCTTCTAAAAACAGCTACAATTAATTGGTAATCAATCAATTACAAACAATCAGCTGTTGTTTACCAAGCAAAGATACTAAATTGAAAGCGATTCACAACTCTTTAAAGCTCTTACAAAATGTACATCATGCTGTTGTTTACCAAGCAAAGATACTAAATTGAAAGCGATTCACAACGGAGTCAGCAAATGCCCACATAGCAATACCGCTGTTGTTTACCAAGCAAAGATACTAAATTGAAAGCGATTCACAACCAGGAGACTATATCAATATTTCACTTGACAGCTGTTGTTTACCAAGCAAAGATACTAAATTGAAAGCGATTCACAACACTCTTGTTCTGAGTTGTCAAAATCACTATGCTGTTGTTTACCAAGCAAAGATACTAAATTGAAAGCGATTCACAACGATAACACTGTTGTATAATTGGGTGAGTCCGCTGTTGTTTACCAAGCAAAGATACTAAATTGAAAGCGATTCACAACTAAGTTCCTTCATAGGCATTGCCAACAACTGCTGTTGTTTACCAAGCAAAGATACTAAATTGAAAGCGATTCACAACAGGCAGGTAATCTTCTTGTGCGTCCACGCAGCTGTTGTTTACCAAGCAAAGATACTAAATTGAAAGCGATTCACAACACCCACATCTTCCACCTATCTCAAGCATACGCTGTTGTTTACCAAGCAAAGATACTAAATTGAAAGCGATTCACAACGGCAAAGATCGTCGGGGTCATACTTCACTGGCTGTTGTTTACCAAGCAAAGATACTAAATTGAAAGCGATTCACAACAAAGATGGTGTACTGATAGCCTTAAAAGCTGCTGTTGTTTACCAAGCAAAGATACTAAATTGAAAGCGATTCACAACATCTGCGAAATGTATTAATATTCTCAAATGCTGTTGTTTACCAAGCAAAGATACTAAATTGAAAGCGATTCACAACAGCTTCCTGCAGTCGCATGAAAATATGACCGCTGTTGTTTACCAAGCAAAGATACTAAATTGAAAGCGATTCACAACCAGCGTGGTGGGGATGAATCCACCAGCAACGCTGTTGTTTACCAAGCAAAGATACTAAATTGAAAGCGATTCACAACAAGAGGAGAAACTTCATTCGGAGAAGATTGGCTGTTGTTTACCAAGCAAAGATACTAAATTGAAAGCGATTCACAACGGTGTGTTGCAATCATTTGGCATGGAGGTGCTGTTGTTTACCAAGCAAAGATACTAAATTGAAAGCGATTCACAACGAGAAGAGACTATTTAAGTTCAAGCCATGCGCTGTTGTTTACCAAGCAAAGATACTAAATTGAAAGCGATTCACAACATAACTCTCGTTCTAAAGGCGGTAAGGTCAGCTGTTGTTTACCAAGCAAAGATACTAAATTGAAAGCGATTCACAACGCAATCTGATTATCATTGTCAGGATTAGAGCTGTTGTTTACCAAGCAAAGATACTAAATTGAAAGCGATTCACAACATCAGGATTGTCAGGGGTGTCCTCGGTAGCGCTGTTGTTTACCAAGCAAAGATACTAAATTGAAAGCGATTCACAACACATCTTCTGAGAAGAAAATCTCACTCAAAGCTGTTGTTTACCAAGCAAAGATACTAAATTGAAAGCGATTCACAACATGCTTTGCTTTATCAAAAGCCACTAAGAAGCTGTTGTTTACCAAGCAAAGATACTAAATTGAAAGCGATTCACAACATATCACAAATTGAAACCGAGTGGGAGAGCGCTGTTGTTTACCAAGCAAAGATACTAAATTGAAAGCGATTCACAACAAGCAATAGCAATAGAAACAAAGAGCTTTAGCTGTTGTTTACCAAGCAAAGATACTAAATTGAAAGCGATTCACAACTGTATGCAAATGGTAAACCTCACAGTATACGCTGTTGTTTACCAAGCAAAGATACTAAATTGAAAGCGATTCACAACAGCTTCTGCAATGCAGGATGCTTCATCTACGCTGTTGTTTACCAAGCAAAGATACTAAATTGAAAGCGATTCACAACACAAGTAGTTGTTGATAAAATCTGTGATAAGCTGTTGTTTACCAAGCAAAGATACTAAATTGAAAGCGATTCACAACAAACTGTTGAGTGGTGTAAATGGCGTTCAGCTGTTGTTTACCAAGCAAAGATACTAAATTGAAAGCGATTCACAACAAATGCAGGTAGGTAGTAATTCTCCTTATTGCTGTTGTTTACCAAGCAAAGATACTAAATTGAAAGCGATTCACAACCTCATGGCTGGGGGACAAAAAATTGTTATAGCTGTTGTTTACCAAGCAAAGATACTAAATTGAAAGCGATTCACAACTTAGTAGTTCAACATGATGGAGAGATTGAGCTGTTGTTTACCAAGCAAAGATACTAAATTGAAAGCGATTCACAACCTGCTACCTTCCTCATTAGTGATATCTACTGCTGTTGTTTACCAAGCAAAGATACTAAATTGAAAGCGATTCACAACAGATGCATAGCGCATCAGGTAAATTTAACGCTGTTGTTTACCAAGCAAAGATACTAAATTGAAAGCGATTCACAACCCCTCTTCTCAAAAGAGAACTTTTGTCCTAGCTGTTGTTTACCAAGCAAAGATACTAAATTGAAAGCGATTCACAACATACATCGGCAAAGGTAGAACGGCAAAAGGCTGTTGTTTACCAAGCAAAGATACTAAATTGAAAGCGATTCACAACCTACCTATTCACCTGAGAAATGCAGTTTCTGCTGTTGTTTACCAAGCAAAGATACTAAATTGAAAGCGATTCACAACACTCGAAGTAGGTGGAGTGTTGCCATGTACGCTGTTGTTTACCAAGCAAAGATACTAAATTGAAAGCGATTCACAACCGAGGTGTTGGAAGCAATACTTACCCCTCTGCTGTTGTTTACCAAGCAAAGATACTAAATTGAAAGCGATTCACAACAAGTCCGAGTATTCAGATTTATTCTCCAGTGCTGTTGTTTACCAAGCAAAGATACTAAATTGAAAGCGATTCACAACTAATTTGGTGTGGTGAAAATTTAGTCTTTAGCTGTTGTTTACCAAGCAAAGATACTAAATTGAAAGCGATTCACAACACCTAGCTATTGACGTAGCTAGAGAAATGGCTGTTGTTTACCAAGCAAAGATACTAAATTGAAAGCGATTCACAACAAGGTCATAGCGTTCATAATTGTTTTTTTGCTGTTGTTTACCAAGCAAAGATACTAAATTGAAAGCGATTCACAACAGGACGATTCGGAGCTATTCTGAAGGAGTTGCTGTTGTTTACCAAGCAAAGATACTAAATTGAAAGCGATTCACAACAGGCAACAACATGGATTTACTCTGCACATAGCTGTTGTTTACCAAGCAAAGATACTAAATTGAAAGCGATTCACAACATGGCGTTCCATCCGATACGGTTAACGAGCGCTGTTGTTTACTGCATAAAACGGAGCATCCCCAGCCATTTCTTGAGAGTCTTAAAGTTCTCAAATTAGCCAGCTGGTGATCTAAAATCGGAGTATCTCCAGCCACTTTTAGCTCTTTTTGAAGAAAATAGGTTTGTAGGCATTCACAAAG
>JBOFFJ010000020.1:0-129169 GCA_051648565.1 Phocaeicola sp. | reverse complement strand
CATTCCGAACAGAGAAGTTAAGCCTTGTCACGCCGATGGTACTGCAGATTGTGGGAGAGTAGGTAGCCGCCGTTTTTTAGAGAAGTCCTCTGGTTCTAATAAGAACTGGGGGATTTTTTTTTGCGTTATAGCTAGCTGGTAATCTCTTGTTCAAACGATCTTTCAGGCATTTCTAATTGCCTATCCTATTTATCTCCATTGTGATACATTGGTAGATCTCTCTTTGGAATGACCTCTTTGGGATACTTGCTTTCTTGGGCTCACCTGCAAAAGTTGGTTCTTATTAATCATTGAAGACGAAAGAGTTCCTTTTATTTTGTGAATTGTGGTGAAACAGATTACTAAAAGAACCTTTATACGTCACTTCGTCTTAAATTTTAATTACTTTTGTAGTTCAATAAGTTAGTTAAAAAGATTGATTCGTATGAAGAAATATGACAAGGGATCTGAGAAGAAGACAAAAGTAAGGCTAGATGAAGTAGCCAGAGAAGAGGTGAAAAAAGTATGCCAAATATTGAATAAGGGAGGGGTAATACTTTATCCTACCGATACTGTTTGGGGAATAGGGTGTGATGCTACGAATGCCGAGGCGGTAAAGAGGGTATACGATATTAAGCAACGTGTGGATAGCAAGGCGATGCTAGTGCTAGTAGATAGTGATGTGAAGGTGGATTTCTATGTGAGTAAGGTGCCCGAAGTGGCTTGGGACTTGATTGAATTTGCTACAAAGCCGCTCACTATCATATATGACAATGCACGTAACTTGGCTACTAATTTGATAGCCGAAGATGGTAGTGTGGGTATTCGTGTTACGAAAGAGACCTTCTCGGAGGAGTTGTGCTTTCGTTTCCGCAAAGCACTTGTGTCGACTTCGGCCAATATAAGTGGAGCGCCTTCGCCTGCTTCGTTTGCTGAAATTAGTGATGAAATTAAAAATGCGGTTGATTACATTGTAGAATACCGACAAGGTGAGAAGGGTGGTGCCAAACCATCAAGCATTATCAAATTAGGTAAAGGGGGCGAAGTCAAAATTATACGTGAATAGGGAGACGATGAGTAGTGATACATATTCTCAACAAGGGTGGTTGGATAAGTTTACCCTTTGGCGTGAGCGTAATATAAAAGAGAAGCACTTTATCTTAATTCTTAGTTTTGTAGTAGGGGTACTTACTGCACTTGCCGGTTTTATACTGAAGCATTTAATTGAGGGGATAAAGCACTTTTTGACTGAGAACTTTGATTCGACAGGTGTAAACTGGCTCTACCTGGTTTACCCAGTTGTGGGTATCTTCTTGGCGGGGCTATTTGTACGGAAAGTGGTGAAAGATGACATAGGGCATGGTGTAACAAAAATTCTCTATGCACTCTCTAGACGACAAAGCCGTATTAAGCGCCACAACACTTGGTCTTCTATCTGCGCCAGTGCTATTACTATTGGATTTGGTGGATCGGTGGGAGCGGAGGCTCCTATTGTGCTTACAGGATCGGCTATTGGATCTAATTTGGGTAGTTTTTTTAGGATGGACCACAAAACGCTTATGTTGCTTGTAGGATGTGGTGCGGCAGGTGCAGTAGGGGGAATCTTTAAGGCTCCTATTGCTGGATTGGTTTTTACCCTTGAGGTATTGATGATTGACCTTACCATGGCTTCTCTTTTGCCACTGCTGGTATCGTGTGTAACAGCTGCTACAGTCTCTTACATCTTAACGGGTAGTGAGGCGATGTTTAAGTTTCATCTAGATGAACCCTTTTTGATGGAGCGTATTCCGATGGTTATTCTGCTAGGAATACTTTGTGGATTGGTGGCGCTCTACTTTACCCGCTCTATGAGTTGGATAGAGGGTGTTTATGGTAGGTATAAGAATCCCTATATTAAATTAGGTATGGGGGGGGTAATGCTTAGCTTGCTCATTTTCCTCTTTCCACCGCTATATGGTGAAGGGTATGATACCATTGACTTATTGCTTAAAGGGGCTTCGGGGGGAGAGTGGATGAGTGTAATGAATAACTCGCTCTTTTACGGCTATGAGCATTTGATGTTGGTTTACTTGGCATTGATTGTACTCTTTAAGGTCTTTGCAACCAGTGCCACAAATGGTGGAGGTGGATGTGGAGGTATTTTTGCACCTACTCTTTTTTTGGGGTGTATCACGGGATTCTCTTTTTCGAATCTTACCAATTCATGGAATATAGGAACTTACATTCCTGAGAAGAATTTTGCGCTACTGGGTATGGCTGGTATGATGTCGGCTGTTATGCATGCACCGCTAACGGGTATCTTTCTGATTGCCGAACTAACGGGAGGGTATGATCTCTTTTTACCGCTTATGATGGTATCGGTTAGTGCCTATATTACCATTAAAATCTTTGAGAAGCACAGTATCTACTCCATGCGTTTGGCAAAGAAAGGGGAGTTATTGACGCACCACAAAGATAAAGCAGTACTTACATTGATGAGTATAGAGAGTGTGGTAGAGACCGATTTTCAACCGATACGCCCCGATATGGAGTTGGGTGAGATGGTGAAGATTGTTTCAAAAACACAGCGAAATCTCTTTCCAGTAACCGAAGAGAATGGCGAATTTATAGGGGTGGTATCACTTGATAATATTCGGACCATTATGTTTAGACAGGAGTTGTACCGCCGATTCAAGGTGGAGCGTTTCATGTCTACTCCGCCCGAACGAATTTATGAGGATGATTCGATGGAGCTGGTGATGAAGAAATTTGATGATACAAAGGCGTGGAATCTTCCTGTATTGGATAGGCAAGGGAAGTACAAGGGATTTGTATCGAAATCGAAGATATTCAATGCATACAGACAGGTGTTGGTCGATTTTTCGGCCGATTGATAGAGTTGGAAACTGCTTTCTGAAGTTGAATGCGGTTTCTGCTGTAACGTAGGAATCGATAGATTACGAGGGTAGTAAATGATTTCTTAGGTTGAGTCTGTAGTGAAAGAGTATGTATTTTTAGTTTCAATGCTCATACAGATTAATTAGAGCAGGTAGTTGAAATTCGAAGAATAAATAGAACAGAAATGAATAAGGTGATGAATAAAGAGGAGTTGCGCATTGTTTACATGGGTACTCCCGAGTTTGCTGTGGAGAGCTTAAAGTGCTTGGTTGAGGGTGGATACAATGTAGTGGGTGTTATTACAATGCCCGATAAACCGGTAGGCCGACACGGCAGTGTGCTTCAAGCGAGTGCTGTGAAGCAATATGCTGTGGAGCAAGAGATACCGGTATTGCAACCTGAGCGTCTGAAGGATGAGCATTTTATTGAAGAGTTACGTGCTTTGCAGGCCGATCTGCAAATTGTGGTAGCTTTCCGTATGTTGCCACAAATAGTGTGGGATATGCCTAGATTGGGAACCTTTAACTTACATGCATCACTTCTTCCACAATATAGGGGGGCAGCGCCTATAAACTGGGCGGTGATGAATGGTGATAGTGAAACGGGAATAACTACCTTCTTTTTACAACACGAAATTGATACGGGTGAGGTGATTCAACAGGTGCGTGTGCCGATAGCCGAGACAGATAATGTAGAGGTGGTTCACGATAAGTTGATGAACCTAGGTGGAAAATTGGTTGTTGAGACGGTCGATGCAATTTTAGCAGGAACGATTAAGCCTATTTCACAAGAGGAGATGCTTCCTGTGGGAGGTGAATTAAAGCATGCACCTAAAATATTTAAGGAGACTTGTCGGATTGCATGGAATCGAACTGCTGCGGATGTTTATAACTTTATACGTGGTCTCTCTCCTTACCCGGCTGCATGGACGGAGCTTTGTGCAGGCGATGAGAAAAAGTTGGTTCTTAAAATATATGAGACTCAGAAGGAGTATATCTCGCATCAACTTGCTATTGGTACAGTGCTATCGGATGGAAAAACTTACTTCAAGGTGGCTGTAGAAGATGGATTCATTCAGCTACTTACACTGCAGCTTGCAGGAAAGAAGCGCATGGAGGTAGGTGAGTTTTTAAGAGGCTATCGAATTAATGATACCATGGTGGTAGCTTAAGATTCCCTTCAGCTAGAAAAGAGCGTGTGTTGAAACAGCTCTAGTTAAACATTTCAGCCCTGTTACTTCAATTGAAGTAACAGGGCTGAAATGTTTAACTAGAGAGTCTTGAGAAGAGTCTCTAGTTATTCTATGCTTGGGAATCAACTCTTATTGAGCAATCAGGGCAGGTAGGCCAGCTACGCGTATAGCGTTAGACTCTTTATCCGATTTGATTTCGATTGTTTTGCTACTTTCGCCTCCATAAATTGATTCATAGCTTATTCTGAATCCTTTTAGCGCTCCCTCTGTGTAACCTGGTATGGTAGCAAGTGGATAGGAAACAAATCCCCAGTTAAGCTCTCTCTGTCCATCACCTTCGGCATTGTGTCTAAACTCTAGGTGAATGTATCCTTTTTCGTCAATGTAGCTATCTTGGGTATCGACTAAGCTGATGCGGTGCTTGATAGTGCGATCTTGCGTCATGATCTGGAATTGGATATTTAGGTGCTCTTCACTCAAGTAGTAACCGATAATGTTTACTTTGTCGGCTCCGTATACATCCTCTTCTCCTTCGAGTAGACTATCCATCGGCTTGGTAAGCACTTTGTATAGGTCGTAAAGACGAATAACTTGGTCGGTTGTTACCGTTTGTGAGGTTTGGTCTTCGCTAAAGGTATACATGATACGTTGTCCTACTGAGTCGGCTTGGTAGTGACTTAGCACAGAACCATTGGTAATGGTTGATTTTCCATAAATATCGCCTTGCACTACGGGGAGTGCTCCCTCTTTCGAACTTACTTGTATCGTTCCTAACTCTGTAAAGTAGGGGGTGTTATCGCCTTCACTTAGACAAGAGGAGAGGCTCATGGCTGTTGCTACAAAAGAGGCTAGGAAGCCAAATTTCATTTTTGCTATTTTCATACGTGCTATTCAATTGATGTTATTACAACTAGTAAATGGGTTAATGGCCTTTTTTACTGCACGATGCTTAGTTAAAACTATTTAACTTTGCCTTAGTGGTAGTTAGCATTGCGAATTATAGTGGTTAGCTGGCTTCTGGCTATCCAACTATTTTGGTTATATATACTCAGTTTGTTTACTAGGGTATTGCTTTCTTCGGTTGGTTAGGTGTAAAATAGCTTGTTAGATGTTTTTTTTTAGCTTTGAATGCAGTATTTTTGTCATGTTTTCATTTATTTGATAGTAATAGCGTGTCAACCATAGGAAAAACAGACGAATTAGAGTTAGCTCAGCGTTGTAGCAAGGGTGATAACCTTGCACGCAAAGAGGTGTACGAGCGGTATGCAGGCCACTTGTTGGCTATCTGTATTCGGTATATTGGCGATCGAGAGATAGCGCAGGATGTATTACACGATGGTTTTATATTACTGTTTCGCTCGTTTCAGAAATTTACGTTTCAAGGAGAGGGTTCTTTAAAGGCTTGGATGAGTCGCATTATGATAAACGAAGCGTTGGGCTATCTGAGGCGAAACAAATCACTCCAAGTGGAAGTGCCACTAGAGGAGCTACCCAGTGATGTGGAGCAGGAAAATGAAGAGGATGTCAATGAAATTCCTCAATCACTTTTGTTACAATGGGTAAGTGAACTGCCCGATGGATACCGATCGGTATTTAACCTTTATGTTTTTGAAGAGAAAAGCCACAAAGAGATAGCTCAATTATTAGGGATAACAGAACATACCTCGTCTTCGCAGCTTTTTAGAGCAAAGAGTAAGCTGATGAAGCGGGTAAATGAATATAAAAGTGAGAGAAAAGATGGAAGAGCAAGATAAATGGATGAGGGGAGTGCGCAGCAAACTTCAGGATCATTCTGAACCGATTCCAGCAGGATTGTGGGAGAAGCTTGAGCAGGAGCTGCAACTGAATTCGATAGGGGGAGAGTCGATGGAGATTCTACCCAACGTAATTCCTATGTGGAGACGCTGGCAATCTATAGCAGCAGTTGTAGCCATGTTAGTTGTATCGACTGCCACACTCTTTTTCTGGGAGTATAGTGCAGAAGAGTCGCTGCAACAAGCTAACCTGATACAGCAGGAGTTGTGGATGGAGGGAGAAGCAGCTGTTTCGGCACCAAAGAGTGAAGCAAACTTATCGGCTGGGCAGAAGGTAGTAGCAACTACTACTGAAGCAGCACCTAAAGGGGCAGTGGGTAGAACTAACCTATCATCTTCTGCTCAATTGAATTCCAATCAGTCATATACGGCTCAATCAGCGGCTGGTCGATTAAACAGAGCGGATTACTTAATCAGTCAGTTAGCTCTTGATCAACAGTGGGTTGTAGCAGATGAACAAGTTAGCAACCAGCAATCAGTAGTAGCCGAACAAATGGTTGACAATCAAGATTCTGTAGTAATTGATAAACCATCTATGACGGAACAACCAGTTCAGAATCAGTATGCTAGTGAACGAAAAAAGAGTTTCTTTACAGCAGCTGTTGTGCAGAAACCCCAAAAAGCAACGAAGCAACGAAGCTTGGTACTTGCTATGGGGAATATGCCTAGTAGCTCGACTGAGGCTTTTGGAGGATACAAAAGATTGCAGGCAGATGGTTTGCAGGGCATGAACTTCAATTTGCCAACGAGTGATGGAGGCGCCACTCTTTTCCCGGATCATAAAATAGCTACCAAAGAGAGTGCTTTGAGTGCTGTAATGATTAATAATATAGCCAATAATGAGGTCTATACCGATGTGAAACATCATGCACCACTTACTTTTGGGGCTTCGATGCGTTTCCAAATCAGTAAAAACTGGGGTGTTGAAACGGGACTTACTTATACGCTGCTACAATCAGATTTACGCGGTGGAAGCAATGAGTCCTATTACGAAGAGAATCAGCGCTTGCACTATATAGGAATTCCCTTACGTATAAACCGAACCATTTGGAGTAATCGCAGTTTCGAACTCTATGCTTCGGCAGGGGGAGCGATAGAGAAGAGTGTGTCGGGCCGATTGAAGACAACTTATACGGTCGATAACCGCGAAGAGGTAACTCATGTAGAATCTCTATCTATCAAAGAACTTCAGTTTTCGCTGGCAGCTACCCTGGGGGTACAGTATAAGGTAACAGAGCAGATGGGTTTTTACCTAGAACCAGGTATGGTGTACTACTTTAATGATGGTAGTAACATAGAGACTATCCGTAAAGAGCACCCTTACAACTTTAACCTGCAACTCGGTTTTAGGGTTGATTTCTAGTAAAACTTATCTCAGAGGATGTCAACTCTAAGGGGTTAAATTAATTAGCGCTTTAATAAAAGAGTTATATTTAAGATAGGCATATATAAAATATGCCTATCTTTGTTTTATATTTATACTTAAACTGTTCTCAAACTATGCGTAAGTCTATCTTACTTTCGCCCTCTTTGCTTTCTGCTAACTTTGCAAACTTAGAGGCGGATATCAAACAACTAAACCAGAGTGAAGCAGACTGGTTGCACATTGATATCATGGATGGGGTTTTTGTACCCAATATCTCTTTTGGTTTTCCCGTGCTGAAATATGTGGCAGAACTCTCTCAAAAGCCACTCGATGTACACTTAATGATTGTCAATCCCGAAAAGTTTATACCCGAAGTAAAGGCGCTAGGAACAATGATGATGAATGTGCACTACGAAGCGTGTATTCACCTACACCGCGTTGTTCAGCAGATTAAAGATGCTGGTATGAAGGCGGGTGTTACCTTGAATCCGGCAACTCCTGTTTCGGTATTAACCGATATTATAAAGGATGTAGATATGGTTTTATTGATGAGTGTAAATCCTGGTTTCGGCGGGCAACAATTTATAGAGAATACACTCGATAAAGTGCGTGAACTGCGTGAGCTGATAGCACGTAAAGAGTCAAAAGCTTTGATACAAATTGATGGTGGGGTCAATCTAGAGACTGGTCGCTTATTGATTGAAGCGGGTGCCGATGTATTGGTAGCGGGTAATGCCGTCTTTCAAGCTCCCTCTTTAGTGAATCGGGTCAAAGAGTTTAAACAGCTCTAACGCTTTGAACTGCTATGAACACCCCTATGTTGGCTTTTAAGCCTTCTCCTCTATTCCGGTTGACCATTTGTATGGCAATCGGAATTTTGGTATCTGATGGTGTGGGATATTCATCTGCTATTGCAAACTCTTTAGTTATCGCTTTACTTTCTCTTTTTCTTTTGTTGCTTTCTCTTTTCAGACTGGAGTCTAGGAGGAAACGAGGCTGGTTTGGAATAGCTGTTTCACTTTTCTTTCTTCTGTTAGGCGGGTGGTTGGTACAACATGCTTGGCAGCAGCGAATTGTGACTTGGCAGCCCAATGAACAGCTTTATAAAGCCTTTATTCTTGAGCCACCTCAACCGCGCCAGGATGGCTATGTGCTATTGGTGGAGGTGGAGCAACAGCAGGTGCTACTCTATGTAGATAAAGCAGAAGAGGTGGTGGATTGGAGCATGGGGCAGGAGCTCTATTTTCATGGAGTGATTCGCGCTCCTCGCAATGCTGGTAATCCGGCAGAGTTTGACTACGCCCGATACCTGCTACTTCGTGGTATAACAGGTAGGGCATGGGTAGAACGGGAATATTGCAAGGTGGGAGCTCTTAAACGAAAACTTACATGGAAGCAACAGGCTTTGCTTATGCGCCAGCAGGTGGTAGAGAGTTACCGTTCGTGGGGCATAATGGGTGATAATTTAGCTGTACTGGCTGCACTGACAGTGGGGCATAAGGAGGATGTGACTACACAACTTAAGTCGGACTATGCAGCGGCTGGTCTGAGTCACCTATTGGCGCTTTCGGGGCTGCATGTAGGCGTTATTTGGGGATGTATCTCTTTTCTTTTTCGGGGGCTGGGCAGATCTATTTGGACTCGTTTGATGCGTTGCCTATTGGTTCTAGCTGCTTTGTGGCTCTTTGCCTTCGTAGGGGGGCTTACTCCCTCGTTGGTGCGAGCGGTGGTGATGTGTAGCCTCATGGAACTCTCTTATTTGCGCCAGGGGAGGGTCTACTCCTTGCATACACTTACTATAGCTGCTTGGGCTATGTTGCTCTACAACCCTTTTTACCTGTTTGAGTTAGGCTTTCAACTCTCATTTTTAGCCGTACTAGCCATTATACTTATTTCACCACTGCTTACGGCTCCTTTCTATGCGGCTAAGCGGTGGGTGCGCTACTGGGTGCAATCGGTTGCTGTAACAGTAGCGGCACAGCTGGGTACTGCACCGCTCTCTATCTACTATTTCTCCCTCTTCCCAACCTGTTTTTTGGTGACCAACTTAGCTGTAGTATTGTTGTTACCTTTCCTCTTATTTGGCACGTTGCTTACCTTTTCTCTCTTTTTTTGGCCTTGGGGGCAAATGCTCTTGGCTACTGTGTTGAATGGGGGGATTACCCTGCTTAACGGAGTTGCTCAAGGGGTAAGTAGGTTTGCTTATGCGGTGTGGGAGGTCAATCAATTTTCATTTTTTTCTCTCTGCCTACTTTATGCGTTACTGGGTTGGATGCTTTACCGTTTTTACCGAAGAGGTAGGGGGAGTCGAAAGAGTTGGCTTGTGTTACTCTCCCTCTTTTCGCTCTATGGATGCATAGAAGTTTGGAATGTGGTAGCAAGTCACTCTACCTCTTATATGCTGTTTTACAACCAGCGTCAGCTTCCTGCCGTTCATTTGGTGCAGAACAATAGTGACTCTTGGCTGGTTACTACTCGTCCTGATAGTGTGATGGAGCGAATGAGTTACATTGCCACTACGCATTGGAAACAAGAGAAATTGGCTCCTCAGATAATACCACTCTACCAAGATTCTCTAGCAATCAATACTCAGGAGGGACTTTTTGAATGGAAAGGTAAACGTATCTGTATGGTGGCCGATAGGCGTTGGGTGAATCGGACCACTTCGGATAGGTTGGAGATAGATTACCTCTACCTCTGTAAGGGATTTAGTGGTGACATCTCTTCGCTTACAGCTCATTTTAATGTGGCCACAGTTGTGCTGGATGCGGCTTTGAGTCGCTACTATGTGGAGCGAGTGGTGGCAGCGTGTGATAGTTTGCAGCTGCCCTGTATTGATTTGGCATCGACCGGTGCCTACAAGGTCTCTCTTTGATGCATGCCTTTCATTCTTCTTTAGTAGCATATTAACTCTCTTTCGTTCTAAGAGTTACCAAAAAATGTTGTACATTTGTTGCTTAATTATAAGAATCGTATGTTATTGAAAGTAATAGACCAGGCCAAGATAGACCACCTCGAAAAGTGGTTAGATCGTGCTGAAAATATTGTGTTGGTCACACATCTCTCACCCGATGGTGATGCTTTGGGATCTTCGTTGGGTTTGAAAAACTTTTTAGAGGTACAAGGTAAATCGGTACAAGTGATTGTGCCCAATGCTTTTCCTGACTTTTTGCGCTGGATGGATGGGGCTAAAGATATTGTTCGTTACGATAAATATGCCGAATTTGCCGATAAGTTAATAGCCGAAGCCGATGTGTTGATCTGTTTGGACTTTAATGCCATCTCGCGGGTAGGTGATATGGGAAAAGCAGTGTTGGAATCGCCTGCTAGAAAGGCGATGATTGACCACCACCTTCATCCCGAATCATTTTGTAAGATTGTGATTTCGCATCCCGAGATTTCCTCTACTTCTGAACTGGTTTTCCGATTAATTTGTCGATTGGGCTATTTTGAAGATGTTACTTACGAAGGAGCTGAATGCATCTATACAGGTATGATGACCGATACGGGAGGATTTACCTACAACTCAAACAACTCACAAATCTATTACATCATTAGCGAACTTCTATCGAAAGGAATCGATAAGGATGAGATTTACCGCAAGGTCTTTAATACCTATTCTGAAGGAAGACTGCGCATGATGGGGTATGTATTGCACGAAAAGATGGAGATATTTCCCAATTACCATGCGGCACTTATTTGGCTAACCAAAGAGGAACAGCGCCAATTTCAGTCTGTTAAAGGAGATACTGAGGGTTTTGTCAATATTCCACTGTCGATGAAGGGAATCAAATTCTCTGTATTCTTGCGAGAAGATACCGAACAGGATAAGATTAAACTCTCACTGCGTTCGGTAGGTACCTTCCCTTGTAATAAGGTAGCAGCCGATTTCTTTAATGGTGGTGGGCACTTAAATGCATCGGGTGGCGAGTTTCGCGGCTCTATGGAGGATGCTATTACATTGTTTAAGCAAGCTTTAGTTAAATATGAACCTCTTTTGTTAGAGAAAAATTAGTTATTTTATTGTAATTGGGGCAAAAGTACTAAATAGATTCGAACCTATTTATTACTTTTGTCAGCAAATTAGCAGATTTTTAAATATGAAGAAATTTCCTCTGTTTTTAGGAGCTGTAATGGCTTGGGGTATAGCTTTTCAGTCGTGTGATTCGACTAAAACCTATGCCGAAATGAAAGAAGATGAGCGTGAAGCGATTCAGCGATACATTGAGAACGAGAATATTAAAGTGATTAGTGTTGAAGAATTTCAAGCACAAGACTCGACCACAAACGTAGAAAAGAATGAGTTTGTACTTTTCTCAGACAATGGGGTTTATATGCAGGTTATTTATCGCGGTGATGGTGAGTTGCTAGAAGATGGTAACTCGGTTATGTTGGCTCGCTATGTAGAAGAGAAACTTAATACCGATGGTACAAAAGATACCATCTCATTAAATACCATTGGTAATTACTACCCCAATCCTGACGAATTTGAATTAACCATTTCTGGGAAAAACTACTACGGTACGTTCACTACTGGAGCCATGAGCAGCTATAGCACGGCGGTTCCTGCTGGCTGGTTGGTTCCTTTTAGATACATTAAAACAGGAGGAGCCACTGCTGGACGTGCCAAGGTGCGTATTATTGTACCTCACAACGTGGGACAATCGAGTGCTTCGTCAAGTGTTTATCCTTGTCACTATAATATTACATTTCAACGTTACAAATGACACTAATAAAATCGATTTCGGGCATCCGAGGCACTATAGGTGGTGCTGTAGGAGAGGGACTTACTCCTCTTGATGTGGTAAAATTTACTTCGGCTTATGCCATGCTTGTTCGCAAGAAGGTAGGTGCTGGAAAAGGTAAGACAATTATAGTCGGTAGAGATGCACGCATCTCGGGCGAAATGGTTAGACAGATTGTATGCGGTACCTTGATGGGTATGGGATTCGATGTGGTAAACATTGGTTTAGCTTCTACTCCTACTACGGAACTGGCTGTAACCATGGAAGGAGCATCGGGTGGTATTATCTTAACGGCTAGCCACAACCCTAAGCAGTGGAATGCGTTGAAGTTGTTGAACGAGGAGGGCGAATTCTTGAATGCAGCCCAAGGCGAAGAGTTGCTCAAAATAGCCCAAGCCGAGGCATTTGATTATGCTGAGGTAGATGAGTTGGGTAGCTATCGCGAAGACGACTCGTACGATCAGAAACACATTGATCATGTGTTAAACTTAAAGCTGGTCGATGTTGAGGCTATTCGTAAGGCTGACTTTAAGGTCGCTATTGATGCTGTTAACTCTGTAGGGGGTATTGTGCTTCCTAAACTTTTGGAGCAGTTGGGAGTGATGCATGTCGAGAAGTTGTACTGTGAACCTACAGGTGATTTTCAACACAATCCCGAACCACTCGAAAAGAATCTAGGCGATATTATGAACGTAATGAAGAGCGGAAAGGCTGATGTAGCGTTTGTGGTAGACCCTGATGTGGATAGACTAGCTATGATAGCCGAAAACGGTGAGATGTATGGCGAAGAGTATACGCTGGTAACGGTAGCCGATTATGTGTTGAAGCATACACCTGGTAATACGGTATCGAACTTAAGTTCTACGCGTGCTTTGTGCGATGTAACTGAACAACATGGTCATACCTATGCAGCAGCAGCTGTAGGCGAGGTGAATGTAGTTACTAAAATGAAGGAGATAGGTGCTGTGATTGGTGGTGAAGGGAATGGTGGAGTAATCTACCCCGAAAGTCACTACGGGCGCGATGCACTGGTTGGTATGGCACTTTTCTTGAGTCACCTAGCGCATGAAGGTAAAAAGGTGAGTGA
This sequence comes from Phocaeicola sp., assembly GCA_051648565.1. GTDB lineage: Bacteria > Bacteroidota > Bacteroidia > Bacteroidales > Bacteroidaceae > Phocaeicola. Next base: position 116,109 of record JBOFFJ010000020.1, on the reverse strand, counting down.
GCTACGTGCTACCTATCCTACTTACTATATGGCTAAGAATAGAATTGACTTAACTCCCGAAACCGATGTAGATGCCATTTTGCTTAAGGTAAAAGAGCTTTATAAATCGGAACGAATCAATGACATTGATGGGGTAAAGATTGACTTTGCTAATCAATGGGTACACTTGCGCAAGAGCAACACGGAGCCTATTATCCGTGTCTATTCTGAGGCAGCTACGCTTGAAGAGGCCGATCGTATAGCACAGCAGGTAATGGAGGTTGTCTATAGTCTAGCCTAGTCTAAATAGATTCCATTTAATTGATATAGTGAAGAGGGTCTGTTGCAGTCTATAAGATATTTTCGCCTATTGCTTTAAAGTTGTATTGACCCTAAGGGGGCGATCGCAATATTTAAGATAGAGTCTTTACCCTTTTCGAAAAATGAGGTGCTCTCCAAAAGTTTTTGATAACTTTTGGAGAGCACCTCGTTTTTGTGAAAGGGGTGAATCTGTTATTCAGTTACTCCTCTACCCAGAGTAGTTCGCTCATAATACCATCCGATAGGAAAATGCCTGCTTGTGTAAATCTCAACTTCTCTTCGGTTTGTTCTAGCTTTTGTTGCGCTATATAGGGGGCGGCCATGCGTAGGCAGTATTCGTAGAGCTCTGTGCCATATTGTTCCTTTAGTTTGGGTAGTGAGAGCCCCCACATGGTACGTAAAGAGATAATCACAAAATCGTTGTAGCGGGTGTAGAGCTCTAGTTCTTCTACCTCACTGATAGAGGTGCCTTGTTCTATGCCTGCCAGGTACTCTTTTAGAGAGGCTACATTGGCCATACGGCTTTCGCCATTGTAAGAGTGTGCCGATGGACCACAGCCTATATAAGGTTCGCCTGTCCAGTAGCTAGAGTTGTGTTTGGAGTGAAGCCCCGGAAGGCTGAAGTTTGATATCTCATATTGTTCGTAGCCAGCCCCCTTTAGTCGTTCTATCAATTGCTCAAAAAAACGTAGGCTATCCTCTTCGTTTGCCTCTTCTACTCGATTGGTTTCGCGTAATTTCCACAATACGGTATCTTCTTCGTAAATAAGGTGGTAGGCCGATATGTGTTCGGGGCGTAGGGCTAAAATCTGTTCCAGGTCTTTCTCCCAAATAGATAGGGTTTCGCCCGGTAGTCCATACATTAGGTCTAAGCTGATGTTTTGGAAGCCTGCTTCTCGGCACCCGTTGTAGGCATCAATCGCTTGCTGTGCGGTATGTCGGCGTTTAAGTAGTTTTAGGGTCGCTTCGTGAAAGGTTTGTACCCCCATGCTGATGCGGTTAAATGGCAATCGGCGTAGCGAGGCGAGGTAGCTAGGTGTTAAATCATCTGGATTGGCTTCGAGGGTAATTTCTGCATCGGGTACTACTTGGTAATGGGTGTAAATGGTTTCAAAAAGGTGCTCAAAATCATTCTCCGATAGTTGCGATGGTGTTCCACCTCCCAGATAGATGGTTTTTATGGGCGCTTGTTGTAGGTACTCCTTTCTCTCAACTAGCTCTTTGCATAGGGCCTGGATGTATGCCTCTTTTTGGTTACTTTGGGTAGTTGAGTAGAAATCGCAATAGATGCACCGCATCTTGCAAAAGGGTATGTGTAGGTAGATGCCTGCCATGATTCATGTATAATTAGGTGACAAAGATAGAAAAAAAGAGGTTCGATGTGGATAAAACTACATAGATATGAAGCGGTGGAGTGGATGGCTATCTTCCCCCTCAAAACTCTTAAGAGTTTGGGTGGTAATTCTTAAGAGTTTTCATCTAAACTCTTAAGAATCTTGACTGTAACTCTTAAGAGTTTTGAGGCAGGCAATCCTTTTAATACGTATTAGGGTGCTGTAATGTTCAATGTTTCAGAACATAGTTTTGTAACACGTAGCTTTATTTTGCTTTTATTAATTGAAATATCTATTTTGTGCCGCTATAGATAAGGGTGTGATACTCATGCCTGTTTGTTAACATCTAAATAGTGATTAGTATGAAAGTATACCAAACAAACGAAATCAAGAATATTGCCCTTTTGGGGAATGACGGATCAGGGAAAACCACCCTCACTGAAGCTTTGCTCTTTGAGGGTGGTATTATAAAACGCCGTGGTAGAATTACTGCTAAAAATACGGTGAGTGACTATTTCCCGGTGGAGCAGGAGTATGGTTATTCTGTTTTTTCGACTGTTTACCATGTAGAGTGGAATCACAAGAAGCTGAATATCATAGATTGTCCAGGAAGTGATGACTTTGTAGGGGCAGCTATGACAGCACTTCATGTTACTGATACAGCTATTTTGTTGCTTAATGGGCAGTATGGTCCCGAGGTGGGTACGCAAAACCACTTTCGGTATACCGAAAAATTGGGCAAGCCGGTTATTTTTCTTGTTAATCAGTTAGACCATGAAAAGTGCGATTACGACTCTATTCTGGAGCAACTCTCTGCTATCTATGGTAGTAAGGTGGTTCCTGTACAATACCCTTTAGAGACGGGGCCTAAGTTTCATGAGTTGATTGATGTGTTGTTGATGAAAAAATATTCGTGGGCCCCTGATGGGGGAGCACCTACTATAGAGGAGGTGCCTGATAGCGAAAAAGAGAAGGCTATGGAGTGGCACAAGCGATTGGTTGAGGCTGCTGCCGAAAATGACGAAGGATTGATGGAGAAGTTCTTTGAGTCTGACTCATTGACGGAAGAGGAGATGCGTGAAGGTATTCGCAAAGGGTTGGCCGCACGGGGTATGTTTCCGGTATTCTGCGTTTGTGCTGGAAAGGATATGGGAGTGGATCGATTGATGGAATTCTTAGGCAATGTGGTTCCTTTTGTTGATCAAATGCCACAAGTGCACAATACACGGGGTGAGGTGGTAAATCCTAATCCAGATGCACCAACCTCTCTTTATTTCTTTAAAACAGCTGTCGAGCCTCACATTGGAGGAGTTCAGTACTTTAAGGTAATGAGCGGAGTGGTACATGAAGGTGATGATTTAACCAATATAGATAGAGGCTCAAAGGAGCGTATGGCACAGCTTTTTGCTTGTGCAGGTGCCAACCGGATTGCTGTACAAGAGTTGCGTGCAGGCGATATCGGCTGTACGGTGAAACTGAAAGATGTGAAAACAGGAAATACCTTAAATGGCAAGGGAAGTGAGCATCGCTTTAATTTTGTAAAATACCCTAACTCGCGCTATTCGCGGGCGGTAAAACCGGTGAATGAGGCCGATACAGAGAAGATGATGGTTATTTTACATCGCATGCACGAAGAAGACCCTACTTGGATTATCGAACAATCTAAAGAATTAAAGCAAATTATAGTACACGGACAAGGAGAGTTTCATCTACGTACCTTAAAATGGCGGTTAGAACACAATGAAAAACTTCTTATAAAGTTTGAAGAGCCTAAAATACCCTATAGAGAGACTATTACAAAGGCCTCGCGATCGGACTATCGGCATAAAAAACAGTCGGGGGGAGCTGGCCAGTTTGGTGAAGTGCACCTTATTGTAGAGCCTTACTACGAGGGTATGCCTACACCAGATAGTTACAAGTTTAATGGGCAAGAGTTTAAAATGAATGTCAGAGGAGTCGAAGAGGTGCAGTTAGAATGGGGAGGTAAATTGGTTCTAGTCAATTGTATTGTTGGAGGAGCTATTGATACTCGTTTCTTGCCTGCTATTCTTAAAGGGGTAATGAGCCGTATGGAGCAGGGACCGTTAACGGGTTCGTATGCACGTGATGTGCGGGTTATTGTATACGATGGTAAGATGCACCCAGTTGATTCGAATGAAATCTCTTTCATGTTGGCAGGCCGAAATGCCTTTAGTGAAGCCTTTAAGAGTGCTGGGCCTAAAATATTGGAGCCCATTTATGATGTAGAGGTGTTTGTGCCAAGTGATCGCATGGGCGATGTGATGGGTGATTTGCAGGGACGTAGAGGGATGATTATGGGTATGACTAGCGAGAATGGCTATGAAAAATTAGTCGCAAAAGTACCGTTGAAAGAGATGTCTTCGTATGCTACTGCATTGAGCTCATTAACCGGTGGACGTGCTTCTTTTATTATGAAGTTTGCAAGTTATGAATTAGTGCCTTCGGATGTGCAAGATAAATTAATAAAAGAGTTTGAAGAGCATGATAAAGAGGAGTAATTTAAACTGAATTTTTACCAAATAAAGCATGGAAGTATCTGTTTTAGCTGCTTCCATGCTTTCATTATTTTGAATTTAATCAATTAAATAGAAAATTGTATTCTTAAATTTATCTCTGTTTTTAGCCATTTTTTTATTATATTCGTTGAACAATAAGCTCTTATCGGTTGTTTATTGAGCAGTAAGCCCTTTTATTTGGTTAATTATTAGAAATGTGATTGCAATATTGGTTAATTCATTATGTTGTTAAATTTAACATCTGTATTTTTGTTGGCATGAAAAAAACTACAATTTGGATTTTGGGAACAGTCATGGGGCTCTCTTTTCTAAGCTTGCTCTATTTGCAAGTGAGCTATATAGAGGAGATGGTTAAGATGCGTAGAGGGCAGTTCGATGAGTCTGTTCAGCGTAGCTTAGCCCAAGCTTGTAGAAATATAGAATTGGTAGAGACAAAGAAATATTTGGAGGCCGATGTAGAGGCTACTGAACGGGCGGCTCAGCGAGGTCGGCATACTGAAATGACTAATCAGTCTGATAGTGCTACTTATGATTCTAGCTCTTTATCGCAGGTACATCGATTTGGCTTGGGGCAGAATATGCTTGGTGGAACCTCTTCGTTTGAATTAAAGATGAAGTTGAATACGCTTCGCCCTTCGAGTGTGCCAAAAGCAATTATCTCAACAGGTAAGAATATTCCCCAAACCTCGCGTGCTTTGCAGGAGGTGATAAAGGATCGATATGTTTATCAGCGTGCTTTACTTGATGAGGTGGTTTATAGTATTCTTTATACGGCAAGTGATCGTCCTTTGTCAAAACGAATCAATTTTAAGCAGTTGGACTATTTCTTGCAGGCCGAATTGTTAAATAATGGAATTGATATACCTTATCACTTTACGGTGGTTGATCGTGATGGATTGAACGTTTACCAGTGTCCTGATTTTACACACGATGGCATGAATCAGGTTTACTCTAGGGTGTTGTTTAAGAATGATCCACCAGCTCGGATGGGGATGGTAAATATACATTTTCCTACTTTAGATAGTTATATCTATAGCTCGGTTAAATTTATGATACCCTCTATTATCTTTACTTTGGTGCTTTTGATTACGTTTACGTTTACTATTTATATCATTTTCCGGCAAAAGAAGCTTACGGAGATAAAGAATGACTTTATAAATAATATGACCCACGAGTTTAAGACGCCTATTTCGACTATCTCATTGGCAGCTCAAATGTTGAAAGATCCTGCTGTGGCTAAATCGCCCACCATGTTTCAGCACATATCGGGGGTGATAAATGATGAAACCAAGCGCTTGCGCTTTCAGGTGGAGAAGGTGCTGCAGATGTCGATGTTTGAACGACAAAAGGCAGTGCTTAAGATGAAAGAGCTAAATGCTGATGAGGTGATTACAGGCGTTGTGAATACCTTCGCTTTAAAAGTAGAGAAGTATAATGGGACAATTGTTTCGAAACTGAATGCAGCTGATCCCTATATATTTGTAGATGAGATGCATTTTACCAATGTAATCTTTAATATATTGGATAATGCAGTGAAATATAAAAAACCAGAGGGGGAGTTGCGACTCAGTATAGAGACGTGGAACGAACCAGGTAAGCTTTATATTTCGATTGAAGACAATGGTATTGGAATTAAAAAAGAGAATGTAAAAAAGATTTTTGAGAAGTTTTATAGGGTTCATACAGGAAATTTACATGATGTGAAAGGCTTCGGGTTGGGGCTTGCTTATGTAAAGAAAATTATTCAAGACCATAAAGGTACCATTCGTGCTGAAAGTGAATTGAATGTAGGGACTAAATTTATAATAGTATTACCGTTATTAAAAAATGTATAGTTATGGATGATAAATTACGTATTTTGTTGTGCGAAGATGATGAGAATCTTGGCATGTTATTGAGAGAGTATCTACAAGCCAAAGGCTACTCGGCTGAGCTTTGTCCTGATGGAGAAGTGGGTTACAAAACATTCTTGAAAGAGAAGTTTGACCTATGTGTGTTGGATGTAATGATGCCTAAAAAAGATGGATTTACATTGGCGCAAGAGATTCGTGCAGTGAATGCTCAAATTCCAATTATTTTCCTGACTGCTAAGACGCTTAAAGAGGATATCTTGGAAGGTTTCAAAATTGGTGCAGATGACTATATTACGAAGCCATTCAGCATGGAGGAGTTGACATTCCGTATCGAAGCTATCCTACGTCGTGTACGTGGTAAAAAGAGCAAGGAGAATAGCATCTACAAGATAGGTCGTTTTACGTTTGATACGCAAAAGCAGGTATTGGCCATTGATGGAAAATCGACTAAGCTTACTACAAAAGAGTCGGAATTGTTGGGTTTGTTGTGTCAGCATGCCAATGAAATTCTTCAACGTGACTTTGCTTTGAAGACTATCTGGATTGATGACAACTATTTCAATGCAAGAAGTATGGATGTGTATATCACAAAGCTTCGTAAACACCTTAAGGAGGATGATTCAATTGAAATTATCAATATCCATGGTAAGGGTTACAAATTGATTACACCCGAAGTAGAGTAATTGTTTGGGAAGTATAATAATAAAAAAAACCAGAGTGAAAACTCTGGTTTTTTTTATTGCCGTAAAAGCTGTTTAGTTATTCTGTGATTCTTTTATTCATCACAATGTAAACAACTAGCCCCATGATAATAAGTGCTGTGCTGCTTCCTAATACGGTGTTGTCGCTGATAGCTGCGCTTCCTGTGACAAAGATTCCGATTAAAATAGCGGCGCCAAGAATCATCATAATTAGGCCCAAGTTCTTCAATAAGCTTTTCATGTGTGTATTTTTTAATAGATTGTTTATTCTTATGCGCAAATTAAAGCATAATTCTTCTAGAATGGAAATAATTTAAGAAAAAAAAAGAATCAAGCTTTAATTTAGCTCTTTGTGTTTGTGAAGATCTTTCTGAGAACCCTTTGGCTTACGCTTAACTCTTCGAGTGTAACTCCTTTTAGGGCCTCTTTGAGTGTTTTGTTAGCTACAAAACGGGCTTTCTCTTCCAGCTCTTTACCTGTTTTTGTTAGGTGTACCAAGTTGGTTCTTCGGTCATTCTTGTCAGAGATGCGTACCACGAGGTGTTGCTTCTCCATGTTGTCGATGAGTCGAGTCATACTGGGTTTGTCTTTAAATGTAGCATTGCACAGCTCTTGTTGAGTTACCCCATCTTTTTCCCATAGGAATAGAAGTACTGTCCATTGCTCTGGAGTGATGTCGATATCATTTAATCGGAAATTACGGCTTAATTTTCGGTTAATGGCAGCAGATACTTTCCCATTTAAAATGGCAAATATTAGTTGAATGTCAAAGCTAAATTGTTCTATCATATAATTATTGTTTAAACAACCTTACAAAGGTACAATACTTCTTCTAATATCTCAAATCATGGATGAACAAAAAAAACAAAAAGAGAGAATTCGTTGTAAAATGAAACAATCCAGCTCTAATTTATCTATTTGTTTCGTATTCTTTTTCTTTAGCCAGTCTGTTTTGTTTGTTTCTTTAACACTGCTTTTCTTTTACCCGACTTCTTGCCTTTCTATGTAGTTCGATTTTTTAAATTGCGTTTTTTGCTTTTTGCTTTTTTGTTGGGGGTATCTGTCTCTTAGCTTGGGGTGTATCTGTTTGGGCTTTGCGTTTCAGTAGCATGTTTATGGTGTCATTGCTCTCTTTGAGTTTCTGCTTTGGTAGGCGTAAAGTCTAATTTTATAGTGGAATAATAGGAAAAGAGTTAGAAAAACTCTTTGAGCTTCTACTTTGATGGGTGTAAAGTCTAAAGAATAGCTAATTGTTGGCTCTTTTGCGCTGTTTGTCTCAATAAAAGAGTGGAACCATTTGTAATTTTGTGGGAAATGATTACCTTTGCACCGAAATAAATTTTTATTTAATAATTTAATTGACGTAGTATGAATCAATACGAAACCGTTTTCATTTTAACTCCCGTTTTGTCTGATGTTCAGATGAAGGAAGCGGTAGAAAAATTCAAAGGTATTCTGACTGCAGAAGGTGCAGAGATTATCAATGAAGAGAACTGGGGCCTAAAGAAATTGGCTTACCCAATTCAAAAAAAATCTACAGGGTTCTATCAATTGGTAGAGTTCAAGGCAGACGCTAATGTAATTGACAAGTTGGAACTTAACTTCCGTCGTGACGAGCGTGTTATCCGTTTCTTGACTTTTAGATTGGATAAGTATGCAGCTGAATATGCAGCGAAAAGAAGAAATGTTAAATCAACTAAGAAGGAGGATTAATCATGGCACAACAATCAGAAATTAGATATTTAACACCTCCAACTGTAGATGTTAAGAAGAAAAAATACTGCCGTTTTAAAAAGAGTGGTATCAGATATATCGACTACAAAGATCCAGAATTTTTGAAGAAATTCTTGAATGAGCAAGGTAAAATCCTTCCTCGTCGCATTACTGGTACTTCGTTGAAATTCCAACGTCGTATTTCTCAAGCTGTGAAGAGAGCGCGTCACTTGGCGTTACTTCCATTCGTAACTGATATGATGAAATAATAAGGAGGAGAAGAAGATATGGAAATCATTTTGAAAGAAGATGTAGCAAACTTGGGCTACAAGAATGACATTGTAACTGTAAAAGCAGGTTACGGTCGTAACTATCTTATTCCTACTGGAAAAGCAATCATCGCCTCTCCTTCTGCAAAGAAAATGTTGGCAGAAGATTTGAAGCAACGTGCTCACAAATTGGAAAAGATTAAAAAAGATGCAGAAGCTGTAGCAGAATCTTTGAAAGATGTTGCTTTGACTATTGCTACAAAAGTAAGTGCTACTGGTTCTATCTTTGGTTCTGTAGGTAATATTCAAATTGCTGAAGGATTAGAGAAACTAGGTCACAAAATCGACAGAAAAACAATCATCGTTAAAGATGCTGTTAAAGAAGTTGGTTCTTACAAAGCTGTAGTAAAACTTCACAAAGAGGTATCTGTAGAGATTCCTTTCGAAGTTGTTGCTGAGTAATCTGTAGAGCTTAGATATGCGAAAAGGGTGTACTGTAAGGTATGCCCTTTTTTTGGTTTAATGGCTCTTGGTGTTGGCCTTGGCGTGCCGCATTCTAAAGGCTTTTCTGGGTTACTGGGTGTTGGTGGTTTGTGGGTTCATGAGGATTCTCTTTCTGGTTTCCTTGAGCTACTAGCTGTAGTGGATTTTATTTTTCATACCTTTTGTTGGTAAACTAATGAAAATGAAGAAGGGAGGCTATGACATAATTATCAAAGCCTCCCTTTTCCTCTTTGAAGAGGTGTAGTCTACTTTCTTTATTCGGCAGTTTTTGTCTCTTCTGCATGGTGTTCACCACCACAACAAGCTGTTGCTGAGTCAGCTGCTGTTGAGTCAGCTGCTTCTACTACTGCTGCTACTGTTTCTACTACCTCTACAGCTCCTTCTTCAGTTGCTGTAGTGTTGGCTGCTTTATTTCCGCAAGCAGACAATGCTGCTACTGCTACGAATAAAAATGCTAGTTTTTTCATTTTACTTTTTTATTAATCCTGAAAAGCGTTGTTATATCGGTGCAAATGTATATACTTTTTCGATATCTTGTTTAAAAACATATATTTATTTTTCGAAGTTGCTTCGTTTTTTGTATTATTAAGTTTCTTAATCCGTGTTTTTATACGCTTTCCTCTGTTTCACCCTCTTGTTGCTAGCTCCTCTATTCGTGCTAGGATTTCTTTTTCGCTTCAGAATACTAGCTATAATTATATCTATTGCTAGAAAATTAAGAAGAATAATATGTAACTTTGTACGTTTAAAAATGAATAGAAAAGAATGATTGATTCAACTATATTTCAAGATAAAATAGCGGTATACTATACGCTTGGTTGTAAACTCAATTTCTCAGAAACATCAACCATAGGTAAGACGCTTAAAGAGGCTGGCGTACGTACGGCTAGAGCTGGCGAGAAAGCAGATATTTGTGTAATTAATACTTGTTCGGTTACAGAGATGGCCGATAAAAAGTGTCGCCAAGCTATTCACAAGATGGTAAGAAACCATCCAGGTGCTTTTGTGGTGGTAACAGGTTGTTATGCGCAGCTCAAACCTGAGCAGATTGCTACGATGGAGGGGGTGGATCTTGTGTTAGGAGCCAACCAAAAAGGGGAGCTGTTAGAGCACTTGGGTAACTTGCAGAAGCATGATCAGGGCGAAGCAATTACTACAGCTACTAAAGATATTCAAGTTTTCGTCCCCTCTTGTTCGCGTGGAGATCGTACACGTTACTTTTTAAAGGTGCAAGATGGATGTGATTATTACTGCTCTTATTGTACCATTCCTTTTGCTCGTGGGCGAAGCCGAAATGGTAAGATAGAAGAGTTGGTGGCACAAGCCAGAGAGGCAGCTGCCGAAGGTGGTAAAGAGATTGTGCTAGCTGGTGTCAATATTGGCGATTTTGGTAAAACGACGGGTGAGACTTTTCTAGATCTAGTAAAAGCGCTTGATCAGGTAGAGGGAATAGAGCGTTACCGCATTTCGTCTATTGAACCCAATCTGCTTACCGATGAGGTGATTGAGTATGTAGCGCAATCTAGAGCCTTTATGCCTCACTTTCATATCCCGTTGCAGTCGGGTAGTGACGAGGTGTTAAAGTTGATGCGCCGCAGGTATGATACTGCTCTGTTTGCCGCTAAAATAGCCAAAATTAAAGAGGTTATTCCTCACGCTTTTATTGGTGTTGACGTGATTGTGGGTACTCGTGGTGAGACAGAGGCTTACTTTGAAGATGCTTATCGTTTTATTGAGGGCTTAGATGTGACGCAGCTTCATGTCTTTAGTTATTCGGAGCGCCCTGGAACGCAAGCCATGAAGATAGAGCATGTGGTCTCTTCTGATGAGAAACACCGCCGTAGCCAACTGCTTCTAGCGCTCTCTGATGAGAAGACTAAGGCTTTTTATACTACATACATTGGCCAAGAGAAGGTGGCTTTGATGGAGAAATCAAAAGAAGGTACACCGATGCATGGCTTTACCGATAACTATATTCGTATAGAGCTTCCTCACAACAACGATTTGGATAATCAAATGGTGCGTGTGAGACTGGGAGAGCTTACTGCCGATGGTAGTGCTGTACAAGCCGAAATAGTATGAAAGTAGCGGTAGTTATACTTAATTGGAATGGGGTAGAAATGCTTAGGCAGTTTCTACCTTCTGTTGTTAAGTACTCTACGTGTGAAGGGGTAGGGGTTTATGTGGCCGATAATGGTTCTACTGATGACTCTCATCAGTTGGTCTTATCCGATTTTCCATCGGTTGAGTGGTTGCAACTCCCTACCAATTATGGCTTTGCTGAGGGGTATAATCAGGCTCTAAAACAAATAGAGGCTACCTATGTCATTTTATTGAATAGCGATGTTGAGGTTACTCAGGGGTGGATAGATCCGTTGGTAGACTATTTAGATAGGGAGCCTGGTGTAGCTGCTTGTCAGCCTAAAATATTGAGTCAACTTGATAAAACTTCTTTTGAGCATGCTGGCGCAGCAGGTGGCTTTATTGATGCCTATGGTTACCCTTTTTGTAGAGGGCGGATATTTAATCAAGTTGAAGTAGATCAGGGACAGTATGATACAGTTGCCTCTGTTTTTTGGGCAAGTGGTGCAGCTCTTTGTATTCGTTGGGAAGATTATCACGCGGTAGGAGGGTTAGATGCTCACTTTTTTGCACACATGGAGGAGATTGACCTCTGCTGGCGACTTCGTAGTCGGGGGCGTGAGATTGTTTGTTTGCCTCAGAGTGTCGTTTATCACGTAGGGGGAGGTACCTTACAGCGGGAGAATCCTAGAAAAACATTCTTGAACTTCCGCAACAACCTACTTATGCTTTATAAGAATCTGCCCGATGCTGAATGGCAGAAAGTCTCTAGTGTTCGTCTCTTCTTAGACTGGTTGGCTCTTTTTGTCTTTTTACTAAAAGGAGAGTGGGCAAGTGCTAAATCTATTTACCACGCAAGGGCCGAATTCAAACGAATGCGCAACTCCTTTGATGCAGTTCGGTTAGAGAATCTACAGAAAACTACACATCCCATCTTGTCGGGGCGTAAACCATATAGCTTGTTATGGTGTTATTATGTGAAAGGTAAAAGATTTTTCTCTTCTTTGTAGTAGTCTTGTAGCTGGCTGTTATGTAATCTCTTTGCTGCTTTTCTCTGTGAGCAGAGATTTTTCTGAATTGGGATTTATTATTTGCGGCTGGATAGTTGAAATTGGTATGTCTTGAAATGAATCACTTTTACAATCTCTCTATAAGGATATATCGGTATGTTTTAATTGAGGGGGATGATTTGAGGTGAATTAGTTTCGAGGAGGTTATTCTATTTTAGTTGCATCTTATTTTTGATAATTGTAAAATTATTACTTAATTTGTTTTTGTCTATGGTACGAAGAGGGGAGAATCTTGTTATTTAAAACATAATAAAATGTAGTTTATGAACAAGAAACTTCTTTATTTAATCGCTCCTATTCTCCTTTTCTTGCTATTTGGCTACAATGCTATGGTAGGTGGAGATTCGAGCATGGTATATTTGGGTTTATCTCTTTTCTTTTTACTTCATAGCTTGCTTCTGGTATATATCTTTTTTATCAGAAGAAAACGTTAACGATAAATGAATAAATTATGGAAAGAAGAAAATTAGTACGCAAAATTGGCTTGGTGGCTCACGATGCCATGAAAAAAGATATGGTAGAGTGGGTGTTGTGGAACTCTGAATTGTTGGTAGGCCATCGTTTCTACTGTACGGGGACTACGGGTAAGCTTATTCAAGCAGCCTTAACGAATAAACACCCAGATGTAGAGTGGGATATTACCAACTTAAAGTCAGGTCCATTAGGTGGTGATCAGCAAATAGGTTCTCGTATTGTAGATGGTGAAATAGATTATCTTTTCTTTTTTACCGACCCTATGACCCTACAGCCTCATGATACCGATGTGAAGGCTTTAACTCGCTTGGCAGGTGTAGAGAATATTATCTTCTGCTGCAACCGTTCTACAGCCGATCATATTATTACCAGTCCACTTTTTGTTGATCCTACTTACGAGCGCACACATCCTGATTACTCGGGCTATACCAAGCGTTTTGATGATACAGCTGTGGTGGCCGAGGTGGTAGAGCGTGTAAAGCAACGCAAGAAGAAGAAAAAAACAGATTCGGCTGACTAATTGTTGTTTCGCTTATGTAAAGCAGGCTAGGCTTTTGCAGCTCTAGCTTAAATCATTTTGTGTGTCAATCTATCACTTTTTCGATAGGTATAGACTGCTTTGTAGTCCAACTACGACTCGTCTTTATTGAAGTGAACTACTGAAAAAAAGTTCCCCTCTTTTGAACTGCACCCCCAAAGTTATACAGATCTTTTTGGGGGTGCAGTTCAAAAGAGGGGAATTTATCTTTTAGGTTTAAAGTAAGGTCAGCTCTTCTGGTTTGACTACCGCATATAGTGTGCCTCTATGCCCACTTGGCTGCATTCTGATCCCATAGGAGGGTTCTCTTTGATTACTTTAATCTCAATCTCTTCCATTCCTTCGAAGGTTTGGAAGAGTTGATTTGCCATTTTGTAAGCCACATGTTCCAGTAGTTGGCAAGGCTTCTGCATCACCTCCTTCACTACATCGAATATATCGGCATAGCTAATGGTTCCTGCCAGCTCATCGGTTTGCGCACCACTGCTAAAGTCAGTTCTGATTCGCAGGTCAATGTAGAAATAGGCACCCACTCTGTTCTCTTGTGGGTCTACTCCATGGTAGCCATATAGCTTAATTCCTGTTAGGTTGATATACATCCCTTTTGTTTTCATGTTGGCTCACAGTTATGTTGGTTACTATCCGCAGCGTGACGATCCACATGTTTTACAAATAAGGCATCCCTCTTGGTAAATCAATGTTTCGTTTCCACAGTTGGGGCATACTTGTCCCAATGCTTTGGTCCCATCTGTTACATATTTCTTCAGTGCACGTTCTACCCCATTTTTCCAGGTGTTGATGTTCTCCTTGTCTAGTTGCAATGAGTCTACCAATTTAATCACACTCTCAATGGGCATACGCCATCTAAGTACTCCCGATATCAGTTTGGCATAATTCCAATACTCTTTATTAAAGCGTTCAGACAACCCTTCGATGGTTGTTTTGTAGCCTCGCTTGTTCTCAAATTGGAAGTCGTATCGTTTGTTTCCATCTGGATCCATATTTTTGATAATCTTTCCCTTTGTTACTGATTTAGGAAGTGAGATACCCTCTTCGTCATCCTGTAATCCGGTAAAGATTTCGTAAGGTTGTCCATCCAGTAATCCTACAAATGCCACCCATTTTTCTTTGTTGTTTTGGAAGCGAACCACATCGGCTTCTAGCACTTTAGGGCGTACCTCTACTACAGTAGGAGGTTTGCAGATAGGTGTTTCCTCTTTCTTTTCGGGTTTGGCTGAAATCAATACACCTGAGCGTGAGCCATCTCTGTAGACAGTACATCCTTTACAGCCCGATTTCCATGCCTCTACATAGAGACGATTCACTAACTCTTCGTCTACATTGTTAGGTAGGTTAATGGTTACGCTGATAGAGTGGTCTACCCATTTTTGGATGCGTCCTTGCATCTTAACCTTCATCAGCCAGTCCACATCGTTCGACGTCGCTTTGTAGTAGGGAGATTTCTCTACCAAAGCATCAATCTCCTCTTGGCTATATCGTTTGGTGGTATCGTATCCGTTTACCTCCATCCAAGTTAAGAATTTGTGGTGGTATACTACATACTCTTCGAATGTATCGCCCGATTCGTCCACAAAGTCCACATGCGATTCTGGATCGTTTGGATTGACCTTTCTTCTGCGTTTGTAAACCGGCATAAATACCGGCTCAATGCCCGAAGTGGTTTGTGTCATTAAGCTAGTAGTTCCTGTTGGTGCAATCGTTAAACAGGCTATGTTTCTTCTACCATATCTCTTCATCTCCTCGTAAAGAGAGGGGTCAGCCTCTTTTAAGCGGTTGATGAATGGGTTGTTTTGCTCTCTTTCGCTGCTGTATACATCAAAGGCACCTCGTTCTTTGGCCATATATACCGATGAACGATAGGCTTCGATAGCTACTGTTTTGTGTACCTCTTCAGAGAAAGTGGTAGCCTCTTCCGTACCATAGCGTAACCCCATGGCTGCTAGCATATCTCCTTCGGCAGTGATGCCTACGCCCGTGCGTCTTCCTTGAGCACTCTTCTTGTAGATTTTCTCCCACAAATATTTTTCGGTATTTTTTACCTCATTACTTTCGGGGTCGCTCTCTATTTTCTCCATGATACGCTCTATCTTCTCAAGCTCTAAGTCGATAATATCGTCCATGATGCGCTGAGCTAGCGCTACATGCTTTCTGAAGAGTTCAAAATTGAACGATGCTTCGGGTGTAAAGGGGTTCTCTACATAAGCATATAGATTGATTGCTAGTAGGCGACATGAGTCGTATGGACAGAGTGGAATCTCTCCACAGGGATTGGTCGATACGGTTTCGTAACCTAGGTCGGCGTAGCAATCAGGTACTGATTCGCGAATAATGGTATCCCAGAACAAAACGCCTGGTTCGGCCGATTTCCACGCATTGTGTACAATCTTTTTCCAAAGTGCACTTGCATCAACCTCTTGTACAGTAGTAGGGTTATCGCTTTTTACTGGATATTGTTGCTTGTAAGGAGTGCCTGTAGTGGCAGCTCTCATAAAGTCGTCATCTAGCTTAACCGATACATTGGCACCGGTTACTTTGCCTTCGGTCATTTTGGCATCAATGAACGATTCAGAATCAGGGTGTTTGATAGATACGCTAAGCATCAATGCGCCTCTGCGTCCATCTTGTGCTACTTCGCGTGTAGAGTTAGAGTAGCGCTCCATGAACGGAACCAAACCTGTTGAGGTTAACGCTGAGTTCTTTACCGGCGATCCTTTGGGGCGGATGTGTGATAAGTCGTGTCCCACTCCTCCGCGTCTCTTCATGAGTTGTACCTGCTCTTCGTCAACACGGATAATGGCTCCATACGAATCGGCTGCACCTTCCATGCCTATAACAAAACAGTTAGAGAGAGAGGCTACTTGGTAGTTGTTGCCAATGCCTGTCATGGGGCTTCCTTGTGGAATGATGTAGTTAAAATCTTCCAGAAGGTTGTAGAGTTCTTGGGCTGATAGTGCATTGGGGTATTTCGCTTCGATGCGAGCTACTTCGTTAGCAATACGCCAGTGCATATCTTTGGGCGACTGCTCGTAGATGTTTCCGAAGGAGTCCTTCACTGCATACTTGTTCACCCAAACTCTTGCCGCGAGTTCATCACCTTTGAAGTATTTTAGCGACTCTTCAAAGGCTTCGTTGTAGGAGTAAATCTTTTTTTCCACGTTGAATGAGATGTTGTTTAATTGTTGTTTTTATACTTACATGTGATGAGAGTTGTAGAAGTCTCTTGTTATTCCTAAAGTTCTAAAAACAGATACCTGAAAACCTTCTGCAAAGCTAGAGATGTTTTTTTTAATATACAACAATTTGTCAATGAAAGATATTCTAAATAAGAAAAAGTTGTCCAAATAAATTTATTAAACATCAGATATTTAGCTAGTTGTGTTTTTTATTTTGTGTAAAAGTTTTCCGTTTGTAAAATCTAGATTGTTTTTCTACTTATTTTATTGTTCCTTTTGTTGTGTATTAAATTCTTTTGTTTTTGTTGGTTTAATGAGCTGTTATTGCCTATAATTTCTTATTTTTGTAGAAAAAAGAAAGATGGAATCAATGAAGAATAGACGAACAATTCGTAAGTATAAAACAGATGATGTACCTGCTTCGTTACTAAATGAATTACTAAATGAAGCTTCGCGTGCAGCAACCATGGGAAACATGCAATTGTACAGTGTGGTAGTAACTCGTTCGCCAGAGATGAAAGCAAAGCTTGCTCCCTCTCATTTTAACCAGCCTATGGTGATGGGTGCCCCAGTAGTGCTGACATTTTGTGCAGATTTTAATCGTTTTACTAAATGGTGTGAGCAGCGCAATGCTACTCCTGGATATGACAATTTGCTCTCTTTTTTAAATGCTACTATTGATACCCTTTTGTTTACGCAGAACTTCTGTACATTGGCCGAAGATCATGGGTTGGGTACTTGTTACCTGGGCACTACTATTTATAATCCAGCCCAGATTATTGAACATTTGCAGTTGCCCAAACAGGTAATCCCTATTGCTGCAATAACAGTAGGCTATCCCGATGAGCACCCCAATCAAGTAGATCGATTACCGTTGGCTGCTATTGTGCACGAAGAGGTATATCAAGACTACAGCGAAGAGTCTATCAATGAGTTTTATGCTTATAAAGAGTCACTTGAGGAGAGTAAACGATTTGTAGAGTTAAATAAGACGGAGAACTTAGCTCAAATATTTACCGACATTCGCTATAAGAAGGGTGATAATGATCGTATCTCTACTGCGTTAAAACAGTTGCTCAAGGAGCAGGGGTTTGACCACGAGTAGTCTTCGTTGTTTGTGAAGAAAGAGGAGCGCTATATGGTAGCATTGCTTGATCACGAGTAATCTTTCGTTGTGTCTGCTATGAAGTTTGGTTTGTAGGATGTTGGTGTGGCATTGCCCTGCAACTCTTTCTGCTGTATGGTATAATTATCTCCACCTTTTTTTCTTCAAACTAGATCCTAGTATCGGTGAGCATCTAGTTAGCAAGTTTTTATTCATTTAAAAAGGGTGTACCTTATTGTAGGTACACCCTTTTTTGAATCTATTATTTATTGGATTCAATTCTTCTATTGGAGATTTGTATTCTATCGTCTGCGTAGCATTGATTCTATCTCTTCGATGGTCGATTTGAATGTTTTGTCTACCTCTGCTTGCTCTTTTACTGTTTTGCAAGCATGTAACACAGTAGCATGGTCTTTTTTGCCAATAAGTTGCCCAATCTTTGATGAGGATGATTCTGTGTGCTTTTTGGCTAAGTACATAGCCACCTGTCTAGCTTGAACCACCTCTCTTTTTCTCGTTTTTGCATGAATGGTTGATTCGTCCATTTCGTAGTGCGTGCAAACTTTGGCAATTACATCCTCAATCGTGATCACCTTTGTTTCGCAGCGTACTGTCTTCTTAACGATTCGCTCGGTTAGCTCAATGTCAATATCACGTTTGAACAAGATAGATTGTGCTAGTAGTGAATTGATAATACCCTCTAGTTCACGTACGCTTTCATTTACATTTTCGGCAATGAAATTGATAACGCTTTCGGGAATGGTTAATCCATCACGGCGAATTTTATTTCGCAGAATATTCTTTCTTAATTCTAAGTCTGGTTTTTCCAATTCGGCTACTAACCCCCATTTAAAACGGGTAAGAAGTCGGTCCTCCATACCTTGTAGCATAACGGGTGCGCGGTCTGAAGTAAGAATCAGTTGCTTGCCGTTTTGGTGTAGGTGATTAAAGATGTGGAAAAAGGTGTTTTGCGTTTTGTTCAAGCCTGCAAACTCCTGTATATCATCGATAATCAGTACGTCGATTGTTTGGTAGAAGCTGATAAAGTCATTAAAGTGATTGGTCCGGATAGAGTCGGTGTATTGAACTTGAAACAAGTGCGCTGATACGTATAACACTCTTTTATTGGGATAAATCTCTTTTATTTGTGTTCCGATGGCATTTGTTAGGTGCGTTTTACCCACCCCCGATGGTCCATATAAGAAGAGAGGGTTGAAGGTTTTCGCCGGATTTTGTGCTACGGTTTCACCTACAGTGCGTGAAAATTCATTGCTGTGTCCCTTTATAAAACTTTGAAAGTTGTAGTTGGGGTTTAGATGTGGATCTAAATCCTGTACGGCAGGTGCTTGCATCAAACTAGGTGCTTTGTTGGCATCCTTGGTTGGTGTAGGAGTAGGTATTGCTGGGGAGCGTTTGGCGCCCTCTACATTTACCGATATATGGTTGGCTTTATCCGTTAAGATAGAGTACATGAGTTGTGTCCCTTCGCCAATCTCCTTATATAAGGTAGCGCGCAGCAAATCCACGAATTTCTCTTCTAAGAATTCGTAGAAAAAAGGGCTAGGTACACCAATTGTAAGCGCTTTGTCTTCATACTTTAGCGGCACAATGGGTTCAAACCATGTTTTATATTTTTCTTTGGACATATTGTCACGAAACACTTCTAGACAACGATTCCAAAGTACGACGTGATTGTTCTCAATCATACTCTCTTGGACCTATTTTTTAATAAAGGGGAACTTCTACAGTTGCAAATTTCTTAATCTATTTCCAAAAAAACAAATGAAATAATTCTTGCTACTTTCGATAATAGTGTAACTGATTGTTTTTCAACCGATTGCTTTTTTGTCGATAAAAGTGCCCACTAAAAGAGTTTGCTTTTTTGTAACTCTTTGGTTTAGCGAATGTTATCCTTATTTTTAGCAACTATTTACCATTGTAAGCACTTTTCGTAACCATCTTAGAGTTGTTTCTAAGCTGTTTTTGGGAAGGTGTTACAATGGTATTGCTATTTAGAGACTTTCTAATTAGTTGAGATTTTGATTATTTGTCCTTTTTCCCAAATAGTGAGAAATGAACATATCTTTTGGGGTGTGCTTGTAGGTCTTGTAGCAAGCTTGCTGCATTGGCCGTAGTTGCCTCAAGGTTCTGATACAGAGAAGGATCGTTTAATAGTAACCCTACGCTATTATCTTTGCGATTAAGTTTCTCTGTTAACTGATGTACATTCTGAAGTGTAGAGTCGATGGTGGTGAAAGTGGCTGCATAATCAATACCCTTTAGGTTTTCACTAATGGTTTGAAAATTACTTGTCACTCCAATGAGGTTATTCGTTATTTGAGGAATATCTTTGTTGAGTAGGCTGTTTAACTGTCTGGTTGTAGTTGTCAAATTAGCAGTTAGCTGCTCTGTGTTTTGCAGGGTTGCAGTGAGTGCTGGACTGGTCAATAGGGTGTTTACCGACTGAAGCACTGAATCAATCTTAGGGAGTAGTGCTTCGAATTGAGGTAGCAATTCGTTTTGAGCCACCCCCATTAATCCTTCGTCGATACAGCCTTGTAGGGTATCTTTGGGTGAATAAAATTGGGTTTTGTTGTCACTAAACTCCAAATTCATCTTTACACCCCCTAGCATTTCGGTGACTAGCACCCCTTTACTTCCTTTGGGAATACGCATTTCATTATCAATTTCAATGCCTACGGTAACGTGTCCAGGCTTTTGGTAGTTGTACGCTACGCTTCTTACAATCCCGATTTTGTATCCGTTTACAAATACGGGGCTAGAGGTGGCTAGTCCGCATACATTGGTATATTCTACGTGGTAGTAGTTAGAGGGTTGAAACATCTGTACCCCTTTTAGGTAGTTGATGCCAAAAATAATCATCGCCACTGCTGCGATTCCTACTATTCCTATTTTAAACTCTTTTTTCATTTTCTAAATTGTATAATTCTTTACTTTTTGTTGGCTTTAAACTCTTGAATGGCTTGATTGATATTCATCTTTTCTCCATTCTTGAATGCGATGATAAATGCATCTTTAAATTTAGGCTGGATGGTTTTACGCATCCGCACTATTTGGTTGTAATCTGTACTCTCTCCATAGGTGTATTTGTAGATTCCCTTCTCTTTGTAGTGGCCTACTGGCGATATCCCTTTGAACTGTTTGCTTCCTTTGGGCAGTATCTTATCGGCCGTTAAAATTTGGATTTTAAAGAGGGGCTTCCCTTGCGATTTTGCCGTACTACTTGCTTTGCTGTTTCCGCTGTTGCTTGTGATACTCTTTTTTCCACCTGCATTGTTTCCCCCGCCTGTTTGGGGTGTTGTTGCGGTTCTAGCTGTAGTAGCTGTGCGTCCGCTCGTAGTGGGCACCGCTCGTTTAGCAAGGGTGTGGCTGCTTTGGTCATGCTCCTTCTTGTAGGTTATAAAGGCGTGGTATAGGCTCTCTGCTAGTGCTGTGCTTCCTTTCTCGGAGAGGAGGTATTGCTCTTCGTCGGGATTGGATATGTATCCTAGCTCTACCAGTACACTTGGCATAGAGGTGGCTCTTAGCACCAAGAATCCAGCTTGGTGTACCCCCTTGTCAATGCGTTGTGCCCTGTTTTTAAACTGCCTCTGTATGTGGGTACCAAAGGCTACACTCTTCTCCATGTTCTTATCTTGTAGAAACTCAAAGATGATGTAACTTTCGGCCGAGTTGGGGTTAAACCCTGCATACCGCTGTTCGTAATTGTCTTCAATTAGGATTACGGCATTCTCTTTCTTTGCCACTTCTAGGTTGTCTGCCGTACGGTGAAGCCCCAGTGTGTAGGTCTCTGTGCCTCGTACGCTGCGTTGTTTGGCAACTGCATTGGTATGAATAGATATAAAGAGGTCGGCTTTGGCTTGGTTGGCTATTTCGGCTCTTCGATCCAGCGCAATGAACACGTCGCTGCTGCGGGTATAGCGCACATTTACATCGCCGAAATTCTCTTGGATTAGCTTGCCCAGTTTCAAGGAGACCTTTAGGTTGATATCCTTCTCCCTCCCTTTTTTGCCTACGGCTCCAGGGTCTCTACCGCCATGACCTGGGTCAATGACTACGGTGAAACCTTCATTAGGAGCTTGCTGCCCAAAGATAGGTAGCAAGTAGCACAGCGCACATAGCGTAAATAGGGTATGAACTATAAATCGTTTCATAAAGGGTTGTATACGTTTGCAAAGATAGCTAATTTAACCTAATTAGCTTTAGGCTTTTCTTTTGTTTTGTAAATTTTAGCGTAAATCTACCACTATTGCTTTAGAATCTACCACTCTTTCGCAATAAAAGTCGTTACTTTGCATTTTCTTTTAAACAACAAAGAATATGAAAATGTTGGTTTTTTTGCGCAATTGGACTCTTCCGCTATCAATGGTTGTAGGGGTGATTGCCTACTTTCTATTGGATCATAACTCCTTGTTTCGTCCATTCATCCCCGCTGTTAAATCGGGAGTTTCTTATTTTATTCCGTTGCTTATTTTTATTCAGCTACTCTTTACCTTTAGTAAGATTCATCCCAACGAGTTAAAACCCCAACGATGGCAGTTTTGGTTACTCTCTTTTCAACTCCTATCGGGAGTGGTGGTGGCTCTGGCATTGATTTTTCTGCCTTGGGTACAGGGACATAAGGAGGTGTTTCAAGCCCTTTTAATCTGTATACTTTGCCCTACGGCCACGGCGGCAGCTATTATTACCAACAAGCTAGGGGGGAGTGTCTCTTCGTTGACTACCTATATCTTGCTCTCCAATTTACTCTCTGTTGTGATGATTTCCATCCTCTTTCCTTGGGTAGAGCCTCGCGTAGGGGTCTCGATGGTGAGCGATATGTTTACCATTTGCGACAAAGTGTTTCGCATGCTCCTTTTTCCCTTTGTAGTAGCGCTGCTATTACGCCGCTTTGCTACCAAAGTACATGCTTTCTTGTTAAAACATAGCGGGGTCTCTTTCTACTTATGGGCTGTAGCGCTTACCATTGTGACAACGCAAACCGTCAATGCCATGGTAAAGAGCCAAGTAGAGTCATCTGTATTATTGACGATTGCTGCCGTTGGGCTCTCTATTTGTGTGGTTCAGTTTGCCTTGGGTAAGGTGGTTGGCGGTCTCTATGGCCAGCGCATCAGCGGAGGGCAGGCCTTGGGACAGAAGAATACGATATTGGCTATTTGGTTAGCTACCACCTATCTCACTCCGGTTGCCGCTTTAGGGCCCAGCAGTTATGTGATTTGGCAAAATATCATCAACAGCTGGCAGTTGTGGAAGAAGAGAAAGGTGGATACTCAAGGTCGCTAGTGTAGGCTGAACTGCCTCCTCCTAAAAATAGAGTACCAAAGAGCCTTGTCGCTACTCTCTTCTGGAGAGTGGGCAAGGCTCTTTGTTTTTTATTCCGTATTTATGCTCCTTGATAAAATCGCTTGGCAGGCTTTCTTAGTCAATTCCTTGATAGAGTTGTTACGATAGATTCTCTTGCTCAATCTTTTTGATCTACTTTCTTGCTTAAGCCGCTTGGTGCTTTCTTAAAAACAGCACCCTTTGGTAGACCTGTTTGGGGTTGAATAGCGTTTCCTATTTATAAATGAGGTAACCTTCTCTCATCTTTTTGTAGCGTGCTAGCTCCTCTTTCCAAAGGGCACGTATCTCTTCTTCGTTTTTCCCGGCGATAATGAGTTCGCGCACCTTGGGTGTACCTAGTAAGATATCGAACCATTTGGGGCGGGTGAAGAACTTATCGGCTTTTCCTGCCTGCTTGTAAGCCTGATAGTACTCTATTACATACTTCAGTGATAACCCTTGGGGTGCCTCCACCTTTCGCAAGTCGCTGCCGTGGCAGATGCGTCCTTTGTGGAGCGGATTCTTGTCGAATCCTTCGAGTGGTTGGGGCGTAAAGCTAAACGAACCTTTCGGTAGATCGGGTGAGCCAATCACTTCGAAAGGGAAGTGGGTACCTCGGCCCATGCTCATGCCTGTTCCTTCGAAGGGGCAAAGCGAGGGGTAGAGTGCTATGGCATGGTCATTGGGTAGGTTGGGCGATGGCTTTACGGGGAGTGAATAGGGGTCGCCATGTTTCCATCCGTTGACTGGTATCACGGTTAGTGGGCACTTTTTGCCTCCTTGCAACCACCCCTCGCCATTAATCATCTGTGCCAGTTCGCCTACGGTACAACCGTGTAGTACCGGTATGGGGTGCATGCTCACAAAGGTTTTGAGTTCGCTCCGCCGGATGGGCCCATCTATGTAGTCGCACGGATTGGGTCTATCGGTAACAATCAGCTCTTTGCCTTGCTCGGCACACGCCTCCATTACGTAGTGCATGGTGCTAATATAGGTGTAAAAGCGGGCTCCAACATCCTGCATATCGAATAGTACCAAGTCAACCTGTGCCAGTTGTTGTGCGGTAGGCTTCTTTGTTTTTCCATAGAGCGAAGCAATGGGTATGCCTGTGCGGCTATCTTTGCCGTGGCTAATGGTTTCGCCTGCATCGGCCGTTCCTCTGAAGCCATGTTCGGGAGCAAAGAGGGTTTTTACCTCTACTCCCAAGGCTAGCAATGTATCTAGTAGATGCGTCTGTTCCTTTCCTACCACCGAGGTGTGATTAACCACCAAGGCTACTCGTTTGTTCTTTAGTAATGGCAGGTAGCGCTCCAGCTGTTCGGCGCCCATTTGTGGTAACTCTTGTGCTGCCACAGGATGTAGAAGTGGCTGTAGAAATAGCCCTAGAAAGAGGAGGAATAAATAGGTTGTTTTCATGCTATTCTTGATATTATTTTGTAATATTGTGCAAAAATAACGATAAACTTTGAGAGATGGATGCATTGGCTTTGATAAATAAGTATTACCCTGAAGAGAATGAGTTGAAACAGATTTTGCTTATTCACAGTCGGTCGGTAGCGTGTAAAGCATTGCAGATAGCCCGAAAGCATCCCGAATTACCCATCGATAAGGCATTTTTGAAAGAGGCCGCCTTGCTGCACGATATCGGCATTTTCTTGACCGATGCTCCTGGTATTCACTGTCATGGCACCTTTCCTTACATCTGTCACGGCTATCTAGGGGCTAATTTATTGCGCCAAGAAGGGTTTGAACTCCATGCCCGGGTGTGCGAGCGGCATACCGGTGCAGGCATTACGTTGCAGCAAATTCAAGAGCGCCAGCTCCCTATACCTCATCGCTCCATGGTGCCTCTATCGCTCGAAGAGGAGATTGTCTGTTTTGCGGATAAATTCTTTTCTAAATCAAATTTAGCCAAAGAGAAGAGTGTAGAGAGAGCGCTAAAAAGCATCTCGAAGTATGGCGATGAGGGAGTTGAGCGCTTCAACTCGTGGTGCAAACGTTTTTTATAACGGTAAAAAATTGATTAAAATAGGCTGATTGTATCTGTTTTTGAGAGAGAATGTTTACTTTTGCCACTTAAAGCGTAAATAAAATAGAATGGCGTCACTACAAAGACATAGATATATTCCCTTGGTACTGGTCTTGGCTGGATTGTTTCTTTCTGTTACTTCAGAAGCACAGCGCCGACGAACGTCCAATCCGTCTCAACGAATTGATACCCTACAAGTTGCACCTACAGCAACCGATACATTAGCACTCGATACCGTTGCTCAGCCCAAGAAGGGCAATCAGCCTCTGGACTTTCCAGTGGTATACGAAGCTTCGGATTCCATTGTCTTTACGGCTGGCTCTCTTGCCCACCTATTTGGTGAAGGAAAGGTCAATTATGACTACATTGAACTCACCTCCGATTTGATCACTATGAATATGGATAGCAGCACGGTTTATGCCCGTGGGGTACTCGATTCATTGGGTGTAGAGCAAGGTACGCCCATCTTTAAGGATGGCGATACCCCTTACGAGTCAAAAATAATGCGCTACAACTTCAAGACCAAGAAGGGATTTATCAATAACATTGTGACCCAACAAGGTGAGGGGTATGTAACCAGTGAGGAGTCTAAGAAAGGGGCCGATGACAACCTCTGCCTACGCCACGGAAAATATACCACCTGCGACTGTCACGATCATCCACACTTTTACCTCAAGCTATCAATGGCTAAGGTGCGCCCCAAAAAGAATGTGGTATTTGGACCCGCACAGTTGGTGGTAGAAGATGTAGCCCTTCCCATTGCCATCCCTTTTGGCTTTTTTCCCTTCAATAGTACCTACTCGTCGGGCTTTATTATGCCCACTTATGGCGATGAGTTAAACCGTGGTTTCTACCTGCGCGATGGGGGATACTACTTCGCTATTAGTGATCAAGTCGATTTGAAACTGTTGGGCGAGATCTTTACCAAAGGGTCTTGGGGGCTCTCTACGCAGTCTAACTACGCCAAGCGTTACAAATACAACGGATCGTTTAGTGCTAGCTACATTGTGACCAAAACAGGCGAGAAGAATCTGCCAGACTACTTGGTGACTAAAGATTTTAAAATAGCTTGGACCCACCGTCAAGATGCGAAAATGAATCCCAATAGCTCTTTCTCGGCCAATGTGAACTTTGCCACCAGTAGCTACGACCAACGTAACTTAAGCAGTTTATACAATCCGCAACAATACTCTAACAATACCAAAGCCTCGAGTGTGAGTTACTCGCGTACCTTTCCCGAGATTGGATTAACCCTTTCGAGTACCTTCAACGTATCGCAAAATACGCGTGACTCTTCGATGAGTGTCACCTTGCCCGACTTAAATATCTCGTTGAACCGCCTCTATCCTTTTAAACGTAAAAATGGAGTAGGTGACCAACGTTGGTACGAAAAGATTTCGTTGCAATACACCGGACGCTTAACTAATAGTATTACCACCAAGGATAATTTGATTTTAGAGCAGGGCATAAAGAGCTGGAAAAACGGTATGCAGCACACCATTCCGGTAAGTGCTACCTTTACCCTCTTTAAGTTCTTGAATGTGGTGCCCAGCTTCAACTATACTGAGCGTTGGTACACTAGCCGAGTGGAGCAAAGTTACGACCCTATGACTACCGGCAATGTACGCCGCGATACCATTAGCGGATTTAACCGGGTGTACAACTACAATGCTAGTATTCAGCTTAATACCAAGATGTATGGCTTTGTTAAACCCTCTCCCAAAATCTTTGGCGATAAAATTGAGATGATTCGCCACGTAGTCACTCCATCGGTAAGTTTCTCGTACGCCCCCGATTTTGGTGCCGAACGCTATGGATACTACAAAACTTACACCTATACGGATACCAGTGGTGAGGTGCGCATGGCCGAATATTCGCCCTATACAGGCATGGCTTTTGGAGTACCTGGAAAGGGAAAACAGGGTAATATCAGCTTCTCGATTGATAACAATGTAGAGATGAAGATGAAGTCCGATCGCGATACCACAGGGGTTAAAAAAGTGAGTTTGATTGACCAACTCTCGGCCAGTATGTCTTACAATACAGCAGCCGATGTACGCCCCTGGAGTGACTTAAGCATGAATGTACGCCTAAAGCTCACCAAGAGCTATACCTTCAACATGAATGCCTCTTTTGCCACCTATGCCTATGAGTACGATAGCAACGGAAATGTGGTAGTAGGTAACCGAACAGAGTGGTCGTACGGACGTTTTGGCCGTTTCCAAGGCTACAGTGGTTCGCTCTCTTATTCGCTCAACAATGACTCTTGGAAGAAATGGTTTGGCTCTAAAGAGGAGCGCGAAGAGAGCCGAAAGAAGAAAGAGAAAGAGGGCCAACAAGAGGAAGACGATGAGTACGACAGTGACTACAACAAAGAAGAGGAGGGTACTACTAGCAACATTCGCAAGACCGAACAGGCTCAATTAAATGATGGCTACCTAGCCTTTAAAATGCCTTGGAACTTGAGCATGAGCTACAGTTACAGCATTCGCGAAGATAGAACCAAAGATATTAACAAAGCCACCATGCGCTATCCCTACTCTTTGTCGCACTCACTAAACTTAAATGGTAGCATCAAAATAGGTAGCCGCTGGAACCTTACCGCTACATCGGGGTATGACTTTAATGCTAAAGAGCTCTCTATGACCTCACTGAACATTACCCGCGATTTGCACTGTTTTACCATGAGTTGTGGAGTTGTAATAAGTCCCTTTACCTCTTACAACTTTACCATCCGAGCCCTCTCGACCATGCTAACCGATGCCTTGAAATTTGATCAACGCAGCAACACAGGTAGCACGGTTACGTGGTACTAACGATAGATTGTATAACCCATACAGCGATGATTTTACATCTTTCTGTATGGGTTTTCTCTTTTCTATGCTGCTTGGCCGAAGAGAGAGAGCCTACGTAGAGGAGAATTTTCTTGTTGCTGTAGCCAACTTTTAGATTCTTGGAGCTACTAACAGTAGATAGTTTTTTTGAGAGAATAAATAGTTACAATGTAAAATTAGATTTTAGTGTATGAAAAGAAGAGTCTTATTTATGCTAGTAGTGCTAGCTTCTGTAGCCATGAGCGCACAGAACATTCAGTTGCATCATGATTTTGGACGTATGATGTATGACGATTTAAAGTCAGAGAATGGCGATCGTGCACCCATTACTGCCACTCTGGAGATGTTTAAGCCCGATAAGTGGGGGAGTACCTTCTTCTTTGTTGATTTAGACTTTAATAGCAAAGTTACTGGAGCCTATTTTGAAATAGCTCGCGAATTGAACTTCTGGAAGAATTCAAAGGTAGATTGGCTGTCACTTCACTTGGAGTACAACGGCGGGATGAATGCTGTGGTGAGCTCCTATAATAATGCCTGGTTGGTAGGCCCTACCTATTCGGGGCACAATGCCGATTACTCTAAAACTTGGTCGCTAAGTGTAATGTACAAGCATATACCTGGTACGCTGGATGGAGCTGGCGATAAGCAGGTGCACAACTTTCAAGTTACAGGGGTGTGGAACCTCCATTTTGCCAAGGGATGGATGACCTTTAATGGTTTTGCCGATTTCTGGCGCGAACATCGTGCTTGGTTAAATACAGAGTATATCTTTTTGTGCGAACCCCAGCTGTGGGTTAACATGAATCAAATGAAAGGGATGGAAGATGTAAATCTTAGTTTGGGTACCGAGCTAGAGCTTTCAAACAACTTTGTCAACAAGGGATTTTATGCCATTCCTACCTTGGCAGCTAAGTGGACCTTCTAATAGCCTCTTATGCCCCTAGTTATTCAATTGCATATAATTAAAAATTAGATAGTATGTTACAAAAATTATTTGGGTTTGACCCCACCAAGCACACCATTAAAACAGAGGTTTTAGCAGGTATTACCACCTTCTTAACCATGTCCTATATTTTGGCTGTTAATCCCAGCATGTTTGCTTTATGCGGTATGCCTGCTGGCGCTGTCTTTACGGCCACTGCTCTTGCAGCAATTGTAGGTACCACCGTTCTTGCCTTCCTAGCCAAACTTCCCTTCGGATTGGCTCCTGGTATGGGGCTCAATGCTTTCTTTGTCTTTTCGGTCTGCTTAGGCATGGGCTATAGCTGGCAGTTTGCCTTGACAGCTATCTTGTTAGAGGGTTTTATCTTTGTCTTGCTTACAGTTACCAACTTGCGCGAGGCTATTGTGAATGCCATTCCTGTAACGCTCAAGCACTCCATTGGGGCAGGTATTGGTCTCTTTATAGCCTTTATTGGTTTGCAAAATGCAGGGTTGGTAGTCAACAATGAGGCTACCCTAGTAACGTTGGGCGATATTACCTCGGGTAGTGCCTTTTTGGGAGTGATAGGGATTATTTTAACGGCTGTATTGGTGACTAAAAATGTACGTGGGTCACTGTTGATTGGTATCTTACTCACTACCCTGATTGGTATCCCTATGGGCATTACCCAATATGGAGGGCTAATGTCGGCTCCGCAATCTATTGAGCCCATCTTTATGCAGTTTGAGTGGAGCGAAATCCTATCGCTTAACATGGTTGTGATTGTCTTTACCTTCTTGTTTGTCGATATGTTTGATACCATTGGTACCTTGGTGGGAGTTGCTACAAAGGCCAATATGATGCAACCCGATGGTAAAATACCTGGTATTAAACAGGCCTTTATGTCGGATGCTATTGCTACCATTGCAGGGGCTTGTTTTGGTGCCTCTACCACTACGGTCTATGTAGAGAGCGCTTCGGGCGTAGCACAAGGGGGACGTACAGGTTTAACGGCCTTTGTAATTGCCATCTGTTTTGCCATTTCGCTGCTCTTCTCGCCTCTCTTCTTGGCTATTCCTGCAGCGGCTACAGCTCCTGTGTTGATTATTGTGGGGCTCTTTATGATGTCGCCTATTAAGTATATTGACTTTGATCGTTTCTCGGAGTCTATTCCCGCTTTTATCTGTGTGGTAGCAATGCCCCTTACTTACTCTATCTCGGACGGTATTTTGCTTGGTATGATTAGCTACGTACTTATCAATGTATTGTGTGGTAAGTTCAAGAAGATTAATCTAACGATGTATATATTGGCTATTTTGTTTATCCTGAAATACATATTTATTTAGTCATACGATTGCTTGGCGATGCTCAATAGATAGTTGTTGCTTGCCTTGCTGAGGCTCTTCTACGGTAGTAGTTAGAGCGCTCATCAGAAAGATGGAATGATTACCTTCTAAAACAAGTATAGAGGGTGACTATTCCATCTTTTTCTTGTTTCTATTGTTGAATTCTCATCGGGAATTATAGAATTTACATTGGAAATTAGACAATTTACGTTGAAAATTAGACAATTTACGACAGAAATTCTCTAATTTTCAACGGAAATTAAAGAAGAGGAACTCGTCTAGTAAAGAATATCTCTTGTTGCTATGAAGAATTCCGCTGCCTCTTTCGGTCTCTCTGTTTGTTGCTTTGGGGCGTTTTTCTTTCTTGTTGTAAGCCTGCTACAACTCGTTTACAGGAACGCGCTTCCTTTTCTCTTCTTCTCTCTGGATCTTCCTCTTTTTTTGTTTACTTGCTTTACCTGTTGTGAGCACCCCCTTTCTTGTTGTGCAATCCAAAAAAAAGTAGTAGGTTTGTCTACTCTAAAACGATTGTTAAAATAGAATCCTAGAAAAGAATGAAAAAAGTTATTTTTAGCGCAAAAGCGCCTGCAGCCATTGGCCCTTATAGCCAGGCTATTGAAGCAAACGGTATGGTGTTTATCTCGGGTCAACTTCCAGTTGATGCTGCTACTGGCGAATTTGTTCCAGGGGGCATTACAGAGCAAACTACGCAAGCCTTTGCCAACATTAAGTACATTCTTGCTGAGGCTGGACTAACGACTGCCAACATTGTGAAAACAACTGTTTTCTTGGCCGATATGTCACTATTTGCCGAGATGAATGCTGTGTATGCCACTAACTTCGAGGGCGACTTCCCCGCTCGTTCGGCTTTTGCTGTAAAAGAGCTTCCCAAAGGAGCTTTGGTAGAGATTGAAAGCATCGCTGTACGCTAACCAACCCCTTTTTGACTCCTACTCCTTCGCTTGCTTAGTAGCGTGGAGGAGTGGGGGCGTAAAAGGATAGCAATAGACTCTTTGCAAAGAGGAAAGCCGCTTAGTTGGTGCAGGAAGAATAGAACAACAACTCGTAGAATAGGAATTGCTTAACGGAGTGACTATGGGGAGATGTGGAAATCGTAGAATAACAGCACGTAAAACAGGAATTGCTCAACGGAGTGGCCACGGAGAGATGTGGAAATTGTACAATAACAACAGGTAAAATAGGAATCAGATGGAATTAATCTACCTTTTTCATAGCGGTTTTGCCCTTCTAGGCGAGGGGTACACTGTAGTATTTGATTACTACCGCGATACAGAAGAGGCGGCTGCTTTGGCCGATTTAGCCCGCCTTGTAGCGGGTCAGAAGCCCACTCCCGTGGAGCAACCCCATCCGCATGGAGTTCTGCACGATGAGTTGTTGCACCGTCCAGGTGCCTTCTATGTGCTCTCTAGCCATGTGCACCCCGATCACTTCAACCCCCAAGTGTTGCAGTGGCGCGAACAACGCCCCGATATTATCTACATCTTTTCGCACGACATCTTAAAAAAGAAGAAGGCCTTGAAAGAAGAGGCTACTTTCTTGCGTAAGGGCGAGAGTTATACCGATGGCCTGCTGCGTGTGGAGGCCTTTGGGTCGACCGATGTAGGCATCTCCTTCCTGGTGGAAGTAGCGGGTAAAACAATCTTTCATGCAGGCGATTTAAACAACTGGCATTGGATGGACGAGAGTACCGAAGCAGAGTGGAAAGCGGCCGAGAAGGCTTTCTTGATAGAGCTTGAAGTGCTAGCCACGGCTCATCCACAGCTGGATGTGGTGATGTTTCCCGTAGACCCTCGTCAAGGGAGCGACTACATGCGGGGTGCCAAACAGCTGGTAGAACGCATTGAGACAGGGCTCTTTGTGCCGATGCATTTTACCCCTAATTACGATCAGGCCAATGCTTTTAAGCCTGTGGCACAAGCAGCAGGGGCTCGATTTGCTCCCATTACGCAGGCGGGAGAGGTGATAGTACTCGATTAGTAGAGAAAACGCTACCTTGTGTGATGGGTTACTATTCTGCACAATGGCCTATACTATGGACTTGCAAGAGACTAAAATAAAAAACCAAACTAAAACGAATATGGAAATTAAAGGACATTTTGATCATTTCAATATCAATGTAACCAACTTAGAGAAGAGTATTGAGTTTTACCAAACCGCTTTGGGGCTAAAAGAGGTGAAGCGCAAAGAGGCAGCCGATGGTGCCTTTATCTTGGTCTACTTAACCGACGAAAAAGGTGCTTTCCGATTGGAACTTACTTGGCTACGTGACCATACCGAAGCATACGAACTAGGCGAAAACGAAAGTCACCTCTGTATGCGCTTAGAGGGTAACTACGACGAGGTGCGTGCCTTCCACAAAGAGATGGGTTGCGTATGTTACGAAAACGAAGAGATGGGTCTCTACTTTATCAATGATCCAGACGATTACTGGACCGAAGTATTGCCCATGGCTTGGTAAGAATAGATGGCTTGTAGGGCCAATGGAGATATTTGGATTCCCCTTTTATACCTTTCTGTGCAAAGGTGTAAAAGGGGAATTTTTTCTAACCCAGCTTAAACTTGGCTATCTCATAATTTAATGCTATTTTCGCACCATAGAAAGGAGATTACATTATGACAAAGCCATTGCCTCGCAGGTATCCCATAGGGATGCAAACCTTCTCAGAGCTGATTGAGCGAAATTGCGTTTACATCGATAAGACCGATTTGGTTTATCGCCTTACACACGACTTCGGTAAATACTGTTTTCTGAGTCGCCCCCGTAGGTTTGGTAAGAGCCTATTGGTCTCTACCCTCGAAGCCTACTTTGAAGGACGAAAAGAGCTTTTCAAAGGGCTTGCTATGGAGCAGCTGGAGACGGAGTGGGAGGTTTATCCTGTGCTGCGTCTTGACCTAAGTCGTAGTCGATATACCTCTGTAGAAGAGTTGAGCAGTGTACTTAAAGACCACTTGTGTCACTGGGAGGAGCTATATGGAGCATCGAAAGAGGGACAAACCTTCTCTTCTCGTTTTGCAGGTGTTATAGAGCGTGCTTACAAGCAAACTGGTAAGAAAGTGGTGGTGCTGGTCGATGAATATGACTCGGCCCTTCTTGACAGCAACAATCTGCCCGAGTTGCAAGAGCAGCTGCGCAACATGATTCGTGCCTTCTATTCTCCCTTAAAGAATGCCGATCCCTACTTGCAATTTGTCTTCCTTACAGGCATTACCAAGTTTAGTCAGACCAGTATATTTAGTGAGCTTAACAACCTCAACAACCTCAGCATGCATGCTCAGTTTGAGACCCTTTGTGGTATCTCTCAAGCCGAACTCGACAGTCAGTTGGCCGTCGATGTACGTCTGTTAGCCGAGTCTATGCAGAAGAGCGAAGAGGAGGTGAAAGGGTTGCTTAAAAAGCGCTATGATGGGTACCATTTTAGTAAAGGGATGACCGATATATACAACCCTTTTAGCCTACTGACCGCTTTTACCAATAAAGAGTTGAGCGACTATTGGTTTAGTACCGGTACGCCTACCTTCTTGGTTCAATTGCTGAAGAAGGAGTCGCTTGATATAACCCAGTTGGAGGGAATTACTGCTTCGGCTTCCGATTTTGACCGATCTACCGAAATCATCACCAATGTAATTCCGGTGCTCTACCAAAGTGGCTACCTGACCATCAAGGAGTATGATTCCTTTTTAGATACCTATACGTTGGGTTACCCCAACCAAGAGGTGCGTATTGGGTTCCTTCGCTGCTTGGTGCCCGACTATGTAGAGGTAGATACGGTGAACGGTAGCTTTCTGGTTATCAATTTTATTAAGGATCTCATTTCTCATAACCTTGAGCAGTGCATGCTACGGCTACAAACCTTTTTTGCCGACATTCCCTATACGTTGCATAACAAGCAGGAGAAGCACTACCAAACCGCGCTTTACATCCTCTTTAAACTGATGGGGCAATATGTAGAGGCAGAGGTGGCTACTCCCATTGGTCGCATAGATGCGGTGCTTCAGTTTCAGAATGCCATTTACCTCTTCGAGTTCAAGGTAGACAAGAGTGCGCAGGAAGCTTTGGATCAAATCAATAGCAAGCAGTACACATTGAAGTATAGCATGGATAGCCGCCCTGTGTATAAAATAGGGGTCAACTTCTCTACCGATACCCGCACCATTAGTGAGTGGATTATAGAGCCGGCTGCCCAATAATCAAACTGGAGTGATGACAGATTCTCTCCGATTAGGACTCTTTTAAAATTTAGAGTTCTAATTTATAATTAAGTAATAAATAAAATAACAATAGAAATATGAAATACATTGCTCCTGGTGGCTGGTTTTCGTTGGAATACCCCGAAGGCTGGAACGAATTTGAAGATACGGAAGAGAGTTTCCTTTTTTATAACCCCAACAAGTGGGCTGGTAACTTTCGCGTATCGGCTTTCCGTGGCGAGCAAAAGAGCTACGGCAAAGAGTGCATTGCGTACGAGTTGCAACAAAACAAAAAGGCGAGCCTGGTTAAAGTGGGCAAATGGGATGCAGCCTATGCTTCGCAAGCTTTTGTGGAGCAGGGAACCCCTTACACGTCGCACCTCTGGGTAGTAGGATGTGAGGATCTTTCGATTGAGTGCTCCTTCACGGTGGCTCAAGATGAGCCTTTCGAGGTGGCTAAGCAGATGATTGAATCGATTCAGTTGCGCAAGCCTAGTGCCAAGACACCACGCGAAATTATCCCCATCCGAGTGATTGAGATTGGAGAGATAAACTTGGCTTTTGAGTGGGCATCGACTACACTTAAAAAGATGTTGGCCAAAGATTTTACCTCCTCCGAGCAAGACATTGAACGCATTCAACAGGTGATGGAGAGTGGTAACTTTAAGGCGCAACAACGCGAAGCGTGGGAGCGTTTGGGTATCCTCTTTGGCTCTATCTTGATTAACGAGATGGAGGGCATGCAGTGGGTCACTGCCATTGATGGCAAGTTGGAATATCCTGCTCTTCGCTTCCTGGAATCGGATTTAATCGTAGCTCCTTCGCAATGGGTGTGGAACCAGATGAAGAGTGGAGCTCCTTGCAACTTGCGTCAAGAGTTTGATCGCATTAAGCAGGAGGCTAGCTTGGTTGTCGAGAAGCAAAACTAGCGCCCAATAGGTAGCAGTAGAGATAGTGGTAGAGGAGATAAAATTAGGAAGTATTAAAAAGAAGAAATGGCAGTAGCACAACTACAAATAGAGGGACTTACCAAATCGTTTGGCGATTTGGTACTGTTCCAACAACTCGCTTTCGGTGTATCGGAAGGACAGCGTATTGGACTTATCGCAAAGAACGGAAGTGGTAAAACAACCCTTCTCAATATTATAGCAGGTAAAGAGGGGTACGATGAAGGAACCATCACCTTTCGCCGCGATTTGCGGGTGGGGTATTTGGAGCAAGATCCTCAATATCCCGGAGATTTAACGGTTATAGAGGCCTGTTTCCACCACGGCAATAGCACGGT
The DNA here is from genome assembly GCA_051648565.1 of Phocaeicola sp. Classification (GTDB taxonomy): domain Bacteria; phylum Bacteroidota; class Bacteroidia; order Bacteroidales; family Bacteroidaceae; genus Phocaeicola. The sequence goes on along the minus strand of JBOFFJ010000020.1, from coordinate 80,467 downwards.
GCAACTCATTAAGGAGTACGAGCTATGTATGGAGACCGAAGGACATCCTGGCTTGGAAGAGCTCTTGGCGAAGATGGAACATGAGAAGGCGTGGGATTACGAGCGCAAAGCCAAGCAGATTCTTACGCAGCTAAAGATTAAGAACTTTGAGCAGAAGGTAAAGCACCTTTCGGGGGGACAACTTAAGCGCGTGGCACTGGCCAATGTGTTGATTACGGAGCCCGACTTCTTGATTCTGGATGAGCCTACCAACCACTTGGACCTCGAAATGACCGAGTGGCTAGAGGGGTACTTAAGCCGAGGAAGCTTGAGCCTGTTGATGGTAACGCACGACCGTTACTTCTTGGACCGCGTATGTTCGGAGATTGTAGAGATTGACAATAAGCAAATCTACTCTTACAAAGGCAATTATAGTTACTACCTAGAGAAGCGTCAAGAGCGTATTGAGTCTACCAATGCCGAGCTGGCACGTGCTAACAACCTCTACAAAACGGAGTTGGAGTGGATGCGCCGCATGCCACAAGCGCGTGCACACAAAGCCAAGTATCGCCAAGAGGCTTTCTATGAGCTAGAAAAGGTGGCCAAGCAACGTTTTAGTAACGATAATGTGAAGCTTGAAATGGGTGCTGCTTACATCGGCTCTAAAATATTTGAGGCCGAACACCTCTACAAAAGCTTTGACAACCTCAAGATATTGGAAGATTTCTCTTACATCTTTTCGCGTTACGAGAAGATGGGTATTGTAGGAAACAACGGTACAGGTAAATCGACTTTCATTAAAATCCTAATGGGCCAAGTGGCTCCCGATAAGGGAACCATCGATATTGGTGAGACGGTACGCTTTGGCTACTACTCGCAAGATGGCTTGCAGTTTGACGAGAAGAAGAAGGTAATTGAGGTGGTGCAAGAGATAGCCGAAGTGATTGAGGTGGGCAATGGCAAACAGCTTAGTGCCTCGCAGTTTTTGCAACACTTTCTCTTTACCCCCGAAACGCAATACAACTATGTACACAAGTTGAGTGGGGGAGAGAAGCGTAGGCTTTACCTCTGTACCATCTTGATGCAAAACCCCAACTTCTTGGTGCTTGATGAGCCTACCAACGACCTCGACATTGTAACGTTGCAAGTGCTAGAAGAGTACCTGCAAAGCTTTAAAGGGTGTGTGATGGTGGTGAGTCACGACCGCTACTTTATGGACAAGGTGGTAGACCACCTTTTGGTGTTCCGTGGGCAAGCCGATATTCGTGACTTCCCGGGCAACTACTCCGACTACCGCGACTGGAAAGAGGCAAAAGAGAAGCACGAGAAGGAGGCCGAGAAACCCAAGGAGGAGAAGGTTACCACCCGTGTACGCTTGACTGAGAAGCGCCGCATGAGCTTCAAGGAGAAGAAGGAGTTCGAAACGCTTGAAAAGGAGATTGAACAACTAGAGGCCGAGAAGGGTGCCATCGAAGCAGAGTTGTGCAGCGGGGCGTTGAGTGTAGAGGAGTTGACTGAGAAGTCGAAACGTCTTCCTACCTTGAATGACGAGCTGGATGAGAAGACGATGCGTTGGATGGAACTGAGTGAGATAGAGGGGTAAAGTAAGATTCGCTCCTTCTAGCTGTATGTCAGGTAGAAGGAGCGATAACCTATTTTGAACTCCTTGTTTACTAACCCAAGAAGCTATGGTACGATTAGGAAACCATTGAAATACTTAATAGAGCATGAAGAAATACGCCTGGCTACCCTTTTTATTCCTCCTGTTGATAGCATCAGGCACACTTTTCTCATGCAGTTACCTAGCCGATAGTTCCAGCCCACAGGCCGATTCGCTCAACCTAGTGGCCTATCAGTTACACTACAAAAACCTAGTTGCCTCTAACCGAGCTGCTAGTCAAGCACTCAAAGCGGCCGGAAAGAGTGGTGTGCAGAAAGCTGAGGCATATAATAACTTGGCTTTTTGTGCCTTTATGAAGATGGACTTCGAACGATCGGAACGTCTTTTAAAGCAGGTGTACGAGGAGACTACCAGCGAGTTGGAGTGCTTGATAGCCGATGTGGGGATGATGAAAATATGCCAACGTACGGCAATCAACAAGGAGTTTTACGACTACCGAAACAGTGCCATGCGTAGACTTAAACGCATTCACGACGACTATGCATCGCTCACTACCCCCCAAGAGTTGGCCCGGTTGCATTATGGCGAGAGTGAGTTTTATCTCACTACAGCTATTTACCACTACTACCTCCAGCAAGAGCAACAGGCGATAGAGTCGCTCAATAAACCCCTTTTAAACTCTACATTGGTGGCCGATACGGCTCAACAACTTTCGGCTTACTACTTGGCTGGCCTTGGCTTGTTGGAGCGCGATAGTTACGAAGAGCGTATTGTAGAGAAGTTCAACTACCTGGTTCAGCTGCTTCGCACCAGCCACGATCAGGGCTATCTATACTTTGAAGGAAATGCCTCGCAGGCGCTATCCGAACTCTTTCAAAACGACCGTTCTTTTGCTGTTTTAGGGGAGCGTAGGCCTCACCTATTGCGCTTGATTAACCCCAAAGATTTGCCACAAGATAGCTTGATACTCACCTTTGCGCAGCGATCGTTGAATCTCTTTAGCCGCTATGGCGATTACTACCAACTATCGGGTGCCTACCGCACCCTATCGGCCTGTTATACCAAGCGCGGAGAGTATGAGTTGGCATTGGCTCACCTTACCAAGGCGCTCTCTTACGTAAATCTGCACCACGAAACTTACTACCACTGTACCGATACCACCGATCGATTACAGACCTATGTGCCGATGGATAGCGTTTCGCTTGAGTTGAAATGGATTACCCAAGAGCGTGTTAAGACTATTCCGGAGTGGATAGCTCGCTTGCGCGAACAACTTAGCATGACCTATGCTGCCATGGGTAGGAAACCCGAATCGGATTACAACCGCAATATTTACCTCGATATTCTAGATTATACCCGCCAAGATAAGGAGCTGCTAAGTCGCTACAATGCGCTGGAGAAGGAGTCCCAACAACTCACCATCTGGCTCTCTTTGGTGATTGGTGGCGGAGTGTTGTTGTTGATACTCTTGGCTTGGTTAAATAGGTTGTGGCGAGTGCGCAACCAGCTCTATATAGAGAACCTCAATAAAACGCTCTCTATTTGCAAAAAGATAACCGCCTCTGTACCCCTTCAGGCTACGGAGTTAGAAGAGGTAGTTCAATCCATCGAACAAGAGGTAGGCGAGGAGCTGTTGCAGTTATTGCAGGTGGATCGAATGGAGATTCGGTTGCCTATAACAGCACTTTCTGATGAGGCTACCCATGCTATTGGTACTCCTGCCTCTGCAACTCCTACTAGTGGTACTCCTGTTGCTGCTGCTGTGACTGTTTTTTCGCTTTATACCCCCGATAACTCATCGGTTGTAGGTGAATTGCATCTCTATGCTACTCAGAAATTGAAGAGAGAGGCTCGTGCATTGGTAAAGATAATTACCCCTTACTTAGCATGGACCTTAGAGCATGGTGTAGCCATGATTCAATTGAGTGACGAGCGTATTCGGATCGAAAAGGAGCAGTATGTAGGCGAACAACGATTGGCTCAACACAAGCGTCAGAATGTGGTTAAACGTGCCTGTCTTTTCTTGGTGACAGGCATTACCCCCTACATGGATCGTATTATTAATGAGGTGCACAAATTGGTACGTTACGACTATCTATCAGACCAAACGGTTCGTCGCGAGAAGTTTCAGTATGTCAATGAGCTGGTGGGATGTATCAATGAGTACAACGAGATGCTTACCCGCTGGATTCAGATGCGTCAAGGCTCTTTAAGCCTTTCCATTGAGCTGTTTGAGGTACAAACACTCTTTGAGTTGTTGGAGAAGGGAAAGAAAACCTACGAGATGAAACAGCAGCGATTAGAGGTGTTACCCACGACTGCGCTGGTTAAGGCAGACAAAGCATTGACGCTCTTTATGCTCAATACCTTGGCCGATAATGCACGCAAGTATACCCAAGCGGGTGGAACCATTCGTATTACAGCTACCGAATACCCAGAGTATGTAGAGTTGGCCGTTCAAGATGATGGTCCTGGCTTATCGGCTACCGATGTGGCAGCCATATTGAGTGAGAAGGTGTACGATTCTACCTTGATAGGGCTAGGAGAGGCTACAGATAAGGAGCAACTACGCAAACAGAAAGGAGGAGGATTTGGATTGATGAATTGCAAAGGAATCATTGAAAAGTACCGCAAGACCAATCCACTTTTTCAGGTCTGTACCTTTTCGCTTACCAGTGAGTTGGGGAAGGGGAGTCGCTTCTCTTTTCGGTTACCCAAAGGGGTGAAACGGGCTTGGGGTTGGTTCTTTTTATTGCTCTCTTTCAACACTGCTTGTCAGGGTGTGGAGTTGCTTGATAGCGAGGGAGATAAAGGGGGGCGGCCTACTGTGGTAGCTACCTCAATGGCTGCTTCGGTAGTTGCGGAAGATTCACTGTTACTAGCAGCCAATGGGTATGCTCAGCAAGTTTATGATGCCAATGTAGCCGGCAACTATCACGAAGCATTGAACTATGCCGATAGTGCTTTGCAGGCGTTGAACCTATATCGGTTGCAGCCACTCGATTTGAATAAGCAGCCCAAGCCACCAACAGCCGTTGCCACTCCCTTGCTTGCATTGGTGGGCGATGGAAGAGCTGCCGAACTTATTTGGCTCGCTCAACAGTTCGATACAGACTACTATACCCTGCTCGATGTGCGTAACGAGGCGGCTGTTGCCTTTTTGGCATTGGGAGAGTTGGATGCCTATCGCTACAACAATAATGCCTACACTACGCTCTACAAGCAGTTGAGTGAAGATGTATCGCTCGAGGAGTATTGCCTAAAGATGCAGGTCTCTTCCACCAATAAGAGTGTGGCTATTGTACTCTGCTTTCTGCTACTTTTTTTGTTGCTAGTGGGTTACTATGTACTCTATTTGCGCAAGCAGTTCTTTCACCAGTTTAGCTTAGAGCAGGTGCTTCAGATTAACAAGCGTGCATTTGAAGCGTTGCAAACTACCCGTCAAGGGGTGGATGAGGTGGCACAGCAGCTGGTTACCCAACTTTTTCAGGAGGTAAATGAGTTGGTGCCCATAGAGCAGTTGGCTATAGCTATTTGTCACGGCCCTCAGGAGCAGCTTCACTACGCCTTCTCTACTCACCCTGGTTCCAATGCCTCCTCTGCCTCCAATTTGGGTGGATTACTCTCTCATGGCTCTTTGTCCACCGACTCCCTGCAAGAGTTTATGGCCCGCAGTTTTGTAAACCGTACCACCTTGTGGAGTGAGCAATCCTGCTTTAAGGCTTTGCCCCTTTGGATAGAGAGAGGTGTCCAGAAGCACTGCATCGGGGTGTTGGCCCTGACTCTATCGAGTGGATGGAAGCAAGAGGACGACCGGATTATGATGGAGCTAGTAGCAGGTTATGTAGCGGTACTGGTGCATACCAACCTGGTATTGATGGAGCAGAAGTACCTCGACATTGAGAGCGCTCACGATGAGGCTAGGCGGATTCAGCGCGAGGAGCATCAAATACATGTACAGAATTTGGTACTCGATAACTGCTTATCGACCATTAAGCACGAAACGGTGTACTACCCCAACAAGGTAAAACAGCTTATTGAGAAGCTTGATTGCGAGGAGTGGGAGGTAGCTCAGCTGGAGCAGGTAGAGACCATAGGCGAGTTAATGGATTACTACAAGGGGGTCTTTACCCTACTTGCAGCTTGTGCGGCTAGACAGCTTGACGAGGTGACCTTTAGGCGGAGTGTGGTAGATAGTCGGGAGTTGGCTGCTTATGCTCAACGCTATTTTGCTCGAGTCACCAAGCGTCAAAGTCGAAAGCTTACACTTGGGGTAGAGGTGGACGAACTCTCGCTTATGGGTGATTTAACACAGCTTAAATTGCTTTTAGAGTGCCTTATTAACGAGGCGGTAGCAGCTCCCCAAGAGGGAGAATTGGCACTGAATCTCTACCAAGCGGGCGATTTCATACGAGTCGATTTTACCGATTACCGCCGTACCTATACCCAAGAGGAGTTAAATGGACTCTTCTTTCCGCAGCTGGCCCGCATGAAGCAGGAGGTCAATGGTATGTTGAGTGGTACCGAATTTTTAATTAGTAAGCAAATAATACGCGAACACGACGAGTTTGCCGGTAGGCGGGGTTGTCGTATCAATGCAGAGGCTGCTTCATCCGGAGTAGGATATACCATTTGGTTTACCATCCCCAGTAAGAAAAATAGAAACTAACACAATATGGAGAATAAAAAGTTTAAGGTCATCTTAGTAGAAGATGTAAAGCTAGAGTTGAAAGGAACGCAAGAGATATTTAGACACGAAATACCCCATGCCGAGATTATAGGCACTGCCATGACTGAGGCAGAGTTTTGGGCCTTGATGGAGGTAGAAGTACCCGACTTGGTACTGCTTGATTTGGGGCTAGGTGGTTCGACCACTATAGGGGTCGATATTTGCGCCTCTCTGCGTAAAAAGCATCCCGAGCTAAAGATACTTATCTTTACAGGTGAGGTGCTTAATGAGAAGCTCTGGGTAGATGTACTGCAAGCAGGAGCCGATGGCATTATTCTCAAAACGGGCGAGCTTCTTACGGCTATCGATGTACAAGCTGTAATGGAGGGAAAGCGATTGGTCTTTAACTACCCCATCTTGGAGAAGATTGTGGCTCGCTTTAAAGAGTCGGTAGCACACGAGCAACGCCGCCAAGAGGCGGTGATTGATTACGATATAGACGAGTATGACGAACGATTGCTTCGCCACCTAGCTTTGGGGTATACCAAAGAGATGGTGACCAAGCTACGCGGTATGCCTTTTGGGGTGAAGTCAATCGAGAAGCGACAAAATGAGTTGGTTAATCGCCTTTTTGCCCCCGATGAGCGAGTAGGAATCAATGCCTGCCGGTTGGTAACCCGTGCCCTAGAGCTGCGCATTATCAACATTGATCAACTAGAGCCTGATGAAGAGTAGAGTCAGGAGCCGTAGCATTAGGTTAATCCATCCAGCCACCCTCTTCTTTTTACTAACAGTTGGGGTGGTCTTGCTATCGTGGATAGCCAGTATGCAGGGGGTAGAGCAGGTGCAGAACCTGCTTACGGCCGATGCTTTGCGGTGGCAACTTCGTCACGTATTGCCTCACTATCTAGCTACCCCTGCTTTGGGGGTGGTCATGATTCTATTTCTAGGGGGTGGATTGCTTTTTCATTCAGGTTGGGTTACTACGTTAGGTAAGCTCTTTAGCTCCCGAACCCTCTTGACTCGAAAAGAGAAGAGAGGATTTCTCTTTTCGCTCATGGTAGGAGTCATTTATAGTGTGCTGCTCTTTTCGATTACCTATGCACCGCTTACGCTATTGCGAAGTGTAACGGGGTCCTTGCAAAACTCTCCCTTTCTCGAGGGAATCTACTATTTGGTCTCTGTTGGGTTGGGACTAATGGGAATTGTATTTGGATATACGTCGGGAAGTATGCATAATGATCGCGATATTGTAGCGGGCATGACATTGCTTTTTGTACGTTGTGCTAACTATTTTGTCATCTTGTTCTTTTTATCCCATTTTTTTTTGACACTCAAACAAAGTGACTTTTTTGATGCTTTGTCTGTTGAAAATGAGTTTGTTGAGCTTGTTTTTACTTTCTTTTCTTACCTCTTGTTACTCCCCTCGCTAGTCAGAAAATCACTTTTTTAATAAAAAAAAGAGGACAAACACTTGCAGGTTTAAAAAAAAGCAGTACCTTTGCAATCGAAATCAAGGATGGTTCCGTAGCTCAGCTGGATAGAGCAACGCCCTTCTAAGGCGTGGGTCAAGCGTTCGAATCGCTTCGGGACTACTTTTCAAAAAGAGCTTCAATGAAAATTGAGGCTCTTTTTTTTTGTTCGCCTAGTGTGGATGATAACTTTAGGGTGTAAGTCCAGAATGCACCTTAATAGTAGGAAGCATTGCTGGCTCACCTCCAAAAGTTGTGGGATTGGGTTGTTTTAGTGGATTAAGCAGAATGATGGATTAAGCAGACGAGTAGCCTATTTTGTTATTTCTGAGCCCTTATTTTCAGTTCATCCCCTTTAGTCGGGGAGCACTAGCGACTTAAGTATGAAGTTCTCAAGCATAAAGAGGAGCCTAGTCTATAGTAGGAGGGCAGATTAAGACTCTTTTATGGCTGCTTCGCACGGTATCCAAGCCCAAAAAATAGAACCTTCTCCTTCGTTGCTTTTTACGCCAACTTTGCCTCCCATAGCTTGGGCTATCGCTTTGCAGATGGTTAAACCTAGTCCAGCTCCTTGTGAGAATTCATCTAACTTCGCAAAGTGCTTGAAGAGTAAGTCTTTTTTTTCTGCAGGAATCCCTATGCCGCTGTCTTCGGTAAACAGTACGATACCATTTTCTCGATATTCACATCCCATTCGGATATGTCCTTTTGGTGTAAATTTGAGTGCATTATGTAGAAAGTTGGAGAGGATTTGTAAGCATCGCTCTTCGTCTAGTGTTACTAGGCACTCTTGGTAGGGATTGTGAAGTAGTAGTTCTAATTGTTGGTTTTGACAGGTCGATTTGAATTGGTTGTAAACCTCCTCGATAGCTATGCATAGATCAAATCTTTTGGGTGTTAAATCAAGCGTTCCCGATTCGATTTTAGATAGATCAAGTATATCACTAATAAGACCAAGTAGTAGGGCGTTATTGTTCTTGATAATCTCTACAAATGTTGCTTTCTCTTCGGGATTTTCGGTTGTTTGTAGTAGATCGGAAAATCCTATGATGGCATTTAGTGGTGTGCGTATCTCGTGGCTTATATTGGCTAAGAAATTCATCTTTAGTTTTTCTGAAGCCTCGGCTTTCTCTTTGGCACTACGAAGTGTCTCTTGATTTTTTAGCTCTTCGGTTAAGTCTATACAGATAGATAGGTATCCTTGAATCTCTCCTTGTTCGCTAACGATTGGGGTACACCGTATGTCGAAATATTCGCCATGTGGTTTTTCGGGTACTATCCAGGGTTTGATATATTCAGTTAGTTCATGGTAGGTGGCATTCATTTGGATACTTTCTCCTGCTTGAAGTGAAAAGATGGTGGGAGTTAAAGGGTCTGTTCCTTGAAAGAGTGAAATAGCTTCTGATTTGGCTTTTATGCGGTCTATTCCTAGTGCCCGAGCTGCCTCTTCGTTACTTGATTGAAGTTTTCCCTCTTTGTTGTAGATGGAGATGCCTACAGGCATACACTCCTCGATGGTTTCGAGTAGTTGTATTTTCTCTTTTAGCTTGTTTTGATACTCCAATGTTTCTGTAAGATCGCGTGCGATGCCATAAGTTGACACCGTTTCTCCCTTTTTGTTTTTTACCGCTAGCGCACAAATCTCTTGTAGTTTGTGATTTTCATTCTCAGTTAGTCTGAGTGGGAGTATAATGCTGTTTGTCTCTTCGCTTGATAGGTTTTTTATAAATTCTTCAAATTGAGCATACTCTTCCTCTCTTTGGAAGAGGTTTTTCATATCGTTGAATGAGAATATTGTTTCGTTGGTGTTTGAGTCTGTAAAGGTTATGATTTTTTTCTCTTCATCTCGTACCCAACGTACTATTTTAGCCGATTTTAGGGCCATGTATAGACTTTCAATTAGCTCTTTCTGTTTGTGGATAAGGTGTTTGTATTCGGTTTCGTTTTGCTGGATGTAGACATAGTGGGTCACCTTCCCGTTACTCTTTTTGATGGGTCTTACTACGTTTTTAAAGTTTTCGTATGCTTTCTGCTCATTATTGTATATACGAACGCGTGAGATGCATTCATCTGTTGCTCCAGTTATGATATTGGAGTAATCTTGTTTGTATTGCTCAATATCTTCTGGATGAATAAGTTTCTCGGATTCTTCGAGTGAAAAAGAGCTGGGTATAAATTGGTTGTTGGCGTATTTGTAATGCTTTCTGTTTACTTCGTCATACATAAAGAATTGGACCTCTATTTTTTCGGCCATTAATCCTAACGTTGTGTGAAGGCTGGAGCAGTCGCGGTGTTTGATTTGCAGTGCAAAATCTCTTTCCTTTATCTTTTGTTTAAGTTGGATAATGTAAACCAAAAGTAAGCATATTAGCAATAGGGAAATGATTATATAAGGTAGTTGGTAGGTCGAGAGTAGTGAGTGGGTCATCTCTTCTCCATTTAGAATGAATTCTTTTTTCATAAGTGTCTAACTGATTAAGGTTGTTCTTGCAACTTCCTTCCTTCTTTCTAGACTAGACTAGCTATTGGTTTGCAAGATAGTTCTTTATTAAAGAGAAAGTATTGTTTGCAAATCTAGCTAAAAGTAGGGATATCTGGTGAGTTGTGGAGGAGGAATATTCTATTTATTGGTTTTAAATTATGTTAATTAACAAGTGATGCAACTGGTATGTAATAGCTCTGTTCTTTTCTAGTTACTACTCTTATGTTTCTAGCTGAAAAATAGATTGTTACATTGTTCTATTGGTAACTCGTTGTTTTTTAGGTTTTTATCGAGTATTTTGTTACGTTTGGTTAAACTGTTACTAACTCCTCTGCAGGCTATGTAATACAAGGTTTATCTTATGTAACGTATTGGCTACCCCCTCCTTTTTACTTTGCTTAGTTTTGCTAGAGAAACAAAACGAACCTTAAATTTTGATTGATGGTAAAGCTGAGTAAGATTTCCCAAAGAGGCATACTTCTACTTATCGTTCTCCTATCCTCCCTTTTTGTATATACGGTAGGAAGGGGTTCCCTATGTGGGCACAATGCTCCTGATGTAAATCCTGGAACGGTGTTATTTGACTCTTTTACCTACCAGGGGAATGATGATTTTTACATTGAGAATCCCTTGCTAGGGAGGGGTGATTTTTACAATCCCATTCTTCCAGGGTGGTATTCAGATCCTAGTATATGCACCAATGGCGAAGATTACTTCTTGGTAACCTCAACATTTTCTTATTTTCCCGGAGTACCTATCTTTCACAGCACAAATCTTATCAATTGGAACCAGATAGGCCATGTGCTAGATCGTCCTTCTCAGTTGATCAATATGGAAGGACAAGGGGTGAGTGGAGGTATTTTTGCTCCAGCCATTGAGTATAATAAGGCGAATAACACCTATTATATGGTTACAACCAATGTGGGTGCAGGCAACTTCTTTGTAAAGACACAAGATCCTTTTGGCTCATGGTCAGACCCTATTGCATTACCCGAAGTGGGAGGTATTAATCCCTCTTTCTTTTTTGATGACAATGGTAAGGCTTATATTATAAATAGTGATGTTGCTCCAAACTATAAACCTCAATACAGTGGTCATCGAACCATACGCATTCAAGAGTTTGATGTAGCTACTGATAAGGTGGTTGGTCCACGCAAGATATTGGTCGATAAAGGAGCTGTCCCTGCTGATAACCCAATCTGGATTGAAGGCCCTCACATGTATAAGATTGATGGGAAGTACTTTTTAATTGCTGCCGAAGGAGGTACAAGTGATCGCCATTCGGAGGTTGTTTTCCGCGGAGAGTCTCCTATGGGACCCTTTACTGCGTGGGATAAAAATCCCATCTTAACCCAACGCTCATTGCATTCCGAACGTCTTAATCCTGTAACTTGTGCAGGCCATGCCGATTTTATTCAAACGAAACAAGGTGATTGGTGGGCTCTCTTTTTGGCATGTCGCCCCATTACTAATAGGTTTGAGAATCTAGGGCGTGAAACTTTTTTGATGCCCGTAAAGTGGAGTAGCGATGGCTACCCCTATATAACCCAAGGCGATGAGGTTATTCCTCAACTCTTTAAGTACCTTGGTGTGGAGCGTGATTCTGTGACTACGTTTGGTAACTTTAAAGTAGTTGACTCTTTTGATTCGCCTACTCTAAATAAGGAGTGGCTTACCCTCCGTGCTCCTGCTACCCAATTCTACTCTTTATCTGATTATCCAGGCTATCTGGCCTTGCAGTGTGCTCCTATTAAAGTGAGTGAAAAGCGAACACCTGCTTATGTAGGACGACGCATGCAGCATCACAAATTTGAGTGTACTACCCGTATGTATTTTCACTTTGATGTGGGAAGTGAACGGGCGGGCATGCTTCTCTTTAAAGATGAGAGCCATTATTACTACCTCTCCCTTACACGTCAGGAGGGTGGGTATGAAATATCCTTAACCCAGCCAGGTGTTCCTGATGAATTTGTTTTGGCCTCTTCTCCCTTAGCAGAACATTCGGGTTGGATTGATTTCAAGTTACTCTCTTCGGGAGTGAGTTACGACTTTTATTACGCCACCCAAGAGGGTGAATGGAAAAACTTAATTAGAAATGTAGATGCTAGTCTTTTATCGACTGCTGTAGCAGGCGGATTTACCGGCACTACTGTTGGAATGTATGCTACAACCTCTCAATAGTAACCTTTAATGAATGTATAGTATGAATACTAGATGCGATGATAGTTAAATTGCTCTGTGCAATAAGTAGTTATCTTATTTTTATAATGAATACCTTAAGCTAATTGAAATGAAAAATGTAAAACAACAAATTCAAGAAAAAACACTCTTGTTTCTTCTGATGCTCTTTAGTAGTTTACCTCTGATGGCACAAAAAGGAATAAGTGTAAACGGTGTAGTATTAGATGGAAGCAATGAGCCCATTATTGGGGCTACCATCATTGTAAAGGGAAGTGGTTCAATAGGTACAACAACAGATATAGATGGTAAATTCTTACTTAATCTTCCCAGTGAAAAATCGGTAATGGTCGTTTCTTATATTGGTATGCTTCCTCAAGAAGTGCGATATGGGGGCGAAAAGCTACTCAAAGTGGTTCTTAAAGAGGATTCTCAGCAGCTAGAAGAGGTTGTGGTAGTAGGTTATGGACAACAAAAAAAGGCCAGTGTAGTAGGGGCTATTACACAAACCAGTGGTAAGGTGTTGGAGCGTGCTGGTGGGGTGGCCGATATTGGTGCAGCTCTTACAGGTAATTTGCCAGGGGTTATTACTACCTCAAGTACAGGTATGCCAGGCGAGGAGGACCCTAAGATTGTGATTCGTGGTGTTAGCTCATGGAACAGCAGCGACCCACTCATTCTAGTGGATGGAATTGAACGCCCCATGAATAGTGTGGATATTAGCTCTGTTCAAACTATTTCGGTATTGAAAGATGCCTCGGCTACTGCTGTATATGGGGTGAAAGGAGCCAATGGAGTGATCTTGATTACAACCAAACGGGGTAATGAGGGAAAGGCAAAGATACAAGTAGGGGTAAACATGACTGCCAAGGTTGTGTCACAACTACCTAGTACCTTAGAATCGGCCGATGCACTCTATGTACGTAATATGGCTATTGAGAATGAATTGGGACTAGCACCCGATGCGTGGAAAAAGATTACACCCGCTGCCATTTTGGAGAAATACCGCAATCCAGCCAATTTGGCCGAGGCAGAGCGTTATCCCAACGTAGACTGGCAGAAAGCTCTTTTTAAAGATTATGCTATGGCTTACAATGCCAATCTTAATATTTCGGGGGGAACTAAATTTGTAAAATACTTCTCGGCCATTGATTTTCAACACGAGGGTGACCTTTTTAGAGAATATGATAATGGACGTGGCTACCAACCAGGGTATGGGTTTAATCGTATCAATGTACGTAGTAACCTTGACTTCCAACTAACTAAGACAACAGTTTTAAAGTCTAATATAGCAGGTTCACACGGTCTAAAGCAATCGCCTTGGAACGTAGCCGACGATTCGTATGGTGCTTCACAGTTGTGGCAAGCTGCCTATAATGCACCATCGGATGCTTTCTTACCCATCTATTCGGATGGTACTTGGGGCTACTATCCTGCCGATATGCAAGGAGCACCTAACTCGGTTGTTAATTTAGCTTTGAGTGGTTTGGAGAAGAAAACCACGACACGTATTAGTACCGACTTTACGCTCGAGCAAGATTTAGGTTTTATATTAAAAGGTTTAAATGCAAGAGCTACCGTTTCGTGGGATAATGTATTTGTAGAGGCAGGGCGTGGTATCAATGATCTATATAATGAAACACAGTATAAATGGATAGATCCGGTTACGGGTATTCCAGTTTACAGACAAAATATTGATAGTAACAATAACTTTGACTTTTCGGAAGGTATTAAATGGAATACTGCAGGTGGCGATTTGCAAAACTGGGCTACTCAGCGTAACCTATTCTACCAAGGCCAATTGAACTGGGCAGGTCAGTTTGGAAAACACTCGGTAACTGCCATGGGTGTATTTAACCGGAGTGAGCGTGCTATGGGTAGTGAATTCACTAACTACCGCGAAGACTGGGCCTTCCGTACCACTTACGACTATGCCAATAGATACTTTCTAGAGTACAATGGAGCTTATAATGGTTCTGAGAAATTTAGTAAAGAGAATCGTTTCGCTTTCTTTAACTCAGGAGCTATTGGTTGGATGATTAGTGAAGAGAAATTCTTTAAACTAGTCAAGAAGTATATCGATATGCTTAAGGTTAGATACTCGTATGGCGAGATTGGCGATGATAACATTGCTGGACGCTGGTTATATGCTACCCAGTGGGCCTATGGAGGAAATGCTGTGCTAGGTCCTTATGATGATGCAAGTCCCTATACTTGGTATCGTGAATCGTCGGTAGGAAATGCCGATGTGCACTGGGAGAAGTCGGTTAAGCAGAATTTCGGGATAGATTACTCACTCTTTGGAGGGTTGCTAGCCGGTAGCTTGGAGTTCTTTGACGAAAAACGTTCTGATATTCTTATTGGCTCGGCTCGCTCTATTCCCTCTTACTTTGGTACCACTGCTCCGGTAGCCAATATGGGACGTGTACATACCAAGGGGTATGAGTTAGAGATGCGTGTCAACAAAACCTTGCATACAGGTCTTCGTCTTTGGGGGAACTTTAATATGACCCATGCCGAGAACAAAGTGTTGGAGTACGATGATGCCTCTTTGCTACCTGCTTATCAGAAGGTAGAAGGGTTTGCTATTGGTCAAGATCACTCTTACCTAGACAATGGTTTTGCAGGCACTTGGGATGAGGTGATTGGGATGACTCAGCACAATACCATGGATAATCAAAAGTTGCCCGGGCAGTATGTAATTATTGACTTTAATGGTGATGGGGTGATTGATTCCAATGATAATGTACCCTTTGGCTTTACAGGTACGCCACAGAATACTTACAATGCTACCTTGGGTTTTGATTACAAAGGTTTCAGTATGTTCCTACAATTCTACGGGGTAACCAATGTAAATAGAACCGTCTCCTTTACTTCACTTAATGGTCATTTAAACACCGTTTTTGATGAAGGAGATTATTGGACTAAATATACAACCAACTCCGAAATACCGATGCCTCGTTGGGATACTACTCCTAGCTATTACGATGGAACAAGGTACCACTACGATGGTTCATACATCCGCTTAAAGAATGCAGAGATAGCCTATACATTTACTGACAACTGGGTGAAAAAGATGGGGCTCTCTTCGCTGCGTGTTTACCTTAATGGTAATAACTTATGGGTGTGGTCGCGGATGCCCGACGATCGTGAATCTAACTTTGCCGGAACTGGTCTAGCTTCACAAGGAGCTTACCCTACACTAAGACGCTTTAACTTGGGTATCAAATTTGATCTTTAATACAAGCATAAAATGAAAAAATATAGAAATTTTGCAATGATAGGAGGGATGGTAGCTTTGTTACTATCGGCCACCTCTTGTACCGATTATTTAGATAGAGCACCCGATTCTGAAATATCAGAGACAGACGCTTTTAAGGATTTTACCAACTTTCAGGGGTTTACTGAGGAACTCTACTATTGTATTCCCGATTTCACTAAAGGATACTGGACCAATTCATACAACTGGGGTGAAGATGAAATAATGAATGTGGGAATTGATTACCACATGTGTTATAAAGTAGACCAAGGTGATTTTTGGGGATGGCAACGTGAATTTGATGGTTGGTCAAGTGGCTGGATGGATCGTTGGAGTAATTCACCCACTAGTAACGATCGTTTTCAAAAATCATTGTGGTCATTGGCATGGTATGGCATTCGCAAAGCCAATATGGGTATTGCTAATATGCACTTAATGAATGATGCTACCGAAGAGGAGCGCAGTTTGGTAGAGGGACAACTTTACTTCTTCCGTGGATGGTTTCACTTTATGTTGATTCAGTACATGGGTGGATTGCCTTACATTGACGAGGTACTTCCTTCGGATCAGAAGCTTACACTGCCTCGTTTAAATTACCATCAATCTGCCGATAAGGCTGCTGCCGACTTTAGAAAAGCGGCCGATTTGCTTCCGATTGATTGGGATAATACCACAGCAGGTAAACGTACGTTGGGTAAAAACCAATTGCGTATCAATAAAATCATGGCACTTGGTTATTTAGGTAAGAACTTACTTTGGGCAGCAAGTCCGTTGATGAACAAAGAGTCAACAGGTAGCACTACCTACCATGCCGATTACGCTAAGAGAGCTGCCGATGCTTTGGGTGAACTGCTTACATTAGTTGAGAGTGGTCAAACTCAATATTCACTCGTAGATTTTGAGAACTATTCAGACCTATTCTATACCAATGGGCAGAATGCGTTGATGCCAGGCTCTACCGAAGCTATCTTTAGAGGACCCTCTTACAATTGGGACAATTCAAACTGGGGGGCTAGTAAACAATTTGGTACCAAAGTGTTGACTCAGAGTGGGGTAACCTCTATGCCTACAGCCAACTATGTAAACTACTACGGTATGGTTAATGGACTACCTTTGAGGGATGGTGATTCTGGTTTTGATCCTACACACCCTTGGCGTGGACGTGACCCTCGTTTTTACAACGATATTATTTACGATGGAGCTAAGGTGGTTAATGGAACCATATTACCTATCCCTGCTGGTGAAGATAAGGATGCTTATGATGAGAAGGTGCGTTATGCTAATCTTTATACCAATGGGTATTTACGTCACGTGATTGATGGCACCCGAACTGGCTATTTAATGTATAAATTAGTTCCTATTAGTTGTAATCAGTGGGATGATGGGTATGGATGGAGCAACAAGCACCACATTCACTTAAGCTGGATGCGCTTAGCCGATGTCTATTTAATGTATGCCGAGGCGGCATCACAAGCTACAGGAGTAGCTACCGGAAAATCGTCAAATTGTTCACTTACTGCTTTAGATGCCATTAATAAGATTCGTACGCGTGCCGGTATAGATCCTGTAGCTGCTAAGTATAGTAGCTCCTTGGATGGATTTATGAGTGAACTACGCCGCGAACGTGCCGTAGAGTTGGCTTTCGAAGGGCATCGATTTACTGATTTACGCCGTTGGTTCTTGCTTGATAAGCATCCCTATAATATTAAAACATCACAAGAGTTTGTACGGGTAAACTTTAACAAAGATACTCCCCACGATAATGAGGTAGCCGACTTCTCTGAGAGCCTTATCTTGACTCGTAACTTTACCGAGAAGCACTACTGGTTCCCCTTAAAGCGTACCGATACAAGTATGTATCTTGAATTCGCACAGAATCCAGGTTGGTAGTATGAATAATGTTTTATTTAAAAAAAGAAAGAATAATGATAAGTAAACATATAAAAGTAGTTTTGGGAACTCTCTTTCTCTTCTCACCAATGGTAGCATTGGCACAGGTAGAGGAGGAGCCAATCAATTCAGAATTACTAAATCCTAGTGAAGAGGTAAATGTGGCTTTTCGCAAGGTACAGAAAGAGAACCTAATGGGGGGAGTGGCTGTAGTCGATATGGTAGAGCTACTCGAAAAGAACTATACAACCTATAGCTTAGACAATATGCAATCGTTGGTTGGTGGTTACAATGGCTCGCTTTGGAACATGGGGGATGCCTTGATACTAGTCGATGGGGTACCTCGTGATGCGGGCAATGTAGTGCCTACCGAAATAGAACAAATCACCTTTTTAAAGGGTGCACAGGCTGTTGTACTCTACGGTAGTCGTGCTTCAAAGGGGGTGGTGTTGATTACAACCAAACGGGCTCGTCACGATGATTTAACCATCAAAGTGCGTGGTAATAGCACCTTGTATGTACCTAAGAGCTATCCTAAGTACTTAGGATCGGCCGAGTACATGACGCTTTACAACGAAGCGCGTGCCAATGATGGACTCTCTGCTACCTATAGCGAGAGTGATATTTACAACCACGCTTCGGGGGCTAATCCTTATCGCTACCCCAATGTCGATTTCTACTCTTCCGAGTTTATTAAGAATAGCTATACCCGATCGGATGCAACGGCCGAGTTCTCAGGGGGTGGAAAGTATGCACGCTTCTACACCAACATTGGTCTTTACAATGTAAACGATTTGATTAATTTCGGTGAAGGAAAGGATAACCATACCACCCGTTTAAATGTACGTGGTAATGTAGACTTGGTACTCAATGACTGGGTAAGTGGTTGGGTAAATGCCAATACTACGTTCTATGATACCCGCAATGATAATGCAGGTTACTGGGGGAGTGCTGCATCGCTACGTCCCAACCGTGTATCGCCACTTATACCTATCAGTTATGTAGAAGAGAGCAACCGCGATGCTTGGACATTAATCAATAATAGCCGTTACTTGATAGATGGAAAATACCTATTGGGAGGAACGCAGATTGATCAAGGAAACCCTTTTGCCGCTATGTATGCAGCAGGTTACAACCAATGGACCTCGCGTAATTTTCAATTTGATGCTGGGGTGAATCTCGATTTATCACGTATCTTAGAGGGTCTCTCGTTTCGTACGCAGTTCTCGGTGGATTATGCTACCAGTTACACCACCTCTATAAACAATGGTTATGCCACTTATGGAGTGACTTGGAATAACTATGCTGGTCAGGATATGATTACTTCATTGACTAAGTATGGACTCGATAGTAGTACAGGTACGCAGAACATGAGTAACAGTGCAGAGACGCAAACCGTACTTTTTTCGGGTCAGTTTAACTACGATAGGGTATTTTATAATGACCACACCGTTTCGGCTACAGCTTTGGCTCACGGGTATCAACAAACTGTATCGGGAGTTTACCACCGTATTAGCAACGCCAACTTGGGTGTGCAAGTGGGGTATAACTACCAAAACAAATATTATGTAGACTTTAGCGGTGCAGCCATTCACTCTGCCAAACTAGCCGAAGGGCATCGTCAAGCATTTTCGCCCACAGCTACTGTGGCATGGCGCTTGAGCAAGGAGAAATTCCTTGAGAACTCATCGGTAGTAGACGATTTGAAACTTACCGCATCGGTGGCCAATCTACACCAGGATTTAGATATAGCAGAGTACTATATGTACGATAATATATTTACCTCGTCGGGTACTTGGTGGGGATGGACCGATGGACAGTCGCTTCAAACAGCCGATTCGCGTAGAGGAGGAAACAACGACTTGACCTTTATTAAGCGAAAAGAGTTCTCTGTGGGGTTAGATGCTTCGTTGTGGAAAGGGCTCTTAAAGCTGAATGCCAATTATTTTGTGACCAATACCGAAGGATTGTTAACCACTCCAACCACTATTTATCCCAATTACTTCTCCACCTATTGGCCAGAATCATCTTTCTTGCCTTACATGAATTTCAACAACAACCAACGTACAGGTTTTGATTTTGCTGCCAACTTACATAAAAAAGTAGGGGCTGTTGATCTTTCGCTTGGCTTAACAGGTATGTACTATACTACCCAAGCCACCCGTGTGAATGAGAATGTAGAGTTTGACTATCTCAAATCGGAAGGACAACCTATCGATGCACTTTGGGGATTACAAAGTGATGGTTTTTATAGAGATGCTGCCGATATAGCTGCCTCACCCACCTCTAGCTTTGCCCAAGTAGAACCTGGCGATATTAAATATATTGACCAGAATAACGATGGAGTAATTGATAACAAAGATCGCGTTGTGTTGGGACAGTGGGGAGCTCCTTTCTCATTTGGGGTTAACTTTACAGCTAAGTGGAACAACTTTACTCTTTTTGCCCAATTTACTGGTCAGTTTGGTGGAAAGGCGATGAAGAATAATAGCTACTGGTGGATATATGGTGACAGAAAATATTCCGAAGTGGTTCGTGATCGTTGGACCGAAGAGACACACAGTACAGCTACCTATCCACGTTTAACCACACAAAGTGGTGAGAATAACTTCCGCGATTCCGATTTCTGGATTTACAGCACAGACCGTATTGACTTAGGTAAGATTCAAGTTACCTACGATATGCCTAAAAAATGGTTTAAAGGATCGTTCTTAAGAGGGGTTGCAGTCTATGCTAGCGGGAATAGTTTATTGACTATCGCCAAAGAACGTGAATATATGGAGATGAATATTGGAAGTTCTCCTCAGTCTAGAGCCTATAACATAGGTTTTAATGCTGAATTTTAAGAATGACTTAATCAAGAAGAAAACATGAAAAAAATAGTAAAACTTATTGCCCTCTCTTGTTTGTTGGTTGGGTGTGATGACCTCTTTGTACCTGCTATTCAAAACAATTTAGGTTTTGAGCACATGTACCAAAATCCAAACTATGCAGAGGGAATATTAGCCAATGGCTATACCCGTATCCCTTGTGGATCCTACTCATTTAATGATGTTGCTACCGATAATGCAGTCAGTAATTTGGCTACTAACAGTTACCGAAGAATGGCTACTGGTAGCTGGAGTGCTGAGTCTAACCCAACCGATGCGTGGGTAAGCTGTCGTTCAGCAATTCAGTATTTAAATCTTTTTATTGCCAATTGCGACTTGGTTCACTGGGCCGATGACGAACTGGTATCGGTTATGTATAACGACCGCATGAAGGGCGAGGCGTATGGCCTACGTGCTATGTATATCTATTACCTGTTGCAGTCACACGGTGGTTGGACAGCTCAAGGCGAATTACTAGGGGTGCCCCTTGTAACCGAACCCGAAGATGCGAATTCAAATTTTAACCTGCCTCGTGCTACCTTTGAGGATTGCCTGAAAGCCATCTATGCCGATATTGAATTGGCGCTCGAGATGCTTCCTACCGAATATAGTGATATCAATTCGGATAGTCAGATTCCTGCCAAGTATGTAGCACTAGGGGTGACCCGTTCACAATACAACCGTGTATTTGGTGAGAAGTTTTTAGGGCGTATGAGTGGACGCATTGCCGAGGCTTTTCGTGCAAAGGCTGCCCTATTGGCTGCTAGTCCTGCCTACAGCGAAGGAACGACTACCACCTATGCACAAGCGGCAGAGTATACTGGTTTGGTACTGAGCCGCATTGGGGGAGTAGCACAGGGTGTTGACCCAACCGGATGGACTTGGTACACCAATACGGGCGATATTGGTAGTCTAGGTAATGGTAAATCACCTCTTGAGGTGATGTGGAGAGGTGGGGTAAGCACCAACAAAGATTTGGAGGCAGACCATTTTCCACCCTCTTTGTATGGTTTGGGTCGATTAAATCCTACACAGAATCTAGTCGATGCATTTCCGATGGCCAATGGCTATCCCATTTCGAACTCGGCTGCTAGATACGATAGCAACAACCCTTACGAGGGGCGTGACCCCCGTTTAGCCAAGTACATTGTGGTAAATGGAAGCAGTGTAAGCGGAACCACCATTACAACAGCTGCCGATGGAACCAATAACGATGCGTTGAACAAAGAGGATGAACGCTCTACTCGTACAGGGTACTACATGCGTAAACTCTTGCGTGAGGATGTAAATCTTAACCCCAACAGCATCAATGAGCAGAGACACTATGTACCGCGTATTCGTTTTACCGAACTTTTCTTAAACTATGCCGAGGCAGCCAATGAGGCTTATGGGCCAACAGGTAGCGGTAGCTACAGCTTTTCTGCTTACGATGTAGTGAAAGCCATCCGTAAACGTGCAGGTGTGGGTGTAGAGAATGGAGATGCCTACTTAGAGTCCATTAAAAACAACAAAGAGCTCATGCGCAGCTTAATTCGTAACGAGCGCCGTTTGGAACTCTGTTTTGAAGGCTTCCGCTTCTGGGACTTGCGCCGTTGGAAAGAGTCAATAACCGAAACTGCCTACGGAGTGAGCATTACAGGAAGCGAATCAAAGAGCTATCAGCAGATAGAGGTAGAGACGCGTACCTACGAAGAGTTTATGTATCACGGACCTATTCCCTATAGCGAAGTACTTAAATTCGATATGCTACAACAAAACAAGGGTTGGAGATAACTCCAGCTAACCAAAACAGAACAATTAAAGATGAATCTATGAAAAAGATACTACTATTATCATTAGCTATAGGCTTGTTTACAAGCTCTTGTAAAAATGCTGGCTGGGAGTTTGAAGATTATGGAACTACCACCGTTTACTTTGCTCAGCAATCACCCGTTCGTACCATTACATTGGGCGAAGATATGTACGATACAACCCTCGACAATGAGCATAAATGTAAAATTTATGCCACAATGGGTGGGGTGTACGAGAATAAAACCGATCGTGTTATCGATGTTCAAGTCGATAATACACTTTGCGATCGCTTAACTTATGGTACGGGCGAAGCCATTTTGCCGCTTCCATCTTCGCACTATACCCTTGCTTCCAACCAAATTACCATTCCTTCTGGAACGGTATTGGGTGGGGTAGAGGTTCAATTTACCGATGCCTTTTTTCAAGATCCCAGCGCCATAAAGGTGAGTTATGTAATTCCTCTAGTGATGACGGGGGTTAGAAATGCCGATCAAGTGTTGTCTGGAACAGCACAAGAGGGAGTTACAAACCCCAATCGCTTCAATAACAGTGATTGGAGTGTAAAACCCAAAGATTATACACTCTATGCTGTGAAGTACAAAAACAAGTGGCATGGTAACTGGCTGAGCCGTGGAGTAGATGTAATTACCGAAAATGGAACAACTACCACCCAAGTGCGTCACAAAGAGTACATAGAGTACGATGAGGTACGTAAATTGGCTACAGCTGCCTTTAAGCAGGTAAGTTATCCACTATCTACCACTGTACAAACTTACAATGCCAACAATGAATTGGTTCCAATGACGCTTACTTGTAATTTGTTATTAACCTTTGATGAGGCCAACAACTGTACCATCTCTACCGATTCGGACAATGTAACTGTTAGTGGAAGCGGAGCTTGGAAAGAGAAGAGTGAGAAAAAAGCGTGGGGAGATAAGGATAGAGATGGCTTGTATCTAGACTACAACATTGACTACCGCTACCAACAAACTCAAGGAGGTGCTTTCTTGAACAAAAGTTATGCTTGCAAAGATACATTGGTGGCTCGTGATAGAGAGAGTAAATTGGAAACGTTTACTCCCGTTTATAACTGATAATAGCTTAAAATGAATGACATGAAAAACAAAATTTATAAATTAGCTTTGGCTATCACATCCCTCTCTTTGTTGGGGGGATGTGCAGACAAGGGCTTGCTTGAATATACGGTAGATAAACCCGAGTCAATCGCTCAATTTGAGTACTTAAATGCATACTCTCCGCTTAAATCGTATGTCGATCGAGCAGCATCACCCAACTTTACATTAGGTTCTGGAATAACAGTTAGCGAGTTTTTGCAGCATGGATTGGTTTATAGCTTGGCCACCTCTAACTTTGATATAGTAACAGCTGGTAATGCGATGAAATATGCTTCGGTAGTGGCCGATGATGGGAGCATGAACTTCTCTACTATCTCTGAGTTTGTAGAGTTGGCTCGTAAGGGGGGAATTGATATCTATGGACACACCCTTTGTTGGCACTCACAGCAAAATAAGAACTACCTCGATGGGCTTATTGCAGATAGAGAGATAGAGGTCGACCCCGAAGAGGCAAATAAAGCACTTCGTATTTACACTTCTGAGGCAAAGGGTAATCCATGGGATTGGCAAATGTTTTACAACCTCTCTCAACCCTTGGTGGTAGGGCAGGAGTATACCATCAAAATGCAACTTAAAGCAAGTTCGGCCATGGAGGTTCTTTTCTGGCCTAAGAATGAGAGTGATACGCAATATCTACCCAGTTTTGTTGCTAGTGAGAATTTTGCAGAGTCTGCTATTACCTTTACGGCCAATTTTGCTTTGGATCAGTTGGTTTTCTGTTTTGGTACCTTTGGTGGGGAACTATTTTTCGATGATTTATCGCTTGTGGCCACAGGTTCTGATGAGAACCTTATTAAGAACCCCTCTTTTGATAATGGATCAGATGGATGGAGCAAGGTATCTTGGCACGATTTAATCTTTGAGGTGGTATCGATGGCTGCCGGACCTACTACTTGGTGGACCAACTTGGTGGTAAATCCTACGGTAGAGGAGGATAACTTTGATAGCTACTATGCCACCCAAAGTGGAGTGGGACCCGATATGCTTACCACCGCCAATTTGGGAGCAGGTGCCAATGGTTCTAGTCGTTCGGTGATAGTGCGCTCGGGCGATAATCCTCCTAACGCTTGGGATACCCAATTCTTTGTAACGGTAGATAGACAGTTTAAGGCGGGCGATGCCTATCGCTTTAGCATGAAGGCTAAAGCCGATAAGACAGCTACCATCGAATCACAATCGCACAACAATCCAGGGGGCTACCTCCATTACCAAATGATTGGTACTCCTGTATTGACTCCCGAATGGCAGGAAATTACGGTAGAGGGGGTTATATCGGCTGCGCAAGCGGGCGATGCTGGCATGAATACCATTGCATTTAACCTATCCGTTTTACCTGAGGCCAATGTTTACTACTTTGATGAGATGGAGTTCTCTATGCAGGAGTCGGGCAATACCCTTCCAATGGATCCAGAAGAGAAAAAAGAGGTACTCTCTTTGGCGATGGAAACTTGGGTCAAAGGTATGATGGAGGCTTGTGATGGTTATGTAACACAATGGGACGTAGTGAATGAAGTGGTAGCAGGCGCAGACTATACAGGCGATGGTTACTACGACTTGTGGACAGCCGATCGTGTTTCGGCTACCGATGCAGCTAGCAACTTCTACTGGCGCGACTACCTAGGCGATTACGATGTGGTGCGTCTTCCTATCAAGTATGCCCGTCAATATTTTGCCGAGAATGGTGGGGTACCATCCGATTTAAAACTCTTTGTAAATGACTATAACCTAGAGTCGGATTGGGATGATAATAAGAAAGTAAAAGCACTTATAGAGTGGGTAAAGCGTTGGGAGAGCGATGGCGAAACAGTGATTGATGGCATTG
Source organism: Phocaeicola sp. (assembly GCA_051648565.1). Lineage (GTDB taxonomy): Bacteria > Bacteroidota > Bacteroidia > Bacteroidales > Bacteroidaceae > Phocaeicola. The sequence goes on along the minus strand of JBOFFJ010000020.1, from coordinate 55,298 downwards.
GTAGCCAGATGCACGTCTCTTGTTACGAGAATCCCGATGCACAAGCGCGCAAAGAGGCACATGTTGTTAAAATGCTTGAGCTAATGGCAGCTAGCGGAAAGTTGGTGCGCATTACCGAACTCGATATGGGGTATGTAGATGCCAATGGAACAGCTGTAATGACCAAAGATATGAGCTTTGAGCAACACCAAAGAATGGCCGATTACTACACCTTTATTGTTCAAAAGTACAAAGAGATTATTCCAGTTACTCAGCAATCGGGTATTACCCATTGGTGTCCTACAGATAGTCCAGAGGGAAGTGGCTGGAGAAAAGGAGAACCTGTTGGTTTATGGACACTCGATTATGCGCGTAAGCCTGCTTATGGAGGGATAGCTGATGGATTAAGTAATGCTAAGTAGTCAGTAAAATAGATGAATTAAGTAGTAATAGAGTCTCTCCACACACACACTATACAAAGATGGGTGTCTGGAGAGCTCTATTGTTTTAGGAGCTTAGCTACCCTAAGGCGAAGAGGAGTGCTCTTTTACTGGGTAGGCTACTTTGTATCATTAATAAGATAAAAGCAAATGAATAAGATTAAATTAATAGCTCGTGCTCAATTTCGTGTGGCCTTACTAGCCCTCTCTCTATGCTTGATTGGGTGCTCAGACCGTACAGTAGAGGATCCTGTGGTCGAAGAGGAGGTTGAAGAACCCTCAGAAAAGCCTGATCCCGACCCCTATCCCGATGTAAATGTTACGTTGGAGCTAAATGTAGTAGGTCGTTACTTAAAGGATGCAGCAGGCAATGTGGTCAATCTGCATGGGTTTGCACAAACCTATAGCCCCTATTTTAACAACAGTGCTTGGAGCAATTACGATGTAAATGGCTGTTTAACTTTTAATAAGCGCATGATCAATGAGATGCTAGCGGCAGGATGGCGCATGAATTTCGTACGTATGCATTTAGATCCCTACTGGAGTGACGATACCTCTCTTGAATCGGTTCGTTACGAGGGGCATGAACGCTTCTCGCAGTTTCGTTTTGAAAAATACCTAGAGGAACTCTTTATCCCTATGGCAGAGTATGCCATCTCTAAAGGGCTTTACGTGGTGATGCGACCTCCAGGGGTAGCTCCGCACAAGATAGCGGTGGGCGATGATTACCAAGCCTTTCTTACCAGGGTGTGGGATATTGTCTCTAAACACCCTAAACTCAAGAATAATGGAAAGGTAATGATTGAATTGGCCAACGAGCCGATTGATATTTTAGGCGAAGATGGTACCTATGGTGGAAGTGGTGATACTTACTTTAAGCAAGCCAATCGTTTCTTTCAACCCATTGTAGATAAAATCCGATCAAATGGGGCAAAGAATATAATCTGGGTACCTGGCTTGGGCTATCAATCGCAATTTGCTGGATTTGCCTCTTACCCTATTGTAGGCGAGAATATAGGATACGCTGTCCATGCCTATCCAGGGTGGTACGGTAGTGATGCCGAAGAGCCAAGTGCCGAATTAGGAGGTGTAATGGGGGGTGGATACGAAGGATTCCAACGGGGTTGGGATGCACAGGTAATGCCTGTTGCTAACCTTGCACCCATTATGGTAACCGAAATGGATTGGGCTCCTGCTAAGTACGAATCTTCTTGGGGCAAAAGTATTACGGGTGTTATAGGAGGCATCGGTTTTGGGGCCAATTTTAAGTACATAGCCGATAATACCGGAAATGTAAGTTGGTTGCTCTTTACCGATTGCCACAAGTTGGCTCAGTTTAAAGAGGAGCCAGGCAGTGTGGGCAACTACAACTTCCTGAATGACCCCGAAGCGTGTCCATGGCCCATCTACCACTGGTACAAGGAGTATGCAGGCGAGGGTGAAGTAAGCACTGCTGCATTGGTGAGCTTATCGGTTGAAGGAATTTCAACCAATCGGTTGACTCTTTTAACCGGTGCCACTAAATATTTAGTAGTAAAAGCCACTTATGCCGATGGAACCTCGCAGGTGGTTACCTCAAATGCAACGGTTACCTCTTCCAATAGTGAGGTGGTAGCAGTAGGTGTGGGGCAATTAATCGCTCACAAAGATGGAGTGGCTACTATTACCATTGGTTATGCCCCAGAGGGAGGCGAAGCAAAGCAGCTCTCTCTTGAGGTGAATGCTACTACGTTTCCCCTCACAAAAGAGCTCTTTAATCCCTCTATTTGGGAGAAAGGTAGTTTTGATGAAACCACTCAAACGCTTGTTACGGGGCAGTATGGTTTTGGTGGTTGGGAGTACAATCCCGCAGTAGGGGTCAATTTATCGGGCTATAGCTATTTGGTCGCTCAGCTAGGTGCCGACAATGATAGCGATATCTCCTTCCGACTCTTTAACCAAGGTTACTGGGATGGTGCGGTAGAGAATCCTTTTGGAAACAACCGTAAGGTTGTTGTTGACTTGCATAAAATGACTAAATTGGTTAATGGAACTCCTGTAGCGGTATCACCCACTAAAATAACCATTGTGGGATTCTGGTCTAAAGGGGGTAAGCCTATTGTGATTGAGCGAGTCTATCTGACCAACAGTGTAGAGTAAGCAATGGACCAGAGAAGTGTATATCCGATGCCATTTGAATGAATGGATTTTTAGATATAATTGTGCATTTAGATTTATTTCCTACACCCGCTATGAAGCGGGTGTAGGAAACTTTGTATAGGGGATTGCTTTCTAGCTTTTTTCTTTCTATTACTATCTTTTCTTTCTATTAGTATAGTTTTTCTATCTTTATCCTCTCTTTCTCAACTGCTTCTGGTGGCACACTCCTGCGTGTGTACGAGGTGGTTATAATTATATTGTGTAACTTTAAACTAAAAAACAATGAGACAACTACTTTTTATTCTCTCTTTCCTCTCTGTTGCTATGGTTGCAGCAGCTCAACATTCTCAACGAGTGATGGATAGTCAGCTTTTGGTGGATACCGTTTACAGCAAGGTGCTTGGTGCAGAGCGTGCCTACTCCATTGTATTGCCCAGAGGGTATGAAGCCCATAGCGAAAAGAGATACCCTATTCTTTACCTGCTGCATGGTATGTGGGATACGAATGTGAGTTGGAGTACCAAGGGGTGTGTAAAAGAGGTGATGGATATGCTTGTAGCGAGTGGTGAGGCGTGCGATATGATTATTGTTACCCCCAATGCAGGTGGAAATATCCATACCGAATGGAATGGCTATTTTGATATGCCAGGGTGGAACTATGAGGAGTTTTTCTACACTGAATTTTTGCCCTACATTGAGGCCAAGTATCGCGTGATGGGCCACAAGCAGCACAGAGCCATAGCAGGTCTCTCTATGGGTGGCGGTGGAGCTACCAGTTATGCCCAGCGCTATCCCCAGATGTATTGTGCTGCCTATGCCATGAGTGCATTGATGCACATACCTCAGGAGGGGGCTGTACGCTATGAGGATCAGCAGTCTAAGATAGCACTACTTACCCGTGCAGTGATCAATTTAAGCTGTGTAGAGTATGTAGAACAAGCAGACGAAGCACGCACGCAAGCACTCAGAGAGGTGGCGTGGTTTGTTGATTGTGGCGATGATGATTTCCTATTAGACCGTAACTTGGAGTTTTACCAAGCCATGCGCAACAAAGGGATTCCTTGCCAACTTAGGGTACGTGATGGAGGCCATGTATGGGAGTATTGGCGCACGGCTCTCTACAGTTGTTTGCCTTTTGTTAGCCGTCACTTTCGTTCAGCAGCAACAGAGTAATCTTTAATATAGCACTGTTTGGGGAGGGCTATTACTGGTAGAGCTTAGTGCTCAATTAAATAGGGGAAGAGTTCGGCAAAAAGCTGAATTCGTCCCCTATTTAATTGGCTAAATCAGGGGTGGGTACTATCCGATTTTTCTTTATAAGAGCAGCTATCCTACCTGCTCTTTCTCTCTTTTACTTGCACCATACTCGCTGGGAGTAACTCCATAGAACTCCTTGAATGAGCGCGAGAAGAGGGTAAGGCTGGAGAAACCTACAAAATCGGTTATCTCCGATATGTTGTAGTCGCTGTTTTTTAATAAATAGGCAGCATGTTTCAAGCGTACATTACGAATCAGGTCGCGGGTACTCTGGTTGGTTAGCTCTTTCAGCTTTCTGTGCAGGTGTACCCGGCTGATGCCTACCTCTTGGGTAATCATCTCTACATTGAGCTCAGGATTGCTTAGATTCCGATTAATTACATTCATAATTCGGTCTAGCAACTTGTTGTTGGTAGAGTGAATTTCGAGTGCTGGTTTGGGACTCTCTTGTTCTTGATTTCCTGAAAAGCAGTTGCGTAATAGCTCCCTGCTCTTGATTAGGTTTTGTGCTGTGTGGCGCACTACCTCAATGTTAAAGGGTTTGGTAAGGTAGGCATCTGCCCCTACATTTAGCCCCACTAGCTTCTCCTCTTCTTCGCTTTTGGCTGTGAGTAAAATAACTGGTAGGTGGTTTATGTTTACATGGTGTTTTATCTTTTGGCACAGGGTGGTACCATCCATCTCGGGCATCATTACATCACTAATCACCAGGTCGGGAGCTCTCTTTAGTAGGAGGCTCAGTGCCTCTTTCCCATTGCTACACTCGGCTATGTGGTATTCACTCTCTAACTCGCTGCGTAGGTAGTGACGAATATCTTCGTCGTCCTCTACTAGCAGAATGCGGTATTTGGTTTTGCATCGTCCCCTCTTCTCGCCACTCTTGTTCTCTTGCTCGTTTTCCAGTTCGGTTGCTAGCTCTGCTTGTTCGACTATCGCGTTCTCTTCCTCCTCCTCTTTCTCTTGCATAGGTGGGTAGGGTGTTACAACCATCTCTTGCTCATTTAAGTGATCGCACCCTAGCGGAATACGTACTACAAAGCGGCATCCTTCTCCATTGGGATTATTGGTAACCTGAATGGTGCCGTAGTGCAAACCCACTAGTAAGCGGGTAAGGTGTAACCCTATTCCGGTGCCTACTTGTGTTTGGGGTTGGTTATCTCCTATTTGGTAGAATCGGTCGAAGATGCGTTCTATTTCCTCCTCGGCAATGCCTACGCCACTATCCGATATGGCTACTTCTATATATTTTTGAAGGGGCTTGGCTAAGTTTGTATCTTCTGCGGTGGTTACAGTTAGGTTTATCTCGCCATTAGGGGGGGTGAATTTAAAGGCATTCGATAGAATGTTTAGTATAATCTTATCAAAATTGGAGGGGTCAATCCATCCCTCTATCTCATTCGAGCTAGGTAGGTAGTTTAGGCGAATCTTTTTAATCTTTACTTGGTACTGAAAGGTCTCTACAAGGTCGTATACAAACTCGGTGATGTTTCTTTTTTGGAAGGTAAGTCGCATCTGTCCCTTGTCTATTTTTCGGATATCCATAAGCTGATTAACCAAACTCAGGATGCGTTCTGCATTGCGCCACATGGTTTGGTAGAGTTGGTGGCGTTCTTTCTCCTGGTCTAGTTTCATAAGCCTTTGTAGGGGGCTAATGACCAACGACATGGGGGTGCGTATTTCGTGGCTAATGTTAATGAAGAACTGCAGTTTAGCCTCATTAATCTCCTCGGCATGTTGGTACTTAAGCATCTGTTGTTTGGTTTCATACCGCTCTATAAAGCGTTGAATAACGAGGTAGCAGGCCAGTATAAAGAGAAGGAAATAGCCTGTTTTTGCCCAGATGGAGCTATACCATGGGGGCGAGATAACAATCTTGATTGTTTTAATATCCGAAGTGATGGTATAATCTTTGGCGCGTACATGGAACTGATAGGTTCCAGGTAGGAGGTTATCAAACGATACGCGGTTGATACCTGGTCGTAGCTCAATCCAGTTGGTATCGTTCATGGCATATTGGTAGCTAATGCGTTCGGGGCTATTGAACTCGGTGGTAGAGAATTCAATGCTGAAGGCATTCTCTTTGTGCGATAGTTGGAATTCGGAGGCATTAAAAACCGCCTCTTCGATGATGCTCTTTTGGGCTGCATCAATACTTTTGCGTACCGGTTTGTTATGCAGGTAGAAGTCGGTTATGCGTACGTTCCACCGCTTAGCAGGGTTCACAATCTCTTGCGGATTGAAGTAGGTTATTCCGTTTACCCCTGCAAACCAGAGTGTGCCATTCTCCTCTTTGAAGGATGCATTCTTACTAAACTCATTTCCCTGCAATCCATCTCCTACAAAGAAGTTGATAAAGTGGTTCCGGTGGGGTATAAACTGAGAGAGTCCGGCATCGGTGGCAATCCAGTAGTTGCCACTTACATCTTGTTGAATGGAGTACACGACATCGCTGGGTAGTCCATCTTGTGAGGTATACTTGGTAACTTGGTGGCTCTCTACATTCCATCGGGCAAGTCCATCCGAGGTAGCTGCCCACACCACTCCATCTTTATCCTCGAAGAGTGAGTGAACAATGTGATTCTCTAGCACCCTGGTTATGTTGTAGGGAGTCGAACTTAAATCTAGGCATAATAAGGAGTTGTATGTACCTACATATAGTTTATTGGTTGGAGCGTAGTGCATGGAGGTAATCCACCTGAGGTCCTCTACTGCCTCTATCTGCTTGATCTCATTCGATTCTAACTGGTAAGAGTATAGCCCATTTCCCATGGTGCCTATAAAGAGTTGCTTTTGGCTATCTTCGGCTAAAGCGTAGACGCGGTGTATCGCATTTCCCTCCTCGTCTACCAACTCTTTTAGGTAGTGACACTGCCCTGTTTTTCGATCTATTTTTCCTAGACCATCTCTAAAGGAGCCAAACCAAAGATTCTTCTTAGAATCTTCAAAGAGGGTAATAATAATAGGCGAGATGGAGGAGGGGCTATTCGAGGGGGCAAAGTGGGCCAATTGTTTGCCTGTTTGGGTAATGCCATACACTCCATCGTTATCGGTTCCTACCCACATTACATCGTTGGCATCTTTGTAGAGTGTGGTTACGTAATAGGAGCCAATGCTATTGGTATTAATTGATTTGGGGCCGATGTATTTAAAATTATTGAGCTGGGCTGGAATCATTAATACCCCTTTTTGGTAGATAGATATCCAGAAGTTTCCATTGTTATCTTTTAGTACTGAGTGTACTTTGGCACTGGTTAGGTCTATACTATTGTTTTCAAACCTACTATCGGTTAGTTGCTGGGTGCGGGTATTGTATTTTTTGAGCCCTTTCCCATCGCTTCCAATGTATATTTCGTCGTTATTAACATGGTAAATGGCTTTTATGGGGAGGTTGTATGTTTGGGTGTTGGGAAGGGGTAGGAATTGTTCTTGCTGGGCATCTAGCTTAAAGAGTCCATTACCTATCGTTCCGGCATAGATTTCTCCATTTGCATCCTGGGTTAGCGTGGTTACTAAGGTATTCTCCTCTTGCAGGGGGTAATATTTCATCTCCTCCTTCTTATTGAGTTTGTAGATGCGGTTCTCATTCATAACGATCCACATATTCCCATTTCGGTCTTCCATCAGATAATCTGTAACTCTATTGGGAGTAGGCAGTTCAATGGGTTTAACAATCAATTTATTCTGCTCCATGGAGAGTGTAGATAGCTCATTGCCCGATAACCAAATCTCTCCATTTTTGCGCTGCACAATCATGTTGACATTGGAATTAAAGATGCTACCATCCTCTTTCACTGCCAGTTCCGAGAAGCAGTCACTGGCCGTATCGTACTTCTGTATGCCTCGGTAGGTGCCGATCAATAGATTACCTTGTTTATCTTCGTAAATAGAACGAATCAAGTTGTGACGCAAGGAGTGTTCATTCCCTTTTTCATGCTTGTAAATGGTAAACTTTACCCCATCGTACCGGTTCAGCCCATCTTCTGTGCCAATCCAAATCATTCCATTGCGATCTTGGTAGAGGCAGTTAATAAGACTGCTAGAGAGTTCGCGGTCTGTAGTGAAGAGCTTGCTTGCTTGTGCCATTGTAAGTTGGACTACCCAAAGGAGTAGTAGGCACACGATGGTTCTTGTTTGCTTCATGATTGATTTAAGTTACAAGGACAAAGATAAATAAAAATTAGCACAGTGTAATGAAAAGTGATTGCTTTTTGCGAATGCACAAATGGAACAAATGGAAAATCGTAAGTAGCTGGTTATTAGTTATGTGTTTTCTGTTCTTGTAACGTGGCGTTCTATTTTACCCTCTTTTTTTTCTTGTTTTGTGTTCATAAATGCTAGATTTTTTACTAGGTGGGTGACTGATTTGTGTAACTCTGTGTATTAAAACGTTGCGCTACTTTCTTTGGTTAGAGCCTTGTTTTCTCTTTCTTTAGATGAAACGTTTCTTGTCTCTTTTAGTTGTTGATTAATAGCTGTTTAGTATATTCTTGTGTAACGTATGGTATAAAAGTTGATCGCTGAGAAAAGAACATGGTATGGAGAGTAGAATTCATGTAATACAAAAGATTGTTCTCGTGGAATATATCTGTTAGATTTGCCCAAGGAGTGTAGCAGCTCTCTGTTCTAATCTACAGAGTAACTGAGTAGCTTTAAATCAAGAGACAACCTTATACATAAACAATAATTTCATGAGTAAAAAACAACAATTTCATTTGCAACGTACGCTCACTTGGGCACTCACAGCAGCACTGGCCATAGCGCCTCTAACCGAAACCTTTGGGCAAAGAAGTAGCAAGAAAGCAACCAATGCACCTATTTATACGCAGTTCACTTACCAAGGTGATGATGCCATCTACCGCAACAATCCATTGGCGGAAGATGAGTTCTATTCGCCTATTCTACAGGGGTGTTATCCCGATCCTAGTATCACGCGTAAAGGAGGTGATTACTACATGGTACACTCTTCGTTTGCTATGTTTCCGGGGGTGCCCATCTTTCACTCCAATGATTTAGTTAACTGGAAGCAATTGGGACACGTATTAGAGCGTGAGTCGCAACTCCAGTTAGAGGGGTGTGGAATTAGTATGGGGGTTTATGCACCGGCTATTCGGTACAATCCCTACAATGATACTTTTTACATGATTACGACCCAGTTTTCGGGAGGATTTGGTAACATTGTAGTAAAGACAAAGGATCCTGCAAAAGGGTGGGGCGATCCTCATAAACTGAACTTTGATGGGATTGATCCCTCTCTCTTTTTTGATGAAGATGGAAAGGCTTATGTTATTCACAACGATGCACCCAACCCTGGTAAAGAGCTCTATACCGGACACCGCGTAATTAAGGTGTGGGAGTACGACTTAGTGAATGACCAAGTAGTGGCAGGGAGTGATCAAATCATTGTAGATGGGGGAGTTGATCTAGCTAAGAAACCCATCTGGATTGAAGCACCGCACATCTACAAAAGAGAGGGACGCTACTACTTAATGTGTGCCGAAGGGGGAACAGGAGGCAATCACAGCGAGGTTATATTTGTAAGTGATAGCCCCAAAGGACCATTTAAACCAGCTCCTAGCAACCCTATTTTGACGCAACGTCATTTCCCTACCAACAGAGCGAACATGGTAGACTGGGCAGGACATGCCGATTTAACTGAGGGAACCGATGGCAAGTTTTATGGGGTATTCTTAGGGGTACGTCCCAATGAAACCAACCGCGTCAATACAGGACGTGAAACCTTTATACTACCTGTAGATTGGAGTGGTACTTTCCCTCTCTTCGAGAATGGGTTGGTACCTATGGAACCTAAACTAAAACTGCCTAAAGGGGTGGAGAATAAAACAGGTAAGGATGGATATTTGCCCAATGGTAATTTTACCTATACCGACTCTTTTAAAGGCGATCAGTTCGATATGCGATGGGTTGCGTTAAGAGGTCCACGCGAAAACATTGCTCAGCTCACTAGCAAAGGGTTGCAACTCAAACCGCTTCAGCACCACCTAGGCGAACAGCTTCAAAATGCGACTCTCTTTGTACGCCAGCAGCACGCTACCTTTACTGCTACAACCGAGCTAAACTACACGCCCAATGGGGTGAATGAGTTGGCTGGAATCACTTGTTACCAAAACGAGCGCTTCAACTACCAGTTTGGGGTAACTAAGGTGAACAAGAGCTACTACCTACTCCTAGCTCGTACAGAAGCAGGCAAAACAACACTTCTTTCGTCTGTCGAACTACCCGATTACAAGGGAGCCATCTCGTTGCAGGTAGTTGCTAAAGGCAATGACTACTCCTTTGAATATGCCTATGCGGGTAATCCGTTTAAGAACGTAGGTGGAGTGGTATCGGGCGATATTCTTTCGACCAATGTAGCGGGCGGATTTACAGGCAGCTTGATTGGGCTATATACCACATTGGTAAGCCCTCTAGTACCTTAAGTAAACTTTGGGTAGCTGAATAAATGCTAGCTACTTAGAGTAAGCTACTGAGTGCCTTGAAGTAAGCTATTTGTACTTATGAATAGCTTCTGGGTGCTTAAAATAACCTTTTAGAGACCGATTCGATTGATGCTATTGGTTTGATTCACTCTTTGATAAATGGAGTCAATCGTATCAATCGAATCGGTAGTTAACCACCAAGAATTCTATCACCAAGAATCATACCATGAAAATCCGATTTAAACAGCTGTTGCTCGCTTTGATGGGAGTAGGTGCTACTTTTCAAGTAGTGCAAGCACAAAACCCCATTTTTCAAACCTCTTTTACCCCCGATCCAGCTCCACTGGTTTACAACGATACACTTTTTCTCTTTGTAGGGCATGACGAAGAGGATGCCGAATATTTTAAAATGAAAGATTGGCAACTCTTCTCTACCACCGATATGGTTAATTGGAGTTATCGAGGTGCACCCATCTCTACCCAAACCTTTCCGTGGGCCAAGCAGGGAGACAATGCATGGGCAGCCCAAGCCATTGAACGAAATGGCAAATTTTATTGGTACATCTGTGCCGAAGATCTAACTACACCCCACCTGCACGGTATTGGGGTAGCCGTCTCCGATTCTCCTACAGGTCCCTATACAGATCCCTTGCAGCGACCACTTGTTCCAGGTGCTTTTGGCTTTATTGACCCCACCGTTTTTATTGACGAGGATGGGCAAGCCTATCTTTTCTGGGGAAACAACGGTTTGTGGTATGCCAAATTAAACGAAGATATGATCTCTCTGGCGAATGAAGTGATTCAGGTCGACCTGAATGATGAGTCAGCCTTTGGTCCGTTGGTCATGAAGCGTGATTACCAAGACAATCAGCAGAAGCTAAAGACCAACTTCGAAGAGGGAGCTTGGGTTTTTAAGCGTAAGGGTATCTATTACAATGTATATGCAGCGGGAGGCGTACCCGAACACATGGCCTACTCTACCGCTCGGCAAATCGAAGGGCCTTGGGAGTACGGAGGGCGTATTATGGACGAATCGCCCAACAGCTTCACCATTCATGGGGGCTCCGTTGAGTTTAAAGGGCGCAACTTTATGTTCTACCACAATGGCTTACTACCCAATGGTGGGGGCTTTAAACGCTCTACCTGTGTAGAGGAGTTTGCTTTCAATGCAGATGGAAGCATCCCTTTCATCCCCTTTACCAAAGAGGGAGTTGTTACCCCTATTCATTATCTAGATCCCTACAAGCGGGTAGAGGCCGAAACCATGGCTTGGAGTGTAGGCCTTAAAACGGCTACTTCGCCACAAGGAGCTCACTACCTTACTTCCATTCATGCAGGCGATTACCTAAAGCTACGAAGTGTTGATTTGGGTAGCAAAGGGTGTCGTTCGTTTCAAGCATCAGTGGCTACCCTTGCTCAAGGGGGAGCGATAGAGCTACGCCTTGATTCGCCAACCGGGGAGGTGATTGCTACCTTGCCCATACCGGGAGGAGGTACTGGCGATAAGTGGCAACTCTTTACCGCTCAAACAGCCTCTGTAACCGGTTTGCACGATATTTACCTCCTGTTTAAGGGGGGCGATGGCGAACTCTTTCACTTCGATTACTGGAGTCTAGAGGAGTAAATTAGGGGGTGTACTCTCTCTATCCAATTAGGGGGGGATCTCTCTTTGAAAAGTTCCTTTCTCTTTGAAGAATTCACTTCTCTTTAAAGAACCACTTTCTGTTTGGGAAGCGTCAACTAGACTCTTCTTAGTCTAGTTGAATAGGCGATACATATAGAGAGGGAGAGGAGTAGGGCCTAACATAAATTACTAGAAAATAAACAGGAAACTTACATGGCCACTTGGATGGGTCAAAGTCTCGATAAAAAACATTGACGAATGAAATATTCTATTTTTTTGATTGCATTGGTTGGATGGGTAGCAGGGTGTACTACTAAATCTAATGGTGACTCCTCGCAGTTGGTAGAGGGAACTTTTACCAACCCAGTTATTTATGCCGATGTACCCGATATGTCCATTGCCCGTGCAGGCGATGATTACTACATGGTTAGTACCACCATGCATTTGATGCCAGGAGGACCCATCATGAAATCAAAAGATTTGGTGAATTGGGAGACTGTAAGTTACGTATTCAATAAACTAACAGATAATGAACGCTACGATCTTTTGGGTGGAACCGTTTATGGAAAAGGGCAGTGGGCCTCCTCCATTCGTTACCACAAAGGGCTTTTTTACCTCCTCTTTTCACCCAATGATCAGCCCTATCGTTCCTATATCTATACGGCCAAAGATCCGGCAGGTGAGTGGACCTTGCTTGCGCGTCCTCCGCACTTTCACGATGCCTCGCTCTTTTTTGATGACGATGGAAAGGTGTATGTTTTCTATGGAACAGGTGAATTGACCGAGCTAGAGGCCGATCTCTCTGATGTAAAGGCAGGTGGCATTCACCAAAAGATTTTTGAGCGCGATGCTCAGGAGTATGGTTTGCTAGAGGGTAGCCAGGTGGTAAAGCACAAAGGGAACTATTACCTGCTCATGATTTCGATGGTATGGGGCGAGCCTGGTCGCATTCGTAGACAAGTGTGTTACCGTGCCGATAAGATAACAGGTCCTTACGAAAAACGGGTCATTTTAGAAGCCGACTTTGAGGGTTTTGGTGGGGTAGGTCAAGGCTGTATCATCGACTCTCCAACGGGCGAGTGGTATGGATTTATCTTTCAGGACCGAGGTGGTATAGGACGAGTTCCTACCTTAATGCCTTGTACCTGGATAGATGGGTGGCCCATGCTAGGCGATGAGGCGGGAAAGGTGCCCGTAACGATGAGTAAACTGTTGGATGCTAGACCCTGTAAAGGAATCATGGGGAGTGACTCTTTTAGTAGCGATACCCTTTCGCTCTACTGGCAGTGGAATCACAATCCTATTGATAGCCACTGGTCACTCAGTGACCGACCGGGTTACATGCGTCTCACTACAGCTCGCCTAGTCGATAATCTCTTTTTAGCTCCCAATACACTTACCCAACGCATGGCAGGCCCTGCTTGTAGTGCCCAGGTAGCGATGGATTTATCACACATGAAGGAGGGCGATGTAGCTGGATTCAGTGCCTTTAATGGATTGGCTGGTTTGCTCTCAGTGGTAAACCAAGGGGGAGAAAAATGGCTCGTGATGTCTACCCAACTGATGCATTTTGGGGAGGGAAATAAGGAGATAGCAGGGGTAGATGTTGAGGAGTTTGAACGACTCTCTTTGACTCAAGATACCATCTACCTACGCATTGATGCCAACTTCAAAGCGGGTATTGATTTGGCTACCTTCTATTACAGTTTAGATAATAAAGAGTGGAATAAAATAGGTAATGAGGTAAAAATGTTGTTTGATCATACCCGTCACTTTATGGGTAGTAAGTTTGCTATTTATAACTACGCTACCCAGGCTGTGGGTGGATATGTGGATGTAGATTACTTTGAAGCGACTTACAGCAAGAGGTAAAACGTTTTTTTGTTTTGAGTGTTTTTTGGGTTATTTACCCCCTATTTAGAGGAACTTTAGATAGGGGGTAATTTTTAGGCTAATCACTCATAGCAAGTTCAAGATAGCCTATAACTGACTCAAGATAGCCTATAGTTAACTCAAAGTAGTCTATAGCTGACCGAAATCACTCTATGACTGACCGAAAACAGGCTATGTTTGTATCCTCTTTTTACGATATTTGTAAACGAAATAGGGGTGTTGTAAAATCCCTTCTATTTCAGCCCATAGCAACGATTAATTAACCCTAAAATAAATTAGTAGAAAAAACAGTTTGAAAAATGAATCAGAGACTAATACTATTTCTATGCACCTTACTAACTATTACTTACGTAAGCGCAGCCCAAAAAGAGGTGACTAGCCCCGATGGAAACCTTGTTGTTACCGTTGCAGACGATGATGGGAAGCCCACCTATCAAGTAACTTACCAAGGAGAGGTTTTCTTGCTAAAATCGCCCTTAGGATTGAAAACCAACATGGGTGATTTTACACACCAGATGCTTCTACATAGCGAAGCCACCATTACACCCATTCAAGAGAGTTACCAATTGAGTACCATCAAGCAGCGTCATGTAGATTACCACGCTAACCAAGGGGTCTTTACCTTTTACCAAGCCGATAAGAAGATATACGATCTCATCTTTCAGGTAAGCAACAACGATGTAGCTTTCCAATACAAACTCTATCCGCAAGGTGAGACCATGGTATGCGTTGTGCAGGAAGAGGCCACTGGCTTTGCACTGCCTACTGGTACCACCACCTTTTTGGCTCCACAATCCAAACCGATGGGGGGATTTGCCCGCACAGCACCCAGTTACGAAACCTCCTATACAGTCGATGATGAACTGGGAAAGAATGGCTGGGGGCAAGGATATACCTTTCCCTGCCTCTTTAAGAACAACGATAAGGGATGGGTTTTGATATCCGAAACAGGGGTTAGTGGCCTTTACTGTGCCAGCCGTTTATTGGGTAATCCTGATGGCCTTTATACCATCGGATTCCCACAAGAGGAGGAGAACAACGGAAATGGGACCACAGCTCCCGGCATCTTTCTGCCTAGCGAAACACCTTGGCGTACCATCACTGTGGGGCAAACGCTACAACCCATTGTAGAGACAACTGTGCCCTTTGATGTGGTGAAACCCCTTTACGAAGCAACAACTGACTACCAATATACGCGGGGTACTTGGAGCTGGATTATGAAGATGGACCAGAGTATGAATTACCCAGAACAGGTAAACTACGTAGACTTTGCTGCCCGTTTGGGATACGAAACGGTGTTGGTCGATGCGCTTTGGGATAGTAACCTAGGGAAAGAGAAGATAGAGGAGTTGGCACGTTATGCCCAGAGTAAGCAGGTGGGGTTATACCTGTGGTACAACTCCAATGGTTACTGGAACGATGCACCCCAAGGACCACGTCACAAAATGAGTAACCTCATAGCGCGCCGTGCCGAGATGAAATGGATGCAAAGCATCGGTATCAAAGGGATCAAGGTCGACTTCTTTGGAGGTGACAAACAGGTTACCATGCAGTTGTACGAAGATATCTTGGCCGATGCCAACGAATACGGCATTTTGGTCATCTTCCACGGTTGCACCTTGCCTCGTGGCTGGGAGCGCATGTACCCCAACTTTGCCTCTAGCGAAGCAGTATTGGCCAGTGAGAATCTTCACTTCTCGCAAGGTAGTTGTGATGCAGAGGCCTTTAGTGCCACCATTCACCCCTTTGTGCGCAACACAGTGGGTTCGATGGATTTTGGCGGTAGTGCGCTCAATAAGCGATACCACCCCTTAAACAGCCCCGAAAGAGGAAGCATCCGTCGTACTTCGGATGTCTTTGCACTAGCTACTGCTGTACTCTTTCAAAGTCCTGTACAGCACTTTGCTTTGGCACCCAATAACCTAACCGATGCTCCCCAATGGGCCATCGACTTTATGAAAGCCATTCCTACTACGTGGGACGAGGTGCGTTACCTCGATGGTTATCCTGGCAAGTATGTGCTACTAGCGCGTAGAACAGGCGATAAGTGGTTTGTGGTAGGGGTGAATGCTCAAGCCGAAAGCTTGAAAGTAAAGGTCGATCTATCGATGTTTGCAGCTGGTAAGGAGTTGCAACTTTATAGCGATACACCTAACCTAGTAGGTAGCCAGCGTATCATTAAGCTGGGCAAGAAGCAACAGCTAGAAGTTACCATTCCCTGCAATGGAGGGGTGGTTGTAACGGATTAGCATAGAAAACCCTATTATACGCCTGTTGTGCTGTATAATAGGGTTTTTGTTACTCTCTATGGTGATGGCTAGAATCTTATCTTAACCACCCCACATTACACCAACTCGTCGCTGGTATATCCTTGTGGTAGGGCGCGGCAGTTGTAGGCCGAGGCCATAATCTCACCATAAGCACCTGCCGAGCGTAGTGCGATGTAATCGCCACGGTGTACCTTGTTGAGTTCAATATCCTTGCCAAATACATCAGACGATTCGCAGATAGGACCCACTACATCGTACTTCTCTACCGCCTCTTCCGAGCTTAGATTCTCTGTTTGGTGGTATGCCTCGTAGAGGGCAGGACGAATCAAATCGGTCATCCCTGCATCGAGTATCGCAAATTGCTTGTTGGCTCCCTGTTTCACGTAGATCACCTTGCTGATAAGGCTACCACACTGACACACTACCGCACGTCCTAGCTCGAAGTGGAGCGTTTGGTGTGGCTTGAGTTGTAGGTGTTGGTGGTAAGTAGCAAAGTAGCTTGCAAAGTCGGGGATGGGGTTGGTATTGGGGTGATCGTAATCAATGCCCAATCCGCCACCTACGTTGATGTGATCTACATTAATACCACGTGCATCCAGTTTGGCTTGCAGCTCATTGATGCGGTTACACAGTCCTACGAAATCGCCCATATCCAATATTTGCGAACCGATGTGGAAGTGTAGCCCGATAAAGGTTACGTGGGGTAGGGTAGCAGCCATGTCGATTACCGTATCCATATCCTCCATGCTGATACCGAATTTGTTTTCGGCTAGTCCCGTGGTGATATTAGCGTGGGTGTGTGCCCCTACGTTGGGGTTAATGCGGAAAGCTACGCGGGCTACTTTGCCTTTGGCAGCTGCTAGTTCGTTGATAATCTCTAGTTCGGGTACCGACTCTACATTGAAGCAGAAGATATCGTTCTCGAGTCCGAGGTTAATTTCGGCATCGGTCTTCCCTACACCGGCATAAACGATTTTATCGGCAGGAAATCCCGCATCGAGTGAGGCTTGAATCTCGCCACCGCTTACGCAGTCCGATCCCAATCCAGCTTCGCGTATTACACGCAACACTTTGGCATTGGCATTGGCTTTTACCGCATAGTGTACGCTGTAGTTAGGGTATTTGCTAGCCTCTTCGTTAATGGTTGCTAGGGTTTGACGAAGTAGGGTAGTGTCGTAGTAGTAAAAAGGAGTTGGGAGTGCCCCAAACTTCTCCATGGGAAAATGTCCTTTCATCTGTTAATCTCTATTATAGGTTTTGTATTCTCAATTTATTTAATTCATTCGGTTCATTCTAACCGAATGGTTTGTTGCTAATCTCTCTTAACCGATTCTGGTTAAATCTGCTTTTGCTCTAGCTCATCGAGCAATCAGTCGAACGTCCGTTGTGGCTTATGACTCTGTGAGCACTTACCGTTCAACTATGATTGACCATTTAGCAGAATCAGTCGAACGTCCGTTGTGGCTTATGACTCTGTGAGCTTATCAAAGCTCATTTTTACTCCTTGAGCAGTCAGTGGGATAGAGCTAAAAAAACGCTTCCAACTACTCTAAAAGCAGTGAAAGCGTCTCTCTATGGGGTTGGCTTATTTGTTGTTAAACAAATGACTGCTTAGTGATTGCAAAGCCGATTTCTTATCGCTCTCTTTAATGAGGAACGAGATGTTGTAGTTGCTACCTCCGTACGAAATCATACGTACCGGTATGTGGCGCATGGCATCGAGTGCCTCTGCTTCGAATCCTACATTCTCCCAGTTCAAATCGCCCACTACGCAGATAATGCACATGTTGCTATCTACCGTAACGGTACCATACATCTTCAAGTCGTTCAAGATCTCGTTGAGGTGTTTGGTGTTGTCGATTGATACCGATACACCTACCTCCGAGGTACAGATCATATCGATTGAGGTGTGGTAGCTTTCGAATATTTCGAAGACTTTGCGCAAGAAACCGTGTGCTAGTAGCATGCGGCTTGATTTAATTTTGATAGCTGTAATGTTATCTTTGGCCGCTACCGCTTTAATTTTACCTTGCTCGGTTGTGTTCGAGATTATGGTGCCAGGTGCTTCGGGCTCCATCGTGTTCAATAGGCGAACGGGGATGTTGGCATATTTAGCAGGTTGCACACACGTAGGGTGCAAGATTTTAGCGCCAAAGTAGGCCAATTCGGCTGCCTCTTCGAAGTGAAGTTGACGTACAGGCGATGTTTTCTCCACTACGCGTGGGTCATTATCGTGCATACCGTCTATATCGGTCCAGATTTGGATTTCGCTGGCATCTACCGCTGCTCCAATAAGTGAAGCGGTGTAGTCACTACCTCCACGTTGTAGGTTATCAATTTCGCCATACGCATTGCGACAGATAAATCCTTGTGTGATGTAGATTTCGTATCCTGGCTGTAGCTCTAGTTGTGCAGCCAGTTTCTCGCGGGTGTATACCAAGTCGGGTTCTGCATTTTTGTCAGTACGCATGTACTCTAGTGCAGGTAGCAAGGTAGCTTTAACCCCTTGCTCTTGCAGGTAGTTGGTTACCATGGTAGTCGATATGAGTTCGCCTTGAGCCAATACCACTTTCTCTTCAAAAAGGGTAAATATATCTTTGGTAAATGAACGAAGGTAATCGAACGCCGACTTAAGGTATTCTGCCGTTTTCTGTTTATACTCCTGAGTTGAATAAAGCTCTTCTACATGTTGCTTATACTTAGCTTCCATGTTGTTGATGATTTCATTCGCACTCTCTGGGTTCTTTTTGTACAGGTAGTCCGAAATTTCTACCAACGTATTGGTTGTTCCAGACATGGCCGAAAGCACTACAATCTTCTGTTCTCCGTCAGTAATCAATTTGGCAACTTCTTGCATTCTTTGTGCTGAACCAACCGAAGTTCCTCCAAACTTTAAAACTTTCATTTTTCGTTCCGTATTAAAATGTTTCTATTTTGATAATTCATCTGCAAATCTAACAAAAAAAGTCTGAACTATTACGCTTACACCCCCAATATCTGGTAATAATGAGGAAAAAGTTGCGATTTCTTGCTGATTTGGCATTGTAGCTACTTCTTTGTCACGATTGCTAGGGGTTTCCTAGCAATCATTCGTTTTCTTAGAGAACAACCTTTGTAAATGGTTATTCCTTTTTTATCAAGTAGGGGCTTTAGGTTGTAGATTACTCTTCCTCCTCCTCCTCGGTCGTGTAGGCCGTTTGAAAGAGGTGCGTTACCTCTTTTACCTGGTGCTTCTCAAATCGGTATACGGTTCCAGGATAGTTCTCGAGTAGCTGTAGGTTGTGGGTAGTCATTACGATGGTGGCTCCTTGGGCGCAGATAGAGCGCAGCAGCTCTACAATCTGTTTGCCCGTTTCGGGGTCTAGATTACCGGTTGGTTCATCGGCCAGGATAATGTCGGGTTTATTCAAGATAGCTCTAGCTATGACGATGCGTTGCTGTTCGCCTCCCGATAGTTCGTGCGGCATTTTGTACCCCTTGCTGCCCATGCCCACCTGTTCCAGCACCTCGGTTACGCGCTCCTGAATGAGTCGTTTGCTTTTCCACCCCGTAGCGCGTAGCACAAACTCTAGGTTGCGCTGTACATTGCGATCGGTGAGTAGTTGGAAATCTTGGAAAACGATGCCTAACTTGCGTCGTAGTGCAGGTATCTCTTTGCGTTTAATCGTGCGTAGGTTGTAGTTTAGAATGGTTGCCTCGCCTTGGGCCACATCAAGCTCGCAATAGAGGGTTTTGAGCAGTGAGGTCTTGCCCGACCCTACACTCCCTATGAGGTAGACAAATTCGCCTGCCTTTATCTCTAGGTTTACACCCTCTACTACGTGGTGTTCTTGTTGATTGATATCTACATTTTTATACGATATAAGTATCTCCATGCTATCGGTTTCTGTTGCTTTATAGTTGGTTGTTTTCTAGTGTTTCTTCCAGGTTACATTGTGTCTCTCCTTGAGTTCGCGGCAGAGATCTTCGAGTCTATATCCTTTGGCGGTAAGTAGTACGATGAGGTGGTATAGTAGGTCGGCCCCTTCGTAAATCATCCGTTCGTCCGTACCGTTGCACGCTTCAATTACCATCTCTACCGCCTCTTCGCCCACCTTTTGGGCCATCTTGTTGATGCCCGACTCAAAGAGCGATGTGGTGTAAGAGCCTTCGGGCATCTCGGCATGTCGCTGGCTGATGAAATCCTGCAACCCTTTTAAGAAGAGGGTATCTTCTTCGTTCTTCTCGCCCCAGCAGGTGTCTGTGCCGGTGTGGCATACCGGACCTACGGGGATGGCTTGAATGAGCAGGGTATCTTGGTCGCAATCTACCTTGATAGAGGCTACTTGCAAGAAGTTGCCACTCTCTTCGCCTTTGGTCCAGAGGCGGTTTTTGGTGCGACTGAAGAAGGTTACTTTGCCGGTTTCGACTGTTTTTTGGTAGGCTTCGGGGTTCATGAATCCTAGCATCAGCACCTTTTGGGTGCGAATATCTTGTACGATGGCTGGAACCAGTCCGCCCATTTTTTCAAAATCGATTGTCATGGTTGTATGCTTTTTGTTAGTTCGTTTGGGTCTAAAGCGCTCTCTTTAGCATTGCTTTTAGCGTTTTCTTAAGAGTAGCCCTTTTCTACTTTTGGTTGGGTTTCAACCCTCTTTTTTAAAACAAAGAGTGAGGTGTGCCCCCCTTTTACCTCCTTACGTGTACCCCCTGCTGGCAAAGATAGTTTTTTAATTCGGGAATTGGTATTTCGCCGAAGTGAAAAACGCTAGCTGCTAGGGCAGCATCGGCTTTTCCAAGGGTAAAGGCATCGGTAAAGTGCTCCTTGGCACCTGCTCCCCCCGATGCGATGATGGGTATTGTTAGCAGGCTGTTAAGCTTGGCTAGAGCTTCGTTGGCATACCCCTGTTTCACTCCGTCGTGATCCATGCTGGTAAAGAGTATCTCGCCTGCTCCCCGCTCGTTGGCCTCCTTGGCCCAGCTAAAGAGCGTGCGATCGGTCTCGGTACGTCCTCCGTTTAGGTAACATTTCCACCCCTCTGCTTGCTGTTTGGCATCGATGGCTACCACACACACCTGCGAGCCAAAGTGTTTGGCTATATCGTCTATGAGTTGCGGATTGCGTAGGGCCGATGAGTTGATTGATACCTTATCGGCTCCCGCCTGTAGGAGTCGGTCTACATCACTCAGCTCGTTGATGCCACCCCCTACGGTAAAGGGGATGTTGATGCGTTGCGCCACCCGTTGTACCAGGTCGGTAAAGGTTTTACGCCCTTCGTGGCTGGCGGTAATATCGAGGTAAACCAATTCGTCGGCTCCTTGGCGGCTATAGGCTTCGCCCAGTTCTACGGGGTCGCCTGCTGCTCGCAGCTCTACGAAGTTGGTTCCTTTTACAGTCTGCCCATCTTTAATGTCGAGGCAGGGTATAATGCGTTTGGCTAACATAGTGCGTTGCTCTTTTTAATTGGTGATACGTTCTTTCTCTTCGTGCTAGGTTTCTCTTCTTCCTTTGATTGCCACGCTTCTTCTGTGAGGCTCTCTTTCTGTTTGTCTACCCAATGGAAGGAGCTCTTCTAGACGAGGCTGTAGGAGTGGAAGTTGGAGATTGTCCCATTAATCCATTTAATAGAGGGTGGATAGCTCTTTGAGGGTGATGCGCCCTTCGTAAAGCGCCTTGCCAAAGACTACAGCCGGTATGCCCGCCTCTTGTAGGTCGATGATGTCTTGCAGCTTGCTTACGCCACCGCTGGCTATGAGGTGCATCTGCGGAAACTCCTCCATCACCTCTTTGTAGAGCTCGATAGAGGGACCCTGTAGCATGCCATCGCAGCTGATGTCGGTGCAGAGTACCTTGTGAATGCCGTGTTGGCTATAGCCGTGTAGAAAGGGGAGGAGCTCCTGTTCGCTCTCCTCTAGCCACCCCTGTACGGCGATGCGTCGCTCTTTTACATCGGCTCCTAGGATGATGCGTTCGCTGCCAAACTTCTCTAGCCACGACAGGAATAGCTGGGGTTGCTTCACGGCTATACTGCCCAATGTTACCATCTCGGCTCCGCTGCCAAAAGCTATTTGCAGATCCTCTTCGCTCTTAATACCTCCTCCAAAATCGATGATGAGTGAGGTACGACTCGCTATCTGCTCGAGTATGCGGTAGTTTACGATGTGGTGTGAGGCAGCTCCATCTAGATCCACCACGTGCAGCCTGCGTAGGCCGTTTGCTTCGAACTCCTTGGCCACCTCAAGGGGACTTTCGTTGTACACTTTTTTGGTGGCGTAATCGCCTTGCGAGAGGCGCACGCACTTTCCCTCTATGATATCGATGGCGGGTATTAATTCTATTCGGTTTTCTGTTTTCATCGTTGCTTTTTGTTATAAAAAAAGGAGATGCTTGCTACTTTGGGGTACTCTTTGGGAATGGTTCTTTTGACCCCTCCTTTTTAGCTCCTCCTTTTGGACTCTTTTTTGGATTCCTTTTTTTTTGATACTCTTTTTTTAAAAGTAGCTATCTTCTCGACTTCTCCTGCTTTAGATTTTTACTTTTATCTTTTTATAGTAGGACTCTTTTGTAGTAGGACTCTTTTGTGGAAAGCTCTTTTATGGGAGGACTCTTTCCTAGGAAACTCTTTCATCGTTTTCCAAGGAAGCTACCAAGTATTGCCGCTGAAAGCTTAGCTCTTTACGTTCGCTCTATAAAGTTCTTCAAGATACGTTCGCCCACATCGCCACTCTTTTCGGGGTGAAACTGTGTGGCGTAGAAATTATCTTTGTGCAGTGCTGCACTGTAGGGCTGTATATAGTCGGTTACGGCTGCCGTATGGGCATTGAGTGGCACGTAGAAGCTGTGTACAAAGTAGACAAACTCTTCGTGGGTAAAGCCGTGAAAGAGTTCGCTTTGAGTCTGCTTAATGGTATTCCACCCCATGTGGGGGATTTTTTGATCGGGTGTGGTGGCTACAAATCGCTTTACGGGCACATCGAATATGCCTAAGCAGTCGGCATCCCCCTCTTCGGAGTGTTGACACATCAGCTGCATGCCTAGGCAGATACCTAGTACCGGTTGCTTTAGCTCTTTGATGAGGCTATCCATGCCCGTGGCCCGAAGGTGGTTCATGGTGGTTTGCGCCTCGCCTACACCGGGAAATATCACCCTATCGGCCGCTCTCAACAACTCCTCATCGTCGGTCACTACAGGCTCTATGCCCACTCTTTTTAGGGCGTGGGTAACGGAGTATATATTGCCTGCGTTGTATTTTACAATGGCTACATTCATGTTGCTTCAGGATTAAGGGTAGAAGGATTAATGGTAGTTGAAAACTGCTTCTCTCTATGGAACTTCCCACTCGTACCAAGCCTCTTTTGTTGAAGCTTGGTACGAATGCTTTCTGTTTGTACGGAACCTCTCTTTTATTGAAGCTTTGGTACGAACGCTTTCTCTTTGTACGGAACCTCTCTTTTATTGAAGCTTTGGTACGAATGCTTTCTCTTTGTACGGAACCTCTCTTTTATTGAAGATTAGTACGAGTGGGAGAGTGGGAGCAATCAGAAACTGTTTGTTAGTTGAAGATAACGGTTTTGTTTTTGTAAGCCAGTACCTTGTGGTCTATGTGCTTCTGTACCGCTCTAGAGAGTACTATCTTCTCCAAATCTTTTCCTTTGCTTACCAGCTCCTCGAGGGCATCTTTGTGGGTAATGTGTACCACATCTTGCTCAATGATGGGACCCGCATCCAGCTCGGTCGTTACATAGTGGCTGGTAGCACCAATAATTTTTACCCCGCGTTCAAAGGCTGCATGGTAGGGCTTGGCTCCTACAAAGGCGGGTAGGAAGGAGTGGTGTATGTTGATAATGCGGTTGGGATAGCTCTCAATCACCTGCTCGGATATCACCTGCATGTAGCGGGCCAGTACAATGAAGTTTATTTTGTGCTGCTCTAGCAACTCCATTTCCAATCGCTCTTGCTCCATTTTGTTCTCCTTGTTAATGGGGAAGAGGTGAAAGGGGATACCAAAACGCTCGGCCACGTGTTGTAGGTCGGGGTGGTTGCTGATGATAAGCGGAATCTCTACGTTCCACTCGCCAGCGGTGTAGCGGGCCAACATATCGAATAGGCAGTGCGATAGTTTCGATACAAAGATAGCCATACGCGGTTTGATATCGGAGAAGTAGAGTTTAAACTCCATCTCGTACTTTTGGGCATAGAGGGTGTCGAAATACTCTTGTATGCGATTGCGGGGGATGAAGAATTCGTTCAACTCCCACTCTATGCGCATAAAGAAGATGTTCTCTGTGCGGTCTACATATTGATCGAGGTAGACAATGTTCCCCTTGTTGATGGTAATAAAGTTGGTTACCTCGGCTAGTATACCGGGTTGGTCGGGGCAGTGAAGCAAAAGTTTGGCAGTGGTATTCATCGTGAGCTCTATTTTTTTTTTATTATTTCTGATTGTTATCTATCATCCCCGCAAAAATAGATAATTATTGTTTAAATGAGTGGTTTTACAACAAGAAGTTTTGTTTATCGGCTCTTTTTCTTACAAAACCGTATTCTGTATTGCTCAAAAAATGGGATAGTGAGTAAAAAAAAGTGCAGAACTATTTGCAGATTCAAAAAAAGGCTATATCTTTGCACCCGTAATCACAACAGAGGTTGTACGAAAGGTTACAAAAAAAGAACTGGTGCGTTAGTTCAGTTGGTTAGAATACCTGCCTGTCACGCAGGTGGTCATGGGTTCGAGTCCCATACGCACCGCTAAGAGAGAGAGTCAATTACTTTAAATAGTAGTTGGCTCTTTTTCTTTTATACCTGTTCCAATTAATTATGAGCCTGTTAGGCTCATCTACAGATACACCCCGCCAAATGATCGTCAACAAAGCCCGTAGCTTGCAGAAAAGCGTAGCAGATGGTACTACCCAGGAATTTAAACCCTCGCTTCTTTAAATCCTTGCTCAGTGCATCCGATTGCGCCGAGTGGGTGGGTAGCTCACTGAGGTGTTGAGGCCTGTTTACGATGGGAAATCCAGCTATAGCAGCATGTTTCGTTGTAGCAGCTTCTCCAGTCACTCTATCTCGAGTCACTCTATCTCGAGTAGCTGTAGTAGTAGTCGCTGTAAGAGGAGTAAGAGGAGTAGTAGCTCCAGCTGTAGCAGCATGTTTTGTTGTAGTAGGCTCTTCAGTGGTCGTGGTTTGTTCAATTGCATTGCACCTCTCAGCTGTGAAATAGGAGCAGAGGTAGCGATAAAAACTACCATACTCCTGCTGAATAGCCAGAAAGAGTTGCGCATTGCTGATGGTGCTTTTTATCTTCAAGCGGTTGCGCACAATCCCCTCAAACTGCATGAGCCGCTCCACATCATCGGGGGTAAGCGCTGCTACCTGCTGGGCATCGAACTGACAAAAGGCGGTACGGTACCCCTCGCGCTTGCGCAGAATGGTGATCCAACTCAATCCCGCCTGCGCACTCTCTAGTACCAGAAACTCAAAAAGCTTCCGATCGTCGGTTATCGGTTTGCCCCACTCTTGATCGTGGTAGGCTACATAGAGTGGATTGGTTCCACACCAACCGCATCGTCCGTTAACTAAATCTTCCATCGCTTCTATTTGTTTTAATTGCTCATTCTTTCCTGATTGCTTCTCTTTGTTAGATTGCTTCTCAGTTTTTCTGACTGCTCCATTTATTTGACTGCTCAGTTCCTCTGATTGCTTCATTCAACCTGCAAATGTAACTGATTTTTGGTTAATCATTTGTTTTAATCGTATCTTTGAGGCTGCTTACTTTGCCTCTACCCAAAGCTCATAACTGTTCTTTAAATAATACCCTGCAAACTTACACAAAAAGAGTGATAAGAGCTGATTATCAACTATATTTTTATTTCCCTATGACCCCTATAAACCAATCCCCTATAAGTGAAAGCTATCTAGACGAGAATCTTCTAACCGAGAATCTCCTAACTGATGCTAACCTAATTGGTTTCAAACGAACCGATTCCAAACAAACGGATTCCCACCTAGATAAGAATCTCCTAACTGACTCCACTCTGACTGATTCCCATTTCAAAGAGTCCTTTCAACCCCTGCTTTGTCCCGAGCCCCACTACTTGATACTAGGCTCCATACCGGGCGATCGATCCATTGCCGAGCAGGCTTACTACGCCCATCCGCAAAACCGATTTTGGCGTGTTATAGCCACCCTGTGTCGGGCCCAATTACCCGTTCACTACCCAGCACGCATAGCGCTGCTAGCTGCTCACCACATCGCCCTGTGGGATGTAGCCCATACCGCACACCGCAAGGGAAGCCTTGATAGTGCCATCCGCAACGAGGCGCCCAATGCCATTCACCAGCTACTAGAAGCTCATCCCACCATTCATACCGTACTCTTTAATGGTAAGAAGGCCGAGCAGCTCTACCGCCGCTATTTCAATGCATTGCCCCACCTGCGCTACTTCTCCCTCCCTAGTACCAGCCCTGCCAATGCAGCCTGTCACTTCGATCGGCTGGTGGAGCATTGGGGAGAGGCGTGGAAGGATGATTCGTATCCTCCTTTGGGATAGTTCGTTGGCTCCTTTGGGATAGCTCGTTAGCTCTTTTTTGCTTGATTCGTCCGCTCCTTTGGAATCGTTCGTCCGCTCCTTTGAGTTGATTCGTCCGCTCCTTTGGAATCGTTCGTCCGCCCCTTTGAGTTGATTCGTCCGCTCCTTTTTCTATTAAACTGATTTAGCTATTGGGATAAGGCGCATAAGGAGTTTTCCTCCATTAGTAAGAAATCTACTACTTTTTTCTATCGCCAAAGTTGTTAATTAATAGCCTCTTAGCGATTATTACCTCTTTAAAAGTTGCAATCAATTGCTAGACTCTCTATCTTTGTTACCAGGTTGCATCGTATTGTTGTAACAATCACTAGTATCCATCTCTTTATGACAGCTATCCGTATGAAATACCTCGATCCCAAAGCCGATCTTACCTTTAAAAAGGTATTTGGCGAGCATCCCGATTTGGTGATGAGTCTACTCAACGCCTTGCTTCCCCTCACTCCCGAGCAGGAGATTACCGAGGTGGAGTATCTACCTTCGGAGTTGATGCCCGATAACCCCATGCGTAAATACAGCATTGTCGATGTGCGATGCAAGGACAAACGGGGCCGACAGTTTTTGGTCGAGATGCAGATGATTTGGAGCAAAGAGTTTAGGCAACGGGTGGTGCTCAATGCCTCGAAGGCTTATGCTAGGCAACTCAAAACGGGCGAGGAGTACAAACTAGCCGAGCCGGTCTACTCACTCAACCTAGTGAATGAGGTGTTTGAACCCCAACTACCCGGATTTTACCACCACTACATGCTCACCCACCAAGAACATACCGAGAAGGTGATTGAGGGGTTAGAACTGGTCTTTGTGGAGTTACCTAAATTTAAACCAAGTAATCGCAACGAGAAGAAGATGCAGGTGCTGTGGCTACGCTACCTAACCGAGGTGGGCGAGGAGACCTACTATGTAGCTCCCGAGTTGTTAGAGAACCCGCAGGTAGAGAAGGCGGTTCATGAGTTAGAGGTGGGAGCTTTTAACGATGCACAACTCTATACCTACGAATTTTTCTGGGACATGGTAAGTCTGGAGCGAGGAAGAGAGAATAGGGCCCACGAAGAGGGGTTGCAAAAAGGTCTTCAAAAAGGGATGGAAGAGGGCATGAAACAAGGTTTAGAGCAAGGTCTCCAAAAAGGTATGCAGCAAGGTATAGAGCAAGGTCTTCAAAAAGGCATGCAACAAGCTTTACTTAAAACAGCCTTGAACATGAAGCAGAATGGCATAGACCCCACTGTAATCGTGGCATGTACAGGTTTCTCGCTCGAGGAAATTGAAAAGATGTGATACTGTTGCTATTCTAACTGCTTCACTCTACGGTAGATCTCTTTCAAAAAAGAACCTCCACCGCTCTTACACAGAGAAGTGGAGGTGTTCAGTGATAAAAGTAACAAACTTAAAAAGTATGGTGTAGTGCACTACGTAGCTTACTGCATCTCTTCGATCACAGCTAGGTTGTGTGCAATATCTTCCTCTTTTAATTCGTGATTCACCAAGTTACCTGCTAGGTATTGGTCGTACGATGCCATATCGATGAGGCCGTGGCCCGATAGGTTGAACAGGATCACCTTCTCTTCACCAGTTTTGATGCACGCTTTCGCTTCGCGTATGGTGGCTGCAATGGCGTGACACGATTCGGGGGCTGGGATGATTCCTTCACTTTTGGCAAAGAGGGTACCTGCTTCGAATGTTTCGAGTTGTGGTATATCGACCGCCTCCATCAATTTATCTTTTAATAGTTGCGATACAATTACTCCAGCACCGTGGTAGCGCAGTCCACCAGCATGAATGTTGGCGGGTGAGAAGTTGTGTCCCAAGGTGTACATGGGAAGCAGGGGGGTATATCCCGCCTCGTCGCCAAAGTCGTACAAGAATTTACCGCGCGTAAGTTTGGGGCACGATGAGGGTTCGGCAGCGATGTAGCGTGTTTTGCGCCCCTCCTTGATGGTGTGACGCATAAAGGGGAAGCAGATACCGCCAAAGTTAGATCCGCCGCCAAAACAGCCGATAATGATGTCGGGGTATTCGCCTGCCATCTCCATCTGCTTTTCGGCTTCCAGACCGATTACGGTTTGGTGTAGGGTAACGTGGCTCAATACCGACCCCAAGGTATATTTACAGTTGGGGGTGCTCATGGCTAGCTCTACCGCTTCGGAGATGGCGGTTCCTAGGGAGCCTTGGTAGTTGGGGTTTTTGGTGAGAATATCTTTTCCGGCACGGGTAGACATGGAGGGCGAGGGGGTTACCTGCGCACCAAAGGTCTGCATAATGCTGCGGCGATAGGGTTTCTGTTCGTAGCTTATCTTTACTTGGTAAACGGCTGCTTCGAGTCCAAACACCTTGGCGGCATAGGAGAGGGCGGCTCCCCACTGTCCGGCTCCCGTTTCGGTAGTTACATTGGTCACTCCCTCCTCTTTGCAGTAGTAGGCTTGTGGAATGGCCGAGTTTATTTTGTGCGACCCAATGGGGCTTACGCTTTCGTTTTTGAAGTAGATGTGTGCCGGTGTACCGAGTGCTTTCTCGAGTTCGTAGGCGCGTACTAGGGGGGTGCTGCGGTAGTAGGTGTACATTTCGCGCACCTTTTCGGGAATCTCTATCCAGGCATCGGTTTGGTTGAGCTCTTGCTTGCAGAGTTCTACGGCAAAGAGGGGCGATAAATCGGCCACCGTGAGGGGTTGTTTGGTTTGGGGATTGAGTGGAGGCAGGGGTTTGGTTACCATGTCTGCCTGTATGTTGTACCAATATTGGGGTATTTCGCTTTCGGGTAAGATGTAGCGCTTTTGTCTGTGCTTCATATTAGTTTTGATTTGACAGTTTTAAATTCGTGTTCAAATGTAATTAAAAAAAGCATATTAAAGCTATTTTGTCTTTTATTTTTAGGGATTTGTACTCTTTTCCACTTTTTTGCTGTTTGGTTATTGGGTTTTTATTCGTTTTTCCCTTTCCTTGTGTTCCTCTTTGCAACCTTGTTTGCAGCTTTTTGCTTTTTTCGACTAGTTGTGGTTCGTTTTTCCTTGTTTGGTGCATTGTGTGGCTGTTTTTTTTGTTTCATGGGGTAATAGCTGAACTCTTTTTTACTAATTTTGGTTATAATAAGGAGTTGTTTAAACAGTGCAGGCAGAATGGTGCAGTAGCAGGGACCCTTTGCTCTCCTAAGAAGAGAAACTCTGCTAAATAAGATTGCTTATGAAGATTACTTATGAAAGATTTTGATCGCTTTTATCTCTATAGGAATAGGCTTGTAACGCCCTATCTGCTTCGTTTACTCGCCATAATCGATACGGTAACCACCTTGGGTAGCCTCTTCTTTCTGGCTGCCCTGGTGTACCAATATGGTTATCCGCTTACGGAGGCCTCTAGTGCTACCATCTACCTTATTTACCGGGTGGTATGGGTGCTTTTTTTGCTCAATATCTCGCTGCATGGCCTCTTTAAGGGGCTTTACGAACCGACCGTGCGTAACGAACTGAGTCAGCTCCTCTATGGGTTGCTCTATCTTACACTGATTCCCATCATCTTTCACGAACCTCACGAGGCAGGTGCCATACACGCCTTCTGGGCGCTTCTTTCGCACCCCCTCTACATGAAGCTGCTGTTGCTTTTGTTGGCCTTTTTGCAGCTCTCTAAAGCCCTCTTTCAGCTGTTGGGTAAGCGCACCAACCCCTCCTTTATCTTTGCCTCTAGTTTTCTGGTTATTCTCTTACTGGGTACCGGTTTGCTACTCTTGCCACATGCCACTTACGGCGGTATCTCGTTTGTCGATGCCCTCTTTACAGCCACCAGTGCCACCTGTGTAACGGGACTTACTACGGTGGATGTACCCACCACTTTTACCCCCATGGGACAGCTCATTATCATTCTCCTCATTCAGTTGGGTGGGCTGGGGGTGATGACCTTTACCTGCTTTTTTGCCCTCTTCTTTATGGGCAATAGTTCGGTCTACAGCCAACTGATGGTGCGCGATTTGGTGAGTCCCCAATCCATTGGTTCGCTCTTCTCTACGTTGGGCTATATTTTGGGCTTTACGCTGGTTATTGAAGCGTGTGGTGCGCTGCTCATCTTTCTGGCCATTCACGGCACCTTTTCGCAGATGGATCTAGAAGCCGAACTCCTCTTTTCGCTTTTCCACTCCATCTCGGCCTTCTGCAATGCGGGCTTCTCTAACCTGCCCGATGGGATGGGCCATCCGTTGCTTATGCAGGGACACAACTTGCTTTACTTGGTGCTCTCGTTGCTCATTATCCTGGGTGGATTGGGTTACCCGGTTTTGGTAAACCTCGCTCAGACGGTTTGGCACGAGTGGCGTCGCTTCCTGTTTCGTTACCTTAATCCAGACCAACGCCCCAAGCGTAAGGTGAAGCTCTATAGCCTCAATACCCGCATCACATTGGTTATGACCCTCTCGTTGTTGCTGCTAGGTAGCCTGCTTGTGGGGCTGTTTGAGTGGCACCATAGCTTTGCCCACCTCCCGCTAGTGGATAGGTGTGTGCAGGCCTTTTTTACTGCCACCTCGCCCCGTACGGCTGGTTTCGCCAGCTTTAACCCGGCACAATTCACGCTGCAAACCCTGCTTATTATCATGGTATTCATGATGATAGGAGGGGGCAATCAGTCTACAGCAGGTGGTATTAAGGTGAATGTATTTGCGGTGGTAGCGCTCAATTTACGTACCCTCATACTCGGAGGTTCGCGGGCCAATATCTTTGGCCGTGAGCTCCCCTCCGAGACCATTCGTCGCTCCAATGCTGCGCTCCTGATGTACCTTATTCTGTCGTTTATAGGGCTCTTTCTGCTCACCCTTTTTGAGCCCCACATCACCCTTCATGCCCTCTTTTTTGAGGTGATATCGGCACTCAGTACCGTAGGGCTTACGCTCAATGTCACCCCTCTTCTCACCACTCCTAGCAAGGTGGTGGTAGTGGGACTCATGTTTATCGGTAGAGTGGGTGCTTTCACCCTTCTCTCGAGCTTGTTAAAGATGAAGCAGAAGAGTCTCTTCAGTTATCCGCAAGAGGCTATTATTATCAACTAAAAAACCCTTTTATAGAGATGAAATGTATCGTTATAGGATTAGGAAATTACGGTTCGGTACTGGCCGAAGAGTTGGCCCTGTTGGGGCACGAAGTAATCGGTGTAGATCGAAGCGAACAGCGTGTGGATGCCATAAAAGAGAAGATTACCACCGCCTTTATACTCGATTCGGCCGATGAAGCTGCCATTGTTTCACTTCCGTTGCGCGAGGTCGATGTGGTGGTGGTGGCCATTGGCGAGGAGTTAGAGAGCTCGTTGCGCACCGTTGCCCTCTTGAAGAAGAACAAGGTGGCCCATATCTATGCCCGGGCAGTCGATAAGATACACAGCACCATACTCGATGCCTTTGGGCTGGACGAGATTCTCACTCCCGAGAAGACGGCTGCCCGTAGTTTGGCACAGCTTATGGACCTCAAGGTACATGTAAGATCGTTCGAAGTGGGGGCGGGTTACTACATAGCCAAGTTTCAGGTACCCGAAAGCTTTGTCAACTTCTCCGTACATGGTCTCTCGCTCGAAGAGGAGTTCCGGTTGCGTGTAGTGGCTGTTGTGCGAGGTAAGCGCATCATCAACAGTGCGGGGGTGGCTACGTTAGAGCATAGCATTCCCGACCATTTTGCCGAGGATTGCCTACTCGAGGCGGGCGATGAGTTGGTCTGTTACGGTGCCTACAATGATTTTATGCACTTCTGGCGAGTTATTTAATTTGTTATTTTAATTTGTTTCTTAACTATTTCTTCCCCTTTGGCAGGTGGGTTTGTCTGGAATAATTTGATACTTTTGTACTCCCATTTTTTGGGGGCATGCTGGCTAGGGAGGCTTTGCTTTCCGAGAAGTAGCTTCTTCTTTGTAGCTCTTGGGCTCTTTCCTTGGGGAGTGATTAAGAGGTTTGCTTCTTCTTTGTAGTAGTTAGGCTCTTTTAGGTCACTGTTTCAACTAAGAAGAGCACTGTAAGAGTACTCTGTGCCCCTATTTACTTAAAACATAAACCACTATTCATAACTCATGAAAATAGCTAACATTCAGAAACAAGGTCGCCAGGCGGCATACAATTTTATTTTGCGTACCTTAAAGAGTCACTCTTTTCGTTACGCCATTCTTTGCTGCATCATCGCCTCCATCGCCTCGGTGGTGTTAGAGTCCTTTCATACGCTTAAGGAGTATTCGTTGCTTCTTGTTGGGGTAACCTACCTCACCTCGCTTGTTTTTCTGGCAGAGTATATCCTACGGCTTATTGCTGCCCCCTCCATGCACCCCAATCGTACTGCGTGGAAAGCCCGTTTTAAGTACCTCCTCTCTTTTTATGGCTTCATTGATTTCATCGCTTTCTTGCCCTGCATCTTGGTCTACTATTTTTGGAATACCGATATTATTCACGCCATCATCTTGCCCTACGTACTTACCGTATTTAAGCTGATTCGCTACTCTCAGTCGTTTCGCCTTATCGGCCAAGTACTCTCTAGCGTGAAGGAGGAGTTGGTTACCGCCTACACAGCTTGCGGCATCTTGGTCTGTTTTTCGGCTATCTTGATGTATTACATCGAGCACCACGCACAGCCCGAGGGGTTTAAGAACATTGGTGATGGGTTGTGGTGGGCCATTGTATCGTTTACCACCGTAGGTTATGGCGATTTATACCCCATTACCCCGCTGGGCAAACTGCTCAGTAGTATCATCAGTTTGATTGCCATTGCCATGATTGCATTGCCTACCGCTATTATCAGCTCTTCGTTTATGAACATTATGCAGCAAAAGCAGCAGCAGCGTTTGGATGAACTCAAAGAGGGAAGAGGAAAAGAGAGCTGAAAAAGAAAAAGGTTCGAGCTTTAGCACTCAACTAAAACTCGAACCCGAATATCGTTTACACAAAATTTAGAGAGTACCCTCTCCCGATTTACTTGGTAAACTCCTTGATGCGTTGCTCCTCCTCCTGTTTACAGATTAAGAGCGTATCTCCTTTATCGGCCACAATGTACCCCTCTAGTCCCTGTATCACGACCAGTTTCTTATCGGGCGCATGTACAATGCAATCTTTGCTCTCAAAGCAGCGAATATCGGTTCCTACCGGTGCATTGTGCTGCTCATCAGTTGGCAGTAGGGCGTGCAGTGCACTCCAATTGCCTAAGTCCGACCACCCAAAATCGGCTGGTAGCACGTAGGCCTGGGTGGTCTTCTCCATCACCGCGTAATCAATTGAAATGCTGTCGCAGGTAGGGAATACTTTTGCTATCGCCTCCTTCTCTTGCGGTGTACCTAATTGCTCCTCTATCTTGTCGAAAATGGTTGCTATGGTAGGTGCATGTTCTCTCATCTCTTTTACGATGGTCTCTACATTCCAAACAAAAATCCCTGCATTCCAGAAGAAGTTTCCTGCTCTGAGGTACTCCTGTGCACACTCTCTGTTGGGTTTCTCCTTGAATTGGCTCACCTTGTAGAGGGTTGCTTCGGGTAGATTATGCGGGGTGTCGTTCTCCTCTAGTTGCATAGTATGGCAGGGAGTATAAGGCTCTCCTGCCGCAATGTAGCCATAGCCCGTTTCGGGGCGATTGGGTTTGATGCCAATGGTTACCACACTTTCGTTGGCTGCTGTAAAGCTGAGTGCTTGGCGTATAATTTGTCTGAACTCCTCTGTATCACTAACGAAGGCATCGGCCGGAGTTACCACAATGTTGGCTTTGGGGTCTCTTTTGCGAATACTCCAGCAGGCATAAGCTATACAGGGAGCGGTATTTCTGGCCATGGGTTCTGCCAGAATATTCTCGGCCGGCACCTCGGGTAGGTGTTGGCGTACCAGCTCTACATAGCGTTCGCCTGTCACCACCCATACCCTTTGGGGTGAACAGATTCCTTTAAATCGTTCTACGGTGAGTTGTATCAACGATTTTCCACACCCCATTACATCGGCAAATTGCTTGGGGCATTCGGGTGTACTTAGTGGCCATAATCGGCTTCCTATGCCGCCAGCCATAATGACTATATGGTTATTCATCTTTCTATTTTGGGCTCTTTTGCTATTAGTTAATCGACTATTTTCTAACGTTGGATTTTTCTTCTCCTCCGTTTGTCGTAGTGTTCTTCTTTTTTTTGTTCCTCTTTCTTGGATTCCCTTCATTTAGCGGGTCTCTTTTTAGCGGGGGGGGGAGAGGTTTTCTTTTGCAGCAATTTTACTCCTCTGAAATAAACTCCACTATGTCGGCCAGCATCTCTACGCCTGCTGCTCCTAGTATCTCTAAGTGCACCACGATTCGGGTTTTACCCGCTTTCTCCACCAGTTCGCCTTCCAATCCTTTTAGTGGACCTTTTATGACTCTTACCGCTCTGCCTGGTTTGAATTGTTCGTTGTCCACTACCACCTTGTCAGTAGTATTGGTTAGTAAGAAGATGAATCGTTCCATCTCCTTATCGGGTATCACTGCCGGTTTGTGTTCGCCCCGTAGGGTCATGTAGCAGACAACCGACTCCATTTTGCTCACCTCCAGTCGCTCCTGGTCAGTTACTTTCACAAAGAGTATCATGGGTATTACTACACTTTCTACCTTTTTTTTTCGGTCTTTCCACACCCTTACCTCTTGTTGAATGGGTAAGAAGTGCTCTATGTTGATGGCTTTCAGTCTCTCTGCCATCTTCTTCTCGTGTCTACTTTTTACGTAGGCCACATGCCATTTTTTCTCCATTTCTGCTTTTTTACTCATTTCTAAATCCTCTTGCTTTGCATAAGGAGAGTGTTGCTTTTTAAACTCTTCAAAGATACATATTTACCCCGATGTAATAGGGGCGAGTTGAACTAAAATCGTAAAAAAAGTTGATTGTAGGTCTGGGGAATCGTTTGTAAGCCTGGGGGCGAGTTGAAATAGAATCGTAAAAAAGTAGGGGTTTATGTGTCAAAGTTCTGTTATAATTGTACAGTTGTGAGTGCCCCCCCATAAAAAGAGTGAGGTCATCTTTCTAAAAAGATGACCTCACTGTATAATTTACCTATCGTAAAGAGGGGCTATATTATTTAGCTTCCATGATTACTACACGGTTCAAGAAGTTTTTACCGAACATGTTGTCAGCACCACCCATTGCTACTTTTTCAAGTTGGCTAGCAGGTACGCCTTCAGCGATCAATGCATCGTAAACAGCTTGCGCACGTCTGTCAGACAAGTTTTGGTTAGTGGTAGCCGAACCAGTTGCGTTGTCAGCAAAACCAGCTACTTTGTACACCTTGTTAGGAGTTGCTTTCATAGCTTTAGCCATCAATTTCACGTTCACCAAGCCTTCTTGGCTGATTACTGCTCTGTTGATTTTGAAGAATACAGCCATCTCTACTGGAGCTGCTGCTACCTCTTTTACTACCTCTCTTACTACCTCTACAGGTACTTCACGAACTACTTCACGGATAACTTCCGTTTCGATTACGCGGTCAGATACTTTAGCAAATTTCTTTCCACCGAATGTGTAAGTAGCACCGATGCTAGCTACACCTCTACCTTCTACGCGCATACGATCGCTGCCCGAAAGGAATGTAGATGGAGTTACTGTAAAGCGGCCTTCCATGTTGATAGCCCATTTGCTGCTCAAGTTGAATCCCATACCCAAACCTGCGCTAGCACCTACGTGGAATCTTACAGGTCTATCGCCATCAGCGTCAGCAGTCATTGTTTTAGAAGCTGCTACAGTAGGACCCCCGAATGCATACAAGTCAAATACGCGACCTGGTTTGTATCCACCAAACAAGTTGATAAGGTTTACCATTGCATCAGCGTTGAATTCGATAAATTTCTTTTTGTCGATTTCAGAACCTGTAGTTGAGTTCTCTACATCTAGTGATGTCCAGATACCGTTTACTTGTCCACGGATAGCCCAAGTAGGAGTCAAGTGTTTACCCAAAGAGATACCTACGTTCAAGGTAGGAGCGTTAAAACCTGAGTTAATTACAGACATACCACCTACGTTTACACCCATGAACATGTTGTTTGTCCATTTTTCAGTGTAGTACTGCTCTTGAGCTGTTGCCATGCTAGCACCTGCGAGTAGCATAGAAAATGCGATTAATTTTGATTTCATTTGTTTATTGTTTAATTGATTTATAATTGATTTCTATAGCGATTTTTTTTCTTCATTGCTTTGATGAAAATATAAACACCAATGACAACTAATATGTTCATTCATTTTTTTTTTTGTCACAAAAAATGATATTATCAACTCTTCATACCTACTCTATAACTCCTTGTTCGCTCCTTTTGAACTTCTCTTTGGGTATGGTGCTCCTTGTATTATAGGGGTTAGAGTTGGGACTAGACTTCGTTTAACTGATCTATTGTCACTCTACGTTCTCTCTTCCTCTTTTCTTCTTCCTCCAAGGCATGCCTACTCTTTATTTTGCTGTTTAACGGCATTGCTTATTATTTTGTATCCTAATAATCAGTCGTAAACCCAGTGCAAAAGACTCGGCAAAGATAGTTCTTTTTTTATATTCTAACCAAATTAATGAAAAAAAATTAAAAAGCTTCTGTCATGTTAAAGTACATCAATGTCTGTTTTTCGCGGGTGCTATACCCTATATCGAGCCTAAAATTCATGCGTGGTTGTACCTCTATCCGTAATCCTGCGCCAAAATTAGGTAGTACGGCATCTACCTTGGTTAGGTTAGGTCCCATCATGCCTACTCCCGCCCAGGTGGCAAATCCCACTCTGCGCCACAACCGTTCCCACTTGGTCTCTCCATCGTTGTTAAACATGTGTCTATACTCCACCAATGCTATGGAGGTCGATTTGTCTCGGTATTGCCCCAAGTAGTACCCTCGCAAGTCGAAGGGCGATCCCACCATGGGCATTCTCCCGATGGGTACCTCCCCAAAGGTGTTTTTGGTATTGACCGTCCATGCCAGCGTTCTGCGTTCTCCCATCTTTCGGAACTGTCGGTAGTCTAGTGAGAGCTGTCCAAATCCGAAGTCGCTCCCCAAGAAGGTAGGCGCATAACCCGCCTTAAGTTCCAAGAAGAGACCGTTGTAGGGGTTGGCTGGTACATCTCGTGTATCGTACGATGCCACCAATCCCACGGTAGTACTCATGGTGCTGAGTCCCGTGCTATCGCCCCGTTGCGCTTGGTACTCCTTATCGGCTGCCACTCCAGGCGATACGCTTCCCATCTTGTCGTATACCCAGTCCACCATCGGCCCCACAAATAGGGGAGT
The DNA here is from genome assembly GCA_051648565.1 of Phocaeicola sp. GTDB lineage: Bacteria > Bacteroidota > Bacteroidia > Bacteroidales > Bacteroidaceae > Phocaeicola. The sequence goes on along the minus strand of JBOFFJ010000020.1, from coordinate 17,495 downwards.
CTCCTTGATGCGGAACGATGCTACCGGGTTTACCTGAAACTGCGAGAGGTAGTAGCCCGTGGTTTCGGTTCCCCGTTCGGTGGTGCTATTTTTCTCAAATCCCACGCCGTAGTAGTTATCGGATGCATTCTTTACCGCTATGCGCCCCGTGAGTCGAAACCGATCTCCCTTGAAGTAGAACTGCGGGTTGAGCATTAGGTTGAATCCCAACTTCTCTCCAAAGGTGAGGGCAAAAGCGAGCGGCATCACCGATCGGAGTAGGGTAGAGTCCGATGGATCGGTTTTGAAGGTGCTCAGCAAGCTACCGCCTATCACAAATCCGAAGTCGGGGGTATAACCCGGTCCCCCCAAGATGCTGTAGCGAAAGTTACGCTCCCGTTTGGTTCTCTTCTGTTCCGTCGATTCGTTGGCCGAAGTCACCTCCGTTGCTTGGGTTACACTTTCTTTTTCCTTCGGCGTTGCTTCCTTCGGATCTACCTCTTGAATTAGCTTGTTAGTAGAAACCTTTGGGGTAGAAATTTCCTCCGTTGGGTTGCAATGCACTGCTGTGACCACTTCGAGTTGGTTTCCCCGTTCCGTCAGTTGGATTGGCTCGGCTGCTTGGGTTGTTTCCGCTTCCGCTTTAGATACGCTTTGTTGGCTGTACGCCACTTCTGTTGCCGAGGTTTGTTGCTCGGCTGCCTGCATCACTCCTGCCGTTATGCAGAGTATCGCTGCCAGCCATCTATCTCCTATCTTCATACCTTATCTATCTATAACGCTATTATATTACATATCCTACAGGGTTTACCCCTATTGGGGCAATCCCTGTAGGATACACATTCTTCTCTCTAATTTAAAAGGGCTTCCCTTTGAAGAGGATTTCTTTTTTAAGTACTCTTTACTAGGAGGATTACTTCCCTATTTTTTCACTTCTTTAAAAGAGCTCCTCCTGTTTCAAGGAACCTCCTCTTCAAGGATTTCCTCTTCGAGGCTTCTCCTCTTCAACGTTTCTCCTTTTAAGGATCTCTTTTTCAAAGTTATTCTTTTTACGGAATTTATTCCTTCTTCCGCTTACTTTTTTTCAAGATTCTCCTTCAAAGTCCTCTTTAGAACCCTCTTAGAACTCCTTTTTCAAACTCCTTTTTTCGACCAACTTTTATTCAAACACCACGTTTCTGATCTCCAGTTTCGATCCTTCGCGTGTTCCATCGGGTGTTTTACCAGCCCCTTTGTACTCCCATCCCCCTGCGCTCGAGTTGAACGAAAGCGATAGGTGAGTAGGTACCTCCGTTTCGGGACTTGCTGCCCACTCCTCCTCTATACGGAAGAGGGTATAGCTCCATTTGGTAGGGTCGTTTCCATCCTGTACCGGTTCGTGTTGGTAGACAAAACGGGGTGAGCTCACTAAGCCGATGTCACGTACGCGGTAGGCCTGTGGATTTTGTGCTAGGAACTCCGCCGTTGGTTTGCCGTAGCTGATGGGGATGGTTAGTTTTCTCCAATCCTTCACTGTTTCCGAGCTGATGTATCCCCCCGCAGCGATGCGGTAGAATCGGCTATTGGTAGGGTTCACCTCATCGTATACGCGTTTGTGTAGCACCACCCATACCTCCATCGAGTCGGTCTCTTCGGGCATGTCAATACCTTGCCATTTGCTCAATCCCCCTGTGGTAGGCACCCATTTCTCCACCGTAGTACCCGGTTCGTACTTAAACTCAAAGGTTACACTGTGTGGACGGCTGCGGTAAGGTATCCCAAAGCTCACGTTGTCGCGTTGTTTGTCACGATCCAAGAAATGTTTGGGGTTTCCTCTAAAGTTCCCCGTAAAGATATTGGCCGATGCAATGCCCGATCCCACTGTTTTTCCCCCCGTAGGGTTCATCAAGGTAGTAAGCACCACGTGTCCCGATGGATCGGGGAAGTTGGCAGGTACACAGGCCGCCTTGTCTAGGATAGCCGCCACATCGTTGGTGTTGGCCCATGGAGTCGATGCCCCCGCCTCGCCAATGTTGTAGTATCCATCCCCATTTTTGAAGGTACCCTGTTCGTACCACTGATTCATGGCATTGTACTCCACCTGCATGGAGTATCCTCCGTAGCTTACCGATACGATGAGGTAGCGCACATTTCGTCCACTCTCCGAGGTGAGTGTAAAGCGTACTGGGTCTACAAAGTTTCTCATGCTTGCTAGTGCTGGTGCCACTTGCGTAAGCGATGGGAGGGTAAGGTACTCTATATTCAAGTCGCTCAAGTCGGCCGTTTCGTTCATCTCCACGTAGGCAGTATCGGGCACCAATGCGGTACCATCGCCATAGATAATGCGCGATTTGAGCTGTCCCGTAATCCGTATTTCGGTGGGTGTATTACGGTCCGACTTCTCGAACGTATCTTCCGATACGCAGGCAGTTCCCATCACTGCCGTTGCCGCTACTAGCAGCATATAGATAATCTGTTTTTTCATTGTTCTCAATCTTCTTCTATTTGTTCTTTTTTAAACGCCCTTTCTCTTTTCGCCTCCTTTTTTCAAAACCTTTTGGAGTTTTTTTGGGGGGAGGGAGAAGAGTCTCTTTTTGGTTTGGGCTCTTCTCAAGATGTAAACCCTCTTGTACTCTTTTAAATTCGTCTTCCGAAAGATTCATTCCGAAGGTCCGTCTCGATTCCTTTTTTGAATTATTTTCTCCTTTTCAAGTTTCAGGATCTCCTTTTTAGTCTCTATTTCGATTTTCGAAGGTTCGTCTCGATTCCTTTTTTGGACTCTTTTGATTTTTCGTTCCGAAAGATTCGTTTCCTTTTTCTCTTCTCGCCTCTGCTGGTTCTTCCTTAATTAAAGTAGTACGAGAAACCAAATTGGATGCGTAAGAAACTCAATCCATCTCTAAATGAGAATCCGTTCGATGTTCCCTTTATGGTATCGTCCGTTAGGTGCTCCTTGCGTGTATATTCAAATCCCGAAGTGCCTAGTTGGAATTCGATAGCCGTTCTAGGCGATGAGAAGTAGGTAATCCCCGGGCTTATGCCTAGTCCTACGGTGTAGTTGTCCGATCTAATTTTGCGGATTCTCTCGTTCGCTTTTCCCGGGTCCGAGATGGCTCTAGAGTAGGATCCCTTGTAGCCAAAGTAGAGCGAAGTCTCGTTAAATAGGTAGAACTTCTTATCCGATCCTAGCGCCACATAGTTTCGTACAAATCCATGTGTTTCAAACCCACTGGTTATGTTTTGCGTCTTGTACTCATCGGCGTTAAAGGCCACCCCTAGGAAGTCGGCCACCAAGGTTTGGTCACCACGGCTGTAGTTGTATCGTCCTCTTACCCCCACCGATGTACGTGGATTGACAAAGTAACCCGCTACAAACGACATGCTCAAGGTCTTCTTCTCCACCTCAGGTAGGTCAATGTTGGCCATCAAGAAGTCATTCTCCGCCTCTTTACCTCCGAAGCTCAAGTTCACTCCCACAAACTTATCGCCCTTTCTAAAGCGTAGTTTCTCTAGGTTTTTTCGCTCCTTTTCGGCTTTGTACAGGCGTACCGAATCTTTGGAGAAGGAGCTATACTTCGCCCCCTTTAGTTGCTCACCTTGGCTCTGTTGCGCCCATAGGGGAGTGGTGGTCATTAATAGACAGAGCGCCATCAGTAGGCTAATTCCCATTTTGGTTGATGTAGTCATCCAGTAACTTTTCATTTTATTCATGCTAATTTTTTACTCATTTACTTTTCATTTTTCGTAGCTAGATTTGTTAAAAGGGGCTGCAAATCTACTTTAATTGTTACAACACCCATCGCCTCCAGAATGTTTTTTGAGTAAGGTTTTCCTTTGTTAATATGTTTTTCTTAAAACAGAACGCCTCATTGTTTAATATATGTTTTTGTGATGTAAATGGTGTAAACAAGGTGGATTTTCAAGAGCCTTATCTTAAATAGTGTAATGCTTTGGCTTTTCTTTGTTTTTCCTGGCTCTTAGGGAGAGGTCTGTCGGTGGTGGGGAGTGGGACTCTTTTTTACTTTTTTTATGTGATTGGTAGGTTTAGTAGGATGGAGAGTTGGTAGGGATGGATTGTTGGTGGTAGTAAGGGTTGTTGGTCTAGGATGGAATAGGGGGGTGGTAGGTTGGTGTTTTATACTGCAAAAAACCTCAGGAGCTTTTGGTTAAAAGCTTCTGAGGTCTTTATGAAAAGGTCCGCCCTTTGGGTTAAAAGCTCCCGAGGTTTATAGGGCTATTTGTATTTTCACTACTTTGTAGTAGGCTTAATCCACCTAAGTGGGTCTATTGGCTGGTTTATATCCCGATGCAGTGGTACTCCATGCCCACCTGTTTCATCTCTTGTGCATCGTATATGTTTCGTCCATCAATGACCAAGGGCCTGCGCATCGATTTCTGGATAACCCCCCACGAGGGTAGTCTAAACTGTTTCCATTCGGTGAGTAGCAAGATGGCATCTGCCTCGAGCGTAGCATCGTATAGATCGTTGGCATAGGTAATGCCCCCTCCAATTCTCCTTTTGCACTCCTCCATGGCCACGGGGTCGTACACCCTTACGTGACACCCGGCTTGCAGCAATCGTTCGATGGTGACCAGCGAAGTGGCCTCTCGCATGTCGTCGGTTTCCGGTTTAAAGGCCAATCCCCAGATGGCGATGGTTTTCCCTTTGAGCTCCCCTTGGTAGCAGCGATTGAGTTTGTCGAACACCACCGTTTTCTGCCGTTCGTTCACCTCTTCCACCGCCTTGAGCACCCGCATATCGTATCCACACTTCTGGGCTGTCTTGATGAGCGCCTTCACATCCTTGGGAAAGCACGATCCCCCATACCCACATCCGGGGTATAGAAATTTGCTGCCGATGCGCGTATCGCTCCCTATCCCTTTGCGCACCATGTTGACATCGGCCCCCACCAGTTCGCACAAGTTGGCTATGTCATTCATAAAGCTGATGCGGGTAGCCAGCATGCTATTGGCCGCATACTTAATCATCTCTGCGCTGGGTATATCGGTAAATATTACGCGGAAGTTGTTGAGCAAGAAGGGTCTGTATAGGCTGGTCATGAGCTCTTTGGCCCGTTCCGATTCCACCCCCACCACTACCCGGTCTGGACTCATAAAATCTTTGATAGCCGCCCCCTCCTTGAGGAACTCCGGGTTGCTAGCCACATCAAAGGGGATGTTTACCCCCCGTTTGTCTAGCTCCTCCTGGATAGCCGCCTTCACCCGTTGAGCTGTTCCTACGGGCACGGTGCTCTTGGTGACCAAGATGGTGTACTTCTCAATTTGTTGGCCAAAGGTACGTGCTACGGCCAGTACATATTGCAAGTCGGCACTTCCATCCTCGTCGGGTGGGGTTCCTACGGCACTAAATACAATCTCCGTGTTGTGTATGCACTCCTTCAGGCTGGTGGTAAAGTGCAACCTTCCCTCGCGTTGGTTTCGTAGCACCATCTCATCGAGTCCCGGTTCGTAGATGGGAATCTCTCCCCCCTGCAGTGCCTCAATCTTCTGTTGGTTGGTATCTACACAAGTTACCTGTACCCCCATTTCGGCAAAGCAAGTTCCACTCACCAAGCCCACATATCCGGTTCCTACAATGGCTATATTCATCGTTGTCCCTCTTTTAGTTTTTTTTATTTTTGTTTAATCATTTTCCCTCTTTACGATAGCTTAAATGCCCAGTTGGTACGCCAATGCCTTCTCATCCGCTGCCAGTAGCTTTTAATCTTTGTATCCTCCGTAATCCAGTAGATAGGGTAGTATCCTACCCGCATACCCCGTTGTTTGACATAGACATTGAGTAACCTCTCGCCTAGATAGCCCCAGATTCTCTTCTGCGTATCGCTATAGTGGGTCGTATCGATTCTCCTCTCCGTCTCCTCCAGCAGGGTAAAAAGCCAGTTGCAGTAGCGATCAAACTCCTCCCACTTCATAAGAAACATGTTGTAGTGTGCCAATTTGTTGTTGTTAAAGAGCACCCAGTTGAGTGCCTCCTCATATTGGGGTGTCAACTCATGCACCACCTCCCTGAGGGTTCGTAAGTCATCACTCACATGGTTGTTACCGTAGTCAATGGATAAGTTATGGCTGTAGTGTTTCGGTTTGGCCAGCACCACATCACACCCTTTAAAAAGCTCCTCCATCTTTGGAGTGGTTAAATCCATTTTGTCAAAGTGCTCCCCCTTTAGGGGCGTATAATCCATAAAGGGAGTACCCTTGCTGTTGAAATTAAAGTAACGTCGGTAGTGCGATAGCCCTATATAGTCCACCCCCTTTAGGTTCTTCCAGGCCCAGTATATCCCCGTTAGTTCGCAGTAGCTTCTGTTTTTGTGGCTCATGTGCTCTCCCGTGTCATCCCCTTGCATGGGTAGTTTTACCTGGCTTATAGCCCTTCCCACCTGTATAGGCATGTATACCTCGTCACTGGCCCATTGATCCTCTTTGTGGCAGCAAACCAATATTTTAGCCACCGGTTTCTTCTCTATTTTATGACTCATCCTCTTCTATTTTTCCAAATGTTTAGTACCTGTTCTATGATGGGTGCCATGTCGTAGTAGGCATAGGTTCCCAGTCTTCCCCCAAACGTTACCCCCTCTTGTTGCTCTGCCAACTCCTTGTACTGTTGGTATAGCCTGCTATTTTTCGCATCATTCACCGGATAGAATGGTTCACTTCCTGCACTCCATTCCGAGGGATATTCTCGGCTAATCACCGTATGGGGTTGCGTTCCAAACTCAAAATGTTTGTGCTCTATGATGCGTGTATAGGGTACCTCTCTCTCCGTATAGTTCACCACCGCATTTCCTTGGTAGTTGTCGCAGTTGCGTATCAGTTCCGTTTCGAATGTCACGGTTCGGTACTCCAATTTTCCAAAGCAGTAGTTGTAATAGGCATCGATAGCTCCCGTATATACCACCTCTTTGGCCACTCCATCGTAGGCATCTCGTTCCTCCAAGTAGTCGCAATTTACGCGACATTCCGTTCCTTCCAGTAGTTTGTCTATCAGTTGGTTGTATCCCCCTATAGGTATCCCCTGGTAGGTATCGTTAAAGTAGTTGTTGTCGAAGGTAAATCGTACCGGTAGCCTTTTGATAATAAAAGCAGGCAGCTCGCTGCATTTTCGTCCCCACTGCTTCTCGGTGTACCCCTTAATGAGTTTCTCGTAGATGTCTGTTCCTATGAGTGATAGGGCCTGCTCCTCCAGGTTGCGTGGTTCGCTGCTCCCTGCTGCTTGCATTGCTGCTACCGCCTGCTGCTTCTGCTCTTCAATTTTAGCTTTAGCTTGGGCCGGTGTTTTCACCCCCCACATTTGGTAAAAGGTATTCATGTTAAAGGGTAGGTTGTATAGCTCCCCTTGGTAGTTGGCCACCGGGCTGTTGGTGTATCTATTCATCTCCACCAGGCTATTCACCAACTCCCACACCTCCCTGTTCGAGGTATGAAAGATGTGTGCCCCGTAGGTATGGATATGAATCCCCTCCACCTCCTCGCAGTAGAGGTTCCCCCCTAGATGCGGTCGGCGTTCAAGCACCAAGCACCGTTTTCCCCGTTGCTTAGCCAAGTAGGCAAAGGTAGCCCCATAGAGCCCCGATCCCACAATTAAGTAGTCGTATTTTTTCATCTTTCTGTTTGGTATCGTTTGTTTCGCAGCACTCTCTTACTACTACTACCTGTTAGCACCTCTTTTTCACTAGCACTTTCTTTATACTGTTTGGTATCGTTTGTTTCGCAGCACTCTCTTACTGAGTCTTCCTTAGTATAGCTCCTCCCCATAGACAAACCCCTCTACCAATTCACTCAGTAGCGGACTTTGGGTATCCTTTTCGGATAAGATAATCTGCTCCATCGGTACCTTCCAGTCGATGGCTAGTGCGGGGTCGTTCCATAACACCGAACCTTCGCAGTGGGGTGCGTAGAAGTTGTCGCATTTGTATTGAAAGATCACCTCCTCACTCAGTACCACAAATCCGTGTGCAAATCCGCGGGGGATAAACATCTGACGCTTGTTCTCCTCTGTGAGCTCCACCGCCACGTGTTGGCCGTAGGTAGGCGATCCTTGGCGGATGTCGACTGCTACATCGAGTACAGCCCCCTTTATGACCCGCACCAGTTTGCTCTGTGCATGCGGAGGGCGTTGAAAGTGCAACCCTCGGAGTACCCCATAGCTCGATTTACTTTCGTTGTCTTGCACAAATTTCACCTCTCGCACCTGCTCGTTAAAGTTTCGTTCCGAGAAGGACTCCATAAAGTATCCCCGCTCGTCGGTAAAGAGGCGTGGCTCTAGAATGACTACCCCTTTTAGGGCTGTTTTGAGTATATTCATTTTCTTCTTTTTCTTCTTCTTCTAATGACCTAATGGCTTGTTCATTTCTTTTTTCTTGATAAAAAAGAAACGGAACCAAAGAAAAAATCAAGGCTGCATTTGTGCGGCTGCTTCGTTGTTCGATCGGCTAAAGGAAAAGAACTCGCACGTTGTGCTCAAACAGCTTTTCCTTTTTTACGCCGCTCTCTCTACTTCGCTTTTCGCCGCTCAAATGAGGCCGGTCTTTCTTGTCGCAACATTGCTCGCTTTGCTCGCTCGTTGTTTTTTTGCTTGCTTGGCTTTGGCTTCGCTTGCTTTGCTTCGCTTGCTTGGCTTTGCCTTCGCCTTCGCTTGCTTGGCTACTGCTCTAGCTCCTCTATCACTTGCAGCAGGTACTGTCCATATTGGTTTTTGAGCATGGGTTGTGCTAGTTCTCGTAGCTTCTGGGGGGTGATCCATCCTTGTCGGAGGGCGATGCCTTCTAGGCAGGCCACTTTGAGTCCTTGTCGCTTTTCTATTACCTCTATAAAGGTGCTTGCTTCGCTTAGTGAGTCGTGTGTACCGGTATCTAGCCAGGCAAATCCTCTGCCTAGTGTTTGTACTTTGAGGTTACCTGCGGCTAGGAACTCTTGGTTGACGGTGGTAATCTCTAGCTCGCCGCGGGGTGAAGGTTTAATGGCTTGTGCCACCTGTACCACCTCGTTGGGGTAGAAGTAGAGCCCTACTACTGCGTAGTGGCTTTTGGGGTGCGTAGGCTTCTCTTCGATAGATAGGCAGTTGCCCTGCTTGTCGAACGCTGCCACGCCGTAACGCTCGGGGTCGCTTACGTAGTAACCAAATACGGTTGCTTTTTGCTCCTCTTGGGCCGTACGTACCGCCTCTTTCAGCATTTGAGTAAAGCCACTCCCGTGGAAGATGTTGTCGCCTAGCACCATGCAGACTGAGTCATTGCCTATAAACTCCTTGCCTATGATAAAGGCCTGTGCCAATCCATCGGGGCTGGGTTGCTCGGCATAGGTTAGCTGGATGCCGTAGTCGCTACCATCGCCCAGTAGGCGTTCAAATCCGGGTAGGTCGTGTGGAGTCGATATAATCAAGATCTCCCTGATACCCGCCAGCATCAAGACCGATAGCGGATAGTAGATCATCGGTTTGTCAAAGATGGGCAACATCTGTTTGCTCACCCCCTTGGTGATGGGGTAGAGGCGTGTGCCACTTCCCCCTGCTAGTACAATTCCCTTCATAAGGTATTCTTTATTTTAGGAACAAAGATAGAGAGAGCCTTTGACCCGTGCAACTTTTTTGTGAACCGATAGCCAAAAAAAGAGCTCCCCCACCTGCGCTGCCTTCTCTTTATACCGAGAAGGTAGCGCGGGTGGGGGAGCTGATGCTCATTCCCTTGTTAGGTAGATGGCTTCCTGGGTTGGAAGCTGCTGTTCTGGTGGTGGAAGCTATTGTTCTCCCGGTAAGAGGAGACTAGATGCCTACTTCGTAAACTCTTTGATGCGCTGCTCCTCCTCCAGCTTGCAGATTAAGAGGGTATCCCCCTTATCGGCCACGATGTATCCCTGCAGCCCCTGTATCACCACCTGGCGCTTCTCGGGCGCATGCACCATGCACCCCTCGCTCTCAAACATTCGCACATCACTACCCACCAGGGCATTGCTCGCTGCATCGTTGGGTAGCAGTGCTTGTAGCGCACTCCAGTTGCCTAGGTCCGACCAACCGAAATCGGCCGGTAGCACGTAGGCCACTTGGGTCTTCTCCATCACCGCATAATCTATCGAGATGCTCTCGCAGCTGGGGAATAGCTCCCCAATCACCTCCGCTTCGCGCTCCGTACCCAGGTGAGGCATAGCCCCATCAAAGGTGGCCGCTAGGGTAGGGGTGTGTAGGCGCATCTCGCTCAGTAGCGTCTGCACGTTCCAGACAAAGATCCCCGCATTCCAGAAGAAGTTACCTGCCTGCAGATACTCCTCTGCCGTAGCACGGTTGGGCTTCTCGCGGAATTGGCTCACGGCACAGATCTCCCCCTCAACCTTCGCCCCTGCCGCTATGTAACCATAGCCCGTCTCGGGTCGGTTGGGTTGGATGCCCACCGTCACCACCGCTTCTCGCTCCGCTGTAAAGGCGAGTGCCTCACGCATCTTGTTACGAAACTCCTCCGTGTCGCTCACAAAGGCATCCGCCGGTGTTACAACGATGTTGGCCGTAGGCTCCTGTTTCGCTATGCGCCAGCAGGCGTAAGCTATGCAGGGAGCCGTATTACGCGCCATCGGCTCCGCCAGTATGTTGGCTGCCGGCACCTCCGGTAGGTGTTGGCGCACCAGCTCTACGTAGCGCTATCCCGTTACCACCCAGGTGTTCTCCGGAGGGCATACCCCCTTGAAACGCTCCAGGGTGAGCTGTATCAATGATTTTCCGCACCCCATCACCTCGGCAAACTGCTTCGGACATTCGGGCGTACTTAGAGGCCAGAGGCGGCTTCCTATCCCCCCTGCCATGATTACTACGTGGTTGTTAGATTGATTCACTCCTTTCGGTTGGTTCATGTGGTTCATTCCTATCGATTGATTTATCTGGTTCATTCCCGCTCTCTCTTTCTCTATTGTTGGAGCCCTCTAGCTCTACCAAAACGGTAGGAGTAGAGGGCTCTTATTCCATTCAGTAGGGCATTTCCTTAGTGTTGCCCCTGGTGGTTGCTGCAGATCCCCTCCAGGTACCACGCATAGAGGCGCGCTATCCCCTCGTTGATCGCTATCTGGTGCCTCCACCCCAGTGCATGCAACTTACTCACATCGGTTAGCTTTCGCATCGTACCATCCGGCTTGGTGGTATCCCACTCCAAGGCCCCTTGGTACCCAATCACCTCCACAATGCGCTCTGCCGCCTCACGAATCGACACCTCCTGGCCCGTCCCCACGTTGATGTGGCAGTTTCTAATCTCCTTCGCCCCCTCGGGGTAGGTATCTTTGAAATCTACGTTCAATAAAACGTGTACCGAAGCATCCGCCATCTCCTCACTCCAGAGAAACTCCCGCATGGGGCTACCTGTTCCCCAGAGCGTCACCGCCTCGGGGCCAATGCCATACTTGGCCAGTACCGCGCTCATCTCCGCTTCCGAAGCCGAACCCGTTACCCCCTCTACCGGACGTAGGTCGAGGTCCTTGCGCACCGCTGCCCAGTCACCCTGTTGCAAGCAGTGCCCCAGGTGAATCTTCCGAATCATGGCCGGTAGCACGTGGCTCCGCTCCAGGTGGAAGTTGTCGTGCGGTCCATATAGGTTGGTAGGCATTACCGCTATGTAGTTGGTACCGTACTGTATGTTGAGACTCTCGCACAACTTCAACCCCGCTATCTTGGCAATGGCGTAAGGCTCGTTGGTGTACTCTAGGGCCGAAGTCAACAAAGCCTCCTCCTTCATCGGTTGCTCCGTCTCGCGCGGGTAGATGCAAGTACTCCCCAAGAAGAGCAACTTCTGCACCCCGTGTCGGTAACTCTCCCCAATCACGTTGTTCTGCATCTGCAAGTTGTTCAAGATAAAGTCCGCTCGGTAGGTCAAGTTGGCCAAGATGCCCCCCACGTGTGCCGCTGCCAGCACCACCGCCTCCGGTTGCTCCTCGTCAAAAAAACGCTTCACCGCCGCTCCATCTAGCAGATCCAGCTCCGCGTGTGTACGTCCCACCAAGTTGGTGTATCCCCGTGCCTCCAGGTTGTTCCAAATGGCACTCCCCACCATACCGCGGTGGCCTGCTATGTATATTTTCGTATTTTTGTTCATTGTCTGTTTGCTTTAATGGTTCCTCTTTATAGCAGCAAGGGCACCCCAAAAGGATGCCCTTGCCTGGGAAAATAGTTCGTTGGCTTCTAGGGCCAACGCTTATTTTACAATCCCCTTCTCTAGGTACTCCGCTAGGTTGGTACGCACCTGGTCGCCTGCACGCTCCACCGCCACCTTGGCCATGTCGCTATCCACCATAATGTTCACCAACTCCTCCAGGGTAGTCTTCATCGGGTTCCATCCCAACTCCCGTTTCGCCTTGCTAGGATCCCCCCACAAGTTCACCACATCGGTTGGGCGGTAGAAATCCTCCGATACCTCAATCAGCACCTTACCAGTCGCTACATCGATACCGCGTTCGTTCATTCCCTCTCCCTCAAAGCGCAGCTCAATGCCCGCCCGCTTAAAGGCCAAGTTACAGAAGTCACGCACCGAGTATTGCACCCCCGTGGCAATCACAAAGTCCACCGGCTTGTCGTGTTGCAACATCAGCCACATACACTCCACGTAATCCTTGGCATATCCCCAGTCACGTAGCGAGTCTAGGTTACCTAGGAAGAGCTTCTCTTGTTTGCCCTGTGCTATGCGTGCCGCAGCCAGCGTAATCTTGCGTGTTACAAAGGTCTCACCGCGACGTTCACTCTCGTGGTTGAACAAGATACCCGAGCAGCAGAACATATCGTACGCCTCGCGGTACTCCTTCACAATCCAGAAGCCGTAGAGCTTCGCCACCGCATAGGGGCTGTAGGGGTGAAAAGGGGTAGTCTCACTCTGCGGAACCTCCTCCACCTTGCCGTAAAGCTCCGAAGTCGATGCTTGGTAGATTCTACAGCTCTTCTCCAACCCACATTGACGCACCGCTTCCAATACCCGCAATACCCCCGTAGCATCCACGTCGGCCGTAAACTCGGGCGAGTCAAACGACACCTGCACGTGGCTCTGTGCCGCTAGGTTGTAGATCTCCGTAGGTTGCACCTTGCGCACCACCTGTAGCAGACTCATCGAGTCGCTCATATCGGCATAGTGCAAGTGAAAGTTCTTTACCCCCTCTAGGTGGGCAATGCGTTCGCGGTAATCGGTCGATGATCGGCGAATGGTGCCGTGTACATCGTACCCCTTGCTCAGTAGTAACTCTGCCAGGAAGGAGCCATCTTGGCCCGTGATACCTGTGATTAGTGCTATGTTGTTCATTTTCTTATTTTTATATTTCTGTTGTGCTGCTATGGGTTGAGGTTCCCTCCCTGCTCCAGTTTACCAGTCAGGTTGGGTTTTGAGAGCTAAGTAGCGCACAAGGTGTTGTTAGTAGAAGGTTTTTTTCTCTTTTCACAAAAATAGAGATTCTATTTGGTTGGTGCAACTTTTTGTAAGCCGATCAACAAAAAAGAGCTCCCCCACCTGCGCTGCTGCTTCTCTTTATACCGAGAAGGTAGCGCGGGTGGGGGAGCTGATGCTCATTCCCTTGTTAGGTAGAGGGCTTCCTGGGTTGGAAACTGCTGTTCTGGTGGTGGAAGCTATTGTTCTCCCGGTAAGAGGAGACTAGATGCCTACTTTGTAAATTCCTTGATGCGCTGCTCCTCCAGCTTACAGATTCAGAGGGTATCCCCCTTATCGGCCACGATGTATCCCTGCAGCCCCATCACCTCGGCAACCTGCTTCGGACATTCGGGCGTACTTAGAGGCCAGAGTCGGCTTCTTATCCCCCCTGCCATGATTACTACATGGTTGTTCATATTCTATCGTGTGTTATTTCAATAAATCCTCCTCCGTTATGGCAGCATAAGGCCCCTCCTTCACTTCGTAGATTACGGTTCCTTTCTCTAACACCTCCAGCCCGTGCCACGTACCTTGTGGGATGTGGATGCCGTAGTTGCCTGCCAATGGATCGAGCAGAAACTGCTCTTTTACCTCTTTGGCTTCGGTATAAAAGGTAACTCTTAATTTCCCTCGTAGCAAGAGGTAACTCTCTGCTGTGTGGCGGTGGCGGTGTATCGGCACCACCGTACCCGGCTCTAGTGCATTAAGTAGCTGCTGTACCGCTGCATCGGGCGAGTCATGAAAGTTAAAGTTCATCCGCAGCCGCTCGCTCTGTTGCGCTTGGGCTGTCACTTGATTGAGTAATTCGTTGTCTATAATCATGCTGTTATAGTTTGTGCAGGTGAAAATAGCGCTTCATAAAGAGGATGTAGGCTACCGTAAGGACTCCCACCACTATGCCCAAGTAGATGTAGCCATTGATGGGCAACCAGATGGCCCCTGCGGCAATAGCCAACTGTACCATACCATAACCAGCCGCCACCAAGCGGTGTTGTATCTTCAACTCATTTGCTAGCAACTGATAAGCATGTTTGCGGTGTGCCTTAAAGATGTTCTCTTTCAGCATCAATCGGTGTACGATGGTGCATACCGTATCCACCCCGTAGAGTGCCAAGAATACCAAGTAGCTAAAATCGTGTGTGGTATAGATCAGGGCTCCTAGGACAAAAATGACCAAGTAGGCCATTCCCACCGACCCTGTATCACCCGCAAAACATTTCGCTTTTTTGCGGTAGTTAAAGAAGAGGAAAACCAAGAGTGTGAGCATTGCCACTAGCAACAGCTTCTCGTCTACAAACGCTACCGTTTGATTGACCCACCACAAGGGCAGGAGTACCGCTAAGCTGCAGATACCCGTAATACCGTTTATGCCATCCATAAAGTTGTAGGCATTGATAATACCCGTACACACCACCAGTAGCAGCGGTAACCAGATCCACCACGCTGCACCCACTGTACCCCACTGTACAAAGAGCATTCCCATGGCTACAAACTGCATCACCAGGCGGTAGCGATTAGGTAGGGGCGTGATGTCGTCTATAAAGCTGATGCCTGCTATGAGGGTCATTCCTCCCACAAACCAGGCATACTCCCCTCCCGAAAGGAGTAGGTAGAGCCACATTCCGATGGTAAAGATAATTCCCCCTCCCCGGATGGTCACTGCTGTGTGCGAACTACGTTGGTTGGGTTTGTCTATAATGTTAAACCTATCCGCCAGGCGGAAGTAGAGTAGCTCGGCTGCTACCAGTAAGAATAGGAGTATAGCTAATTGTGTCATCATGATTGGTTAAAGCTTTGTATGGTTTTGGTAAATCCCTCTTGTGCCTTTGTAGGCATCTTCTCTATCTGTAGGGCTCTCTTAATCTTTTGGTTCGATACCTCGTAGTTCTCGGTCAGTTTTTGCAACCGCTCGCTATTTAGTGGCAGGTGTAGAGTCGTACCTACAGCAGCCAGCGTAGCCATTACCCTTTTGGATATCTTCCAGATAGTCGCCTTCTTATTCATTGCTTCGCACATTACCTCAATGAGCTCGTTGGTCGATAGTGCTTCGTCATCGGCCATGTGGTAGATACCTGTCTCCACAGGTTGCTCCATCATCTTGCCAATTATAAAAGTCAAGTTATCGATTGATACAAACGAACGTCTATTCTCATAGGCTCCCAGTGGCCAAGGCATCCCCTTTTTAATGATTTGGTAGAGCAGGTTCAAGTTCCCTTTGTTGCCTGGTCCGTGAATCATGCAGGGGCGTAGTATCACCACCTCTTTTTCTACCACTGGTTTACTTAGCAGGTAGTTCTCTGCCGCTATCTTACTCTCCCCATAAGGGCCTATCGGAGTAGGTATCACCTCTTCGGTCAGTACCCCCTCTACGCGGTCGGCTGCTGCCTTTACCGAACTAAAGAAGATAAACTTCTGGCCCCCCGATTGTAAGAAGTAGTCGTATATCTGTTGCGTAAGCCCTAGGTTGATGTCGAAATAGGTTTGTGCCACCGCTTCGTTCTTGGTGTCGTGTGCCTTTCCTGCTAGGTGTATAATGGCATCTATGGCTGGTAGCTTCTCTAGCTCGTTCCAACCATATGTTTGTGCAATTCCCTCTTTGGTGGGTTGCACTATGTCTAGCCCGTAGAGGGTGTGTTTGGGGCTGAGTGCTTTTACTAGGTTGCTGCCTACAAAGCCGTGTATGCCGGTAATTAGGATGTTCATTGTGTTAGCACTGTTTTAGTATTTCCTTCCAAATAATCTCTTGGCTAAAGTTGTTGAGTACAAATACTCTTCCTTTTTTGCCCATCTCTTTGCATTTCTCTTTCGATTTTATAGCTTTTGTTAGTGTAGTAGCAATTGAATTAGCTTCGTTTTCAATGAAGAAACCAGTCTCATTTTCCTGTATGGAATCTATGCATCCTGTTACTCTTGTTGTAATAACAGTCAATTCCATAGCCGATGCTTCAAGTACAGATGTAGGGAATCCCTCTCTGTATGAAGGTAGAATGTAGAGATCCATCAAACCGTAGTAATACTCTATTTCGCTATAGCTTACATAGTCAGTTGTTACAATTTTTGGATTGTTTTTTATCTCTTCAATCACATCTAGAGGCAATCCATCTCGCTCTTCGAACATGCCAATTAATAGCAATTTACATGTTATATTTTCTTTGCTTACTTGTTTGAATGCATGCACCAACTCAATAATACCTTTGTCTCTAACTAAACGTCCTGAGAAACCTACTATGTAATCTTCTTCTGTAAGAGCCAACTGTTCTCTTATTTCTTGTAGTTTTTCAGCATGTAGATTGTGTTTTGAGAATTTTTTCGTATCAATTCCATTGCAGGTCCCTTTCGATAACAACAACTGCTTATATGGACTATTTAGCTTATCCTCTATAGCGCGTTTGGCCACCGATGGGCTAACATTGATCACTTTGGTTGCAAAGCAAGCTGTTATTCGGTCTATGGTAATTAGCATTTTTCTTTTCAAACCCTTTGAGGTTTCATATACCAATCCGTGTCTAAAGTAGATACGCTTCTCTGCTCCTGCCAGAAAAGCAGCAATCATGGCTACCATACCTCCTTTCGGAGTGTGTCCAACCACTGTCTTTATTTTATTCTTTCGAATATATCTTATTGTCTTTAGAATAGCTATTACATCTGTTGCTATTGAAATAGCTCTTGCTATTTTTACCTCTTTGTAATGTGAATCATACTTGTTACAAAAGGGTTTTAACTCTTTCGATGGACTGCATATTATGTGGGTGCTATATCCTCTCTCCTTGAAATAGTTTAATTGCTCCCCTATAAAATAGGGGAGGACAAAATAGATATTGACTACGTGTAGAATCGATCTCATTTTGTGTGGATGGGTATCTCTTTCTTGCTTATCCATTAAATAAGTTTTAAGCGTTATAAAGTAAACGTCCCAAAAACCGCCCCATAGCAATTAACCACCTATTATTCTAGGCGTTACAGCAGTTGGGGTAATTCTTGAAAATGTAAATTTAATGTTATTTTTGATAGTAGCAGGGCAAAAGTGCCACTTTTTGCTCCTCTGTAGCCATTTTGTATCTTTCTAGTAAATCCACTAGATACTCATACGGAGCTATTTTATTCATCGAACAACTCTCCAGTAGGGAGTGCATGAAGGCA
>JBOFFJ010000019.1:0-2395 GCA_051648565.1 Phocaeicola sp. | reverse complement strand
TGCATAAAACGGAGCATCCCCAGCCATTTCTTGAGAGTCTTAAAGTTCTCAAATTAGCCAGCTGGTGATCTAAAATCGGAGTATCTCCAGCCACTTTTAGCTCTTTTTGAAGAAAATAGGTTTGTAGGCATTCACAAAGAACGGAGTATTTCCAGCCAATGGGTCCAAAAAACGGAGCATTGCCAGCCACTTATTTGGGCTTTCTCTTTTAAGTGGATAAAAGGCGATGGAAAACGGACTATTCCCAGCCACTTGATTACTGTACTACTCTTATAATCAGCAGTAGCACGGAGCATTGCCAGCCATTTTCTTTAGAATAGACAGTGAGGTTGTTTGTACCTTTGCATTCATAACCAAAATGATGCAAGACTATGGCAGGAACAACGACCCAGATGAGTAAAATAAAGCAGATCTTACGATACGACCAACAAGGTGTATCACATCGCAAAATCGCCAAAACAGTTGGCGTTAATCGCGAGACAGTAGCGAACTACGTCCGCAAGTCGCATGCCGATCCAATGTCACTTGATCAACTTCTGATTCTTGATGATTTTGAACTAGAGTTCCGCCTTAAAGGGGGAAATCCAGCTTATCCCGAAGAGGAGCGTTTTAAAGAGTTTCAACAGTGGCTACCCCGTATTGTCGATGAGATGGGTCGTTCTAAGAAGACTCATGTAACACTGAAACTGCTTTGGGAAGAGTATAGTAGGGAAGCAAAATGCCCTTATTCACTTACCCAATTTCGTTATCACTTCAATCAAGATACCAAAGCTTCTAAACGAAAGAGAACCACACTATTAAAAGATTTGTATGAGCCAGGACTGCTCGTCTATCTTGATTATGCTGGAGATAAGATGGAATACATTGATAAGGATACGGGTGAGGTTATAGAGGTAGAGGTGTTTGTAGCTTCATTCCCCTACAGTGATTATGGTTTTGCTTTGGCAGTCCCGTCACAAAAGGCGGATGACTTTGCCTATGCTCTGGTTCAACTCTTTAAAAGTGTAGGAGGAGTGCCACACATACTTGTGCCAGACAACCTTAAATCGGGTGTTATCAAATCTGATCGCTATGCTCCTCGCCTGAATGACCTGCTTCTTGATTTGGCCAACCATTATGGTTGTCTTGTAGAACCTGCCCGTGTGCGCCATCCGCAAGACAAAGCCCTTGTGGAAAACTCGGTAAAACTCACCTATCAACGAGCTTATGCCCCTTTGCGTAATCGTCTGTTCTACTCATTGGAAGAATTAAACGAGGCTCTCTCTGCATGTATGCTAGCGCACAATCAAAAGCGTATGCAACAATATAACCATACACGTGAGGAGTGTTTTCTTGCGAATGAAAAAGCTGTATTGAAGCCATTACCTCCTACAGACTATGAGGTTAAGAGAGTGCACGAATTAAAAGTATCTGATAGCTGTTTCGTATACCTATCTTCCTACAAAGCCTACTACTCAGTACCTAGTCAATGGGTAGGTTCGACTGTAAAGGTTGTGGTAACCAGAAGCATGGTTAAAATCTATTCCAAAGGGGAGTGCGTAGCAACCCATCTTCGAGATGATGAGAGAAGGTGGATTTACGATGAAAAGCACTTTCCCCAAAATGCCCAAAACTGGCGGGGAAGAAATCGCCAATGGTTTGTAGAGAGAGGGCATAACATACTATGGGCATTAGGTGAATATATCGATGGGGTATTTATCCACTGTGGGACCATAGAACAGGCTATGTATAAACGATGTGATGCCATACTACATCTTGGCAAGCAGACCCCTCCTACAATTTTGTTAGAAGCTATAGAAACTGCTGTTGGCTTGGAAAAATACAATTACCAGCTACTCAGCAACCTTATTGATCGGATAAAAGCAGGAGCGGCAGTTGATATATCTACCGAAAAGCTTTCACCACCAGTAACTCATAGCGGACTACGTGGAGCACAGGCGTATCAATAATAAAAATAGTATCAAACTTATAAAATCGAAAACAATGGATCAAATTACAGCTACAATGCGCGAGCTACATATCTCAGGTATGGCTTCGGCATGGGAGAGAATGCGAGAGACGCGTAAATATGACTCTCTAACATTTACAGAAGGATTAGAACTACTTCTTCAGGCAGAAACTGACGCTCGTCGTGAAAACAGGAATGCTCGGTTGCAAAAACAGGCAAAGTTCCGTTATACATGTGTGATTGATGAGATAGACTTCGACCCGCTACGTGGTATCGATAAATCTACAGTGATGCGAATGGCAACGGGCGACTATATCCGGCAAGGACTGCCTGTGATAATCACAGGTGCTGCTGGAACAGGTAAGAGCTTTCTTGCTACGGCTTTTGGGCAACAAGCTTGTCTAATGGGATTGCGTGTACGCTACTTTGGAGTACAGAAGCTCTTTG
>JBOFFJ010000018.1:0-89294 GCA_051648565.1 Phocaeicola sp. | reverse complement strand
GTCTACATTTATTACTATGTAAAGTAATTTAGGAAGCATCTATCAAGCATGTAAACTAAATAAGGAAAGAGTTCAATCAAGTGTGAAGCAAACCAGTAAATATAAACTTTTGGTGTAAAGTAAAGTCAGGTATAGTCACTCCCTCCTAAACACCTAACCCCTCCTCGCCTCACCTTTCAACCGAGCCACCTAGGTGGTCCAACCGCGCCACCTAGGTGCCCCACCTGTGCCACCTAGGTGGCGCGGTTAAGAGGCAAAGAAAGCCCTAGAGAACGCTATACCCCCAAGTGGTAAAAAACCCTTGAAGGGTGGTGAAGGATGGTGAAGCTTAGGTGAAGGATAAAAGGGCTATCCTTCACCCCTAACCCACTCACTATCAGCGAATGTGAAGGATTGAAGGATAAAAACAAAAAAAGTTTGTGTAGGGGGAGAAAAGGGGCAATTATGTAACCTACAGAATAGTAGGTAACGCACGGAAAAGTAAAAGCGAGGAGAACCTGGGTTCCCCTCGCTTTTAATGCTTCATGAAGTGAGTATGGATTAGTAACCCAACTCTTTCTCTAGTGATTCGTACTCGCCTCTATTCAATTTCCAATAGATGTTAAGCAAGTATTGACCCCACAACTGTTTGTTGTCTGGTGCCAACTCTTTCGCCTTTTCGTAGAAAGGTTTTGCTTGTTCATACAATGCTTTGATAGCGTCATCATTTTGAGTGTACTTTGGATCATCAATACCCAATTTAGCATTCTCTTCTACCTTGTCTTGCGCTTGGAAGAAGTAGCAATCACCCTTTTTAGAGTAAGCTTCGGGTACCAATGTTTCGTGGCGTGCAATGATTTTGTCGAATGTAGCAAGTGCTTCATCGTACTGTTTCTTTTCGTACACCAAGATACCTTTTACATACAAGTAGTAAGAAGATTCTTTTTTGGCCAACAAGCTGTTGATTTGCGCCAAACCTTCGTCTACCATACCACGAGTAATGTAGTAATCCATAATGTTACCTACAAAGTACTCTTGATCGGGGAATCTTTCAGAACCCTCTTTTACAGTAGCCAACCACTGTACTGAATCGCCTGTCTCTTTATCGGCAAAGTTTTCGGCCAAACACATCAAAGCTCTGTAACCATCTTCTTTGTGTGCTTTACCAATGTTACCATATTTAATAACCGCTGCCTTGTTTTGGATGCTATTCGCTGCAAGCGTAGCATAACAAGCTATTAGGGGAGCAATGGTATCATTCTTTACAGCAAGATCATCAGCAAATAGAGGTGCATCGGCTACATCTACATAAAGTCCAAAGAATTTCAATGCCTCTTCGTACTTTCCTTCGTTGTAAAGGTCAGAACCACCATTCGTCAAGTTAGCACGCAATGTTTTAAGTATCTCTGCGTTCTTCTTTCTGAATTTTGCTTTTTTATACTCACCGCTAGCAACTTTGGCTGCCTCTAGTTCGTCACACTTCAAGTAGTATTCGAACATTTTGGCTAGGCTGTTGTACAACTTAGGGGTATCCGCTTGGCTGTTGGGTAGGAAAAGCTTCATGTTCTCCTCGTCGTACATCGCTTTTTGAAAATCACCTGCAAGCTTCCAAACCTCTGGGTCTGTAGCTGTTTCTGGGTTGGTTAAAGCTGCTTCAATTTTTTGTGCAGCTTCGGCTGGCTTTCCCTTCAGTGCTTTTGCCTCTTTCACAACACTAAGTTGTGCAGAAGCGAAAGAAGCAGAGCATAATAAAGCCACTGTAAATAATACTTTCTTCATAAATTTGTGGATTTGATTAATACAATTCTATAACTGTTATTTTCTATTTTTGTTTCGTCAGTAAGATTATTTCTCATCCGATTCGGCAAACAGATCGGGGAATAGAGTACCTTCAGCACGAGGCTCTTGGGCTGCTGTATCCTCGGTAGTCTCCTCAACTACAGCCTCAACTGCCAACTCCTCCATACCTACTACTTCAGCTCCCTCTTCTAGCTCTGCAAGCTTCTCCTCTACTTCGGACATTACTTTACAAACCGAACCAATGCTATCGTTACGCTTCTCTAGGTTAATCAATCGTACTCCTTGTGTAGCACGTCCCATAACGCGAAGCTCTGTCATTTGCAAACGGATGGTAATACCCGATTTATTGATAATCATCAAATCGTTATCGTCTGTTACCGATTTAAGTGCAACCAGTTTACCTGTTTTCTCAGTGACATTGAGTGTTTTCACCCCTTTACCACCGCGATTTGTTTTGCGATAACCTTCAATATCAGAACGTTTACCATATCCTTGTTCAGAAACCACCATCACAGACTCTGTTTGTGGATCTTTGATACAGATCATACCTACTACTTCGTCCATTGGATCCTCGTCGAGTGTAATACCACGTACACCGGTAGCGGTACGTCCCATTTCGCGCACAGCACTTTCGTGGAAACGAATAGCGCGTCCGTTGCGGTTGGCAATAAGAATCTCGTTATTACCATTGGTCATACGTACTTCGATTACGCGATCGTCTTCACGGATGGTAATGGCATTTACCCCGTTTTGACGTGGACGAGAATAGGCCTCTAGCAAGGTCTTCTTAATAACCCCTTGTTTGGTACAGAACAATACATAGTTGCTATTGATGAACTCTTTATCGGTCAAGCTCTCTACACGTAGGTAAGCCGTTACAGCATCGTCCGAATCAATATTTAATAGGTTCTGAATAGCACGTCCTTTGGCATTCTTAGACCCTTCTGGAATTTCGTATACCTTCAACCAGTAACATTTTCCTTTTTGAGTGAAGAACATCATCGTGTTGTGCATAGTAGCTGGGTAGATGTGTTCTACGAAATCCTCATCACGGGTTTCGCTTCCTTTTGATCCTACTCCACCACGGTTTTGTGCACGGAACTCTGAAAGAGGAGTACGTTTTACATAGCCTAGGTGCGAAATGGTAATAACCATAGGGTCATTAGCGTAGAAATCTTCTGGGTTGAACTCTTCCGAAGAGTAGATAATTTCTGAACGACGTACATCGCCATATTTTGCTTTCACATCGAGTAGCTCTCCTTGGATTACTTCCATACAAAGCTCTTCGTTCGAAAGAATCTCTTGGAAGTGGGCAATTTGCTTCATCAACTCGTCGTACTCTGCACGTAGTTGATCTTGCATAAGTCCAGTAAGCTGACGCAAACGCATCTCGACAATAGCACGTGCTTGAAGATCTGTAAATTGGAAACGTTCGATCAATCCTGCCATCGCCTCTTGTGGGTTTTTAGCGGCACGGATAATGCGGATTACCTCGTCAATATTGTCTGAAGCAATAATCAAACCCTCTAGAATGTGTGCACGCTCTTGCGCTTTACGCAAATCGTATTGAGTGCGGCGGATAACTACGTCGTGACGGTGCTCAATGAAGTACTTAATCATATCACGCAAGTTCAACATGCGTGGACGACCGTGTACCAAGGCAATGTTATTCACCCCAAACGATGTTTGAAGAGCGGTCATTTTGTAGAGTTTGTTCAACACTACATTGGCATTGGCATCGCGTTTTAAATCAATCACGATACGCATACCTTCGCGGTCAGACTCATCATTTACATACGAAATACCCTCTATCTTCTTATCGTTTACCAAAGAGGCAATGTTCTCAATTAGCTCTTTCTTGTTAACGTTGTAAGGAATTTCATTGACTACAATCTTATCGTGTGTTTTGTGTGTCTCAATCTCCGTTTTGGCACGCATCACTACACGTCCGCGTCCTGTTTGGAAGGCATCACGCACACCACTAATACCATATATATAGCCACCTGTAGGGAAATCGGGCGCTTTAACATGCTCCATCAATCCTTCTACATCAATCTCTGGATTAGCGATGTAAGCCACACAAGCATCAATCACCTCCGAAAGGTTGTGTGGAGGCATATTGGTAGCCATACCTACGGCAATACCCGATGCACCATTCACCAACAGGTTAGGAATGCGCGTTGGCATTACAGTGGGCTCTTTTAGGGTATCATCAAAGTTGTATTGGAAATCTACCGTCTCCTTGTAAAGGTCTTGCATCATCTCCTCGCCTACCTTTTTCAAGCGGGCCTCTGTATAACGCATGGCGGCAGCACTATCTCCATCGACCGATCCAAAGTTTCCTTGTCCATCGACTAGGGGGTAACGCATGGCCCAGTTTTGTGCCATTCTCACCAATGCACCATATACCGAAGAGTCACCGTGTGGGTGATACTTACCCAACACCTCTCCGACAATTCTAGCCGATTTCTTATACGCCTTGTCCGAGGTATTGCCTAGCTCCATCATCCCAAAAAGGATACGTCTGTGAACGGGCTTAAAACCATCCCTTACATCTGGAAGGGCACGTGCCACGATTACCGACATAGAGTAGTCAATGTAAGATGACTTCATCTCCTCCTCAATGTTAATCTTTATAATTCTGTCTTGTTCCAACATTTATACCAATATTAATTACGTTACTTGCTTGATTCACGAAAAATCATGCTAAAGTACTACTTTTAGAGAAGATACAAAAGGAAATAGACCTTTATTTTGATTTAAGGCAACTTTTAGCCATTATCGACAACCCCCCGATAGAAAAATAAAAAGTCATTAGAAGCACCGAAAAGCAGCAAAACATGCGACTTAAGCTTTTTTTTCGCTTTTTAGGGGGAAATAGTGTATAGATTAAAGCTATTTCCTTATCTTGCATCAAAGTAAGTGGCAGCAGGGTAGTGATTCTGACTGGTGGCACGCTATTTGTTATTCAACTACAAAGAGATATACTACAGATGATTTGCTAACAAACAGATCATGTAACAAAAGAGGAGCAATACAATTATGGAGAAAAAATTTTCACAACACCTCTCAGAGGTAATGATTTATAGCAAAGAGGAGGCTGTACGTCTGTACGCTAGCCACATAGAGCCTGAGCATCTGTTTCTTGCACTACTAAGAGATGGTGAAGGGGCTACCATAAATGCGCTATTGGGCCTACAACTCGATTTAACAGAGCTAAAAGAGGAGATTGAAAAGCGACTGGAAGAGGCCGCAGAAGATGGTCGAATCATAGATTACCAACTAAACTTTGGCACGAAAGCCAATCGGATATTAAAACTATCTATTCTAGAAGCCAAACTATACAAGAGCGAGACTGTTGAGGTAGAACATCTTGCACTAGCCATTATACGATTGAAAGACAATTTTATTTCACAGATTATGGAAGAGAAAGGAATTGATTACGATAGAATGCTACATGCATTGAAACTAAAAACAGACACCAAAGCTGGTTTTGGTTACGACCAAGAGGAGGACGACGACGAAGAAGAGAGTCTAGGTGGATTTACACAAGGAGGTAAATCGCAACCAGAGGCTGCCTCTAAAACCCAAGAGCGAAAGTCAACCAACGACACCCCAGTGCTTAATCGCTTCTGTACCGACTTGACCCAAGCGGCCGAAGAGGGGAAAATTGACCCACTGGTAGGAAGAGAGAAGGAGGTGGAGCGGTTGGTGCAAATATTGAGCCGCCGCAAAAAGAACAACCCCGTACTCATTGGCGAACCAGGGGTGGGAAAAACAGCCATCGTAGAGGGGCTAGCCATACGTATAGCACAGAAAAAGGTGTCGCGCAGCCTATTGGGCAAACGACTCCTATCACTAGACCTTACAGCACTAGTAGCTGGAACTAAGTTTAGGGGACAGTACGAGGAGCGTATCCAAGCATTGCTGCAAGAGATAAAGAACAATCCACACATTATTATATTTATAGACGAACTACACACCTTGGTAGGAAGTGGTTCGGCACAAGGTGCATCGGATGCATCGAACATGCTCAAGCCTGCTTTGGCTAGGGGCGAGATGCAATGTATTGGGGCAACCACCTTTCAGGAGTACCGCAACAATATAGAAAAAGATGGGGCGCTAGACAGACGCTTCCAAAAGATTGTAATTGAACCAAGTACCATAGCCGAGACGTTGCAAATTTTACGCAACATCAAGGAGAAGTACGAAGATTACCACAACGTACACTACACCGATGCCTCACTAGAGGCGTGTGTAAAGCTATCGGCACGCTACATATCGGACCGCAGCTTCCCCGATAAGGCGATTGATGCCATGGACGAAGCAGGCGCGCGGATGCAACTCATGAATGTAGTGGTACCCAAGGAGGTGGAAGAGCAAGAGCTGTTGATAGAGCAAATGAAGCAGTCTAAGAACGACGCTGTTAGACTGCAAAATTTTGAATTGGCAGCAAGTTACCGCGACAAGGAGAAGAGCTACATAGAGCAACTTGAGGTGTTAAAAGCCGAATGGGAAAAGAGCTTAAAGGAGCATCGCGAGACGGTAGACACCGCAGAGATGGCGCAAGTGATCTCACTCATATCGGGTGTACCAGTAAGCAAAATGGCACAAGAAGAGGGGGTTAGACTCAAAAATATGCGCCAAGACCTAACGGGAAAAGTAATTGGGCAAGATAGCGCTATTACTACCCTAGTAAAAGCCATTCAGCGTAATCGCATTGGGTTAAATGACCCCAATCGCCCCATCGGATCCTTCCTCTTTTTAGGACCTACTGGTGTAGGTAAGACACAACTAGCCAAGGAGCTAGCCAAATGGATGTTTGGTTCAGAGGATGAATTGATTCGCATTGACATGAGCGAATACACCGAGGTACATTCGGTATCTCGCCTTATTGGAGCTCCTCCAGGGTATGTAGGATACGAAAATGCTGGACAGCTTACCGAAAAGGTGCGCCGCAAACCCTACTCGATTGTATTACTAGACGAAATAGAGAAGGCAGATCCCAAAGTGTTCAACATCTTCTTGCAACTACTAGACGATGGACGCATGACAGATGGCGAAGGTAGAACAGTCGATTTTAAGAATACCATCATCATCATGACCTCCAATGTGGGTAGCCGTGACCTGAAAGAGTCGGGCGCTAGCGTAGGCTTTGCTGGAGTGAAGGTGGACGAAAAAGAGCGCGCCAAGAATGTAATCAACAAAGCGTTGCACCGCATGTTTGCACCCGAATTCCTAAACAGACTCGATGCGATTATCAATTTCGATCCACTCGAGCTGGAGTCAGTCAACCAAATTGCAGCCATTGAGCTAACTAAACTCTGCAAGCGGGTAGAGGATATCGGTTACAACTTGGTGCTTAGCAATGAGGCCAAAGCCTTCTTGGCAGAGAAAGGATTCGACAAAATATTTGGAGCACGTCCATTGAAACGAATCATCCAAGCCCACGTAGAAGATCTTTTGTCGGAAATCATACTGGGAGGCGAATTGCTTCCTGGAGAGACCATCCAAATAAGCTACAACAGCGACAAAAAAGAGTTAGAGGCAGTTGCTACCCAAACAACAACTGACACAATGTAACAAAAGTGCCAAAATGTCAGATACAAATGTATCTGGCATTTTTTTTGCCTATTCATTTATAGAGAATAATTAAACTTAAATATTTCACATTTTAAAATAGCAACAAAACATGCAAAAAGGTAATATCGGGGTTACGACAGAAAACATATTCCCCATCATCAAGAAATTCTTATACAGCGACCATGAAATCTTCTTACGCGAACTTGTTTCGAATGCAGTAGATGCTACACAGAAGCTGAAAACATACGCTGCTAAGGGCGAATTCAAAGGAGAAATGGGCGACCTTACCGTACGTGTATCGTTAGACAAGGAGACTATCACCATTTCAGACCGCGGTATTGGTTTAACTGCCGAGGAGATTGATAAATACATCAACCAAATTGCCTTTTCGGGAGCCAATGACTTTTTAGAGAAGTACAAAGATGATGCAAATGCTATTATCGGTCACTTCGGTCTAGGCTTCTACTCTGCTTTCATGGTGGCCAAGAAGGTAGAAATCATCACTCGCTCACACAAAGAGGGAGCACAAGCGGTGAAATGGAGCTGCGACGGTAGCCCTGAATTTACACTAGAGAACATTGAAAAGGCAGAAAGAGGAACAGATATCGTTCTTTACATAGACGACGAGGGAAAAGAGTTCTTAGAAGAGGCTCGCCTATCGGCTTTGTTGACTAAGTATTGCAAGTTCTTGGCGGTACCGGTTGCTTTTGGCAAGAAAAAAGAGTGGAAAGATGGCGCACAAGTAGAGACTGAGGAGGATAATGTAATCAATAACACCAACCCTTTGTGGACACGCAAACCATCGGAGCTAACAGACGAAGATTACAAAGCCTTCTACAAAGAGCTCTACCCCATGTCGGACGAACCTCTTTTCTGGATTCACCTCAATGTAGACTATCCGTTTAACTTAACAGGTATCCTTTACTTCCCCAAAGTTAAAAACAGCGTAGAGTTGCAAAAGAACAAAATCCAACTTTACTGCAGCCAAGTATATGTAACAGACTCGGTAGAGGGCATTGTACCCGACTTCTTGACGCTACTACACGGAGTTATTGACTCACCAGATATTCCATTGAATGTATCGCGTTCGTACCTACAAAGTGATTCGAATGTGAAGAAAATCTCTACCTATATCTCTAAAAAGGTATCGGACCGCCTACAATCTATCTACAAGAACGATCGCAAGGATTTCGAAACCAAATGGGATGATTTGAAAATCTTCATCAACTACGGTATGCTTACGCAAGAGGATTTCTGCGAGAAAGCACTTAAATATGCACTCTTAAAAGATACAGAAGGAATCTACTACAACTTTGAGGAGTACCAAACACTCATCAAAGAGAACCAAACCGACAAGAGTGGTTCATTGGTTTACCTATATAGCAACCAAAAAGAGGAGCAATACAGCTACATTGATGCAGCAACCAACAAAGGGTACAATGTATTACTCATGGATGGACAACTAGACACACCTATGGTGGGCATGTTGGAGCAAAAATTTGAGAAGAGCCGCTTCACTCGTGTAGATAGTGACATCGTGGATCGTCTGATCCAAAAAGAGGAGCAAAAAGAGGTAGCACTATCGGCCAACGAAAAAGAGGCAGCTACTGCCCTATTCCGTAGCCAAATACCAACGTTGGATAAAATTGAGTTCCAAATAGAGACACAAGCACTTGGCGAACAAGCTTCACCAATCTTAATTACGCAAAGCGAATATATGCGTAGAATGAAGGAGATGTCGGGCATTCAACCTGGTATGAGCTTCTATGGCGAGATGCCCGATATGTTTAACGTAGTACTAAATGCCGACCACAAGCTAATCAAACAGGTGTTAGACGAAGCGGCGGCTGCTTGCAACGAGTCATTACTCCCTATTGAAGCAGAAGCTGTAGCACTCAACCTACGCAAATCGGAGCTAGAGAAAGCTAAAGAGGGCAAGAAAGAGGAAGAGGTAGCACAGGCCGATAAGGATGCGTTGAGCGATGTAGCGAAGCAGTTGGATGAGGTAAATGGCAAAAAACAGGCACTCTATGCTGGATATGCTGCTAAAAACAGCGTGGTTAAACAGCTA
This sequence comes from Phocaeicola sp., assembly GCA_051648565.1. Classification (GTDB taxonomy): domain Bacteria; phylum Bacteroidota; class Bacteroidia; order Bacteroidales; family Bacteroidaceae; genus Phocaeicola. The sequence continues at coordinate 79,861 of JBOFFJ010000018.1, read as the reverse complement.
CTTGACTTAGCACTGCTTCAAAACAACATGCTAAAAGGAAAAGCACTAACCGATTTTGTTAAACGCAGCATTGAACTAATCTAAGCATTGCTTTAACAAATTGTTAAATAATTGGAGAGCGATTCATCAGGGAAATTAACCCGATGAATCGCTCTTTCTTGTAAAAGTATTCCTAAATTAAGGAGTAACGATTGATGGCAAACTCCACCATTTGGCAAACAAACAGACTCAATCAACTCCTTTAAAGAGAAAGAGGCCACGAAAAGTCAAGAGTAAAATGGGTACCAAGAGGAGGCAGCAACGGGCAAATCGTTCAAAGCAACCCAGCAGCTAGCTAAAAAAGTTTGGTTAAAAGCGCGTTTCAACACAATGAAGGAAAAGAGACGATAATAGACTCTTTTTCAATAACAAAGAATGAAACACCACCTTAAAGAGACTCAATCAACCATCAAAAAAGGACCATTTCATCGAAACTATCTGAAAAAATAAATAGACAAATAGTTGCAGATTCAAAAAAAGTCCGTATCTTTGCACCCGTTAAAACAAAACAACGATGGCCGCGTAGCTCAACTGAATAGAGTAGCTGACTACGGATCAGCCGGTTGTAGGTTTGAATCCTACCGCGGTCACTCGCAAGTTTTGAAAGAACAATCATGAATGGCCGCGTAGCTCAACTGAATAGAGTAGCTGACTACGGATCAGCCGGTTGTAGGTTTGAATCCTACCGCGGTCACTCACGAGTTTTGACAGAATGAAAAAATAATGGCCGCGTAGCTCAACTGAATAGAGTAGCTGACTACGGATCAGCCGGTTGTAGGTTTGAATCCTACCGCGGTCACCATTATCAAAACTCAAAAAGGGCCGCGTAGCTCAACTGAATAGAGTAGCTGACTACGGATCAGCCGGTTGTAGGTTTGAATCCTACCGCGGTCACCATCGGGACTTATCTTTTGATAAGTCCCGATTTTTTGTTTGGCTTCAACGAGTGGAAAGCTAGCAATGCCAACAACTCCTTCTGCAATAGCAGCATCACCTCCCCCATCGACACAGTTCGCCCCAACTCTTTTTGCAACGAAGTAACCCCCTTATCCACAAATCCACAAGGATGGATATAGCTAAAATAGCGTAAATCGGTATTTACATTCAAAGCCAATCCATGCATCGTCACAAAATGGCTACACCGCACCCCCATGGCACAAATCTTTCGTTCGCGCGAAGTACCCACCTCAAGCCAGACTCCTGTAGCACCCGCCGATCGATGCGCCTCAACACCATAAAATAGACAAACACGAATAACAGCCTCCTCAAGTAAATGGATATACTCTTTTAACCCCAATCCATACTGCTCTAAATCGAGAATAGGGTAACAAACCAGCTGGCCCGGTCCATGGTAAGTGATATCGCCACCGCGGTCTATCAAATAGTAAGTTGCATCAATTGCCTTTAACTGCTCTTCGCTGAGCAGCAAGTGAGTTGCCTTTCCACTCTTTCCTAAAGTGTATACATGAGGGTGTTCAACAAAAATCAGTCTGTTTGGAGCAGGAGTGCCAGCAGCCTTGGCCGCTATTAGTTCTTTAAATATTTCTGTTTGGAGCTCCCACGCCTCTGCATAGGCTTTTACTCCCCAGTTCGCTATCTTCATGGTATCTATCGGTTAAGTTTACTGCAAAGAAAAGGATTTGTTGTATATTTGCAACCAAAAAGCATAAAAAGATGAAGCAACTTTCGGGTGATTTAATTCACTACATCCAAACTGAGATTCTTCCCAAATACAGCGCATTCGATAAAGCACACCAAATAGATCATGCGCACAAGGTTATTGAGGAGAGTCTAAAGCTAGCCGAATACTACCCAGTAAGTAAAAATATGGTCTACGCCATTGCCGCCTATCACGACTTAGGACTCTGTGAAGGACGCAAAATACACCAATTGGTATCGGGCCAGATTCTTCAAGAAGATGCTCAATTAAAAGAGTGGTTCACCCCTGAGGAGATTCTAATCATGAAAGAGGCGGTGGAAGACCATAGAGCATCTAGCAAGGAGGCGCCTCGAACTATCTACGGACGAATTGTTTCGGAGGCCGATCGCATTATCGACTCTACAGTAACCATTCAGCGCACCATACTCTATGGACTCTCTCATTTTCCAGAGTTAGACAAAGAGGAGCAATACAACCGCTTTTTAGAACACCTACTCGTCAAATATGCAGAAGGGGGATACCTCAAGTTATGGATACCCGAATCGGCTAACGCCAAACAGCTTGATGAATTTAGAAAACTAATTGCCGATAGAGATCGATTAAGAGCTGCTTTCGAATGGCACTATACCGCTCTATCGAAATAATTATAGCAAAAAGAAAGCTAGTCAACCGCTCTATTCAAAATAAAGAGTATATTTGTTGAAGAGAAACAGGGTATTATATGAAGAAAACAATCCTTTTTTTAATAGGCTTAGCATGCACGCTAGCAGCTCATGCACAAATAGAGGTACGAAATGACTCTATTCATGGCATCTCTTTAGAAGAGCTAGATGCCATAGATGGACGTTTCCTTCTTGATATGCACTCATTTACACCCCTCCCTCCTTCGCTTACTGCACCTACCTTTAACTGGTTGCACATGGATAGTAAAGAGTCATACTATGACTTTTGGAGCCAAAGCAAAGAGGTAAGTTATGGAACGGAAAACCATCGGTTTAACTCATCAACCTACCAAGGGAGATGGATAGGTGGCGGTTGGGGAAATGGACCTACTACTTGGCAGAGCAGCAGCTACCGGCTAAAGAATGGAATGCGCATCAACAGCTATGGCGAGTACAATGCAGATGGACACAAAGTAGTCAATCCAGCTGCCTTGCCTTGGGAGCGAAACAACTTCAATGCAGCATTTGAGATGAAATCGGCCAATGGAAATTTCGGATTCAAAGTAGAGGTACAAAGGGGCCGAAACACTCCCTACTAAAAGAGGATAGAGTAGAGAACTTACCTCTCCTTTTTTTGTTACAGTAAAGAATAAAAACAGCGATCACAACCGTTTATTATATGAACAGTAAAATAACAAATAACTCGTTTGCCACACTATGCCTGGCACTCGCCTTTTTTACCACAGGATGTATATCGAACAAAGAGGGGGAGAAACAAATAGAGAACATTGAGGTAGCGATGAATGCTCCGCTTATTCAAGAGGAGGCAGAATCACCAGCTTGCAAAATAACAGCCAATTTGGCACACCTCAAAGAGCAAGGCGATGAAGACTCTATTGCACATCGTATCAACCAAGAGATTTTAACCATCTCATTGGGCGATCAATACAAAGAGCTACCCATCCAAGTGGCCATTGACTCATTCAAAAATGAGTACATAGCCAACTACCGAAAAGAGGTGAATGAGTTTTACCAAGAAGATATAAAGAATGCCGAAAATAAAAAGGCAATACCTTCGTGGTACAACTACGAGTTTATGCTCACCACCGAACTGAGAGAGGGAAAAGAGGGAATTTTTAACTACATATCGACCATTATGGAGTACCGCGGAGGAGCACACCCCAATCAATGGTCCAAATGGATTAACTTCTGCCAGAAAAATGGAGAACAGATTAAACTAGAGGATTGCTTCATACCAGGATATAAAAAACCGGTTAGCGCACTTCTTCTTAAATCACTCATTCCCGAAATGGCAAAGAATCTAAACGATTCCACGATACAGAGCTTAGAAGATTTACAAAATAACGGCATACTAAGTTATACAGATATTTATGTGCCCGATAACTTTTTATTAAAAAGAGAGGGAATCTCGTTCCTGTACAACAAATACGACATAGCACCCTATGCAATGGGAGCTATTGTAGTAACCATTCCTTACAGCGAACTAGAGAACTTTCTTATTCATTAACTTTTTCAGAACCAAATGGAATTAATACTCAACTATTTTCCCAATTTAACCGAGAAGCAAAAGGAGCAGTTTGCAGCACTTTATAATCTCTACCTAGATTGGAACAGCAAAATAAATGTAATCTCACGCAAAGATATTGAGAATCTTTACGAACATCACGTATTACACTCACTGGGCATAGCCAAAGTGATTCAGTTTACACCTGGTACCCGTATTATGGATTTAGGTACAGGAGGTGGATTTCCAGGTATTCCACTCGCTATTCTATTTCCTGAAGTGCAATTCCACTTGGTAGATAGCATTGGCAAAAAAGTGCGTGTAGCTAGCGAAGTGGCACAAGCTATAGGACTAGAGAATGTAACCTTCAGACACTGTCGTGCCGAGGAGGAGAAACAGCTATTCGACTTTGTAGTGAGCCGTGCGGTAATGCCTTTAATGGACTTAATTAAGATTATTCGCAAAAACATTGGGAGCAACCAACAAAATGCGCTACCCAACGGATTGATTTGCCTCAAAGGAGGTGAGTTGGAAAAAGAGACGATGCCCGTTAAACACCAAACTACAATGTACGATTTAAGTAGCGAGTTTAAAGAGCCCTTTTTTGAGACTAAGAAAGTAGTCTACGCCACGCTAAAACCACAATAACAGAAGCTATGAATATAAAGAAATTTGAATTTAATATGTTCCCTGTTAATTGCTACCTGCTTTGGGACGAGAATAGCAAAGAGGCAGCAATCATCGATCCAGGATGCTTCTACGAAGAGGAGAAGCAGAAACTAAAGCAGTTTATCGAGGCGAATAACCTTTCACTGAAATACCTGCTTAATACACACCTACACTTGGATCACATTTTTGGCAATCCATTTATTTTCAAAACCTACGGCATCAAAGCAACAGCAAACCAGCTGGATGAGTTTTGGCTCAATCAAGCACCCGCACAGTCGCGCATGTTTGGCTTCCAGCTACAAGAGGAGATGGTACCACTAGGCAAATACATCAGCAACAATGAAACAATTACGCTGGGAGAGATTGAACTAAAAGCGATACATGTACCTGGTCACTCACCCGGAAGTTTGGTTTTCTACAGTGAAAAAGATCGTTGTATGTTTAGTGGCGATGTACTCTTCCAAGGAAGCATAGGGCGAGCCGATTTAGCTGGAGGAAATTTCGATGAGCTAATCAACAACATTAGCACTCGACTCTTTACACTACCCGAAGAGACAGTAGTCTATCCAGGACATGGAGCACCCACTACCATCTCAAACGAAAAACACCAAAATCCTTTCTTTAGATAATAAAGAGCAAGCGTGCTGTAGAATCATTCATTCATGTTCTACAGTGCGCTTTTTTTAAAACCTAGAATTAATACCTTAAGAGCCATGAAGACAAATTTTTTGGCCGATAGACACATCGGCATACAGGAGCAAGAGATTCCTGTTATGTTAGAAAAGATAGGCATAGAGAGCTTGGATGAACTGATGAAGCAAATATTGCCTGCTAACATTCGATTAAATCACCCACTCTCGCTGGATCCAGCCATGAGTGAGCATGCCTATGCGCAACACATTGAAGAACTGGGGAGACGCAACAAACAGTTCAAGAGCTACATTGGGTGTGGCTGGTATAACACCATCACCCCAGCCGTGATTCAACGAAATGTGTTTGAGAATCCAGTTTGGTACACCTCTTACACACCCTATCAGGCCGAAATTTCGCAAGGAAGACTCGAGGCTTTAATGAACTTTCAAACAGCTATATCCGATTTAACAGCCATGCCATTGGCCAATAGCTCCCTACTAGACGAGGCTACGGCAGCAGCAGAGGCTATGAGCATGATGTATGCTCTACGAAGTAGAGAACAACAAAAAAGAGATGCCAATATACTTTTGGTCGACGAGAATATCTTTCCGCAAACACTGGCTGTTATTCAAACCCGCGCCCTTCCACAGGGCATCAAGGTGTGCATCAGCAACTACAAAGAGTGGGAGTTTACCCCCAACACCTTTGGTTGCCTAGTGCAATACCCCAATGCAAGCGGAAGCATCGAAGAGTATAGAGAATGGGTAGAAAAGGCACATGAGGCAGGCTGCAAAGTGGCCGTAGCAGCAGATATTCTAAGCCTTGCCTTGCTCACTCCTCCAGGAGAGTGGGGAGCCGATGTGGTAGTAGGAAGCACCCAACGATTGGGTATTCCCCTCTTTTACGGTGGGCCATCGGCTGGCTATTTTGCCACGCGCGAGGAGTTTAAACGCAACATTCCAGGTCGTATCATTGGGGCCACCAAAGATAAATATGGAAAGCTATGCTACCGTATGGCGCTACAAACACGCGAGCAACATATTAAACGCGAAAAGGCAACTTCTAATATCTGTACAGCACAGGCACTATTGGCTACAATGGCTGGCTTCTACACCATTTATCACGGTGAAGAGGGGCTAAAAAGCATTGCCCAAAACATTCACCATACAGCAGCTTGGCTTAATCGAGCCATCGAAAAATTAGGCTACAAGCCCCTGAATCAGGCCTTTTTCGACACCTTACGCTTCAGTCTACCCGACCATCTATCGACACCCAAAGTCCGTACCATCGCACTCGAAAAAGAGGTGAATCTCTGTTACTACCCCAACGGTGACGTAGGTTTTAGCATCAACGAGACCACCACGCTGAAAGATGCCAACCTGCTTCTCTCCATCTTTGCTATAGCGGCCGAGAAGAATTACCAAGAAGAGACAAATGTAGAAGCTTTTAACTCGCTTCACACTAAATTACTGCGTACAACCCCCTTCTTGACCAATGAGGTATTTAAGCGCTACCACACTGAAACGGAGTTGATGCGCTACATCAAGCGATTGGATCGAAAAGATATCTCATTGGCCCATTCCATGATTGCATTGGGTTCTTGTACCATGAAGCTAAACGCCGCCTCCGAACTCTTCCCTCTAAGTCAGGCTGCTTGGAACTCCATTCACCCATTGGTACCAGCCGATCAAGCCGAAGGATACGGTCAACTCATTCAAAACCTAAGCAAACAACTTACCACCTTAACAGGATTTGCAGGTATTAGCCTACAACCCAACTCGGGAGCATCGGGCGAGTATGCAGGTCTCAAAGTGATTCGTAGCTACCTCAATAGCATTGGACAAGGAGCGCGAAACAAGGTACTTATACCCGCATCGGCACATGGTACCAATCCTGCATCGGCCATACAGTGTGGATTTGAAACCATCACCTGCCTATGTGACGAACAGGGTAATGTAGACATGCAAGATTTACGCACAAAAGCCGAAATAAACAGAGAGGAGCTTGCCGCATTGATGATTACCTATCCCTCTACGCACGGTATATTTGAGGAGGAGATTGTAGAGATATGTCAACTAATTCATGCTTGTGGAGGACAAGTATATATGGATGGGGCCAACATGAATGCACAAGTAGGATTAACCAATCCTGGTTTCATTGGGGCCGATGTATGTCACCTCAATCTACACAAAACCTTCTCCATCCCACACGGTGGAGGTGGTCCTGGCGTGGGTCCTATAGGGGTAGCTCAACATTTAGTACCTTTCTTGCCCAGTCACCCCATTTGGGGAAGCAACCTAAACACCGTTTCGGCAGCACCCTATGGCAGTGCAGGGGTATTACCTATTACCTATGGATATATCTGCATGATGGGACTAGAAGGATTAACACGAGCAACCCAAACAGCCATACTAAGCGCCAACTACCTGGCTGCTAGCTTAGAGAATAGCTATGGCATCGTATACCGCGGGAAACGTGGATTTGTTGGTCATGAAATGATTTTAGAGTGTCGCAACCTAAGTAAGGAGGTAGGTATTACCGAAAATGATATAGCTAAACGGTTGGTAGACTATGGCTACCACTCACCTACCCTATCCTTTCCCGTAGCAGGCACCTTAATGATAGAGCCTACCGAGAGTGAAAGCTTAAGAGAGTTAGATAACTTTGTGGAGACTATGCGTTCTATATACGAAGAGATTCAAGAGGTAAAACGAGGGGAAGCTAATAAAGAAGATAATGTATTAATCAATGCTCCTCACCCCGAATATGAGGTAGTGGCTAACGAATGGAGCCATAGCTACAGCCGTGAAAAGGCAGCTTATCCCATAGAATCAGTACGCCACAACAAGTTCTGGGTTAATGTGGCACGCGTAGACAACACCCTAGGTGACAGAAAATTGGTACCAACTTGCAACTGCTCAGTTGATTAAGATACTACTCTTTTTCATTGCTGACAGCTGTGGACAATGCTGCCGACAACTGTAGGAAGTGCTACTGACAGCTGTAGGCAATATAGACAACAGCTGTCAGTAGCTAATTATCTCAAGATCGTTCAATTACTCTCTCTAAAGCAAGCTACTGCACATGTAACAACTAGAGAGGGGATTTGTCAAAACAGCTTATAAATAGATTCCGCCCCAAAAGTTTCTTATCTAACTTTTGGGGCGGAATCTATTTATAACAAGAGTTAACTCTTTAATGAGAGAGTTTACGTACCCCTCAAGTTTAAGTAGTTGTTTTTTTTACTTCTTTACACGCAACTGAGCCAAGTAGTCGTAATGCTCCCCCTCTTGCACCAGTGTAGCCTCAAATCCAGCCTCAGCCGCATAGTGATTCAACGTTTCAAAGTCTACATAAAGCCAGTCAAAGGTTCCCCCTTTTACCTCTTTGTACTGCATGGTAAAATCGACCTGACCGTAATAATCGGCAGCTAAATCGACCAGAAAACTTCCATCCTCCTCTTCAAATAGGTAACGTAAATCGCTCGAATCAAGCAATACCGTCCCTCCTGGGCGTAATAGCTGCTTAATACGTGTAAAGAAGAGTGGCAAGTTATCTAACACCCCTACAATACCCGCTCCATTCATCAACATCAGCAGGGTATCGTACTGAGTAGTTAGTGCCGGATCAAAAAGATTGATGAGCTGAGCCGATTTTACACCGCGTTGCTTCATCACCTCTATCGACAAAGGAGAGATATCGATAGCTACAGCCTCTTTGCCCATCTCTTGCAAAGCGAGTGTATGGCATCCACTACCCGCTCCTACATCAAGGATTGATCCTTTAGCCAATTGCAAGGCTTTTTGCTCCACTGCAGACATCTCACTATAGCTGCGAAAGAGTTGGTCAACTGGTATTTCATCTTCATCAAACTGCGAAGAGAAAACACGCAACTTATCTGCCTGCTTATGACTATAATAATCGGCAATGGCTGCCCCCATGGGGTCTTTTTCGGGAGATAAAATAGAGCTATGCATAGAATATATATTCGGTTTTTAAATTGATAATGGGGCAAAACTAAACAAAAAAGAGGAAGTTTGTGTTATAAGTTTCCAAAAATGGACTATTTTTGTGCTTCAAAAACATATACTACAATGAAATCAGACATTGAAATAGCACGCAGTATTGAGCTTACTAAGATTAAACAGATTGCCAGAGAGGCAGGTGTACCCACCGAGCAACTTCACAACTACGGCCCTTACATAGCTAAGGTAGAGGAGAGTTTGATTGATGAAGAGCAAGTAAAAAAGAGCCATTTAATCCTGGTTACAGCCATCACACCCAACAAAGCGGGTATTGGTAAAACAACCGTATCGATTGGTTTGGCACTGGGATTGAATAAACTTGGCAAGAAAGCAATCGCTGCCTTACGCGAACCTTCACTAGGTCCTTGTTTCGGCATGAAAGGGGGTGCAGCAGGAGGTGGATATGCACAAGTACTTCCGATGGATAAAATCAATTTGCACTTTACAGGCGATTTTCATGCCATAACCTCGGCGCACAATATGATATCGGCACTTCTTGACAACTACCTCTACCAAAACCGCGACAATGGATTTGGCTTAAAAGAGATTTTGTGGAAAAGAGTACTCGATGTGAATGACCGTTCATTGCGTTACATTGTAACAGGATTAGGCCCTAAGACCAACGGAATTACCCAAGAGTCTGGATTCGATATTACCCCAGCTTCGGAAATTATGGCTATTATGTGCCTAGCTACCGACGAAAATGATTTACGCCGCCGCATCGAAAATATATTACTAGGCTTTACTTTCGAGAATGAGCCATTTACAGTAAAAGATTTAGGCGTAGCAGGAGCCATTACAGTGCTTCTAAAAGATGCACTATCACCCAACTTGGTACAAACAACCGAACACACAGCTGCCTTTGTACACGGAGGTCCTTTTGCTAATATTGCTCACGGATGTAACTCTATCTTGGCTACCAAAATGGCAATGACCTTTGGCGAATATGCCATTACCGAGGCAGGATTTGGTGCCGACCTTGGAGCAGAGAAGTTCTACAACATTAAATGCCGCAAAGCAGGTTTGCAACCCAAGCTGACACTCATTGTAGTCACTGCACGTGCACTCAAGATGCATGGTGGGGTAACTCAAGATAAAATTAAAGAGCCTAATCTAGAGGCGCTAAAGAGTGGTATTGTTAATCTCGACAAACACCTACGCAACTTAAAATCATACGGACAAACCGTAGCTGTAGCCTTTAATAAGTTTGCCGATGATACAGACGAAGAGGTAGCATACATTCGCCAACACTGCGCTGACAAAGGGGTAGGATTTGCCGTAAACAATGCTTTTGTTGAAGGTGGAGAGGGCGCTTTGGAGCTAGCAGAACTTGTAGTAAAGACCGTAGAGAATCAACCCTCTAAGCCTTTACACTTTGCCTATGAAGACCAAGACAGCATAGAAGAGAAGGTATCTAAAGTAGCTTGCAACCAATATGGTGCTAGCATGATTACCTACAGCATGACTGCCCGTAAGAAATTGAAACTAATAGCCGATCTGGGTTATACCCACTTCCCTATCTGTATTGCCAAAACACAATACTCATTCTCGACCGATCCTAAAATATATGGAGCAGTAGAGAACTTCGAATTCCACGTGCAAGACATTGTAATCAATGCAGGTGCCGAAATGTTGGTGGTGATAGCAGGTGAGATTATGCGTATGCCTGGTCTACCCAAAGAGCCACAAGCTATTCACATTGACATCGTAAATGGAGAGATAGAGGGACTCTCTTAAAAGAGCACCCTCCCAATAGCTCACTTTACTACAGATAAGAAGCTCCATCTCTCTGCTCAATTCTTGAGCTAGGAGATGAAGCTTCCTTATATATTCCGACTTGTGGCACTCTCATTCAATTAGTGCTATACTGAATAACCATAGCATTGTATAAGCTGGACTCAATAGCATGATAATCCTCTCTTTCTTTCAATCTATTTTAATTAAATCAAACAGTGACAGGTAAATAAGCGAACTACTCTACCCCAATCGGTAGTAGATAAAGTTAGGAATCCTTTTAAAAACCCATGCTACCCAACGCCAACGCTTGGTTATATAGACTACCGGTTGGCGTCGTTCAATAGCATGTGCTATCTGCTTAACTGCCTTCTCTACAGAAGCCACCCAAAACACCTTTGGCCCCTGCCCCATAGCTGTATCGACAAAACCTGGGCGTACATCCGTTGTAGAGATTCTTCCTCTACTTTTATGTGCTTTTTGGCGCATACCCTCCATATAACTTATTTGAAACGCCTTGCTTGCACTATAAGCAGGAGCCACCGCATTACCGCGTGTACCTGCTACCGAACTGATAGTAACCAAGTGTCCAGATTGCTGCCTCTCAAAAAAATTCATTGCCCAATCTACTGCACAGGTCCATCCTACTACGTTGGTTAATAAGGCAGGCTCCTCCTTCTCGTATAGTAGCTCTGGGTTTCTGGTTCCTACCCCCGAAGAGAGAATAAAGAGGTCCAATCCGCCCAACTGCTTAACCATCGAATCCAAACAAGATGGTAAAGCAGCCACATCAGTGATATCACAAACAGCCGACACAAATTTAGTTGGATACAAAGCAGCTATCGCGTTGAGATTCTCCTCCCTTCTTCCTAAGATAGCCATGCGCACCTCTCCCTGTGCATAATACTCAGCCAAACTCTGACCAATACCCGAAGTGGCCCCTATGATGATGATTCGTTTCATTCTTATTTTTGCTAAACTATTTAAACTGATAAATTCTTACTACTCACAAATATAAGAAAAGTTAAGAGGAGATAAAGATTATCGGAATAGAAAGCGACAAATAACCCCACTTTTTGAAGGATTCACAAAAGAAGTATCAAAGTCAATTAACCACTCGTTAAAAAAAAGTATAAGGAGAGAGCATCTTATTGATTCTTGAAAAGCTATATAAGAGGCAATAAAAAAGAATAAAAACACGTTCGCAAAAGAAAATGTAACAATATTATTAAAACAAAAACTTTCACTTCATCGTATCAAACACCATTATTCTTTCATTTAAGGATTATTTGTGTATAAAAATCAAAGAAAATGGATTGAGCCATAAAAAAAATAGATTATCGCTGCATTATCTTACTATTTGTTATTCTTAATAAATTATAATTACTATATTTGCGAAACAAACTGAAATACAATCAACATTATCACAATAACAAAGAAAGTAATAATGGTAAAAAGAAAACAAATTGGTCTTTATGACTCAGCTAATGAGCACGACGCCTGCGGGGTAGGTATGCTAGTTAACATTCATGGTAACAAATCGCATGAATTGATTGACTCAGCACTTAAAGTATTAGAAAATATGCAACACCGCGGTGCAGAAGGTGCAGATAGTGGAACAGGAGACGGTGCTGGAATTATGATTCAAATTCCACACGAATTTATTTTGCTACAAGGCATTCCTGTACCCGAAAAAGGAAAGTATGGAACTGGATTGGTCTTTTTACCAAAAGAGGAAAAAGAGCAGGCAGAGATACTTAGTATTATGATTGAGGAGATTGAAAGTCAGGGGCTCACGCTGATGCACCTGCGCAATGTACCAACCAATCCTGATTGTCTTGGAAAGGTTTCACTGGCAGCAGAACCCGACATTAAGCAAATCTTCATTACTGGTGTTACAGATTCCGAAAATTTGGATCGTACGCTCTACATCATCCGTAAAAAGATTGAAAAGCGTATTCAGCACAGTGACTTTTACATCGTTTCACTTTCAAATAAAAACATGGTGTACAAGGGAATGCTCTCTTCTACCCAAGTACGCGAATATTTCCCCGATTTATCCAATAACTACCTAACAAGTGGTTTGGCTTTGGTACACTCACGTTTTAGTACCAACACCTTTCCTACTTGGAGCCTAGCTCAACCCTTCCGTTTGTTGGCCCACAATGGCGAGATAAACACCATTCGTGGTAACCGCGCTTGGATGGAAGCTAGAGAGAGTGTACTCTCTTCAAAAGCACTAGGAGATATCAAAGAGATACGCCCCATTGTACAACCCAATATGAGCGATAGCGCTTCGCTCGATAATGTATTCGAATTCTTTGTGATGTCGGGCATGAGCTTGCCACACGTTATGGCCATGTTGGTTCCTGAATCATTCAATGATAAAAACCCTATCAGCGAAGATTTAAAAGCCTTCTACGAATATCACTCTATCATGATGGAGCCATGGGATGGCCCTGCTGCCCTACTCTTTAGCGACGGACGCTATGCTGGGGGTATGCTAGACCGTAATGGACTACGTCCTGCACGCTACCTAATTACCAACAGCGACATGATGGTAGTAGCTAGTGAAGCTGGTGTTATTAGCTTTGAAGCTTCTGACATTAAAGAAAAAGGGCGCTTAGAGCCGGGCAAGATTCTCCTTATAGATACAGACAATGGCACCATTCACTACAATGGTGAACTCAAAGAGGAGATGTCAACAGCACAGCCCTACCGCCAATGGCTCTCTACAAACCGAATTGATCTAGACACGCTACGCAGCGGACGCAAAATAGAGAATAAAGTGACCGATCACGACCGTATGTTGCGTACCTTTGGTTATACACGCGAGGATGTAGAGCAAACCATCATGCCTATGTGTACTACAGGTGCAGAGCCGGTAGTATCTATGGGTAACGATGCGCCACTTGCCATCCTTTCGGACAAGCCACAACTACTCTTCAACTACTTCCGCCAACAATTTGCACAGGTAACCAATCCTCCTATCGACCCCATTCGCGAGGAGTTAGTGATGTCACTCACCGAATACATCGGAGCAGTAGGAGCAAATATCCTTACACCCGATGAGTCGCACTGTAAGATGGTTTGTTTACAACATCCTGTACTAACCAATACTCAATTAGATATCTTGTGTAACATCCGTTACAAAGGATTTAACACCATCAAATTAGATACCATCTTCGAAGTAGCCAAAGGTAAAGTAGGACTACAAGAGGCACTTGCCGAACTTTGTAAGAAAGCCGAGCAATCGGTAAGTGAAGGGGTAAACTATATTATTCTATCGGATAGAAATGTAGACGCAACACACGCAGCTATCCCCTCTTTGCTAGCTGTAAGTGCGGTACACCACCACCTTATATCGGTACAGAAGCGTGTACAAACAGCCTTGATTGCAGAGAGTGGCGAGATTCGTGAGGTAATGCATGCTGCACTCCTACTTGGATATGGGGCAAGTGCTATTAATCCCTACATGGCCTTCTCGGTACTTGAGCAGCTGGTAAAGAAAAACGAAGTTCAGATGAACTACGAAACAGCCGAAAAGAACTACATCAAAGCCATCTGCAAGGGTCTCTTCAAGATTATGAGTAAAATGGGTATCTCAACCATTCGTTCTTACCGAGGAGCTAAAATATTCGAAGCGGTAGGATTGAGCCAAGATTTACTCAAAAGCTACTTTGGAACAGCACTCTCTACCATTGGGGGTATCCGTTTGGAAGAGGTAGCTAAAGACGCTATAGCTATTCATAGCAGAGGATTTGCACAAAAAGAGATCAGCGATATTCTGCCAACTAGCGGACAGAATGCCTTCCGTAAAGATGGTGAGAAGCATGCTTGGAATCCCGAGACCATCTCGTTGTTGCAACTCTCTACACGCATGGCTAGCTACAAAAAGTTCAAAGAGTATACCACGGCTGTTGACAAAAAAGATAGACCTATCTTCTTGCGTGATTTCTTCGAGTTCAAACGTAATCCTATCTCTATCGATCAAGTAGAACCGGTAGAGAACATTGTAAAACGGTTTGTAACAGGTGCTATGTCATTTGGCTCTATCAGCAAGGAGGCACACGAGGCGTTGGCACTTGCCATGAACAAGCTGGGCGGTCGTAACAATACAGGCGAAGGAGGCGAAAGTGCAGAGCGCTTTACAGCGACACACGATGGCATCTCACTTTGTAGCAAAACCAAACAAATTGCATCGGGACGATTTGGGGTAACTGCCGAATACTTGAGCAATGCCGAAGAGCTACAAATCAAGGTGGCACAAGGAGCTAAACCAGGCGAAGGGGGGCAACTACCAGGCTTTAAAGTAGACCAAATTATTGCCAAAACACGTCACTCTATACCAGGAATTTCATTAATTTCTCCTCCTCCTCACCACGACATCTACTCAATTGAGGATTTGGCACAGCTTATCTTCGACTTGAAAAATGTAAACCCACGTGCAGTCATCAGTGTAAAACTGGTAGCCGAGAGCGGTGTAGGAACCATTGCAGCAGGGGTAGCTAAGGCAAAAGCCGATTTGATTGTAATCTCAGGATCGGAAGGGGGTACAGGTGCTTCGCCTGCATCGTCTATCCGTTATGCAGGTATCTCGCCAGAGATTGGATTGAGTGAAACACAACAAACATTGGTACTCAACGGACTTCGCGGACAAGTAAGATTGCAAAGTGATGGCCAACTAAAAACAGGTAGAGACATTGTAAACATGGCACTGCTAGGAGCCGAGGAGTATGCCTTTGGAACAAGTGCACTCATTGTGCTAGGATGTGTAATGATGCGCAAATGCCACTCAAACACTTGTCCGGTAGGGGTAGCCACACAAGATGAGACGCTCCGCAAACGCTTCTTAGGCCACTACCAATATGTAGTTAACTTCTTTACCTACTTAGCCGAGGAGGTACGTGAGTATTTGGCCGAAATGGGATTCACTAAACTAGACGATGTAATTGGTAGAACCGATCTTATTGAAGTAAAACCTACCGAGACAGAAGATAAATCAGCACTACTTGACTTTAGCCGATTGTTGCACAAGGTAGATAGCCCCGCAGCCATTCGCCAAGTAACCACTCAACACCACGAAATAGCACACGTGAAAGATGTGACAATGATTGCTGCAGCACAAAGTGCTATTCAAGAGGGTAAAGAGGTATCTTTGGAGTACACCATCGGCAATACAGACCGTTCGGTAGGTGCCATGCTAGCAGGTGTTGTCGCTAAGAAATATGGAGAAGCAGGACTTCCTGACCAAACCATCAATGTAAAATTCAAAGGATCGGCCGGACAAAGCTTTGGAGCTTTCTTGCCTCACGGGGTAACATTCAAACTAGAAGGTGAAGCCAATGACTACTTGGGTAAAGGATTAAGTGGTGGACGTATCTCGGTTAGACCACCGGTACGTAGCCAGTTTGACGCTTCTCAAAATGCCATCGTGGGTAACACCTTATTATATGGAGCTACCAGTGGTGAGGTATACATCAATGGACGTGCTGGCGAGCGTTTTGCCGTACGTAACTCGGGTGTAACAGTTGTAGTAGAGGGTGTAGGCGACCACTGCTGCGAATACATGACTGGTGGACGTGTAGTAGTACTAGGCGAAACAGGACGTAACTTTGCAGCCGGTATGAGTGGCGGGGTAGCTTATGTGTGGGACAAGAACCGCAACTTCGACTACTTCTGTAACATGGAGATGGTAGAACTCTCTTTGATTGAAGAGGCAAGTCACCGCAAAGAGTTGCACGAATTAATCCGCCAACACTATCTCTACACCGGTTCAAGCTTGGCACGTACCATGCTAGACAACTGGACGCAATATGTAGATCAGTTTATTCAAATTGTTCCTATTGAATACAAAAAAGTATTACAAGAAGAGCAGATGCGCAAGCTGCAACAAAAGATAGCCGACGTACAAAGAGACTATTAAACAAGAAGAAGTAAATCTTTCAACAACAGCAAAGGCAGGCTGATTAATAGCCACCTTTGCTGCTAATAACTAACTCGTAAAAAACAAATTACCATATGGGAAACCCAAAAGCATTTTTGACCGTACCTCGTCAGGAAGCAGGATACCGCCCCGTTCACGATCGTATTTCTGACTTTGGAGAAGTAGAACAGACCCTCAACCAACAAGAACGTAAAACACAGGCTTCACGCTGTATGGATTGCGGTGTACCTTTCTGCCACTGGTCATGCCCTATTGGCAACAAGCAACCCGAATTTCAAGATGCTCTCTACAAAGGGAAATGGGAAGAGGCTTATAAAATATTGAATGAAACCAATGACTTCCCCGAATTTACAGGACGTATCTGCCCAGCACTTTGTGAACAAAGTTGCGTATTAAAGCTAACCATCGACTCGCCCGTAACCATTCGCGAAAACGAAGCAGCTATTGCAGAGATGGCTTTCCGCGAAGGCTATGTCAAACCACGTAAAATAGAACGTAATGGCAAGAAAGTTGCAGTTATTGGTGGAGGGCCCGCTGGTCTAGCAGCTGCCAACCAACTAAATTGGAAAGGGTACGAAGTAACTCTTTTCGAAAAGAGTGAAGCAGCCGGTGGACTTTTACGCTACGGTATTCCTAACTTCAAGCTACACAAACCCATTATTGACCGTCGTACCAACTTAATGCAACAAGAGGGAGTAATCTTCCAATTAGGTGCATCAATCGACTTTCAAAACCTACCCGAAGGGTTTGATGCCTATTGCATCTGCACAGGTACCCCTACTCCTCGCAACCTAGATGTACCTGGACGTGAGCTAAAAGGTATTCACTTTGCGCTCGATATGCTAGCTCAACAAAACCGTATTCTAGCAGGTACCACCTACTGCAAAGAGGAGCTAGTTAATGCCAAAGGAAAAAAAGTATTAGTTATTGGCGGTGGCGACACAGGTAGTGACTGCATTGGAACCAGCAACCGTCACGGTGCTGCCAGCGTAACACAGATTGAGATTATGCCCCAACCCCCTGTAGGTAAAAACCCAGCTACCCCTTGGCCAGCTTGGCCAGTAGTGATGAAAACTACCAGCAGCCACAAAGAGGGATGTACGCGTCGTTGGTGTTTGGCTACCAAACAGTTTATAGGTGGCAAAAAAGGAGAAGTTAAAGGAGTAGAAGTAGAAGAGGTAGAGTGGCTTCCAAATCCTGACGGAGGTCGTCCTGAAATGGTGCTAACGGGCAAAACCGAGGTTATTGAAGCCGATATGGTGCTACTAGCCATGGGCTATTTAAAAGATGAGCAACCCCAGATGGGTGAAAATGTATTCTTTGCAGGCGATGTGGTACTTGGACCTACCTTGGTAGTTCACGCTATTGCATCGGGCAGAAAAGCAGCTCAAAGCGTAGATAGCTACTTAACTAAATAAATTAAACCAAGAGGGTTACTGAGCTATTTGTTTTAGAACAAATAGCTCAGTAACCCTCTTGCTATCTCTCTAACCCTCCCATCCCTACTACTACCCTATCCATTTCAAGTTGGATATCCTTCAAAAAACCTCAGAACAAATCCATTTAAACTATCAAAAATACATCCAACTTAAACAAAAGACAATCTTTCTGATTGAATATTTTAATTTACTCTACTTTTATTACACATATATAAATAGTTTTACTACCTTTATGCACGAATCAAAGGCTCGTAACTACTCTTACTTAGTAGCAACAACAGATTAGCCTACTCTAAAAGAGAGCCACAAGCTGCCTTTCCTAAAAATAACTACAACAAACATTAGTTTCAACTTTAAACAGATACAAATATGTGTGGAATCGTCGGTATTTTTCAAATTAAAGAGCAGAGTAAAGAATGGCGCACCAAAGCGCTTAAAATGTCACAAAAAATTCGTCACCGAGGCCCTGACTGGAGTGGTATCTATTGTGGAGAGAACACCATCTTAGCCCACGAACGCCTCTCGATTGTAGATCCCAAAAGTGGTAAACAGCCCCTATTCAGCCCAGATAATAAGCAGATACTAGCTGTCAATGGCGAGATATACAACCACCGCGAAATACGTGCAGCCTATCAAGATAAGTATCATTTCCAAACAGGAAGTGATTGCGAAGTAATTCTTCCACTCTATCGCGAGAAGGGAATCGAATTCTTAGAAGAGCTAAATGGAATATTTGCATTTGCACTCTACGACGAAGAGAAAGATGATTTTTTAATTGCCCGTGATCAAATAGGAGTCATTCCACTCTATATTGGTTATGACAGTGATGGCACCCTATACTGTGCCAGCGAATTAAAGGCACTAGAAGGATTTTGCGAACGATACGAACCTTTCTTACCCGGACATTACTACTGGAGCAAAGAGGGAAAAATGACTCGCTGGTACAACCGCGATTGGTCCGATTACGAAGCAGTAGCCAACCAGCCAGCAGATGTAAACGAGCTACACGATGCACTCGAAGAGGCTGTCAAACGCCAATTAATGAGTGATGTGCCTTACGGCGTATTACTCTCTGGAGGATTGGATAGTTCAATCATATCGGCAGTAGCGAAAAAGCATGCCTCCCTACGTGTCGAATCAGACGATCAACAAAAAGCTTGGTGGCCACAACTCCACTCCTTCGCCGTGGGACTCAAAGGAGCCCCCGACTTGATTAAAGCGCAAGAGGTAGCCAACCATATTGGAACCGTACACCACGAGGTACACTATACCATACAAGAGGGAATAGATGCCATTCGCGATGTAATCTACTTCATCGAAACATACGATGTAACTACCATCCGCGCCTCTACTCCCATGTACCTACTGGCACGTGTTATAAAAAGCATGGGCATCAAAATGGTACTCAGCGGTGAAGGAGCCGACGAGATATTTGGTGGGTATCTCTATTTCCACAAAGCACCCAATGCACAAGCCTTCCACGAAGAGACGATTCGGAAAATTGGGAAACTATACCTATACGACTGCTTACGCGCCAACAAATCACTATCGGCTTGGGGCGTAGAGGGACGTGTGCCATTTCTTGATAAGGAGTTTATGGATGTAGCCATGCGATTAAATCCAGCAGCAAAGATGTGCCCAGGAACCACCATTGAGAAGAAGATCTTACGCGAAGCCTTTGCCGATATGCTTCCAGAGAGCGTAGCATGGAGACAGAAAGAACAGTTTAGCGATGGTGTAGGGTACAACTGGATTGACACACTTAAAAAAATTACAAGCGAAGCCGTTACCGACCAACAAATGGCCCAATCGGCTACGCGCTTTCCTATCAATCCTCCCATGAGCAAAGAAGAGTACTACTACCGCTCTATCTTTGAGGAATATTTTCCGAGTGATAGCGCTGCGCTAAGCGTACCGAGCGTACCGAGTGTAGCCTGCTCTACTGCCGAAGCATTGGCCTGGGATGCCTCCTTTCAAAACATGAACGACCCGAGCGGACGTGCTGTAAAGGATGTACACGATGAAGCCTATGGTGCCTAATCACCATAAGCATTAATTGACTACATACTCAATCACCCTCCCTACAGAATTCCACACTGTAGCCGAGGGTGATTTGTTTTTATACCCCCCTACCGCTTGACTAACAATAATTCACAACTTACGAGTGAGAGAGACAAACTCAATTACCCAAACCACTACATATCACAAATCAGACTAAAAAGGCTTTTATTTATAACTAATCGGCTTAAAAAGTGTTATATTAATTCTATTTTATTACCTTTGCATAACAAGAGACAACCAAACTGTCCAAAAACCAACAAAATTTAATCTTTTATGAATGCATTGCATGTTTTGGAAACGCTGAAACAACGCTTCCCCAATGAGCCTGAGTACATCCAGGCAGTTACACAAGTACTCGAAACCATCGAAGAGGAGTACAACAACTACCCCGAGTTTGAGAAAGCCAACTTAATAGAACGTCTCTGCATACCCGACCGTATTCTCTCCTTCCGCGTATCATGGGTAGATGATAAAGGCTATACACGTACCAACATGGGTTACCGCGTACAACACAACAATGCCATTGGCCCTTACAAAGGAGGACTTCGCTTTCACACCTCAGTGAATCAAAGCATCCTGAAATTCTTAGCCTTTGAACAAACCTTTAAAAATGCACTCACTACCCTTCCTATGGGAGGTGGAAAAGGGGGATCGGACTTTTCACCACGTGGTAAAAGCAACGCCGAAGTGATGCGCTTCTGCCAAGCCTTTATGCTTGAATTAAGTCAACAAATAGGTCCAGACACCGATGTACCTGCAGGTGACATAGGCGTTGGAGGACGCGAAGTAGGCTATATGTATGGTATGTATAAGAAATTAACACGCGAGTGTACTGGTGTACTTACGGGTAAAGGTATTGAGTTTGGTGGATCACTTATTCGCCCTGAAGCCACAGGCTATGGCAATGTATACTTCTTGCTAGAGATGCTAAAAACAAAGAATATCGACATCAAAGAGAAGGTAGTTCTTATTTCAGGCTCTGGGAATGTGGCTCAATATACTGCCGAAAAACTAATTGAGTTAGGTGCTAAAGTAGTTACTTTTTCAGATTCAAGCGGATATATCTACGATCCCGAAGGAATTACCCGCGAAAAGCTAGACTACATTATGGAACTTAAAAATGCATACCGTGGTCGTATTAGTGAATATGCCGATAAATATGGATGCAAATATGTAGCAGGTGCCAGACCCTGGAGTGAAAAAGGAGATATAGCCATGCCATCGGCTACCCAAAATGAGGTCAATGGTGAAGAGGCCAAACAACTGGTTGCAAATGGTGTAATAGCTGTTTCGGAAGGAGCAAACATGCCCTCTACACCCGAAGCCATTGAGGTATTCCAAGCTGCCAAAGTACTCTATGCACCCGGAAAGGCAGCCAATGCAGGAGGTGTATCGGTATCAGGGCTAGAGATGACCCAAAACTCAGCACGCCTATCATGGACAGCCGAAGAGGTAGACGAACGCCTTAAAATGATTATGCACGACATACACGAAAGTTGTGTTAAGTATGGTACAGAGGCCGATGGATATGTAAATTATGAAAAAGGGGCAAACATAGCTGGATTTATGAAGGTGGCAAGAGCTATGATGGCTCAAGGGGTTATCTAACCACTCATAACTAATTTCCCCCTTTGGCGTAGTGATGGTAACTAATACCATCACTACGCCAAAGGGGGAAATATTGTTCTTCGTATAAAACAGAGAGTCAGGAACTGCCACAAAGGGCACTATCTACTACCAAAGATCATCGAACCGATACGTACCAAGGTAGCACCCTCCTCTACAGCCAGCGGATAATCGTGAGACATACCCATCGATATCTCCTTAAAACTCTCTTGGTGGGCAAACCAATGCTCTTTTAGTTCGACAAAAAAGCGACGGAGCGTAGCAAACTCCTCTTTAATCTGCACCTCATTATCGGTATTGCTTGCCATACCCATTACGCCTACCAACTGAATGTGCGAAAGCGATTGCCACTTACCTTGCTGCAACATCTCTCTACACTCCTCCAGACTAAATCCAAACTTGGTCTCTTCGGTAGCAATAAAAATCTGCAACAAACAAGGAATCACCCTTCCTGCTCGCTCAGCCTGCTTATTAACCTCTGCAAGTAGCTTGAAAGAATCTATTCCGTGAATCATTGAAACATAGGGAGCTAGGTACTTTATTTTATTGCTCTGTAAATGACCAATAAAGTGCCACTCAATATCTTTAGGTAACATCTCTTGCTTCTGAGACATCTCTTGCACCTTACTCTCACCAAAAACACGTTGACCTGCCCCGTATGCTTCGAGTATCGCCTCGGGGGTATGGAATTTAGAAACAGCCACCAACCGCACAGGCGTTGGTAGCTGTTTATGTAGTTCGCAAATCTTTTCTGAAATGGACATCTTCTTCTGACTTATTAGAACGAGTTAAGCTGTTTTAGCAGCATCCGGAAATTCGGGCTTCACATCGGGCTCAGCACCATATTTAAAGACATCCATGATGGTTGTTTCTGCCACAGAACCAATTTGATAATCGGCCATAGTACCCTTCATCCCCTCATCTAGCTTTTTCACCGCATCACGCAAGTCGGCTGCTTGCACCAATACATTGGTAGAAGTCTTCTTTTCGGCACCACTCTTCTCATCAAGTGTAATAAAGATGAGTTTACATTTGAACCAACGATCAGCTGCATCCTCTTCACTTTCAAAGAGCTCGCTATAGTTGGCACGCTTAATATCGGAAACAGTAAATTCACCTGTAATATAAGGTGTAATCTCCTCTATAATTCTTGCCTCTGCTTCTGTAAAGCTCAATGCATCAACCAAGTAAGGTTCAGTCACCTTCTTCTGCATGCCATTCTCCATTGTTTTCTCGTAGCGCACTTTGCACTCAAACCACGTATGCATCATTTTCTTCCGTTTTAAATTTAATTAGGGATGCAAATATACATTTTAATTCTTAGTTAACCAACTCATATTTCCACTCTCCCGCGAAAGAAATAGATATCCGCACTTGGTAACAAGTTACTCCTTGGGGAGCACAAACCAATGCATGGTAGTGGTAACCGCTGCTAGTAACCGATACAAAATCCATGTCAGATAAGATAGCGCCCAACAAGAAATCGGCAGGGATTAACTGTTCAAAAAGTTGTTTAGTTATATCTTTACCAAAGATACGTTTCTTGCCCTCGTACACGCAAATATGAATCACATTATCGTAAAAGACTCGATCTACTTCCAGCCCCTCGTCTGTCATTTCGGAACGAGTTACCCGCTTGGTAGAGGGGTTAATGTAAGCATACCCTCGGTATCGCTTTCCTTGGTAGGCTATAATTTCATCTTTTTGAGTCTTCTCGCGGTAGAGCGGAGGTTGAGAGATGTGAATAGGCTCCACCTCTTGGTCTAGTTCGGTTTTTCGAAGCGAAATCAACTCGCCTAGCGGCGAAACGAAGGAGAAAGAGTACTCATTTTGCTGCTTAATCTTATACTTATTGGTACTAGAGCCCTGTATCACCAATGTATCTTGCACAATTTGAAAAGAGGCTGGCAGTAACTCATCGCCTATATAGAATAGGGAGTCGCCTATCACTTGGAAAATAAGTTGACTGCTGTTTTCGTCCATCCACACCCCTTGTAATTGAGCCTTGGCTTCCAAATTTTCAACAGGCACAAAAGAGTCTTGCTTTTGCTGTGGTGAAGTGCAAGAAGAGCAGAAAAGAAAAGAAAAAATCCAAATAATATATTTACACATAAAGCAATAGATAATTTATAAATCGGTTAAATAGAGCAAATTAAGTGCATCAGATTGGGCTATTAGGTTATCTAGCTAGAGTCAAGAAGAATTTGTTAGGTGGTAAAATCCATCTTCACACAGCTACTTTAAGAGAAGGTTACAGCTTTTGCACAATTATTTCACACAATTATAACATCCATACCTTTGTTTTAGTTCTTTAGACAAAGGTACTATAAAAAGTAATCTAGCACTAATTTCTTGCTAAAAAAGGGGTGCAGATAAAATAAATCTACTATTTTTGCATTATGATTGATTTAGCCAAACAGATAGAGTCTCTACTTCTAGAGAATGAATGTGTGATTGTGCCCGACTTGGGTGGATTCATAGCCTATAGTCAGCCAGCTCGTTACGACGAAGTTGCCGATTGCTTCTTGCCACCGGCACGCACCATTGGATTCAATCCACAGCTCGCTATGAACGATGGATTGTTGGTCCAATCCTATATGCAACTCTACCAAACAGACTTTCCCGATGCTACGCGCATTATTCAGCAAGAGGTTAATCAATTGAAAGACAAACTCTACCAAGAGGGCTCTTTTGTACTTACCAACATAGGTACACTGACCTATGGAATGAAGCAAAACTACACATTTACTCCAGCAACAAGTAACATACTAGCCCCTAGCTTGTATGGTCTACCCCGACTCTCGCTGCGCAAACTAACGAATACTCAGAGTGAAAAGTCACTAGTAAAACCCTTTATTGTTGCTAAGAAGAAAGAAAAGAGTAGCACCAAGTGGATAGGACGCATTGCAGCAGCAGCCGTGGCCATCATCCTCTTTTTTTCCCTCTCTATCCCGGTAGAGAATACCTACATTGAGAATGGAAACTATGCCGCACTTGGAACCAGCGCCCTATTTGAAGCCATTCGTTCACAATCTTTGGCTACAGCAGGCATTAATCTAGCGTCCGAAACAGAGCAACAACAGAAAAAAGAGACGGCAATCCCTGCCAACCTCAAACCTGTTACAACACGCACAGAGACAGTAGCGCCTAAACAAGAGAGCAAAAAAGAAGAGGCAAAAGGAGCCAAAGCAGCACCTGTAGCTAGCACTACCCAAACAGCAAATAAAACCGCAACAAACAACCAGAGTGCTGCAAAAGCGGTGACTACCGAAGCTAAAAAAGAGGCAGTTGCTACGGTAAAAAGCAGCTCAACCAAAAAATACCACATCATTGTAGCCAGCCTATCGACTGCTCAAGAGGCAGCCAAAACAGTAGAGAGCTATCAAAAGAGAGGATTCACAGGAGCTAGTAGCATAGAAGGAGGTGGACGCTACCGCCTTTCACTCGCTAGCTACGACGATATGGCACAAGCCTATACTGAAATTAAAAAGCTAAAAGAGGCAGGCACCTGCAAGGATGCTTGGGTCTTCACAGCTAAATAACCCTACATAACATTTTTAATGAAAAGAATTAGATGTCCCAAATGTGATAATTTCATCACATTTGACGAAACAAAATACCCAGAAGGTCAATCGCTTGTATTTGTATGCGAAGAGTGCAAAAAGGAGTTTGGAATTCGTTTAGGAAAAACAAAACTAGATGCCACACGTCGTGATGAGAAACTAGATGAGCAAGCCGAACAAGCCGAACTAGGAAGCCTTGTAGTGGTTGAAAATGTATTTGGATACAAGCAGGTACTTCCACTCGTAGCTGGCGATAATTACATTGGACGCCGCAACAAAGGAAACGAGATACAGGTTCCGATTGAAACAATGGATCCTAGCTTAGACCGCAAGCACTGTATTATCCAGGTAAAAAAGAACAAACAAGGCGAGATAACCTATACCCTACGCGATAACCAAAGCGTAACAGGTACCTTCTTAATGAACGAACTGCTAAACAACAAAGAGCGCGTTCGCATTGAAGATGGCGCTATCATTACGCTAGGAGCCACAACCCTGATTCTACGTGGCATTGGCAGCGAAACAGAGTAAAGAAATAGGATAAAGGGCTTAAAAAGCCACCATAAAAGCTTCCCCCACCTCTTAGGTTCTCTTAAGAGGTGGGGGAAGCTTTTGTATACTCACTACTACCAACCCCTTACTAAGCCAGCATACCCACAACCAATAGCCTGTAAAAGAGGAGCAACTGCTCTTGTAGCACGAGCCACCAGAAAAACAGAAGATTCTGAAGAGAAAAAGCTTACTCATCAAGAACTATTCCGTGAAGCAGCCAAACCACTTCTCTAATTTCTGTCGTAAATTGTCTAATTTGCGACAGAAATTAGAGAATTTACGACAGAAATTATCTAATCTGCGTCAGAAATCAAAGAATAAGAGAGGAGAAGTAGAAGAAGAGAATAAGAGAAGCTATCTTCTAGCCACTAAAGAAATAAGTTTCAATGCAAAGTAATCCGACTCCACAACTTTTGGAGGCAGACTTTACTATCAAGGTGCATTCGGGACTTACACCCCAGAGATATCACCCATACCGGGCAAACCAAAAAGAGTCGATGCAATAAATACATCGACTCTTTAAGAGCGGAAAACGAGACTCGAACTCGCGACCCTAACCTTGGCAAGGTTATGCTCTACCAACTGAGCTATTTCCGCGATTGTGAAGAAAATGAGACTCGAACTCACACGACCCAACGGTCACCACCCCCTCAAAGTGGCGCGTCTACCAATTCCGCCATTTCTCCAACTACGCTATATAAAAGGTGAATTAAATTAATCAAAACAAGCTTCAACAAGTGATTCAAATAATGACAATCTATATTCACAAAGTTCTAATCAAAAAAAGAGAAGAACTTGAGCGGAAAACGAGACTCGAACTCGCGACCCTAACCTTGGCAAGGTTATGCTCTACCAACTGAGCTATTTCCGCGTATCACACACATTCGATAAGCGCCCCTATCATTCGTGATTGCGGATGCAAAGGTATGCTTTTTTTGTTAACTTCCAAACTATTCTTCTCTTTTTTATCTAAAAAAAGAGCAATCTGCTTGATTCTACCCCAAAGAGAAGCAAAGAGAAATGTTCTATTTACGCCTCAGAAAGAGGAATAAATAGAACAGTATGAAAAGGTTACGCCATTCTATCTCGGTAATCCTCGTATGCAAAGGTTTTGTAAATCTCTAACTCATTTTTTTTACTCCAAAGAGCAATCGAAGGGTGTGTTACCCCATTAAACATATTTGTCTTCACCATGGTGTAGTGAATCATATCTTCAAATACGATACGCTCACCTACCTGCAAGGCATGATCAAACTTCCAACTACCCATATAGTCGCCACTCAAACAGCTATTACCTCCCAAGCGGTAAACAAACTCTTCGAGCAAATCCTCCTTCACTGCATCGGCATCGAGCGTCTCGGCACCACGCACAGTGGGCTGGTAGGGCATCTCCAAACAGTCGGGCATGTGGCTGGTAAAGCTAACATCCAGAATAGCCGTCTTGATTCCTTTATTGATTACCACATCGACCACCGAAGCAGCCAAAACACCCGTTTGCCACGTAAAGGCCGATCCAGGCTCTAAAATAATATGTAGGTGCGGATAGCGTCCTTTTAAAGCTTTAAGCAGCTCTACAAGGTGTGCGGTATCGTAATCTTTACGAGTCATGAGGTGTCCACCACCCAAATTCAACCACTTTATTTGCGAAAACCACGAGCCAAACTTCTCCTCCAAGTGTACCAACGTATTGGCTAGTTCGTACGAACTAGATTCGCAGTGGCAGTGGCAATGAAAACCTTCAATGCCAGCTGGAAGCTGAGCAGGCAACAAATCGGCAGTTACCCCAAAGCGAGTTCCCGCAGCGCAAGGATTGTAAAGCTCTACCTCCACTTCAGAGTACTCAGGATTGACCCGTATACCACAAGTAACTGACTCCGAAGAGGCCTGTGCCATAGGATAAAAACGCTCAAACTGAGTAAATGAGTTAAATGTTACATGGCTACTACAAGCCAGTATAGCTGGAAACTCCGCCTCTGTATAAGCTGGAGAGTAGGTATGAGCCTTGCTACCAAACTCTTCGAAGGCAAGACGAGCCTCGTACAAAGAGCTAGCCGTAGTGTGCTGAATATACTCCCGAAAGATAGGGAACGATTTCCACATAGCAAACGACTTGAAGGCAAGAATTATCTCCACATCAGCCTGTTGTGCCACCCCTTGTATTAGGGTTAGGTTCTTTCTTAACAACTCCTCCTCCATTACATAGCAAGGCGAAGGAACTTTAGTTACATCAATCATCTATTCTATTTTTTTAAAACGTGCAAATTTTAATAAGAGCTGCTTGGTACCAGCATGCTGAAAGCGTACAGTTAACTTGCAATTATCGCCTGTTCCTTCTACTTTCTCTACCACACCTTGCCCAAAACGCTCATGTTCTATACGCTCACCTGCGCAAACCCCAGCTTGAGCAGACCCATTGGTTGTCCCGTTACCGGCTGTATTGACCAATGTGCCACTCACTTTTTTCAATCGTCGCTCGTTCATGCCAGGCTTTATTAACTCGGCCTTCGAACCCGCTCTATCTGACTGGGCCCTCAATTGCCCACCAGCAGATGGCTGTGCCTGCGCATGTGCCTCTCTAAAACGAGCCGACTCTACCTCTACTTTTGTAGCAATCGTTCCCTGCAAAGGGGTATCCAAATAGGCCACATCAATCTCCTTCAAGAAGCGGCTAGGATTGGTAAACTCCATCTTACCATACTTAAATCGGCTCTTAGCAAATGAGAGGTAACAGTGCTCCTCGGCACGCGTAATGGCCACATAACAGAGCCTACGCTCCTCCTCCAACTGCTTGTAAGAGTTAAGCGCCATTTGACTAGGAAAGAGATTCTCCTCCATCCCTACTACAAATACATTCTTAAACTCAAGCCCTTTGGCAGCATGCACCGTCATTAAGGTAATTTTCTCACCCTCCTCCTCTTTCTCATTGTCTTGATCGCTAAAAAGAGATACTTCCGATAAGAAATCGGCCAAGTAAACAGCATCATTCCCCTCCTCTTGGCGCGTTACACAAAACTCATTCATAGCCGTAAGCAGCGACTCAATATTCTCCTGCCTGCTCTGGCTCTCGGGATCTTTCGAACTATAGACATCGTGCACAATACCCGATTCACGCACTATTTGCGCACCTAGTTCGTATGCATCTTTTTGATTGACAAGCTGATGAAACCCTTCGATTAACGAATGGAACCCTTGCAATTTGGCATGAGTCCCTTTGTTTACCGCTAACTGATAGGTAAGAGGCTCATGAAGAACCTCCCAGAAACTCACCTCATGCGTAACGGCTGCGGTGGCTAGCTTCTGCAACGTAGTATTGCCAATACCACGAGCCGGATAGTTTACCACCCGTTTAAAAGCCTCCTCATCTTTGGCATTCACCGCCAAGCGGAAGTAGGCTATCACATCTTTAATCTCCTTGCGCTGGTAAAAAGAGAGCCCTCCATATATCTTATAAGGCAGCGCACGCTTACGCAGTGCCTCTTCAAAAATACGACTCTGTGCATTGGTTCGATAGAGGATGGCAAAATCGGCATAGTTGTAGCTATGTTTACGGCGGAGTTCCAAAATCTTATTCACCACTATTTCACCCTCTTCCAAATCACTATAAGCTTGAAAAACAGCAATGGGCTCTCCCTCACTATTTTCGGAGAAGATGTGCTTCTTAATCTGCTCACTATTCTTCGCAATCAAACTATTGGCAGCCTGCACTATGATTTGTGTAGAGCGGTAATTCTGCTCCAGCTTAAAGAGCTGTGCATGCTGATAAAGTTTGGTAAAACGAAGAATGTTCTCAATCTTTGCCCCCCGAAAGGAGTAGATGCTCTGTGCATCATCGCCCACCACACAAATACGTTGGTGCACCTCCGTAAGCTGCTGCACAATGCTGTGCTGCACCACATTGGTATCTTGATACTCATCGACCAGCACATACTGAAAGCGCTCTGCATACTTACGACGCACGGCAGGATTTGCATGGAAAAGCTGGTAAGTATAGAGCAACAGGTCATCGAAATCCATGGCATCACTCTGCTTGCATCGATTCCAGTAGCGCAGATAGACCTCGCGCACAGCGGGTATCTTACTCTGCACATCATTCTGGTAACACTCAGCATCATTGGCATAAGCATCGGGCAATAACAAGTGATTCTTGGCATGACTAATTCGACTCTGTACCAACCCTGGTTTATAGACCTTCTCGTCGAGTTGCATCTCTTTTAAAATGGTTCGAATTAAACTTTTCGAATCCGAACCATCGTAAATGGTAAAGTTAGGCGTAAAACCTATAGACTCAGCCTCGGTACGCAGTATACGCGAAAAAATGGAGTGAAAGGTACCCATCCACAAATAGCGAGCCACTCCCCCCACCTGCTTAGCGATACGCTCTTTCATCTCGCGCGCTGCCTTATTGGTAAAGGTGAGCGCCAAGATACTCCAAGGTTCATACCCCTGCTCCAAGAGGTAGGCTATCTTATAGGTAAGCACCCGCGTCTTACCCGATCCTGCACCCGCTATAACAAGCGATGGACCCTCATTATATAAAACAGCATTACGCTGACTTTCATTCAATTCATCTAAGTAACTCATACATTCATCTCTTTCAACTTGCAAACTTAAAGAAAATTATTCATTCTTCGGAAGGAGTCAAAACAATTCTGGCTATATTTGTGTTTCATCTCAAGTAATAACACTATTTAATTACGCAACCTATGTATTCATTATTAACCCTATTAACAGCTTTTGTCATGACTTACGAAATGCCCAAACTTCCCTATGCTAACAATGCCTTAGCCCCTGTAATTAGTGAAAGTACCGTTAACTATCACTACGGAAAACACCTACAAACCTATGTAAACAATCTAAATACATTGGTACCTGGCACACCATTCGAGGGAAAAAGCGTAGAAGAGATTATAGCTACCGCACCCGATGGTGCTATCTTTAACAATGCCGGACAGGTTTTAAACCACACACTCTATTTCTTGCAGTTTGCCCCTAAGCCCACCAAAAGTGAGCCCACAGGTAAATTAGCCGAAGCCATTGTAAAAGATTTTGGAAGCTTTGAGAACTTCAAAAAAGAGTTTAGTGCTGCAGCCGTAACACTATTTGGCTCAGGATGGGCATTTTTATCCATAGACAAAGAGGGCAAACTACACCTAACTAAAGAGGTAAACGGAAGCAATCCACTCAGACAGGGATTAAAACCACTCTTTACATTCGACGTATGGGAACATGCCTACTATCTTGATTTTCAAAACAAACGAGCAGACCACATCAATGAACTGTGGAGCATTGTGGAGTGGACAGTAGTAGAGGGAAGGATGTAAAAACTTTTCCCCTTAAAAACAGAGTTTATTTAACAGCCTCTTAGAAGCAATTCTGCTTCTAAGAGGCTGTTCTTTTTTTATTCAATTATAGTGGAAATTGAATAAAAAAAACCTACTTTTGTTATAAAATAGGTTTACACTTCTTTATCAACACAAACATGAAACAGCTCATTAGCGTAATTATTACGCTATTTTATCTCTATACCCCCCTATGGGCCAATGCAAACCCAGCAGAAAAAAACAAGATTGTATTTGTTAGTTCATACAATGCTGACACGAAGCATATTCACGACCACATCAGCAGCTTTGTCGACTCCTACATACACCTAAACGGCTCTTGCATACCTATTATTGAGCAACTAAAGTGTACTACATACGACGAATGCCATTTGTGGGTACCCCAAATGAAGGAAATCGTAGAGAAGCACGATGATATTGAACTCATGGTGTTAATGGGGCCCGAAGCCTGGGTAAGCTACCTATCCCTTTCAGAAGAGAAGTATAAAAAAACACCTGTCTTCTTGATTATGTCTTCGCGCTACTTCACACCTATGAATGGAAATGAGATACCTGTGCTCCAGAGAGAGAAAAAGGAATCCAAAAAGATGATTGATGTGCTCGATCTTACCGAAGGGTTCAACGTACAACTCTGTTACTACTACGAATATGGAATAGACGAAGATATTCAATTCATCAAAAAGGGATTTCCCAAAGCAAAAGATATAGCCCTTATTACTGACAATTCATTTGGAGGAATTAACCACCTGAAATACATGCGATTCTTTCTAGAAAAGAACTACCCCGAATATAAAATACACTACATTGATGGATATCGATCGGGCATGAACGAAGCTGCCGAAAAGGTTAGCAACCTCCCTGAAGAGTGTGTGGGCATATTGGGCGTTTGGCGGTTTGACAAAGATAAAATAGCCTATATAAACAATGCAGAACACACCTTTAGAACAGCCAATCCAAAACTGCCTATAATAAGTCTTACGGGTACAGGAGTAGGCTATTGGGCCATTGGTGGCTATGTGCCACAATACCGCGCCATAGGACACGAAATGGCGCTCAAAGCTTTCGACTTAATAGACAAAAAAGAGTGGAAAGGGCCCTACTACGCAAAATACGAAAATGAAATGCTCGTAGATATGAATATGCTACAAAAGTGGAACTTACTACATATTCAACTAGGAGCCAATGTATCCTACCTTAATGGCAATATAACTTGGGCAGATTTAATCAAATCGTATAGATGGTACTTCTTTATCGGTGGTGCTATGGTTCTGTTATTACTAGCTGCCTTTATCTATACAGGGCTATCAAATATTAAAATTAAAAGACTGACCAGCAAATTAGAATCCTCGGAAGCCCAATTACGGAATGACAAAGAAGCCTTAATGCAAGCCAAAGAGGAGGCCGAAAGAGCCAATTTAATGAAGAGTAAGTTTGTATCGAATATGAGTCACGAAATACGAACCCCACTCAACTCCATCGTTGGTTTTAGTGATATATTAGTTAGCGAGCTAGAAAATATAACCGAAGAGCAACAGCAATATGTTGAAATTATTCAACGCAACTCAGATCTACTCATTAAATTAATCAATGACATTCTAGATATTTCTAGATTGGAAGCAGATAAAATGCAGTTTGAATTTGAAAATGTAAACGTGGTTACCATTGCCGAGAATACCGTAACGGCACTCAAACAGACATTAGACGCTGAAGTTGAACTACGCACCACATACAGCCAAGATGAGATATGCCTCTCTACAGATACGCACAGATTGCAACAGATACTCATCAACCTACTAAACAATGCACAGAAGTTTACCAAGAAAGGGGTTATAGAGCTTTCAATATCTGTAGACAACCTCCATCAAGTTGCAGAATTTGCAGTAACAGACACCGGAATTGGGATCCCACTCAAAGAGCAAAAGCAGATATTTGACCGATTCCAAAAGATCAACGAACATGCACAAGGAACTGGACTAGGATTAGCCATTTGCAAAACGACTGTAGAGCGATTGGGCGGCAAGATATGGATTGACCCCAACTACCTTGAAGGAGCTAGATTCCTCTTTACCTTACCCCTGCAAACCAAGTAAAAGGAGAAAGAAACCTCTTTTACCTTCTTGACTTACTACGGCTCCCTTTGCAAACGAAGCAAGAAATAAGAAGCTATTATAAATAGTTGTGCCCTAAAAGTGATCATCACTTTTAGGGCACAACTATTTATACGAGTCACCATTGAGCTTACTCAACATAGAGAACCAATCCTTTCAAATACTCACCTTCAGGGTGGTAAATGTTAACAGGGTGGTCGCCAGGTTGCGTTAATTGGTGCAGAATTCTTACATTACGGCCACTCAATGCAGCAGCTGTAAAGACCGCATTACGGAAGCTAGTCTTATCTACCACTTGCGAACAAGAGAAGGTAAACAAGATACCACCGGGCTTAATCTTCTCAAATGCCTTGGCATTTAATTTGGTATAGCC
Organism: Phocaeicola sp.; assembly: GCA_051648565.1. GTDB lineage: Bacteria > Bacteroidota > Bacteroidia > Bacteroidales > Bacteroidaceae > Phocaeicola. Next base: position 45,906 of record JBOFFJ010000018.1, on the reverse strand, counting down.
GCGTAAAGCATTACGCAAAGCATCTCGGTGTTTGGCAAAAGCAGGCGGATCTAGAATAATTACATCATACTGATCACCCATCTTGTCTAAATACTTAAAGGCATCTTCGGCATAGGCTTCGTGGCGCTTGTCGCCAGGAAAGTTCAACTCCACATTCTTGTTAGTTAAATCAATCGCTTTCGAAGAGCTATCTACCGAGTGAACCAAGGTAGCCCCTCCACGCATAGCGTAGAATGAGAATCCACCTGTATAGCAAAACATATTAAGTACGCTCTTCCCTTTTGAATAGCGTTGCAACAGATCTCTATTCTCGCGTTGATCAACAAAGAAACCTGTTTTTTGTCCCTTCAACCAATCTACATGAAATTTCAATCCATTCTCTACCGCTACATTGGCCGAGCTTCCATCTTTGATAAATCCATTCTCAGCACCCACTTCGGCTTTGTAAGGAAGGGTTGTTTCCGACTTGTAGTAGATGTGCTGAATCACCTCAGGAACCAGTTCTGCCAATGCATTAGCTATATCCATACGGCACATGTGCATGCCTATAGAGTGCGCCTGCATAACGGCAGTCTGCCCATACACATCAATGATTAAACCTGGCAAGCTATCTCCTTCACCATGTACCAATCGGTAGGTATCATTGTTTGGATTTTCAGCCAAGTTTAAGCTACGACGCAAATCGTAAGCCACCTCTAGTCTACGCTTCCAAAAATCATGATCAATATCACGCTGTTTGAATGTAAGTACACGTACGGCTATACTCCCCACCTGATAGTGCCCACAAGCAATAAACTCTTTCTTTGATGTATAAACATCTACAATTTCTCCCTCTTCGGGCTCTCCTTCAATACGACTGATTGCTCCTGAGAAAATCCAAGGATGAAAACGCTTTAGCGACTCCTCTTTACCAGGTTTAAGATATACTTTTTTATAACTCATGGGTTGTTTATTCTTTTTTAATGTCCTCTTTATCTAACGTGTAATTACCACTCTCTTCTAACTTTTTCAACTCTTTGTAAATTTGTACGCAAGCCCAAGCATCGGTTGCAGCATATCGCTGTTGTCCCTCGGTCAGTTCGGCTGCCTCCCAATTGGAGAGTCTCAACGTTTTCGATATTTTAAATCCAAAAAGATTGGCATATATTTTTTGCAAGCTCTTATCTTCAATTCCAAATTTAACCACATAGTCTTGCAGCTCAATCCAATTACCCTCATCGGGGCGCAACGAAGTACGACGACGCAGAGAGGTGAAATCATCTTTCAATGAAAGACCAATTTTTAGCACATCACCCATCAAAAATGATTGAAGTGACTCGGGCATACCGATAGCATTTAGTCGAAACAAGAAGCAGGTGTCCATCGTCGAAATTTGAACAAGAGAAACCTTGTGCGAAGTTCCTTTCTTAAAAGAGGGACGCGTTTCAGTATCTACCCCTACCACCTGCTGCTGATTTAGGTACTCGATAGCTCTATCTGCCTCCTCAGCTGTATAAATTAAATAGATTCGTCCCGGAAAAATCACTTTAGGCAAAGCAGTTAATACCGTTTTGGGAATTTTATTTTTAATAATCGTCATCACTTATCTCCTCCTCTCCTATATGCTCCTTTTGAGCTTCATCATACTCCTCATCGAATGCTGACGCTCCATATTTTACATCGTGTAGTGCACGCATGGTATTGACCAATCGCTGCCCCCAATACTCCTCAAACTGCTCTTTGCAAATAACCAACGAATCGTGCATAGTTTGATTGAATCCCAACTGAAATACACCCACAAAGTCTTTTAACACTTGATAAATATCAGCTAAATCTTCGGATATACAACGTTTAATAGGGGTGTCACTGTAGGCCATATCAGGCAGAAATACCTCTAAATAATCATCTTTTTCGGCCAACACATCGGCTATCGTTAAGCGAACTTGCTCATATTCTTCTTCGGTCACAACCTGTTCGGGATCAAAATAGCCGATACGCTCACAGGCAGGTACCAGCGTAGCTTTAACATACAACAGCGGAAGCACCTTGAGCACAGTCCCAACAAAGTCAGCACGCTTCATTTGTGAGGCACGCCCCATCAATCCACAGTACTCTGCAGCAACTGTTACAAACTCTATTACATTCTTATCAAAGATTATTTGACTTTCCATATTATCACTTTGAACTTTAATCAGCAAATTTACATAAAATTCCCGACTTAATAGGCTCGCTTTGCAAAAAGATAAAAAAGAGAGCCCAAAATAGCATAACCCACACCTCTACTCAAACAGAGAAGAGAGAAAGAAGAGCGTAAAAGCAGCGAGAAGAAGCTAAAAAAGAGAGCGGGAAGAGTAGCACCGATCTACCCTTCCCGCTCTTATCAGAATTTATTAGACTTATCAATAGTCCTCTACTACAAAATCGCTTTTACAGTTTCCATCATTCCGTTAGCTTGGATAGAATCCAAATCGGCTTTAATAGCAGCTGTAAGACCAGGAATAGCATTTAAGTTCTCACCCCAAATGAATTCGGCAGCTAGTGCACCTTCGGCCACCGCTTGCGTATCACCTGTAGCCCACAACTCTTTCAATAGAGCCATGATTTCTGGAGCATCGTTTGGCGTAATTTCTGCACCATCCGCACGTACACCACCTTTGTAGTAAGTAATGATAGCTGCAAGACCTAACACCAAGCCTTTAGGCAAGTTGCCTGTACGCTCTAGGTATACTTTCAAGCCAGGAAGATCACGTGTCTCAAATTTAGGGAATGAGTTCAACATGATTGAAGTCACTTGGTGATCAACGAATGGATTGTTGAAACGCTCCAATACATCTTGACCAAATTGTTTCAATTCATCTTTAGGAAGATTCAATGTTTCCAACAACTCATCAAACATTACTTTATTGATAAATTGACCAATTACTTCGTGCTCACAAGCTTCGCGAACAATGTTCAAACCTGCCAAATAAGCTACTGGAGAAAGAACCGTGTGAGGGCCATTCAACAACGTAACCTTTCTTTCGTGGTAAGGAGCTTCAGAAGGAACGAACAATACATTCAAACCTGCTTTGTCTGCTGGGAACTCTTTCGACACCTCTTCTGGAGCTTCAATTACCCACAAGTGGAAAATCTCTGCTTGTACAACCAAGTTGTCATCGTATTGCAATTGCTCTTTGATAGTAGCAATATCTTTGCGAGGGAAACCAGGAACGATACGGTCTACAAGGGTAGCATAAACACCACAAGCACCTTCAAACCAAGATTTAAACTCTTCGCCAAGATCCCACAATTGAATATATTGGTAGATTGTCTCTTTAAGTTTGTGACCATTCAAGAAGATCAACTCACAAGGGAACATAATCAAACCTTTACTCATATCGCCGTTGAACGTTTTAAAACGGTGGTACAACAATTGAGTCAATTTACCTGGGAAAGAAGAAGCAGGAGCATCCTCTAATTTACAAGATGGATCGAATGTAATACCCGCTTCGGTTGTGTTAGAGATAACAAAACGCATTTCGGGATTTTCTGCCAATGCCATAAACTCAGCATGCTCTGTATAAGGATTCAACGCACGGCTGATAACATCAATTTTCTCAAGGCTGTTTACCACCTCACCTTTATCTAAGCCTTGTAGGTTTACGTGGTACAAACAATCTTGCGCGTTCAACATGTCAACCATACCATTCTCAATAGGCTGTACAACTACAATATTGCTATTGAAATCAGTCTTCTCGTTCATGTTTTGAACAATCCAATCAACAAAGGCACGTAAAAAGTTACCTTCACCAAACTGAATAATTCTCTCGGGGCGTGCTGCTTTAACCGCAGTCTCCTTGTTTAATGCTTTCATGTTATTATCGCTTTTATATAAATTATAATTTCAACCTAAATAAATGACATTTTAAAAAGAGACTCGCATGCATACACTCGTATACATATATTTAAGAGGGAGCTACAATGATGGTAATATATCTAAACAAAAGAAGCGCCCTATAAGAAGATACCTTTTAAAATGCATTAAATATTAAGCGCAAAGATACAAATTATTTTGTTATTCCAAATAAAAAACCTACTTTCGTGTTCGATAACGGTTAATAAATCTAAAGTATGCTCTGCGGCATATTTTCTGCTATTAATCAGCACTGTACATTGAAAATATTCAACAAAATTATTCCATTTACATAATTAAAGATTACGCATGAAAAACTTTATGGACGCAAACTTTTTGTTGCAAACAGAAACTGCACAAAAGTTGTATCACGAACACGCGGCTAAAATGCCTATCATTGATTACCACTGCCACCTTATCCCTAAAATGGTTGCAGATGATCATCAGTTTAAAACATTGACCGAAATTTGGTTAGGTGGCGACCACTACAAATGGCGTGCAATGCGTACAAATGGCGTAGACGAACGCTTCTGTACAGGTAAAGATACTTCTGACTGGGAGAAATTTGAGAAATGGGCCGAAACTGTACCTTACACATTCCGCAACCCTCTTTATCACTGGACACACCTAGAGCTAAAAACTGCTTTTGGTATCGACAAAATCTTAAGCCCTAAAACAGCTCGCGAAATCTACGACGAGTGTAACGAAAAATTAGCTACTGCCGATTACACAGCACGTGGCATGATGCGTCGCTACAACGTAGAAGCTGTTTGTACTACAGACGATCCAATTGATTCACTAGAGTACCACATCCAAACACGTGAGAGCGGATTTGAGGTGAAAATGCTTCCTACTTGGAGACCTGATAAAGCGATGGCTGTAGAAGTTCCTGCTGAATTCCGCGCTTACGTAGAGAAACTTGCCGAAGTTAGCGGTGTAACTATCTCAACATACGATGATTTAATTGCTGCATTGCAAGTACGTCACGACTTCTTTGCAGAACAAGGGTGTAAACTTTCAGACCACGGTATCGAAGAGTTCTATGCTGAAGACTATACAGAAGCTGAAGTTAAAGCAATCTTTAACAAGGTTTATGGTGGTGCTGAATTGAGCAGAGAAGAGATATTGAAGTTCAAATCGGCTATGATGATCGTATTTGGCGAAATGGACTGGTCAAAAGGATGGACACAACAGTTCCACTACGGCGCTATCCGTAACAACAACACTAAAATGTTTAAGTTGCTAGGTGCTGACACAGGATTTGACTCAATTGGCGAGTTTACTACAGCTAAATCAATGGCTAAATACCTAGACCGTTTGAACTCGGCTGGTAAATTAACAAAAACCATTCTTTACAACTTGAACCCATGTGCCAACGAAGTGATCGCTACCATGCTAGGTAACTTCCAAGATGGAACCGTAGCTGGTAAAATTCAATTCGGTTCAGGATGGTGGTTCCTAGACCAAAAAGATGGTATGGAAAAACAGATGAATGCACTCTCTGTACTTGGTTTGTTAAGCCGTTTCGTAGGTATGCTTACCGACTCTCGTTCATTCCTTTCTTACCCACGCCACGAATATTTCCGTCGTACGTTGTGTAACTTGGTAGGTCGTGACGTAGAGAATGGCGAAATCCCTGCATCTGAAATGGAGCGCGTAAACCAAATGATTGAGGATATTAGCTACAACAACGCTAAGAATTTCTTCCAATTCTAAGTTGGACTATTCCACATAAAAAGAGGCTCAGTGTTACTTCCTGCAGACGGTAACACTGAGCCTCTCTCTTTTTTAACAAGAAGCGGTTGCATTCCCTTTTTGCAAGTTGCCCCCTACTACAGTTCATCTGTAGCAGGGGGCAACTATCTATTTTGAATCTCCTAACTTCGGCTTTACGCCCAAATGAGTGATAACAGATCCGCTGTGAGCAGTAGCTCACCCCTTCTTTCTACAAAGGAGGGGTAGCTACCAATATAACGGTTTACCAAGTTTAGTATACAAACATAGCGATAATTTGAATCGAAAGAATCAAGAAAACCATTGCAATAGGATATACCGTAGCATAAGCCACACCTGGGATATTGCTATCAGTCATCGAGTCGGCAGCAGCCAAACCAGGCGTACTGGTCATACCACCCGTAATAGTACCCAACAGATCAAGTACACTAATCTTCAATACCAATCTTCCAACCAATACAGCCACCAACATAGGTATAATGGTAATAGCAGCACCAATACCAAAGAGCAACAAACCGCTCTCTTGGAAGGTAGCTACCAATGTTTTACCTGCAGAGGTACCTACCTCGGCCAAGAACAACAACAAACCCAATTGACGCAACAATTGATTAGCAGCACCCGACATAGACCACATAATAGGACCCGTTTTACCAATCGCACTCAAGATAAGCGCCACGATTAAAACCCCACCTGTCAATCCTGGAGAGAATGAAAGTCCGCCTGGGAATGAAATATTCAACTTTCCAAACAACACACCCAATACAATACCCATTGCAATGGGGAAGAAATCGGTATCAGAAAGCTTCTTGGCATCATTTCCCAACAAGCGCCCTACTCCCTTAATACCCTCTCTCTCTCCTACTACGGTCAGTTTATCACCAAACTTCAACTCCAATTCGGGAGATGGAGAGAGATCAATACCACTTCTTCGGATACGGGTTACGGTACAGCCAAAGTTACGTTGCAGGTTCAAATCGCCCAATTGCTTATTAATCATCTCCTTCTTAGTAAGCAACAAAGACTCCACCTCTTGGGTTTGGCACAATGGAAGTTCGCCCTCTTCACGCTCTCCAACAAGCAGAGCCAACTGATTCAAAGCATCTTCACTTCCCACACCTTGTATATAATCGCCCTCATAGAGAACCGTAGTAGCGATAGGCATTAAGATGTTATCTTTGTGCTTGATACGCGATACCACCACACCTGTCATGGCTCTCACATTGACCTCGGCCAATGATTTGCCACACACTACTGGATTGGTTACGCGAAAGATACAAGTAGCCAATTCGGGGAATTTACCTCTGCGCTCACCCTCCAATTTACGCGCCTCTTTCTCGAGGTCAACACGCATAATTTTAGGCAACAACTTCACAAACAAGATAACCCCAATCACCCCAAATGGATAGGCAATACCATACGATATAGAAGCCAAAGGCGAATTGGTACTATCAATAGCAACAGCCAAACCAGGCGTACTAGTCAATGCTCCCGCAATTAAGCCCACAATACTAGGTGTATCCACATCAAAGAGATACTTCATACCTACCCCAGTAATAGCTGCCGAGAAAATAATAAGCATGGTAATTACAATCAGTACTTTTCCTTTACTTCGGAAAGAGTCAAAAAAACCAGGCCCAGCCTGAATACCAATGGTAAAGATAAAGAGCACCAAACCAAAATTTCCTAGCTCCTTGGGGATAATCACCCCAAAATGGCCAAAAAGCAAGGCGATAAAAATAACAGCAGACACATCAAGCGAGAGTCCTTTAATTTTAATTCTTCCTAACATAAATCCTAGCGCTACGATTAAGAATAGCGAGAAGTAGGAAAAGTTTAATAAATCAGTTAACATAGAAATTTAATATAAGTTAGTTTTTGGGGTGCAAAGGTAGGAAAAAGAGTGGATGAAACGGATATTTTATCACACTAAAATTCACCTTCGCTATATGTTTTACGGAGTGCCGCTAGGCAACCTAGAATAAACAGAAAACAATAACCCCTACAGATTAAAATCCATAAGGGCTATCTACTTTTTAAATGCTAAACATTGATATCATTTTATACACAACATTTACTGGATATAGCTACTCAACTGAGAAGCATCTACATTCTTGGCAATTATTACACCGCGCTCATCCAATAAATAATTCCGAAAACCTCTGCTTAATTGGTACTGCTGGTACAATTCAGAGGAAGGCCCTGCCAACCCTACCACATAAGCCGAGGTAGAAAGCTGGTCTCTTTTAATGGTTTCGTTAAACACCGACTCATATTGGTCAAATGAAACAGAAACCATTTGTACATTTTTAGTGCTAGCCACAGCATGGTTAAGCAATGCATTCTGCATACGCGACGCAGCATCATAACTTGCCCAGAAACTAAGCACTACATAGGAACCTCGTAACTCATCCAAATGAACAATTTGCTGGTTACTCGTAGTCAACGTAAATAGCGGCGCGCTATCACCAATGACCACCCCTTCGGTTGTGGATTCTTTTCCTGCAAATGAAGAAAAGAAGAAAGAACTAGTGAAACATATAACAAAAATCCACTTTACATTTTTAATCATGTAATTTGATTTTAGTGAATACTATCCGAGGTTGCTCTAACAACGATTTCCTCTCGGAACAATTACTTCAACACATTGATAATTAACGTGTAGGTTATGTTGGAATCGCTGCAAAGGTAACCCTTTTATTACCGAACACCAAGAAAACAAGAAAAATATTATGTTCTTCAACAGAAAAACAACCTTTTAATCGGCAAAAAGAACTCCTTTTTATAACACAGTAAGGATTTATTTGCGTACTTTTGTGCCATCAATAAATCAAGGTGTTAAGCAAAAAAAGGTGTTCAAAACGCATGAATAAAACTACAGAGCTCATACTTATCCGTATTACAGGAGTAGACAAGCCAGGAATAACAGCTTCTATAACAGAAATACTATCAACCTACGAAGTCACTATCCTAGATATTGGACAAGCCGACATACATAGTACGCTTTCATTGGGCATATTGTTCAAGTCTCTTGAAAAAGACTCGGGAAACATCATGAAGGAGTTACTCTTTCGGGCATCTGAATTGGGCATAAATATACGTTTCTATCCAGTTACTACCCAAGAGTACGAAGAGTGGGTAGGCATGCAGGGTAAAAACCGCTACATACTAACCCTACTTGGACGCAAACTAACGGCCAAACAAATAGCTACTGCCACTAAGATTATAGCCAAACAAGGGTTAAATATTGATACCATCAAACGGATGACTGGACGCATTCCGCTAGATGAACAAAAAGCCAATGTACGAGCAGGCATTGAGTTCTCGGTTAGAGGAACCCCCAAAGACCGCGAAGAGATGCAACGAGAGTTGATGCGCCTAAGCAGCGAATTAGGCATAGACTTCTCCTTCCAACTCGACGATATGTTTCGCAGAATGCGCCGCCTTATCTGCTTCGACATGGACTCTACCCTGATTGAAACAGAGGTTATTGACGAATTGGCCATTCGAGCAGGTGTAGGCGATCAGGTAAAAGAGATTACAGAACAAGCCATGCGTGGAGAGATTGACTTTACCGAAAGTTTCAAGCAACGCGTAGCGCTACTTGAGGGGCTAGACGAAGGGGTTATGAAAGAGATAGCCGAAAATCTTCCCATGACCGAAGGCGTAGAGAGACTTATGTTTGCCCTGAAACACTACGGATATAAGATTGCCATTCTATCGGGAGGGTTTACCTACTTTGGCAACTACCTCAAACAGAAGTGGGGAGTAGACTATGTCTATGCAAACGAACTTGAGATTATTGACGGTAAACTAACAGGACGCTACCTAGGCGATGTAGTAGATGGCAAACGCAAAGCAGAGTTGCTTAAACTAATAGCCCAAGTAGAAAAGGTAAACATTGCACAAACCATAGCTGTAGGCGATGGAGCCAATGACCTCCCTATGCTAGCTACAGCAGGGCTAGGCATTGCTTTTCACGCCAAACCCAAAGTGGTAGCCAACGCACGCCAATCCATCAATAATTTAGGACTGGATGGGGTGCTCTATTTCTTAGGCTTTAAAGATTCGTACCTAGACGAATGTGGTAAGTTGTAAAAAGCGAGATGTGATGAGAGGCTCCCCGAGGGCATAAACCAAGAATTAAAGAAAGAACTATAAAGAATATATGAAATTTACAGAGCTAAATTTAAATGAAAGTGTATTAAATGCACTCGATTCGATGAACTTCAGCGAGTGTACACCTGTACAAGAGCATACCATTCCTGTCATATTAGATGGAAAAGATTTGATTGCGGTGGCCCAAACAGGTACAGGTAAAACAGCTGCCTTTCTGCTACCAGTTATCAATCAATTAAGCCAAGGAGGCTATCCTGCCGATTCAATCAACTGCATCATCATGTCGCCTACACGCGAGTTGGCTCAGCAGATTGACCAACAAATGGAAGGCTTTTCGTACTTCATGCCCATTTCGAGCGTAGCGGTATATGGCGGAAACGACGGCGTGCGCTTTGAGCAAGAGAAACGCGGATTAACACTCGGAGCAGATGTAGTAATTGCCACACCAGGCCGCCTCTTAAGCCACATCAACATGGGCTATGTAGACTTGTCTAAGGTATCTTTCTTCATTCTTGACGAAGCAGACCGAATGCTCGACATGGGTTTTGCCGAAGATATTATGCAAATTGCAAAAAAGCTATCCAAAGAGCGCCAAACCATCATGTTCTCGGCTACCATGCCCCACAAGATTCAACAACTAGCCAAAACCCTCCTAAACGATCCCGTCGAGATTAAGCTAGCTGTATCTAAACCAGCCGAAAAGATTATCCAAACAGCCTACGTATGCTACGAAAGCCAAAAACTAGGCATCATCCAGTCACTCTTTAAAGACGAGACTCCCGATCGCGTGATTGTATTTGCCTCTTCTAAGATCAAAGTAAAAGAGGTAACCAAAGCTTTCAAACGCATCAACCTCAACGTGGGCGAAATGCACTCAGACCTTGAGCAACCACAACGCGAGCAGATTATGCGCGACTTTAAAGCGGGACGCACCAAGATATTGGTGGCTACCGACATTGTAGCCCGCGGTATTGATATTGACGATATCCGCTTGGTTATTAACTACGATGTACCCAACGACAGCGAAGATTATGTACACCGCATTGGACGTACAGCCAGAGCCAACAACGACGGATGCGCCATTACCTTCATTAGCGAAAAGGAGCAAACCCAATTCAAATCAATTGAAACCTTTATAGGCAAAGATATTTACAAAATACCTGTACCCGAAGAGTTGGGCGAAACACCCGAATACAAACCTCGCACCAGCAGAGGAGGTAGCGGCAGACGAAACAACCAAGGAGGGGGACGAAACAACAAAAATGGTTCAAAACCTTTCAAGAAAAGAGGTGGCGAAGGCAAAGGAGGCAACGAAGGGAAAGCAACTTCCTAAGTTGCTAGACAAGTAAAAGCTAACCAACTAATAGCCAAACGAACTATAGCCACCAACTACGGTTACCAATTACGGTTACCAACCCACAGTTGGTGGTATAAAATAAGCAAAGAGCCCTATCACTCTCTCCCAATAGAGTGGATAGGGCTTTTTAGTGCATTACATTCACCCAATGCAGCAGGGTCTCAATCTCACAAGATAACTAATTCCACCATGAACGGTACATTTAGCACCCGCCGCGAATCGCCATCTCAATCTCACAAGATAGCTAATTCCACCAGAAAGAGAACCTCCCCCCCCTTAGAGCACCTCTATAAGCCACACGCACTTGGTTAATTCACTAAAAATGGCTATCTTTGCGCCCGATTTTGCGAAATAATTAATTTAAACCAACGAAAAAATCAAACAAAAAAGAATGGAAACAACAACTTACAAGGTAAAGAGTGTTTTAGCAGATCCCACACCACTGGGTCTAACAGGTCTAGCAATGGTAACATTAGTAGCCTCTTCTCAAAAACTAGGCATCACAGATGGTACTGCGCTTCTACTACCTTGGGCTATCTTCCTAGGTGCCATTGCACAATTAGTAGCAGGTATTATTGATTTCAAACACAACAACCTATTTGGCGCCCTTGCATTTAGCGCTTACGGCTTCTTCTGGTTAGGTGTAGGAATGAGCTGGATGATTCTAGGAGGCGCTCTTGGCGAAACACTTCAACAAAATGCAGATAAAGGTCAGCTTGCTTTTGCATTCTTAGGCTACTTTATCCTCTCACTTATCATTACCGTTGCTGCTTTCCGCCTCAATACACACCTCTCTTTGTTGATGATCTTTATCGACATCTTGTTATTGGGTCTAGCACTAGATACATTTGGCATGGGCTCTATCTGGCACACCATGGCTGCCTACAGCGAACTTATTATCTCATTATTGAGCTTTTATGGGGTAGCCGCCTCTATGCTTAACCAATCATACGGACGCACACTGCTTCCTACAGGTAAAGCTTGGACCAAATAAATAGGCACACATAGCTCTAGAGGGATAGACCACTAAGGCTTAGCTAAAAAAAAGAGATGGAACTCTGGTGTCAGAGTTCCATCTCTTTTTTTTAGCTACTAGGAATAGCCATCCATGAAAGGATGGAAGGGGTCAAGGAATAAACGAGCCATAGCGCACGCTCATTGCAAAAGAGTAGAAAGAGAACGAATGTGCCACAGAAGCAGCAACAAACAGTACTACTCTATCCGATAGATAGATACGTCCGAAAAATCGTGCAAACTATTTATAATATCCTCTTCACTCTTTGCCTTGCGGCATTTTACCACCATACTCACATAGTACAAAGCTTCACTATCCGATCCCTTCTCTTCTACCCGCAAAGAGATGATGGAAAACTCCCGATTAAACTGCTTAGTCAACTCCCGAAGCGTTCCCCTAGAGGGAGTAGTAAACCCTACATCCATATACTTTACACCTAAATGGCTAAAAACGCGTATCATAACCTCGAGTCCAACCACCAATAAGAGCGCCGCAAATATTCCAATAAGATACATGCCTGCACCTACTGCCAAACCTACGCCAGCAGCCACCCAAACACCTGCAGCAGTGGTCAATCCATGTACAATTTCGCGACGAAAAATAATAGTACCTGCCCCAATAAAGCCTATTCCACTCACTACTTGAGCCGCAATACGACTACCATCCCATCGATTAAATTCGCTAAGTACCAAAGATTGATATCCATAGAGCGAAACAATCATAAAAAGCGCACTTCCCAAAGCCACCAAAAAGTGGGTACGCGTACCAGCCTCTTTGGCTCTATACTCTCGCTCCAACCCAATCAATGTTCCTAACACCCCAGCTACCAACAAGCGCAGCATCAACTCGTACACTAAATCATCCATAAAATAAGTTCTAATGTTTCTATATTTAAAACAAATGTAAGCAAAAAAGTATTATCCATTCACTATCTTTGTTGCAAAATAGTTCAAATTACACCCCTACATATTACACCCTTAAATAAACGTATGAAGTATAAACTATTGGTGCTCGATTTAGATGGCACACTAACCAACAAGCAGAAAGAGATAACCCCGCACACACTAAAGACCCTCATGAGAGTACAAGAGATGGGAGTTAAAATAGTACTTGCATCGGGCAGACCTACCTACGGCATTGTACCCCTAGCCGAAGCGTTGGATCTCAAGAGGTATGGAGGCTATATTCTCTCCTACAATGGAGGCGAAATATTTGACTGGAAGAGTGGAGAAGCACTCTACGAAAATGTACTCAACCAAGAGGTACTACCCTACCTCCATGGCTGTGCTACCAAGAACAATTTTGCCATGATTAGTTACGAAGATAACTTTGTCATTACAGAACACCCCGAAGATCAGTATGTGCTAAAAGAGGCCCACCTCAACAAAATGCCTGTCAAAAAGGTAGAGAACCTTCTAGAAGCCATTCAGTTTCCAGTAGCCAAATGCCTCATAGTGGGCGAACCTACCCGATTGGCTATCCTAGAGAAAGAGATGTACCAAGAGCTAAAAGAGAAGATGGGGGTATTCCGTTCGGAGCCCTACTTCCTAGAGTTGGTACCCAAAGGGATAGACAAGGCGCAGTCACTAGCCGTATTGCTCCAAAAAATAGGCATGAATCGCGAGGAGATGATTGCCATAGGCGATGGATTTAACGACCTCTCCATGATTCAATATGCTGGACTAGGCATAGCGATGGAGAATGCACAACAGGTGGTAAAAGAGAGTGCCGACTACATTACCCTCACCAACGAAGAGGATGGTGTAGCTGTGGCAGTGGAGAAATTCATCTTCGAGGAGTAGTTCAATCACCTATATAGAGAACAATGGAGGTAGCGCCGAGGAGTCATTCATCTCCTCAGCGCTACCTCCATTAAAAGATCAGTAGAAAGCTAGTGCTCTAAAGCCAACTACAAAGAGAAAATAGATAGAGACAGGCGAGTACTAAGGACGTCCTCCACCCGATGAACTACTACCTACAGTTGTCACCATACTACTAGTAGTAAAAGTAGCCAGTTGACTACCTGGTGTATAACTTCCCGCTGTAGTAAGCTCATTAAAGCCCGACCCACCGCTAACGGTACCACCCGAATAGATTGTGTAACTGCCACCCGATGTTAATTGGTCACTGCTAAAAAGCATCACCATTCTAGAGTAGCTTCTAGGAAGCGTATATGATGCTACATGAGCACCTTGCGCCGACTGTATGGTGAGCAGCGCACCCGCAGTAGCAGTAGCATTGTACAACAAACATCGCTGAGTAGTGACACTTGTTGTAGGTGTACTACTAGCCCCTCCTACCGCCATGAGCGTACCACCTGTAATTTTCAAGGTGCTATTGTCGCAATCCAATCCACCTTCGGGCGACGAAGCCCCTACCGCTACCACCCTTCCTGCTGTAAGGGTAAAGGTACCATTCGAGTCAATAGCATCATTGCTACTACTGTAAAAATAGTTATCTCCACCATTGATCACAATTGAGTTCGAGGCATTGATACAATCATCGTAAGCATAAACAGCAATTGATCCACCGTTAATGGTCAACACACGCTTACTCTCAATTCCTTCACTTCCTTCACCACCCGTAGCTTTCACCCAAACAGTGCCCGAATGAATGGTCAAGTTACCCGACGCTTTAATCCCCTTAGCAGAAGAGTCCAGTCTGTTAAAGACAAACTGCTTACCTGTTGTAATAACCTTTACTACACTATTCTCGATCGTTAAATCTCCATCTACACTTATGCCTTTTCCAGCACTACCTGTACTTTTCAGGAAAAGCTCACCACCCGAAATCGTTAAGTCACCATCGCCATTGATGGCAGCAGGCGAGCTGATATCATCGGTATCATAAAATGCCGATCCCTCAGTAAGCAGCACCAGCTTACCACCGGTCACCTCTATGTTTCCATCGGCCTTAATCGCTTTTGAGGCCAATCCAACCACCGAAACCTTTATTATACCTCCACTAATCACTACATTGCCAGTCGATTTAATCCCCATCCCTTTTTGATCGGTAGTAGTTAACTGCAATAAACCGTTTGATATCTTTACACTGGGTACAATAGAGGCATCATCACCCTCGTACGATGCTGCTATGGCATCATCGGCAGCTGCGATTGTTATCTCTCCACTACGAATATCAACCATCCCCTTCTCGCACTCCATACCATCACCCGAAGCAGCTATAGAGAAGGTTCCACCACTGATAACCAATTTATCATTGGTATGTATCCCATCTTTTACTGCCGAAAGAATGTTGATGCTATTTCCACTACGAAAACGAATGTAGTCATCACTGCAGATGGCATGTCGGTAGTTGCCCGTTACATCAAGTCTACCCGAGCCACTGAACAAGAGTTGCGCCTCACTAAAGAAGCAAGCTTTTTGATCTTCGCCCTCCACCAATGTATAATTGGCTGCATCAATTAAACTATTAACACTTCCCTCTGCCAACTCTACAAATACACGCTTACTCGATTGTATATTAATAGCAGCCCCTTTGCTACTCTTCAACGAGACTCCCTCTAGCGTCAATTTAAACTTCTTATCGCTATACATCTTGATAGAGCCATCCGAAGCTGAACCACTCAAGCGGTATTCAATACCCGACAAGGAACTCGTAACAGTTAGATGAGCCCCATCTTGAAGGATGGTCACGCCGGTTGGTGCACCAGTAACAGTTACTACCGACTCACTAAAATGAAGTTGAACAACTGTTCCAAACGATGAATTTTCAACAAAATCATCATACTCATCATCTGTCTTATCCGTAACAACCACCTCCGGAGTAGGCAAGTAATCACTATTGCTCACATCTTCCCAACTCACATCAAACTCTAGCAAGTTTCCTGTTAATCCACTACCCTCTTCACTAGGCTGTTCCTGCTCACCATTCTCAGACATAGGTAGAGACTCTTTTTCACAAGCTGCAAAGCAGCAGATAGAAAGCACCCCTAAAAGCACTTTTTTCATGTTATACATCTTCATTTTAGAACTATTTTTTCATCCAAAATACTATAGCTATCTCAACAGTTGTAGCCTACTGAAAAGAGTGGCTTCAACTAGGTAACAAAGATATAAATCGGCCCCAAAAAGGAGAATAAAAATAGACGAACAGCCTCGTTTCATCAACCAAAAGGGTATTTCTATAGATAAGAGGCAACCTCGTTTTCATAATAACCCCCGTAAACTATACCAAAAGGCTGTTTCTATAGATAAAAGAGCCAATAAGCAGCTCAATAGTAATAACAGAGGAGTCTGCCCACTACAAAAAGAAGATGGTAAAACATCCCCCAAAGCAAAACTCCCCCCTTTCATAGAGTCTCTATGAAAGGGGGGAGTTTTGCTTAAGAAGAGCACTCGCGAGAGACTCTCCTTGTTCTTGTATAAATGTAGCGTGTCTACCTGCGAAAGTTCAACCTTTGCAAAGCAGACACTACCTATTTATTCATCAATCTCTTGCGACCAAGCTGGAGGTGCATCCTCCTCTGTCACTACCGAAGAAGAATCAACACGCTTTGCCTTAGCCTTTGGTCGTACAGGTTTAGCAGCCTTAGCAGCTGCAGCGGCTGGGGCTTTCACCTCCCAATCACCTCTTTCGACCTCTGTAGACGAAGCAACAGCAGACTCTTCACCAGCCAAATCAGCAACCGGAGTAGCCGAAGCAGCAACAGTCGAAGCAGCTGGAGTAGCTTGCGGCTTGCGAAGCATCAAGTTTTTAAACCCACTTGGGTAAGGGGTCTCAAAGGTCATCTGCTCATGCGTTACTGGGTGGTAGAAGGCCAACTTAAAGGCGTGTAGTGCCAATCTACCCAATGGATTGATGATGCTGCGGTAGCGCTCATCGCCCAATACCGGGTGACCCAACTCCGACATGTGGACACGAATTTGATTCTTACGTCCTGTCTCTAAGTCAAGCTCCATCATTGAGTACCCATTGGCACGCTTAATGGTTTTGTAGTGCGTTACCGCATACTTTCCCTCTCCATCATCATACGGGCTCGAAGTAACAAATGTCTTGCGGTCAGTCAACCACGATTCGTAAGTACCTGCATCGCGCTCCATATCGCCCGATACAATAGCTACGTAGCGACGGTCGGTCACAATCTCTTGCCAGTTATCGCGCAGGGTGTGTTGCGTTTTCTCATCTTTAGCATACATCATTAAACCCGATGTACCTCTATCAAGGCGGTGCACCACAAACACGCGATTGCTTTTGTGTTTGCGCTTCACATATTCGTTCAAGATGTTTTGAGCCGTACGCTCTTTTTGCTTATCGTTACTAACCGAAAGCAAACCATCTTTTTTCTCGATTACAAGGATGTAAGCATCTTCGTAAACCAGCTTAATCATGTTGTGCTTAAACTCACGGTTGTTCTTTGCCTTACTCATCTGCACCACCATCCCTGGCTTAAGTGCATAGTTATACTGCGTAATGATTTGGTTGTCTACCGATATTACACGGTTGGCAAGGAGTGTTTTTACGCGGGTACGGCTGATGCCATCCATTTTTTGCATTAAAAACTCCATCAATTCGGCAGCCTCACGTACCTTGTAGCCTGTATATTTGGCTACTGCACGCGCTACGGGTCTCCCCTCTTTTTTATTTCTTCCTCTGGCCATTTTCTATCTTTTCTCTAATAACACCACATTCTCTACGTGGTGCGTGTGTGGGAACATATCAACAGGTTGTACCGCTACTACCTTGTATTTACCATCGAGTAGGGCCAAATCGCGTGCTTGCGTAGCTGGGTTACAGCTTACATATACAATGCGCGTAGGCTCTGCAAATAGCAATACATCAATTACATCGTTGTGCATACCGGCACGTGGAGGATCGGTAATGATTACATCGGGACGACCGTGTTCGTTAATGAAATCTTGCGTAAGCATATCTTTCATATCGCCTGCATAGAAAAGCGTATTGTCAATTCCATTGATTTGCGAGTTCACCTTGGCATCCTCAATCGCTTCGGGCACATACTCTATACCTACCACCTTGCGGGCTTTCTTGGCCACAAAGTTAGCAATAGTACCTGTACCTGTATAAAGATCGTACACCAACTCATCGCCCGTAAGTCCGGCAAAGTCGCGTGTCACCTTATACAAGGTATAAGCTTGTTCTGAATTGGTTTGGTAGAATGATTTAGCACCAATCTTAAAGCGCAAACCCTCCATCTCTTCAAAAATATGATCTTCGCCCTTAAAGACAATCACCTCTTGGTCACCAATGGTGTCGTTACACTTTTGGTTGTTTACATAAAGAAGTGCTGTAATTTGAGGGAATTGATCGGCTACGTGTTGCAACAATTGGTCAATCAATTGTTGGTCGCCCTCTTCTACTATCTTGCATTGAAGCAATACCATCAATTGGCCCGTAGTAGAGGTACGAATCATTAAGTTACGCAACAAGCCTTCGTTGGCACGTACGTTGTAGAATGTATAGTTGTGCTCGTAAGCATAATCGCGTACGGCATTACGTATCTGGTTATTGATATCGTCCTGCAACCAACACTTTTCGATAGCTAGTACCTTATCGAACGCTCCTGGTATGTGGAAACCAATGGCATTCATCTGGTCATACTTTACTTCGGCTTTTACTTCGGCCTCGGTCAACCAACGTTTGTTGCAGAAGGTAAACTCTAGTTTATTACGGTAACACTGCGTTTTTTCCGAACCAAGGATAGGCATCATCTCTGGAAGATCTACCTTAGCAATACGCGTTAAGTTATCGGTTATCTGCTGTTGCTTGTAGCTCAATTGATCTTCGTACGACAAACATTGCCATTTACACCCTCCACATACGCCATAGTGCTCGCAAAATGGAGTGACGCGTTGGGGAGAATATTCATGAAAGTTTACAGCTACTGCCTCGGCATAGGAGTTCTTTCTACGCTTTACCTGCAAGTCTACTACATCACCCGGTATTACGTAGGGTACAAATACTACCCAGTCATTCACTTTTGCCAATGCTTTTCCTTCGGCTGCTACGCCTGTTATGGTTACCTTTTCTAACAAAGGAAGTTGTTTCTTCTTTCTACCCACTTTTACAAATCAGTTAATTAGGCTGCAAAAATAAGCAATATTTCTGATATATAGATTGGTTGGTGTGTGAAAGATGAAAAGTCAATAAATATCCACTACCCACACGCGCTATTTTTAGGAGATGCAAATCAGGTATACTGTTATTTTTGACTCATTCAAAAAACGTCCGCACCTTTTAATCTAAAGCTCTGCACCTTTCAATACAAAGGTCCGCACCTTTCGATACAAACGTCCGCACCTTTTAATCTAAAGCTCCGCACCTTTTTACACAGAGTAAATAGCTAGGGAATATCCTAAGAGAGGCAGTTGAAGTATCTACACAAATTAGTATAGCATCAAAAACTTTTAGCCGAAATAGCTGTTGGGAATCTTTTCACCATGAGCCGATAACCTATCTATCGACGAGAAAAGTAATAAGAGTTTATTAGGAGGAGAAAAGTGAGCCAGGTAGCTCTAGTGGTAGGGTTTGTTCAAATCGCTTGCTTTCAGCCAAAGTGACTATCTATCAACAAATTGCACCAACTGAAACCAAAAAGAAGGTAACTAAAATTGGTTGTTTTTCAAAAGAATGAACCAAATGAGTACCTATATTGACTCATTCGTAGGTATATAAAAAAAAAGAAGGGTATCTATCCCAGACACCCAATCTTATTAACCTTAAATCTAATACCATGAAAAACACACTACAAATGTAGGGATTTTGTGTTATACAACACCATAAAACCCCAACTTTCTTATTTGAATTAACATCTTTTAATTTCAAACACCACTAAAGTGACTATTTGGAACAAAGAAAGCCACTTAACCAATGCAGTAGAGGCTACGATAGCAACAAAAAGAGAGGAGCTGCTCCAGAGAAAGAGGGAACCTACTCCAGAAAGAGAGGGGCTATTCCCTAAAGAATAGCCCCTCTCTCCTATTTGGCTGAAACAAACAAGCCTACTCAGTTAGCTTGCGTAACGCTTTGCATAGCTCATTAGGACAAGAAGTAGTGCGTCTTCCGCAACATATACCCTCCAATTTAGCCAATACATCATCAACCTGCATCCCCTCGACCAAGCGAGCAATGCCTTGTAGGTTTCCGTTGCATCCGCCCCAAAAGCGTACCTGCTTTACTACATTCTCAACCACTTCCACCTCAATGTGAGTGGCACAAGTGCCCGTTGTTTCGTAACGTAACTCCATGGCTAGCAATTACTCCTCATCGGCTACAGGAGCCATGTTGGTGTAAACGCTTTGTACATCTTCGTCATCTTCCAACTTCTCTACCATCTTCTCGATTGTAGCACGTTGCTCGTCAGTCAACTCCTTTTCGTCGGTTGGGATGCGTGTAAACTCTGAACCTGTTACCTCAAAGCCACTCTCTTCGAGGTGCTTTTGGATTTGAGCAAACGATTTAGGATCACCGTAGATGGTTACTTCGTTCTCCTCCTCATCGTACTCATCTTCTACTCCGTAGTCAATCAGTTCAAGAATCATATCGTCCATATCCATGCCCTCTTTCTTAGTGAAAGTGAACATCGATTTCCAGCTAAAGATAAAGTCCAAGCTACCCGATGTACCTAGGCTACCTCCAAATTTATTGAATACACTACGTACATTGGCTACCGTACGGGTAGTATTATCGGTAGCAGTCTCTACAAATACAGCTACACCAAAAGGGCCGTATCCTTCGTAGTTCATCTCTTTGTAGTCCTTTTGATCCTTACCACATGCATTCTTGATGGCACGCTCAATGTTGTCCTTCGGCATATTCTCGCGCTTAGCATTGGCTATGATAGCACGTAGTGAAGGGTTATTTTCGGGATCTGGTCCACCCGCTTTTACCGCAATAGCAATTTGTTTACCTACTCTCGTAAATACGCGGGCCATGTTGCCCCATCTTTTAAGCTTGGATGCTTTTCTATATTCAAACGCTCTTCCCATGAGATTGTTTCTTTGTTATAATGTGGTTAAATAATTATCGTAATTTGGCTTGCAATTTATTCTCTAAGTTAGAGATTACTTTTTGCATCACCTTCTCAATTTGCTTGTCGGTTAGCGTAGCTTGCTCATCTTGCAACAGCAAACTTACGGCATAACTCTTTTTACCTGCCTCTAGGTTCTTGCCTTCGTATACATCGAACAACTCTACCGCTTTAAGTAGTTTGCGTTCTGATTCGTAAGCTACCTTTTCGATATCGCCAAATTGAACAGCTGTATCGACTAGCAAAGCCAAGTCGCGTTTCACTGCAGGGAATTTAGAGATCTCTTTAAAGGTAACCGAAGCTTTGCGCGTAGCCTTCATCAATTCAGTCCAGTTAATCTCTGCATAGTACACCTCGTTGCTGATATCGAACTTCTTCAACACCTTTTTGGTAACAATACCCAATGTAGCTAGCAATTTGCCGCCACGCGTGTGTACCGTCAAAGCAGTCGAGTAGATATCGTTGCTGAGGTTACCAAAGAGTACCTGACCCATAGTAAGCCCTAAACGGGTAAAGATATTCAATACGTAAGCTTTCAATTCGTATACAGTAGCGGCTTCATCGGCATGTGCCCATGAGTTGCTAATGCGCTTACCCGTAATCCACAATCCCATGTTGTAGCTTTCGTTGTAGGCAGCCAATACCTTCTCAGGGTTTTTCTTCTCTGCATCGAACGTATAGCAGTTACCAAATTCCATAAATTTAAGGTCGCTGCTTTGGCGGTTGGCATTGTGTGCAATGCTCTCCAACCCACCAAACAACAAGGTTTGACGCATTACATTCAAGTCATTGCTCAGAGGATTCATCAAGCGCACCAAGTTATCGCTCTTGAAGCTCTCCAACTCATCGTAATAGGCAGCTGCCGTTAGTGAATTGTTAAGTATTTCGTTGAAACCAGCACCTACCAACTGTTCGGCCACTAGGTTTTGTAGTTTTTGCGAACGGTCGTCCTCCCCTTTGGTAGTCAAGCTTGACTTTAAGGTAGTAGGAATCTCGATGTTGTTATACCCATAAATACGAAGAATATCTTCGATTACGTCACAATCTCTCAACACATCTACACGGTAAGGAGGCACCTGAAGTGTCAAACCTTCGGTTGTTTCTTGAGTAATCTCCATCTCGAGTGTAGTGACAATGCTCTTAATAGTCTCTACCGAAAGCTCTTTACCAATTAGGCTATGCACCTTAGCGTAAGCAAGCTCTACCGTGTGGTGTGCAATAGGCTGAGGGTAAAGGTCTTTAATCTCGGAAGAGATGGTTCCACCTGCCAACTCTTTGATAAGCATAGCAGCCTCTTTCAACACTTCGATGGTACCGTTAGGGTCGATACCACGCTCAAAGCGGAACGAAGAGTCGGTATTTAATCCGTGACGGCGAGCTGTTTTACGCACTACCGTTGGGTTGAAGTAAGCACTTTCGATGAAAATGTTGGTTGTCTTCTCGGTTGCTCCCGAGTGCAATCCACCAAATACCCCTGCAATACACATAGGCTCTTGGGCGTTGCAGATAAGCAAATCGGTAGCCGATAGTTTGCGTTCTACCTCATCGAGGGTTACGAAAGGAGTACCTTCTGCTACCGTGCGTACTACTACCTTACCTCCTTTTAGCTGATCAGCATCAAAGCAGTGTAGGGGTTGACCATAGGCGTGTAGCATGTAGTTTGTTACATCGACCACATTATTAATAGGACGCAACCCGATAAGACGCAATTTATTTTGCAACCATTCGGGACTCTCTTTAACGGTTACACCCGTCATAGAGATACCTGCATAGCGAGGAGCCGCTGTAGCATCTTCTACCTCAATAGCAATATCAAGGTTGTTGTTATCCACAGCAAAAGCTTCGGTAGAAGGGCGGGTTAAAGAGGCCTCTAACCCATTTTGAACCAAGTAAGCATACAAGTCACGAGCTACACCGTAGTGTGAACAAGCGTCGGCACGGTTGGGGGTAATATCTACCTCTAGTACATATTCACTCTGAATATTGAAATACTCCTTAGCAGGTGTACCTGGCACTGCATCGGCAGGAAGCACCATGATGCCTTCGTGACCAGTTCCCAATCCTATTTCATCTTCGGCACAAATCATACCGTTCGACTCTACCCCACGAAGTTTTGACTTCTTAATGGTAAAAGAGTCCTCGCCATCGTACAATTTAGTCCCAATAGTAGCCACTACTACCTTTTGGCCTGCTGCTACATTGGCCGCTCCACAAACCACCTGTATGGGCTGTTCGCCACCAATATTTAGTGAAGTTACACTCATGTGGTCCGAGTTGGGATGTTGTTCGCAAGTAAGCACCTCGCCAATCACAATACCCTCTAGTCCACCTTTAATGGTTTGAACCTCTTCTACGCCGCCTGTTTCAAGCCCGATAGAGGTAAGTGCTTCCGACACTTCCTGAGGAGTTAAGTTGAAGGCAACGTACTCTTTTAGCCAATTATAGGAGATATTCATATGCTGTTTTATTTATATATTTTAAAAAGTGATGCAAATTTAATAAGAATTTCTGTTTTATAGTTCAGATGGCCCCTTTTTTCACCTAATTAGAAGGGCAAGGGTCCATCGGGAATACCATAATCAAACGGTCCACCTGCTGCCGGTGGAGCTTCGGAGGGAGGAGGCGGTACAGAACCACCGCTATTCATCTTAGAACGAATAACGCCCATCTCTTCGCCCGGAAGCGGAACAATCATCTCATCATCTGGATTTTGAAAGCGAGCATACTCTCCACGAAAGCGCAGCAACACATCGCCCACGGCACCATTACGGTGCTTGGCAATAATAATCTCGGCCATGCCTCGCAGGTCGTTTCCTTTATCGTCTTGAAAAATCTTGTAGTACTCAGGACGGTGAATAAAGCAAACCATATCGGCATCCTGCTCAATGGCTCCCGACTCACGAAGGTCACTCAACTGTGGACGCTTTCCTTCAATCCCTTCGCGGTTCTCAACCCCACGATTCAACTGGCTCAATGCAATGATGGGAATGTTTAACTCCTTGGCCAATCCCTTGAGCGAACGTGATATGGTACTCACCTCCTCTTGGCGACTACCAAAGGACATTCCGCTGGCATTCATCAGCTGCAAGTAGTCAATAATAAGAATCTTTACCCCATGCTCACGCACCAAACGACGCGCCTTGGTACGCAGTTCGAATACCGAAAGCGAAGGAGTATCGTCTACATAAAGGGGAGCATCGTAAAGCTCCTTTATTTTATAGTCCAACTGCCCCCACTCGTAGGGTGCTAGCTGACCACTCTTAATCTTTTCACCCGGAATTTCGCACACATTGACAATCATACGATTGACCAACTGTACGTTGGCCATCTCCAGCGAGAATACAGCCACCGGTATCTTGGCATTCACAGCCATGTTTTTGGCCATCGACAGCACGAAAGCCGTTTTACCCATGGCCGGACGAGCCGCAATAATAACCAAATCGGAATTTTGCCACCCCGAAGTCATCTTATCCAACCCGCGGAAACCACTCTCCAATCCACTCAAACCATCGGTTCGAGCTGCCGCCTTTTGAAGCATCTCATACGCCTCTTGAATAACGGGGTTAATCTGCGTATAATCCTTCTTTAGGTTTTGTTGCGATATCTCAAAAAGCTTGCCCTCTGCCTCCTGCATCAAGTCATCTACATCCTGCGTCTGATCAAACGCCTTGGTCTGTATACCACTGGTGAAAGAGATAAGCTCACGTGCCAAATACTTTTGCGCAATGATACGCGCATGATACTCAATGTGGGCAGACGAAACCACCTTACCACTTAATTGAGCAATATAGAAAGGACCTCCTACATCGTCTAGATTACCTGTACTACGCAACTGTTCGGTCACTGTCAAAATATCGACAGGCTGCTGACGCAAAGATAGAGAGGTAATAGCTTGATAGATTAACTGGTGTTTGTGCTCGTAAAACGATTCGGGGCGTAATATTTCACTAACCAGCGAATAAGCATCCTTCTCAATCATTAATGCCCCAATAACCGCCTCTTCAAATTCGGGCACTTGGGGTTGCAGGTGTCCATACTCATCAATTGGTTTGGGTTGGGCTGCTTTGGGCTTGCGTGGTGTATATTTCTTTGCTTCTGCCATCTGTCTCTAGAATCTCTGTTATAAAGCTACAAAGATACATTTTTAAAAAGAATGGAGGTGAATTGCAACAACTGTTTTAAAGCCAACCTTGCAAATTATTTGCAAGATTTAAAGGTAGCCCAACTAGGCAACAACGAAAAAGCAGCAAGTAACGCCTATAATCGCCATCCTACCCCACAAAAACAAGCAAACAACCTACAACCAGAAGCCGAAACCACCATCCTACCCTATAAAAACAAGCAAACAAGCTACAACTAGGAACCGAAACCACCATTCTACCCCACAAAAAGCACAGAATCAATGCAAGAAGGAGACCAAGGTGACTCATTTTTCTATACACCTCTTGTTTCCTTCAAATAAAAGCTTATATTTGCACATTAGTAAAGTTATTGTGCAACATTCAATCAACAAAAACAGACCAAGTAAAATGGAGCAAAAAGAGAGCTTTATTGCTTTTATAGAAGAGAGCATAAAGAAAAACTGGGACTTAGATGCCCTTACAGATTACAAAGGAGCTACCCTACAATACAAAGATGTAGCCCGTAAAATAGAGAAACTACACATTCTATTTGAGAAGAGCGGAATCAAAAAAGGAGACAAAATAGCCCTTTGCGGACGCAATAGCTCACACTGGGGAGTAACCTTCTTGGCTACCATCACCTATGGAGCGGTTATCGTACCCATTCTACACGAATTCAAAGCAGACAATGTACACAACATTGTAAACCACTCCGAAGCAAAGCTACTCTTTGCAGGTAACTCAGTGTGGGAAAACCTAAACGAAAGCGCGATGCCCATGCTACGGGGGGCCATGCTGATTGACGATTACAGCATTTTACACCTACGCAACCAGAAGCTTAAACAAGCACGCGAACACCTAAACGAACTCTTTGGTCAGAAGTTTCCACGTAACTTTAGACGTGATCATGTAAACTACCACAAAGATAGCCCCAACGAATTGGCAGCCATCAACTACACATCGGGTACCACTAGCTACTCCAAAGGGGTAATGATTCCCTACCGCGCCCTGTGGTCTAACACAGACTTCGCGTTTAGCGTACTCAACCTCAAGCCAGGCGACAAATTGGTTTCGATGCTTCCCATGGCACACATGTATGGTTTGGCCTTCGAATTTCTTTACGAATTTAGCGCAGGATGCCACGTGTACTTCTTAACACGCACACCCAGCCCTAAAATCATCTTCCAAGCATTCGAAGAGATTAAGCCTAATCTAGTCATTGCAGTACCTTTGATTATCGAAAAAATAATCAAGAAGAAGATTTTCCCTAAACTAGAAGCACCACATATCAAATTCCTCCTAAAGGTACCTATCGTAAGCGACAAAATCAAAGAGAGCATTCGCAAGCAGATGATAAATGCCTTTGGAGGCAACTTCTACGAAATTATCATTGGCGGAGCTGGATTCAACCAAGAGGTAGAACAGTTCCTCAAAAGCATCAACTTCCCCTACACCGTTGGCTACGGCATGACCGAGTGTGCACCCATCATCTGCTACGAAGACTGGCAACGCTTTAAACCCGGATCATGCGGCAAAGCAGCCCCTCGTATGGAGGTAAAGATAACAAGCAACGACCCCGAAAACGAAGTAGGCGAAATTATTTGCCGTGGAGCCAATGTTATGCTAGGCTACTACAAGAACCCTGAAGCTACTGCCGAAGTAATGGACAGCGAAGGGTGGCTACACACGGGTGACTTAGGCGTCATAGATGCCGAAGGCAATGTAACCATCAAGGGACGAAGCAAAAACATGCTACTAGGCGCTTCGGGCCAAAATATCTATCCTGAAGAGATTGAGGATAAATTGAACAACATGGACTTCGTGGCCGAAAGTATCATTATACAGCAGTCAGACAGCAAATTAATGGCACTCATTTACCCCGACTACGAAGAGACTTTTGCCCATAAAATGAACGATGAAGCGATAGCCGAAGCAATGGAGAAAAACAGAGTAGCACTAAACGAACAGCTACCTGCCTACTCACAAATAACACGTGTAAAGATTTACCACGAAGAGTTTGAGAAGACACCCAAGAAGAGCATCAAACGATTCTTGTACCAACACGTGGAGTAAACAAAGTTCCGCCCTGTCACAGAAACCTGCAACAGGGCGGAACTTTGTTTAAAGAGTGGGTCGCTAACATGACTACTCCCCAATCTGCTGTTTGGAGTGGTGAAGAAGCTCATCAAAAGAGTAGCACAACAACACCTATTCCGCTCTTAAAGTCATAAGACCATACGCTTAACTTGGCCGATACTCTTCGCAGCCTTTACTCCATCTCCCCCTTTTCCACTATTGCACTTCTTCGAGTCAAAAAAACAGCCCGTGATAGCTATAGATTAGTAGAGCGAAATTCTCTTACCAATAGCATACTATCCGAGCGGAAAAAATAGGGCAACCAACCAATACAGGCGAGAAATTGTCACCCGATGCGGACTGAACCATCCGAGCGGAGAAAATAGAGTAACCAACGGGTAAAAGAAAAGCCCCACCGCGTACGATGGAGCTTTAAGTAACCTAAAAAAATAGGTTTATTATTTTTTGAAAAAGTCTTGAACCTTTTCGTTTGGTACCATTTGTTCATCAAACATGTAAGCTCCAGTTTTAGGAGATTTCACCATTTTGATAACCTTTGTATAAGAACGTCCTTCTTTGTTACCAGTTTGAAGGGTTGCTACCGTTTTCTTTGCCATGGGTCGTTATTATTTAATTTCTTTGTGAACTGTTACACGTCTCAAGATAGGGTTGAATTTCTTCAATTCCAATCTGTCTGTTGTATTTTTTCTATTCTTTGTAGTAATATAACGAGAAGTTCCCGGCATACCACTTTCTTTCATCTCGGTGCACTCAAGGATCACCTGTACTCTATTACCTTTTGCTTTTTTAGCCATAATCTATGTCCTCCTATTATTAAGCAATGATTTTAATGCTCTTCCAATCACAGTGACCTTGTTGTACTGCATCATTCAATGCTGCTTCAAGACCTTTCTTATTAATCACACGTAAGCCGTTAGCGCTAACATTAAGGCTAATCCAGCAATCTTGCTCCACATAGTAGAACTTCTTCGTAAACAAGTTCACCTCGAAAGTTCTTTTAGTTCTTCTTTTTGAGTGTGAAACGTTGTTGCCAATCATGGCTTTTTTCCCGGTAATTTGACAAATTTTCGACATTGCTATCTTATTTTTTTAAGTTTTTCAATTGTTCTCCCAAACAGAGCGCAAAGTAAGCGCTTTTTTTTTGATTAAACAAGTCTTTCAAAAATTAATTCTCTGTTTGCTGCTCATTTTCTTCACTTTGGAACAATTCAAGCACCAACTGAAGTGCCGAAACGGCACCATTTGTCATATTCTCAAACCTTCCA
This sequence comes from Phocaeicola sp., assembly GCA_051648565.1. Taxonomy (GTDB): domain Bacteria; phylum Bacteroidota; class Bacteroidia; order Bacteroidales; family Bacteroidaceae; genus Phocaeicola. The sequence goes on along the minus strand of JBOFFJ010000018.1, from coordinate 17,320 downwards.
TTATCGCCATCCAGCTTCTTGGTCAATACCTGATCCTTGTAAACTGCAGCCACCCAAACGGTCCCTACAGGTTTATCGGGCACACCGCCCCTAGGACCTGCAATACCCGTTGTAGCAAGGGCGCAATCGCTATTCAACAACTTCTTCACTCCTTGAGCCATAGCCACTGCTACCTCTTCGCTTACCGCTCCGTGCGTTTCAATCAACTCGGCATCCACGCCAAGCACATTTACCTTTGCTTCGTTGGAGTAAGCCACAACACCTCCTTTAAAATAGCTTGAGCTACCCGAAATGGAGGTAATAGTTGAAGACAAAATCCCCCCTGTACAGCTCTCGGCTGTAACAAGTGTTAATCTCTCTTTCCAGAACAGGTTGGCCACCGCTCTGCTTAAAAACTTTTTCTCTACTGACATAACTATCTAAATTATCCGATTACCTAATCCCTTACTATTTAAACGACAACCCGCGAATAGGCAGGTAAATCAATGGCGCAAAAATCACCATCCAAGTACTTATAATACCCTGTGATAGCAATCATAGCCGCATTATCCGTAGTATAACCAAAGGGAGGAATGTAGATTTTCCAGTGGTATTTATCAGCATGTTCACGAAAAGCATTACGCAAACCATTGTTGGCCGATACGCCACCTGCTACAGCAACCTGATTAATTTTGGTATCTTTGGCTACTTTACGCAATTTATTCATTAGGATATCAACCACCGTAAACTCCAAAGAGGCAGCCAAATCAACCTTGTTATTTTCAATAAAATCAGGATCATCCTTCAACCAATCACGCAAAGAGTAGAGGAAAGAGGTCTTCAACCCGCTAAAGCTATAGTTGTAACCAGGAATGGCTGGTTTATTAAAGGTAAATGCCTGTGGATTGCCTTGTCTAGCCAAACGGTCAATAATAGGACCACCTGGGTAACCCAATCCCATCACCTTAGAGCACTTATCAATAGCCTCACCTGCTGCATCGTCAATGGTTTGCCCCAAGATCTCCATATCATTGTAAGCCTTTACCAAGATAATTTGAGAGTTACCCCCCGAAACCAGCAAGCACAAGAAGGGGAATTGAGGTTTATCAGTATCATCCTCCGACTCTTTGATAAAGTGAGCCAACACATGCGCATGCAGGTGATTCACATCCACCATCGGAATATTTAAAGAGCGTGCCAAACCTTTGGCAAAGGATACCCCCACATGGAGAGAACCCATCAAACCAGGACCTCGCGTAAAAGCAACAGCACTAAGCTGCTCCTTGGTAACACCCGCTCTTTTCAACGCTTCGTGCACCACCGGAACTATATTTTGTTGGTGAGCACGAGAGGCCAATTCGGGCACTACCCCACCATACGCCTCGTGAACAGATTGGTTAGAGACCACGTTCGATAGTAGCACACCGTTCTTAATAACAGCCGCCGATGTATCGTCGCAAGAGGACTCTATACCTAATATAATAACATCATCCATATATATTGTTTTTTATTACTTCTTCTTCTACACCGTAGAGACTTTGCTCATCCGAGCAACTCAATCAAGCTCAAGCCCTACAATCATTTACTATCCCCTCCATAGACGAGCGGATTAAGCCCCACAAAGTTAGAGTTTTTTACCTAAAGTATGCGCCGATTAAAAGAAAATATCAAGATTCTAAGGAGTTGATTACTTTTACAATTAACCAGTTATTTACAACCAGCCAGCCGCTTCAAGTGACAATTGGGCAATCCTTACAACCAAGCTATTGAAAGCTACTACCCCCAACAAGACAATTGTTCCCAGCTTATTCAACTCGTTAGATAGGTTAGCTATTGAAAGTTACTACCCCCAACAAGACAATTGTTCCCAGCTTATTCGACATGCTAGATAGGCTAGCTATTGAAAGTTACTACCCCAACAGCCTTGCCAATTCAGCAATATCATCGGGGGTTGTAGACCAACTGGTAACCAGACGCACCACCGTATGCTGCTCATCTACCTTCTCCCAAAAGCCTACTACCACCTGCTTTTTCAGCACCTCATACACCTCGTTAGGTAAAATGATAAATTGCTGATTGGTGGGCGATTCTAAATAAAATCGACACCCCTTCGCCCTCAGAACCTCCTTCAGAGCCTCAGCCATTTCAATAGCATGACGGCTGATATCAAAGTATAAATTATCTGTAAAAAGTGCATCAAACTGAATACCGAGCAACCTGCTCTTAGCCAGAAGCGCACCGTGTTGTTTAATTAAGGTAAAGAAATAGTTGGGCCTATTTTGCTTGGTAAAAACCACCGCTTCTCCACAGAGTGCCCCCACTTTGGTTCCCCCAATATAGAATACATCGCAATAGGTAGCCACATCGGGCAAGGTTACATCCGTTTGCTTACTCATCAAGCCATAACCCAATCGAGCCCCATCCATAAAAAGCGGAATCCGATACTCCCTACAAATAGCAGACAACGCTTTCAGCTCACTCTTACTGTAAAGCGTACCATACTCCGTAGGGTGCGAAATATAGACCATCCCAGGATAGACCATGTGGTCACGGTTATCATCCGAGAAGAAAGAGGAGAGGTAATTAGAGAGCGTAGCTGCTTCTATTTTACCATCTACCTGAGGCAGCGTCAACACTTTGTGACCAGTGTACTCAATGGCACCCGCTTCGTGTACACTGACATGCCCCGTAGTAGCAGCAACCACCCCTTCGTAATCTTGAAGCATGGCCGATATCACCACCGAGTTGGTTTGTGTACCACCTACCATGAAGTCGACATCAGCCTCCGGGCATTGACAGGCCTCTCTAATCTTTTGGCGCGCTATTTCGCAGTAATCATCTACTCCATAACCCGTTATTACCTCATCATTGCTATCCACCAAGCGTCGCAACAACTGCGGATGGGCTCCATTACTATAATCACTTTCAAAAGATACCATTATTCTATCTTAATTAGGTTCTACATACTCTATTTATTCATTAAAGGGGGAGCACCTTCCATTAGAGAATTAAGCCTCCCAAAGGGCTATCGCACACAGTACAACTATCCATCCCGACGTAACTAGCGCAAAGCTAACTCTACCCAAAGGGGCTATCATAGCCCCTTACTTCCCCCACTCTCCCCGCAAAAAGCAGAGACCAATCACCCTAGCTTTAGAGAGAGATTCTTTCAAACAGCGGGCAAACCTCCGCCTTCACCTCGCAGATTAAGTCGGCAGGAGCTATTTTGACCTGCAATCCTCGAATACCTGCACTAATATAGATATGTGGATGCTCTTGGCAACTCTCATCAATGTAGATGGGAAAAGGTTTCTTCAAGCCAATGGGCGAACAACCACCCCGAATATAACCCGTGAGCGGCAGAAGCTCCTTCATGGGAAGCATTTCACATTTCTTATTGCCCGATGCCTTGGCAGCCATCTTTAGATCGACTTCGTGTTCGCCAGGAATCACACAGACCAAATGGCCTCGCTTATCACCGTGAAGTACCAATGTCTTAAACACCTGTTCAATGTTCTGCCCCAAACTTTCGGCCACATGCACCGCACTTAAGTCGGCCTCATCTACCTGGTAAGGTACCAACTCATAAGGTACCTTGTGTTGATCCAACAACCGAGCTACATTTGTTTTTGCTATTTTTACTTTTGCCATTCTTCTCTATCTACTTCAAACCTCTTTCTCTAATGAAATTAGAAAAAACATCTTACACGCTATTTATTCTTCAAGAAGCTCTTGTGAAGCTCCAACTCTTCCGCCACAAACTTAGCCGTATACCCCCGTTTGCACTGCGCCACCTCTTCGGGTGTACCCGTTGCTAGCAGCTCTCCACCACCACGTCCCCCTTCGGGTCCCATATCAATCAGGTAGTCGGCCATTTTTATCACATCAAGGTTGTGTTCAATCACCAAGACCGTATTTCCTTTATCTACCAACTTATTAAGCACCCCCATCAATACACGAATATCTTCAAAGTGCAAGCCTGTGGTAGGCTCGTCGAGTATGTAGAGCGTCTTTCCCGTATCCCGTTTAGAGAGCTCAGTCCCCAACTTAACCCGTTGGCTCTCGCCCCCTGATAGCGTAGTAGAGGGCTGCCCCAACTTAATGTAACCCAGTCCCACCTCTTGAAGCACCTTAATTTTGTGCAACACCTGCGGTACATTCTCAAAGAACTCCACCGCCCGGTTGATGGTCATATCGAGTACATCGGCAATTGATTTCCCTTTAAAGCGCACCTCGAGTGTTTCGCGGTTGTATCGTTTGCCGTGGCATGTTTCGCAAGGCACCAACACATCGGGCAAGAAGTTCATCTCAATGGTTTTGTATCCATTCCCTTTACAAGTCTCGCAGCGACCACCCGTTACATTAAACGAGAAACGCCCTGGCTTGTAACCGCGTATCTTAGCCTCTGGCAGGTTGACAAAGAGCGACCGAATATCGGAGAAAACCCCTGTATAGGTAGCTGGATTGGAGCGTGGAGTTCTTCCCAAAGGAGATTGATCCACATTCACCACTTTATCAATCTGTTCGATACCCTCGAGCGCCTCGTATGGCAAAGGCTCCTGCAACGAACGATAGAAATGTTTAGACAAGATAGGTTGCAGGGTATCGTTTATCAAGGTCGATTTACCACTACCCGAAACCCCCGTCACACAAAGCAACTTACCCAACGGAAACTCCACATCAACCCCTTTTAAGTTATTGCCTCGTGCACCCTTTAGCAACAGCGAGTAACCATTACCCACTCTTCGTTGAGCAGGCACATCAAAACCCTCTTTACCAGTGAGGTAGTTAGCCGTCAAGGTTTCGCGTTGCAACATCTCTTGCGGAGTTCCTGCAAAAACCACTTCACCTCCTAACCGGCCCGCTTTGGGTCCCATGTCAATCACATAATCGGCCGCTAGCATCATATCCTTATCGTGCTCTACCACAATAACCGAGTTGCCCGTATCGCGCAATTTCTTTAAGGAATCAATGAGTCGCACGTTATCACGCTGATGCAAACCAATACTTGGTTCATCCAATATATAGAGCACATTGACCAGCTGCGACCCAATTTGGGTAGCCAAACGAATGCGCTGACTCTCCCCTCCCGATAAGGAAACCGACGTACGATTGAGCGAAAGATACTCCAGCCCCACATCCAGCAGAAACTGCAAACGTGTACGAATCTCTTTCAATATTTCCGCAGCAATGATACGCTGTTTCTCCTCCAAAAAAGGATCCACCTCCATCAACCAGTTGTGTAATTCGCTAATATCCATGCAAGCCAGCTCGTGAATATTCTTATCGTGAATACGGAAGTGTAGCGACTCCTTATTCAGGCGTGCCCCCTCGCAAGCAGGGCAAGTAGCTGTATGTGCAAACTGATCGGCCCACTTCTGCGCCACTGCCGAACTCTCACTCTCTTGTACCTGCTGAATATACTTCACAATCCCCTCGAAGGTAACAAAGTAGTCCGAAGAGGTATGAATAAGCGATGCTTTAATCTTAATCCGCTCGTCCGATCCGTTGAGCACCTCGTCAATCGCCTCATCGGGCAGCTGCTCAATAGGCGTTTTCAAGGTCGCTTCGTGTCGTTCCAACAACGCCTCTATTTGCCAAAACACCATACTATTCTTGTACTTGCCAAGCGCTGCAATCGCCCCCTCATAGATAGAGAGCGATCTATCCGGTATCACCTTATCTACATCGATTAAGTTAACATATCCCAATCCCTTGCAACGCGGACAAGCTCCTTGTGGCGAGTTAAACGAAAAGTTATGCGGAGCAGGCTCTTTGTAAGCCAAGCCAGTTACCGGACACATCAATCGCTTGCTATAGTGGCGACTACTCTCCGTCTGTTGATCCACAATCATCAAGAGCCCATCACCCTGTTTCATAGCCGTTGCTACACTCTGCTTCAACCGCTTCTCCTCCTTCTCGGATACAATGAGCTTATCAATCACCACCTCAATATCGTGATTCTTGTAGCGATCTAGCTTCATGCCGTGTACAATCTCCCTAATCTCACCATCTACCCGCACATTGAGGTATCCTTTTTTGCGTACCTGCTCAAAAAGTTCTTTGTAATGCCCTTTACGGGTACGCACTAAGGGCGCTAGGATGTAAATACGTTTCCCCTTATACTCCTGCAAAATGAGCTCCAAAATCTTCTCTTCGGTATACTTCACCATCTTCTCGCCCGAGTAGTACGAGTAAGCCGTACCTGCCCGTGCAAAGAGCAAACGCAGGTAGTCATAAATTTCGGTCGTAGTACCCACCGTAGAGCGAGGGTTCTTATTGGTCGTTTTCTGTTCGATGGAGATAACCGGACTCAACCCCGTAATCTTATCTACATCTGGACGTTCCATCCCCCCCAAGAAATTACGTGCATAGGCCGAGAAGGTCTCAATGTAGCGACGCTGTCCTTCGGCAAAGATGGTATCAAAAGCCAAAGAGGACTTCCCACTTCCACTGAGTCCCGTAATAACGGTTAAGCTATTGCGAGGTATCTCTACATCTATATTTTTTAGGTTGTGCACGCGTGCACCATATACCTGAATGGTCTCTTTTTCGTTTATCATATTACGCTTCTATGAACTTAAACAATAGCTATACAGTGAGGTTGTTGGCCATTGATAGCTCACAAAATTACTATTTCCCCCCGAATTAGTCACTCAAATAGCAGATTAATATTTGCTAATGGAGTAGGTTTATGCCTTGCATTGAGTTTTTTTTGTACTTTTGTTTATTCATATAAAAGCAAGGTACTAACCATGAGATTTATCCAAGTATTCTATTTGGCTGCTGCCCTATCGGTAGCTACTACAGAAGCGGTAGCACAAACCCAGCCTACCCATTACTTTCTACACACCATAACTAGAGGCCAAAGCCTCTACTCCATTGCCAGCATGTATGGCATCTCTACCGCCGATATTATTCAGCTCAATCCAGGTAGCGACTCCTTAATCAAGGCAGGAGCCTCCCTTAAGATACCCCAAGCAGCCACCCAAGCCAATGCCCCCTCGTTCCACACCATCGGAGCAGGCGATACGCTCTACAAGCTCACCAAGCGATACAACCTATCGGCTGCAAAAATTTGCGAAGCAAACCCCGGTTTGAGTGCAGATAACTTCCGCATTGGTCAGGTGATTGTTCTCCCTGCCCAACCCGATTCGGTAGTGGTTTCCCCCGTACCACAAGAGCAAGTTGCAACGACTCAGAAGAGCAAGTTCAAGGATATGCACAAGGTAGAGCGCAAAGAGACCATCTACAGCATCAGCCGCCTCTACGGGCTGAGTGAATCCGAATTAATAGCTGCCAACCCCGAACTGAAGTCAGAAAAGCTAAAGCGTGGTAGCTTCCTCGCTATTCCCTTCCCTGCTTCCGTACAAGTAGTTGTACCAACAGTCACAGAGCGAGCCCCCTCCAACGAAGAGCTCTTCCGCACCAGTCAAAAACAGATTGAGACCATTGGCACCATCAAAGCAGCCGTGCTTCTTCCCTTTATGTTAAATGGCGGAAACCGCGAAGAACAAACCCGTATGGTAGAGTACTACGAAGGGTTCCTACTTGCCGTAGATAGCCTCAAACGTTCGGGCGTATCAATGGACTTATACACCTATGACAGTGGCAACACCGCCGCTTCAATGAAAGCTGTACTGGCCAAAAGTGAACTCAAAGAGATGGATGTTATCTTCGGCCCTGCCCATAGCGATCAGGTAAAAGAGGCGAGCCAATTTGCCCAAAGCCACGGCATCCGCCTCGTAGTCCCTTTCTCTTCGAAGGGGAACGAAGTCTTTAGCAATCCAGCCATCTTTCAAGTAAACACCCCCCAATCCTACCTATACAGCGAAGTATACGACCATTTCGTACGCCAATTTGGATCGGCACAAGTCATCTTCTTAGATGCCGAAACAGGCGACAAAGAGAAGCTCGATTTTATAGCAGGACTCAAAGAGGAGTTACAAAGCAAACAGATTCCATTCAAAGAGCTCAAAGGAGAGCAGATTCAACCCGAACTGTTGCAAGAGCAGATGAGCCATGTACTAGACAATGTGTTTATCCCCACCTCGGGACAAAACAGTGTACTCAACAAAATCTTGCCACAACTCATTGTCACCTCCAGAGAGAACCCCGAAAAGCGTATCAAACTATTTGGTTACCCCGAATGGCAAACCTATACCAACGACCACTTGGCCAGTTTTTATGAGTTAGATACCTATTTCTACACCTCTTTCTATACCAATACCCTCTTTCCCGAGGCCATCCAATTTTCGCAAGCCTTCCGCCGCATGTACAGCAAAGGAATGGCCAATACCTTCCCCAAGTATGGCATGCTAGGCTTTGATACCGGCTACTACTTCCTAAAAGGGTTGGCTAAATATGGAGGAAACATTGAGAACAAGTTAGATAACATAGCAGCAACTCCCATCCAAACCGGCTTTAAGTTTGAGCGTGTAAACAACTGGGGTGGGTTTATCAACCGCAAAGTATTCTTTGTACACTTCACCAAGAACTACGAATTGATTAAATTGAACTTTGAATAATGAATAAACGGTCACTACTAGGAGTACTACTACTCACCTTCCTAAGCATTCAGCAAGTTGCTGCACAGCTAGACCAAGAGCGCAGAAACCTAGCCATTGGTTTTACTGGCGGAGTAAACCTAAACTCTGTTAGTTTTCAGCCCTCCATTGATCAATCTACGTTTATGGCCCCCTCTTTTGGATTTACCGCACGTTACATCTCCGAAAAGTACTTTAAGATGCTTTGTGGCATCCAGGCAGAGGTTAACTACTCGGGACGAGGCTGGAAAGAGGAACCCGATGAGGTGACCGGCGAATTCTACAGCCGCAACCTCAACTACCTCGAAATTCCACTGCTGGCACACCTAGCCTTTGGAACAGACTCCTACACCAAAGGAGCCCGATTCTTTGTCAACCTAGGCCCCTCTTTTGGCTTTCTAATTAGTGAAAAAGAGAACATGACCGCTGGTTTTGATCCTACCAGCCGCCCCACTACCAATCAGCAGCTCTATGGAAAATCCATTGAGAGCAAGTTAGAATATGGTATTGTAGGGGGTGCAGGCCTCGAAATAAATAGCAAGATAGGACACTTCTTACTCGAGGGTCGCTACTATTTTGGACTAGGAAATATCTATGGCGATACCAAGAAAGATTACTTCGGACGCTCGGCCGAATCCTACATTGGGATACGACTCAGCTACCTCGTTGATATATTGCGCTAACAACACCAGCCCCTCATGAAACAAACCCCCTCTACCTCCTCCATCCTATCACTCCAACGCCTACGTGCCCTATTACAACTAGAGTACGAAGCCGAAAAGGAGCAATACCGCCAACAAGCCGAAGCCATGGGCGTAATACGCAAAATAAAGCGAGGCATCTGTTGGCACCCCCTAAAGATAGGACGCAGCTACTACAATTCACTCAACCAGTTGGTAGTCGAGGTAGAGCGCACCGAAGATGTAGAGATTGAATCGGTCTTTGAATATGGCAAACCGGTGAGCTTCTTTACCGGAGCCGCCACCAATGCCATCAAGTTCCTAGGCTTTACCGCGACCGTAAGCTATGTAGACCAAAACCGCATGGTGGTAGCCCTACCTAGCCCCGATGCCTTAAACAGCTTAGTAAACGCTACCGACGTAGGGGTACAACTCTATTTCGACGAAACCTCCTACCGCCTCATGTTCGAGTCGCTAGATAAGGTAATCGCCTCGAAAAGCGGCCGATTGGCCCACCTGCGCGAACTCTTTCACGGCCCTCTAAAAGCAGAAGAGCTCAGCTTCACTCCGCTGCGGTTACCCTGGCTAAACCAAAGCCAAGAGCAAGCAGTCAACTCCGTACTGCGTGCCAAAGATGTAGTCGTAGTACACGGCCCTCCCGGCACCGGAAAAACCACCACCTTGGTAGAAGCCATTTACGAAACCCTCCACCGCGAAAGCCAAGTATTGGTTTGCGCCCAGAGCAACATGGCGGTAGACTGGATAGCCGAGAAGCTAGTTGATCGCGGCGTCAATGTACTCCGCATCGGCAACCCCCACCGAGTAAACGACAAGATGCTCTCCTTTACCTACGAACGCCGCTTCGAGTCACACCCCGACTACGACCAGCTGTGGAGCATCCGCCGCACCATTCGCGAACTCTACAGCCGCAAGCGCAAAGGAGGCGAGAACCTGCACCAAAAAATAAACTCCCTCAAGGAGCGAGCCACCGAACTAGAGTTGCGCATCAATGCCCAACTCTTTGGCGAAGCACGCGTCATAGCCTCTACCCTCACCAGTTCGGCACACCGTGTGCTGACCGGTATGAAGTTCTCCACCCTCTTTATAGACGAAGCGGCGCAAGCCCTCGAGCCCGCCTGTTGGATTGCCATTCGCAAAGCCGGGCGGGTAGTCTTGGCAGGCGATCACCAGCAGCTTCCCCCCACCCTAAAGTGCCCGGAAGCCATCCGCGGCGGGTTAGACCATACCCTGATGCAACATTTGGTGAAACAAACACCGCAAGCCGTCACCCTACTCAACCTGCAATACCGCATGAACGAAGCCATTATGCGCTTTTCGTCCGATTGGTTTTATGGCGGCGCCCTTACCTCGGCGCCCGAAGTAAAGTACCGTGGCATTCTGGACTACGATACCCCCATGGAGTGGGTCAACACCGAAAACCTCCATGCCGTAGAGGAGTTTGTAGGCGATAGCTTTGGGCGCATCAACAAACCCGAAGCGCAGCTTGCCCTGCAACAGCTAGAGAGCTACGTAGAACGAATAGGAAAAGAGCGGCTACTCGATGAACGAATCGACTTTGGCCTCATCTCGCCCTACAAAGCACAAGTGCAATACCTGCGCCAGCTAGTGCGTCGAAGTGTAGCACTTAAGCCCTTTCGCTCTCAAATAACGGTCAATACGGTGGATGGCTTTCAAGGGCAAGAACGCGATGTAGTACTCATCAGCCTAGTTCGAGCCAACGAAGCAGGCCAAATAGGCTTCCTTAGCGATCTACGCCGCATGAATGTAGCCATTACCCGTGCCCGGATGAAACTCTTTATTCTAGGCGATGCCTCTACCCTGTGCAAACACCCCTTCTACAAGAAGCTGTGGGAGTACATTCAAGGGTTATAAGCAACAGTTCTAGTAACCGAATACCGTTTAAAGAGAGACAATCCAATAATTATCTAGCAAGCAAATAGATAAATCGCTATTCAAAGCCAGGTTAAAAAAGAGGAGGATATATTAGAATCGTTAAAACAAAAGTTCACCCCTTTACAGATGAACTGCACCCCAAAAGTTAGAAATAAAACTTTAGGAGTGGCGTTCAGATAACTGTAACAGGGGTGAACCTTTTAAGTAAGATCTCTTACTACTGATCTATAGAATTAGAATTTCCAACCTGCTGTAAATTGGAAAACCGAGTTGCGAATCTTCGCATGCTCAATAGCATGAGTCAACCCAATGTTGTAACGGATATCAAACAACAATCCCATATCGAATTGATACGAAAGACCTACAGGAATAGACAAGTCAAACACATTGGTATGGTCCGTATCTACACGCACATCACCCGTTTTAATACTTGAAGATACGTTAAACCCTGGCTGCAAACCCGCCTTTAAAGCAAGCCCTTTCGTTACATAATAGTTAGCTAACACCGGAAAGTTGAGGTGGTGAAAAGAAGCTGTAGCCTCAATAACCGACTTACCCTCTACGATATCTTTTGAAAAACCTTGGTTAGAGTAGAGTAACTCACCGCTCAAGCTAAATTGAGGAGCCATCATCTTCTCTACAAATGCCCCTACTACAAAACCCGCTTTCGCATCGGCATTGTGTACGTGAGAACCTACCACCGAAGCAGCATTTACCCCCATCTTAACACCAAATTTCACATCTTGAGCCGAAGCTGTTACCATAGTAGCCACCAACGCTACCAACAAAGTTAATTTTCTCATCCTTTAATTTTTGAATTACTAAATTTGGGCGGCAAAGTTATGACATTCTTCTACCTAAACTACCGATTTAAGTTATATACAACTTTATTAACGGCTAATTAAGGAGAAAACAAATGCATTTCTGTATCAAAAAGAAAGCATCATTACATAATCAATCACCTATCTAACAACCCATTAACAAAAGATTAATGGCCCCCTAATCACCACCCATCCATCTAAAAAGAGCTATTCCAGAGACTCTTTTTAGGGTTTCAGTCACTCTAAACCACTCATTCACAAAGCAAAAGAGCGAAAGCAAAAAGGGTATACAAGCTCCAATTAAGTTATAATTTGTTACTTAAAATTCCACAAAAACAGCTACCTTTGAGCCCTATTAAGCACCCAAAAAGGTAGACTCCATCTACCCAATAAACTACTATGCGACACAGAATCTTACTCTACCTCCTTCTAGCCACTTGCCTATTAGGTGGTTCATACAAACTATTTGATCGATACTACCTGCGCACACGCTACACAGTAGGACAACCCCTCGATAGCCTTAACGGAGTAGTAGTTTACCACAATGGCCCAACCACCAACGTCATTGAACGAAGCAAAACCAAAGATGGTTACAACTTGGGACTCAAGTACCAATGCGTAGAGTTTGTAAAGCGCTACTACTACCAACACCTCAACCACAAAATGCCCGATAGCTACGGCCATGCCAAAGACTTTTTTGATGCTAAGGTAGCCGATGGGAAAAGAAACAAACGGCGCAATTTAATCCAATACACCAATGGAAGCAAAAGCAAACCCCAAGTAAACGATCTACTCATTTACGATGGCACCGAATCGAGCAAATATGGACACGTAGCCATTGTATCGAAGGTAAAAAAGAACAAAATAGAAGTGATTCATCAAAACACAGGCATCTACGGCAAAACCCGAAAAAGCTATTCACTCAAAGAGAGAGAGGGGAAATGGACCATCCAAAGCAACCGCATATTGGGATGGTTGCGCAAAGAGTAAAATCTCTTTCTAAAAGAAGAAAGTAGTCACTAGAAGTTCAACCAAAAGAGACTAAAGAAAAGAGAAAAGCGCAGCATAGAAGAGAAGAAGAAAAACAGCAAATAAAGGAGAGAAAACCAAAGTAACCAAAAAGAGAACGAAATCATGCATTCAACTAAAATAAGAGAGGCCAAGCAAGAGGACTTGCCACGCATCGTAGAGATATACAACTCCACCGTTGCCTCCCGAGTAGTCACCGCCGATACCGAACCCGTATCCATAGCCAGTAAGCAACGCTGGTTTGACGAACACACCCCCGATAAAAGACCCCTCTGGGTAGTCCAAAATAGCGAGCAGGAGATAATAGCCTGGGTAAGCTTTCAATCCTTCTATGGCCGTCCTGCCTACGATGCCACCGTCGAAGTAAGCATCTACCTAGCTCCCCTAGAGCGAGGAAAAGGGCTTGGCAAGCAACTGCTTCAATACTGTATAGAGCAAGCCCCTACCTACGGCATTAAAACCCTGCTAGGCTTTATCTTCTCACACAATGAACCCAGCCTGAAACTCTTTGAGCGCTTTGGATTCGAAGCGTGGGCACAACTACCCAACATAGCAGAGCTCGATGGCATAGAGCGCAGCCTCACTATTCTGGGCAAACGAATAGGGTAATAGCCTTATACTAAAAGAAATACAACCAGGGAGTCCCTCTTTAAAGGAGTCCCCGGTTGTCTTATTATAGAATGCCCAAATAACATTCCCACTGGTAACGTTTAAAGCTTAATTACCTCACCATCCATGGGTATCAATAATTTATCTCCATCCACTTTACACTCAGCAGCCTTCTCCTTCAATTTAGCTCGAGTCGTTAAACAGTGGTCAATCACATCCATGTGCACCGCTATCACCTTGGCATCACCCGATTCTTGAATAAGTGCCATAGTCTGCTCCTCATCCATTATAATAGGAGTTGCATCAAAGTTTAAGAAACGAGCACCACCCGAGTTTACCACTATATAATCAGGTTTAAACCGATCAATCGTTTGGTAAATCTCCTCGGTCCAAACTCCATCGCCCACAATATAAATAGTAGGTTCATTGGGTGCTTGTAGCACAAAACCCGAAGCTTGGCCCATCTCTTTGAGCATACGCCCCGTACCGTGCTGCGCATAGGTACGCGTAATAGTGATACCTCTCCAAACCGTAGCCACATCTACACTCTCTGCATGGCGATAACCCTCTTGTTGAAAGAATAACGAATCGGCAGGTTGATGCATCAACTTTACATCTCTACTCAAATAACTCCCAGCCACTGCATCGTAATGGTCGGGATGATTGTGTGTAACCAAGACCAAATCAAGATCCTGAACAATCGTCTCGGGCGAGAGTCTTAAATCATACATTGGACTCACTTCCGCACCGCGAATAGAGCCAATAGCCCCTTTAGGAGCAAACATGGGATCGACTAAGATAGTCTCTCCACAATAGTTTATACGGAGCGTTGCATTACGAATCAATTGAATGGATGATTGATTAGAAGAACTCTTTTGCGCCACTGCAGTAATCACAGATAGGGCCATAGCCACTAATAGAACTAGTTTTTTCATATACTTTTACCTCTTTATTATTTACAGTGCAAAAGTAGGAAAGAGTAGAGAAGTGATTTATCTCAAAGAGAGGCTATAACCGACCATTTTGATAAGCTGTTATAAATTCGGTAATAGTAAGCCCTGTTTCTCGCTTAAAGAAACGCATTAAGTGAGTAGCCTCAGGAAAACCAAAGGCATCGGAGACCTCTTTTATAGATTGCTCCGAGAAGAGCAACTCGTTCTTTACCTCTTGCAACAAACGCTGCTTCAAAAGGTGCGAGGCTGTTACCCCAAACTGCTGTTCAACCGCCTTATTGAGCGTAATCCGACTAATTTTCAATAGTTGAGCATACTCATTAACCCGTTGCTTCTCCCGAATTTGCTCCTCCATCAATTGCTTGAATCGAAAAGCATAATTATTTTTAGGTGGATCAAAGGGAAGCGAAAAGCGCAAGGCATACAACCTATTTAACTGAATCAAAAACTGGTAAAGCCAAGCCAAAATCATTTGATAGCTATCGGCTACTGGCTGAGCGAGCTCCCTCTTTATATTATTCAATAGTGCACAATAGCTATCAAATTCCTGTGGCTCGATGGTAAAATAGGTAGGATGCTCCGATTGGTAGCAATACAACAAACGATAGGTAAAGAACTTGTCAGACAGAAAATTAGAGAGGAACTCGTCGTGATAAATCAAGAAAGTATAGTCTAGCTCCATTTCGTCTACGTGCCACTCCTGCTGTTGATACGGAGAGATAAAGAGAAGCATATTGTCAGATAGTTCAATCCGTTTATCGCCTAAAAAGAGGTATCCACTACCCTTTCTAAAAAAGAAAAACTCAAAATAATCTGTTTTAAACGTAGGAAAGGTAGTAAAGATACCTACCACTTCACTACCCTTTCCTGTATTCAGCAAAAAGTCTACTCCACAATCGGTCTTGCTATATTTAATTAGTTTAATTGGATCCATATTCGATCTATTATTGGCCTTTTACAACTACAAATATAGCCCCTATCCTCTTCCTGTGCAATTCAATCAGCTATGCTTTATCATCGTTAGTACCATTTTAAATCGCTTAGCCGCATAGAGTGCATGTGTAACATTGGCCGGCATAATAATAATTTCGCCACTCTTCACCTCATGCACCTTTCCATCGAGTGTAATCTCCGCCTCTCCATCAATAATTTGCACCAAAGCATCGAAAGGCGCTGTGTGCGGACTCAATCCTTGCCCCTCATCAAAAGAGAAAAGAGTTACATTGCCCATCGGATTCTTAACAAGTTGCTTACTAATCACTCCCCCATCAGTATACTCTACAAACTTTGACAAGTTTAAAGGCTCACCAATTACTAAACCTACTTTAATTCCCATACTATTCATTTTATTAATCATTTTTTTTATAGACGCTCCTTCTGCCACATATTATGTAGCCTATAAGGCACTTCGTCTCTCTCTTTTTATATAACTTTGGTGACTGTATGATTGTTCACCAAGTGCTCACCAAAGTAAAAAGTACGTTACTGATAAAGCTACGAAAAAACAATTCCAATTTTAGGTTTGTTACTTACTATTCATACAACTAGTAAATAACAAGTTATGAGAATCATACTCCTACTATTCACAGCCCTGTCCATCCTAGCATCGGCCAGTGCACAACAACAAGTAAAAATGAAACAACTCACTCCCGAAGAGAAGTATGTAATGGAACAGAAGGGTACAGAAGCCCCTTTTACTGGTAAATATTACAATTTTAAAGAAGAGGGTACCTACAGCTGCAAGAAGTGCGGTGCCCCCCTCTATCGCTCGTCCGATAAGTTTGACTCTGGATGCGGATGGCCCTCATTTGACGACGAAATCAAAGGAGCCGTTAAACGTTCGCTCGATGCCGATGGCAAACGCATCGAGATTACTTGCGCCAAGTGCGGTGCACACCTAGGCCACCTGTTCGAAGGAGAGCAATTCACCCCAAAAAACAGTCGCCACTGTGTGAACTCCATCTCACTAGAATTTACCCCTGTACCCAAAGAAGCCACAGCCATCTTTGCAGGCGGATGCTTTTGGGGAGTAGAACACCTCATGCAGCAACAGCTGGGAGTAAAGAGCGTAGAGTCGGGCTATATAGGTGGACGAACCCCCAACCCTACTTACGAAGAGGTTTGTTCGCACACCACCGGACATGCCGAAGCGGTACGCATTGTGTACGATGCCTCTAAAGTAACGTACGAAACCCTTGCCAAACTCTTCTTTGAGATTCACGACCCTACCCAACTCAATCGCCAAGGCCCCGACGTTGGTAACCAATATCGCTCGGAAGTGTTCTACACCACCGATGAGCAGAAAGCAGTAGCCGAAAAACTGATTCAACAACTTCGCACCAAAGGATATGATGTAAAAACCAACCTCACCAAAGCCTCTACCTTCTATCCCGCCGAAGCCTACCACCAAGATTACTACGATCGCAAGGGTACCGAGCCCTATTGCCACGCACGGGTAAAACGATTTTAGTAGAGAGGTAACAGTAATTTAGAGTACCACTCAGATGCTAGATTGGCATCTATAATAAGTTTTATATGCCAATCAAAGAGCTTTGAAATAGGAGTAAAGAAGGTCTTAAACAAGCGCTAAAGAGCGTCTAAACAAGCATTAAAGAGCTTTGGAGCAAAACCAAAAATAGGTTCTAACTTCTTCGGGAGTGTAAAATAAACTGTGTCACGCAATATTTTTCTTTTTAAATCATCGGTCGGGGAACGCCCTAGCGGCAAGGGGCGGGACCACCCGCCCCGACGAGCGTAAAATTAGAACAATTTGAACCTCTCTCCAAATT
>JBOFFJ010000017.1:0-1396 GCA_051648565.1 Phocaeicola sp. | reverse complement strand
CTTGTACATCCGAATCAGCCACCAACCATCCCTCTTTGGCATGTTCGATTAAAAAAGGAATCCCTCCTACATTTGTAGAAACTACTCCTAAACCCAAGCCCATCGCTTCTATCACACTAACAGGAGTATTATCGAAATGAGTGGTATTGATAAAGAAATCATACTTTTCAGAAAGTTGCCCCCATTCTTTTGGCGTTAATTTCCCTTTAAACTCCACTTTCACACCGAGTTGTTGTGCGAGTGTTGCTAATGCTCCAAGACTACCGTCTTTATCGGGCCCGACCATACAAAGTTCTGCATCGGCATACACTTTACTCAGGGCTGCTAAGACTTCAACTGCCATCGTTGGATGATAAATGGAAGCAAAAGCCCGTACCCATAACAATTTAGGTCGAGGCTGGATGCGTGGTTTAAACGGATAAGCAGCTAACGAAATAGAATTGGGAATTAAAATTAAATGAGGACATCCTGCCGTTTGAAAAGCTTGCATTAAGTAAAAAGAAGGACACACATTCTTGAAGGCTTGACCAAACAAGAGAGCACAATAACGCGGATGTGTTTTCCATCGTTCTGGTAAATTGCCTCCATGCAAAATGGGAATGTATTGTATTTTTCGTAGCCTACAAATGCGACTCACCCAAAAGGCATACCAAAAGTTAGTCGTACTATACGTATCTATAAGCACATAATCGATATTCGAAACGAAACTCACTTTAGCAAGCATCATCAAAAAACGCAAGCCTTTATTTTTTTGAGAAGCAGCATAGCTCAATCGATAGCCTTCTCCTTCTAATAAAGAGCCTAACGTATCAATACCTGTAGGATTCCTCCCGTGTAAGGCCAATTTATTCCCGATATACAATAGGTGCTTCACGATAAACTTTTAAAAGAGATAAGGCATAAATAAAGGTCGGCGCCGCCAAACGCATCGCCGCGTGATTGATGGTTAACAGCCAAAACACAAAAAAAGAAAGAGCTAAAACATTCTGCCGGTCGACTGCAAACCTATAAAGAGGCGTTAATAGCAAAATTAACAAACAAACCACTCCTAACGTACCATGCTCGGCCAACATACGAGTAATTTCATTATGAGAGGCCGCTTCGATACCGGTTTGAGATTGTCGTAATTCTTTGTTCTTACCTACTCCAATTCCTAAAATGGGGTTTTCAAAAAACATCTTGAGTTCCGACTCTATCAAAACCTCCCGTCCGGTAAGTACACTTTTTTTCTCTCTTCCTGCCGCATCTTGATTGGCATAGCGCTTATCCAACAACCCACTCGTTTTGACCGAACTATAACTCCAAACGGCCAAAGTCGCCAAAAAAGACAACGCAATTACTCCTGCAATCTTAGGCTTGGTTTTAAAATTCGCTTGAAAATACAAGATCGCCAATA
>JBOFFJ010000016.1:0-38807 GCA_051648565.1 Phocaeicola sp. | reverse complement strand
AGGTGGGGCACCTAGGTGGCGCGGTTAAAACGTCGGGGGAGTAGGAGTTAAGGCTCTACCGAGAAAGGCAACTCTTCCTGCTTGCGGAATACACTTGATTCGAAGGTGGCAATAAGTTCCCCTCGTTGGTTGGTTACATCAATTTGGTAACAGGCTGTGGTACGCCCTAGGTAGCGCTCACGCGCCTCGGCCGTAAGTAGATCGCCTATGCCGCTGCTACGTAAAAAGGTGATGTGGGCCGATAGTGAGAAGGCAAGCTGCCCTTGCGAATTGGCTGCTGCACCCAGTGCAAAATCGGCCAGCGTAAAGAGTGCACCACCTTGGGTACGCCCACCCGCATTGAGGTGTTTCTCTTCAATACGTAGTTGGGTTTTGCTATAGCCCTTTTTTATCTCGAGGAGCTCTATCCCTACGCTTGCTGCAAAGTGGTCTTTTTCGAAAAATTCTTCTGCTCTCATCTCTTTCTCTTTTCTGATTTACTTTGTTAAGTAACACTTTTTTTAAGCACTTAGCTATCTGTGTGGTCGGTCCTAGTGGGCGAAATAGGGGGGCGTCTAGCTCTCTTCCTGACTTACTTTCTAGGTGAATCTGTTTAAGTTTTTTGCTATTTGTCCTTCCTGTTAGTTGTAGTTAGCTTGAGTGACCCTTTCCCCTAGGTTACTTTTTCTCTTCTCGCTTTTTTTTCAACGCTTTACACCCTGGTTTTTCGAAGCTCCTCTAGTTTGATTAACTCATCGCGGTATTGTGCAGCTTCAATAAAATCTAACTTCTTGGCTGCCTCTTGCATCAATTTGCGGCTTCTATCAATCGCTTTGTCTAGCTGTGCCGCTGTCATGTATTGCACAATTGGATCGGCTACCAGGCTGTTGTTGGTAGGTTCTATATAGGCTTTGGCTGTTGCGGTACTCTGCTCCTGGCTTTCGTTTGTTTTGGCTCCCAGTAGAGCCGCGTTGCGGGCACGTTGAATCTGTTTGGGTGTAATGCCATTCTCTTCGTTGTAGGCTAGTTGCTTTTCGCGTCGGCGGTTGGTCTCTTCCATGGTTAGTCGCATGCTCTCGGTAATACGATCGGCATACATAATGACCCTTCCATTTATGTTACGAGCAGCTCGACCGGCTGTTTGGGTGAGTGAGCGGTGCGAGCGGAGAAATCCCTCTTTGTCGGCATCTAAGATGGCTACCAGCGATACTTCGGGTAGGTCTAGCCCCTCGCGCAGTAGGTTTACGCCTATCAATACATCGTATACTCCTTGGCGTAGGTCGTCCATGATTTTTACCCGGTCTAGGGTCTCTACATCGCTGTGTATATAGCTGCATCGTACACCGTTGTTTAGCAGGTATTCGCTCAGCTCTTCGGCCATACGCTTGGTTAGTGTGGTGATGAGTGTGCGCTCTTCGCGTTCTACGCGCAGTTGAATCTCCTCCATGAGGTCGTCTATCTGGTTCATGCTAGGGCGTACGTCAATAATGGGGTCTAATAGTCCGGTAGGGCGAATTACTTGGTCCACTACCACCCCCTCGCAGGCACGAAGTTCGTAATCGGCTGGGGTGGCACTGACGTAGATTACCTCTTGGGCCAGCTCTTCGAACTCCTCAAATTTTAGCGGGCGGTTGTCTGCAGCGGCTTGCATGCGGAACCCATACTCAATCAGGTTAAGTTTGCGGGCGCGGTCGCCTCCATACATGGCGCGTATTTGTGGAATGGTTACGTGGCTTTCGTCTATGACAATGAGGAAATCTTTGGGAAAGAAGTCTAGTAGGCAGTAGGGGCGATTGCCAGGTTCGCGTCCGTCAAAGTAGCGCGAGTAGTTTTCGATGCCCGAGCAGTGTCCCAGCTCGCGTATCATCTCCATGTCGTAGGTTACTCGTTCGTAAAGTCGCTTGGCTTCGTAGCTTTTCCCTTCGTTTTCGAATCTGGCCACCTCTTTGGTCAGGTCGTCCTCTATTTGGTAGATGGCTCGCAGCTGACTCTCTTTGGTGGTCATAAAGAGGTTGGCCGGATATATTTTATACTCCTCAAAGCTTCCGGTGCGCACCCCTGTGATAGGGTCTACCTCCTCAATGGCCTCTATCTCATCATCCCAAAACATCACCCGCAGCAGGTGGTCGGTGTAGGCTAGGTAGATATCTACGGTATCGCCCTTAACTCGAAAGCAACCACGGCTTAACTCCAGGTCGTTGCGTGCATAGAGGCTCTCAATGAGGCGGCGCAGAAAAACATTTCGGTCTATTCGTTTGCCTCGTACTACATCAATCACGTTGTCGTAAAAGTCGGCTGGATTACCCATACCGTATATGCAGGATACCGACGAGATAACAATCACATCGCTGCGGCCTGATAGGAGGGCCGAGGTGGCTGCCAAACGTAGTTTGTCAATCTCGTCGTTGATGGCTAGATCTTTCTCGATGTAGGTATCCGAAGAGGGGAGATAGGCCTCGGGTTGGTAGTAGTCGTAGTAGGATACATAGTACTCTACGGCATTGTTGGGAAAGAAGCTTTTAAACTCTCCGTAAAGCTGTGCTGCTAGGGTTTTGTTGTGGCTTAGTATGAGGGTGGGTTTGTTGCAGTTTTTAATGACATTGGCAATGGTAAAGGTTTTACCAGAACCCGTAACCCCCAAGAGCGTTTGGGCAGCCACTCCTTGTTCTATGCCTGCAGTAAGCTGTTTAATGGCCTCGGGCTGGTCGCCCATGGGTTTATAATCCGAGATAAGTTCAAACTTCATGCGTCGCTTTCCTTTTAATGAATTTGTAAAAGTAAAATATTCCTTGTAATATTGCAGCCAGTTGACTTAAAAAAAAACTCTGGCAAACTTTTTAGCATTTAAAAACGTGGATAGAGTTGTATTATTGGATAGAAACAAGTAAATTTGCGCAATTATTTGAAAATAAGAATGAAAAAGTATATCTTAATAGCTCTAGTTGCTGGTGGTGGATTTTCCTCATGCGGCGAATACAATAAGGTTCTGAAAAGCACGGACTACGAGTATAAATACGAAGCAGCTAAAAGCTATTTCGGTAGAGGACAAAACACCAAGGCAGCCACCATTTTAGAGGAGCTTATCGCCATTCTAAAGGGTACAGACAAGGCGCAAGAGTCACTTTATATGTTGGGTATGACCTACTTTAATCAAAGTGATTATATCACTGCTTCTCACTACTTTACCACTTATTACAATACCTACCCCAGCGGTGATTATACCGAATTAGCTCGATATTACTCTGGTAGATCACTCTTCCTAGATACTCCCGAACCTCGTTTGGATCAGTCAAGTACCTACAAGGCAATCAATGAGTTGCAAATGTACATGGAGTACTTTCCTGGGAGTAAGCGTACGGCCGAAGCGCAGCAAATGATTTTTGATTTGCAAGATAAGCTGGTGATGAAGGATTTTATGAATGTGCGTTTGTATTACAACTTGGGCAACTATACAGGTAATGCATCGTATACGGCCGATATGCGCGTAAATGGTAATAACTACCTAGCCTGTATTACTACTGCCGAAAATATTTTGAAAGATTACCCCTATACACAGCTGCGCGAAGAGGTGTCGGTTGTGTTGGTGCGGGCCAAATATAGACTTGCTAAGGAGAGTGTAGAAGATAAAATGGAGGAGCGTATGCGCACTACTATTGATGAATACTACGCTTTTAAGAATGAATTTCCCGAAAGCAAGTATAGCAAAGAGGTAGATGCAATCTTTGCCGATGCATCTAAATATGTGAACGAAGAATCAAATGACTAAATAATAACAATAGAAATTATGGATTACAAAAAGACGAATGCTCCGACTAGTACAATCACTCGCGACATGATGGATTTATGTGCTGACTCGGGAAATTTGTACGAAACAGTAGCGATTATTGGCAAGCGCGCCAATCAAATCTCGGTTGAAATGAAAAGTGATCTTTCTAAAAAGCTTCAAGAGTTTGCCTCATATACAGATAATATGGAAGAGGTATTTGAGAACCGCGAGCAGATAGAAATTTCTCGCTACTACGAAAAATTGCCAAAAGCAACGCTTATTGCAGCGCAAGAGTACGAGGAGGGAAAGGTATATTACCGTAATCCAGCCAAGGAAAAAGAGAGATTGCAATAGGGTTCTTTCTAGTCTAAAGACCGTTTCTCCAACAGAAGCGGTCTTCTTTTTTTAGAACTACTCCGATTTTAACCCGTTAATATTGAAAGAAATAAGATGATACAACGCATTCAAACCCTCTACTTATTGGCAGTAACTGTGCTGCTTGTTGTTGCTATGTGCTTGCCCGTAGGTACATTTGTAAACCCCGATTTAACTCTAACTGAGTTGACTAATTTGTCGCTTATTGAGGCCGATGGCGCAAAAGATTATACACCTTGGGCACTTTTTGCACTCTTGCTAGCTGCCTCGTTGGTAGCTTGTGGCACTATTTTCTTGTTTAAGAACCGCATGTTGCAAATTCGTTTAACCATCTTCAATACCGTACTGCTTTTGGGATACTATGGAACGGTGGCGGCTTTTATGTTTATGCTGAAAGAGGGTGCTTCGTTTAGTTTCTCATTTGGGGTAGCACTTCCTTTTGTGGCTATTGTGCTCAACTGGCTAGCCATTCGTGCTATTGGCAAAGATGAAATGTTGGTGAAGGCGTACGATAGATTGCGCTAGTAGCCAATAGGTAACCACTACAACAAAAAAGCGAGTCTCTTATTCGGTAAGAGGCTCGCTTTTTTGTTGCAGTGACCTTTGTTGCAGCTATCTATAGCAAAGTTGAATGTCCTGTTTTTCTCTATCTTTTTCTTGATAATAGGGCTGATTAGTTAGTCGTTGTGAGGAAAATAAGGGCTTAATTGTATTTGTTATTGTTTGTTGAATATCATTGTGTTCTCTTTTTTTGTCTGTTTTATAGAATAGTTTTATCTTTGTAAAATTAGAGAACAAATTGATTCATAAATCCAATCCAATATGGGAATATTTAGCTTTTTCTCAAAAGAAAAAAAAGAGACATTAGACAAAGGGTTGTCTAAAACAAAAGAGAGTGTATTTGGAAAGATAGCACGTGCGGTAGCTGGTAAGTCCAAAGTTGATGATGAGGTATTGGATAATCTAGAAGAGGTGTTGGTAACGTCGGATGTAGGCGTTGAAACAACACTTAAAGTGATTAAACGTATTGAAGAGCGAGTAGCTAGAGATAAGTATGTAGGTACTGACGAGTTAAACGGGATTCTACGTGCTGAGATAGCCAATCTGTTGACTGAAAACAATACGGTGGATGCCGAAGACTTTTCGGTTCCTGTTGCCAAGAAACCTTATGTGATTATGGTCGTAGGGGTAAATGGAGTAGGTAAAACAACTACCATCGGTAAGCTGGCCTACCAATTCAAAAAGAGTGGGAAGAAGGTTTACCTAGGTGCTGCCGATACCTTCCGTGCTGCTGCAGTAGAGCAGTTGGACATTTGGGGAACTCGCGTAGGTGTACCTGTCATTAAGCAAAAAATGGGATCAGATCCAGCATCGGTGGCTTTCGATACGTTGAGTTCGGCAGTAGCCAATGAGGCCGATGTGGTGATTATTGATACAGCAGGTAGGTTGCACAACAAGGTAGGTTTGATGAACGAACTTACTAAGATTAAAAATGTAATGCAAAAGGTGGTGGCCGATGCACCACACGAGGTGCTTTTGGTATTGGATGGATCAACAGGGCAAAATGCCTTTGAACAGGCCAAACAGTTCACCATTGCTACCGAAGTGACTGCCATGGCTATTACCAAACTAGATGGTACAGCCAAGGGTGGGGTAGTAGTAGGTATATCGGACCAATTTAAGATTCCTGTTAAATACATCGGCTTAGGTGAGGGAATGGAAGATTTACAAGCTTTCCGTAAAGAAGAATTTGTGGCTTCGCTTTTTGGTGAAGCGTAGTCAATTTATAAGTAGAATAGATGAAACGAAATAGTGTTGATATTATTACACTGGGTTGCTCAAAGAACCTAGTGGATTCGGAGAAATTAATCCGTCAGTTGAAAGAGAATGGCTACCAAGCCGCGCATGATCCTGAAAAACCAGAAGGAGAAATTGCTGTAATTAATACTTGTGGCTTTATAGGCGATGCCAAAGAGGAGTCTATCAATATGATTCTGGAGTTTTGTCAAGCCAAGGAGGAGGGTCGATTGAAGAAGCTTTTTGTGATGGGTTGCCTATCGGAGCGCTATTTGCAAGAGTTGGCTATGGAGATTCCACAAGTCGATAAGTTTTATGGTAAGTTTAATTACAACGAGTTGCTTAATGACTTGGGTAAGAGCTACAAGCAGGAGTTTGCCATTGATCGTACCTTAACTACACCCCCTCACTACGCCTATCTGAAAATATCGGAGGGATGTGATCGGAAATGTTCGTACTGCGCCATACCTATTATGACAGGTAAGCACCTCTCTCGTCCTATTGAAGAGATTGTAGAGGAGGTTAAGAAGTTGGTTTCGGAAGGGGTGAAAGAGTTTCAAGTGATTGCACAAGAGCTTACTTACTACGGAGTTGACCTTTATAAAAGTCAACAACTACCTCAATTGATTGAGGCTATTGCGCAGGTGCCTGGTGTAGAGTGGATTCGTTTGCACTATGCTTACCCAGCTCACTTCCCCAAAGATCTTTTCCGCGTAATGCGTACGTATGACAATGTGTGTAACTACATGGATATCGCTTTGCAGCACATTAGTGACAATATGCTCTCTATGATGCGTCGTCAAGTAACCAAAGCCGACACTTATCAATTGATTGAAGATTTCCGTCGCGAGGTTCCGGGTATTCACCTGCGTACTACCTTAATGGTGGGCCACCCAGGCGAAACAGAGGCCGATTTTGAGGAGTTGAAAGAGTTTGTTCGTACGGTTCGTTTTGATCGTATGGGTGCTTTTGCTTACTCCGAAGAGGAGGGTACTTATGCTGCCGAAGCCTACGAAGATAGTATTCCTTACGAGGTGAAGCAACAGCGCTTAGATGAGCTGATGCGCATTCAGCAAGGCATTGCTGCCGAACTAAGTCAGGAGAAGGTGGGGCAACAGTTGAAGGTAATCATTGATCGTCAAGAGGGTGATTATTACATCGGTCGCACCGAATTTGATTCGCCCGAGGTAGACTTAGAGGTGTTGATTAAAGCCGAAGAGGGAGAGCTAAAGGTTGGTTCTTTCTACTTGGTGGAGATGACTAGAGCCGATGAGTTTGATTTGTATGGCACCCTTGTTGCTATCAATGAATAATAGATTGTAAAACCAATAAAGATAGATAGTCATGAATGTACTTTTTCTAGGAAATATGGGAATGGGCGAAATTCTTGTCATTGCTCTGATAGTGTTACTGCTCTTTGGGGGCAAGAAAATACCCGAATTGATGAAAGGACTGGGCAAGGGAGTTAAGAACTTCAAAGATGGAATGAAAGAGATTGAAGAAGATATTAATGATAAGCCTAAGGCTAATTGAGTATAACTCTTACGCATGACTATTTCTAACTCAAAGTAATGGCAATATTTAAATGGCTGGTAACCTCTCTAAATGGAGGTTATCAGCCATTTCATTCGTATAAAACTGGTTTTATATCCTACTTTTGCCTTTGTCTCATTGTAAAAAATACATATCTTTGTTCACAGATTAACGATTCTACGCTAGGTGTTTCTTTTTTTCTTTGATGCTGTTTTAGTAAGGAGAGATTTTTGCTAGAAGGGGAGTAAAACAGGAAGAGAACTAGGGTATAGAATGAATGATATTGCTGATATGGCATAAAATAGAGAGTAAGAATATAATAGTTTTAGATATGACAGAAGAGAAGGAACTCTCATTTTGGGATCACCTTGAGGAGTTAAGATGGGCACTGCTCCGTGTGGGTGTGGTTCTGCTTTTATTTATGATTGGTTGGTTTGTTATTATGCCATCTATTTTTGATGAGTTTGTATTGGGACCAACTACTTCTAAATTCTTTCTTTACCGTTGGTTTGCTCAGCTAGGTAGTGGTGGTCCATTTTTTCCAGACTTTAGCAACGACCAATTTGCTGTTGATATTATTAATATCAATGTAACCTCGCAGTTTCTCACCCATATTTCTACAGCCTTTTGGTTTGCATTGATAACTGCTTTTCCTTACCTGCTCTTTGAACTTTGGAAGTTTATTCGTCCAGCACTCTATATGCATGAGAAGAGAGGGGTGGCTACCGCTTTTATGTTTGGCTCTTTTATGTTTTTCTTAGGTTGTGCGGTGAGCTATTTTATTATATTCCCCATGACTTTTAGATTCTTGACGGAGTATCAAATAAGTCAGACCATTGCAAACCAAATCTCTTTAGAGTCTTACATGGGTAATTTTATGACACTGATTCTGGTAATGGGAATTGTGTTTGAGTTGCCGCTATTGGCTTGGGTACTCTCAAATATGGGATTGGTAACGAAAGAGTTCTTGCGTACCTATAGACGATATGCCGTAGTGGTACTGCTTATAGTGGCAGCAGTGATTACGCCAACAGGTGATCCGTTTACATTGATGCTTGTTTTTATGCCACTCTACTGCTTGTACGAATTAGCCATAGTGATTGTAAAAGAGGCTATTCCAGTGATAGAAGAGCCACAAGAGAATCAATAAAATCTCTTTTTTATACTTGAACCTAATCAATGATTTTAGTATGTAGAGAGCGCTTATGAAGTATAATTTAAAAACGAAATACCTTGAATAACAAAGAATTTATAGCCGAACTATCGCATAGATTTGGATACACTCACAAAGATGCGACGCAACTAGTGGCCTCTGTTATAGGCGAAATGTCTGAACAATGGCAAGAGGGTAATATCATTTCTATTCAAAATTTTGGTCTGTTCGAAGTTAAGAAAAAAATGGAGCGGATATCTGTCAATCCATTGACTAAACAGCGCACGCTTATTCCCCCTAAATTGGTTTTGGGATATAAGCCTAGTACTGCATTGAAGGACAAATTTAAACAGACACTCGAAAAATGAATCAAAAAATAACTATACAAGAGTTAGCCGACTCTATTGCTGTTAAGCATAAAATGAATAAAAAAGAGGCCGAACTTTTTGTTCGTGGCATCTTTGAGTTAATTGAAGAGGCACTTGCAACCGAAAAATATGTAAAGGTGAAAGGATTGGGCACCTTTAAATTGGTCGATGTAGACAACCGTGAAAGTATTGATGTCAATACAGGTGTGCGCATTGAGATTCAGGGACATCGCAAGGTGACTTTCTTGCCCGAGGCTGGACTGAAAGAGTTTATTAATAAGCCCTTTTCTCATTTTGAATCGGTACCATTAAATGATGAATCTTTAGTAGAAAATGAGAAAGGAGCTGAGATTCAGAAGAGTTGGAATGTAGCATCGCGCGATGAGTCTGAAGAGGCTATTGTAGAGCAACCAGCTGTTGATGAGTCTGAAGTGATAGATGATAGCAGAGAGGAGTTGATGGTCGAAACGGTAATTGAACCTGTTGAGACAATTGCTGAATCGGCTATGAAGCAGGCTTCGGTGAAAACGATTGCCGAAGAATTTAGCTTGGAACGTGAGCTGCCCTCAACTCTTGTCGAAGAGCCTGCACCTGTTGAACGTGTGGAGGTAGAAGAGGTGATTGAAAATGAGACAACCGAGGCGGTTGAGCCTGCTGATGTAGTTGCTCATGCCGTAGTATCTCAAGAGACAGTTACTTTAGAAGAGGCTGTTTCGCCGCCAAAAGGGGTGGCTGCTACTGAAAGAGTAGATCCAGAAACAGATAGAGTTGAATCGTCCAGCTGCGCTGATTCGGTAATTATACAATCGATTCCTGTTGCTAAAAAGAAGAAAAATTATTGGTTAGCTGTGGTGGTGTTGCTGTTGTTGATTGTGGCTGGAGCAATTTATTTTACTACGTCTCATAAACGTGAACCATTGGTTATACCTGCTGCAGTAATAGCCTCTAAAGTATTAGAGGAGGCTGATGCAGATACATCGGCTGTTGTTGTGTTGCCCTCTGTAGAAGGGGCTGCCACCGATAGCCTGCATACCGATCTCTCCTCTCCTGTAGAAGCAGTTGTGCCAGAAAAATCTCTATCTCCTGTTCAGACCTATTCATTGGATGTAAAATATGAAATTGTAGGAACACAGATGGAATATACCATTCAGCGTGATGAGACGTTGAGTATTGTAGCTCTCAAGTTTTATGGTTCGAAGAAATTTTGGACTTATTTGGTTAATCATAATAAGGAGGTTATTAAGAATCCAGACAATGTACCCTTTGGCACCACTATTCGCATTCCAGTGTTGCATGCCATAGAGGGATAGGGGTTACCTCTATTAGAACTCTTTAGTAACGCAATAAGACAAACCAATCATGGCAGATAATTTTATAGAGAAACAATATGATAACTATGCAGCTAACAGAGCTGCGTGGGCGAAGAGTGGTGCAAACGCAGCAAAGAAAGAGGTTGCTAAGCCTAAGAAGCGACTCTTTCTGACTGGAGGTGCCCAAGGAATTGGGAGAGCTATTTTGCAGCGTTTTTGTCAAGAGGGTTACAAGGTAGCCTTCTGTGATGTAGATGAAAAAGCGGGTCGTTTGGCAGCTTTGCAAACTGGTGCCACCTTCCACCGAGTTGATGTATCCTCTGTAGAGGAGCTGGAGGGAGCTATGAAGCAGCAGTTAGCGGAGTGGGGCGATATTGATGTCCTGATCAACAATGTGGGTATAGGAGGTTTTGTACCACTTACCGAATCGACTGTTGATGATTTTGATCGTGTGTTGCACACCAATCTTCGGCCCATATTTGTTGCGGCAAGGTTACTAGCTATTCATCGTAAATCACTAGCAGTTGCCAATCCGTACGGGCGTATTATAAATTTATGTTCTACCCGCTACCTAATGAGTGAGCCAGGTACCGAAGGGTATGCTGCCTCTAAAGGAGGAGTGCATTCGTTGACCCATGCCTTGGCTATTTCGCTAGCCAAACAGCATATTACTGTCAATGCTATTTCGCCAGGATGGATTGAGCATAACAATTACGATCAACTTCGTACTGAGGATCATCTACAGCACCCTTCGCAGCGGGTAGGTAAGCCAGATGATATTGCTCGGATGGCTCTTTTCTTGTGTCAGGAGGAGAATGATTTTATCAATGGTGAAAATATGACGATTGATGGGGGAATGACCAAGAAGATGATTTACCTAGAGTAGAAGTTGATTGCATCAATAATAAAAGCCCTTTCTATACCCGAAGTGAAGTATAGAAAGGGCTTTTGTTATTGATCAGAATTCTTTTCTCTCTTCTTGTAGAGCAATAGAGAGTTCTGTTACTTCTTAGTCAAGTAGTTCTGCAAACTTCTCTTCCAAAGCAGCTCCACGTAAATTGCGGGCTACAATAATTCCCTCTTGATTAATGAGTACTGTTGCTGGAATGGAGTTTACTCCGTAAAGTGAAGCTCCTTCGCAGTTCCAACCGGCTAAATCAGACATTTGTGGCCATGGCATTTTAAGGGTTTGGATAGCCTCTTTCCACTTCTTCTCATCTCTATCGAGCGAAACACCTACAATGCCTAAACCTTTCGATTTGTATTTTTCGTAGGCAGCAACTACATGCGGCATCTCTACGCGACAAGGTCCACACCAGCTAGCCCAAAAATCGACCAAGGTGTATTTGTTTTGACTAATAAAGCTAGAGAGTTTCACCATTGTTCCTTCGGGTGTATTCATTTCGAAATCTGTAAATTGTTGACCTATGGCTGTCTTCTCGATGGTTTCAATACGATTTTGAAGTCTCTGAATTCGCTCATCTCCTTTAAAGGGGGAAGAGACAAGCTCTAAAAGCTCTTTTTGTTCTTTCGTGTCGAATGCCGAAGCGTATTGTGGTAGTAGATAGACTCCTACTGGGTTTGTCATGTTCTTCTTTAAAAGCTCGAAAATAACTTTCATACCTGCATTGTTTCGCTCTTCGACAAGGCTCATCGCTTTTTCACGATCCTCCTCGCTTAGTGAGTCATTGCTTTTAATTAGCTGATACTCCTCCTTGATAGAAGCTTGTAAGTCTGTAAACACCCCTTTGATTTCACTATATATTTTATTGTTTGGAGTACCTGATACTTGACTTTTCTCACCCAGCTTTACATCTATGTTTCCATTCTCTAGGAAAAGATCAGTAAAGTAACGTTTGTTTCCTTTGGTGTAAGTTATGTAGCGGTTAACGGCGCTATCTTGTCTTCCTATGAAGAAGAAGCTTCCCTCTTGGACTACTGTTGAATCTAATTTTGTCATAACGCCCCCTTTGTACTCTTGCAAGTAGATGGTATCTCCATTCTCAATATTCTCGGTTGTTCCCTTAACTCTGTACGAGGGTTCTGACTGGCATGCTGCGAAGGTGGCTATACCTGCTGCTAAAAACAAATAACTAATCTTTTTCATTTCTTTTCTTATTTAAGTAGATTGTGTTCTAGGATTGTAACTCATGTTGGCTATCTGCATAGCCATTGTAATACAGACAAAAATACAAATTATAAATGATTTATGGGGTGGATTGAACTAAAACTACTGCCATTTCTTTCTCTGTTTTCTGTTTTGTATCCATTTTAAACAACTTAAGCGGTAGGAAAGTGGGTGTGATAAAGTAGTTTTTACTCTCTTTTGGTTATTTTTGTAAATGAAATGAGAGATAGATTGTTGCCTTGAGAGGGTGGTCAACGAAAGGTTTATTTACCTGTAGAGAGGATAGTCTAACTACTATAGAACTAAAGTATAAATTAAAAATAGAATAGAGATGGTATTTGCAATTATAGCAGCTGGCGAGGGTTCTCGATTGGCTCAAGAGGGGGTGATGCTTCCTAAACCGTTGGTCTCTCTACAAGGAGAGCCTATGATAGAGCGATTGATGGGTATCTTTGTGCGACAAGGGGCAGAAAAGATAGTGGTCATTGTGAATGAAGAGAACAAAGCTACACAAGATTACTTACGGGGGTTGCAGGAGCAGGGTCGTTACCCGCTTGAGCTGGTGATACAAAGCACTCCAAGTTCCATGCATAGCTTTGCTGCCATTAGCCCTTATTTGCAGTCGGGACGGTTTTGCTTAACCACCGTTGATACGGTATTTAATGAGGCGGAATTCTCGCATTACTTAAAGGCTTTTGAAGCCGATGAGAGCTGTGATGGCTACATGGCAGTTACGAGTTATATTGATGATGAGAAACCGCTTTACTTATCTACCACTTCATCAAATGCAATTGTTGGTTTTCATGACACTCCACCTGCTGAAGTAAAGTACATATCTGGTGGTATCTACTGCCTAACCCCTACGGCTCTTGATACGCTGAAATGCTGTATGCAGGAAGGAAATTCACGCATGCGTAATTTTCAGCGGGCATTATTAGCAGATGGCCTACAACTAGTGGCTTACCCTTTTGATAAGATTATAGATGTAGACCATGCAGGTGATATTTTGAAAGCAGAGCAGTTATTAGCTTCGTTTTAAAGCTTCTGTAGGCTCTTCTCTGCTTCTTACAGTTTTCTGTTGCTTAGTTTGAGTATTGGAATTGCTCCTCTTTTTTTAGATTGCGCCAGCTATAAGCCAATATAACAACAAAGGATAGGAGGGGGACAATAAATGAGAGTGACATGGTGCTTTGATCGCCTACATAACCCATTAGCAACGGACCTATTGCTCCACCAATGGGCGACATCATTAGAAGTGAAGAGGCAAGTTTGGTATTGCTTCCTACTGTGCGTAAAGAGAGTGTGAAAATAGTAGGAAACATAATAGCCTCGAATACATAAATTAGAAAGAGAGCAATCAGTGATGGCATGCCTAAATCAAGTACTACGAGCAAGGTAGATGTAACTGTGCCAATGGAACAGATAAAGAGAACTTTTTCGGGCCGAATGTATTGCATAATCCAACTACCTGCTAGGCGGCCACACATAAATAGTCCAAGTCCACCAAAGGAGAGGAGTATGGAGGCATTGCGTGGATTCATCCAACCATCATCAACTACATAATTAATAAAGAAGCTATTGATGGAAATCTCGGCAATTTCATAGGCAAAGAGAGCAAAAAGGCCAAAGAGAAAGAGAGGATGTTGAAAGAGGGCTTTGAATGTTGGCTGCTCTTTATTGGTTGTATCCTCTTTCTGTTCCCTAATTTCGGGCAATTTGACCCTGCTGAAAAGCAGGGCAGCTCCCAATACAATGACTCCCATAAATGTGTAAGGTAAAGCCACGCTGTAGTTGCCCTCGTCGGAGAAAAGTAGTAAACCGCCCAGTAGTGGTCCGCATATGCACCCCAGTCCATTGAATGATTGGGCAAGATTTAGGCGGCTTGCAGCTGTTCGTTTGTCACCCAATTCTGTCATGTATGGATTGGCAGCTGTCTCTAGAAAGACCAATCCGCAGGCAATGATGAATAGTGAGAAGAGGAAAAAGTTGAACGACATAAAATAATCGCCAGGAATAAACATAAGCGATCCAACTCCATAAACCAGCAGTCCGAATATGACCCCCTTTCGGTATCCATACTTAGAGATAAAAAGGCCGGCTGGAATAGCCATGAAAAAATAGCCCAAGTAAAAGAGTACTTGGATCATGGCCGAATGGGTGCGTGTAATTACCAATGCCTCTTGGAAATGTTTGTTGAGTACATCGAGAATGGCATGCGCAAATCCCCATAAAAAGAAAAGGGAGGTTACAAGTAAAAAGGGGAGTAGGTATTTTCTCTCAATGAGTGCTATCTTCTGTTGCGTCATCTAGTTTGTCTTGTTATTTGATTAAGTAAGGAAGTAGTTGTGTGATATCTGTAATTGTTATATCGGGTAGGGTGGTGTCAATCTCTTCCTCTCCCCATCCTTCACCTGAAAGCCAGGCTACCTTGCATCCTACTTTTTTGGCGGGTACAACATCTTTTGAGAACGAATCACCTACTACTAAAATCGTTTCGGCAGCCATTTGCATCGCATCTACACCCAATTGATAGATAGCAGGATCGGGTTTGCGTACTCCTACAACGGCCGATTCTATAATTGTAGTAAAGTAACTTTCAAGGGCAAACTCTTTTAAAATGGTTTCGATATTTCCGTAAAAGTTAGAAACGAGTACCAGTTTGTAGTATTGAGCTAAATGGGCTACTACGGGTCTGCTCTTGGTTAATGTTTCTAGTACATAGGCATAGCATGACTCGGCTACCTCATTAGCATATTGAAAATTCTTTTCAGCCTCGTTTGGAAGTTCCTTCTTCTCTAGCAAGGCTTCAATTTGTAACTTCATTTTGATGTGAAGTAGCTCTCTGAAGGTATGCGTAGGGGTAATATAGGGGTGTTGGGCCAAAGCTCGCTCAGCAAAGACATAGGCTGTACGAAAAGCCTCTTTTGAGACAGGTACTTGATGAATTCTATATGCCTCCCAAATAACCTCTGCCCAATGGCGACTGTTGGTATCAATGGTACCTCCGTAGTCGAAAATGATTCCTGTTATATTCATTTGTCTGTTTTAGTTCGTTTCTTGTTATTCTTTGATTTGTTTCCAATTCGCATGAGTAGTACTCCTATTACAATCCAGATAAACTCACGTAGCCGGGTTATGATACCTGTGTAGATACCAAATGCAGCAGGAATAGATAATCCTGCAACAGCTAGGGCAAACCCTCCTTCGCGTGCTCCTAATTGCATGGGTGAGAAGAAGAAGAGGTTGGAAAAGAGGGAGGTGAAGGCCATGATTAAGATGCAGTTTGCAAAGTTGGCATCGTTTGTTATGACGTGTAAGATGAAGTAGATTTCAATACATCCCACTATTCTAGCTAGAAACTCGAGTGCTAGAGCAGTGTAAAAGGTTGTTTTACGCTGTCCATGCAGTTCTCTTATTTGTTTATCAATCTCAGCTAGTTTGTCGGCTTTGGTCTCTAAAAAGCGTTTGCTCCACTCTTTTAAGAAGGGGAGGCGGCTTGCTAGTTTTAGTGCTCTTATGGCCATCCCATTTTTATATCCTTTCATGAAGAAGTAGATAGCAAGGCTACAAAGAAGAGCCGTAATGAGTAATGGTATTCCTATGGAATAATTCAGAGGATAGAGCGTGCAGTAGAGGAAAATGGAGAATAGCCAAAAACAAAAATGAGAGAAGATGTGCATCATGACAAAGAGTATGACGGACGAAGTGGCTCTTTCAACCCCTACATGGGGGGTGAGCTCCATGATTCGGTAAGGTTCTCCACCCATAAGGCCTACTGGAGTGGCATAGTTCAATGCAAATCCCGATATGGTTAGTTTGTAAAGTTTCCAGAAGGGGACAGTGTGGTTCTCTTTTTTGTCGCAAAGAATGACATACCATGAGAGGGTATTGAGTAGGTAGATGAGCAGCCAAATGGCAACAACTGCCAAGAACCAATAGCCTGCATGATTTACTTTATTAATAATCTCGTTGTAATCATTTGAGAAGGAGAGTGCCATAATGAGTATGGCAGCAATACCAAAAATAAGAAATAGATTGCGGTATTTATTCTTCACGGCTGAGGAGGGTTGAGTGGAACGAGGCACACATTTTTTCGTGCGAATGGTGCATATAGATGTAGAGCGTAGTAAGAACCACTATCTCAAACACAAAATAGAGCCATGGTTCACCTATCAATAGGCTGATGTATAGTGAAATAGCTCTCGTGTTGAATGTAAGTATATTGGCATATTTCATGAAGGGAAAACTTTGTTCTCTAAATGATTGACGAATGCTAGAAGGGATCTCTTCGCCGTACCTCTCTTTGATTGTTTTGTAGAGTGCTTGGAACTGTGGAGTGAGTTGTTCTTGTTGGCGTGTATAATTGCCATAGAAGTAGAGAAATATTTTCCACCAAAAATGTCCTTTCCAGGGGGTAGCGTGAAAAATAGTGCGTTGCTGGATGAAATTATCTAGTTCGCTACCGCTTCTTCCATTTAGTATATAGAGGTGAATATTACGGTAGTAGTCGGCCAAGATACACTGTTTGCTGTGGCAGATGATTCCTGCTACCGCAGCTAGTAACCAGATGTAAATACCCCATTTAACTTCTCCTTCGATAAAAGGGATGGTTTCATTCATGAGGCGCAAAGAGATGGCTGCGTAGATGGAGAAGAACCATAAATCGCCTGCAAACCCATCAAGTATTCGTCCCCACTCCGTTTTTTGTCCTGTCATGCGTGCTAATTGACCATCGGCACTGTCGTAATGATTGGCCCACATTAGTAAACCAATGCCTATGAGTGTATGTTTTAGCTCTGGAAAATAGAACATCACTCCAGCTGCCACTCCTAGAAAAATAGAGAGAATGGTTACTACGTTGGGATGTATTTTAAGCTTTTCGAAGAGGCGTGCCCAAACATACCCGATAGGACGATTTAAGTAGATGTCTAAAAACTCTTCTGTATCCATTGATTTATACGAAGAGCTTATTTTCTTATTTTTCCGATTCATAGGTCATTTTTGATTAAATAGAAGGGTGATTCTTCTCTCTATTGATTTTCTATCTCTTTGGCAATGCGTTGTGCAATGTAAAATGCTGCGCGCTCCCTGCAGGGTGCAAAACTGGGCCAGTCATTAAAGTCGATTATTTTTATAGAGCCATTGGCTGCAATGATTGCATCGCCACCATAGATGGGTACATTTAAAATAGTAGCTGCTTGGTTACTCTGTTTTTGTAACAGTACTGGATCGAAACTATATCCTTTTGAGTCTCCATTAATCTTTTCAAGCCCAAATTTGCTGTGTGAACAAGGAGAGGGGTAGAACCAATGAAAGAAATCGGTTCCCGCTACTCCGTAAAATTTGACTAAATCTCCGCTTAGGTGTTCGTTGACAATTGCCTCTTTTATATTTCGCTCCTTGAACTCCATGAGTACTTTTTCTGCCTCTTTTAGATTGGTTACATAGCAAACGTCTTGTTTTTCAACGGCATGTGCGTCTCCTCGTTTTATCCAATAGGGATAGCTGTTGTAGTTGAAAGGTTTTTCAGTTCTTATAATGTGGCTCTTGGGATGAGGAATCTGATTGGCTACAAGTGTTTCTGTAAGAATTTTTCGCGTACATCTTTTAATTCCTTGTGCAGAGTTTACAACCGTAGTACCTGACTCTTCTAGTTGAAGTAATTTGTTTAGGACATCCTCTTCGCGCATCATCCCAAATATGGTCTTTTCAGATTTCTCTTCTTGCAAGAATTGCTCTTCAGAATGGATTGTAACTTGGTAACCCAAAGCTTCTAACTCTTTGGTAACTGCGAGGAAGATAGCAGCATCATTCTCGATGTGATTCGGTGAGAACTTTGTGGATCTACTTATGCCGAAAACCTTACTCTTTTTTCTATTTAATTGCATGGTAGATTGTATTAGGATAGCATTGTTGCCTTTTGGGGACTGGAGTGGATAACGTCTAAAATTGCTGCTTCTGTTTTGTTGAAAGGGCCAAAAGACTCTAGCTTGATGGTAGACATAGCTGCAGCAAAACAGCCTGACTCCTCGTAGGATGCTCCTTTGTTGCGCATATATAGATAGCCTGTAGCATAGGTGTCACCACATCCTGTTGTATCTATTACCTCTTTGGGGGGGTAGGCAGGAATGGAGTAAAAAACTCCTTCTGCAAAGATAACAGAGCCTAAGCTTCCTAAAGTTATTAAGACCTCTTTAACGCCCCAATTGGCTAGTTGGATGGCTGCCTCTTTTACATCAGTTGTTCCAGTAAGTGTCTCCATCTCGAATTCATTAACTTTTAAGATGTCAATGTATTTTAGTGCTTCGCACTTCTCTGCCCACTCTACTTCTTGCACCTCTTCTCCTTTTACTTCGCGTAGATAGCCTTGTGCATCTACTGCTAGTTTTCCTTTTGTTGATAGGAATTTAACAACCTCTAGCGAGAAGTCGTCAGCGAGTAGGCTGCCTAAGTGGAAAATGTGCGCCTGTGCATTTTTTAGATGATCAATGGTGAATGGGTCGGCTTTTGCTAGGACGCGTTGTGATCGTTCATCGGGATTCTCTCCATAAATGTTTTCAAAATTGACTGTGTTTTTACTTGGTATTACAGTAACTTCAATCCCTTTTGAGCGTATCTCATTTACCGCATCTATTTCTGTTTGAGCAATTGAAGTAATGAGCTTATAGTGTTTGGTGTCATTTAGTTTACTTATGCCATGTGAGAAGTAGTATGAGGTGCCTCCAGGCATGTAAATGGTTTGTTTCGGTGTTACAATTTTGTCGAGTGTAATGTGCCCGATGCAGCAAATTTTATTCATGTGAACTCTAATTTTTATAGGTGCGAATATAGAAAGAAAACTGGATGTTGTAAATTAGTTTTCGTTTAATTTTGTCACAAAGAAGTATTTTTTTTGAATTTAACACATTGCTTTGTGATTGTTTGCGGTAGAGGTGTTAATATTTATAACTCCTTTTGGCGATAATAGTTTGCTAGATACAAAAAAAACTTTGTATGTTTGCCTTCGTAATTATGGTATAAAATAGGATGGTATGAATAATCAAGAACGAATAGAGTTGTCAGTTAATCTTTTTAAAGAAGGTTATAACTGTTCACAAGCCGTAGTGGCAGCATTTGCCGATCAATATGGTTTTACACGTGAGCAGGCTTTGCGTATGAGTGCCTCTTTTGGTGGGGGAATTGGAAGAATGCGAGAGACCTGTGGCGCGGCTTGCGGAATCTTTTTATTGGCTGGTTTGGAAAAGGGAGCTGTAGAGGGGAAAGATCACCTAGGAAAACAAGCAAATTATGAATTGGTGCAGCAACTGGCAGCGCAGTTTAAGGAGAGAA
The DNA here is from genome assembly GCA_051648565.1 of Phocaeicola sp. Taxonomy (GTDB): domain Bacteria; phylum Bacteroidota; class Bacteroidia; order Bacteroidales; family Bacteroidaceae; genus Phocaeicola. The sequence goes on along the minus strand of JBOFFJ010000016.1, from coordinate 19,069 downwards.
ATGGTGCGTTGCGATGTGCTGATTTGTTAAATGGTTCGGCTTTGAATAGTACAGGGGCATCTCCTGAGGAGCGAACGAATGCTTATTATGCCAAACGTCCATGTGTCAAATTGGTAGAAGAGGCGGCTAAAATTTGGTCTGAGTATCTAGCTTCTGTGGTGAAATTGTAATAAAAAGAGGTTACATCTTCTTTTTACTGAACTTTTTTTAAGAAATTCTTTTTCTTTTTTCCTTTTTTGTTACTTTTGTATCGAATATGTGATACGATATTGATTCACAGTTGAGTAGATTCAATCAAATGTTTAACTAATAATCGGAATAATTATGTTTAAAGAAAAGGCAGGTGTGTTAGCTGGATTAATTTGGGAATCGCTGAATGGTACAGAGGGACTCACGCAAAAGCAACTTAAAAAAGCGACGAAGATTAAAGCTGATAAGGAGCTCTTTTTAGGACTAGGCTGGCTATTAAGAGAAGAGAAAATTGCGATTGCTGAACTGGAGGGTGAATTGTTTATTACTCTTGTGTAACTAAGCATTGAGTAAGCTTTCTTAGAGAAGCCTATAATAGAGCTTCTCTTGGTTTCTTTCTTTTACCCTATCCTTGAATCGGGAATTAGAGCTTCTTGCTATTGTTATCGCACACAGGAAGCTTAGTATGTAGTTGAAACACCACTTGTTTATTTTTATTAAACAAGTGGTATTTCCGTTTTTTTTACCTACTTTTGCCCTAAATATTTAAGATAGAGATGAAGAATATCCGCAATTTTTGTATTATCGCTCATATTGACCATGGAAAATCAACCTTGGCAGACCGTTTATTAGAATTTACAAAGACTGTTAAAGTGACTGGTGGACAGATGCTTGATGACATGGATTTGGAAAGAGAACGAGGTATAACAATTAAAAGTCATGCCATTCAAATGGAATATCTCCACCAAGGAGAAAAATATATATTCAATTTAATTGATACTCCAGGACACGTAGACTTCTCGTACGAGGTTTCGCGCTCGATTGCGGCTTGTGAGGGTGCGCTATTAATTGTGGATGCTTCACAGGGGGTTCAGGCTCAAACAATCTCCAATCTTTACATGGCACTAGAGCATGACTTGGAAATTATTCCAGTTTTGAATAAGTGTGACATGGATAGTGCAATGCCTGAAGAGGTAGAGGATGAGATTATTGAACTTTTGGGATGTGATCGTGAGGAGATTATACGCGCTTCTGGAAAAACTGGAATGGGGATTGAAGAGATTCTTGCTGCAGTGGTTGAACGTGTTCCACACCCCAAAGGTGATGAGGATGCTCCCCTTCAAGCGTTAATTTTTGACTCTGTGTTTAATTCCTTTAGAGGGATTATAGCCTACTTTAAACTGACGAATGGGGTCATTCGCAAAGGCGATAAGGTTAAATTCTTTAATACGGGTAAAGAGTATGAGGCCGATGAAATTGGCGTATTGAAAATGGATATGGTTCCACGTCCAGAGCTACGTACTGGCGATGTGGGATATATTATATCGGGTATTAAAACCTCTAAAGAGGTGAAGGTGGGTGATACAGTTACCCATGTGGCTCGTCCTTGTGAGAAGGCAATTGATGGATTTGAAGAGGTGAAACCAATGGTTTTTGCTGGTCTCTATCCAATTGATGCGGAGGATTATGAGGGGTTGCGTGCTTCACTCGAAAAGCTTCAACTAAATGATGCTTCTCTAACTTTCCAACCTGAGTCGTCATTGGCACTTGGCTTTGGGTTCCGATGTGGATTCTTGGGATTGCTTCACATGGAGATTATTCAGGAGCGTTTAGATAGAGAGTTTGATATGAACGTTATTACAACGGTTCCCAATGTGTCGTACATGATTTATGACAAGCAGGGTGGGGTTGCCGAGGTGCATAACCCTGGTGGAATGCCAGACCCAACGTTGATTGACCGTATTGAAGAGCCGTTTATCGATGCTACGGTTATTACAGCTACCGATTATATTGGGCCTATTATGAGTCTATGCTTGGGTAAACGTGGTGAGTTATTAAGACAAAACTATGTTTCGGGTAATCGTGTAGAGATTCACTACCGTATGCCTCTAGGTGAGATTGTAATTGACTTTTACGATAAATTGAAGAGTATTTCAAAAGGGTATGCCTCATTTGATTACCACCAATCGGGCTTTCGTCCTTCGAAATTGGTTAAACTAGATATCCTGTTGAATGGAGACTCTGTAGATGCGCTTTCTACACTGACACACGTTGATAATGCGTATGACTTTGGTCGTCGTATGTGTGAGAAGCTAAAAGAGCTTATACCCAGACAGCAATTTGAAATTGCTATTCAAGCGGCCATTGGTGCTAAGATCATTGCACGTGAAACAATTAAAGCAGTGCGTAAAGATGTAACTGCGAAATGTTACGGTGGTGACGTGAGTCGTAAGCGTAAATTGCTCGAAAAGCAGAAAAAAGGTAAGAAGCGCATGAAGCAAATTGGTAATGTAGAGGTACCACAAAAAGCTTTCTTGGCTGTATTAAAGCTCGATTAAGATTATTCATCTGAAGAGTGTCGCCAGTCTGCAGAACTTTCCAGGCACTCTTCGCTAAACACAATTATACTATTTAAAACATGAGAAAAGTTCTGTCGTTTTCGGCCTTCTTGATGATAGGTCTAGTCGTATCGCAATATTTGCCTACCTATGCAGGTGATAGTTTTGCCACAGTAAAAGGAGCAACCGATATTTTGCTCTATATTTGTTTGAGTTTTATAATGATTAATGTAGGGCGAGAGTTCGAGGTTGATAAAACCCGCTGGCGATCCTATGCTACTGATTATTTTATAGCAATGGCCACGGCTGCTATGCCTTGGTTTTTGGTTGCTATCTACTATGTTTTTGTGTTACTTCCGCCCGATTTGTGGAGTAGCTGGGAGGCTTGGAAAGAGAATCTTCTCTTAAGCCGTTTCGCAGCACCTACTTCGGCTGGTATTTTGTTTACCATGCTTGCGGCCATTGGTCTTAAATCGAGCTGGTTCTACAAAAAGATTCAAGTGTTGGCTATCTTTGATGATTTAGATACCATCTTGTTGATGATTCCTTTGCAAATAATGATGGTGGGATTGCGTTGGCAATTGATTGTTATTGTGCTTGTTGTCTTCCTTTTACTAACACTTGGCTGGAAGAAGCTAGCAAGTTATGGCTGGAGACAAGATTGGAAAGCAATTCTGTTCTACGCTGTAGTGGTTTTTGGTGTTACACATGTTGTTTATCTAGTAACGAAATCACTCTATGGTCCTGAGGGAAGTATTCATATCGAGGTGCTGTTGCCAGCATTTATTTTAGGTATGATTATGAAGCACAAAGAGGTGCATAATCCAATGGAGGAGAAGGTTTCGACGTTGATTTCATTCATCTTCATGTTCTTGGTGGGTGTAAGTATGCCACAATTCTTTGGGGCCGACTTTACAACTTCATCAGCAGATACAACTTCTATTGTAGGATCGCAAGAGATGATGTCGTGGGGAACAATTGGTATGCATGTGGTATTGGTTACTTTACTTTCGAATATAGGTAAGCTTTGTCCCCTATTTTTCTACCGCGACCGATTAATTAGTGAGCGTTTAGCGCTTTCTATTGGTATGTTTACCCGTGGTGAAGTTGGTGCAGGTATCATCTTTATTGCTTTGGGTTACAACTTGGGAGGGCCAGCTCTTATTATATCTGTCCTAACCATTGTGTTAAACCTTATCTTGACCACTCTATTTATTATGTGGGTTAAGAACTTGGCACTACGCAGTTATCCAGAAATGAAAAAATAATAAAACTAGGGTGTGACAGCCCAAATGCAGACATACAAAAAGAAGTACGACCTTTCTGTTATTGGGCCGCCAATAGTAGGAAGGTCGTTTCGTATAAGGTTGATTGATACTAATCAGATTTATATATAGTTTAAAATGGAAAGAATTAAATTAAGTGGCTTGAATTTTTCATTTCAACGCGCTTTTAGCTACCATGTTAATGGTGGTATTTTATTGATGTTTATTGTGGTGATAGCTATGATACTAGCAAATTCACCGTGGGGGAATCTTTATAATTCGTTTTGGCAGCAGGAGGTTCACCTTCAAGTTGGTGATTTTGATTTATTTCGGCACGACGGGCACCCTATGACATTGCTTAATTTTATCAATGATGCCTTGATGACGATTTTCTTCTTTGCGGTAGGATTGGAGATAAAACGAGAGGTTCTGGTAGGGGAGTTATCTAGCTTTCGACAAGCTTTGCTTCCTATTATAGCGGCATTTGGTGGAATGATTGTTCCTGTTTTGTTTTTCTATTTCATGACTAAAGGGAGTGATGCTGCTGGAGGGATGGCTATTCCTATGGCTACTGATATTGCTTTTTCGTTGGGTGTGTTAAGTCTCTTTGGAAAGCGTGTGCCACTTAGTTTAAAAATCTTTTTAACTGCTTTTGCTGTAGTCGATGATATTGGTGGTATTTTAGTGATTGCCATCTTTTACTCTTCGCATTTGGCTGCTAACTATTTGTTTTATTCGGTCATTGTATTGATTGTTCTTTGTTTGGGTAACTATATACACATTCGTAGTCGTTATTTTTACCTATCGCTGGGGTTATTGTTGTGGTACTTCTTCTTACAAAGTGGTATTCATGCTACCATTGCTGGGGTAATTGTGGCCTTTACAATTCCTGCTACTCCACACTATCATGTTGGGAAGTACATTCGAATTCTTCAACAACAAATAGCCTCTTTTCCTATTCTAAAAGATCGAGCAAACTTGGTTTTGACTAAAACACAAATTGGTGTATTAAAGTCGATTGAATCGGCATCCGATCATGTTATCTCTACTTTGCAGTCGCTTGAAGATGATTTGCATGGAGTGGTTAACTACTTTATTATTCCTCTTTTTGCTTTTGCCAATGCGGGCGTGATGTTGAGTGGTAGTGACGGTGCAACTGTCGAGGTAGGTGTATTGACGTGGGCTATTATTGTAGGTCTCGTTGTAGGTAAGTTTGTGGGTATTTACCTATTTACATGGCTTGCAGTGAAGATGAATTTTGCTTCCGTTCCTTTGGGTATGAACTGGCGTAACTTGGCTGGTATCGCTCTTTTGGGTGGGGTAGGTTTTACGGTCTCTCTCTTTATTTCAGATCTTTCGTTTGGAACTTCTGCAGCTTGGCTCAATCAGGCTAAATTAGGGGTACTGGGTGGTACAGCTATTGCTACATTATTAGCTTTTGCTGTTCTCTACTTTACGCTGCCTAAGTATGATAAAGTGTTGAAGAAGCATTAATATAAGATTATAAGAGGTAGCTCCCTATCTCTATTTCTGTTGATTAGGAGGTTTAAGGTCTGTTTGTAATAGAGACCTTAAACCTCCTAATTGTTTAGTAATCCTGCTTGTTCAAGACCTCTTTTGGGAGGGGTGAAAAGCAGTGTTTTTTGCTATTTGGTGAAGGATAAGTATTCTGTGTAGGGTGTTCGCAGAGGTGTAAAAATGCATTTTTACGTTGTTGTGAGTAGCATTTATCCTTAAGTTAAACGTTTTTTTTATATCCTTTCTTTCGCTTTTACCAATTAAAATCGTATTTTTGCTGCAATTTGTAATGTAGACTTTGCAAAAATGACAAATGTAATAAAACATCGCGGTACTGTAGAAATGGTACAAGGTTCTCATATTCAGGTGCGAATCTTGCAGACCTCTGCTTGTTCCTCTTGTAGTGCCAAAGGGCATTGTAATGCAGCCGAAAGTAAAGAGAAGTTGATCGATATTCACGATGCAGCTGCCTCTACTTATCAGGTTGGGCAGTCCGTCATGGTAGTTGGTGCTACTTCCATGGGTATACAGGCGGTATGGTTGGCCTTTGGGATTCCTTTCCTGCTGCTAGTTGTGACCCTTTTTCTGGCTATGCACTTCACCGAAGGCAATGAAGCCTTATCGGCCTTGTCAGCACTTGCTGTGTTGGCTCCTTATTATTTGGTTGTATTCCTACTCAAGAATAGATTGGCTAAACAATTCCAATTTACCATTAAGCCTATAGAATATCAATAACAATCAATAATTAATAACTAACAAAAACTTATGGATTTAATTCTTGTTGCAGTGATTTCACTGGGCGCAATAGGTTTGGTTGCTGCGGTAATCTTATTTGTTGCCTCGAAAAAATTTGCTGTTTATGAAGATCCACGCATTGCACAGGTAAACGAAGCTTTACCTCAAGCAAACTGTGGTGGATGTGGTTTCCCTGGTTGCGGTGGGTTTGCAAATGCTTGTGTAAAAGCAGCTGATGCAGGTTCGCTCGAAGGACTTTCATGTCCAGTAGGGGGCTCTGCTGTAATGGAACAGGTAGCCTCTGTACTTGGAATGGAAGCTGTGGCTACTGAACCTAAAATTGCTGTTGTACGATGCAGTGGTAGCTGCGAGAATCGTCCCCGTACTTCACAGTACGATGGTGCTGCTTCTTGTGCGATTGCGCATGCTACGTATGGTGGTGAAACTGCTTGTAGCAATGGATGTTTAGGTTGTGGTGACTGCGTCTCTGTATGTAGCTTTGATGCCATCTACATGAACCCTGAAACAGGTCTTCCTGAGGTAGACGAAGCTAAATGTACGGCTTGTGGTGCTTGCGTAAAAGCATGTCCTCGTGCTATCATTGAGATTCGCCCTAAAGGTAAAAACAACCGTCGAGTGTATGTCTCTTGTGTGAACAAGGAGAAAGGGGCTTTGGCTAACAAGGCGTGTAAAGTGAGTTGTATTGCTTGTAGTAAGTGTGTAAAGGTTTGTCCTTTTGACTCGATTACTATTACAAATAACTTAGCTTACATTGATCCAATGACTTGTAAACTATGTCGTAAGTGTGAAGCCGAGTGTCCTAAGAATGCCATTGTAGCTGTGAATTTTCCTCCGCGCAAACCTAAGGTAGAGAAACCTGTGGATGCAGCTCCTAAAGCAACACCAGCTGTAACGGAAGCTCCTAAGGCTGATGCGACTCCTGCAACAGCAGCTCCTAAAGTAGAGGCTCCTGTTCAAGAAGTTTCGGCTAAAGAGGTTGAACCAAAGGCATAATAGATATTCGAAAGAAGTAAACTGAGTAAAAATATAAAAATATATAACAGTGAAGACATTTAGAATGGGTGGTGTCCATCCGGCAGAGAATAAATTGTCGGCCAATAAAGCCATCGAAACCCTTGAACTTCCAAAGCAAGCGGTATTCCCTTTGTCTCAGCACATTGGTGCACCTGCTACAGCTATCGTTAAGAAAGGCGATTTAGTAAAGGTAGGAACCAAGATAGCTGAAGCTGGTGGTTTTGTCTCGGCTTCTATCTTCTCGTCTGTATCAGGCAAGGTAAATAAGGTAGATAGTGTAGTAGATGCAAGCGGTTACCGTAAACCTGCCATCTTTATTGATGTAGAGGGTGATGAGTGGGAAGAATCAATCGATAGAAGCGCTGAGTTTGTAAAAACGTGTACGCTAACAGCTCCAGAGATTGTAGCGCGTATCAAAGAGTGTGGTATTGTAGGGCTAGGGGGGGCATGTTTCCCTACGCACGTAAAATTATCACCTCCTCCAGGAACCAAAGCAGAGTGTTTGATTATCAATGCAGTAGAGTGTGAACCTTATCTTACGGCCGATCATCAGTTGATGCTCGAAAAGGCAGATGAGATTCTGGTTGGGGTAGCTATCTTGATGAAAGGTGCTAACGTAACAAAAGGTTACATCGGTATTGAGAATAATAAGCCCGATGCTATTAAATTGATGAGCGAAAAAGCGGCTCAATATGGCGATATCGAAATTGTTCCTTTGAAGGTACAATACCCACAAGGGGGCGAGAAGCAATTAATTGATGCAGTTATTCGTCGTCAAGTACCTGCTCCTCCTTCTATACCTATTCACGTAGGTGCCGTGGTGCAAAACGTAGGTACTGCTTATGCTGTATATGAAGCGGTTCAGAAGAACAAACCATTGTTTGAACGCGTAGTAACGGTAACTGGTAAATCGGTAGCTAAACCTTCTAACTTCTTAACACGTATTGGTACCCCCATGACACAGCTTATTGAGGCTGCTGGTGGTTTGCCAGAAGATACAGGTAAAGTTGTGGGTGGTGGACCTATGATGGGTAAAGCCTTGGTAAGTACTGATACTCCTATCTGTAAAGGTAGCTCGGGCGTGTTGCTTATGAATAACAAAGAGGCTAAACGTGCCGAAGAGCAAACTTGTATTCGTTGTGCTAAATGTGTATCGGTTTGTCCTATGGGATTAGAACCCTTCTTGTTGGCTACGCTTTCTGAATACAAAGAGTGGGAGAGAGTAGAAAATGAAGATGTAATGTCGTGTATCGAGTGTGGCTCTTGTCAATATACTTGCCCCTCGCAACGCTACTTATTAGACTATATCCGTTTGGGTAAAGGTACAGTAGGTGGTATCATTCGTTCACGTAGTGCTAATAAATAATTCGACAGATAAATGGCAAATAAATTTATAGTATCCTTATCGCCCCACGTACACAGTGGCGATAGCGTGAGTAAAAATATGTATGGTGTACTCATTGCATTGGTGCCTGCTTTGCTGGTTGCTTTTTATCAGTTTGGACTGGGTGCAGCAGTAGTTACCTTGACTTCGGTAGCTGCCTGTGTTTTCTTTGAGTGGGCTATTACTAAGTTTTTATTAAAGAGAGAACGCTCTACCATTTGTGATGGTTCGGCTGTGCTAACAGGTATTTTGTTGGCATTCAATGTTCCTTCTAATCTACCTATCTGGATTATCTTGATTGGTGCATTGGTAGCCATTGGTGTGGGTAAGATGACCTTTGGTGGATTGGGTTGTAACCCTTTTAATCCTGCTTTAGTGGGTCGTATTTTCCTTTTAATCTCTTTTCCTGTACAAATGACTTCATGGCCAGTAACAGGTCAGTTAAGTAGTTATGCCGATGCAGCTACAGGTGCCACTCCATTGGCTTTGATGAAAGCAGCTGTGTATGGTGATGTAGAGGCATTGAAACAACTTCCTAGCGTGCTCGATCTTTTCTTGGGTAACAACCCCGGTTCATTGGGCGAGGTAAGTGCTTTGGCTCTTTTGTTAGGTCTAGCTTACATGTTGTGGAAGAAAATCATTACTTGGCACATCCCGGTTTCTGTTTTGGGAACGGTATTTGTGTGTGCCTATGCTATGCACCTTATGAGCCCTAACCAATTTGCGTGTGGAATGACTCACCTGTTTACAGGAGGCGTGATGTTGGGTGCTATCTTTATGGCAACCGATTATGTAACATCGCCTATGACACACAAAGGGATGATTATTTATGGTATCTCTATCGGTTTCTTAACTGTAGTGATCCGTCAGTTTGGTGCTTACCCAGAGGGTATGTCGTTCGCTATCTTTATCATGAACGCCTTTACTCCACTAATTAACACCTATTGCAAACCGAAAAGATTTGGGGAGGTAGTAAAGAAATGAAAAAGTTAGAATCATCATTAAAGAACATGGTTATCGTATTAAGTTGCGTAACTATGGTGGCTGGTACCTTGCTAGGTGTAGTCAACAAACTGACAGCCGAACCCATTGCACAAGCCAATGCAAAGGCATTGAGTGATGCCATTGAAATTGTTGTACCTGGTTTTGATAACAATCCAGCCGAAGCTCCTGAGTCAATTGAATTGAACGGTGCCACTTACAAGATATACAAAGCTACCCAAGGTGGTGAGTTTATTGGTGCAGCCGTTGAATCTTCTCAAAATGCATTTGGTGGCAAGATGACTATCTTGGTCGGTTTTGACAAAGAGGGTACTATTATTGACTACTCGTTGTTGCAACATGCTGAGACTCCCGGATTGGGTTCGAAAGCAGCCGATTGGTTCAAGAAAGGTGCTAAAGGCGATATTACTGGACTCAATCCAGGTGCTGCTCCTTTGAAAGTAAAGCAAGATGCAGGTCAAATAGATGCTATTACAGCTTCGACTATCACTACGCGTGCTTTCTTGGTAGCTGTAAACAACGCTTATGCAGCCTATAATGGACAGCATGTCGATACAGCTAGTGGTGCAACTCAAAAAAGTAACTAATTTAACCCCAACAGAACGATGAGTAATTTTAAAATCATGATGAACGGGATTGTCAAAGAGAATCCAGTTTTCGTACTTCTTTTAGGGATGTGTCCTACGTTGGGTACTACCTCTTCTGCCATCAATGGTATGGGGATGGGGCTAGCTACTATGTTTGTATTGCTTTGCTCAAACGTGGTTATCTCGCTTATTAAGCGTTTTATTCCCGATATGGTTCGTATTCCCTCTTTTATTGTAGTGATTGCCACCTTTGTAACGTTGTTGCAGATGGTGATGCAAGCTTACCTACCTGCACTTTATGCCACTTTGGGTCTATTTATTCCTTTGATTGTAGTAAACTGTTTGTTATTGGGTCGTGCCGAAGCATTTGCAGCTAAGAACTCAACTGCTCCCTCTTTCTTTGATGGACTAGGCATGGGTCTTGGCTTTACTTTAGCGCTAACTTTGCTAGGTGGTGTACGTGAATTTTTGGGAACTGGTAAACTATTTGATGTTGCTATCTTCCCCGAAGAGTTTGGTATGCTAATCTTCGTGTTGGCTCCAGGTGCCTTTATTGCTTTGGGTTACCTAATTGCTCTTGTGAACCGCTTGATGAAGAAAGCATAACCCATTAAAGAAAGAAATAATATATGGAATTTATACTAATATTTATTACAGCCATCTTTGTGAACAACGTAGTGTTGTCGCAATTCCTCGGTATTTGCCCATTCTTAGGGGTATCTAAAAAGGTAGAGACGGCTTCGGGTATGGGTGCTGCAGTAGCGTTTGTAATGACTATTGCTACCATTGTTACCTACCTTATTCAAAAGTTTGTACTTGAATCTTTTGGACTTGAATACCTACAGACTATTGCCTTTATTTTGGTAATTGCCTCTTTGGTACAGATGGTAGAGATTGTCTTGAAAAAGGTTTCTCCTGCTTTGTATCAAGCTCTTGGCGTATTCCTACCGTTAATTACAACCAACTGTTGTATCATGGGGGTAACTATTTTGGTTATTCAGAATGATTACAACCTTCTTACAGGTGTAGTATATGCATTTGCTACGGCTATTGGCTTTGCCTTGGCTATGGTATTGTTTGCTGGTTTGCGCGAGCAACTTAGCTTGGTGCGTGTACCCAAAGGTATGGAAGGTATGGCCGTAGCTCTAGTAGCTGCTGGTTTGCTAGCGATGGCCTTTATGGGCTTCTCGGGTGTAGACAAAGGTTTAGGAGTTTTGTTAGGTGTAGAGTAATAAGCTACAGCTTTATAGTTTAAAAAGAGGTTCAAGATATTTTTCTTGAACCTCTTTTTTCGTAGTAGCGTATACTACAAAGAGCTCTTTTCAGAATCATTCAGTTTACGTGCGCATGTAATTGTGCCAAAGTGAACAGCGTTACTCGGTAGGCTAGTGGCTGCTTTCTTTTATAGTATGTTTTCAATTTGAGTGACAAGAAGTTCACGATTAGATAGGCTAGTCAAACTTCAAATAGTTTTTATCATACGCAATTAAAGAACATTTGATTCCTAATTAGCCTTAAATAGTCACTTTATCGCTGGCTTTATGCAGCTTTTATGCACTTCTTGTTTTCTAAATGGCTCAAAAATTGTATCTTTGCGGTAATAAGAAATATTTATTAATCTATAAAACTTTAATCCATGTTTAACAAACATCCAAAAGGACTGATTCCTGCTGCCTTGGCCAATCTTGGTGAGCGTTTCGGTTTCTACACCATGATGGCTATCTTGGTGCTTTTTTTACAAGCGAAGTTTGGGTTAGACGGTAAAGAAGCTGGTCTAATTTACTCTACCTTCTACTTCTCTATCTACATTCTAGCCCTAGTGGGAGGGATTGTAGCCGATAAAACTCGTAATTACAAAGGAACCATTATGACTGGTATCATCTTGATGGCAGCTGGTTACTTGATGTTGGCACTTCCTAGTGAGACTCCCGTAGCTAACAAAACTCTCTCTCTGACAATCACTTGTTTGGGTCTTTTTGTTATCGCTTTTGGTAATGGTTTGTTTAAAGGTAACCTACAAGCTTTAGTTGGTCAAATGTATGATAACGAGCAGTATGCTAGCATGCGCGACTCGGGTTTCTCTTTATTCTATATGTTTATCAACGTAGGTGCTATTTTTGCTCCTTTTGCAGCAGTAGGTGTACGTAATGCTTGGTTGTCTAAATTTGGATTTGCTTACAACGCCGATCTTCCTGCGTTGTGTCACGGTCACCTTGCCGGTACATTAACTCCCGAAGCAGCCAATAATTTCAGTGAACTATCTGCCAGCGCATCAAACGGCACTGCAACAGACCTAACAGCCTTTGCTAATAGCTACTTGAATGTATTTACCGAAGGATTCCACTACGCCTTTGGTGTAGCTATTATTGCAATGGCTATCTCATTGGTTATCTATTTAATGAATCAAAAGAACTTCCCCGATCCAAGTAAGAAAGCTGCAGCTGCTAAAGGTGCAGAGATCAAAGAGATGGATGCAGCTGAAGTTAAACAACGCATTATGGCTCTTTTTGCTGTATTTGGTGTGGTTATCTTCTTCTGGTTCTCTTTCCACCAAAATGGTTTGACAATGACTTTCTTTGCGAAAGAGTATACAGACCTTAGTGGTATGGCTATCAACCTAGGCGGACTTGAGTTTGCCGGTGCTGAGTTGTTCCAATCGTTGAATCCACTTTTTGTAGTTTGTTTGACTCCACTTATCATGGCTATTTTTGCTAGCCAACGTAGAAGAGGTGTTGAGCCTTCAACTCCTAAAAAGATTGCCATCGGTATGGGTATTGCAGCGCTTGGATTTGTGGTATTGGCAGTAGGTTCGTATGTGCCCAATCTTCCTTTGCATGCAGATATAAAAGCAGCAGGTACTTCACCTATCAAGGTTACACCTATGTTGCTTATGGCTTCTTACTTTGTATTGACCATTGCTGAGTTATATATCTCTCCACTAGGTATCTCATTCGTTTCAAAAGTAGCTCCTCCTAAATACCAAGGTATTATGCAAGGAGGTTGGTTAGGTGCTACAGCACTTGGTAACCAATTGCTATTTATTGGTGCTATTCTTTACGAAGCAATTCCTATCTGGATGACTTGGACTGTATTTGTAGTGGCTTGCTGTATCTCTATGTTCACCATGTTGTTCATGTTGAAATGGTTGGAGCGTGTAGCTAAATAAGATGGCTTGCTTGTAGAGATTGATTAATCTCTCTAAGATATATAATGGCCCCTGTTACAAGATGGTAACAGGGGCCATTTGCCTAAAATAAGAGTCGATACGTTGCTTTTACCTCTATCAAGTGGTTACTCTCTCTATTTTTGCATAGCAAGGTATCCATGCAAAGAAGGTTGACCCTTTTCCCTCTTCACTCTCAGCCCAGACTCTTCCATTCATAGTATCTGCAATCGCCTTGCAGATAGATAAGCCTAATCCAGTACCTTGTGCAAAGTCATCTAACTTCTGGAAGCGTTGAAAAAGATGTTTTCTCTTCTCGGGCGATATACCGATGCCTGTATCTTTCACAAAGAGAATGAGCCCGTTATCTTGGTAGTCGTAGCCTATCTCTATGATTCCCTTTGGCGTAAATTTTACTGCATTATTTGCGTAATTGGTAATAATCTGCAGGCAACGATTCTTGTCTAGTTTTACCATGCATCTCTCAAAGGGGCTGTGTAATCTAAAATCGACTTTTAGGTGTTGATTTCTTGTTTTAATTACTGTGTAGGCCTCCTCTATGCAGCTGCTCAAGTCAAACTCCTCTGGTTTAAGTACAACCGAACCAGCATCTAATTTCGATAAGTCAAGAATGTCGCTAATTAAGCGCAGTAGTAAATCATTATTGGTCTGTATAATCTTTGCAAACTCCGATTTCTCATCTATATCATCACTCTCTTGCAGCAATTGTGAGAAGCCCACAATGGCATTCAAAGGCGTTCTGATTTCGTGGCTCATATTGGCCAAGAATGCCGATTTTAATTTATCAGCCTTCTCTGCATGTTCTTTTGCTTCAACTAGTTGGCTGTTCATGCTTTGCACTTCTGATATTAACCTCTTGTGCTCCGTAATATTCTCTATTTTAATGATTGCACCCTCAATGCCCAAATCCCCTCTAAGAGGACTAGCGGTTGCTTCGTATATGTCACTAGATAGCTCATGCGAACACTCTACCCGTTCTTCAAAGCCACTCTCCATCGCTATCTTGGCTGGACAATGTGCACAAGGAGCATGTAGACCTAATAGTCTATAACAGGTTTTTCCTTGTTGGTAAATATGGGCTAGGTGTCTATCTATAGCATTTTGTGCATTCGACCAGACTATTTTGTATTCACTGTTGATATGTACTAGCGTAGATGACATGTTGTTAAGCACCAGCTCATGTTGCTTGTGTAGGTGTTGCAACTCCAATTCGGCCTTCTTTCTTTCGTTGATGTTGATTGTAATTCCACGCACAATTCGGTATGTTTGTTCCCTTTCATTCATTACCTGGACCGAAGTGAATGACTCCCACCATTCGTATTTCCCAATTTTGGCAATATCGGCTCGGTACTGAAACATTTGGTTACTGGTAAGATCTCCCATTTTTAGCCACTCTATATTCTCCATGAAGGCCCCTTTATCCTGCGGGTGAACAAACTTGAGTAACTCATTTAAGTGGGTTATTTTAGTAATGTCTCGTTCAAGGTCCATGCGATGGTCCAATTTCATTGCATTCTTCTTGGTATCCAATTCCCACGAAAAGCCCTTTAGTATAGGTGTAAATTCCGATAAGAGGCGTGAATCTTTTTTGGCTCGATTAATTTCGGTTAAGTCAATTCTTGAAATGAGCGCATGTGGTTTATTTTTATACTCTATCACTACGCTTTTAACTAGGGTCACTAGTTCCTTGCCATCGGCTAATCTTATCAGTTCGGTTGCTTCGTATTTTCCATCTCTTTTGAGCTCTTCGTTGATTGAGCTGCTTAGTACCTTGAATGGGGTTGATGCATTAATTGTAGAGCTTAAAATGGTTGAAGCAGTTTTGTTTACATAGATGTATTGATCATCTTCTATCTTCTTTAGCGCGATAGGAATGGGTATGTTGTCTAAAATTTTCAGCAAATCATCTCCATGCTCTACTACCTCTTTAATCCTCTCTTGCATCACCTCTTGGTTCTCCACCTCCCAAGTTATATCCCTTCGTACGCCCATGAGTGAAGTAACTTTTCCATGCTCTGTGACTGGAATGTATGAACTCAAAAACCATCTCCATTCATTGTTTTCTCTAAACTGGTATTTAATTATTGCCTCTTCAATTTTTCTCTCTTCAATCTGTTGCATAATTTGCATAACTTCTTCTTTGTCGTCAGGGTGTATGTGGTCGATAAAGTAGGTTAAGGACATTCGCTGTTTCATATTTGATTCGAACTCATCGTCCTCTAATATTTTGAAAAATTTCAATTTACAATTGTACTCCCATGTTGTTAGACCACCTACTTCTAGTGCAATGCGGGTATTTCTTTGTCCTGCTGCTAATTGTTGCACCGCTTTTCTTACTTTACGCTTCATGGTTATGGCAAAAATAATCCAAAGTAGCACAATTGTTATTACAGTTAGTAGTAAGATAATTAGCAATTTACGATAATCTTTTTCTGTCTCCGAAAGGAGCCATTTGTTGTGAATCTCGTCAAATTTACCATTCATCTTTAACTGTCGGAGCGCTTTGTTTATTGGTAGTAAAAGCTCAGGGCTGTTATTCGATACGGCAATGCAGTAGGCTAGGGGTTCAATAATGGTAAATGTAGTAGTAGTAAGGTTACTATTTTTATTATTTGCTAAGTAGTATGCACCTATCTTATCGTTGGCAATCATCAGGTCGTACTGACCATTTTCGAGTAGCTTAAAGCCTTCGTGAAATCCACCTACCCGAATGGTGTTAATTGGTACATTGTATTCTTGTATGTACTCTTCTGATTTACAGCCAGCTAGCACGATTGCATTTTTGTCGAATGTATCGGATGGAGTGTTGTACCTATCTCCCTTTCGGTGTATAATGGTTGCATAGTTATAGCTGGTGGGTATGGTAAAACTAGCATACTCCATTCGTTTATTTGATTGTAAGTGGCCGATTAAACCATCTATTTCTCCCCTCTTTAATGCATTGACAGCCTTCTCCCATTCTATTAATTCTAAGTCGTATGGCATCTCTACAATGGACATCAATTCATGGAAAAGCTCTACATGAAAGCCATCCGCTTCTCCCTTATCATTGATAAATTCGAAAGGAGGATTGTTGCTTCCCCCATAGAAAAGCAGCTTACGTAGTGGGGTTGTGTCGGTTGTTTGGCTCCATCCTGTGGTGATGCATAGTGTTAGTATAGCGTATATGATTTTCGTTCTCATGGGTTCGTTTATAGGGTAATGGAATGCGCTTTTCTCATTAAAATGCTTGTCGTCTCTTGTGTAATTCTGCCTCTTGCAGGAAGTCACTATTATGTAGCGATAAATGTACTTATATTATTTTAAATTGCAAAAAAAAGACATAAAATAGCAATATAAGTTGAATATTTTTTTACCTATCAGCTGAAAAGGCTAAACTTTGTATTTAGGAATTTCGTTACTACTTTTCACCTTCCCCTCATTAAAACCAGGTGAATGATAGAATCAATGTATCAGATAGAAGTAAAAGAGGTTTATAAATCCTTTAAGGATATAGATGCCGTACAGGGTATCTCATTTGCTATACCCCCTGGTCAATTTGTTGCTTTGTTAGGTCCTAATGGGGCCGGAAAGAGCACATTGGTCGAAATGATGGAAGGTTTGAAAAGAGCAGATAGAGGAACTATTTTGCTCCAAGGTAAAAGTTGGCTTACGAATGAGAAAGAGCTTCGAAAAGTGGTTGGTTTATCCCTGCAAGAGACACGTTTTGCCGAGAAACTTACTATTACTGAAACCTTACGTCTCTTTGCCAGTTTCTTTAAGTTAGGCAAGGAGCGAGTGAGTGAAATCATTGAACTTACCGGACTCCAAAGTAAGCAAAAATCGATGGTAGGAGCACTCTCAGGTGGACAGCGTCAACGACTTGCTCTAGGTGTAGCGCTATTAAACAATCCTCAAATACTGTTTTTGGATGAGCCTACCACCGGACTCGACCCACACTCTCGATTAGACCTTTGGACTATTCTTAAGCAGTTAAAAGCGGTAGGCGAGACTACACTTATATTAACCACTCACTACATGGAAGAGGCGGAGCTGCTTTGTGATCGCATCATCATTATGGATGAAGGAAAAATATTGAAAGAGGGAGCGTTGCATAATCTCTTGGATGAAAACTCCCGCAACCTAGACGAGCTATTCATTAACCTTACTGGTAAAGCGCTGCGTGAACCTAGGAGTGTTGTCATTTAAAACGTGGAATCTTCCAAATTCTTACACCATGAAATCAATTCAAAACAGCCAGCTTTATCAACTATTCAGAGTTCAGTTGCTATTGACCATTCGTGAACCAGAGGTTCTTTTCTGGGGTATGGTCTTTCCTGTCCTTATTTCTGTTGGATTGGGTTTGGCTTTTACAAAGCCATCAGAATCTAAATTTACCGTTGTTCTAATTGATCAACATTACTCCCAATTAGACTCCCTACTCACTATCTATGCTACCCCTGCCAAAGAGAAAGAGGGGGAGAGCCAGCTTTGGAAAGTAAGCAATAAAACGTTGGGTAATACACTGTTCCAATTCTCTAGAAGTGACTGGGATTCGGCTATAATCTCCTTGAAGCGGGGAGAGGCAGACCTTGTTGTGACAGATTCGGCACAACAAGCCATCTACCACTTTGATCCGCTCAACACGCAGTCTCAATTAGCCTATCTCAAGCTTACCGCCTTGACAAAGTCACCTAGCGGCACTATTGAAGCAGCCGATAACTCTATAGAACCTTTAACGCTGAAGGGGGTTCGTTACATTGACTTCCTCATCCCAGGATTGATTGCTTTTGGCTTAATGAGTTCCATTATGTGGGGAGTTAGTTACACCATCATTGAGCGTAGATCGCAGAGGCTACTCAAGCGAATGGTGGCCACCCCTATGAAAAAGTCGAATTTCCTCTTTGCGTTGATGTTTGTTCGCATTCTCATGAATGTAGTGGAGTCTCTGGTCCTACTCTTTTTTGCATGGCTCCTTTTCGATATCCAGATACAAGGAAGCATTGGTGCCTTACTGGTTCTATTTTTAGCAGGCAATCTGGCTTTTACCGGAATCGCTATTTGGCTTGCATCCCGTACTACCAAAACCGAAGTAGGGTCTGGGCTCATTAATGCTGTACAAATGCCTATGATGCTACTCTCGGGTATCTTTTTCAGTTACCATAATTTCCCAGCATGGAGTATTGGAGCTATAAAATTGCTCCCATTAACAGCCCTAACCGATGGTATTCGAAGCATCTTTAACGAAGGGGCTGGCTGGATGGAGATACTTTACCCCACTTGCACCTTGTCGGTTTTTGGATTGGTTTGCTTTGTTATCGGTATGAAACAGTTTAAATGGAGTTGATTCCAACTTTTTCGAGTGGGTTGTTTTATTTTAGAATCTCACTCTTGCGTTTTATTATTATCCCCCAACTTTAGTTTGCTGAATTTTGGTTTCAGTTGGTGTAAATTATTGCTGTTCAGTCTCTACGGCTGAAAGCAAACAATCTGTACATATCTGGTTAAACTGCTGTAGATAAGATGTTGGACCTCTCTTTTTGAGTTGGGTTACCTGCTAAAAAGCCCCATTTCATCGAAGTAATTGATTTTTCTATGCTGAGGTTTTTACCGGGTCACCCGGGTGGCACACCCGCGCCACCTAGGTGGTCCGGGTGTGCCACCTAGGTGGCGCGGTAAGGGGGTAGGGATGCGGTGAACCGATTACTAGGTCGTTTGACTATACCTGACTTTACTTTACACCAAAAGTTTATATTTACTGGTTTGCTTCACACTTGATTGAACTCTTTCCTTATTTAGTTTACATGCTTGATAGATGCTTCCTAAATTACTTTACATAGTAATAAATGTAG
>JBOFFJ010000015.1:0-1746 GCA_051648565.1 Phocaeicola sp. | reverse complement strand
ATTTCGTAATGAAGCATCGCCAAGCGTTCAATGTATATTGCCAAGCCTCTGGTGTGTGTGCCAATCCTCATGCAACTGCCTTGATTGCAAAGTTTCGTGCTGCTGTTGAGAAGCAATTGAATGCAATTCGCAAGAGCCGCCCTGCTTGCGCTAAGCCTCTTCACTATGCCCTGATAGGGAAATCTACTGTGACGACGCCCAGCTCTGTTCCTACTGTTCCAGCTACAGCGAACACCTTTGCTATCCGTGATACCGCCAAGCCTCGCAAGTCTGCTGGTCTGGTGTTCGACAACGCTAACGGTATATTCCTGTAATGACTGGATACAAAGAAGCTCTGGATTGTGCGACTCGTAACCCAATAGCCTTTGCATTGTACTGCAAACAGCATGGTTTTCAGTCCAATAACAAGAGCTATGAAGCACTATCTGGCTTCTTTGACCATCATATGAAGCGCCTAATTAAGAACCAAACGCCAAAGGCTAAGCCTAAAAGCGGGTGGATTGTTCGTGTTTGTGGTAGTTTTGGGGGTTAATATGTTGTCTGCTATCTTCTCAATCTTGGGATTGTTTGTGGTGTTGTGTGTATTAGCAGCGCCTTTTGCCTTCATAATTGAGAGATGGAGCATCTATTCCCACCGCAAAGCAATGGAGAAACATCGTGCTAATCGCTGAAAATAATATCTACAAAATGAATGCCCCTATTGTGGCTGCTTTCTGCTACCAAGGTATTACCACTCGCAAGGTATTCGTTAAGGTATCAGCTACTCACTACCGACTGCTGAATTCTTCAAAGATTGTTAACTATCGCTCCCTTTATACCCTTGGCAAGGCACTGAAAAATGCAAAAGTTTAATGTAGAAACAATCTATGGTACTTACGAAATTATGGGTACGAGGGTTGTTTTGACTAAATATCTAACCATCTATAACGGTGACGATATTGTGTTTGGATTAGGGGCATCTAAAGTGCTTTCTATCAAGTGAATAAAATAAAAGCCTCACAAATCAGCGTGGCTTTTGTAGTATCCACTTAGGAAATAGGTTAAATAATGAAATGTATTCTTCTAATCCTGTCCTTGGCTTCCAATGACCCTACTGTAAAACACAACAGCACTCAAGATTGTCAACCTTTTGCCAATCAAACTGAAATGCAAATCAAATCAACCCTCTCTAATACCTGTCAATAAGGAATTCCCATGAAGAAAATCATCGCCCTTGCTTTCGTCGCAATGTTCTCTACCTCTGCCGCTGCTTACAGTAATGTTACTTGTAATACTTACGGTAACTCTACTACCTGTTCCGGCACTGTAAATGGCAAGTGGGTGAGCCAAACTTGCACCAAATATGGCAACAGCACTTCCTGCTCTAGCTACTAATTTGTGTATAAGTCAAGGTCGTTAGAAATAGCGGCCTTTATCATATACACTATGAAATGCAATCTACTGTGTCGCTTTAAAAAGGATGTTGTATGAATGAGAAATTAACCGCTGTCTTGTGTGCTGCTGGTGCTGATAACATCAATGCCGCCTTCATTGTGGCTGATAAGGTCGGTATGTTGTGGGGCTTTTCTGATACCCCTAAGAAGGCAGGCAATACATGGGATGGTGTTGGCAAGAGTATGATTGCCACCACTGCTGTGTCCACCTCTGATTGGATGCACTTAATCTGGTGCCGTGAACAGGGTAATGTTGTTCAATGGTCAACGTTGGCTCCTAGTGGTCGTATGTTTAGTTACGACGATGTACCTG
>JBOFFJ010000014.1:0-29344 GCA_051648565.1 Phocaeicola sp. | reverse complement strand
TGCGCACATACAAGTAATCTACAGTAGCATGAGTCAAGCCGTTTTGGTCTTGTATGATACCAGTGCCGTTGTCGCCTATTTTGAGAGCTTGCAGCAAAGCTTCACCCAGCTCGTTGATGTAAGAGTTCTCCCCAAACTCTGCACCTTTTGCAAGCTTGAGCAGGTGTACGAGCGTTTCGGGTATATCTTTACGTACAAAAAGCTCTTTCAACCACTCTACCGCCTTGCCGTCTTTCAGTAAGTCATCTGCCATGTCGGAAAAACCTACCTTTGCACGTTCTTGCGACACAACTGTACCGCCTGCTGCGTCTTCGCTCACCTGCTGCATGCGCAAGTAGTTATCGCTATCGCGTGATAGTTTATCTAGCGTATCTAAATTATTGTGCGTATGATCTAGCTCAGTGCCTCCGCCTGTGCCCGCACCGGTCACGGTGATGGACGAAGAGGCAGAACCTCCTACGCCAGCTTCGCGCAATCGCCTCGAACGAGGTTTTGCCGCTTTGCTTTGTATGCTAGATTTGTATTCTTTGTTCATGCTCTTACTGTTTAGACACGTTTTTTTACTGTTTAGAAGCTGTTTAGGAATCCTTTTAAAGCTGTTTAGATTCCGCCTACAAGGTGTTTAGAATAGATATTTAGCTAAACACCTCCTAAACGGTACTTAAATACTACTTGCGAAAGTTTCTCGCAAAGGCCCCTACAATGTTTACCGCTGCTACAACAATCAAAAAAGTTGTCCAGGGATATTCGTTTACTAATTCAAAAAATTCTCTCATAACTCTATTTATTTAATTGATTCGTATTCATCTAGGCGTAGCTCTACTGCTACTATCTCGCTCTCATCAAGCTGTGTGTATTGCGTTTCGCCTAGCAGCATAAATTTCTTGCCGTCCTGGTGCAATTCAGTGTAGGGAGCGATACCCCCTGCTTCTAGCCGTGCTGTACCTGTTAACTTTGTTTTTCGTTCTGCAAATTGCGAGTAGAGCGATCCTATTAGCAACTCTTCTGCTACATCCGTTCTGCCTGCACGGGTTAGCTGTTTTACTTGCTCCCCCGTAGCGGTTGTTATGTAGCACCCTCGTGCAGCAGGTAGCAGTGTAGATGACGTTCCACAGATTGTTTCAATCTCTATATCTTCTTTCGCGTGCTCATTGAGCAGCCCGCTGTACTCTATATCTTCGCTCTTCGCATCAGCAAAAGTGGTGCTGTTACGCACTACACTAAGCACCGGCAATTTTACGAGGAACCAATTTATTTTGTCAAGCAGCTCATTTTCGTGAAACTTGTTATTTAAATCATCCCAAGCCGTTTCACCGGCCAACTTTGCTGTAAAGTCATAACTTCGTATACTGTTATAGAGTGTAATCTCTATATAGCCAGCCCGATCGGGGTAGGTCATGTATTGACCGCTATCTATTTTTTCGAGAAAAGAGGGGAAATTGTAAGTTCGCAATGCAAGCGAATGATTGTTACCGCTCCACCCTGTTAAGCCCGAACTCTCTGCCCGATCCTTCATACTGTACCAAGATAAGTAGGTTTCTGCATGTGCGCTAGGTTCTACCCACTTTCCGTATGCGGGTGCAAAATCGGTAAGATTAGCCGACTTCACATACTCGCTGTTGTCATACTTTGCTAGTGTATTCCCATTTTCATCTACTAGCCTAATATCTGCAAGTAGATAGACCATGCCAGTTAGTGCCTGCCACAACCGGTAGTTCCCCCCCCAGTTAAAGTACTCCGTTTCGCCAGCATCCGTAAAGGGGTTGTAGCGGCAGTCTATAAGCATATCTACGCTTAATCGTAGCATAAATTTACCTCTATCCTCTGCTGCTAAATACTGAATTGGGATGCGATTCGTTTTCAGGATCATTCCGACAGGTGTTGCTAGCATACCGTCGTGCGGTCTGTTCAATTTCCATTTCACGCCGCTCTCCTGATAGCTAATGCCTGCGCTAAATCCTACTGCTATTCCGTTTTCCTCTTCTCCGTCAAAAAGGGGAACTACCTTAAAAGCTTTGCAACCTACACCGTATTGCTGCACACCTGTTATTTCATCATCTAAAAAAATTGTGAATGAGTCTTTATAGCCTCCCGCTGTGTGTTCTCTGTAAGTGTAGCACTCAGGGCCCTCAGCAGGCACATCGCTTGTTTCATTCTTTATCTCTTCACCCCATTCTCCTTTATACTCCATCTTTTCAGCAGATAGCTGCGACTGCGCATAAGGCGAGAAGGTAACTTTTACATTATTAGCCACCTTATCGGTGCCCATCTTCTGATTGTCCCGCTCCCAGTATATTTCTTTTGCAATATGCATATTGTATAACCCGTTTAGGTCATACAAGTAAATTATGCCTGCACGCTGCTGTATGCGTATATTAAGAGGTGTGAGTATTGCTTCTAGCACATCGTAGTAAGAGTTTACTTCGCCCTCTTCATCGTACCAATTTTCTGACTTAACCGCTAGTGCATCTAGCAGGTGTACGCTAGGTGCAGAAGGTAACAGTGTAGTAATGTTACTGTCGTTAACAGCCGTATAGCGTATCCCGCTTTGTTTCAAGCACTCGTTTAAAAGTGATCGTAGCGATTGCGCCCCCGTAAGTGTATACTTTCGCCTGTGCAGCAAGCCGAAATCGCTAAAAGTTAGCGTAACATCATAGATTGCCCCACGCGAGTAGGGCTCTTCGTAAAATTCTGGGTCTAGCGTTCCGCTCCAATAAATTACCCCCTGTCTGTACACATGCAGATGTATCTGCCCTGCCTCTATGCTGTATAGGTCTTGATAGGTGCGATCGCCTGGCGACTCTATTGCTAGCGTAGCAATGCTACCGCATAGGCTTAATTCCTTGCTTGTAGCCTCCCATTCTATTACAAGAGCGTCCTCGGCAGGGAAGCGGAGCTCACCCACCTGTGCAAATGATGCATCTGCTTGTTGCAGTATCTCTACACGCCACAACACGCCTGCGATGCTGCAAAATTCGCCTTCGTATCTCTTGTATACATTCATACCTTATATATATAATGTGTTAGCTTCTGCGTGAAGCGTTATTTGTATTATCTAATAATCCGCGTAGGGTGCGCCCGTGTAGCTCGAATGTTACTTTACCGCCTACACCACCGCCTTGTGGTTCTAGCATACTCTTTAGCTTATTAAGAGGAGCAACCACCTCGGGGTTATTAGCTGCCCCTGCGTACTCACCCATAAGCCCTATTGTAGGGCCCGATATAATACCACCTGACGCGAATTTTGGTATAGAGCTCATCGCCGCAACGATCGCTGCAATACCGGCTAAACCTAACGCGATACCTACGAAGGGTATTGATGCATGCGCCTCCATAACCCCTGCAGAGGCATTCGCCACCTTTGCAGTTGTACTCTCATTTGTTTTTTGCGTTTCAGCATCTTTTGCAGCAAGCATACCTACAATTGCAGGGATAGCTTGAGCGATTGCTTGTACTACGCTCGCACCGTATGCTAGCCATTGACCTGCTGCTCCGCCGATTGCATCGCCTAAACTTCCGAACACATCGCCTAGCGAATACATACTATCTTGCATCGCATCTTGTTGCAACTGTGCATCTTTTAGCGAATTAGTGTACTCATTAATGCCTGCTGTAGGAGGGGTGATTTTATCAACATTCATTCCCTCCTTGTTATCCTTACCTCTTGTTAGCGATAAAAAATCGCTCGACTGGCGTTCGTCCATAACGGGTATGTTATAGACTACATCAAGCTCTATTGTGCGCTTCTTGTTTTCTAGTTCAATGAGTTCAGCGTCTATGCGTACACGGTCTGCCGTATTAATCGCTAGGCTAAACTCCAGTTGTTTTGCTTGTATTTGTTTTTCTAGCTCTTTAATCGAGCCTTCTGGTGGTGCCATCTCTGTGGCCACCTTTATTGGTTTTGTTCCGCCAGCGCCATTCACCGCATTGGCGTACTTCTCTAGCAGCCCCAGCGTGTTATCTACTGCTTTGGCCTGCTCTTCTATTGCAGCCGTATTTTCTTCTACACCGTCGCTTTTCCAGCCAAAAAAGGCACGTACATAATCCCAGGCCTTTTTAATTACTGCACTCGCTTTCTCGAATGCTTTTACGAGAAATTCCCACACCGCCGCAGCTATCTTTTTTACCGCTGCAAAGCAGGTGTCGCACACCTCGCGAAAGCCATCAAAGTGCTTGTAGCAATACACTACACCTGCTGCAAGCGCCGCAAGTGCTAGTATCACGAGTGATATAGGGTTAGCGCTCATTACTACATTCAGTGCTGCTTGTACTGCTTGAAAAGCTTTCGTTGCTATTGCGGCTGCCTTGGTCCCTAGTTCCAAGCTCTTAATACCTGCCACGGCTGCGCTCATTGAAGCAGCCATCTTCATAGCACCGCTAGAGGCTATTACCGCCTGACTCCCTATTTCAATAAAGGGTGCAGCGCCCTGCACCAATTCGCCTAATCGTTCTTTTACATCGCCTAGGGTGTTTTCTAACTGTTTTTGCTGCCCGGCATCGGTAGCAGCCAGAGCGGCATTCATCTCGCCCACGTTGTTTGTAACAACCTGCGCCAGCATGGCAGCACGCTCACTCTCTGTACCGTATTTTAATACCTTCTCTTCTGCCTCGCTAAAGGTGATGCCCACCCGGGTAAGGGCAGATGTTTGTCCCTGCATAACCTTACCCATAAGATTCCCGATGCTTACTGCATCCTGATTCGTAGCATTTAGCCCCTTCTGTTGAGCAAGCAGGTTGTTCATAGCAGGTATAAGGGTGTCAAGGCTCTCCTTTTCGTCTATAAAGGTAGCTACCTGCTGCGCTCCGCTTAGCTGCACTTCATCGCCTATCACACCAAGTTGCTGCTGTGCGCTACACAAGTCCTTAATACTCTGTATATCGTCCTTAGTAGCCTTCATGCGCTGCCCCATTACGGTCTCTAATTGTGTTTCGGCTACTATTTGAACCTGCGTAGCAGCGGTCCAGCCCTTAAAAGTACCTTGTATTTGACTAACTACGCTCTGTATGCCATCCATGGCCTGCGAGAGCTGCGACATATTAATGAGCTTCGCATTCAGTTTTTCCGTCTCGCCCGTTACAGCACGTAGCCCCTTATTAAGATCGTCCGCATTTACGCTTATTTTCTTAATAGACTCAGAACCCTGATCCTGTATGCGAATTGCAAAATCTATGTAGTTATTAGCCATTTTGTACTTGTTTATTTATCTAATCGTTTTACGATTTCATCGAATCGCTCTTTTGTGCTCGCTTCGGCGGCTTGCAAGTGCGCAGATTTTGCGATTTGTTCCCAGCTAAATTTACACACATCTGTTACCTTTAGCGCCTTTTTGGAGTAGGGTTGAAGAGAGGCGCAGGCCGTGAACCGCGCTTGCTCCCAGCTGTCGCGCACATGGAAGCGTTCCCAGTGCGCCGCTACCTCTTCAAACTCCTCTATCGTGAGTCGGTCAAAGTCGGTTAAGCTAATGCCTATCCCGCCCAGGGCGAACCCTACCAACTCTGTGATCTTTACACCTGTTCCGCTCCCTTTTTTTTTGAAGCCTCTTCACTCTCAGCTATCAGCGTAGCCGAGAACTCATTAATCTGCTCAATTGAGAGCCCATCTGCAAACTTATCTTCATCCATCACGAATCGCACATCGTCCGCATTGCAGGCGCTAGCTATGCAGCAATACATATAAGTACAGAGTGCATCAATGCTGTTGCCCATTTCGCTCACCTCCATGCCTGTCATGCGCTTGAATCTGCGCATAGCACCAAGATTATTTCGTATAGGGTACTCATGCCCGTATAGTTTAATTTTTTTCATGCGCTAATCGTTACTAGGCTCTACATCTACATTTGTCTCGTCAATTGTTACCACGCCGCTGTTGTCGAATGTAACATTGTAGGTAGCATCGTCACCCGCAGGTGTGCCATCTTCAAGCGAGGCAATGATAAAGTTACCGCTCATGTAAGGAGTAGCGTCACTGCCCCTGTTAAACCCTTTCAGTGATACCGTTTCACCCTTGCTCCATGCAGCGAGTAGCGCCTTGTAGCCAGAATCCTCTTCACCGTAAGTGCGTAGGCCATCTACCTTCACTTGTACAGACATGCCTGTTACAGCCTTTTCCTTGAATCTGCCTGCCGAAATTGGGTCGGCAGATGCGGGTTTAACCGCCCGTTCTTTTGTTTCTGTATTATACGTTGTAGTGTGCGAGGTGCAGTGTGCTGCCGCCTTCCCATTTATTGACATTAATATGTCACTACCATTCACATATCCCATAATTCTCTATTTGTTAAAGTTTTGTTTAATTGCCGTTTAGAAAGTGTTTAAATTCAACTGAAAAAGAACCGTTCTAAACGGTAATTAAACGGTTTTTAAAATGATTCTTATTGCTATATATATAAGGTATAAAGAGAGGAGTGTTAGCAGCAATTTTCCGCACCCTATCCAAAACCTTTCTAATAATGTAGGTGTGCAGGGAGTAACCTCCTCGCTTTTCTGCAACCTATCCCTAATTCTTACGAGTTCTTCTTCCTGCAAGTAAATTATTTGCTGCAGGCTGTCGCATGTGCTTATCACTATTATAGTCCCTGCTTTGTCTTTACGCAGCGTAGCAGTAGCCTGCCCGCTCTTCTGAGTAATCGCAACACCTACGGGCAGTGAATCAAGTTGGCTCTTCGTCACCTCCATCTTCACTTCGCTCATCGGGATCGCCTCGGTCCGTTGCTCTACTCGTTTTACGTGCATTACGCTGTCGGTTTGCTGCAACTCCCTTACTGTCTGCTGACTGCTTTTGCAGCTCGCCCCTAACAGGGCACAGATCATAATGAGCGCAGTTGTTAACCTGGTGCAGCGCACGCTGTAGCCTTCCAACCGCTCTGTACAGCTTCTTGTTATCTTCTTGTAATTCGAGTAAAGTCCCTTGTATGCTCTCATATAGTTTTTTATAAGTTTCTTCAATCTCCTTTTTCTTCCTCACCGCCCTAAGCGCGGAGCTGGTTAGCCACCCCAGAGCACCGCATAGTAGCGGTACAAGCCAGTCTGCGAGTGCTCTTAGTGTGTCTAATGTCATCCTTCCTTTCTTTTTACCTAATACCTATTGATTTTAACCAGTTAGGCACATCAAATGATGGACAAGCCTTAGCAGACAACTGATTGTGCCCCACAATCTGCACATTCGGAAATCTCTTGTGAAAATCCTTCACATACGTTTCAAGTGCTTTTTTCTGCGCCTCCGTGCGTGTGTCCTTAGCCGTTTTACCGTCCTTAGCCACACCACCCACGTAAACCACGTGCCTGCTTGTACTGTTGTGTCCTGCTGCTCCATTCGTCACTTCCCAGCTATCTACCACCTCATCCTCGTTATTCTGTACCAATCTCTCTACTACACCATTCAGGTGTATCATATCTGTATAGCCTACCTGCTTCCAGCCACGCCCCCCCTTACTTACCGGGTCGGTGTGCCATCTGTATAAGTCCTCGTGCGATACGTGACGGCCCTCTGGCGTGGCTGTGCAGTGTATAACTAATTGCTTGAGTTGTTTACTCATTAAGACCCAGTTGTCACCTTAGCCGAATAGATAGCCCCCATACACTCCGTACGAAGTGGTAACACCACATAGTAGTGTCGGAAGTTCACCACGCTTTGTTGGTTGTAAGGGTCATTTGTAGCATTCACGTAGTACATTTTAGTTACCCCCGTAGCCTTGAACATGCGTTTTGGTGTAAAGTACACCGACGCTTGGAACTCGCCTGCATCTGCCGTAGCCGTGTAGGCTTTCTTTACACCTGCCGATGTATAGATGGGGTTTGCACCAAATTCGTACATGTCGAACCCATACAGGCGAGCAATCTTACCCTCTGTAGTGTTGATGTTGTATTGCTCCTTGAATTTTTGATCGGTTGCCAAAAGATCATTCACGTGATCCGAACAAAGCACCAATCGTCTGCCTTCCACAGGTACGCCTAGTTTGTCTAGGTTTCGTTTCAAGCGAATAATATCATCCGGAATCATACGCTTGCGGCTATCATCCGTATCGGTTGCACCAGTAGTAGCGATTACAGGCGTTTTTGCAGTATTCTGTGCAGGCGCAATAGCATGTGTTGCTTTCTTGAATTTTGTCATCAAGATGTTTTCACCGTGACGCTCTACGATGCTACCAAACTTATCGTAGCTAATACCTTGCAGCTCATCATCCGTTACGGGTGTAGGCTTTGTTTGGTACTTATCTAGCGAGAAGGAAGCATCTGTATCGGTAAGGATTTGTGCGGCTAGTGGATAAGTGGTATTATTAACTAACACTTCGGGGTCGCCTCCCACATCTACCATGTGAATCGTGTTATTCGCTGCTACCTTACTGGAGTGGTCTGGTATTCCATCCAAGTGACTCGCCACCATCCCCACACGGAGATTCTTAATAAGTGCACCCGTCCATAGCTCGCTATACACCCCAACGCAAAGGCTACCCGTAGGCATAAAACTTCCCATTACCACTGTGGCTGCCGTCATGGGAATAGCATAAGCCGAACTCACACCCACAGCAAAGCAGATAGCAAGGCTCATCATCAAGTTAAAAAGTAAGCCAGTTACGGCCTTAAAAGTCTGATTCTTCATTTTCTTGTCTATTATAATAATGTATACTTAGTGAATTACACCTCCATGGTGTTTCGTGACTTCAAGTCGGGGCAGTCACAACCAAACTCAGCCTTGTAAAGCGTGGCGTACACCTCGGGGCTGTTTTTGCGAATCAAATCAAATTGGTCTGCTGGCACATCGCTTAATTTCTTGTAAGCTCCCGTTCCACCACCTGCACCTGTTTTGATTAAATCCATGGGGCGTACAGCCTCTTGCATAGAATCAAACAGTGATTGTAGTTCTTCACCACCTAGCTTTTTGCCAAGCTCTAGGAACTGACCTTTCTTGTCGGCGGTAATTTTCCCAAGCTTAATCGCACCATCCACTTGTGCAGTAATGCCCACCAGCTTCAAGGTTTCCAACTCAGTCTTCAGTGTCTCACTTTGGGTTTTATGCCCACGCAATAGCGTAATTTCTCGGATGGCTTCCGCCTCTGTAGCTTCTGCCGAAAGGCCCAAGGCCAATAGAATTTTTACCATATCTTCTTTTTGCGCATTATAGTTAGTCAGTTCAGGAAGTGCGCTACTTCCACCTGCTGTTAATTCCAATGTTTTACCCTCGTAGTGCAGCACCATGTTGTCGTTGTTGCCACCTATATCTACCACACTTACTTCGTTCAGTACGCACTTGGTAACGGTTTTGCACTTCTGCCCAGGCTTAACTAGCGTGCGGTTATCGCTCATCTCCATAATAGAGAAGCCTGGCGATACCATCTTGAGTGTTCCAGCTTCCATCTGCGCCTTGGCTATGCGGCTCTCCTCTCTGACTTCGTCAAAAAGTAGCTCGCCTGTTAGCACGTTGTTCTCCAATTGCAGATTTGTTACCGTCCCTATGGCTACCCCTCTTTGGTGCATCCATAACAGAATAGGGTTACGCTTGTATTGCGTTAGATCTATCCCATCTGATTTAATCCATGTTCCGTAGCTGTTTAGGCTCTCCGAACTTATTACTACCCTCATATTCAGTAAACTTTTGTTTGCGATTTGTAAAGCAAAAGTAGCCCCTCTATGTAGCCCATGCAAAAAAATGTGCAACGCTTTACACCATCTTTGCAGCTGTAGCACAACTCTTTGCAACCGATACTTTATTTCTTTTTCTACCCCCTATTTATGCTCAATTTTGTATCAAAAGAACGTACGTACATGGCAAATAAGAAAACAGAAAACCAACGAGAAACTGCCCGTGTGCTCTACCTGTCGGGAGAGACGCAACTAACCATTGCCGAACGAATTGGGGTAAGCCGAATTACCGTAGGGAAGTGGATCAAAGACTTCGAGTGGAGCAAACAGCGAGCCGCCAAAACCATTACCCGAAACGAACTAACCAACAAGCTGCTATCTGCTATTGATAGACTAATAGAACAGGTGAACGATTCGGACGACCCTACACTTATGGCAGGGCTGGCAGATAAACTCTCTAAAATGAGCTCGGTTGTAGAGAAATTGGATAAAAAAGCCAATATCGTAGATGTGATAGAGGTGTTTATCGCATTTAGCAAGTGGCTAGAGCATCGTAGCCAAACCGATACAGACATTACGCCCGATTTCTTGAAACTACTCAACAAGTACCAGGATAAATTTATCATGGAGAAGATGGGAGGGGGTGCCTTATGACAGCAGCCGATAAGAAAAGAGCACTAGAGCAATGGAAAGAGCACAACAAGCGTGTGCAGTCCATGACCTCTACCAAAGCACTTGCACCCGAAACAGGTGTACAAAAAGAGAAACGAATCAAACGGCTACAAAACAACTACAGCGAGTTTTGCAGCTACTACTTTCCGCACTGGCTCACTCTGCGCGATAAGGTGACAGGCGACATACTTAAAACAGTAAACAACGCTTTTTTTCATAATGCGGCCGCAAAGAAGGTGAGAGACACCCCCAACTTAAAAGGGGTTTTTATGTGGCCGCGCGGTCATGCTAAGTCTACGCACTTCGATGTATTTATACCCCTATGGCTGATGTTCCAACCCCAGCGACTTATCAACGTAATGGTAGTGGTTGGTAAATCGGAAGATAGTGCCAAGTGTTTATTGGGCGATATACAGTCGGAACTGGAGTATAACCAACGCATCATAGCCGATTTTGGCGAACAAAAGAACGTGGGCAACTGGCAAGATGGGGAGTTTGTTACCCAAAGCGAAGTAGCCTTCTTTGCTCGTGGTCGTGGTCAATCCCCCCGTGGACTCCGCTACAAAGAGAACCGCCCCGACTACATCGTGATAGACGACTTAGACGACGACGAACTCTGCCGAAACGAAGCACGTGTAAACCAACTAACCGATTGGGTAAAAGAGGCATTATTTGGTGCGCTCGATGCAGGACGTGGCCGCTTTATCATGGTGGGCAACTTAATCAGTAAAAACAGCGTACTGCAACGCATCTCTAGAACAGCAGGTGTACACCTTAGTAAGATAGTAGCCATTGATAAAGATGGAGAACCAATTTGGAAAGAGAAGTGGACCAGGGAGGAGGCAGCCGAAGCAGCCGAATTTATGGGGTACCGTGCATGGCAAAAAGAGATGATGCACAACCCCATCATGGAGGGGGCAGTATTTAAAGCTGCTTGGATAAAGTACAAAAAGATGCTACCCCTACACCAGTACGAAAGCATTGTGCTCTACATTGACCCCTCGTGGAAAGGCACAGGCAAAGCCGACTACAAGGCCTGTAAGGTATGGGCACGACCCAAAAAGGGAATTAAAGGTACAAGCCCAGGAGAACGTCACCACCTGCGAGCCTTCGTGCGCCAGTGCTCGTTTAGCGAGATGGTGCGGTGGGTGTACGACTATTACGAGTCACTACCCGAAAATGTAGTGTGTAATATTTATATGGAGGCCAACTTTATGCAAGATACCATCCTAGACGAATTTACTCAAGAGGGAAACCTACGAGGCTATCAGCTCCCCCTTATACCAGACACAAGGAAAAAGCCCGAAAAGTTCGCACGGGTAGAGGCCATCTCGCCCCTGTGGGAGCGGGGCTTTATCTACTACAACGAAGAACAAAAGGATGACCCCGATATGGTAGTAGGCATTGAACAAACCCTGGCCTTTGAAAAAGGAATGCGTGGACACGATGATGGGCCCGATGCAGACGAAGGAGCGCTATGGAAATTGCAAAAGCAGGTACGAGAAGAGAATTTTGAACCCAGGATAGGCACACGCCCATCCGCTAAAAACAGTTGGTAACATGTATGTAACAGAATCCGATTATGTAGCCATGAGCGACGGTGCATTACAGGTGCTGCAACAAAACAACGAGCAAAGGCGCAATGAAGCCGAAAAAGCAGCGGCCGAAGAGGTGTACAGCTACTTAGGCAGCCGATACGATCTGGAGAAAGAGTATAGTCTGCTAGAGAATGAGCGAAACGCCAAACTGGTACAGGTATTTTGTAACATTGTACTCTATTTTCTTGGTTCAAACACCAAAGCAGGTCGAGACCTACGAAAGGAACAATACGAGGCCGCTATAAAGTGGCTGAACTTGGTACAAAACAAACCCATCAATCTGCCTTTGTTGGTAGATGAATCAGGCAAAGAGAGTTCTAACCCTATTGTATATGGTAGTAATCCACCCCTAAACCACTCTTGGTAATGTCAAGTAAAAAATACAGAAAAGAGTTGCGCCTGGCTAAACAGAGTGCACACATTAATTACAGCACCACATCGCCTTTGGCGCAAACTACCACCATGCAGCGTGATAGGGTAATTCAAATAACGCAGCAAACCGAAGCTCTAACCAAAAAAGACCTTGGCATGTGGCGACAAGCATGGCAGGCAGCTATAGAGGTAGACAACCCCTGTCGCCGTTTTCTATATGACATTTACAGCGATGTAGATGCCGACCTACACCTTACTGGTTGCATCGGACAGCGTAGTGGGTTCGTGAAGAGAAAAGGATTCCGATTGATGAATACTGCCACAAAACAAGAAGATACCGAAAAAACTGAGATCCTAGAATCGGAATGGTTCAAGGAACTGATGAACTATGCCCTGGAGTCTCGCTATTGGGGACACTCGCTTATAGAGCTTGGGCAGCCCACCGTTAATAGTGATGGTAAAATGGCTTATTCATACGTGCGCATAGTGCCTCGCAAACACGTAGTTCCTGAGTATGGGGTAATCTTAAAACAAGAAACCGACTTGTGGAACTCGGGCTTTGACTACCGTAATTCCGAACTAAAGAACTGGAGCATCGAAGTAGGAGGTACAAATAACTTAGGTTTATACTTGAAAACTGCACATCAGGTGCTGCCTAAAAAGAATATGCTTGCTTTTTGGGACCAGTTTGGCGAAATATTTGGCATGCCCATCCGCATAGGTAAAACAATAAGCAGCGATAAGAAGGTACACAACCAGCTGGAGGGAATGCTTGCTAGAATGGGTACTGCCCCCTGGGCACTATTCCCAGAAGGTACAGAGATTGAGATAAAGGAATCCAGCCGTGGAGATACCTTTAATATATACGATAAACGCATCGATCGGGCCAATAGCGAAATAAGCAAGGGGGTACTCCTTCAAACCATGACAATTGATAACGGTGCCAGCTTATCGCAAGGGCAGGTACACTTCGACATCTTTAAAAACGTGATAGACGAAGATGCCGATATGATTCGTGATATGGTAAACAACAAGCTACTACCGCTTATGGTGCGTCACGGCTTCCCCATGCAGGGGCTACGCTTTGAGTGGGACGACTCGGTAGACTACACCCCCGAACAACGTGTTACCTACGAAAAGATGGTATTGGAACACTACGAGGTAGACCCTAGTTACTTTGTAGAGACCTACAACATACCTGTACTGGAGAAGAAGAAAACCCAGCAACTGGTAAAACCTTTTTTCGACTAGGCCCCGATGACTATAAGGGGCTGCACCAAAGAGCTGCACTACTCTATGCCCCCTACATGGGGGATATGGAACTAGCCCAGCCCAGCAACGAACCTAGCGAAGAGCCCTACAACCAATTCCAGTTATTAGTCAAACTTCTGCACCGCAAGGGCGAGATGAAGCCCGAACTACTGGCAGAACCCGAAGCCAAGCTCTTTGCCGAGGTACACGCCCAGAGCCTAAACGATGCCTTTCGCACCGTGCCCATGACCGACACCATGCGTGACCGCTTAGAGCACTCTAATTTAGTCTTTTCGGGCTTTAAAACCTTTCACGAGCTAAACGAAGCCTTTCCGCTGCTTACCAAAGAGGACGGCACACGCAAACCGTTTAAACAGTTTTTAAACGATGTTCAAACGATTAATGAACAATACAACAAGCACTACCTACGTGCCGAATACAACTTTGCCATAGCTAGCGGCCACATGGCTGCAAAGTGGGAGGGATTTGTAGAAGATGAAGAGGACGAAGGACGTTACCACCTGCAATACCGCACAGTTGGCGATGGCAAAGTAAGGGAGGAGCATGAAATCCTTAACAACATCACGCTACCAAAGAGTAGCCCCTTTTGGGACGAAAACTTTCCACCAAATGGCTGGAACTGTCGTTGCAACGTAGTACAGGTACGTGCAGGGAAGTACCCTGTAAGTGACGAAAAGGAGGCTATAGAGCGAGGCAAAGAAGCTACACGGGGAAAACACACCGAGATGATGCGCTTTAACCCAGGCAAACAGCGTGCAGCCTTTCCTGCCTACAATCCATATACTACCAGTAAGTGTACAGGGTGTAGCAAGAATAGCCTGAACTTAATGAAGTTGCCTAGCAATGAGCTGTGCGAGGCGTGCCCCATTATACAACAGTGTGCAGGTGATGCCTCAAAAAGCAAAGCTGCCATTGAGCGAACGCACTACATGCGCGAAATGGAACCGCTACTTAAAGAGAAAGTGCTTAAAGATACTGAAAATGCAAAAATTAAAATTGGTTTTAATAAGTATGGAAATGAGCACCTATACAGCGATACCATGTCACGAACTAAAGGAATACTTAAAAAAGAGCATTTATCAAACCTAGACAATATATTGCGTGATTCCACCTTTCATCACTCATCGAAGATAAATAAAGAACGAAAAGACCATATAGACTGGTTTTACTACTTTAATGCAAAATTAGATGGGAAAGACGTTTTGTTGAATGTAGCTAGGAGGCCAAAGAGAGAGAAGCGTGGGAAGGTTAGAAATGAGTATTTCTTGTACTCTGTAACAAAAGGAAAATGACATAGATAGGCGGGTAATTAGGTTCTAGACCAGGTAACCCCTTCCTGTCAATGTCATTTGTAAGGCAAATATACAACTAAACTGCAAATAAACAACTGCTTATGGATAATAATTTAGGTCAAACCATGCTTTTACGCTTGTCAAAAGCAATAAAACGCACCTTGCAGGATATAAAAGTAGAGGGGATGGATGAATTCGACATGAACTTTCGCCGCCAAGGATTCTTCACCGAAACATGGCAGCGAAAGAAAAAAGATGATGGTAACCCTACCTTGATTAACAAGGCTAGACTTCGCCGCAGCCTAGGAGCTACGATTGATCCAGATAATTGTACCGTCTCCTTCCACTCGTCCGAAGTCTATGCAGCCGTTCACAACGATGGCAAAACCATCAAAGGGCGTGGCGGTTGCACCATAAATATGCCCAAACGACAATTTGTAGGCATGAGCCCACAACTAGAGAAAACCATCAAAGAGATAGTAGGCGAGAACTTTAAAGAACATTTTAGCAACATTCAAATCGTAATGAAATGATGAAGAATCTGATTTACCAAACCATAAAGAGTAGGCTAGAGGCAGCTGGCGAAGTAAAACACATCGCCCTGTGGAACCAGCAAGTACAGTTTATCGAAGAGGAGGCCCCTTTTGCCACTCCTGCTGTCTTTGTAGAATTTGGAAGGATAGAGTGGACAGAAGATACTAAGACAACATCGGAAGTAGTTATACAACGAGCAAAAGGAACTATCACGCTACACGTTGTAACAAGTGCGTACGATTACAGCGAAGAAGCTACCCTCGTATTCTCTGAAAGAATAAATAAACTGCTAAAAGGACTTAGCGCAAAAGAGAATACAGCACAATTCAATAGGTGGGTTCGTACCGATAGCCAAACAAACCACAATCACGAAGATCTAGTTGAGTCGCTAGAAACCTTTAAATATATTGGTGATATATCATATTAAAATAAAGAAAGCTGTCTGCTAAGCTCATTCTGCTGCTTAATAACCTTATCATTCGCGCTCGCATTAATAAGGTTGTAGAATGTGCGTTCACACATGAAGTATTTAGGGTAGATGTATCTGCGCCAAATTTCGCGATTTGAGAGACCGCTTCGCGCATGCTCTTCGTAGATAGCATTCACATCCATCACCTTAGCCGCATAGCTAAGCCCTATTAGTTTTCTCTTCTTATTTCTCATAGCGCAGTGTTTTATTCTACAAATATAGCATATAATGGAAAAAATAACAACTATTTATCCGTTATTGTGTTTTTCGTAAACATAGTTAAACTCCTGATTGCGAATTAATTCGAACTTAGCAACCGACAAATGAATTATTCACATCAAAACACAACAAAATGGACTATGTAACTTATTCCGTAAATCCCCGCAAGAATCCAGCCGATAAGGATTTGCCACCTCTTTTTTATGCTCAAGTGCAAACATCTGGCAGTGCCGATATTGACGAAATGGCACAAGAAATAGCC
Source organism: Phocaeicola sp. (assembly GCA_051648565.1). GTDB lineage: Bacteria > Bacteroidota > Bacteroidia > Bacteroidales > Bacteroidaceae > Phocaeicola. The sequence continues at coordinate 13,078 of JBOFFJ010000014.1, read as the reverse complement.
TACGCTTGTACACTAACCGATGCCGATGTTATGGCCGTTATACGCGCCCTGATTCGCCAGATGACTAAAAATCTAAAGGCCGGGAAGATTGTTAGACTCGAGAATTTCGGATCATTTCAATTCCAGGTGAGCGGTAAAGGTTCTCTTACTGAGGCATCTTACAGCCCTGCGAATATTCAGAAAGTGAACATTCAATTCCGACCTGGCAAGTTTGTAAAGGAGTCGCAAAACGTATCCTCACTGAATTTTCGTAAAGTCGAGGCTATTAGCAGACAAAAAGAGGCTAGTCTAGAGGATTAGAACACTTAATTTAACAAAAAAGGCTGCTACAGTGTTATACTGTAATAGCCTTTTTTTTAGTCACCTTAAACAAATGCAAATGAGAACTATCTATGTACGAGAACTCGCTTCGCTCTACTTTCCAAACTCTACAGGTACCAGCGCCGTAGTCCAATTTCGCAGGTGGATTATACGCTGTACACCGCTACAAGAAAGGCTTTCTGAATTAGGCTGGAGCAAGGGGCAGCGCATACTTACACCTTTGCAGCATACTGCCGTAATCGACTTTTTAGGCGAACCTGGTGAGTAAAATAAAGAATCCCCCGACACCATTACGGTACCGGGGGATTCTTTATTCCCTTTCTATATAATCACTAGCACCATCTTGATCAGGCGCTTTAATCATAATTGTAGCTACGAATCTTCCTAAAAAAAACGCAGCTACGATCATTGCCGCGACCAAAACCAATGCTATTATTACCATATTATTTCGTTATATTTTGACATTTCGCCCCGGTGCCCGAAGCACCCATCGTGTAAAAATCGTATGACTGTTGTGAGTTAACAGTAAAAGTAGCACCTATAAGGTGAGGACCAGTCTTAGCGCGTTGAAAAGTCAAGGGGGTTGGTTTGCCGTTCTGAATCCAGTAATACAGCAGGTTAGTACCTCTTTCATCATCTATTAGAAGGGCCATCCGTTGTGGATCATTCGAATATATATCGCGGTTAACTGTGTGTGCTGGTAGTGATCCATCGCAGGGTATGCATCCTACTGCCTTACTAGCCTTGCTTATCAAGAACTCCGTATCAGGCTTTTTGCTTATTTCGCAATAAACCATTGCAGGGCTCCCTTCTATTTTTTGAAAGGTGAGTGCCCCTGGTTTCTGTTCGTCAATCCATATGCTGACCACTTCGCCCATTAGGCACTCATCCATTCTTAGCAGCACGTAGCTAGCCATACACCTTCGTTTTTGCGTCAAAAGGAACTACTGTTACCTCTATCACTCCGCTCACGATTACGCGCCCTGTTCCTGCACAGGTTTCGCACCTCTCTTTTATCACTTCATCCTTCATCTGATCGAGGTAGGTTGTAAAACCTTGTCCCTTACACTCTCTACAGAGTGCGATGCGTGGGTGTTTGTATCTCTTAATTTGTGCCATCGTCTTCTGATTTTGTTTCTGAATCAATTAATCCAATGACCTTTGTTCGTGTTAGTGACACGATCTCAAAATCGTCAAGGCACTCACTGTTCAACTGTTCGTAAACACCAGAGCATGCATCTAGTGAACTTTGTGCGAATACATAGTATTTACGAGTACACTTCTTGATTTTCGAAGTAACTTCGTCCTCATAAGTACATTGTACATTTGCCTGAAATATTATGTCCCCACTCTCATGGCATCCAATGACATCTTCTACCTTTTGTAAAGACACTGTCTGAATAACGGGAAGTTCTGACGAAAATGGTTTTAGGTATGCCTGGCAGATGTCGCCTGCATTCTGATCATCAGAGTGATTTGCAAGATATTTTTCTCCTTTTCCTACAAGCTTGTATTTATACTGATCATTTCTTCTGATAACTGTTGCTGTGACTAGGCTGTAATTTGTTTTCATAACTTATTTTCTTTATTTAATTTGTTAACTATTTTTTTTGCTTCGCTGTAGCACATTGTAGTAGCTACTTTGACTGATGAACCATTATCGTTATTTCGATATATTTTCCATTGGTTCCCCCATCTTATAATCTCGTACTTACACTGCGCTGCCATATTCGTTCTCCTTTTTAGGCTCTACGTAGAAGGTTTCATCTTGTACTACCTGCACGCCTATGTTAGCTAGTTGCTCCGAAACCTCTTCCATCTCTCTATCTGCTAGTAGTTTGTCTTTAGCGAGTTCCTCAGTAGTACGAATGTAAGATGGTAGGAATTGCTTAGCCAGGTTGGTCACTGCGGCCCATGTAAAGCCTTTTAAGTTTTTCAGCTTCGGTGTGCCTGTGCGGAAGCCGAACGTGCCGTGAGCGCTCTCTACGCTCTTCTTTTTTGTAAAGAGAACCTCTCTATTCTCTACCGCATAAGTCTGCATCACCTCGAAGCTCTTGTTACGAGTGTCGTTCAGCGCTGCTATCTGTTCAGCATACTTCTCGCGAATCTTCGTAATCTCTTGATCCATCTTACCTGTTAGTACTTGCACCTTAGCATCTGCCGATGCGTACTCTGCGAATGCTGTTTCGCTTTGCTCTCTCGTTACGCCCGTTAGGACTACTTTTTTTGCTCTTGCCATTCTTTTGATTTAAAAGGGTTAATCTTCAATTATATTATCGCAGCTCAACATCTGTTTTGCTACCATATCTCTCTCCGTCTTCGTTGTGAATGATCGCTTTATTGTGAAGTCACTCTTCTCATCTTTTCGCGATTTAATACACACGCCTGGATAATCACTTTTTCGAATAATTTCGAATCCTGCTCGTAGCAGTTTGTTCTGATCACTTCTTGTCATCTTCCTTTTTAATTAGTTCTCTCATGTGTTTTACTACACTTTCTATAGCATAATACTGCTCTTCGTATTTAGCAAATAGGTTTTCGTCTTTCGTCGTAGCATACCCGCTATCGCGGATATCTATGTACTTATCGTACTTTGCTTCCGCCTTTTTCAGAGAAGCCTCTAGCGTCGCTAGTAGTATCCTGCATTCGCTAGCCGTCATACATACTACTAGCTGCGTTGAGCAGCTGCCGGCCATGTAGGTGAAATCAATTTTACTCATTACTCCTATTTGTTAAAAAGATTATTTTTGTCGAGCTTAATAGCTCTATTCAGGTGATCTCTCGTTATTCCTATTCCTTCAGCCTGATCGCTAAGCTCATACCCCTTTATTCTCTTCATCGAAAGTACTAAAATAGGTAGAGCCTCTTCATTACACATCAGCTCAAGTTCCTCTGTCGTGTACTCCTGTGCGCCGCTATCTTCCCAGTCTAGTTCCTGTTTCCTTCTTTGCACTGTCGATAGAACCTCTTCTACCTCTGTTAATAACTCTATTCGTTGCTGTATGCTCTTTACATTCTGAATATGATCTAGCACGCAGCTTGTAATTATTTCGCTAACTTCTGTTATCATGTTAAATTGGATTTAGAAAATGAATGAGTTTTTTTGCTTCGCTTTTTGTGAGTTTCGCAAGCGATGTTGTTTTTCCGCCGCTATATTCGTGCACTAGTATTTTAATTCTAGCCTGATCAATATCAGTTCGGCGCTTTCGTATATTTTTGATTATCCTTATTTGAATAGGGGTTATCATCATTAGATCGTTACTCATGCTTGCCTCCTATCTTCTTCTGTTTCGCTGTCCTGTATTTCACCGCATCGCATCCTAGCACCTCCGATTTCTTATAGAAGCTTTTGCTACCATCTCTGTATGTTATGAATTCTCTTTGTCGAGCGTATCTGTCTAAAGTAGTTTCGGGTATGTGTAGCGCCTTCGGTGCATCCTTGCGCTGAATGTACTCATCCGGAGAGTATTGCGCAGGCATATCCATGTATAGAGGCTCATCTACCGATACCATTTTTATTTTCTTCTTCTTAGCCTTTGTAGCCTTATCTAGCCCAACCCGTTTTTCTAGCCTGTCTAGTCGATTCAGAATAGATGCTAGCTCTCTCTTCGAGATCGTAATCATTTCGTAGCTTTCAATCGATTCGCCCTCTACACCTACATGCACCTCGAAATGCACACCAGGGAGCAGCTCTGTAACACTTAGCTTGCCAGCTATAAAACGTGCAGCATCGCGGCAGGCGTAGTATATCTCTTCATTCCTATTCTCCTCAGCACACTCTACTACATACGTTTTGAATACTTCTTGTTCAGTTAATCCCTGCTCTAGAACGGTTGCCACCTCATTTCCTAGCTTCGTGCCTAGTGCGCGAAAGTGCTCTATTACTTGATTAGTCAATGTTTTCATTCTCTTTACGTGCTATAGATTCTAACTGTTTTTTGAAATCTCTTAACTCTTGCAAGGTCATCTGCTTAACCGCCTTCTTAGCCTTACTCTTAGTCGCTGCAAAGCCGTTAATCTTTGCTTTATTCATCTCGAATGCCTCTGCACTATCATCATCAGCAAATTTCTTATTAAGGAAGGATATGTTAAGAGAGAGGTAGTATATAGCCTTAACAAGCTTAGCCGCCTCGGCTTTATTCTTCTTTTCGTCCTCGCCCTTAAGGTGCCGCAACATGTGCGTTCCCTCCGCCAGTGTGAGTTCCTTCGTGCTGCTTACGCGGCCAAACGTGAAGTGATTAATGAAATTGTGACGATTCTCTTCGTCCATGCCTTCTGCTTTGAAGCAAGCGTGTAGCGCCTTGATTTGCGCGGGGGTGATTTGTTTTTCTTTAACTGTTTTCATTCGTAGTGTCATTTTTAATTCCGTGAAAAGATTCGGCCTTTTCGGCCCATATGTCGTAGTATCCTAGTTCTCCTTTAAAGCGCCCCTTGCTAAATGCCCTGAACCCTTCTACGTATATTTTAAGAGAAGCGTCATACATAAGGCTGCGAGCGCTGCGCCCACTTGGCAGCTTGCCATCGGCGTGACTTATGAATATGATTAGCTTGTTAGGGTGCGCCTCTTTAAAGGATATATACTGACGGTAATTCATCTGCGTGTACTGAAAGGAGTCTATCACTACTATGTCGGGGGCGCGCTGCTTCTTCATGCGTATGCTTAGCTCGTTGATTGGCTCGTTAGCTAGTAACTTAAAGTTCTTATTTTTCGGTTTAAACCCCACCTCTAAAATGGCGTTACGTATAGAGAGCGATGCCCCTTCTTCTAAGCTGTTGTAAGCTACTACACCGAATTGAGATAGATACTTGCACAGCATAAGTGCAAACCGACTCTTACCGTTGCCTGAGTTTCCCCAGATCATCCAAACCCCTTTTCGTTCGGGGTGGCCAAATGCAGCCTCCCATTCGTCTTCAAATTCAAACACATCGTATTGCATCTCTATGAGCTGCTGTAGTCCTATCGCGTTTTTGCTAAAAGTCTCTGGATGTGTTACTTCCTTCTTACTCACAGGCCTGTCCTCCCTTCTTTGCTGCTGCTTCGCGGCGGCGCTTGCGGCTGTGCACTACCCGCTTAACCCGTCGTAGATCGTTACTGCTCTTTTTAGCCTCTCTCAGCACCTCTTCTATATCGGCCGCATCATTTAGCTGATTAGCCTGGCAAATGGCGTATATATCGTTATCATTCGTGCGCTCTACCGTGAAGAACTTGCGCCCTATGCGGCTGTGAATTTCCTGATACCCCTTTTTGTTATACCGAAGGCCGTTCTCAATGCGGCGCTTAATGTAGTCAGTAGAGAGGAATACAATGCCGCAGTGGTTCTCTAGGCGGTTGTAGATAGAAATGAAGTAGGTAAACACGCTATCTGTTAGCTTATCGCCTTCATCAAAGATTAAGATAGGTTTATTAAGGTAAGCTATCATAGCAATAGCATTCTCTAGCATGTCACGCAGGTTCGTGCTGTCTGTAGGTGCGCCCACCTGTTTAGCTATTTCACGCACAAAGTCGCTGCGCTTCATATCTTCACTGCAAAGTATGTAGAATACATTAGCGTGTGTGCGGCGGTACTCTATAGCTGCTGTGGTTTTCCCGCAACCTGCTTCGCCCACCACCCAGCTTACATTACTGTATGCCTGCGCATCTGTCATAGCCATAGTGATCTCTGTAAAAGTGCGACTCTCATGCAGGGTCCATTTGTCAAAGCTGCAACCTATCTGCATAGCAATGCGGTTAAACATATCATCGCTCACCGTATCGAACTTACCATTCAGCACTTGCGATATAATAGCCGAACTCACGTTTTGCAGTGATTCTGCTGCACGATTGCGGCTAGGGTAGTTGTTACAGTAGGTATTAAGCGCAGCGCGTATACCTTCTTTCATGTCATTTGTTAGTTTCATGTGTTAGTAATTAAATAGTTATTAAAAAGCGTTTAAACGGTGTTTAAACAGTGATTAGTATTTATCGTAAAAGTTTATTTCATCAAAAACCATGTTACTTACCTGCTTGGTGTAATCACCCGCGCTGGCAAAACTAGCTGCCGCAGGAGCATCTGGCACTTCCATGCATGGGGCCGGTACCGCAGGTGCTAACTGCCCGCTGGCCATTTCTTTTCTGTACGCATCTAGCTTCTTATTACTAAGCCCTACGGGGCGTGGTGTGCGTAATTGAAGGAAGGCTTCACTCATGTCAGATTCTCTAGCTAGGTCCTCAGTAGCTAAGTACTGTGCAGCCTTAGTGCGTTCATTAGCCTTAAGCTGCTTGTAGAGATATTCGTTCTCCTCCTCTGTGCGCTCTTGAGTAGCACGGTGAATAGAAACCTTAGGCGTGGCCACTGCTGCGAATTTCATGCCGGTGGTAGTTACCTTATATAGCTCTACGCTTGTCATATCCTCCGGATCGTAGCGGTAATGAAAACTATCGCCCACGCTCTGTAGGTGGAAATTCATATCTACTAGCCCCTCAGCATCATACACCATGTATCGGTACTCTTGCCCCTTTATCACGAATACAAAGCCCTCTTTGCTGTACTTAATGCTCTCATTACTGAATAGCATGAATATCTCTTTAGCCTCGCGGTCTGTTACCTTATGCGCCTTAGGGTTGCGAATAGCGTTATGCAGCTCCATGCGTGTAAGCCCTGTGGGGCTAGTGGTGTGCTCTGAGTTATTCCACTCCTGGCGTGCCTTAGCGTACTTCTCTTTCAGCTCCTCTAATGTGGGCAGCATATCAATGTTGCGGGTAAGTAATTCAATATTAGCGCGGCTGTTAAGCTTCTTAGCCGTAACGTTCATGCCGGTAAACTCATACATCTGGTGAAGAACCTTTTTCTGAAAGCGACCAAAAGCACTCTCTATGCTCTTACTCTGACCGTTATGCGGCATGGTGGTCTTATGCAGGTGGCAAATCTTTTGGTAAAACCCTAGTGCTGCATTCTTCTTGTGACCGCCCTGGTTATCTGTTACAATTTCATAAGGCTTAATGCGGTAGGTCATAATAGCTTCACGGTAGGCTATGTACTGCGTGTAGAAGTTCTCGCCATCGGCTATGCAGTGTCCTAAGAAAACCTCTGTTGCTGCATCCATAACCTCGTACACATCTGTAGTGCGCATTACCATCTTCTTGCGCTTCTCATCATAAGCCTTGTAATAGAGATTCAGTTTAGTACCATCACTGTACCATAAGGCGTTTGGCATTTCGGGAAGCACAGTGTCTTGGGTAGGCATAAATTCACTCTTCCAGGCTATCTCTCCGTGCACGGAGCTAAACCAGTACAGCCTAATCTTATTATCATATAGAAAGTTTTTAACCGTCTGTGCGCTGGCTATAGTCTTCATGCCTCGTAGCTCTGCCTGCTTGTTATACTCTTTCAATATCTGCATATCATCGTACACGGGGAATTTGCTGCGCTTAAGCTTAAGTAGTAGTGCACCCTCGGCCTTGCCTATAATGCGCGCTGTCTGATTACCTATTTTGCCGCTCACGAGCGATATATACCCATTCTTCTTGTACTCATTAAACTTTTCACGTAGCCTGGCTGCATTAACCGGTAGTGTGTGCCCTGTAATAGACCGTAGTCTTTCGCAGGTTTCAAGCGCCACGCCCCAGGCTAGTTTAGGGCGGTAGTGCCCAGCCTTGCGGTGCTCTAATGACGATGCTTTCTCGGCGCGTATCATTTCATTCATAACCTGCGCATTAAGAATGTACTCTAGCTGCTTAGCAGGTGTAATGCTGCTACCATTGCTGCTAGTGTATGCCTTGTAAAATGCTACCGCATCGCCATCAAACTTAATCGTTTCGCTTATGTATCTCTCTTCTTTCATGCGTGCTATCTCTTTAAGTGCATTGGGGTTCTTAGTGTCATACACCTTTTTAATGCGTTCGGGCATATCGTGATAAGAGATGAGTACCGTGCGCCCATTACCACCTCCACGCACTACAGAGAGTGTACCTTCTCGCTTAAGCTTGTCGTAATAGGGTTTACTTATTATCCCTTCACCCACAAGCTCGGTGTAGCTTACGCATAAAGTGTTTCCGTATAGTTCCATACTGTAAGGGTGTTTGTAGTTAAACCTTTTTAGATCTCTCTATCTGCATCTTAATAAGCACAAGTACGCTTATGCTTGCTAGTAGTAGTGTAGATGTAGTAATTGACTCGTGACTTGCGCTGCCTATTGCGTAAAATAGCCCCACTATAGCGGCCACTAGCTGTGCGTTTTTAATTAGTTTCATAATTCGTAGCTTTTAAATGAGTTGAATTAAGATTGTTACGCTACATTTGTAGACTTATTAACTAATACTTAAATTTATGTTTCTATTTAAACTTACTGTTACTGTAACTTACCTTACCGATGACCTTACAGAGATTGAAAAAATGTATCAGAATCTACGTAAGACCTTTGAGTGTTTTTCGAAGCCCCTTGGTTACGAATCGAAGTGGGCGGCCGGAGAATTGAAAATTCCTCGCCATTCGATGGATCAAACGATGAGTCAAAGTGATATTCTGACGATCGAAAGGAAATTTCTTCACCACGAGAGTGTTGTCCATTCCATTGGCATTTTTTGCGGTATCGTTCGTCTTTTAAACTCTTCGCAATGCGCTTCCCTAAGCTATAAAATAGGTACAGATAAAATTGTAGTAGAATAGGTTTCATAATGATGGGTGTTTTGCTGGTTTGCTGATAATAACTTTTCCTTTTGCATCAATAATTTTAACCGCACGCATGTCGGTCACATCATTCTCTTCTATAAGCCTTGCACCGTTCTCAATGGCGTAGCTTCTTATAAGCCTAGCCGTGGGGCTATTCGTTGTAAAGGCTAGAGCCACTTCTACGGTGCGAATCGTAACGCCAAATGCCTCGGCTATTTCGTGCTGTAACTCTCTTTTTGCTCTAATGAACTCTTTGTTTCTCTTCATAAATTAGGATTTAATTGATAAATAATCTATATTTGGGGAGTTATTCGCTAACGAATACAATGCAAATTAAAGGGATAATTTTCAACTATCCAAAAAAACGGGATAATTTTCATAATCATGAACAATATTTTAACAAGAATACAAAAAATCTCAACAAATGAGGGGATAAGTATCTTCGCTATGGAGAGAGTTATAGGAGCAAGCAAGGGTGTTTTATCCCGCGCGATAGCAAACGGTACGGATATACAATCGAAGTGGCTACACAATATAATCGATAATTATCCCGATTATTCTGCGTTGTGGCTCTTAACAGGTGAAGGACCTATGATGCGAGCAGAGAAGGAGTATAAGGAAATACCAGATTGCACGCATATTATAGATAATCCATCCTATTCTATGCATAAATCTTTCGATAATAAGAATATTATCCGTTACTATCCATCAGTAAGCGGAAGCATGGGAGGGCTATCATTCCTTGATAATCCAGACGAAAAATTTCAGGAATTGCTTATACCAGGTTTTCACGGGTGCAAGGTGGCTATTAACGCATTTGGCGATAGTATGCACCCACTAATTAAAAGTGGGCAGGTTATTCTATTGCAGGAGTGGGCAGAGAATTTTATAGAGTGGGGTAAGATATACCTAGTCATTACCAGGAGCGGGCACCGCACTGTTAAGTTCCTTATGCCGTGCGCAGATAGTAGCACGCACCTTACTTGTAAGAGTGCCGATGAGAGCATGCATCCACCATTTAATATAGAGAAGGAGGATGTTACTAAGCTTTTCCTCGTAAAAGGCTGGATATGCCGTGATGCGATCTAAAAAAAATAGGGCAGCCGCGCATCACTGCGGGACTGCCCTTGGCTTCGAATATTTTGTTGAAGAAATTTGTTTCGTAATGCGATCTAATATCTCCGAGGTGGAGCACCCTTCCATTCCACATCTAACCCCATATCTATTAGTATGCCTCTCAATTCATACATCATTCTAACTTCGCTTGCTAGTTCATTTTTCTGTAAGTATCGCAGCTCCCGAACTATAGATGCAAGCTTTATCATACTTACGAAGGTTTTTTTTTTGATCTTTTGAATAACCACATATCAATAAACACTTAAAAAAAAGAAAAGAGAGGATGTTCGCAAACACTAAAAGCAACCTCCTCTCTTCATCTTACCATTAATACCTAATTCTATGAAAAACAACACAATTGCGCGCCACGCGCACTTATTAGGTAACAAATGTATTTTTTTATTTCGTAATTAGCTAATTATCAGCGATGTTTGTTCGCGACCAACTGCAAAAACGCATGTAATACCCCCCCTAACTCGACCTAAAAACATATCAAAAATACCCTTTTTTTTGTATTATCCCCATTAACTCACCCCCCCAAAATACTAAAAAAGGTATGCCCAACTTTGTTTTTCTTGCACTTTTACGCATTATTTTGGTATGCCCAACGGTATGCCCAACGGTATGCCCAACCCATTTTTTAACACTTTTCACGTTCTTGCCTCCCCCGCGCATAAACGCTCCTGTAAAGGCTCTCTAAACAGTTTCCTAAACGGCGCTAAAAACCCGCCCAAATAGCCTATATCTCGTTTATAAGCCGTTTAGACGGGTTTTTAGCGCCGTTTGCATGCTGTTTACAGTGCAATGTAAAGTTTGCCGTTTAGAATATCGTTTAAGCCGTTTAGAATGTAAACCTAATGTAAAGCAATATCACATTTCGTTTTCAGCCGCTCAAACTGCGCACTCTGTTTAAGTTGCTGTTATTCAGTTCATTCTTTCTGTTTGTCCTTGTTCCTAATTTACACATTTCGTTTTATCCCCCCTATATATTGCTGGAAAACTCCGGGATTAAGTATGACGGCATTTCATTCTATTCTTTGGCTGCCCGTCCGTGGCTGCATCAAGCTGTCGAAATCCCAAGTGAAGTAGATTTCTTAATAACTCATGGACCAGCCAAGGGGGTACTTGATGAAGGAACAGGATGTACCTTGCTGCAAAAGGTAATCAACAAGCATAAACCGCATAACCATGTATTCGGGCACATACATCAATGTGGAAATCAGATGCAAGTCCATTCAGAGATTAACTCTTATAATGTTTCCTGCTATGACCTGTTGAAATAAGGTCGCTTCATTCTGCCGTATAAAACTGCCTTATATAATAAGGTATAGGAGGATTACCAAGACAGCAGCTTAGTAATCTTCCTATTTTCATAGTAGTATTGAGGCTTCTACTAGTAGTGGAAACCTTTTATTATTGGTAGAAGTCTCCCCTCTATACATTATTATATATAACCTCCAGCTCCCCCCTTAAAACACTCCGAATATCCAATTTGGAATCTCCTTTGGTCTCCCGTTGTTATATTCTTCTCAAAACTCATTTTCGACAAGGTATCTCACAATACGTTTCAAGTCCTTTTCGGTTATGAATTTATAGAATCACTCCCTTTCTGTAATGTGTTTTTATTCATCTGTCTTTCTTTCTTTAAATATGATTTGATAGTGTTGATTTCCTTTTAGAAATGATATATGTGTTTTATCTTCCTTTTCCACAATAGTAAAACCTGTATTGAATGATATTGGTTTGTATGGTTCTGTTCTGTTGGACTTGCCAACTTTTGGTGGACATTTAATTAAGCGACATTTAATAATTTAGTTTTTTTATCATTTCGTTGATTCCAGAACAAATGAAATTGGAATGTTATGACAAAGTGTCTATTCTCGTTATTGAGAATGCTAGATAGAATAATGCAATTAACTAAGGTGTAGCCTTTTTTGTAGATTCAGTGCATCTATTCTTTTTTCTTTATTTTGTTTTCGTATTTATAATCAATTGATTTTAAGAGTAGTCTCATTTTGGAAGATATGAAGCTTTATAAGATATAATGTTCTTGTATACCCATAATAATGTTTCTTTAAAATGTAAAATAAGACCTTATTAAACTTATTTTTAAGATATTATACTGAAGCTGGGAAATATCTAAATGAAATTACTACTTTTGAATAATAATCGTTAAATATGTAATTATGGAAAACAAAATAGTATTGATAGAAAAAAGCGAAATAGAGATAAGGGAAAAGTTTACTGAGGCTGCAAAATCTAGTAAAACCCTATTTTACAGTGATCTACGTTTAGAAAAAGATAGCTGTCAAATGACTAGGTTAATGAAAATATTAAATCGAATAGGGAAATATGAAATTCAAAATGGTAGACCTCCTTTGTGCGCTATTGTTGTAAGGAAAAAAAAAGTAAAAGGAAAAAGAACTCCGGGCAAAGGTTTTGAGAAGCTTTGCTTAGAAAATGGACCGCCTGTCTATGAAGGTTATGAAGAGGATTACAAGAATAAGTGTTTGGAAGAATGGAGAAAGAATGACGATTAGTTAAACTTAGTATTTAATCGAGATTTGTAGTTTATCTTATATGCTAGATTGTGTTGGAATTTAAAGAGAAATATTTATATATGGAAAAAACAATAATATTAAAACCTAAGTTGGTAAGTGAAATAGAAGGTGTTTTTTTTGTACCAAGTTATCAAAGGGGGTATCGTTGGGGTAAAAACGAAGTATCACAATTATTAGAGGATATTGAAGAATACCTAGAAAAAAAACAGGGCGCAGAGGATTATTATCTTCAACCTATAGTAGTAAAAGATAAAGGTAATAATACTTATGAATTAATTGATGGGCAACAAAGGTTTGGAATTGCTAACTTTGCATGGACACTTAGTTAAGCTAAAAAGTCTACCTTTGTATAGTTATGGCAAAAGAAAGAGTTGTTTATGACAGGTCGTTCAAAGAGAACGCTGTCAAACTTAGTTACGAACGCAAGAGCGT
>JBOFFJ010000013.1:0-8234 GCA_051648565.1 Phocaeicola sp. | reverse complement strand
CTTACAATGCCATTCGCATCAGCAATGCGACTGCAAATGGTTACCAACGTGATAGATTACTCAACATATATTATCGAGAATACAACAGATAAGTCAAATGCATATACTGCATCACAGGTGACTGTAGAAAACCCAATGTCGTCTCTTTTTATACGTAGTATAATATATGATTTTTTGCGTATTTTTTCTGGTGGTAATGTGACTAATCTAGATGTTGATGTTGAATACGTTAACCCAGATCAGTCGCAATATCCAATGGCATATACAGGCTCTGTTGCAAATAAAAAAGTTAAGGTTAGATTCCCAGTCGGTGGACGAGAATACTTTAAATTGAACGGTAATACTGGGCTATCAGATTTTTCATATTTTGAAAAATCATTTAATAGGTTCATTAGGTGCTCCGATCAACTAACACCATTGTGGGTGGATGAAAACGGGGATCGCGTTTCAGGACCATCGTCGTCTCGACCATCTAACGTACGTGCTCTGCATAAATTTTGGGAAATAGACCAAAATAGATTCGTTTACTGGACAAAATCTGCATGGTGGACGGCTGCTGCAACATATCCAGACCATGGGCCAACAGCGACCATACTTGCTATAAGTGGAAATTTGTTAGATTACGGTGCAACGATCTACAATACTACGACAAAAAAACGTTATGATTATGATAAGGGTGCGTCACAATGGAAAGATAACTCTGGATCTATATTGGCGTAATATCATTCATAGTGCGTCAGTGTTACAAGTCGCCAAAGAAGCTAGGTAGAAATTGGACAACATTCGCTAGCTACTATGGGTGTACATACATCCTCACTCAAGAGGACATTATACTACGCCGGTTTCAGCGGCAGCGGAATAAGTAGGTAGTATATATTGATATAACAAGGAACAAAAAACAATGACATGTACAACATTCCCTAGCACCGGGTTAGTGCCAAACGTTACGACACACGTTGTTGGTAACGTCACGTATTTATATAAAGGAGGCGCACCTAATGCACCATTGTGGGAGGCGATAACGCCACCTATCAACTTAGACCAAGTGCATACAAGGACGTTTGCTAACGTGGATGCTATGCTGGCGTTTAGTGGGTTGGTGGTGGGACAGAGCGCTAAGACTTTAGGCTATTACGAAGCTGGTGATGGTGGTGGTGCTGAGTACATAATCGTCTCTGGTAACTCAGGCGATGGTTATGGTAGTCATAGTGTGGGTACTAATACGGCCAAGCTAAATGAAAGCGCCATATTCATAGAGTACTATGGCGTTAGCGTTTCAGCATCTGACAATGCGAAACGTATACAGGCTTGCTGGGATGATAACCTAGTTTCCCACAGTAGAGATGGTGTGTATGACTTTAACGAGCGACTTGTTTTACCGAGTGGTTATGGGTGGACTTTTCGCGGTAGCGGGGCGGGCACTGTTTTAAACTGGACTGGTAATCCTGATGACTGGGCCATATCAGGATTGGACAAAGACGGGGTTACGTATCGCAATCTGTATAGGCATGTGTTAGAAGATTTCGCAGTAACTGGCACAGCAACAGTATCAAAGTTATTGGATCTAACAAAGTTTAAATACAGCGCGTTGCGGAATGTTGGGTTATATGGCGCGGCAGTGTGCTTGCAAGTGCGATCAGCTTGGTCTAGCACTGTTGAAGATTGTAGGTTTTATCCATATGAAGGTCATCCATCTGGTAATAGTTACGGGGTCGGTATTGTTCTTGGTAGTTATAATGAAGATCTATCCCTCATACAAACAGAGCCTAATGAGGTTAATGCTTTTAACTTCTCAAGCTGTGTAATAGAGGGGGCAGCATCCGCGATACTAACAAACTCATATATAAACAACTGCACATTTAACAATGGGTGTAACATAGATGGGTGCGGGGCTGTAGTAAGGGCTAAGAGTAGTTCGATCAATTATGCCATACGCAGTTTAGTTATACGTGATTCATACTTAGAGTGGTGCTTAGATTCGCCATTAATCATTGATATAGCCAACGGTCAAAATTGTGGTGTTTCTGTCGCATTTGTTGATAATTACGTGCAGCCAACAACTACGGGCGTGGCGACATTACTTAACATTATCTCAACGGGGTCTAGTACATTTGGCGATGTTGCATTCATACGCAACAAAGAGATCCATAGAGTGAACAACCAGCCATCTAGCGGGTATGTTTTACACACACCTGTTGGGATCAGTGAGCTATATATTAAGTATATAAACGAGCATGATAGCTCGATAATTGGCGTGTTCCCACCTGTGGCCTATAACGCGAGCACAATAGACATGCGTAGGTTATCAACTAACGTACCTGTCAAACTTTTAGGTAAAACATATGGCGATGGTTCGTATGCACCGATAAGCAATTCAGACCCATTAACAATAACACCATACATGGGTACAATGCGCATACGGGGCACGGCTAAACATACAGGAACTAACACAACACCTAACAGGCCTATCGCCAGCATCCCTCAGACGGCTAAACAAACTTCTTATGAAGTTTTTACTTTGTGCCCATTAAGGGCGTCATCTGGGGTGATTACTCAAGGTTATGCTAAGTTGGTAAATACTGAGCTGTGGGTGTACGGTATCGCAGACAATGGCGTTTCACTTGACTTTTCTTACCGTACCAATACACCACAAGATTATGACGGTTGGCAATACTGGGCATAAGTGATTAAATAACAAAAGCACTCTTAACCGAGGGCATAACATAGAGGTGATAAGGATAACCACTAAAATGCAAGACACAGTTAAACGCCTTAACTCTCGCTTCATCTACAAAGTAGACGATGGTGACAACTGGGTGTTTATGAAGGAAGCTGATAAGATGCAAGGCGATTGTGAAGATTACTACTTGTATATCGCCAAGCGTTTAAGTGGTGATTCTCTTCTGTGTATGTTCTGGAATATGCTTATACGTAAATGTAACATTCGCCTAGTCGGTGTTAATGGTTATGGGCATGTCGTGATTGAGTAGGATGGCCATTACATTGACAACATAGTTAAGCGGTGGAGCACTAAAGAGCAGATGGAGAGACACTGTAAGTTTAGTAAACGTTTCTTGTTGCCATTGGTAGCTTGGTGGTTGCAAAAAGGTAAGTTGAAATAAGGTAATAATAATATGAAGAAAATGGACATAGTCATTCACTGCACATATAAACCTCATACGATGAATGAGACTACATAGATGCCGTTTCTTCAAGTGCTACATTGATATTGAAGGTAAAATAAGTCTATAAACATTACCGAACGCGGGGTTAATTCAGTGTTCGGTAATGCTACTTAAACACAAGGAAACTAAATGTCTATTCCAAATTTCCCTAGCACGGGTTTAGTGCCAAATGTCACGACTTTCCAAGTCGGAGACATCTTATACATGTGGGACGGTGAGAAATGGAAGTCGATCACCGCCCCTTTAAAAGCTGATCAAGTAACCTGGAAAGACGGTAAGACTGCAGGATATGCACTTGACGACTTGGGTGGATTTACTGCAGAATTACTTTCGCAGGCGGGTATTGTAGACGATGGAGGGATTGATGAGCTTGGAGCATCGCAGCGTGTCGATGCCATCAAACTGTTAAATAAAGACGCTAGTAAGGTTACCATAGCTGGTGGAGGCAGCGTTCAGGATTTTATTGATGCTCAATATACTACAGTATCGGAGTTAGCAACCGGAAAATTTCAAGTTGGGACTTATGTTAGATTGATAGATAGGGAGATGGGGTTATTTTTATTAAAAGATGGTAATACTGCTGATGGGAAGGGAATACTTCATGCAGGCGAAAATAAAATAGCAGAACTAAATACATCTAATGGTGAAATGGTACTAGAGCATATTGGTGCAAAAGGGGATTTAAGCCAGGATGAATCAAGCTACTTCAACTACATTGCCGATTTCTTAGCAGCATCTGACGGAAGAAAAGCATATACTATGCATGGGAAGTTATACAAGCTTAGTTTACCAGTGGTTATGGATTTAGGTAATAAAAAGCTATCGCAGTTTATTATGAATTCCCCAATAGTACCTGATGATGGTATTGGAGATGCTGTACTAATCAAGAATCATAGAAATAGCACTCTTAAATTGATGGTTAGTGGTGGTGGCCAATCAGGTGCTTTGGTTAACTACGCACTAGCAGACCCGTTAGGTGCACAACAGGCTTTTGTTCTTCGTGGAATGAGAGAGTGTGATATTGAGGTTATTGGACTAGCGTATAGAGGTAGAGTGTTAAGAACAAAGGCAACAGATAGTACAATAAAAACATCATTTAATAGTTTTAAGATAAGAACTGGAGATAGGGAAGGTGCGGAGGTTAATGCAAGATGTGGGCAGTCTTGGTACCTGCAAGGTGATGACTCGGCATTCGGAAGCATAGATTCGGCCTGGATACCTTGGGACGAGTATGGCTCTGTATCTGAAAACCTAACTGATATAACTACAGGTAATATCGAGTTTGGAGCAGACCTAAATAATGGTATGCAATGGCTAGGCATTAACTCTGGTCATTTTGGAGTTTTCGCTGGTGGTGACGAGACTTTTATGAACACAGTGCTAAAATTTGGTCCGTCTACTACTCAAGATTGTATCTCCGTGGATATAGATAGAATATTTGCGTTACGTGGTAATGTAGGAGTCGAGTTTGTCGGTAGTGGAGGGTCAGCATCTGGCACTAGAAAAAACTACAACGTTAAATCTATTTGCACAAAGAATAACTCGACAGTTGGCGTTAGTCTAAACGGAGTCAATGGCTCTAAGTTTAACATAGATTCATCTAATGATGCTGTGGCGTTGCTGCTTTCAGGTGTAATACGCTCTACAGATATACACATTAAAGCATCTGGCTCTATTAACAGTCCCATTAAAGCCGCCTCTGACGCTAACATAGCAAGTACTTACATTAATGGTAAGGCGTTTGGTAACTCGGGCGCACCGACTGTAGATTTTAGCGCAGCAGCAGCAGTTGGCGTTGTTGTGTTTGATGGATTTGATAATGTTGCACCGAATGTAGCTTACTCCTTACCTGCCTCTAATGGAACTAAAATATTCAATGGGTCGATTGACTTACAAGGCACTGGAACAGCCTTCCCAGTTGGAAAGCCCTTAACAATAAAAGATTGTGAAGGTTATAAAACCGAAGCTAATGGTATCGCAGTTATCCCAATTGGACAAACTAGCATAGTTGTTAACCATACATTAGCTACGATTCCAAATAATATTACTCTGAATAACCAGACAGATTTTAATGCGATTAAAGGACCGACATCTATAACAGCGACAACTTTCACCATCACACTTGAATCCGTCACCACAGTTCTTACATCAGTAATGTGGAACGCTCAAATCAAGTATAGATAAAGCGGTTCATAGTGTATAACTAAGTTCAACTATGCTTGGAAGTTGAAGTATCCTAAATAATATTAATGTATTGTTTAAATGGCTGACAAAAGTGTCAATATTGCATGGAAAGGTCTATATTTATATTGATACTGCGTAATGGTGTAGTACCAATAGGAGGATATACCTTTAGTAATTCAGGTTGAAAGAGGGACAAAATAATGAGATTAAGTTCTGTTGCCGGAGACTATACGTCTACCGGTACTATAGTTGATAGGGAGCCGATCGTCGCCTTAGGCGGCGAAACGGTTCTACCTCTGGTCTTCATAGAAGGTTCAGAGGAAGTTTACATAAATGGATCACGCAAGTTTCCAGGGCCTGCGTACGATTACACTACAGGAGTAAATGAGATAATCTTGGCTACTCCTCTGACAGCTGGGGATAAGGTTCTGTTAGTAGGACGTTCTAGTACTAATGATATACCGTTTACCAAGTCGAGCGGTGAATCTGTAGTATTAGCAAATGGGCAAACAGAGGTAATTTTTAACTCAATCACGACTAAGGGAATTGAAGTCTTTGTATCCGGTCTCTTAGTAGATAGGGGTAGATTAACATCCCCAGCTGATTACGAGTTGAAGCCGAATACTTCGGATACCATTACGCTTAAGCACACGTTCCCAGCTGGAACTGTGTTAGACGGTATTCAGAGTAGTCGTCTCTCATGGGTTGACCCTGACAATTTAGTGGTTAATGATGGTACTAACAGCAAGAGCCTAAGTTCAAGATTCCGTGACACTAAGGAGAGCTACGTAAGCTGGGTGGAAGATACGGGCAGACAGAAGCAATCTCTAGTATTAGGACTGTTACTCACTAGGTGGAAACAGAATTCTTCTGGCATTCTAGAAGCTAACCCTCTAGGTTCTCACGGAGTTCTGAATCTTAACGGCGTCCTATGGGCACCGGTAGATAACTGGACGGGTGACTATACAGTAATTAGCTGGACTCAAACAGGAGACTCTCTTGTAGTCAACGGAGCGCTTTTACCATCTGGAGCATCTACGTTATTACAGTACACAAGGCTAACTGCTAACTTTGCTAACGTCATGAAACTGCCTGCACTGTCAAGTGCTCCAGTCGGAGTGACTAACGGAAGCACATTAGCTATGTCGGACGGTACAGTTTCAGGTACTTTTGGTGCCGCAGGAGAAGGCCTGTACAGGCTGAGCTCTGCGGGGTCTTGGGTGTTTGTTGGTTAAACTAAAAAAGGCCCTTCGGGGCCTTTTTGCATTTCTAATTAAATCTTACCGCCTTGAATGACTACAGCTGAGTCTATCCAACTGGAGGTTTTAGCATTTAATGGTACTTCAGGCACCTCATCTTCCACGGTATTAAACAGAACGTCTGGCATTATGAATCCCATATCGGATTGTGTAGGATCATACACAGCAGAGATGGCACTATATGGAACGACCATTTGAGCCCCCTTGCCGCTATAAGTCGTACTAAATTCCAGTGCGGTTTTTCCGTAAGTGAAATTGCGCACTGCCCGGTTAGAGATGTCTAGCTGCGTGTATCCGTCTTTACCTAAATGAGTAGGTCCAACATAATCTACATGATCATGACAGGCCCATACATAAACTGTATTAGAACCTTCCATTAAAAGAGAATCTATTGTTGCCATCACAATAGCTTTCTTAACTGCCTCGCGTTTGTTCATTTAAAACCTCAGATTGTATTGAATACCTATAGAGTCGTCTTGACTCCATACTTTTAAAGCTGTATCGCCAAGTAGAACTCCTACAGAACAACCTAACACGTCAGCTAAGAGATCCTTCTCGCTAAAGCCATTGTAATCGTACTGATCGTAGAGTTCCTTGGCTAGACCAACTCCTACACATGTAGCCATAGAAGTCTTCCAATTCTCTGTATAGAGCTGCATAGAAGCGCCTATGGCGCCTGATATTGCAAAATGTTTAACCTTATCTTCCTCTACGGCTAAAGCCTGTGAGGATGCGATTAAGAGCGTTATAGCAACTAACGCATTTGATATAAAACCCATAGAACCTCACTGTCACAATTATACCCCTGAGTTACCAGTAGATATTGAGAATGTTTGTAGAGAGAATACTCATAACTGAGAGCATCTCCGTTTTGGATGGAATCAACGAGGTCTACCATAGAGCTCTTACTGATACCTGCATAGCGGGCGCTCGCCTCTATCGCATGATCTAGTGTGATATCCACGCCAGTAGATGCGTAGCATTTATGCATGGCGTTCTCACTCACAGACCATCCGTAGACGGCCTTTCGTATCTCTTCTTGACTAAGCTCTTTCTGAGAACATCCAAAAGAGAGGATGAACATCGCAAAGAGTAATAAGTATTTCATACCGTATATCCTTATGTTGTTATGGGATACCTATTATCCCTTACATAGTACTTATAACAACATACAGCTAAAATATTGAGGATAAGGAGATTTTTATGGAACAAATACCAAACATAATTCCCAACCAAGAATGGGGCATGGATATGTCCTACTTAACACCAGCTTACATGGCTAATTTCAGACCGGCATACAAGAAGAAGCTAGTTGATGATGCCCGTAAGATATCAGAAACTAAAACTGCTAGGAGAACATAATGTCTAAAGTTGTTAACGCCTATGGCGAGTATCACAAAGATAAAGCTAAAGGTAGTCTAAAGGGTGCCGGTTACGGCGCAGGTATAGGAGCTGCAGTTGGCTTAGCCAAAGGTAGGAGTGCCAGAGGTGCTCTAGTTGGAGGAGCTATCGGATCTCTTGCTGGTAGTGCAGTAGGTAAATTGGTAGGCGGTGCCAGAGGTATTAAGAATGGTATCCAAAAGAAATCTACTTTAAAAGCAAAAGC
>JBOFFJ010000012.1:0-1024 GCA_051648565.1 Phocaeicola sp. | reverse complement strand
GCGACATTGCTTGTTGAATCACTTTTAGCATTGACTCTTAATATATTTTACGAAGCCAGGGGCGAAGGTGAGGTTGGAATGCATGCCGTAGCCGACGTAACTATCATCCGAGCTAAAACCCCTAGCAACGTAGTTAACGCTGTGTTAGCTCCTTATCAATTCTCTTGGGTTAAAGATAAACTCAAACCTAAAGAAAGAAACCTGTTTGGTTTAATGGCCCTACAAAGGCACATACTGCATTCTGGCAAGTTTAAAACGCAAGAGATAGAAGCGTATAGAAGGGCTGAGAGGATCGCCTCTAAGGTTCTCCAGGACCGCTATAAGCCACGCTATAGATTCACTCACTTCCATGTTGTTGGGCTAAAGCCTAATTGGGGTGGTAGTGGAGGTAAGCGGATAGGCAATCACGTTTTCTATCGTCTTTAAGTGCGTTTTGGGTTGTCTTTTAACCTGCCCCCTTTACCCTTTTAGGGGGTTTTTTAAAAGGCAACTGGACATGGTTATGAAAAAACTATTATTAATTCTTGCTTTAACCGGATGTAATGATCCTGCCCCAGAATTACCAGAGGATATGGTCAGACAGGAATGCTACAACAAGGGCTATGAATCTCAATATGTAGCCATGAAAAAGAGGCCAGATAAAGACCTCTTGAGAGTTTATGAAGATAGGGTTAAAACCCTTATGGAAAAACATCCCGACCTATTGGTTCTATGTAAAGAAAGAGAATATGAAGGCTGGAAGTGGGCCAAGAAATTCATAGAATACTCTGGTAGAAGAGGTCATTTTTAGCATAAAGGGTACGTAATGTGCCCTTTCTGGTGACAATCACCATAACCTTAAATATCAATCCCTAGTGAGATTACCTAAATGAAAAAGTTCGCACTTACTGCTATTGCCCTGTCTGTTGTTTCCCTGTCTGCTACTGCTGCTCCTTTCTTCCCAGAGTACAGTGCAAGCAACAACAATGCTGCTCACAACCGTTTTGATGGTGTTGTTGAAAACTTCGACCGCACCATTACTGAT
>JBOFFJ010000011.1:0-1655 GCA_051648565.1 Phocaeicola sp. | reverse complement strand
AGTTGCAGGAAAGTACGGCCACCATCACAAATGTCGTCTACAACAAGCAGGTCTTTTCCTTTAACATCACCAAAAATAACGGGGTCACTAAGCTCACCTGTCTTGGTATCCCGCATCTTTCCTGCCTGAATAACTTCTGGGATTCGGAACTCTTTGGCTGCTTTTTGTACTTTCTTGGTGGCCCCAAAGTCTGGAGCTACCAGCGCATCAACAACCGGCACAAACTCTGGCATTTCCCAGGGAATGTTAACTACCTTGTTAATCAACGCAGAACCTACGTCACTATGACAGTCATTGATGACAACCGCGTCTACAGGCAGAGTATTTAGTAGCTTAGTGAATACTTGCAAGGAAAAGGATTGTCCACGTTCAGTAACTCGGTCTTGACGAGCGTAGGGCAAATATGGAAGATGCAAGACAAGGTGAACATCACCCAGTAGTTTTCGCACGGCATCAACAACTAACGCCAACAGCATAATTTCACCATCACGGATATGGGCCTCTATAGTTACTTCCTCAGTAAAGTCCCACATACTTACTTTTTCATGTTCAAGTACTACGTCGTACTCTCCACCAGCATATTGCTTAATAATAATTGGTAGTTCTGGGCCTTCGGAGCCGATAATTTTAAACTTGCTATTCATTAGTGATTCTCCAAAAGTGCTTTAATCATTTTTAGTTTGGTATCTTCATCCCAGTCTAATTTCAGTATATCTGTGATTTTCTTTATAGGACTCTCCGGCACAATCTCTGTGCGAGTGATGATTCTGCCCATTTTAGCTAACCACAGTGCCACTGTTAGTCGCTGAGCGCTATCATTGTGCAGCCTACAGTTAGCGCATAGCCCATACTCATCAATCTCTGGCTTACCACACTTACATAAGTAAGTTTTCAATGGTGGCACAAACGGCAGTTTGAACTCTCGGTATCTGTCATAGGCTCGCTGTAGGTTCCCCCTCTCACTCCTTACACGATATTCTGGAGAGTTTTTAATTTTTACTGGTACTTCTTGCAGCCCTAAAGAGTCCCATAGTTCGAAATACTCTTTAAAGAGTACTGGGTACCAAGGTTTTTGTCTATACGGGTTAAACCCTTCTTGGAACTTAATATGCAATACTTGCTTATTAGTGGTAACTGGTAGTGCTTTTCGCGGCACTTGGTCGCCGCTAATATCAATGTAAGGCATTTAAGTTCCTCCCGATTTATGCAATTATTATATCAAACAACGGAGTTTTGGGCCAGAAATGTAATAACTTACCAAACCCCTTCGGAGAATAGCTCCCTACCAGAACCACCATTACGCTCTTCATCGAAGGGCTGGCCGTTTGCCAGTACTACTTGCATTGCTTCTTCACGATCCATGAATACTCGCCACTGGTCAATAAACCCCTGCTCTTCTTTAGCAACAGCAGAACGGTCTGTCCAACCTAACCAATCAGCTTGCTCTCGCATAATTGGGTCCCAGTGTCGAACACCTACCAAAGTAACAACCCGACCATCTTTAAAGGTGATACGGTTAGCGGCACAAACAACTTTACGCGGAAATGAGTGCATTCTCAAGAGCCTCCATTAGATTGTCATAGATTTTAACTTCTTCAGCTGTTTCAGCATAGGTACAGTCAGCTTGAAGGGCCATAAGTACAACTGCTGCCTCT
>JBOFFJ010000010.1:0-200941 GCA_051648565.1 Phocaeicola sp. | reverse complement strand
ATGCGAGGGTGAGGTTCTTAAAAAAAGTGACACACAATATTCTCGAGTCTCATTCGCTGAGAATAGAGTAGTAGAAATAATAGAACCAAAAAAAAGCGTGTAAATCACTCGATTTACACGCTTTAAGCGGAGAGAGAGGATTGTGAACCTCTACCCTTATATCTTTCAAAATCAATATCTTAATATCGTATCGGGAACCACTGTTACGAATTAGCCACAAGTGAAAAATGAGCATTTTTGGCATCATTTGGCTCTCGGCTGACTGCAACTATTTCAGGTTCAAAATTACATAATCTACTCCATATTACCAAATCTTTTATTACCAATCTTTTCGTTTAGTGCAAGGTGCAAGCCTATATATAGATATAGCTTGCACCTTGCACTAAAAACATCACGTATGTGTGCCTGTCCTTATTAATAGCTTTCTGCCAATTATGTTATCAAAAATAATGCACATTATCATTATGCTTTGATAATGTGCAAAAACAGTGATAATGTATTCGCAATCAAGAAATAATAACCAAACTTATACTTTATGCCAATAGTAGGTGATGGCATTCGATCTCTTATGAATAATAAAGTTCTGAATTATTTTGATTTTCGAGAGATATTGACTAATTTTGTAAGTGTTCATATAATAGCATTTCAAATATGGAAATAAACATAAATAATAATATATTGTCTCTTATCAATAAAACACCCGACTCGTTGATGGCAGGTATCGCTGAACGTGTTAAGCAAAGACGTTTGGAAAAGGGATGGACTCAAAAGACGCTTGCAGCTAAAGCAGGTGTCACAATGCCTTCATACAGGCGTTTTGAGACTACGGGAGAAATATCACTCCGTTCACTGATAATGCTTGCCTTTGCACTCGATATGACCGATGAGTTTGAAGCTCTTTTCACAGGGAAGGCATACCAAAGTATAGATGATATTCTCAAAGCAGAGAGTGTCAAACAACGTAAACGAGGACGAAGAGATGAATAATATATCACTAATAGAAATTTTTATAGCAGATAGACGTGTGGGACGAATGGCTCTCACGCCTGAGGGATTGTGCGGTTTTGAGTACGATGCTGATTGGTTGCAGAGTGGATTTTCAATCTCTCCCTTTTACTTGCCACTCAAATCGGGTTTGATAATGGCGAAACGTGATCCATTTGCAGGGAACTTTGGAGTCTTTGACGATAGTTTGCCCGACGGTTGGGGAAATCTACTGCTTGATCGCTATCTGCAAGAGAAAGGTATCAACCCCGACAAGTTAAACATCTTAGAACGACTTTTGCTTATCGGTTCAACAGGTCGTGGAGCTTTGGAGTATCGCCCCGATAAAAGTATTGCTACGAGCGATGAATTTCTAAATTTTGACCGTTTGGCACAAGAGGCTGAAAAGATACTCGAAAGTAAAGAGAGTGAAGGGTCGGTTGATTTGCTCTATAAATATGGCGGTTCATCTGGTGGTGCTCGTCCCAAAGTATTTGCCAAAATAGATGGCAAAGAGTGGCTGGTGAAGTTTAAGGCAACCTCTGACCCTATGAATGTGGGAGAGATAGAATATAACTATTCGCTGTTAGCCCAAGAGTGCGGAATTAGAATGGCAGAAACCAGCCTGTTTGACGGTCGCTACTTTGGTGTAGAACGATTTGATAGAACATCAAAAGGCAAAATCCATACAATAAGTGCGGCGGGGCTACTTCATGCCAACTACCGTATTCCAAGTTTGGATTACTCGTTACTACTGAAACTAACCCTGAATCTCACTAAAGATATGGAGCAAGTCGCGGATATGTTCCGCTTGATGGTATTTAATATCTTAATCTCAAACCGAGACGATCACGCCAAGAACTTTTCGTTCCAATGTATTGATGGGAGTTGGAAGCTATCACCATCATACGATCTTTTGCCAAGCAGTGGATTTAATGGCTACCACACCACAACCATCAATGGCAAAGGCGAACCCTCACTTGCGGATGTTCTTGTGCTTGCAGCAGAAGTTGGATTATCAAAGCAATCGGCAACTCATATAATAGAAGAGATAAAAGAGAAGTGCCACGCAAAGAAGATGTTAAAATTCGTATTAAAGTAATTTAGAAAATAGATGATTATGCAAGATATTGTAAACGGACGATGTGGCTGGTGTGGAACAGACGAACTATATGTAAAGTACCACGATCAGGAGTGGGGACGATTAGTTACAGATGACAAGAGACTTTTCGAGTTTCTTGTGTTGGAGAGTGCCCAAGCAGGTCTGAGTTGGATAACAATCCTTAGAAAAAGGGAAGGTTACCGCAGTGCCTTTCATAACTTTGATGTACAGCGTGTTGCAAATATGACAGCAGAGGATGTGGAACGACTTATGCAATTTGAGGGCATTGTACGAAATAGGTTAAAGATAAGTTCTACAATTAGCAACGCAAAACTATTTATTGCTATCCAAAAAGAGTTTGGTAGTTTCTATAACTACACACTCTCGTTTTTTCCTAATGGCAAACCAATCGTAAACAATTTCAGTTCACTAAGCGAGATACCTGCATCTTCACCCGAATCGGATGCAATGAGTAAAGATATGAAAAAGCGAGGTTTCAAGTTCTTTGGCTCGACAATATGCTACGCTCATTTACAAGCATCAGGATTTATTAACGACCACTTGGTTGGTTGTATTTGCAAATAGAAAATACTAATTAGAAAAGAGAGTGCCGAAGATTTTAAGAGTGTATTTAATCTGATTTCCAAGGCTTTTGAAAACGACATAAACAGCGACCATAAAGAACAATTCTTGGTTGAACGACTGCGTGAGACTGATGCTTTTGTTCCGGACTTGTCAATGGTTGCCGTGGTTGATGATATGGTTGTGGGTTATATTCTGCTAACCAAAATAAAGATAGGTGAAGCTGAGTCATTGGCACTTGCACCAGTTGCTGTTTTGCCAGAATTTCATAACCAAGGTATTGGAAGCAAACTTATCGAAGCCGCTCATAAAAAAGCCATAGAGTTGGGGTTTACCTCAATCGTACTATTAGGAAATAAAGACTACTATCCTCGTTTTGGATACGTTACGGCAGATAGTTTTGGTATTACCTTGCCATTTGATGTTCCGAGCGAGTATGTTATGGTTAAAGAGCTAACACCAAATAGTCTGGCAGGAGTAAGTGGTGTGGTGGAATATCACCCGACATTCTTTTTGTAACAATTTAAATATTTAATACATAATAAATGAGAGTAGATCATTTCGCAATATGGTGCGACGATATAGAGTCGATGCGCACCTTTTACACAAGATATTTTAACTGCACGAGCAATGAAAAGTATCATAATCCTACGAAAAATTACACCTCATATTTTCTCTCTTTCGATGGTGGTGATTGCCGTATAGAGTTGATGAATCGTCCCGATATTGTGGACGAACCATCAAAACGTGGATTTATGAAGGGTATAGCTCACTTTGACATTGAGGTTGGCGACGAGCAGATGGTTGATATCCTAACCGAACGATTGAGAGCCGACGGATATACCATCGCCAGTGAGCCACGCCATATCGGTGATGGTTATTATGAATCGGGCGTATTAGACCCAGAAGGTAACTATGTTGAACTATCGGCAACAGTGTAGCTAATTCACTGCACGATACTCATTTGGAGTCATTCCCGTACTTTTTTTGAACAGACGACCAAAGTGTTGTGGATACTGAAAACCAAGAGAGTAAGCAATCTCGCTCATTGTGAGTGAGGTGTTTGCAATTTGGTCTTTAGCTCGTTCAATAACCCTAAATTGAATATACTCTTGAGCTGACTTCCCTGTCTCTTTTTTGATTAAGTCGCCAAAATAGTTGGTCGAAAGATGCACTTTGTCGGCAAAATATTTAACTGTTGGTAGTCCTATGTTTTGAGGTAGGTTGCTATTGAAATATTCCATTAATAAACTCTCGAACTTTTGCAAAACATCTTTATGTGCATCCTCTCTGGTGATAAATTGACGCTCATAGAACCGTAAACAGTAGTTTAGTAGCAGTTCAATTGTTGTTGATATTAGTTGTTTACTATGGTTGTCTATGGGGTGTTCCAGCTCTTGTTGTATCTGATCGAAACAATCCATTACAGTTTTGCGTTCTCGCTCTGAAAGGTGTAGAGCCTCAAACGATGAATAAGAGAAAAAGTTATATTTCTCGATATTCTGTCCCAAAGATGTGCGTCTAATCAAATCTGGGTGAAAAAGTAGTCCGTAAACTCTTGGCTGAAGCACCTCCTCTGTCATACTAACTTCGACAACTTGTCCTGGAGCAAAACTCGTAATTGTCCCTTCTGTGTAGTCATACTCTCTGCGACCATATTTCAGGGTGCAATCTTTACCATTTTTTAGAAACAAGGCATATAGTCCGTAATCCATAATAATATGGTTTACGGATTTTGTTGCCTTTGTCAAATCCACCACTGTAACGAGTGGATGCAAAGTCTCCAAGCCGTATAGCTTGTTGTATTTATCTACTGTATCGAGTTTTACTGTTTCCATACCACAAAGATATTATCTCTTCTGCGGAGTTGTTACCCTTGAAATGCAGAATCAGTAATTTGGGTTATAATATCCGTAATCTGTCTCCAAATCGCTGTATGGTTTCACTTTACCTTTGCAATAAAAAAAAAGATGAAACAATTAATTTTAATAACAATGGCACTATGTGCTATGATTAACAACAGCTATGCTCAGATGAAAGAAGAGTACACATTTAAATTAAGCGACAAAGTAACTCGCCAGAAAGTAGAGTTTAAGAATCGCTATGGTATCACTCTGGTTGCAGATATGTATGTGCCAAAGGAGAAAAAAGGTGAGAAATTTTCGGCTATTGCCCTTAGTGGTCCATTCGGAGCAGTCAAAGAGCAAACGCCAGGGTTGTATGGTATGCGAATGGCAGAACGTGGATTTCTGACGATTGTTTTTGATCCATCTTATACTGGCGAAAGTGGTGGCGAACCTCGTTATGTGGCTTCGCCCGATATAAACACAGAGGATTTTTCGGCAGCAGTCGATTTTCTCTCCATACGTGAAGATGTAGATGCAGATAAGATAGGTATTATCGGCATTTGTGGTTGGGGCGGTATGGCTATCAATGCTGCGGCTATGGACACTCGAATTAAAGCTACTGTTGCCGTGACGATGTATGATATGAGCCGTGTAAATGCTAACGGCTATAACGACTCAATGGATGAAGAGGCTCGTTATGAACTTCGCAAAAAACTAAACGACCAACGCACTATTGATGCTAAAAACAGCACTTATGCACTTGCTGGAGGGGTTATTGATCCACTACCTGACGATGCACCTGGGTTTGTTAAAGAGTACTATGCTTATTACAAAACCCCACGAGGTTATCACAAACGCTCTCTGAATTCTAACAATGGCTGGAATGTAACTTCATCGCTTTCATTTATCAATATGCCACTACTTTCATACAGCGATGAAATTCGCAGCGCAGTGCTTATCGTTCACGGTGAAAAAGCTCACTCTCGCTATTTTGGCGAAGATGCGTTCAAGAGACTCAAAGGCGATAACAAAGAGCTATTGATTATACCTGGAGCAACTCACGTTGATTTATACGATGATGTAGCAGGTGTAATTCCTTACGATAAAATGGTGCAATTTTTAACCGCAAATCTAAAATAGTTATGGGTACAAAACACAAAGTATTTTTCAAAAATAAAAATCTAAAAATGGCAGGTGAGATTCATCTGCCAGAGGAATTTGACGAGTCGAAGAAATATGCAGCAGTAGTTGTCGTTCACCCTGGAAATGGAACAAAAGAACAGGTTGCAGGTCTATATGCACAGAAATTGTCTGAACAGGGATTTGTAGGGTTTGCTTACGATGCTTCTTATCAAGGAGAAAGCGAGGGAGAGCCACGCTATTTGGAAGATCCAACTGCACGAGTTGAAGATGTTCGTTGTGCGATCGACTATCTTGTTACATTGCCCTACATTGACGAAGAATGCATTGGTGCTATGGGTATTTGTGCAGGGCAGGATATGCAATTAATGCCACTCAAACAGAGTATCGCATACAAGCTGTAGCAGGTGTTAGTACTTGGGACGTGGGCGATAGCCAGCGTAATGGATTTGCTCGTGATTGGAGCGAAGAGCAGCGCAAACAAAACTTGCGTGATGTTGCAGCTCAAAGAACTCGTGAGGCTCGTGGTGAAGAACCACTATTGGTCGGTTATGTACCAATGACAGAAGATGATATTAACGAAAAAACATCAATTATTCAGCGAGAGGCGTATGATTATTACTGCACACCTCGTGCATCACACACAAATTCACACAATAGGATTCTCTTCTCGTGCAACGACCGTCTGGCTGCTTTCAATGCTTTTGATCTGATTGAAACCATATCGCCACGACCGTTATTACTCATTGTCGGTAGTGAGGCAGATACAATCTATTTTAGTGATAGTGTATACGAAAAGGCACTTGAGCCTAAAGAGATATATCGTGTCAATGGAGCTACTCATGTTGATTTATACGACAAATCTCCATTTGTAGAGGAGGTTGCTAAAAAATTAACCGATTTCTTTTTCTTAGCCTTGAAATAAGATGAAAAACTTAATAATTGGTTGTTTGATAACTACTCTTTGTAGCTGTACAAACAACAATCAATCAGAGAAAATAATGAAAGATAATGAAAACCCCATACTCGGACTGGGCAGTGTAGTTACCGATAACTTCACAGGTAAGGCTTGGCTTAATATGCTATCAACAGATGTCGATAATTACGACTGTATGATCTATAATGTCACCTTTGCACCATCAACTCGCAACTATTGGCACACGCATAGCGAAGGGCAAATTTTGATCTGCACCGAAGGTATTGGCTATTACCAAGAACGAGGCAAAGCAGCTCAAAAACTTGAATCAGGAGTAGTAGTCCATATCCCTGCCGCAGTTGAACACTGGCACGGAGCTGTTCCTGACAATCAATTCACCCATATTGGAATAACTCCAAAGGCAAGTTCAAACACAGTTGAATGGTTGGACGAAGTATCAAACGATGAATACAATCAAGCAGTAAACAATTAAAAGAGATGAAAAATGTATTGATATTATCCTCTTCTCCACGTAGAGGAGGAAACTCAGACACTCTATGCGATGAGTTTATGCGTGGTGCTGTAGAAACAGGACACGCAGTTGAAAAGATATTTTTAGGAGATAAAACCATCAACTATTGTACTGGTTGCAGCACGTGTAGTCTTCACGGTAAACCCTGCCCACAAAAAGATGATATGGCTGAAATTTTAGACAAGATGCTTTCGGCTGATACTATCGTAATGGCAACACCTGTGTATTTCTACACGATGAGTGCTCAGATGAAAACTCTCATTGATCGTTGTTGTGGACTATATACAAAAATGACAGACAAAGAGTTTTACTTTATTGTTACTGCTGCCGAAGATGACAAATCAAAGATGGAACGTACAATAGACACTTTTCAAGGTTTTCTGGATTGTTTGGAAAATCCTACAATTAAAGGTGTGGTGTATGGACTTGGTGTATGGCATAAAGGTGAGATTAAAGGCAATAAAGCTATGGGTGAAGCCTACCAAATGGGGCAAAAGCTATGAGAAGTTTATTAATGCTCCTAATGTTTGCATCAATCTATGGCTGCAATCCTGATAAAGATGAGTTCATCACGCCACCTATTCCGCCTATCGAAAATCCAGATGGCGGAGATGATGATAGTGATGACGAGCCTGAAAATCCACCTATATCAACGGGTAAAATGAAAATAACAATAGGTCCAACTGAATTTACGGCAACTCTTGCTGATAACTCAACGGCAACAGCTTTTAAGGCACTGCTCCCTCTAACGCTGACAATGAATGATTATGGTAGTAACGAAAAAGTGACCTCAGTAGAGAGATTACCAACTAATCAATCTAATCTAGGCACAATACAAGTTGGCGATATTATGTTGTGGGGCTCTACCTCATTTGTGCTATTTTATGATAACTTCTCGACAAGCTACTCCTATTCACGAATTGGTAAGATAGATAATACGGCAGGTCTTAGAGAACTCTTAAACAACAGAAACAGCATAACGATAAAATTTGAGATAGAATAACGATGGAACTTAAAGATTATTTGGAACACTTAAACGCAGGTCGTAAAGTAGAGGCAGGTTCAGAGTTGCACCGTTATATGTGTGAGGTGAGCAACGAGGCAATGCGAGTAACGGCACAACTAAATAATGCGTACCACACCCCCGAAGAGATACGAACCCTATTCTCAGAACTTATCGGAAAGCCTGTTGATGAATCGTTTATGATGTTCCCACCGTTCTATACCGATTGTGGTAAAAACATAACGATTGGCAAAAATGTATTCATTAACTCGTGTTGCAACTTTCAAGACCAAGGCGGCATAACTATTGGTGATGGCTCACTCATTGGGCATAAAGCAGTACTTGCAACCCTCAATCACGGCTTTGCTCCCGAAGATAGAGGCTCACTATATCCTGCACCAATTACCATTGGTAAAAATGTATGGCTCGGAGCCTCGGTTACAGTTCTACCAGGTGTAACCGTTGGAGAAAATGCTATTATTGCAGCAGGAGCTGTTGTGACAAAAGATGTTCCTGCAAACGTAATTGTTGGAGGCATTCCAGCAAAACAAATAGGAATTATATCTCAAAAATAAATATTGTCAGTTTGGTATTCAGGTATTATTAAAATCTTGTTACTATTCAATTGTGTTTAAAATTTAATTGACAATTAATATCTGCACTTTTATTATTTGAGAATAAAGCATTTGTTATTTATTAAGTTTAGATATATTGAAAATTATGGTCAGAATTATTTCTTTATATAAAACTAATATGGACACCCTATAAGAAAGCGTTATATTAAATTTTAAGATTATGGATGCGTTAAGTTTAAAGCCAGAGTGGGATAAGAAGTTCCCAAAATCGGATAAAGTAGATCATCTGAAAATTTCATTTTGATGATAGCAAGATTTGGAATGAGGCAAAAACTCTAACTGCATATTAATCCTACACGTATTTTTAGAGAATTAGAATGATTATAAAACAATATTATGAAGAAATAGCAAATGTTACTGATTTAGAGATTGAATCTATTGACATAACAGGAAATGATATAATAGGAGACAGTTTAAAGGCAATTAGAATTCTTCAAAAGGCTATTTCAGATATTAGAAATGTTGTAATCTCTAACAATTTCTCATCGAAAGAAGAAGAAATACATTTTTTCAAAGAACAAAAACCAGAGTTATTAAGTAAACTTCTTTATTTTAATAAATTATTTCAGATTGAATCTAAGTTTCCTAACGGTAGTAATGATGTTGGCATAAGATATTTGAATATGGAGTTGGACAGTTTAACTTTTTTCTTTAATAAAAACCTAGACTTTTATCAGTATTATCGTTCTAAATCAACTATCTATGATGAATATTATTTCACCAGAGGGAAAAACGATATTCGTCTAAATAGTGATAGTTCTCTATTTAATGCAAAAAACGCTCCATATCCAGCCAGCCAAAACGGTCATACCCAGCCACTTTTGAGATTGATTGCTGCAAAGACATCGACATAGGTGTTAATTGGACTTTGCACTAAATATTATCCCCCACATTTCACCACACTTAGATTGTTTACTTTCATCCGTAGATACTGAAAAACAACAGCTTACGCAAGCTGAAACCAAAATTTAGCAAATTAGAATTGGGGGAAAATAATGGAATGCGAGGGTGAGGTTCTTAAAAAAGTGACACACAATATTCTCGAGTCTCATTCGCTGAGAATAGAGTAGTAGAAATAATAGAACCAAAAAAAAGCGTGTAAATCACTCGATTTACACGCTTTAAGCGGAGAGAGAGGGATTCAAACCCCCGGAACCTCGCGGTTCAACGGTTTTCAAGACCGCCGCAATCGATCACTCTGCCATCTCTCCAAGAACTCTTTCTAAGAGCGCTTCCTTTCAAAAGCGATGCAAAGGTACGGCTTTTTTTTTATTATGCAAATTATAATGCACTTTTTTTGAAAATAATTTTACTAATCGTACTTTTGTACCTGAATTATTAAGTCAATAAGAAGAGAATGATATACCCTCAAAACTTTGAGCAGAAGATTGGTTTCGATACCATCCGTCAGCTATTAAAGGAAAAATGTTTAAGTCCCCTAGGTGAGGAGCGTGTAGAGCAGATGAGCTTTCTACAAGCTTTCGACCAGATTAATGAGCGATTGGATCAGACCATGGAGTTTGTGCGCATTATTCAGGAGGAGGATAGTTTTCCGGATCAATACTTTTTCGATGTGCGTCACTCGCTCAAGCGCATTCGCATTGAGGGAATGTATTTGGATGAGCACGAGCTATTCGATTTACGTCGCTCGCTAGAGACCATTCGCGATATTGTCTCTTTCCTTCACCGTGAGGACGAAGAGGGGGCTACTCCCTATCCAGCTTTGCAACGCTTGGCGGGCGATGTGATGACCTTTCCTCCCTTCATTGCACAAATCAATGCCATTCTCGATAAGTATGGTAAGGTAAAAGACAATGCTTCGAACCAGTTGCTGCAAATTCGTAGGGAGTTGGCCGCTACTACCAGTACCATCTCGCGCACGCTGCAATCTATTTTGCGTAGGGCGCAGAGCGAGGGGTATGTGGAGAAGGATGTAACGCCTACTATGCGTGATGGCCGTTTGGTGATTCCGGTGGCTCCTGGATTAAAACGCAAGGTGAAGGGAATTGTACACGATGAGTCGGCTACGGGTAAGACGGTCTTCATTGAGCCGGCCGAGGTGGTAGAGGCTAATAACCGCATCCGTGAGTTGGAAGGAGAGGAGCGAAGAGAGATTATACGCATCCTAACCAACTTTTCGACTGGGTTGCGTCCAGAGATTCCTGCCATTCTTCAATCCTATGAATTCTTGGCCGAGGTAGACTTTGTGCGGGCTAAAGCTTACTTTGCGGTATTGACTCAGGCTATTAAGCCCACCATCGAGAATACCGAGGTGCTGGCTTGGCGTACGGCGGTTCACCCTTTGTTGCAGCTTTCGCTAGCCAAGCAGAACAAGAAGGTGGTGCCTCTAGATATTGAACTTACGCGCGAAAAGCGTATTCTTATTATATCGGGTCCCAATGCCGGTGGTAAATCGGTTTGTCTAAAGACGGTGGGACTGTTGCAGTATATGTTGCAGAGTGGTATGCCCATTCCGTTGCACGAGCAGAGCCGTGCGGGACTCTTTGGAGGTATCTTTATCGATATCGGCGATGAGCAATCTATCGAGGATGATTTGAGTACCTACTCGTCGCACCTGACCAATATGAAGAACATGATGCGCCAGTGTGATGAGCGCAGCTTGATCTTGATTGATGAGTTTGGGGGAGGTACTGAGCCTCAAATAGGGGGTGCTATAGCCGAGGCGGTATTGAAACGATTTAATACAAAAGGTACCTTTGGGGTGATTACTACCCACTATCAAAACCTGAAACACTTTGCCGAGGATCACGAGGGGGTGATTAATGGGGCGATGCTCTACGATCGTCACCACATGCAGGCGCTTTTCCAACTGCAGATTGGTAATCCGGGTAGTTCGTTTGCGGTAGAGATTGCGCGTAAAATTGGGTTGCCCGAGGAGGTGATAGCCGATGCATCGGAGATTGTGGGTAGTGAGTATATCAATGCCGATAAGTACCTGCAAGATATTGTACGAGACAAGCGTTACTGGGAGAGCAAGCGCCAAAACATTCGCAAACGTGAGAAGCAGATGGAGGATACCATTGCCAAGTACGAGGCGGAGATGGAGGCGTTGGAGAAGAGCCGCAAGGAGATTCTACGGGCAGCTAAGCAGGAGGCGGAGCGAGTATTGCAGGAGTCGAATGCGCGGATTGAGAATACCATTCGTACCATTAAGGAGGCGCAGGCCGAGAAGGAGCGTACACGCGATGCACGGAATGAGCTAAATGAGTTTAAGCAGCAAGTAGGGCAGCTCGATAAGGCGAAGGACGAAGAGAACTTGGCCCAGAAAATGGAGCGTTTGCGTCAAAAGCAGGAGCGTAAGAAGGATAAGAAAGGGCAGCCTCAAGCCGAAAAATCGGTTGTGACTAAAGCGGCGCCTGTAGTGAAGCCGATTGAGGTGGGAACCCATGTCAAATTAAAGGGGCAGACTACAGTGGGCGAGGTGGTAAGCATCAGCGGCAAGAATGCTACGGTTACCTTTGGTATGATTAAGACCAATGTGAAGTTGGATAGATTGGAGCGTACGGATGCTCCTAAGGCAAACAATGCTACGGCTAAGAGTTCGTTTGTAAGTAGCGAAACGCAGGATCAGGTGTACGAGAAGAAGTTGCACTTTAAGCAGGATCTCGATGTACGGGGTATGCGGGGTAATGATGCCTTGCAAGCGGTGATGTACTTTGTAGATGATGCCATCCTCTTGGGGGTTAGTCGGGTGCGGATATTGCATGGTACGGGTACTGGGGTGCTACGTATGCTTATACGCGACTACTTGGCTGGTGTGCCGGGGGTATCGCACTACCAAGATGAACATGTGCAGTTTGGTGGAGCGGGTATTACGGTGGTCGATTTAGATTAAACATTGTACTCTTTTCTTTGTTTTAATTGGTAGGATGAAGTTATATTTGTACAATCTAAACTAAATGAATAGTATGAAACAGTTCAAGGTAGAGGCTGCTATGGTGGCCTTGGGGCTTATTTTGATGGGACTCTTTATTATGAAAGGGCTCTCGGTGTTGGGACAAAAGGAGCGAGTGGTAAATGTGAAGGGGTTGGCCGAGATGCAGGTGCCTGCCAATAAGGTGACTTGGCCGCTGCTCTTTAAGGAGCTGGGCAATGACCTCCCTGCACTCTATACCAAGATTAATGCCACCAACCAAGTTATTGTGAAATTCTTGAAGGAGAATGGTATTACGGAGGATGAGATAAGTATCAATGCTCCCGAGATTATCGACCTACAGGCTGAGCGATACAATACGAATCCTACTCCTTATCGATACAACGTAACCAGTGTGCTGATTGTGACTTCGACCAAGGTGGACCAAATTCGCAAACTGATTAGTGAGCAGAGCGAGCTGTTGAAGCAGGGCATTGCCATTACCAGCGGTGATTATCGCTACAATGTGGTGTATGAGTTTACTGGACTCAATGAGGTGAAGCCTCAAATGATAGAGGAGGCTACCAAGAATGCGCGTCAATCGGCCGATAAATTTGCCAAAGATTCGGAAAGTAAACTGGGTAAGATCAAAAGTGCCTACCAAGGTCAGTTTAGTATTGAAGATCGCGACGCCAACACTCCTTATATCAAACGTATACGGGTGGTGACTACCATTGACTATACCTTAGAGGAGTAATGAGTCACTTTTTGAGACAATTAACAAAGAAAATTCCCTGGAACAGTGTGCTGTTTCGGGGAATTTCTTTATCTTTGTGCCCTGAAATTGAATTAGTTCATATAATGTCTCACTCAATTAACTAAGTATTAACAAATTATGATGGAAAATTTAAAAAACATCGCTCCTGTTGAAGATTTCAACTGGGATGCGTACGAACAAGGCGAAGGCTTTGTAACTGGTAACAAAGCTGAACTTGAGCAAGCTTATGATAGCACGCTTAGCAAAGTAAACGACCGTGAGGTAGTTGACGGTAAAGTTATCGCTATGAACAAACGCGAGGTTGTTGTTAACATTGGTTACAAATCAGATGGTATCATTCCTTTGAATGAGTTCCGTTACAACCCCGAATTGACTGTAGGTGATACTGTAGAGGTATACATCGAAAATCAAGAAGACAAAAAAGGACAATTGATCCTTTCTCACAAAAAAGCTCGTGCAACTCGCTCTTGGGATCGTGTTAACGCTGCTTTGGAAACTGAAGAAATTATTAAAGGCTTTATCAAGTGTCGTACTAAGGGCGGTATGATTGTTGATGTATTTGGTATCGAAGCATTCTTGCCAGGATCTCAAATTGATGTTAAGCCTATCCGTGACTACGATGTATTCGTTGGTAAAACAATGGAATTCAAAGTGGTTAAAATCAACCAAGAATTCAAAAACGTTGTTGTATCTCACAAAGCGCTTATCGAAGCTGAATTGGAGCAACAAAAGAAAGAAATCATTGGTAAACTTGAAAAAGGACAAGTACTTGAAGGTACTGTTAAAAATATCACTTCATACGGGGTATTCATCGACCTTGGTGGCGTAGATGGTTTGGTACACATTACTGACCTTTCTTGGGGACGTGTAAGCGATCCTAAAGAGGTAGTTGAATTGGATCAAAAATTGAACGTGGTTATTCTTGACTTTGATGATGAGAAAAAACGTATCGCTTTAGGTCTTAAACAACTTACTGCTCATCCTTGGGATGCTTTGAGCACTGAACTTCAAGTAGGTGACAAAGTAAACGGTAAAGTAGTAGTTATGGCTGATTACGGTGCATTCATCGAAATCGCTCCTGGCGTAGAAGGTTTGATCCACGTTTCTGAAATGTCATGGTCACAACACTTGCGTTCTGCTCAAGACTTCATGAAAGTGGGTGATGCAGTAGAAGCAGTTGTATTGACGCTAGACCGCGAAGAACGCAAAATGTCTTTGGGTATCAAACAATTGAAACAAGATCCATGGGAAACTATCGAAACGAAATACCCAGTAGCTTCTCAACACACAGCTAAAGTACGTAACTTTACTAACTTTGGTGTATTTGTTGAAATCGAAGAGGGTGTTGATGGTTTGATCCACATCTCTGATCTTTCTTGGACTAAAAAGGTGAAACACCCATCTGAGTTTACTCAAATTGGTGCGGATATCCAAGTTCAAGTATTGGAAATCGACAAAGATAACCGTCGTTTGAGCCTAGGTCACAAACAATTGGAAGAGAACCCATGGGATGTATTCGAAACTGTATTTACAGTAGGATCTATCCACGAAGGTACTATCATCGAAATGTTGGACAAAGGTGCTGTAGTATCTCTTCCTTACGGTGTTGAAGGTTTTGCAACTCCAAAACACTTAGTAAAAGAAGACGGATCTCAAGCGCAAATGGACGAGAAGATGGAATTCAAAGTAATCGAATTCAACAAAGATGCGAAGAGAATTATCCTTTCTCACAGCCGTATTTTTGAAGATGTAGCGAAAGCTGAAGAGAGAGCTGAGAAAAAAGCTTCTACTAAAAGAACTTCTTCTCCAAGAAGAGAAGAGTCTGGTTCAACTTCTTCTATCCAAAACCAAGCTGCTTCAACTACACTTGGTGATTTCGATGCACTTGCTGCTTTGAAACAACAATTGGAAGGTAAGAACTAATCTAGTTCTCTTACATAATTTAAAAGCGGAGATATCCTTAGGGGTATCTCCGCTTTCTCTTTTTAGCTACCTTGCCTACTTCGATTAGCTCCTGAAATGGTTTGTGGCCGTAGAGTGTTTGCGTAAAGTTGGTACGGAATGGTGGGTGCAAAAGGGGGGCGTATCTGCTTTTTTTGTACCTTTGCCCACATGGAAAAGTTTGAAGTAACGATATTGGGCTGTGGATCGGCCCTACCTACCAATCGCCATCTATCTACCTCGCAGGTGGTAAATGTACGCGATAAACTCTTTATGATTGATTGTGGCGAAGGAACGCAGTTGCAGTTGAGACGCTCTAAATTGAAATTTACTAGACTGAATCATATCTTTATTTCGCACTTGCATGGCGATCACTGCTTCGGTTTGATGGGGCTTGTCTCTACCCTGGGTTTGTTGGGTAGAACGGCTACTCTTCACATATATGCCCACGAGGAGCTGGAGCGTATATTGGCTCCGCAGCTCGCTTTCTTCTGCAAGGGGATGAGTTACGATATTGAGTTCCATCACATCAATCCCTTTAAACAAGAGGTTATTTACGAAGATCGGTCACTTACGGTAACTACCATTCCGCTGGTGCATCGCATCCCTACGTGTGGATTTCTCTTTGCCGAGAAGCAGACGCCTAATCACATTAAGCGTGATATGATTGACTTTTACAAGGTACCTACTTACGAAATGAATCGCATTAAGAATGGGGCCGATTATACCACTCCTGATGGGACGGTGGTTCCTAATTCGGTGCTAACTCATCCATCGGAGCCAGCGCGTAAATATGCTTACTGCTCTGATACGCTCTTTCATCCGGCGGTGGCCCAACAGGTAGCAGGTGTCGATTTACTCTTTCACGAGGCTACTTTTGCGCAGAGTGAGCAGGGTAGGGCTAAGGAGACCTTTCACTCTACAGCAGCACAAGCTGGAGAGATAGCTCAACTGGCAGGAGTCAAGAGGTTGTTGATAGGGCACTACTCGGCTCGTTATACCGATGAGTCGATATTGTTGAAAGAGGCGCAAGAGCACTTTCCAACTGTGCAATTGGCACAAGAAAACTTAAAAGTAACCCTTTAGATTAAACCTTATGTAGCACCGCTTGTCAAAATAGCCAAGCAGGTGTTTTTTAAATATGAATAGTACGAATGAAGGAATATAACGAGAAAACGGTTATTGCTTGGCTTCAGGATCCTTATAGGCAGCGAAAGGCGTTTGAGTTGATTGTTGCGGAGTATAGCGAACAGCTATACTGGCAAATAAGACGGATGGTGCTATCGCACGACGATGCCAATGATTTGTTGCAAAATACATTCATGAAGGCATGGAGCAATGTGGAGTACTTTCGGGGGGATGCTAAGTTATCGACTTGGCTCTACCGCATAGCACTCAATGAGTCACTCACCTTTCTGAATAAGCAGCGGGCGCAGCTTTTGCAGGCGGGTGCCTCGATAGAGGAGAATGATGCAGCTATCAGCAAACTCACGGGCGATAGCTACTTTAATGGAGATGAGACGGCACTGCTCTTTCAGAAGGCGCTGCACACATTGCCTGAGAAGCAACGCATCGTATTCAATCTGAGATATTTTGAGGAGATGAAGTACGAAGAGATGTCGGAAGTAGTGGGTACCAGTGTAGGGGCGTTAAAAGCTTCGTATCACCACGCAGTAAAAAAAATTGAGCAATTTTTAAGAGACTCTTTTTAAACCTTTTACCCCCAAAGGAGTCTTATTATGAAGAAGGAGGAATGAATCATGAAGGAAGAGAATGATATAAGAAAGAAATGTGGAACGGATAATCCGTTTACTGTTCCCGAAGGTTACTTTGATAATTTTGCAAAGGAGCTAATGGAGAAGCTTCCTGAAAAGGAGGTGGTGGATGAGCCTGAGGTAACTCTTTGGCAGCGATCTAAGCCATGGTTTTATATGGCAGCTATGTTTATGGGCATGATGTTTACGATTCGTCTTTTTGTGGGTGAACCATCTAAAGAGGAGCCCTATTTAAGTGAGGTCAGTGGTATTGAGCTTACCGAGGAGCAGGTGGATGAGATGATGGAGCACTCCATGATTGACGACTATACGCTTTACCAATACTTGACCGATGCGAGCGGATTTGATTTTTAATTTTTAAACCCCCAATAGTTATTATATGATACAGAGATTATTACTGATTTGTTGTTTCTTTAGCTTTACACTTGTGGCACAAGCAGGGAAAGAGGGTAAGCAGCAAAAAGAGGGAAAGACCATTTCGAAAGAGGATTTTAGAAAACGCCAAGAGGCCTATTTGATTGATAAGGCAAAGTTGAGTAACGAAGAGGCTCAGAAATTCTTCCCACTCTTTTTTGAATTGCAAGATAAGAAGAAGGCGGTCAATGAAAAAGCGTGGAAGAATGCCCGTAAGGGTAGAGAGGATTCTACTACCGAGAAGGAGTATGAGGAGATAGTCAAGCAGTTGATTGAGGCAAGACTGGAAGCCGATAAGTTAGACTTAGAGTACTTCAAGAAGTTTAAAGGGGTGCTATCGGCGAAAAAGATTTACCAGATTCAAATGGCTGAGATGAGGTTTCAACGAGAAATTTTGCGCGCAGTATCGGGCGAAAGAGGACAGCAGCATCGCTCACCTAAGAAGTAATAGCGCACTTTTTGGTTTAATCTACCTCTGCTAGCTAAAAAAGGGAGGCTCTTGTTAAAGAGCCTCCCTTTTTGGGATATGTAGAACTGTCGTTCGCCTCTTCTTAGAAGAATAGGTAACGAGTATCTTTTACTTTTGCTTTCAAATACAAGTCGTTGATGTAGTTGCTTCCGTAACGAGCGGCCATAGCTGCTAGGTTCATCTCTTCGGCTTTTACATCAAATGTTTCAGCATTTTGTTCTTTTCCAATTACTTGGATAACATATACTGCAGCATTTCCTTTGATAGGAGCAGACACGTCACCTTGTTTTGCTTTGCTTGCAAAAGCACCAAGTGCAGGTTCGCTTCCACGTGTTACAGAAACGTAAGCAGGAGCTGCGAATGTGATGTGTTTTACGCTATCGCTTACTGCATTTTCCATGCCTTTAGCTTTGGCTACATCGCTACCTTTAAGGTCGGCCATTAACTTCTCTGCTTTCTTGTTTTTGATAATTTCAGCTTTTAGCATATCAGATACTGCGCTGATGTCGCGGTATCCTACAGGATTAACCTTCTCAAGTGCTACAACCATTAGGTGATCGTTCTCGCCACATTCGTAAAGTGGAGAAACTTCGCCCTCTTTGGCTTCAAAAATCCATTTCAAGGCATCACGTGTACCTCTTACACCACCTACACGGTGCTCAGAGCTATGGAAGTCGTTACGCTCTAACAAGCGGAATCCACTCTCTTCGGCATTCGCAGTAATTTGGCTTAATGTAGTGTTTTGTGCTACAAATTGGCTGAAATTGTTGTATGCTTGGTTGTAAGTCTCTTTGCTGAACTCTACAGGGCGCTTAACAATAGCAACTTGGTATTTGCTTTGCATCGCTTTTTTGTTCAATACTTGTAGAATGATGTTTCCTTGTGCCATGGCCAAGTTGCTGTAGCTTTTGGGAGTGGCTTCAATAAGTGTAGTTAGGTATTGAAGATTCTCTGGAGTAAGTTCTGCCCCTTCGTAGCTGTTTGCTGTTAACCAGCTTGCTTCGCCTGTTTGGCCATAAGTTGCTGCAATCCCTTCAAAGTTGGCTCCGCCTTTTAGTGCAGTAAGGATGCTATCTGCTAGTTCGCGTGTTCTTGTTTCGTTTTCAGCATAAACTTGAATTTGACGGAACTCAATAGAGTCTGGTGCAGTTGTTCTAGCTACTACTTTGAATGCATTGTACGAATCGTCTGCTTGGTTGTAGTAAGGACCATATACCTCATTGATCGATACAGAGTCTAATCTTACTGCAATGTCACTAGGCAATACGCTTTTGTTAACTGCGATAGGAGAGAAAGGTACTACTGAACCTGTTGAGCGGATAAATGAGCTCAACTCTGCTGGGTTGCTCAATTGCACTGCTGCCTCAGTAACTTCGTTCAATACCTCTTGGCGGTCTGCTTCGGATGGAGTTACAAGTACATCGATGTATTTGATGTTGCGTGTTTCGGCCATTTGTGCAAAACTCTCTTTTTTCTTGTTGTAAAGTGCTTTGATCTCGCTATCTGTAACGGTGATGGTTGAGTTGTCAATCGAGCTATAAGGGATAGCTGCTAGCAATACATCACTCTGCTCTGTGCGTGATTTAAATGCATCTTCTGCCGAAATGGGATTTGAGATAAGTGACTTAGCAATTAAGTTTTGGTATTTCTCGGCTAGTAGTGATTCTGTTAATGTTTTCTCGATGAAGTTCCAGAACGAAGCCATGCTTTGGTAGTACTCAATGTATTGAGCTGGCATACCACTAGTACCTAGGTTAGCATAGTCTACCAAGAATTTCTTTAGCATATCTTTGTCAAACATGCCAGTTTGTGGGTTGCGGAATGGAGTTTGAGCAAGCAAAGGGTGTACGCCCATATCAATAACCGATTGGATCTCTGCTTTTGATACAGTTAATCCAAGTTTAGCAGCTTCGTTTGCAATAAGTTGGTTATTTACATACGTTTGCCATACTTGGTCCTTTACTTGAGTCAATTGGTCATCGCTAAGGTTTTGTACGCCTTGTGTAAGTTTGATAACCTCTGAATACTCTTCGATTAAGGTTTGATACTCTTGTGCAGTAATTTCTTTACCGTTTACTTCACCTACATCTTGCTTTCCTTGGTGAGGTTGGAATACTCTCCACATGTCACCTGCAATAAATGCAAAGAGAGCTAGACCGATAACTCCGATCAAGAGAGGTCCTTTGCTTCTGATTGTTTGTAATGTTGCCATTGTTTTGAAATACTATTTTTGTTTATTTGTTTTTTTTAATTGGTAGTAAAAGTGCACGAAGATACAAAAAAATGTCCTTTATAAACCACCTTGGGCTAAAAAAAATGCTATTGATGCACCTTTAGTTTAACTAATTCTATTTTCGTGTCTGTAACTTTTATTATTTTAAATTTGAATTGTTCTAC
The DNA here is from genome assembly GCA_051648565.1 of Phocaeicola sp. Classification (GTDB taxonomy): domain Bacteria; phylum Bacteroidota; class Bacteroidia; order Bacteroidales; family Bacteroidaceae; genus Phocaeicola. Next base: position 180,552 of record JBOFFJ010000010.1, on the reverse strand, counting down.
TGTAATGATTTCATTGGCTTTGGGAAAGCTTTGGTAGTAGTTTAGAATGAGCCCTCCGATGGTTTGGTATTCATCGTTTTCGGGCAGTTCAAGGTTGAATAGCTCATTGGCTTTCTCTATCTCGAGCCTTCCCGAAAAGATGTATTCATCGTCGCCTACCTGTTTGGCTATGTAGGAGGTGTTGTCGTGTTCATCTTCAATCTCTCCAAAAATTTCTTCTACTAAATCCTCTAGCGATACAATACCCGATGTTCCGCCAAATTCATCTACAACCACAGCGATGGCCTTCTTTTGTTGCATAAAGAGCTTCATCAATTTGTGGGCACTCATGGTTTCGGGTACAATGGGGATGGGGCGTATGTTTTGGGTCCAATCCGCACTGTTGAGAAAGAGTTCGGAGGAGTGTGCATAGCCTATAATGTTATCGATATTTTCGTGGTAGACAATTACTTTGCTTTTCCCACTTTTAATAAATTGTTGTTTTAGCTCTTCCAGACTATCCTCTTGATCGACCGATACGATTTCGGTGCGGGGTACAATGCAATCACGCACTTTGATGTTGGAGAAGTCCATCGCGTTTTGAAAGATTTGAATCTCGCTATCAATCTCCTCTTTGCTTTCGGCATCGGGTAGGCTACTCTGAATAAAATAGTCTAGGTCTACTTTGGTAAAGGCTTTGGCATTGTCCTCCTTGTTGGGCTTTTGCCCCATGATTCGAAGTAGTACATTGGATAGACCCGATGCAAATTGGCTAATGGGGTATAGCAATATGTAGCAGATAAATGTAGGGATTGCTAGCAGGTTCAGGGTAAAATTGGGGTTAATCTTGAAGAGCGTTTTGGGCATAAACTCTCCCGTAATAAGGATAATTAGGGTAGAGATAATGGTTTGAAGTAATACTACTACAAATTGATTCTCAATAAGATCGGAGAGTAGTTGCTGTTCAATTACCTGCGCCATCAATATACCATAGATTACCAGGGCTATGTTATTCCCTACGAGCATGGTAGAGATAAAGTGGTTGGGGTTGCGGTAGAAGATAGAGAGAATACGTGAAGAGATGCTTCGAGTGCTTTTGTCCATCTCAAAGCGTAGCTTGTTAGAGGAGACAAAGGCTATTTCCAATCCCGAGAAAAAAGCGGAAAAGGTCATTGAAAGTAGAATCTGTAAAAATATTCCCATAGTGATGTGTCTGATTAACGAATGGTGTCCTGTGCAATACTATCTTTGGGAGCACTATCTTCTATTGTAAAGGTCCCAGTACTATTATATATTTCGTACTCAGTGAGTTGTTGGTTAGACTCAAATCCATAGCGTCCGTTGATAATGCTCTTGTCGGGCTGTTCAATGCGAATGGGTTTGTCTGAGTAAATTTTTTCTTGTTTTTCATCCCAAAAGAGGAGTGAGGTGTCAAACTTATCTCCTTGTTGGTTGCGGATGTGTACATTGCCTATTAGCTTCCATAGCTTTTTCTTTTCGTAGTAGTAGGCTGTATCGGCTTTTACGCTTGAATCAATGTGGAAGAGGCTATCAAACTTCTCCATATAGACTCCTTTTTCGAAGGCCCAATAGGGGGGCTCTTTTTTGTCGTAAATCTCCCACTCTTCGGCTATAATTTTGTAACGAATTACCCCCGAATCTGAGATTAATGTGGTTACGCCCAGTGTGCGCATAGATGGTAAAGAGTCTCTTTCGGTGATGGACTCGGCTCGATTCTTTTTATTGCTTGAACACGATGGAAATAAAACGAACATAACAGTTGCCCAAATGGCAACTGTTATGTTTATGTAGCGAATGCATGATTTTAATGATTTCTCTTCAGGCATATTCTTATCTAATGGTTGTTGTTTCACCAATCCATCCACCGATTGTTACAGAGTCACCTTTCTTCAAACCTAGGAAGAATAGATCGGCATCTTTGGGTGTGTATTTAGAGTAGGTGTTGATCAATTCGTTTGCTTTGTCGGCTACGCTTGGGTCTACACTTTTTGCTCTTTGCAATTTGTCAATTACAGCAAAGTATGTACACTTGTTAAGTGCACCTTCGTCGCTCCAGTTAGGGCTAGAAGCATACATGCTAGCAATCAGAATGTAGGCATTACCGTTGTTGCCATTCAATGAGATAGAGCGGTTAGCATATTGTTTAGCTTTGCTCAACTGTTTTTGGCTCAACAAGATGGCAGCTGTTTTGTATAGGTAATCGGCCTTTGCAATAGGATCTTGTTCTAGTTCAATAGCTTGATCAAAATATTCAAAACATTTGTTGATGTCTCCTTTTTTGTAGTACATGTAACCACAACCAATTGCTGTAGCCGAACTTGGCTCGATAGCATGAGCAGCTTCAGAAGCGGCAAAGTAAGCCTCTTGTTCGGTACATCCCAATAGTTGCATAACGTAGATCACTTGTTTCAAGTAATCCATGTTGCTGCTATTTTGCGCTACTTTAGCTCCGTAGATGTTTTGTAGGTTGTCGCAGCTAGCAGCACCACTGTTGATGAAAAATGCATCAATGTTGTCTTTAGCCAATTTTAAGTTGCTTTTGTCGCTCTCTTTTTGAGCAGCTTTGTAGGCTGCATCTGCATAGCTTGAAGCATCTAAGTAGTCTTGAATAAATTGCTCTTTGTGTGCATCGTCTGTTTTTAGTTTACGAGACGAAATATCCATGAACTCTTGCATTACATAGTATTCAGAACCCTCTTTTTCGCTATTCACCGCTTCGCTGAAAAGTGTGTAAGCTACGTTTATGTCAGGGCATCCCATAGCGTAGTAATCGTGCGCTTTCATTCCTATGATAGAACCTTTTGATACAGCTCTTTTTACATAGCTATTTAGTACATCTAGGTTTTGAATACGTTGGTCGTATACCTTCATCAACTCTTCGAAGTAGGTTTTTTGTTTCGCTGCATCTTTTTCATTGGCAATGAACCAACGTAAAATTCTAGCACCGTTGGTATAGGTTCCTGCCTGTGCTACAGGAGCTTCCTCGAATACGCTTTTCCAAGGAGTATAGGCATCGCTAAAGTTATTAGTCTTTACATACTCTGTGTAAATACTAATGTTTCTTAAGCATCTGATGCTGTCTTCGCCGTGGCCATAACGCGATCCACTTTGCGCGCCTGTTTGAGCAAAAGCTGCGGTTGCACTCATTGACAGAGCCAACAACCCAATAACTGTCTTTCTTCTCATTGTATGTAAATTAAATTGTGTGTTTATATCTAAATGATTTATTCTACTTTCCATTTCATGAACCAGCGTTCGTTAAATGTTAGCCCAACATTGACCTTCAAGTAACTCTCTTCTAGCATCCCTTTTACTTTGGGGCTCACTTTTACATATTCGCCCGAGATGTTTAGCATCGATTTGCTTTGGAAGATAGGAAGGCCAAAACCTGCGCTAACTCCATATTCACGTGCTCCCTCTTTGCCATCTACTTTGGCGTAAGGATCCGAGTAGTAGGCACCCATGCGGTATCTAACTCTTTTTAGGTAGTTATTGCTCATAGAATTGGGTAAGAACTCTGCACCAACTGCATATTTTGTTCGATCGGTAAAGAATCCTGTTTGGCCATTGTATTTGGCATCGGCCCATTTTTGTAGGGTGTAATCAAAACCTACTGTAAGACGTTTGTCATATACATACGTTAAACCAGCGCCAAATGTGTGAGGAATGCTATACCCATTTTGAATGGTATCGGCACTTTGTTGTGTACCACTTGAACTAATCTTTTGGATGTAGTTAACTCCAGTTGAGTTTAATGTATGGCCGTAAGAGTAAACAGCACCGAAGGTTACATTGTGCTTCTTGCCAAAATCTTGTGTGTACTGTAGACCAAAGTCTAATTTGTAATCACTGACATCGACCGTACTAATGCGGGCGCTGCTGTAGGCACTCGATTCGCTAAATTGCGTTATAACAGAGTGTTGAGTAGAGCCATAAAGGTAGGAGAAGTTGACCCCAACCGAAAGATTTTTGAATACTTTAGCTCCCACGCCTACGAATGCTTGGTGTAGTCCACCTTCGCCTGCATAGGTGTTTAAAGTGCTAACCTCTGTATTTCCTTCGCTATCTGTAGCTGTAACGTCGGTTCTATACATATTATATCCTACGGACGAGTAAGGTAGAAATCCTACGGTTAAACCGATTCCTTTGTGTAGACGAAATTGAGCCGCTAGATAGTCTACGGTTGAGTTCTTGGCATTGGTTTGCACCGAACCCTCTTTGAAGTTTCCATTTTGTAGTGAGAGACCTGCGTCGAACAAGAATGTGAGTGAGTCGACTGCTGCATACGAAGCTGGATTAGACGCATTGATTTGAAGATTGTTACGTAAACCATACGTAACACCACCCATTGCTTTACTCTGTCCAAAGTGTTGGTCAGAGAGTTGTCCATATCCATAACGAGTGTAGGGAGAGTTTGTCGTAATTTGAGCCCAAGTTAAACCCGTGAAAGTGAGTAAAATAGACGCACAAATCACTTTTTTATAATTTATCATTATATCTTAATATTCTGTTTAAACCTTTCAATACTAGAAATCTGTCTGCAAAGATGATACTTTTTAAGTTGCTATCAAAAGAAAATTCAGTTCCACCCGTTAAAAAAACAAAAAGGCCAGGGTGTAGCTTTTTTAGCTGCTCAATGTATCCAATTAGTTCGAATTCGATTCCTTTTAGTACGCCGGAGCGTATTGCTGTCTCTGTGTTGTATCCACAAAGAGGGGTCTCGCCCTCCTCTGTAATAAGTGGAAGTTTGCTGGTAAAGTTGTTTAATGCTTTGATTCGCATCTGTACGCCTGGCGATATATTGCCTCCGTGGTACACTTCGCTTGCATCTAAGAAATCGTAGGTTATGCAAGTTCCCGCATCAATCACTAGTAGGGGAGAGTGTGGACGAAGGTAGTTGGCACCAATCACTCCTGCTAGACGATCCATGCCCAAGGTTTGTGGTGTCTGGTAGTTGTTCTGGATCGGAATAGGAGTTAGGTGTGTGAAATAGAGCATCGTAAACGGGAGCCTTTTTAGCTCCTGCTCAATCTCGGGGGTATAGGTAACCACCGAAGAGATGATACCCTGCTTAATGGGGTACTTTTCACAAAGTGTGTACAATTGTGAAAAGGATTGATTAGAGTCTTGGACTATTTCCATCAATTGGTCTTCTTTAAAGACCGCCAATTTTGCCGTAGAATTTCCTATGTCTATAACTAAATTCACCTTGTTTAGCTTTAATGTTGTTGCAAAGTAATAGAAAAAAAGGGTAGTATTTGAGTAAAAAATAATATTTGTGCACTATTTAATGAATATTTAAGTCTATTTTTGCACGCAAATGGGGTTTAAGCATGATAAATATGTTTGTTTTTTGTAAAAAAGAGTTTTTCTGCTCTTCTTCTCAAATGAGTCAGCTCCCTTTTTTAAACGTGTATATATGAAGACCATTTTTTACCAATTACATAGTATGCTACGGGGCCTTTTGTTGCTTCTTTTTTTGTTGTCGCTGCCTGTTAAGGCTGATTCTGTTCGGGTAAGTATCTTAACTTGTGCTCCAGGGAGCGAGATTTACTCCCTTTTTGGCCATACTGCTATTCGGTACCAGGATTCCGATAATCAACTTGATTGGGTCTATAATTACGGTATGTTTAGCTTTGACTCTCCTAACTTTATCTATCGATTTGTAAAGGGTGAAACCGATTATCAATTGGGTGTAATACCTTATAAATACTTTGAGGCGGAATATGCGCTTCGTGGCTCTTCGGTATTTGAGCAAACAATTCAGCTAACTTCGGCCGAGAAGAGCCGTTTGAAGCAGTTGCTTGATCGCAATTACCTGCCACAGAATAGGGTTTATCGTTACAGTTTCTTAGCTGATAACTGCACCACTCGTGCACGCGATATTTTAGAGCAGGCTATTGGGGGCGAGATTGTATATGGTGAGTTGGCTCATTCTACCTCTTATCGCCAGATTCTTCACCAGTTTACTGCGGGTCACGATTGGAGTGAGCTTGGCATTGATCTCTGTCTGGGCGAGGCGGCCGATACAGTGATCTCTCAGCGTCAACAGCAGTTTGCTCCCTTTTACCTTTACGATGCGTTGAAAGAGGCTTTGGTAGTTCGAGGCGACTCCACTACTCGCTTGCTTCTTTCGGATACAAAGATTGTCGATGTAGCACCTGAGGAGGAGGAGGTTGGATTTCCTTTTTCACCCTCTTTCTGTGCTTATGCTTTGCTGCTGCTCTCGTTGTTGCTAGCTGTCATGCAGTTCTTGACAGGCCGACGGATGGTGGCATGGAATCTTTTTTTGGCTCTTCTGCAGGGAGGTGCGGGTTGTGTTATTACCTTTTTAGTGCTCTTCTCGGTTCATCCTACGGTTCATTATAATTGGCTGGTGGTTTGGTTAAACCCTCTCTCTCTGATCTGTTTACCCTGGATTTTGTATGCTTCTATAAAGGGGCATCGAGCCACTTTTTACTGGATAAATGGTGCTTGCTTGACCTTTTTTGTTGTGGCTTCTCCATTTGTTATTCAAAAATTCCATCCTGCAGTAGTACCTTTGGCACTATCTTTGTTGGTTAATGCAGTAGGAAATTTATATTTACCTATAAGAAACACAAAACGATGAAAGGACGCATTCTAACTTCGCTTTTAACAGTCATTGCCATCAGCACCCTGCAAGCACAGCAAACTCCTGCCGTGCCCAAGCTTGTTGTCGGTTTAACGATCGATCAGTTTCGGGTAGATTATATCGAAGCCTTTTCGGCTTTGTATGGCGAACGTGGCTTTAAGCGTTTATTGAAAGAGGGGCACGTTTTTTACCATGCAGAGTATGATTTTAGGGATTTAGATAAATCATCGGCTGTGGCAGCTATCTATTCGGGTACTACTCCATCGGTAAATGGTATGGTAGGTGATGCCTTTTTGAATAGAAACAGTCTGTTGGTTACGAGTAGTGTGGAAGATAAAGACTTTATGGGCATCTATACGCTAGAGTCTACCTCTGCCAAGCGCTTGCAGGTCTCTACGCTTTCGGACGAATTAATGGTAGCCACCCAAGGAGCAGCCGAGGTCTACTCCATTGCTCCAACCCGCGAAATGTCGATTATGGCGGCAGGGCATGCAGCCAAAGGGGCCTTCTGGATTAATGACGAGACAGGTAAATGGTGTGGAAGTACCTATTACGGAACCTTTCCGAGTTGGGTGTCGAACTTTAATGACCGCGAGGGTATTGATTTCTCCATTGGAAACATGGTGTGGTCGCCCTATCTACCCTTGGGTAGTTATCGCTACCTAGCTACCGACTTTGAGCGTACTACGTTTAAACATAAATTTGACGACGATCGTAAAAATAAGTATCGCAAACTCAAGACAAGCCCTTATGCCAATGATGAGGTAAATAGGTTGGTAAAAGCTTGTTTAACGCAGACACCAGTGGGTAAGGATTTGGTTCCCGACCTTTTGTCGGTGGGCTATTATGCTGGAAATTTCGAAGGAAAAGCACCCTCCGAACTCCCTATTGAGATGCAGGATACCTATGTAAGGCTAGACAATAGCATTGCCGAACTGCTCGAAATGATTGATCAGCGGGTAGGACTTAAAAATACCCTCTTTTTTATTACCTCTACGGGGTATGTAGCGCCCGATCCTTTGGATCACACTCGCTTCAGAATACCTACGGGTGAGTTTCACCTCAATAGATGTGCTGCACTGCTTAATATGTATTTAGCAGCTATTTATGGTGATGGGCAATATGTAGAGGCACACCACGAACAAGAGATCTATCTAAATCATAAATTACTTGAGAAGAAGGAGATTAAGTTGTCCGAAGTACTGAGCTGTGCATCCGAATTCTTGGTGCAGTTTAGTGGAGTAAAGGATGTCTACTCTTCGCAGCGTTTGTTGTTAGGGGCGTGGACCCCCGAAGTGGGTAGGGTACGTAACAGTTACCACCCCAGCTATAGTGGTGATCTCTGGATTGATGTGCTTCCGGGTTGGAGCATTGTGCGCAGCCATTCGCTCGATACACGTGTGGTTAGGTATGCTTATAGCTCTTCTCCCCTTATTTTTATGGGTTGGAGTATTGAACCCCGTATTGTAGAGAGTGCTGTATCGATGAATGCAGTGGCTCCTACTGTTGCCAATTTTATGCGAATTCGGGCTCCCAATGGCTCGACTACTCCTCCCTTAACAGGGCTTTGTAAATAATTGTGTAACAGTGATTGGGCTAAACCGGCATTTTATTGTACCTTTGCGTAGACAAGTCGGTCCATTTTAAGATAAGAACAAAATAAAATAAACATACAATGGGATTTAATGAATTTATAGGCAAGCTATTTGGAAACAAGGCTACCCGAGATATGAAGGAGATCAAACCTTGGGTTGATAAAGTAAAGGCAGTGTATCCAGAGATTGCTAAGTTAAGTCACGATGAACTTCGTGCCAAAACAGAAGCGCTAAAAGTGTATATCAAAGAGTCTGTAGAGGCAGATAAATTGAAGGTAGAAGAGCTTAAAGCAAGTGTGGAACAGCTAGATATGGAGAAGCGTGAACCTGTTTTTGCGCAAATAGACAAGCTTGAAAAAGAGATTGTTGCCAAACTAGAGACAGCACTTGAAGAGGTTATGCCTGAGGCTTTTGCCATTGTAAAAGATACGGCTCGTCGTTTGACAGAGAATAGCACCATCGAGGTAGAGGCTACTGAATTGGATCGTGAACTAGCGGCACGTGGCAAGGATTATGTAACCATTGAAGGTGATAAAGCGATCTGGAAAAACCAATGGACAGCGGGTGGAAATGATATCAACTGGGGCATGATTCACTACGATGTACAACTCTTTGGTGGGGTGGTACTTCACAAAGGTAAAATTGCCGAAATGGCTACGGGTGAGGGTAAAACCTTGGTGGCTACGCTTCCTGTATTCTTAAATGCCTTGACAGGTAGTGGGGTACACGTAGTAACGGTCAATGATTACCTAGCTAAGCGTGACTCGGAGTGGATGGGACCTATCTACCAATTCCACGGGTTAACGGTAGATTGTATTGATAGACACCAACCCAACTCGGATGCTCGTCGCAAAGCCTACCTAGCCGATATTACCTTCGGTACCAACAATGAGTTTGGTTTTGACTATTTGCGCGATAATATGGCAACCAATCCTAAGGATTTGGTGCAACGCAAACACAACTATGCCATTGTGGATGAGGTTGACTCGGTATTGATTGACGATGCGCGTACACCTCTTATTATATCGGGACCCGTTCCAAAAGGCGAAGAGCAGCTTTTCGAGCAACTTTGCCCCTTGGTAGAGCGCCTTTTTGATGTACAAAAAAGATTGGCTACGCAATTGTTGGCAGATGCCAAACGTTTGATTGCCTCTTCAGATAAAAAAGAGCAAGAAGAGGGTTACTTGGCACTCTTCCGCAGCCACAAGGCATTGCCTAAAAACAAAGCATTGATTAAATTCCTAAGTGAGCCCGGTATTAAAACAGGTATGCTTAAAACGGAAGAGATTTACATGGAGCAAAACAACAAACGTATGCCCGAGGCTACGGAACCTTTGTTCTTTGTAATCGAAGAGAAGATGAATAGTGTAGACTTGACCGACAAAGGTCTTGACCTGATTACAGGTAATGCAGCCGATCCTACTCTCTTTGTTCTTCCCGATATTGCTGGACAACTTTCAGCATTGGAGACGGAAATAGAGCTTTCGGCCGAGGAGAAATTGGCTAAGAAAGATGAATTGATGACCAACTATGCTATCAAGTCAGAGCGTGTACACACCATTAACCAACTATTGAAAGCGTATGCTATGTTCGAAAAGGACGATCAATATGTGGTGATGGAAGGACAAGTGAAGATTGTTGATGAGCAGACAGGTCGTATCATGGATGGTCGTCGCTATTCGGATGGATTGCACCAAGCTATCGAAGCCAAAGAGCGTGTAAAAGTAGAAGCAGCTACACAAACATTTGCTACTATTACGCTACAAAATTACTTCCGTATGTACAACAAGCTTTCGGGTATGACCGGTACTGCCGAAACCGAAGCAGGTGAGTTGTGGGATATCTATAAACTAGATGTGGTGGTTATTCCTACCAACCGTGGCATCTCTCGTAAAGATATGAATGACCGTGTGTACAAAACCAAGCGTGAAAAGTACAAAGCAGTTATTGAAGAGATTGAGTTGATGGTTAACGAGGGAAGACCTGTGCTTGTGGGTACTACCTCGGTAGAGATTTCGGAGATGTTGAGCAAGATGCTTCACATGCGTAAGATTGAGCACAACGTACTGAATGCAAAACTTCACCAACGTGAGGCCGATATCGTAGCACAAGCTGGTAAAAAGAGTATCGTAACCATAGCTACCAATATGGCGGGTCGTGGTACCGATATCAAGTTGAGCGATGAGGTAAAGGCTGCAGGTGGTTTGGCTATTATTGGTACAGAGCGTCACGAAAGCCGCCGTGTAGACCGTCAGTTGCGTGGTCGTGCAGGTCGTCAAGGTGACCCAGGTTCTTCTGTATTCTTTATTTCACTCGAAGACAACTTGATGCGTCTCTTCTCGTCAGACAGAATTGCAGGCTACATGGATAAGTTGGGCTTTAAAGAGGGTGAAATGATTGAACACAAAATGATTTCAAACTCTATTGAACGTGCTCAAAGAAAGGTGGAAGAGAATAACTTTGGTATTCGTAAACGTCTTTTGGAGTATGATGATGTGATGAACAAACAGCGTGTGGTAATCTACACCAAGCGTCGTCATGCCTTGATGGGTGAGCGTATTGGTATGGATATCGTGAACATGATTTGGGAGCGTTGTAGCTTTGCTCTTTCGGTAGGTAACTACGAGGATGTAAAAATGGAGTTGCTTCAAACATTGGCTATGGAGTGTCCATTTACCGAAGAGGAGTACCACGCAAAAAAACGTGATGATTTAGTCGAAGTTGCTTTTGAAGCAGCAATGGCTCACTTCAAGCGTAAAACAGAGCGCATGGCACACATTGCTATGCCGGTAATTAAGCAAGTGTTTGAGACACAAGGACAGATGTATGAAAATATCATGATACCTATTACCGATGGACAACGTATGTATAACATCTCGGTAAATCTTAAGGCTGCTTACGAGTCGGAAGGTCAAGAGATTGTGAAATCGTTCGAGAAAGCTATTCTTTTACATACATTGGATGATTCTTGGAAAGAGAACTTGCGTGAGTTGGATGAGTTGAAACACTCGGTTCAAAACGCAAGCTACGAGCAAAAAGATCCGTTGTTAATCTTTAAGCTAGAGTCTGTAAACCTATTCAATAACATGGTGAACAAGATGAATAGCCAAACACTTTCGGTCTTGATGCGCGGTCAAATTCCAGTGCAAGAGCCAGAGCAAGTACGCGAAGCGGCACCCGAACCTAGTGTGAAGCAATCACGTCCACACTACAAAGAGGTAAAGCAAGAGTTGGGTGATGCTACTCAACAAAGTGCGGCAGCACGCGATACACGCGAAGAGCGTAAAGAGCCTGCCCGTGCAGAAAAGACAGTGGGTCGTAACGATCTATGTCCTTGTGGAAGTGGCAAGAAATTTAAAAGCTGTCACGGTGCCAATGCTTAATTGATAAAAATTATTTAAAAAGCGCTCAGCCTACTTGGCTTGAGCGCTTTTTTTAGCTCTTCTTGTTTGATGAATCAATTGAAATAGTGTACATTTGTTTCACTTATATAAAACCTTGTTATGAAGAAACTAGCCCGCTATTCATTCCTACTTATAGCTTCTGTGTTGTGTGGTTGTACATCGACTATGCAGCTTGTATCCTTTGAACAGTTAGAAGCATCACAAATTAATTTTCCCGAATCTGTGCGTCGTGTGGCGGTTGTCAATAACATAGCTCCCAGTGATTACACTCTCTATGGTACGGAGATACCGGTAGCACTTCAGGGCGATGGGAGAGTAGCGGCTACTACTTTGGCCGAAGCATTGGCCGATGCACACTATTTTGATCAGGTTATTTTGTGCGACTCTATGCGCTATTTGTCTGATTCCATCACAGGCATTATTCCCGCTCAACGCGTGAATGAGCTATCGCGTGAATGGGGTGTTGATTTGATTTTTTCCATCGATTCTATTCATATAACCAATAAGGCATTTTCGTATGGTTATTTGGGGGGTGAGGTGGCTGCTTTTATCCGCCCTCAGGTACGAGCTTATGTTCCCGAGAGAGCTCATCCACTATTTTCTATAGCTAAACAAGATACCCTTTTCTGGCCCATTAACCCTGCCTTACAGAGTGAGGTAATTGCCCAAGAGAGTGCATCGTATGTAGCGCAGCAACTACTTCCTTTTGTTGTTCCTTGCTGGAAAATGGCTACCCGAAGCTATTACGATGGGGGACATTACCAAATGCGTGATGCAGCTCTTCATGTGCGTCAAGGGGAGTGGGACGAAGCCTTCATGCTTTGGGACTCTATCTACAAAGAGGCTAAAGGTGCTATGCGTATGCGAGCTGCCTACAATATGGCTCTTTACTACGAAACCAAAGAGGAGATGGAGCGTGCTAAAGCGTTGTTAAATGAGGCCAGTGAATCGGTTAAACCCAACTCTGCAGATGCCTCCTTTATACAGTTTTACCTGATGCAATTGGAGGAGCGAGAGGCTAAATTGGCTAAGCTAAATATACAGATGAAGCGCTTTTCAAATAATTTGTGAGGAAAATAATTGCAACCTCCTTTTTTATTTGTAATTTTGACTAGAAAATACTAAATAAGTTGATAATGAAACTAACTACACAGTCGCACTCCTCCATTAGATTACTGCTAGAAGAGGCTTTGAATAATTTTACGAATGGTGAAGGTGCTTTGGCTGTAACCGATATTCACTTGCAGCCCAATTCTGATACAGGTGAGTTGACTCTATTTGATGATGACGATGCTGAGCTTGCACGTACTATTATAAGCGAGTTTGTAGCGTATAGTCAGCCCGACTTTTATCGATCGTTTGAAAAGATTGTGCGAGCTGAACTTAAATCAATCAAAGAGGCTGGGTTATTAGATAAAGTTTGCATTATGAAGCCTTACTCTTTTGTACTTGTTGATGAGGAGAAAGAGAGTATCTCTGAATTGCTGATTGTAGATGATGAAGATACTGTTTTGGTGGATGATGAACTACTTAAAGGGCTTGACGAAGAGCTGAATGAATTCTTAAAAGAGTTGCTTGAGAAATAAGATTCTGAGTAGATAGCACTTATTGCTTTGCTTCCTCTTTGGAACGATATATATTATAGAAATAGGCCTCACAAATAGATAATTCTATTTGTGAGGCCTATTTCTATAATATAGCTTGCTTGCTCTTATCTTCGCGAGCTATTTGATTCGCTTTCTCTCTCTGTTTTGCTGTTACGTGTGCGCTCCCTTGAGCTGCTGCTCTTGTCGTTAGCTGGTCTAGACTCTCTTTTGTCCTTGGTTTGGCTATTCGAGGATGAGCCTGTAGCTGGACGTGAAGATCCGCTAGCTGGTCTACTGGTACTGGGTCTGTTTGTGCTAGAGTTGTTATTGTTGTTGCCCCCTGGTCTGTTTGTGCTAGAGTTGTTATTGTTGTTGCCCCCTGGTCTGTTTGTGCTTGAGTTGTTATTGTTGTTGCCCCCTGGTCTGTTTGTGCTTGAGTTGTTATTGTTGTTGCCCCCTGGTCTGTTTGTGCTTGAGTTGTTATTGTTGTTGCTCCCCGGTCTGTTTGTGCTAGAGTTGTTATTGTTGTTGCTCCCCGGTCTGTTTGTGCTTGAGTTGTTATTGTTGTTGCTCCCCGGTCTGTTTGTACTCGGTCTGCTATGGCTAGGTTTAGAAGCGGGTCCAAAGTCGTTTTTCTTATGCTCTTCGTATCTTCTCTTATCGCTTCGTATGTTATAGTTTCCTCTATACAAATCGTGTTTATAGCGTTGTTTGTATCGTTTTTGGTAGAAGCTTATGTTGTGGTGGTGCGAGCGATAGTGTCCACCTTTGTAGCTGCTATAGTGTCTAGGTTTACCAAAGTAGAAGAAGTTTACATTGGTGTAGACAAAAAAGATTCGAAGTTGCCAGCGGTTGTTCTGTGCATAGACTGGGCGATAAAAGTAATCCTCATTCATAAAACGGCGATACTGATTGTTCGATAAAATCCAACGCAAATCGTCGTTTCTTATATCTAGAAAGTCATAATACTGATCTACTGCCCGGGGTATGCCTCTGGCTACATCGTCTAGTAGGTAGCGTACGTTACGTAGGAAGTCGTAGTTTACCTCGTACACATCGTCATACTGGTAGTTACTTAAGTTCAGTTCATACGCCATTCTATCTGTTAGGAAACGGCTGTTTTCTCTTATCTTACTGGTGCTCATGGCACCCATTGCCGGAATGGCCATGCTTAGCATGAACAAAATCACTCCTAGTAGGCTACTTCTTCTCATATAAGGGTTTGTTTTAGTTTATTGGTTTTAGTATAAAACAAAAGTAGGGAGAATAAATCCTCCCTACAATGCTTTTTTCCTCTCATTTGAGAGGGAATTCCCTATATTATTAGGGGTTTTTCCTCTTAAGCCAGCTTAATACCTCCGTCGACTAATATGATTAGTCGCTTTTTATAAAGATCGCCTACTGCTTTTTTAAAGGTTTTCTTACTTACCTCAAATAGTTCGTAAATGGCATCGGGCTCCGATCTATCGTGTAGTGGGCATACGCCATTGTTATTCTTTAAATAGGTAAGCAGGGTATCGGCAAAATCATCAACTTGTGCTGCACCTCCTTTTTGAAGGATCAAATCTATTTTGCCATCAGGGCGCACCAATTTTACATAGGCTTTGAGTTGCATGCCTGTCTCTAGGTATTGGAATACCTCATTTTGGTAGAGTAGTCCGCTGAATTCATTCTCTACAATGGCTTTGAATCCGAGGTCTGTTTTTTGCCAAATAAGGATGTTTACCTCATCACCTGGTAGGTAGGTAGGCAACTCTTTAGACAAATATCTCTCTACTTTGGCCGATCCCACAATGCGGTAGCTCTCCTCGTCAATGTGTGCATGGATAATGTAACTACGCCCTTTTGTCATCTTCATTTTCTGTTCGCGGAAGGGAACAAATAGATCTTTCATCAAGCCCCAATCAAGGAAGGCTCCAAATTCATTGACCCAAGCTACCTCTAAGCAAGCAAATTCATCTACCTGTACACGGGGGTGTAGGGTAGTGGCAATGATTCGTTCGTCAATATCTAAATAGATAAAGACTGTAAGCATATCACCTATCTGGCAGTTTTCGGGTACATAGCGGGTAGGGAGTAAGATTTCTCCATCGTCGAATCCATCTAAGTAAACCCCAAAATCAACCTCTTTAACCACTTCTAATTGGTTATATTTTCCTAGTTTGACGTTCATTTCTTTATTTTTTTTTCAAAGATAGGGAAAAAGGATTACCTTTACATTTTAAACTCAAGAAAAGAACAGAAAGATTATGAATAATTTTACTTTTTATAATCCTACCCGCCTTCTATTTGGCGAAGGTATGATTGCTCAGTTGGCTAAGCATATTCCTGCTGGTAAGTCCATCATGGTTACTTTTGGAGGAGGAAGTGTAAAGGAAAATGGTGTGTATGAACAGGTTATTGATGCACTACAAGGACATAACTATATAGAATTTTGGGGCATTGAGTCAAATCCAGATGTGGCTACTCTTCGCAAAGCAGTTGCATTGGGTAAAGAGAAAAAGGTAGACTTCTTGTTGGCAGTTGGAGGTGGTTCGGTTCTTGATGGAACCAAATTGATAGCTGCAGCTATTCCTTACGAAGGCGATGCTTGGGAGTTGGTACTAGCTGGTAAGCCCCTAGCCGATGTAATTCCTCTAGCTACCGTTCTAACGATTCCAGCTACTGGATCAGAAATGAATAATGGCGCAGTAATCTCAAACCGTGAGTTGGGGGTGAAATACCCTTTCTTCTCTCAATTTCCTCTCTTCTCTATCCTAGACCCTACGGTAACTTACACGCTTCCTGATTATCAGATAGCTTGTGGATTTGCCGATACTTTTGTCCATGTGATGGAGCAATACTTAACCAAGACAGATGAGTCTATGTTGATGGACAACTGGAATGAGAGTATCTTGCGTACCCTTATTCAGTTGGCACCAAAGGCGAAAGAGAATAAGAGCGATTACAAAGTAATGAGCGAATTTATGCTTTGTGCTACGATGGCACTCAATGGCTTTACGGCTATGGGTACTACGGTAGACTGGGCTACTCACATGATAGGACATGAGTTGACAGCTATTCATGGAATAACCCATGGTGAGTCATTGGCCATTGTCTATTTGGGTACTATGCGTACCATGTACGAGAAAAAGCACGATAAGATTTTACAATATGGCGAGCGTATCTGGGGTATTTCATCGGGTGTTTTCTCTAGTAGATTTGAGAAGACAGTGGAGAAGACCGAAGCTTTCTTCAAACAATTGGGACTCTGCACTACGTTAACAGAAGCGGGTGTAACAGACGAAACCATTGAGGAGATTGTAAGACGATTCGAAGAGCGTAACGCTGCTTATGGCGAAGATGGCGATGTAACGGCCGAGGTAGCTAGAGAAATCCTGAACAACTGTAAGGAGAAGAACTTGGAGAGTGTGGTCTTGGTAGCTTGCGAGAATGTAACACAAGCTCACTTAATTCAGGGTGTGTTGGAGAATGAGGGTATTCACTCTATGATTCAAAACGAATTAATGTCTACCATGATGCCTTATGTAACAAGCATGGGTGCGCAGGTAGTTGTTTCTAAATCTGATTATAAAGCAGCTAAGGCAATTGTTTCTAAAGGTTTTCCTGACGAAGTAATTCTTTAATTAAGAGGCTAAGCAATAGAGAAATCCTCTGTTCGAATGTAGATTCGGACAGAGGATTTTTTATTGCTGCAAAAGTGATTTGAATAGGGGTACCACCTAGATAGCAGACCTAACGTGAGCGGAGCGGTGGTCTATTTCCTCCGATAAGCCATTTGTTACCCTCTGGCTCCTTTGAGTAGATGAGCTACTGCTCTATCTGTGCCGTGATAAAGTGCATAATCTCTTCCTTTTGCTCTGGGTGAAACCAATTGATCTCTTTGTCACGTTTAAACCAGGTCATCTGTTTGCGTGAGTAGATGCGTGAGTTTTGCTTAATCTTTTCGATAGCAAAGTCCAATTCCCAGGTTCCATCAAAGTGGTTAAAGAGCTCCTTATATCCCACGGTATTGAGTGAGTTGAGCGCTTTATAGGGATAAACAGTTTGAGCCTCTTGTAGCAGCCCGTCGGCCATCATGATATCTACTCGCTTGTTGATGCGGTCGTATAGCTCTTCGCGATCGCGTGTAAGTCCTACCTTGATTATTTTAAAGGGGCGTTCTTTAGCTGTTGCTTTTCGGAATGAGGTGTAGCTCTTACCCGTCATGTAGCATATTTCGAGTGCATGAACTACCCGCTTGTAGTTTTTTAAATCGACTATTTTGTGGTATTCTGGGTCACGTAACTTTAGGTCGTCACACAACCTCTCTAGTCCCTCTTCTTCGTAGCGTTGCAGCATCCATTGGCGAGTCTCTGCATCGATGGTTGGAATGTCGTCAATTCCTTTGCATATTGCATCTATGTACATCATTGATCCCCCTGTGAGTACCACCACATTGGTTGTTTGGTAGAGCTCTTCTAACTTGGCCACTACATCGGTTTCGTATTGGGCCGCACTGTAGTAGTCGGTTAGCTGGAGTGTTCCTACAAAGTGGTGAGGCACTACTGCCAGTTGTTCGGGGGTAGGGGCAGCAGTTCCAATCTTTAAGTCGGCATAAAGCTGTCGTGAATCTGCCGATAGGATGCAGCTACCGTATTGCTTGGCAATGGAGAGGCTTAGCTCTGTTTTTCCTACTCCTGTAGGGCCTATGAGTACAATGAGTGTGGGTTGGTTCATCGATTTATTTCTAGTTGTATATAGCCTATATTTTTGGTAACTCATAAGCTACCAAGAGAGGCTGACTAAATAATTTAGACAGCCTCTCTCTGTGTGTATAATGGTTTTGTTCCTTCTCTTTTAGTATTCTCTAAGAGAGTACGTTTCCATTGATTAAAATTTATCAGCTTCAAAGCTGTCGGCCGATGGTGCCGATCCATCCATGTCAAAACCTTCTGGATCGAAATCTTCTAGGTCAAAATCTTGATCGCCATAGAATGTTTCATCCAGGTCTACGCTTCCTACTGTAGTAGTAAGTAGCTCCTCAAAGTTGACTGTTTGTGCAGGTGCATCGCCCGCTTTGCGTGTGCAAAGTGCTTTGTCAAGACTCTTTCCTGTAATGATTTCTGAGAGTTCAATAAAGAATACTCTCTCAGCTAGTGGATCAAAAACATAGAGTAATTTCTGTTTTTCATCTTCTAGTAGTGTGCTTAGCGAGGTCTCTTTCATGACATAGTTATCTTCGTCCGAGCTACTACCCATATCTTCGAGTGTAACCTCTACCTCTTTTTCCCAATCTTCATCGCAGGTAAAGAAGGAGGTAATCTGTTCGTTATTGTAGGCTGCAGCCTTTAAAATAGCTTCGTGTAGATCGAAGAATGAGGCTTCAGAGTCAATTTGTATCTCTCTGATAAAATCATCCACCTCATCGGAGATGATGGTAAATCTATAAATCATAATGCTTCTATTAATATCTGGGGTAAAGATATAAAAACTTTCTTATCTAATAATTCCTCGCTGAGAATTTTCTATAAACGTAAGAATATACTCAATCTCTGGACTCATCGGTATCTCTTTGCGTATCTGCTCTAGGGCATCGCTTACGTTCAATCCACTTTGGTAAATTAAGCGGTAGGTATTGTGTATATTCTCAATCACCTCGTTTGAAAAACCACGACGGCGTAATCCAATGATGTTGATACCTGCATACGAAATAGGTTCGCGTCCTGCAATGATGTAGGGGGGAATATCTTTGCTAAATCGAGAGCCTCCTTGTATCATGACATGGCTACCTACACGGCAGAATTGGTGCATTAAAACCGCTGCACTTACGATGGCGTTGTCATCAATTACAATCTCTCCGGCCATCTTGGTTGAATTTCCAATAATACATCCGTTGCCTACTGCTGCATCGTGTGCTACGTGCACTCCTTCCATCAATAGGTTGTTGTTTCCTACTGTGGTTTTTAGTTTGGCAGCTGTACCACGGTTAATGGTTACATTCTCTCGAATGGTATTGTTATCTCCAATCTCTGCAGTAGTCTCTTCGCCAGCGAACTTTAAGTCTTGGGGTACTGCACCAATCACAGCTCCTGAGAAGATGGTGTTTCCATTTCCTATTCTTGAGCCAGATAAGATGGTAACATTAGGCATAATCTTGTTGTTATCACCTATCACTACGTTCTTATCGATGTAAACAAAGGGTGCAATCTCAACGTTTTCCCCAATAATAGCTTCGGGGTGTATATACGCTTGTGGACTAATCATTCTTTCTAAATTCGTTATTTGTTTTTTACTATCTGCGCTGTAAATTCAGCTTCGCAGACCACTTTTTCTCCTACAAACACATATCCTTTCATGGTCGAAATGCCACGACGAATAGGTGCAATAAGCTCTACACGGAAGATTAAAGTGTCGCCTGGTGAAACCTTTTGGCGGAACTTAACTCCATCTATCTTTAGGAAGTAGGTAGAATATTTTTGAGGATCATCAACTGTATTTAAAACCAGTAATCCGCCACATTGCGCCATTGCCTCTACAATGAGTACACCTGGCATGACAGGCTCTTCTGGAAAGTGACCTTGAAAGAAGGGTTCGTTCGAGGTTACATTCTTCAGTCCGATGATATAATTTGTACTTAGTCCAATTACTTTGTCAACCAATTGAAATGGGTAGCGGTGGGGAAGTAGCTCGCGAATGCGGTTTACATCCATCACTGGCTTGTCGTTGCAATTGTAGCTAGGAGCTTGAATTTCGTGTAATTTAATCTCTTTGCGTATTTGACGGGCAAACTTATTGTTAATGGTATGTCCAGGGCGGGTAGCAATAATGCGTCCTTTAATGGGTTTTCCTATCAAAGCCAAGTCACCAATAATATCAAGAAGTTTGTGACGAGCTGGTTCATTGTCCCATACCAATGGTATGTGGTTGATATATCCCAACTTGGTCGCATCCATGTGAGGAACGCCCATTACATCGGCTAGCTTGTCGTATCTATCTTGAGACATCTCTTTCTCGTAGATTACGATGGCATTGTCTAGATCTCCTCCTTTGATTAATCCCGCACTCAGTAGTGGCTCTATTTCGCGTACAAATACAAAGGTACGTGCCGAGGCTATTTCGGTGGGGAATTTTGTCATATCCTCCAGCGTTGCAAACTGGTTGAATAGGATTTTAGAGTCGTAAGAAATCAATGCATTGACGCTGAAATTATCATCAGGAAGTACAATGATGGATGAACCAGTAGCTTCATCTCTAAATTCTACTTTCGATTTAATAACGTAAAAGTCTTTGGCTGCTTTTTGCTCTTCAATGCCTACGCGTTGAATGTTTTCGACATACAACTTTGAACTTCCTTCAAGGATGGGGAATTCGGGACCATCTACTTGCATCAAACAGTTATCAATGCCTGCAGCATAGAGTGCAGCTAGTGCATGCTCGATGGTGCTAATTTTGATTCCGTTTTTTTCGATAACCGTGCCACGTGTTGTTTCGCCTACATTTTCGGCTACAGCATCTATGATGGGTTGTCCCTCTAAATCAATTCGTTGAATTTTATAACCGTGATTGTCGGGTGCAGGATTACAAGTAATCGTTAGGTTTACTCCTGTATGGAGTCCTTTTCCGCTTAAGGAGAAACGATCTTTGAGTGTTTTCTGTTTCAACATGGGCTATTTATTCTTTAGTTGTTGTTTTAATTCTTCTAGCTCTTTTTTAAGCATAGTTAGTTCGTCATTCATCTGTGGTAGACGTTTAAAGTAGATTTGTGACTTCATAAAGTCCTTGATATCGATGGCTAGTGTACCAAAAAGGTTTGATCCACTTTTGGTTCTTTTTGAGACACCCGATTGAGCCCCTACATTTACCCGATCTTCTACTACGATGTGTCCAGAGACTCCTGACTGTCCTCCAAACATGCACCACTCTCCAATTTTGGTAGAGCCTGCTATGCCTACTTGTGCAGCCATAACGGTGTGGCTACCTACCTCTACATTGTGTGCTATTTGAATGAGGTTGTCTAGTTTTACACCTTTGTGTATAACAGTCGATCCCATAGTAGCTCGGTCAATGCAGCAGTTAGCTCCAATCTCTACATTATCTTCAATGATTACAATGCCGATTTGTGGTATTTTTTCGTATCCCATAAAGGAGGGTGCAAAACCAAATCCATCCGAACCTACCACCGAACCCGCATGTAGTATGCAGTTGTTTCCAATTCGGCAATCGTGGTAAATTGTGACATGTGGATAGATAATACAGTTCTCTCCAATTTCTACATTATGACCCACTGTTGCTTGGGCATGTATGATTGTAGAGTCTCCAATTTTTGCCCCCTGTTCGATGCAAACAAATGGACCGATATAGACGTTTTCTCCAATAGTAGCTGTAGGGTCTATATGTGCCAAGGGGTGAATGCCTACTCGTTTAGGTTTACTCATCTCGTAGAGACTCATCAATTTAGCTAGACTTTCGTATGCATTTTTTACCTTTATAAGGGTAGCACCAATCTCTTTTTCAGGTACGAAATCATGATTTACCAAAACAATGGTCGATTTCGTTTCGTATATGTAAGATTCGTATTTGGGGTTTGATAAAAACGAAATCGCACCAGGCACACCTTCCTCTATTTTGGCAAATGTGTGTACGGTTACATTTTCATCACCCACTACAATACCTTGGATGTATTCTGCAATTTGCTTAGCCGAGAATTCCATCATAAGTTTATTCTAAATAATTATATTCTAATTTGTTTCAATCCTTTTTCATGCAAGTTACATCCAAGTGTAGGTGCACGCTAAGTTTGCAAATTACGCATTTTTTTTTTAGATACTAGACAAAAACACCAATTATTTGCTTTTTTACTCTTTTGTTAAAGACCTATTAAAGGATTGCTTTTAGTTGCTCTTGCATCTCCTGTTGTACCTTAATAGCCTCTTCTCTTGCTACTTGTGCAAAGTTCTCTGTAGAGTCTGCGTAGATGATAGCACGGCTTGAGTTAACAATTAGTCCACAAGTACTATTCATACCATACTTACATACCTCTTCGAGCGAACCACCTTGTGCACCTACTCCAGGTACCAGTAAAAAGTGGTTGGGTACAATTTGGCGAATCTCTTCGAATGCACGTCCTTGGGTAGCACCTACTACATACATCATGTTTTCGTCATTGCCCCATTTCTGTGAGGTGCGTAATACTTTCTCGAACAAACGTTCGCCATTCTCGTCGGCCATTAGTTGGAAATCGTGTGATCCTTTGTTGCTTGTTAGTGCCAATAGGATAACCCATTTCCCCTCGTATGCCAAGAAAGGGGTTACGCTATCTTCGCCCATGTAAGGGGCTACTGTTACAGAATCGATATTTTGTTCAGCAAAGAAGGTGCGTGCATACATGTCCGATGTATTACCAATATCTCCGCGTTTAGCATCGGCAATGATAAACTGATCGGGATAGTTTTCTTGGATGTAGCTAACTGTCTTTTCGAAGGCAATCCACCCTTTTACTCCCATGCTTTCGTAAAAAGCCAAGTTGGGCTTGTAAGCAATGCAGTAAGGGGCTGTAGCATCAATAATAGCTTTGTTGAATGCAAAGATAGGATCCTCTTCTTGCAATAGGTGAGCAGGTATCTTTTGAATATCAGTATCAAGACCTACGCAAAGAAAAGAGTTTTTTGCTTTGATATTTTCGAATAGTTGTTGTTTAGTCATGGCTCTTTGAGAGTTTTGTAAAGGCGATAAACGCACTTTAATTAAAATGATATAATTTCATTTTGCTTTAAAGCTGCTTATACACCTTACATATGCGTAAAAGCAGCCTTAAAACAGATATAGAATCTCTTTGTTATAATTCGCTTTCTTTCAATCGTTCTGCATTTTCGGCTACCACTAGTTGGTCAATGCAGGCTTGGATGTCGCCATCCATAAATGCACCCAAGTTGTAAATGGTATAGTTAATGCGGTGATCGGTAATACGTCCTTGTGGGTAGTTGTAGGTACGGATTTTGGCTGAACGGTCTCCGGTAGATACCATCGTTTTACGTTTGCTAGCAATATCGTCCATGTATTTTTGGTGCTCTTTGTCGTAGATAAATGTACGCAAACGAGCCAAGGCACGCTCTTTATTCTTGGGTTGGTCACGGGTTTCGGTACACTCAATCAAGATCTCCTCTACAATGCCTGTATTGGGGTTTCTCCAGTTATAGCGCAAGCGTACGCCCGACTCTACCTTATTTACATTCTGTCCACCGGCACCGCCGCTTCGGAAGGTGTCCCATTTAATTTCGCCCTCGTTAATCTCTACATCAAAGGGTTCTGCTTCGGGTAAGATAGCTATTGAGGCTGCCGATGTATGTACACGACCTTGTGTTTCGGTAGCTGGTACACGTTGTACGCGGTGTACGCCCGATTCATATTTCAATGTACCGTATACTTTATCGCCTGTTACGGAGCAAATAACCTCTTTGAAACCACCCGATGTACCTTCGTTAACGCTCGATACTTCGAGTTTCCACCCTTTGGTTTCGCAGTATTTGGTATACATACGGAAAAGGTCGCCTGCAAAGATGGCCGCTTCGTCGCCACCAGCTCCGCCACGTATCTCAAGAATCGCGTTTCGATCATCTTGTGGATCGGCGGGAACGAGTAGTAATTTAATCTCTTCTTCTAGTTCGGGGATACGCTTTTCGCAAGCATTTGCCTCTTCGCGCGCCATCTCCTTCATTTCAGGATCTGACTCTGTAACCATCAGCAGTTTGGCTTCTTCAAGCCCTGTAACGCACTGAATGTACTCTTTGCGGGCATCCATAATATCGCTTAACTCTTTGTACTCTTTGGTAAGTTTAACGTAGCGACGTTGATCGGCTATCACGTTGGGGTCGGTAATCAGTGTTGATACCTCCTCAAAGCGTGCTATCAGCCCATCTAATTTTTCTATAATTGTATTCTCTGCCATTAGTATTTGAATTCTCCAAATTCACTTGTTATAATCAACTCTTTTGTATCGCTCTCTTCTACGCGTCCTACAATTTGTGCATCGATATTGAACGACTTACTAATTGCAATCACCTCTTCGGCATGTTCGGGCGATAGATAAACCTCTAGACGGTGTCCCATGTTGAACACTTTGTACATCTCGGCCCAATCTGTACCGCTTTGCTCTTGAATAGTCTTGAAGAGGGGAGGTACAGGGAATAGGTTGTCTTTTACCACACGCATGTTGCCAATAAAATGCAAGATTTTAGTTTGTGCACCACCCGAGCAGTGTACCATACCGTGGATTTGTGGGCGTAGTGCATCGAGTAGTCTCTTTACTACGGGTGCATAGGTACGTGTAGCCGAAAGGACCAGTTTACCTGCATCAAGAGGGCTTCCTTCTACGGCATCTGTCAGCTTTAAACCACCGCTGTAAACCAATTCGGCAGGTACGTTTTTGTCAAAGCTTTCAGGATACTTTGTGGCTAGGTAGTTGGCAAATACATCGTGACGAGCACTTGTAAGTCCGTTGCTGCCCATACCACCGTTGTACTCTTTTTCATAGGTGGCTTGACCGTATGAAGCAAGACCTACAATTACATCGCCTGGGCGGATGTTGGCATTGTCAATCACTTCGCTTCTTTTCATGCGGCAAGTTACCGTACTATCTACAATGATGGTGCGTACCAAGTCGCCTACATCGGCTGTTTCGCCTCCAGTGGCGTAAACGCCTACACCCATTTGGCGTAGCTCTTCTAACAGTTCATCCGTTCCGTTGATAATGGCTGATAGAACCTCACCTGGGATAACCAATTTATTACGTCCGATGGTTGATGAAACCAATATGTTATCGACTGCTCCTACGCAAAGAAGGTCGTCTATGTTCATGATTAATGCATCTTGGGCTATTCCTTTCCATACGCTGATATCACCCGTTTCTTTCCAATAGAGGTAAGCCAAAGATGATTTGGTACCTGCTCCGTCGGCGTGCATAATGTTGCAATAGTCGGGGTCACCACCCAAAATATCAGGAATTATCTTACAAAATGCTTGGGGAAAAATCCCTTTATCAATGTTTTTAATGGCATTGTGCACATCTTCTTTCGAGGCGGATACTCCGCGTTGCATGTATCGTTGATTGCTCATGAGTTAAATGATTGGTTCTATTGAATAGGCAAAATTAGTGATAATTTTGCTTATAGCCTTGTTGTTTCTTAAAATAATGGTTTTCTACCACCCTTTTGCTCCCCTTTTTTGGGGAAAATAGCTCTTTTCTTCTTCTATTAATTGGTTGTTTTTATTGAAATATTTCTTAAAAAAGGCTAGGTTTCCTGTTTTGTTCCTCTAGGGTAATGATTGCTACACCTTACTTAAATAGCTCCTATTTTAGGATTCTTCCTATCAGTTCTTCTTCGTTACTTGCGTTGCGACGAATAAAGACTTGGTAGAATCCAGCCGCTAACTGCTCAATAGCTAGCTGAGGCTGATAAGCCTCTTGCCATACGGTGCGGCCCATTGTATTTTTAATGTATACGTGAGACTTTGCTGGTAGTGCTGGTAGGTAGAGCTTGTTTCCTTTGTTGAGCAGCGACAACTCACTCCCCTCTGTGGGGCTGTTTAGTGCGAGTGGCGCACTTTCGTTCCCATATCTATCGATGGCTGTTACTGCAAAGTACTGTTTGCGTAGCCATGGATAGGGTGGCTGGTAACTGTAGCGGCACCCTTCTCCATAGGTGTTGAGTAGGTGTTGAGGGTTGCTTAAATCGACAGGGTAGCTATCGGCCCCGTAGAGGTTGTACTTTAGGGGTTGTGTGCTGTTGTCGGTTGCCTCTTTCCATGCTAGCTTTATGGCCTCTCCTTGCACTACAAATTGTGGATGGGTAGGTGCAGTAGGTGGAATGCTGTCTAGCCAAGTAAGTGGGGGGAGTAGGGCAGGGGTGGTATATTGTACCAGCTTTAGCTCGTCCCACACCCCTTTGGTGTTCTCTAATAAGAAGCGCCCTCTAAAAAAGGCTTGCCCCTCTACTCCATTTCTACGCAAGAAATAGATTTGTCTTGCTATCTCGTCGATGGGCCAATCTCGCTCTTTGGGCGATAAGAAGTAGATGCCCAACCCTGGAACCACCCAACGCTGATTGCTCTCCTCTTTCCAATCGAGGGCAAAAGGGTAGAAGTTGTTTCCTTGAAAATACATCATGGGGAAAATAGCATCGTGTATACCCTCTTTCAGCCATGCCTTTACATCTTGGTGTACGGTGTGGTAGGCATTCCAACCTCGTGAGGTGTAACGATTGGTATCTTGGTATTTTCCAACGGGCGAGCTGCTCACCTTTACCCATGGTTTGAGCTCTTTTACCTCTTGGTAAATTTGGCGCACGATAGCCGTTATGTTCTCTCTGCGCCACGCTTTCAGCTCTTTCCCTTTTCCATAGCTTCGGAAGCTATCACTATCTGGAAATTTATCGGCTCCTTCGGGGTAGCGTATGTAGTCTAGGTGAATGCCATCTACATCATAGTGGGTTACAACTTCTTTGGCAATGGCACTTAAGTAGTGTTTGGTTTCGGGATGTCCGGGGTCTAGATACCAACCTCCTTGGTGTTGTTTGCAGAGCTTTCGGTTTTTGTGTACCACCGAGTGCTTGCCCAAGAGTTTTACCTGTCGGTTGTTGCCGATGGGAATGGTTACGAGCCAAGCATGTAACTCCATGCCTCGTTTGTGACACTCTTCGATAGCAAAGGCTAAGGGGTCATACCCTGGGTTCTTTCCCGTATATCCGGTGAGTGATTCTGAAAAGGTTTCGTATGCCGAGGGGTAGATTAAATCGCCTCGTAAGCGCACTTGTAGTAATATGGTGTTGAAGTGGGCCTGTTGGTATTGATCCAACTGGTTGCGTAACTCCTGCTTTTGGCGTTCGATGCCCGTTGCACTTCCTGCCTTTTGTTGGGGCCAATCCATTCCTCCTAGGGTGGTAATCCATACGGCACGTACTTCGTGCTTGGGTTGCGACCAAGCCATTGTGAATGAGAGAAGAAAGGTGACAATGATAAAAAGTTTCTGCATCTGTTTATTTTTTGCAAAAATAGGAAGTTTATTGGTTTTAAAACTCTAGATTTGGCACAGTTAACAAAAAAGAGTGTCGTTTTCCTGTTAAAAAGGATTATTTTATGATTTTATTACCTGATTTATTTAATAATGGCTCTATGTTCTTCGTATATTTGCATCGCTCCAGAAGGATTCTCTCTACCTGATGATATAGCTTATGCAGTTGGAGGAGGGTGTACAATAGACTCTATTTATCTTTTCTGGAATTGGTACAAAAAAAAACAAACTCAAAAATGAAACCCATTAAAAAATCGACGTGGATGCCTGTGGCACTCTTTCTTTATACTACAGGTATGGCTATCTTCTTTTTGCCCAAGAATAAAGAGGTGAGCGATCTAGATAAAATAGTAACGGTAGGGGTAGCTTATCTTATTATAGCATTGCTCTATGTGGCACTTCGCTACCAAGAGAAGCGCCGAAGTGGAAACTCATCTGGAGTTGATAAAAGATAGTTCGATACGGCTTGTGGAATGGTTGAACTGTAATAGTGTAACAGAATTATAGAGGTAATTAATATAAAAAATAGAGAAT
This sequence comes from Phocaeicola sp., assembly GCA_051648565.1. Classification (GTDB taxonomy): domain Bacteria; phylum Bacteroidota; class Bacteroidia; order Bacteroidales; family Bacteroidaceae; genus Phocaeicola. The sequence continues at coordinate 152,773 of JBOFFJ010000010.1, read as the reverse complement.
GAAGAAAATTTTACTTAGCTTGGCTATGCTGTTTGTCATGGTCTTGAGTGCACAGGCACAATTTGAGAAAGATACGTGGTATGTGAACACCTCACTTACTGGTTTGGATCTTACGCATAGCAAGGGCGAGGGTACTCGTTTTGGCTTTCAAGTAGGCGGTGGTGGCTTTTTGGCCGACAACTTGGCGTTACTTGTCAACTTCAAAGGGCAATATGTGAAGCATGGATGGAACGAAACTATGTTGGGGACCCAATTGCGTTACTACTTCTCACAGTGTGGTGTGTATGGTGGACTGGGAATGTCTTACAAGCACCTCTCTTATAACGATGCAAAGGAGAACTTAATCTGTTTGACTCCTGAAGTAGGGTATGCTTTCTTTTTGGGTAAGAACCTAACACTAGAGCCCGCTGTGTATTATGATTTAAGCTTAAATGATTTTAAAGATTATAGTAAATTTGGTATAAAAATAGGTTTTGGGTACTATTTCTAAGTAATCCAATCAGGGCTATTGTTCCAAGAGGGGTGTGCTGCAATCTACAGTACACCCCTCATCTTTTAGTTATGCTTTACAGCCGGTGATGGAGAAGCTGCCAGTTATTGGGGCACCTCTTCTACTTCATCTTTAAATAGGTACCACAAATACCCACGAATGTTGGTGTAGCCCATCTGCTTGAGTAGAGCCATATACTCGGCCACCTGTTTGTTGTAACTCTTCCGCTTTTTACCAAACTTTAGGTCTACCACCACCACTTCGTCACCTCGCATCATCACCCGGTCTGGGCGGCGCGTTTGTACCTTCCCATTCTCTCGGTACAGAATGGCACATTCGTTGTAGAGTTCCCAACTTCCCGCATACCAATCCTTCACCTGCTCGTTTTGGAATACTTTGTCAATGAGCTCTTCAATCTCTTTGCGTTGTTGCTTGGAGGCGATGAGGCCTTCGAGCATGAGTCGCTCAATGGCGCTAGCAATATCACTTTCGGTGCGAATTCCTTCGAAAAGGTGGTGCATCAACTCTCCCTGTTTGATGTAGGCATCGCCCGTCTCCTCCTGCCCCTTTACAAATTTATTGGATTGGTTAGATTGTCTAAACTCTACCTGTGTCTCAATAGATTCAATGTGTAGGGGTAGGCGTTGTGGCTCTACTAGTAGCTTGTTACTATTCTCTTTGGCCTCTTTGGCTACCTCCGAAGGGTAACAAGTACCTGTTTCGTAGAGGGCATCTTCTGCATCGCTCTCCTCTTTCTTGTTTTTAGGGAGAGAGGGATCGGTTGGTTCACTCTCTTCCGCTGTTCGCTTTACGATGTGAAAGGGGGGGAAGAGTTGGCCCGCTGGAGTAGTAGGTACTGCCGCTTCGGGTAGACTAATCAGGTTTAAGGCTTGTTGCAGAATCTCGGATACACTGCCTGCTGCCTTCTCTTTCTTTCCCCACAGAATGAGGTTTTTGCGCGCCCGTGTAAAGGCTACGTAGAGCATGTTAAGGCTATCTACCCAAAGTTGCAGGCGTTCGTGTAGGTAATCGGCTTGGTAAATGGATTGCTGCATGGTACCGCTGTAGTTAACCGGTACAATGTCCAAATCATTAAAGGGAGGCACCTGAGGGGCACACCAAATCATGTGGCTATTGGTTTCGTTCTCCATTTTCCAGTCGCAAAAGGGGAGCAATACCGTATGGTACTCCAATCCTTTTGATTTGTGGATGGAGAGGATGCGGATGCCCTCTACCTCGCCCGAGGGGATGGTTTTGGCACACAGCTTCTCTTCCCATGCTTTGATAAAGGCAGTTAACTCTGAGGAGTGGCGTTGTTGATACTCCAATACGGCATCGAAGAAGGCGCAAAGGTAGGCATCTTGCTGTTTAATGCGCGCCATTTCGAAGAGGTGGAAGAGACGTTCTAATACCTCGTATAGGGGCATGAGGCGCAACTCTTCTTGCTCTTCCAAGAAATCAGCAGGCAGGTAGTCATGGATATTCGTCAGTAACAAGCTGTTGATGTCGATATCCTTTTGGAGTATCTCATTCTGGTAAGCAGCGGCCAATTGGGCTTGTGCTACTTGGTTGCTTGGTTGTGTAAGGTAGCGTAATCCATCTATGAGCATACAGATGGCCAATGAGGCATCGAGCCGGAAGGCTTCGTCCGATACTATTTTATAGAGAGTATGCTTGTCGAAGTAGTCGGCTATGAGGGGGATATTCTTATTTTTACGTACCAAAATGGCCATGTCGCTTAATACCACACCTGTTTGTACCAACGCTTCTACCTCTTGAGCCAAGGCAGCAAGGGTTAGCTCGGTGTAGCTCTCCTCTTTCGAATCGGCTAGGAAGGTGGCTTTTACGTAGCCTTGTCCCGGATCCTTGTCGGTCTCTTGGCACACATCACTGTAGGCCTCTTGCAGCTCGGTACAGTCACTACCCAGTTCGGCTTGGTAGCGATCGTTCAGGAGTTGGCACACTTTGGTAAAGATGGCATTGTTAAAGAGTATCACGTTGGCGGCACTGCGTCGGTTGGTTTTTAGTGTCTCTACGCGGATGGGGAAGGAGTTGATGTGGCTTTTTAGCCCATTCAGGATTCCCCAATCACCGTTTCGCCAGCGGTAGATAGATTGTTTTACATCGCCCACAATAAGGCTGTTGGCTCCTTGCGAAAGTCCCTCTAGAAGGAGTAAACGGAAGTTGTCCCACTGCATGCGCGAAGTGTCTTGAAACTCATCAATCATGACGTGGCGAATGTTGGCTCCAATCTTTTCGAATACAAACGAGGAGTCGTCGTGCTTTACCAGTTGGTGCAGCAGGGCATTGGTGTCCGATAGTAAGAAGCGTCCCTGCTCTTCGTTTAGGTTACGCACCTCTTGGTCTATGTGACTTAGGAGTCGTACATTGTTAATGTGGCGCAACGAAAGTTGGCACGAGTTGATGAGTAGGCTGTTGGTGCTGCGTAGCGCTTCACACTCGTTCAATAGCGGAATGAGTTGTTGCTCGGCCAACTGTACAATAGTCGATCGATTGGCCGATGTTTTGGTGCTCCACTCTTCGGCCGATGCGAGGCACTTCTCTACGGTGGCATTGCGTATGTCATCGCCCAACTTTCCATGTTGCACCTTGTTAAAGTAGCTGGCTATGCCTCGGCTACCGTTCTTTAGATCTTCGGGAGCTAGTCCATACCCTTCTAGTACCCCCACAAACTGTTCGCTGAATCCCTTCATCTGCTCCATTGCCTCTTGCTGGATGGCTTGTAGTGTGCGTCGGTAGTTCTTGATGCAATCCTTGTTGGCCAGTTTCTCGCGTAGCCCCGTTCCTCGTTCTATATATCCTTCGTCGAAGATGCTGCGACCAAACGATTTGATTTCGTTCGATACATTCCACCGTTTGTCATCGGCTATGCGTTCGTCAATGTACTCCAGCAGCCAGTAGAGTAGGGGGGAGTTACGGTCTAGTTTCTCAATCATCGAATCTACCGCATCACTCAGCACTTCGCTGTTGTTTAGCTCGATGGTGAGGTTGGCCCCCAACTCCAACTCGCGGGCTAGGTTGCGCATGACTGACTGGAAGAAGGAGTCGATGGTCTCTATGCGGAAGCGGCTGTAGTCGTGAATCATAAAGCGCAGCGCCTCGCCTGCTGCTCGTCGAATCTCCTCTTCGGGTTTACCGAGTTGCTCCACCACCTTCTGCAGGTAGGGTGCCGAGGCTTTATCGCTCGTCCAAATACCGTATAGCTGACTTAGGATACGCTCCTTCATCTCGCTAGTGGCCTTGTTGGTAAAGGTTACCGCCAATACATTGCGGTAGGCCCGCGGATTCTCAATGAGTAGTTTGATGTACTCTACGGCTAGCGTAAAGGTTTTTCCGGCCCCTGCCGAGGCTTTGTAAACAACCAGTTCGGGTATCTGTTCCATGTGGGTTTTGCTTTTCTTCTTACTACGCAAAGTAACGATAAAGCGGGCAAACTTGCAAGGGAAGAAGAGATAATCACTAGGGGGCTAGCGTGGTTTCTGTTTTTTTTAAAATGGTTTTACTTGTTCTGTTATTGGTCTGAATCGTTTGGGTTTAGTTCTATTACTGAGTTCCCAAATTAATCATTATCTTTGTCTTCTCTATTGTAGAATAGAGTATAACTAGAGTTTTAAATGAGCTATTTAAATAAAAACAGTGTGGGGATAACAAATAAACTAACATTAGCCGAAATGTGTGGTGGAGGCAAAAGAGCAAAACAATTTGAGGCAATTTTATTAAAGAGTGCAGATGGAACAGCTCTGTCATTTAGTATGCAAATGGCGATATTATCTCACTATATTCACAATGAGAATGATAAGATGGGGCTGAATTATAAAGAGATTGCTGAAAAAATCATTCACTATATGGAGCAAGATACTCTTATTAGTATTTCAACTGGTTTATCTGAATCATCCTATTCTTATTCGCTCTTTTCTGATCTTTTTAAGGTGCCCTTTTTGCCACGAGAGAATCCCTCTTTTACCTTTATAGATCTTTTTGCAGGTATTGGAGGTTTTCGAATGGCTATGCAGAATCTCGGGGGTAAGTGTGTTTTTTCTGCAGAGTGGGATGCTCAAGCTCAAAAAAGTTATCTTTTAAATTATGGTGAATTACCCTTTGGGGATATAACAAGTGAAGTTACTAAATCATATATACCTGATGGTTTCGATGTGCTTTGCGCTGGTTTTCCTTGTCAGGCATTTTCTTTAGCAGGCAAGCGATTAGGATTTGAGGAGACTCGTGGAACACTCTTTTTCGATGTGGCAGAAATAATTAAGCGTAAACAACCAAAAGCCTTTTTCTTAGAGAATGTGAAAGGTCTGCTTATTCATGATAAAGGCAAAACACTTCAAACCATACTTCATGTTTTAAGAGAAGATTTGGGGTATTATGTGCCTGATCCACAGGTTATCAATGCGAAGAATTTTGGTGTTCCTCAAAATAGAGAACGTATCTATATTGTAGGATTCCGTAAAGATCAGGGAGTTGCTGAATTTTCCTATCCTTCACCTACTGATAGAGGCAAATGTTTTGCCGATGTAAAGGAGGAAAATGAAGTTTCAGTAAAGTACTATCTTTCTACGCAGTATCTTAAAACATTGGTTTCTCATAAGGAGCGCCATGCAGCAAAAGGTAATGGATTTGGTTATGAGATAATTCCTGATGATGGAGTGGCTAATGCGATTGTAGTAGGTGGTATGGGTCGAGAACGCAATCTCGTACTTGATCATCGCCTTACTAATTTTACCCCTATTACTCGTATAACTGGCGAAGTGAATAGGGAAGGAATTCGCAAAATGACTCCTCGTGAGTGGGCACGCCTACAAGGATTTCCAGATGAATTTATTATTGGCGTTGCTGATGCTTCTGCCTATAAACAGTTTGGGAATTCGGTTGCTGTACCAGCTATTCAAGCTACAGCCCAAGAGGTACTTAAACGAATAAAATGAAAACACAATATAGCTATGGCATTAAAAGGGAATAAAGGAGAGTGGAGTGAAGTGTATGCTTTCTTTAAGCTATTGGGCGAAGGAAAAGTGTATGCAGGTGATGAGTATATGAATAAAATAAGTGATTTATTTTATCCCATTATTTCCATATTACGTAGAGAGAAAGAGGGTGATATGCGCTTTTCTTTAGAGGAGCAGGAGGTTAGTGTACAAAATTATAAAGGGGAAGAGTTACTTCGCCTGAAAGCCTCTTCATTTTTGGAGCAAGCAGATAAACTTCTGGCGGTAATCAACTCTTCTTCGGCTACTTTTACTGCTCCAGATAGTGAAAGATTTCTTGAGAGCCTCGATTGTTATACATTGAAGGCAAAGCCGATTGATAAAGCAGATATTCGTTTGGTGTTGCATGATAGGCGTACTAGAATGAATGCTAAGATGGGATTTAGTATTAAATCTCAACTCGGAAGTGATTCTACACTTCTTAATGCAGGAAAGACAACAAACGTTACTTATAGGATTGAAGGAGTTCAGCTATCTGAGAAAGAGGTTGAAGCGATAAATAGTACCTATTCTGCTAAAGATAAAGTTCTTAAAAGAGTGGATGCAATTAAAGCAGCAGGTGGTAGATTTTTGTTTCATACGATTGATAACCGCACTTTTCATAATAACTTGACGTTAATCGATAGCTCTTTGCCTGAAATAGTGGGGCATTTATTGTTGACTCAATTAGAAATAAGAAAGGGTTCATTAAATGAACTATGTGATGCAATGGTGCAGACCAATCCTTTAGGATTTGATATTGAATCGCAAATTCCCTTTTATAGTTATAAATTGAAGCAGTTGTTAATTGCTGCTGCACTAGGTATGGTCCCTGCTAAACCTTGGGGAGGGCAATATGATGCCAATGGGGGGTATTTAGTAGTTAAAAGTGGTGGAGATGTACTTTGTTACCACTTTTATGACCGGAATCGCTTTGAAGAGTATCTTTTTCGAAATAGTTATCTTGAACGTGCTAGTACTACTCGCCACGCTTACGCTCAGTTAATTCGTGAAGAGGATGGTACACTTTACTTTAAACTTAATCTGCAAATTAGATTAAAATAATTGTTTTTGTAGTATTTAGATGCAGAATAGTACTATTTATGTCTTCTATTCAACCAACCTATCAGATTACACGTTATAAATTAATAGATACATTTACTTTATGAAAAACAACACATCGCCAGAGGAAGCTATCTATCATGCTCGTTCACTTGGCCGTTCTAAAGTGGCACTTTTAGGCTTGCAGCATATGTTTGCCATGTTTGGTGCTACCGTACTCGTTCCAGCTATCACAGGCTTATCTGTCTCTGCTACGCTTCTTTTTGCCGGTTTAGGCACACTCCTGTTTCATTTTATAACCAAGTACAAAGTTCCTGCCTTCTTGGGCTCTTCTTTTGCTTTTTTAGGAGGGTACGCTACGGTGGTAACTTTGGGTAAGGAGTATGGCCTTTCGCAAAAAGAGTCACTCCCTTATGCCTGTTTGGGTATCTTGGTAGCTAGTTTGGTCTATTTTATAGTGGCAGCTCTCATTAAGAGCTATAGTACCAAGCGAGTGATGAAATTCTTTCCACCCATTGTAACAGGGCCCATCATTATGAGCATTGGGCTTACCCTCTCGGGCACGGCTGTAGCTAGTTGTCAGACCAATTGGTTTATTGCTATTCTAGCCATTGTGGTGGTTATTGTATGTAATATTTGCGGTAAGGGTATGATTAAGATTATTCCCATCTTACTCGGTGTGATGGTATCTTATCTGGCTGCCACCTTGGTGGGCGAAGTAGAGTTCTCTGGGGTTCAATCGGCCGCTTGGATTGGTTTTCCGGTGAATCACGAAGATACGATTCTGCCTCTGCTTCAAAACCCAAACTATGAGTTGATTATCGCTTCGGTACTTACGATTGTTCCCATTACACTGGCTACCATTGTAGAGCACATTGGCGATATGTGTGCCATCTCATCGACAGTTGGCAAAGATTACCTCTCTAAGCCAGGGCTTCACCGCACGTTGATGGGTGATGGGGTGGCTACTGCATTGGCCTCCTTCTTTGGCGCTCCTGCCAATACAACTTATGGCGAGAATACGGGCGTTTTGAATTTAACCAAAGTATTTGATCCCTTTGTGATTCGTTTGGCAGCCTTTTTTGCTATTCTCTTTTCGTTTAGTCCTAAATTTGCCGCTTTGGTGAGTGCTATGCCTGCGGCTACCATGGGTGGAGTTTCGTTGGTATTATATGGTATGATATCGGCAGTAGGGGTACGTAATGTAGTAGAGAACCAGGTCGATTTTTCGAAGTCGCGAAATGTAATTATTGCTGCCCTTATTTTGGTGTTGGCTATTGGGGTGCAGTATGGTACTGAACAGGGTTCTATTCACATTGGCTTTACCTCTCTTTCGGGGCTAGCTGTGGCTGCTTTGGTGGGTATCTCTTTGAATGCTATCTTACCAGGCAAGGATTATGAGTTTGGAAAGAGTGAGAAGGGAGATACGTCGCTTAATTTAGAATTGTAAAAGCTGATGCATAGGCAATTTATTGGCTAAAGATTAGTTGCTTAGATAAAGTTATAGAGAACGGGTCCATTTGCGTACTAAGAGATTAACAGGCCTCTTAGCACGCAAATGGACCCGTTCTCTTTTGGTTTTACACCACTCCTTTCTTTCGCCCTGTATGCTGTTGTGGATTCAGTTGAGAAGATCTGTTTCAAATCTTACGCCTCTCTTCTCTTATTTTTGTTCTCCTCTTGATTCTTTCTCTTTCCTCTCTTTGATCTATTCTTTAATTTTCGATAGAAATTAGACAATTTACGTTGAAAATTAGACAATTTACGTCAGAAATTATCTAATTTTCAACGTAAATTAAAGAATGGAGCTGTTTGCTTAGAGTTTATCTCCTCTATTTTTCAAAATATAGGGGCAGGTAGTTTGCTTTTGTGTAGCTATAAAGCAGATAGAACCGAACTTGGTATTCTTTATCCAAGCTCGGTTCTATCTGTTTACTGCGGGTAACTAGTTACTCGCAGCTATGCTCTCTTTGTAGGCTCTCTTGCTTTTGTTATGCATTGTAAAACTTCAATCCACTCTCGGTAGCCTCTACTACAATGGGTAGGTTGCGGTTAATTCCTTCGCCTAGTAACTGTTTGGAGAGGTCGTTCAATAGGTAACGCTGGATGGCTCGTTTTACGGGGCGAGCACCAAACTCTGGGTCGTATCCACTCTCGGCTAGGAACTTTAAGGCTCCATCGGTGAGCTGCAATGTGATGCCGTTGTGGGCCAACATTTGCTGGATACCTGCTATTTGTAGCGTAACAATCTGTCCAATCTCCTCTTGGTTTAAAGGCAAGAACATGATGGTCTCGTCAATGCGGTTTAAGAACTCGGGACGAATGGTTTTCTTTAACAAGCTCATTACTTCGCGTTTGGTCTCTTCGATGAGCGGTTCGCGGTTAAGCAGTGTGAGCTTCTCGAACTGGCTTTGAATGTAGTTACTACCCAAGTTGGAGGTCATGATGATGATGGTGTTTTTAAAGTTCACCACTCGACCTTTGTTATCGGTTAGTCGTCCATCATCTAGCACCTGCAGCAGGATGTTAAACACATCGGGGTGTGCCTTCTCAATCTCATCAAAGAGGATGACTGAGTAGGGTTTGCGGCGTACTGCTTCGGTAAGCTGTCCCCCTTCGTCATACCCTACATACCCCGGAGGCGCTCCAATTAAGCGCGATACGGCATGCTTCTCTTGGTATTCGCTCATGTCGATGCGGGTCATCAGTCCCTCGTCGTCAAAGAGGTAGTCGGCCAATGCTTTGGCTAATTCGGTTTTACCTACCCCCGTTGTACCGAGGAAGATGAAGGAGCCAATGGGTCGTTTGGGGTCTTGTAACCCCGCACGGCTGCGGCGCACCGCATCCGATACGGCACAGATGGCCTCCTCTTGTCCGATAACGCGTTGGTGAAGCTCCTCTTCGAGATGCAGCAGCTTCTCGCGTTCGCCTTGCAACATCTTGTTGACCGGTATACCTGTCCAGCGCGATACCACATCGGCTATATCTTCGGCTGTTACCTCCTCCTTAATCATGGCACTCTCTTTTTGCATGGTTTTGAGTTGTGCTTCGATGGTGGCTATTTCGCTCTCTAGTACTTGTAGCTTTCCGTAGCGTATCTCGGCCACGCGGCCGTAATCGCCTTCTCGCTCTGCCTTTTCGGCTTCAAACTTGAGGCTCTCTATCTGCTTTTTATTGGCTTGTATCTTATTAACCAATCCCTTTTCGCTCTCCCATTTGGCTTTGAGTGAACCCTCTTGCTCTTTCAGCTCGGCTATCTCTTTCTTTAGGAATTGCAACTTTGCTTCATCCTTTTCGCGTTTGATGGCTTCGCGTTCTATCTCTAGTTGTTTGAGGCGGCGTGATATCTCGTCTAGCTCTTCGGGTACCGAATCGCGCTCCATGCGTAACTTGGCTGCCGCTTCGTCCATGAGGTCAATGGCTTTATCGGGTAGGAAACGTTCGGTAATGTAGCGGTTGCTCAACTCTACGGCAGCTATGATGGCTTCGTCCTTGATGCGTACTTGGTGGTGCGATTCGTAGCGCTCTTTCAATCCGCGAAGGATGGAAATGGAGCTCAAGGTATCGGGCTCGTTCACCATGACGGTTTGGAAACGACGCTCGAGTGCTTTGTCCTTCTCGAAGTACTTTTGGTACTCATCTAGGGTAGTTGCCCCGATGCTGCGCAGTTCGCCCCGTGCCAAGGCAGGCTTTAAGATATTGGCGGCATCCATAGCCCCTTCTCCCTTGCCAGCCCCTACTAGGGTGTGAATCTCGTCGATAAAGAGAATAATCTCTCCTTGCGCCTTCATCACCTCATTGACTACCGCTTTGAGTCGCTCTTCGAACTCCCCTTTGTACTTGGCACCGGCAATCAGTGCCCCCATATCGAGCGAGTAAATTTGCTTGTTCGTCAGGTTCTCGGGTACATCTCCGCGTAGAATACGGTGTGCCAATCCCTCGATAATGGCGGTTTTACCCGTACCTGGCTCACCTATTAAGATAGGATTGTTCTTGGTACGGCGGCTCAATATCTGGAGTACTCGGCGAATCTCTTCGTCGCGCCCAATAACGGGGTCAAGCTTGCCACTGCGGGCCGCTTCGTTTAGGTTGATAGCATACTTGCTGAGTGCTTGGTAGTTCTCTTCGCCCGAAGCCGAAGTTACTTTTTCTCCTTTGCGTAACTCTACGATGGCTCCCTTGAGTCCTTTTTCGGTCATTCCGGCATCCTTTAGTAGGGTAGAGGCACTGCTCGAAATGGCTAGTAGTGCCAGGAGCAACTCTTCGAGGGCTACATATTCATCGCCCATCTCTTTGGTATATTGCACCGCTTTTTGTAACACCTCGTTACTGGTGCGACTTAAGTAGGGTTCGCCTCCCGATACTTTGGGAAGTGTTTCGATCTGTTTCTCGATGGTTACCCCTATTTGTTGAGGCTGCATACCGAGTTTTTGGAAAAGAAACTGGGTAATGTTCTCGCCCACTTTCATAAATCCAGCCAACAAATGGATCGGTTCGATGGCTTGTTGCCCGCGGCTTTGGGTGAGGTTGACTGCCTCTTGTACCGCCTCTTGCGATTTGATGGTAAAGTTGTTGAAATTCATATCTTGTTGTTTTTATATTATGCTATCTCTTTTTTACTGCTACTCTGGTTCTAACTATAACTGAGTAGCCTAATTTTTGTTGTAGATTCGATGGGGGGTAGTCTATTACTCCCTTATTCTGCATCGGGTTCTCATCTTCTGGTGAATTACCATTCAAATGGCTTGCCAATGCATAGTTTTACGCTAACTTGCTGATTTATACCGACAAAAAGTCAGCTTCTGATTGGAAACAATGAAAAAACGGCAGTTGTATTACACAAAAAGTCAGTCTTTGTTTCTATCTCCTCCAAAATATAGCTATCTTTAGGGCGTACAATTTTAAAAAGATAGTTATGAAAGACGAGATAAAATTTGACGAGACAGTGTTGCTTTTGGATGCTGCTTACCTAGATAGAGTAGTGGGCGATTTATCCAAACATTTCAGTAAGGTACTCGAAAGAACCCTTCCCAAATCCGATTTGCCGCTATTACTAGAGTGTATAGCGCTAGATGCAGGGGTTACTTTGGGTAAGAATGCACTGCAAGTTATCTTCCTATATGATGCCGAGAGCAAGCTGATGAAGAACATTCAACCCATGGATTTTGAGAAAGAGCTACACGGTATGGCTTTTCAGAGCCAATTAGGAGAGTTTACCCTCTCTGCTTTTGATGCTACGGAGTTGGCTTCGCGTGAGGCACTTTTCTTGGAAACGGTTAGTTTATTGGAGGAGTCGGCCGATGCCAAGCGATTGGTGCTGGTCCCTTCTGAAGAGGAGTATGGCGAGTTGCTTCCTGCTGTTTTGAATAAGATGGAGAAGAAAGAGAAGATTGTTCTTCTGGGCATGAACCCTTTGTCGGATGTTATCTCTTTCGAATGGGAGATGCTAGGGTATGCTATTTTGCAATCGTTGGGTGTAAAGGCCGATGAAATTTAGTCGATAGCAATCGTTCTATTGGTTTACTTGTTGGCTCTTAACTTTCTGCTAGCCTACTGTAGTGGGTTGCTGTTTTGGCCCGTAATAAGTTATCTGCATTGCTTCTCTGCATGAGTTGTTTAGTTCGTACTAGTCTATTGAATGGCTAGTACTATTTTAGATTATAATAGAATCATTATGTCCACCGATTTCAGATTGAAAGTATTTTGCAGTGTTGCCAAAAACTTAAGCTTTACCAAGGCCTCGCAAGAGCTCTTTGTGAGTCAGCCTGCTATTAGCAAGCACATCCAAGAGTTGGAGAATCTCTATCGGGTACGGCTCTTTGAGCGGATGGGAAATCGAATTCTCTTGACCGATGCAGGCAAACTACTCTTGGCGCATAGCGAAAAGATAGTAGAGGGGTATGCTCGGTTGGAGTACGATATGGGGCTGCTTCGTAACGAACACCGGGGTGAGTTGCGCTTGGGGGCTAGCACCACCATTGCGCACTATGTGCTTCCGCCGCTATTGGCTGGTTTTATTGAGAGGTATCCGCAGGTATCACTTACGCTGCTGAGTGGTAACTCGGCCGAAGTAGAGAAGGCCTTGCAGGAGCATCGTATCGACTTAGCCTTTGTAGAGGGGAATGTAAAACAGCCTAGTTTGAAGTACACCACCTTTCTGGAGGATGAGTTGGTGGCCATTGTGCCTAGCCATAGCAAGTGGGCCAACCGTGAGGAGATAGAGTTGGAGGAGTTAAAAGAGATTCCGTTGGTTTTGCGTGAGTATGGATCGGGCACGCTCGATATTATACTAGCTGCTCTGCAACGGCACCACATCAAACTATCCGATTTGCAAATTCGTTTGCAACTAGGTAGTACGGAGAGTATCAAACTCTTTTTAGAAAAGAGTGACTGTATGAGTATTGTCTCCATTCGTTCCATTAGTAAAGAACTTTACGAGGGAAAGTTTAAGTTGATTGAATTAAAAGGATTGAGCATGCATCGTCTATTCGATGTGGTTCAACTTCATGGGCAGGAGGAGCCCATATCCTCCCTCTTTACCCAATATGCCGATCGTTATAAGCAAAAGTTATAAGCTATAATAAAATACAATTCGGTGGGTTGAAGAAGAGTTTGTACCTTTGTGTTGTTTAAAGAGAATAACATAATTAAAAGATACACTATGATGATTTCAATTGCCCATTTGCAAAGAAATAACAAGGCGATCTACATTGGATTGCTTGCTGTTTTGACCTTTTTTCTATTATTGGATTATATTCCTGGTCTCTCTCACCTATCTACTTGGGTAACTCCTCCTGTAGCCCTTTTTGCTGGATTGGTCTTCGCTTTGGTTTGTGGTCAAGCTTACCCTGCCTTTAACCGGAAGATTTCAAAATATCTGTTGCAGTACTCGGTGGTAGGACTTGGCTTTGGTATGAACCTTCAGCAATCTTTAGCATCGGGTAAGGATGGGATGGCCTTTACGGTTATTTCGGTTATTGGTACCATGATTATTGGTATGTGGTTGGGCCGAAAAATATTGAAAGTAGATACACACACCTCTTACCTGATTAGTGCTGGTACAGCCATTTGTGGGGGGAGTGCTATTGCTGCAGTGGGCCCCGTTTTGAAAGCACGTGAGGGAGAGATGTCAGTCTCTTTGGCTTGTATTTTTGTATTGAATGCCATTGCATTATTTATATTTCCTCTATTGGGTCACTACTTTAATTTGGACCAACAACAGTTTGGTATGTGGGCAGCCATAGCTATTCACGATACCAGTTCGGTAGTAGGCGCGGGTGCTGCTTATGGCGAAGAGGCATTGATGATTGCTACAACGGTTAAACTTACTCGTGCTTTGTGGATTATTCCTATGGCATTTGTTACCTCATTTATCTTTAAGGGTGATGGAAAGAAAATCTCAATTCCTTGGTTTATTCTCTACTTTGTGCTAGCTATTTTGGTGAATACCTATTTGCTTGAAGGTAGTACAATGGCTCCTATCGGTGGAATTGTTTCTGAATTTGCTCGCAAATCATTAATCATTACCATGTTCTTTATTGGTGCTTCGCTTTCGCTCGATGTGTTGCGAAAAGTAGGGTTGAAGCCTTTGGTACAAGGGGTTATTCTCTGGATTTTGATTAGCGTCTCTTCGCTTCTCTATATTTTGTGGAGCTAATATAAACAGATTTCTAGTTGTTTGCGGTTGTCTTTGCTAGTTCGCTAGTAGAGGCAACCGTTTATTTTTGTAGGTATGTAGTGGGAATAGACTCTTTTGTTTGGGTAGAGGTTTTACCTTTCCTCTTCAAGGGGGTGTCATAATAAAGCTAGCCATTTTTTTCTGTTTATGATACCTGCTTTCATTCTTTCCTTGGCTCGGTTCTCTGTGCTTTAATGAGTAGGTTTTAGATCTATTCTAAAGCCCTTTAAGGGGAAAGTTTCAATAGCAGTGACTCGCGTTATTCATCTTTTATACTTAACCTTTACGAGGGGGGATTTGTGGCTCTTTTAACTCATTCACTTGTAATCTTGGTTTGATTACTATGCTGGTTGGATTGTTGCTCTCTTGGGGTTTCTTGTTGCTGCTTTAATCGCTTTGGGTGGTATTGCCTCTTCTTTGGCAGTGGGTAGCGTAGAGGGCGGGTGAGTCTGATTTGACTCGTTTAGCTTACTTCTTCTATTATATACAGTTTGGGCGTATTACCAGTGGTAATACGCCCAAATTATGTAGATTTTATCTGATTGATCAATCAATGATTGTTTCAACCTTTACTGATTTGGTTGACCTCTCAACTTACTCTTCCTTGTTTTCGAATGTGGTATACAAGATTCTCATATCAATTTCATTTCCTGTATGGGTACCTCCTTTTAACTTGGCACTTCCCATCTCTAGGCTGTTGTCGTAGCCTGTACCGCTTGAAGTAACTGGTATCAGAACTATTTTGTTCCAGTCTGGATTGTTTGCAGTCCAATTAGGATCCTCTTTTTCGCCTGCTATCTTTTCATTGATACTCGTTGTAATTAACTGCGCAATGTTAGGATAGCTATACTCGTTGGCGCTTGATCCAGTTCCTTTGGCTGCTAGGAAAGAGGTGATGCCATCGTAGTTTTTGTTCTTTTCAAAGAAAGAGTACATCTCTGCTTTTCTAACCATCATTAAGTAGCCAGGTGCAGGCATCTCATGCGCTGTTTCTATCTCCTCATTAAAGCGAGTAAAGGTAAGTGTTGCTGCATTGAGTGTATCGCGTTGATGCTTTTCGTAAATTTGCTGAATAGGAAGGCTTGCTTCGGTAACAATTCCTGCAGGCGACTTAATATAGGTGCAGCTTGGATCGGCTACTAACTCCTTCAATTTGTCAGAGTTTTGGAATCGGTTGGCTTGAATAACCTCTTTCGTGGCAGCAAAGTCAGCATACCCATTGACTAATGAATCAACTTTGCCCGATGAACTCTCAATCAGGTATTTAAACATGAATCGTAGATCTAGGTTGTTGATGTAAAGAATGGTTCCATCACCATGCGTGCAACGTACATAGATTCCTTTGAGTACATTTTGAATAAATTTCTCGGCATCTTTGTAGTTATCTTTGTCTTGAGTGTATTTGTCGTACATGTGCACGGCCAATCCCTTAGGTAGTTCAATTGACTGGGTAATAACGCGTGTGCTACTATAAATAGTATCGTGTACCCCTACACCCGTAGCAGAGTAACCAACTGAAGCCAAAGGAGCTGCCGCTTCGTTATAATATTCTGCAGGATCCATGTTGGTGTAGAACAACTTTTTATTATCGCTTGGAATAACTTGGTCCAGTGTGTCAATCTGCATGCGCATAGCGTTGATTGAATCACCAAAGAAGGTGCTGTACTGGATAAACAATTTAACTCCTGTTACCTCTTTTAGGCTATCTGGGAACTCAAAATCGTCTGTACAATTAAACTGGGCTATAAAATCGGCAGTAAACTCACCAAATTGTGAATCGGTATACTTACCTAAATAGGCGGTACTTGTGCGTGCATAGATGGAATCCATCAAAAGCGATTGAGTTTGCACCTGGTAGTTTGCCATTCCCGAAACGATGTGGTCTCCTTCAGGAATGGTAGTACTGCCAATGTCAGGCGTTGAATCATCACAACTATAGGCTACTACAGCTAGTAATAAAGCGAATAAATAGTTGAATTTCATTTTGTCAATTGTAAAGTATAAGATTATTTCTTTTCAAAAGCCCACACTTCGTCGTAGAAGTTGTTGAAAGCTTCTTTGTAGGTTTCGGGTGTTTGGTAATCAAGGATAGGAATTCCTGTTTCGCGTGCATAGTTCATCACGTTTTCATTTACCTTTTCACTGCTTTGTATCACTCCATCAGCGTATGTAACGGCCAATTTGCATAGCTCCTCGAAGTTAGCAGGAGTTTTCATGAAAGGTTCAATATCTCCCTTTGTAATCTCCTTCAATAGAAGCTTGTCTACCACGTTTTCGGATAGGTTTCCTTTGAAATCATCTTCAAAAAGCGAGAATACAACCTTTGAATCTCTAAATGATGGATCGTCGTGGTATGCTTTTTTGATGTAGAGAGGCACAAATGCACTCATCCATCCTTGGCAATGAATAATATCTGGACACCAACGTAGCTTTTTTACTGTCTCAAGTACACCACGTGCATAGAAGATAGCTCTTTCGTCATTGTCTTTATACTCTACTCCATCTTCATCAGCAACCATTTGGCGATGTTGGAAGTAGTCATCATTGTCAATGAAGTATACCTGCATGCGTGCTGATTGGATAGAAGCTACCTTGATAATTAGAGGGTGATCTGTATCATCAATAATAAGGTTCATACCCGATAGTCGAATAACTTCATGCAGTTGGTTTCTACGCTCGTTAACGTTTCCCCACTTTGGCATAAAAGTTCTAATTTCTCTGCCTTTCTCTTGTATTGCTTGAGGAAGATTTCTTCCCATATAAGCCATTTCAGATTCGCTGTTGTACGGGGTAATCTCTTGTGTAATAAATAAAACTTTGTTTGCCTTCATTCTTTGAATTTTGTTGCTCATAAACATTTTTGCAAAGATATAAAAAAAAGAGATGAGAAGTGCAAGAGTTTTCATTTAATAATTTCCCGTGAATTGTTAACTCTTTGATTTTTATCTATTTGTGGTTGATATTTAATTTAAATAACCTGTTGAAAATGAGTGTTATTGGTGAATAAAGCATCATTTTCTTCGTTATGTGTGGAATTATCTTTTATCTTTGCGGTTGTTTTAAGTTAAGAGAGAGTATTAAAATTAAGAAGATATAAATGGAATTACTTCATACAATAAAGGAGCTTCAGTCCATGCTTGAGTTGCGTCGGTCTGAAGGAAAAAAGATAGGTTTAGTTCCCACAATGGGTGCGCTACACTCAGGACATGGCTCGTTAGTTGAGCAGGCTGTTGCCGAAAATGAAGTGGTGGTAGTAACTATCTTTGTCAATCCTACTCAGTTTAATGATTCGGCTGATTTGCTTAAGTATCCTCGCACGCTTGAGGCGGATTGTGCTTTGTTAGAGCAAGTAGGTGCTACGATTGTTTTTGCCCCCTCGGTGGAGGAGGTTTATCCAGCTCCTGATACGCGCTTGTTTAGTTATCCTCCTTTGGATAGTGTGATGGAGGGTGCCTTTCGTCCGGGCCACTTTAATGGGGTGTGTCAGGTGGTAAGTAAACTTTTCTCGATGGTAAATCCAGATAGGGCTTACTTTGGTGAGAAGGATTTTCAGCAGTTAGCTGTTATCCGCGAAATGACTAAGCAGTTGCAATTGCCTATTCAAATAGTAGGATGTCCTATTGTGCGTGAAGAGGATGGACTCGCTATGAGTAGTCGAAATATGCGATTATCTGCAAAAGAAAGAGAATATGCGTTAGAAATATCTCGTACTTTATTTAAAAGTTGTAACTTTGCAACGACTCATACAGTTGAAGAGACCAAGCATTTTGTAGAGGAGGCTATAGGCCAAGCTACGGGGCTGACTCTTGAGTATTTTGAGTTAGTAGATGGTTACACGCTTCAGCCTATTGAGAGCTGGGACGAGGCAACTTTAGTAGTGGGCTGTATTACTGCTTTTTGTGGTGATGTTCGCCTAATAGATAATGTAAAATACAAAGAATTAAGTATAGTTTAAACCATGATGATCGAAGTATTGAAATCTAAATTACACTGTGCAAGTGTTACAGAAGCGAACTTGAATTATATGGGTAGTATTACCATTGATGAAGATTTGATGGATGCTGCTAATATGATTGCAGGTGAAAAAGTACACATTGTAGATAACAACAATGGTGAGCGTTTTGAAACCTATATTATCAAGGGCGAGAGAGGCTCGGGTTGTATCTGTTTGAATGGTGCTGCTGCACGTAGAGTTCAGGTGGGCGATGTGATCATTATTATGTCTTATGCCCTGCTTGATTTTGAGGAAGCAAAACAATTTAAACCAAGAATTGTCTTTCCTGATACAGCTACCAATAGATTGGTATAACTCCTTTTTTTGTAGCTGCAATGCCTTGGCATAGTAGCTTGACTCCTTTAACTTGGGAGCTCTTTACATAGCAACTAATTAGCCCCACAAACTTTTCGTTACGAAAAGTTTGTGGGGCTAATTAGTTGCTATCTCTTTTGTTTTATTTCTTTCCTTTGTAGATTAAGAAGCCAATAAATAAGACTACGCAGCCAATGATGCCATAACTAATTAAGTGGCTGTGGTGGGTTACAGTCTCCATTAGTTTCTCTTCGGGTACCACAGAGTGAAGGTAGTAGCCGATGCTAGCTAAGATGATATTCCAAATTCCAGCACCTAGTGTGGTATAGAGTAGGAAGGTAGAGAGTTTCATCTTGGCCAAACCAGCAGGAATGGAGATGAGTTGGCGAACTGCGGGGATTAATCTCCCGATAAATGTAGAGAGTGCACCTTTCTCCTCAAAGTATTTTTCGGCATGCTCTACTTTCTCTTGGTTGATAAGACACATGTGTCCAAATCGGCTGTTGGCAAACTTGTAAACGATGGGTCTTCCTACAAAATAGGCAATGTAGTAATTGATAAGTGCTCCTATATTGGCTCCTAATGTGGCAAAGAAGATAACTCCTGCAATGTGTAGGTCGCTGTTTGCTCCAGCTGATCGATAGGCTGCAGGTGGAACAACTACTTCCGAGGGGAAGGGGATAAATGAGCTTTCAATAGCCATCAGTAGTGTGATAGTCCAGTAATTCAAATGGTCCAAACACCATTGGATAAATGTTACAGATTCCATACGGTAATCGTTTTTTTTTAGTTGTTTATAGTTGTTTTATTTAGTTCTCTTCTGTAGAAAAACCTTGTTTCAGCGCTAGAATTTCGCCGCTGAGTTTGTGTTGATCTATGGCTGGAATCAAATCGTCTAATTTTAAAAACATAAGTGGCATCTCTTTGCTCATTTTTTTTAGGTAGTTCATCGTCTTTTGTTGATCGCCTGTTATGTAATAAGCATATACGAGGTAGGGGTATGTTCCTATCCCCATTAAAGAGTCCTCTTTTATGACCTCTTCAAAAATAACAATAGCTTCGCTGTATGCCTTCTTTTCAAAAAGGGCATCTCCAATAGTCAAGAGTGTGTAAACTCTATTCTCTGGAGTGGTGTGTTTAAGTGCTAGTTTGAAATAGCTGTTTGCAATTGCTGCATTTGGCTTTTTCAATGAGAGCCAACACCATCCATAGTGTGAGTAAGGTTGGTCCGAATGGTGATTTTCGTACATAGCCAATAGAGCGTACTGGTGTCCTAGTCTCTCTTTCTTGTCGAGTATAGCTGCTTCGGATATTTTGATAAGCAGCTCAAGTCGGTTTTCGTCTCGCTCTCTGTTTTTCTCTTCTCCGAGGTCTAGTTTGTCTAAGTTATTATGGTTTAGTACATATATTCCATAGGTATAAGCATCGTAGTACAGCTCTTCTTGAATGTAGTAATTGATGAATGCTAATGAGGGTCTAATAGAGTCTCTGCAATCTTTAACACGTCTCTGTAGGTATCCTGCTATCTGATGTTTGTTTCCTAATTGCAGCAGAATGTTGAACTTGGTAGTGAGTAAATCCTCATTTTCAGGTTCAATAGCCAATGCGAAATCAATAGCTTCATTGGCTTCGCTGTATTCTTTGTTTATTATAAGTGCCGAGGCTAAGTTTCCCCAAGCACTGTATGAGTAGGGCTCAAGTTCTGTTTCAATAAGTGCTATTTCGTAGTTTTTTTGATGTTGTCTGGTTAGCATGTAGTAGCTAGCTAAGCTATCTCTGAGTCCTCTATTTTCCTCAAGAAGTCTCTGTATGGGAAACTTCTCTTCAATTATTTTTAGGTACTTTGCTCCTTTCTCTACGTATATATTTTTTGTGTAGGTGGTTAAAATATCGATTAATATTTCAATATCATAGCCTGCCTCTTCGGCTGCTTTGTCAAACTCCTCTTCGGCCTGTTTTGTTTTGCCTAGCTTTAGAAGTATTTCTCCTCGTTGCAGGTAGATATCTTCTGTAAGTTCGATGCCTTCATTCCTTAGTGCATGGTAGGCCTCTTCAGCTTTTCCTTGATCAACGAGTTCGTCAGAGTAGTAGAGCACAATTTCTTGATCTGTTGGGTATAGTTTCCAGGCAGTAGTAATTGCTATGTCAGCCTCTTTGAATCTTTCATGGGCTAAATAGAACTCATAAATTTTGATGAATTCTTGTGAGTCAAAATAGATAGGGGTATGGCTTTTGACCATACCCTCATATCTTGTTACTAGCTCATTCGTTCCTAAGGTGTAATCCGAAGAGTTTTCCATAATTGATGTTTTATTTATTCATTTTGCTCCAACTGTCTTTCAATGAAACAGTCCGGTTGAAAATTAATTGTTCGGCTGTTGAATCTTTGTCAGCTGTAAAGTAACCAATTCGTTGGAATTGGAAATAGTCTAGTGGTTTAGCATCTGCTAAGAACTTCTCTACGTAGCACGCTTGAATGCATTGAAGAGAGTTTGGGTTAATCATCTCTTTCATTGCTTCGTATGCGCTACAATCTTTCTCTTTGCGGATGGTTGCCAACTCATCACGTGGGTTTTCTACTTTCCAAAGTCGATCATAAAGGCGTACTTCTGCTTTTACACAGTCATTGCTGTTTACCCAGTGTAGTGTTCCTTTCACTTTGCGGCTGCTACCTGGCATACCTGTTTTTGTTTCGGGATCATACTCTGCATAAACTTCTACCACCTTGCCTGTTTCGTCCTTTTTACAGCCTGTACATTTAACAATGTAGGCATTCTTTAATCGCACCTCTTGTCCGGGAGTCATGCGGAAATATTTTTTGGGCGCATCCTCCATGAAATCTTCGCGTTCCATCCATAGTTCGCGACCAAACTTAATAGTGTGTGTACCTGAACACTCATCTTCGGGGTTGTTTACAGCTTCCATTGCTTCCACTTGTCCTTCGGGGTAGTTGGTTATGATAAGCTTAACCGGGTCAATGACTGCCGAAACACGCGTGGCGCGTTTATTTAGGTCTTCGCGTACAGCGCTTTCGAGTAGGGCAAATTCATTCAATGCATCGTAGGTAGTGTACCCAATTTTATCGATAAAGTTGCGGATAGATTCTGGAGAGTAGCCACGGCGACGGAATCCCGATAGGGTAGGCATGCGTGGGTCATCCCATCCATTTACCAAGTTTTCTTCAACCATCACCAATAAATTGCGTTTGCTCATTAAGGTGTAGTTTAGGTTGAGTTTGTTGAATTCGTATTGGCGTGGACGGTGATCTTCTAAATCTTTGCCCTCTTTTGCCCAATCTACAAAAAGATCGTATAGCGGACGATGAGGTACAAACTCTAGTGTACAGAGTGAGTGAGTAACTCCTTCAAATAAGTCACCTTGACCGTGTGCAAAGTCATACATGGGGTATGCTTTCCAAGTGGTGCCTGTGCGGTGGTGTGGTGTTTTAACTACACGGTATATAATAGGATCGCGAAAGTGCATGTTGGGGCTAGTCATGTCAATTTTAGCACGCAATACCATGCTTCCCTCTTCCAATTCACCTGAGTTCATCTTGTTGAAAAGCTCCAAGCTCTCTTGAACGGGGCGATTGCGGTAGGGGCTCGCTGTACCTGCTTGAGTAGGGGTTCCTTTTTGTGTAGCAATTAAATCGGCCGATTGCTCATCGATGTAGGCTTTGCCCTCTTCAATTAAGCGGATGGCAAGATCCCATAGTTGTTGGAAATAGTCTGAGGCATAAAATTCATTATCCCACTTAAAACCTAGCCATTCGATATCTTCTTTGATGGCATCTACATACTCTACATCTTCTTTGGTAGGATTGGTGTCATCAAAGCGAAGTGTACACTTGCCATTGTATTTCTGCGCGATACCAAAATCGAGACAAATAGCCTTAGCGTGACCTATGTGTAGGTATCCATTAGGCTCTGGTGGGAATCGTGTTTGTACCCGATTGTCATTCTTGCCCTCTCTTAAATCTTTTTCTATAATTTGTTCTATAAAATTCAAGCTTCTTTTCTCGGTAGAAGCTTCGCTATTCATCTCATTCATTGTGACTCTTATTACTGATAAATGGTACAAATGTAGCGAAATTTTTCTTACTTTTGTAGCGTAAGCCATTCTAATTTGTCTGAAATTAGATGCCGACTATTGGTTTTTTAGCTTATGGGTTTGTAGCACATATATTTTAGTATGGAGGTGCTCCTTTAAGGATGATAGTGGATGTCTATTTAGCAATCAACGGAGTGGGCTTTAAATTCGCTTTTTTCCGTAAAAAAAAACAATAAGATTAAATATTCTCGATAATTTTCTTGTTGGGTAGAGTGATAGTTGAATGATCAAAAAGAGATGGAAATTGCTCGGTTTTCTTTTTTTTATAGGATGTTGTAGAATGTGATTCTTCTTTCTTATAATTCTATCTGACAATATTCTAGCCCTATAAAGTGCTGCTGTTACCCTATTTATCGCCTGTTTTGTCCAAATAACATTGTATTTTTTTAAAATATGTTGTAAGGCATGCTTTGGGATTTGGAAGAGAATGAAAAAAGAGGCACCTTTGCAATGTTATCCTGAAAACAATCTTTTTACCTTAAGAAAAACTAATACCTATTGAAAACTTAAAAAGGGGTCTTTGTGAAAAGCCCCCTTTTTTATTGCCCTTAAATGAGGGCTTTTGCGCTTCTCGCCCATATCCTAGTGGGGAGTCTTTCCTGTTTTATCTTCTTCTTCCTCCTTTATTTGACGATTAAAAGTCGATATTTTTTATTGTGATTTTCTTTTTTAGCTCAATCCCTGTCTGCTAATATTTTAAATAATAACAAGAAGGGTGCTTAATGGTTCTCTTAAAACCAAATAAACACCCTCTTTATTCTATAAGTAGATTCAGTTTATCGCTTGCGGTAAAGCTTGTCAATTAAATCTTCTCGTTTCATGTTGCGTAATTGCTGTACAATGGTTCGCTTCTCGGCCGCTTTGTACCAGAAAAAGTAAATGCGTTGTGCCAACTTTTCGCGTTGTGTTTTAGCTGAGAAGATAGGATCGAGTGTATAGGGGTGTACTCCTGCATAAA
Source organism: Phocaeicola sp. (assembly GCA_051648565.1). GTDB lineage: Bacteria > Bacteroidota > Bacteroidia > Bacteroidales > Bacteroidaceae > Phocaeicola. Next base: position 129,175 of record JBOFFJ010000010.1, on the reverse strand, counting down.
ATGCTTCGGTAGCAATAGTCATGGGAGTAGGAGTAAAGTCCTGCACCTGCTCTAGTTGATACTCCATCTGCTTGGTTACTACCGCTAGCTCTGCCATATCCTCCTCTTTGCAACCTGGGTGGCTACTGATAAAGTAAGGTATCAGCTGTTGGCGCATGTCAAGCTCCTTATTAATTCGATCAAATGTCTTCTTGAACTTCTGAAACTCTGCAAACGAAGGCTTGCGCATTATTTGTAGTACGCGCGCACTGGTATGTTCGGGTGCTACTTTTAGTCTACCACTTACGTGCTTGGCTATTAACTCCCGTGTATAGTCGGCTGTGCTTCGGTTTACTCCTGGATCCTTGCTGTCATGTTGCAACAAGTCATAGCGCACACCACTTCCTATAAAGCTTTTTTTGATGCCTGGTAGTGCATCAACCGATCGGTAGATGTCGAGTAGAGGTCGGTGGTCTGTATTTAGGTTGGGGCATATTTTAGGATGAATGCATGATGGTCGTTTGCATCGCTTACATTTGCTTTCATCTTTTCCCTTCATGCGATACATATTGGCACTTGGCCCTCCTAAGTCACTTAAATAGCCTTTAAAATCGGTCATTTCAGTCACTTTCTTCACCTCACTTAAGATGCTCTCCTTGCTTCGGCTGGCAATAAACTTACCTTGGTGTGCCGATATGGTACAAAAAGCACACCCTCCAAAACAACCTCGGTGAATGTTGATGGAGAATTTAATCATCTCGAATGCTGGTATACGTTTCCCTTTGTATTTGGGATGGGGTAGGCGGGTATAGGGAAGATCGTACGAACGGTCTATCTCTTTTTCGGTCATGAGTGGGTAGGGTGGATTAATCACTACCACCTTCTTACCATTTCCTTGCAAAAGTCTTGCAGCCTCTAGCTTGTTTGATTCCTCTTCGATGATGCGGAAGTTCTCTGCCTGTCTGCGACGGTCGTGCAGGCAAGTTTCGTGCGAATGGAGTGTAATGTCTTCTACTTTCGACTTAAAAGCAGGCACTCCATCTTTGTTGGCTATATAGGCTGTTTGTAAGATGTCATTGGGCATCTCGCTGCTAGCCGATAGTCGTTTGCAAAGGTCCAACATGGGTTGTTCGCCCATACCATAGATTAAGAGGTCTGCTCCCGAATCTAATAGGATAGAAGAGCGTAGCCCATCTTGCCAATAGTCGTAATGGGTTACCCTACGTAGCGATGCTTCTATGCCACCTATTACTACAGGTACATCGGGGAAGAGCTCTTTGAGAATTTGGGTGTATACCACTGTTGGGTATTCTGGGCGCATATCGTGTCGGCCATCGGGGGTATATGCATCTTCACTGCGTAACCGTTTGTTGGCTGTGTATTTATTGACCATGCTGTCCATGCAACCTGCCGAAATGCCAAAAAAGAGGCGAGGTTTGCCCAACTTTTTGAAGTCGCGCAAATCATCTCGCCAGTTTGGTTGAGGCACGATGGCTATTCGATAGCCTTCGGCCTCCAATAATCTTCCTATTACGGCTGCCCCGAATGAGGGGTGATCTACATACGCGTCACCGCTAAACAAGATAATGTCTAGCTCCTCCCATCCCCTTAGCTCCATCTCCTTCTTGGTAGTAGGCAGCCAGTCTGTAAGTTTGTTCTCTTTCAATTTTTAAATATTCAAATCGAAAGTGTTTGGTTTATGCCTCCTCTTCAATCTCTTCCTCTTTCAATTTCTGAATGTAGAGCAGGATGAGTTGGTGTAGTCCAAACGCTTTCATGTTATTGTGATAAATCACATCAATGCAAAGGTCTAGCAGTTCTTTGCTATTTCCCTCTTCGCTTGCAATGAGTGAACGTAAGTTTAATCTCAGTTTTTCGAGTACCGCTTCGTCAATAATTCCGTTGCTGTCAATCAGGTGTTGAAACAGTGCATACTTAGTTATTGTTTCTAGGTGCTCTTGGTTTATCTCTATGGTTCGGGTGCCCGAAGCATTGGCTTGAATGGTATACATAGTCGTGTAAAATTAAAGGTTTATAGTAGCAAACATACACAAAAAAAGCGATGTAAAACAGAAACCCTCTTTTTTATTTCTCAAAAAAGCCCAAAATAGCTTGCATGATTCGGTTGCGTGCCTCCTCTTGTTGGATTGCTTCAAACGGAAAACCCAGTACAAAGGTTTTGTACGCTCCTTGGTAGGCAATGCCTGCACTGTAATTTTGTGGTGTATAGGCAAATGCCGAATAGGCTGGCGATAGAGCTGTTATGCAGTCGGGAGTAGGTACGGCATAGCAATATTCGTTGAGGGTAGAGTAGAGCGAAAAATTTGTGTTGGCTCCTGTTACCCCTCCTTCGTTTGTTGTTGCTACTTTACCGCCTGCTTGGTACTTCAATGTCTGTTGAGCAAATTGAATGGCCTCTTTCGATTGCAAACTACTTGCTACATTTGATCCGCTAATGAGTAACTTTCCTCCACCTTGGCAGTAGCTTATTAGCCTGGACTGCATGCGTGAGGAGAACTCTTGCATCTCTGCTCCTTGTATTAAATCGACCACTTGGTAATTTGATAGAGGTATGCTCTCACTCTCTACAGCAGCGCTGCTAGCCGATACAAAAGAGTATCCTCCAGCTGCTTGAATGGCTTTGCCATGTATGTAGGGGTAGTCAAAACTGTTGCCCGCTATCACTTTGCCTATGAGTTCATCTCCACTATATCCCAATCCTTGTTCCGATTCTATCCCCATGAGTCGTTTTTCGAATGCTCTTTGTTCTCCAGTAAAGGCGGCTGTTTGCAGATAGGGCATACCTACCTCTTTACTTAGGTTAAACCCCTGTTGGGTAGCTGTCTCAATGGTAGGAGGGGCACTTAGTCGGTTAAAATTATTGATGATTAATACCGTTTTATCGCTTTTCTCTGCTGTTCTATAGGCTGCCAAGGTTTCGGATGGAAAGCTTTCACCTCCTCTGTTGATGGCAGTAACTCGAAAGCTATAGAGCACTCCTGCCTCTGCTTGAAAGCTGTATTGAGGTTGGGTTACCAGTGTGCCATTGTCAAAACCTCCTTCGCCTATACGTTTGTAGACGATGTACCCTGCTGCTTGGGCAGTAGGCTCTAGTGGGTCGTTGGTAGGCTTCCATTGTAGTTGGAGGGTTCCTTTTTTATTCTCTAACTCAATGGCAAAGTGTGATACGGGTAGGGGTTGTATGGCATAGCTCTCTTTATGCATGGTGGCTATATATTTTACAATACCCTTGTAGATGGAGCGAGCTGCTACAAATTGGAAGTGGGGGTCGTAGGCCTGCTTTACATCGGCAAAGTTTTGGTGCGAGAGCAACTCTAGAATCATGGCTGGAATGCCTGGTATACGCGATTCACTGTAGTTGCGGTTCCATATACCTCGGGTACTCCATGGAGTGCCAAGGTGGCTGGAGAGGTCGCGGTTGAGCTCACTAAGTACTCCATCGGTTAAGTCGCGGGCAGTTTCTCGTGAGGGGCCTGCTAAGAGTCTCCCTTCGTTGCTGTTGGTGGTGTAGATGCCGAGCGTACCTATGTACTCCTCCTCTTTCGAGAATCCTGCATCGGTGTGCACTCCTAAACTAAGTTCAATGGGTACTGCTAGTCCCTGTTGATTGGGGTTGAAAAGAGAGCCTCCATTTAGGTAGTTTACTGTTCTACCACGGCTATTTATATCGTCGGTATAGTCGTTCTTTCCTTCGCTGGCACTGTACACTTCGTAGGGAAAACCCGCCCATTGGGTCCAGTAACGGGCTCCCTCTAGGTAGCGAGGCAGTTTGCTAGTGGTTCCTCCACGTACAATATTGCCCATGCCTCCCCCAAAGCGAACGGCGTCGGCTGTTACCACCCCTTTCTGCTTGCTTTGGTTGCTTAATACAATTCTGCCTGTTTCGTTCATCCCTTTCTCAAATTCGAAGCTGCCTAGGTAGACCCAAGTTCCTCCTCCCATTTGTTGGTTGACAGAGAATTGGGTTATTCCTCCTTTGTGGAAGACTAGGTATTTGGCATCGCTTACGCTTTTAGGGAGTGTTTGATAGCTTATGTATACGGCATATTTACCTGTTTCGGGAATGGTTGGAATCCATTGTGCAAAGGCTTTTTCAGCCTTCTTTTCGGTTGTTACCCAGCGAATAGTTCCCTCTCTAAAGGGGCTTTCGCCATCTAAGTAAGTAGCTCGTGGCATGGCAAATCCTTGTTGGGTACCTTGTTTCCACTTCCCTTTTCGGCTCTTTTGCTCTAGGTAGCTGCCTGCTCCATCATTGTCTACTATCACCTCGTTGCGTTGATAGTCTCTTTCGCGTGGAGTAAAAACGGTTGCTCCTGCCTGTTCTAGCATGGGTATAAGGTAGGGCACTACAATCTCTTTGGTTAGCAAATCTTCGCGTGTGCCAAAGAGGGGAGGGCGTTGAAACTCCCAGCTCCCTTTTTCGGCTTTGTAGTAGCTGCCATGGCTTTGCCAGATGGCGAGGTGTTTGTTGTAAAGCCCTCTATCTATGGTATAGGGTTTGGATAGGTTCTCTACCCATGGCCTCCCTTTGTAGGTTGTTTTATGCCAGAGCCGCTCTTTGTCCATTTTCTCTAACAATCGGTTGGGAATTAACTCACTCAACTCTCTTTCGCCGCACTGAATGGTTAGTGTATAGGATTGAACCTCGGGAGGTAGCGCTGCTCGTACCTCTTGGTAGATAGCCTTTGTTGTGGCAGGGGTAAAGAGTTGGTAGCCAAAGTTGGCTGCTGGATAGATGGTGACCTGCTTTTTAGTATGATTCAGTTCATACCGCTCTAGCTGGCATGTTTTGAGTTGTATCGTAGTGGATTGGTAGTTGTTGAAGTAGCTACGTAGCGAACTCTCTACTCTTTTCTCTAGGTTTTGAGCAGGTAGTTGGGGGGCATGGAGTAGCAGAATCGTACCGTAGATAATCGCTTTTAGGTAGTGGATAAGCAGGGGTCTCATTTTGTTATGGGTGAATAGAGTGATGAGAAGTGGGAGATAAAGTGCAATGAAAATAGGATAAAAAATTCGCTACCACATTATGGCTAGGCCTATTAATTGTGGTAGCGAATTTTGCTATTTGTCGAATGAAAGGGTTGTTTTACTCCACCTTTCCAATGGAGAAGTTTTCGGGATGCTTTCCTTTAAAGTCCTTGTAGTAGAGTTTAATCTCGCGCATATCCTTCTCTATATCTCCCGTAGGGATGACTACCTTGTTGCAAGTAACACACTTCTTTTGGTAATCGATGGCTACCAATAGGATGGGCAGATTAGCACCCATGGCTATGTGGTAAAACCCTTTTTTCCAGTTCGGGTTTGCTTTGCGCGTTCCTTCGGGTGTGATGGCTAGGTGAAAGGTTTTGCTCTCTTTGGCTCGTTGAATCATTTGATCAACCAACGAGGTTTTGCGTCCACGGTTTACAGGTATCCCTCCCATCCAGCGGAATATAGGACCCAGTGGCCAAAAGAACCAATCTTTCTTCATCATGAATCCTGTTTCACGCCCAACGGCACCCATAAAGAGTTTCCCTACAATAAGGTCCCAGTTGGTGGTGTGAGGAGCGGCACACATAATGAATTTATCGTAGTCTGGAGCCGAAACTTCGGTTTTCCATCCCATCAGTTTGTAGAAAATAAAACCACAAATTGCTTTTTTCATCGCGTTTTTCTCTCTTATTTCGCCAATTCGTCTGCTACTTTCTGAATCTCTTTGTTTAGGTCTGCGCGAAGCTTTTTATAAAAACCCTTTACGTTACCTGGTTCAGTGTGGCTGATGCGTGGTATCAATCCAAGAATGGTGTGTGTAGCGGTGATTATCACTTCGCGGTTTACACCCTCTACTAGGCTTGCCATAAATAAATCACCAGAGATATAATAGATTTCTTTCTTTAACGCTTTTCTACTTGCCATAGCTGTAATGTTTTAAGTTTATATACGAATCAATTTTAGGGCAAAGGTACTATTTTTATTTGTATACGCTTTTCTATTTAAGAAAAAAGAGCGATTTTTGCAGTTGTAAAATGAACATTTTATACACCCTTAAATAATTAAAAAGTAAAATGACTAAAAGTGCACTACAAGTAGCTAGAGCTGCTTATCAGCCCAAGCTTCCTAAAGCGTTACAAGGCGCCGTAAAGATTCAAGAAGGTAATGCTACACAATCTGTAGCCGATCAAGAAGCTATTGCAGCCTTATTCCCCAACACGTATGGTATGCCCCTTATCCAATTCGTCGAAGGAGAAGCTACGCAACAAGCACCGATTCATATTGGTGTAATTCTTTCAGGAGGTCAAGCTCCTGGGGGTCACAATGTAATCTCGGGTCTGTTTGATGGTATCAAGAAGGTACATGCTGATAGCAAGCTTTATGGCTTTATCTTAGGTCCTGGTGGGTTAGTAGACCATAACTACATGGAACTTACTGCCGATGTGATTGATGAGTATCGCAACACTGGTGGTTTTGATATCATCGGTTCGGGACGTACTAAACTAGAAGAGACTGCTCAGTTTGACAAAGGTTTAGAGATTGTAAAAGAGTTGGGTATTCAAGCTATCGTAATTATTGGTGGTGATGATTCAAATACCAATGCATGTGTATTGGCCGAGTATTATGCGGCAAAACAGTGCGGTGTGCAAGTTATCGGTTGTCCTAAAACGATTGATGGTGACTTGAAAAACGAGATGATCGAGACTTCATTTGGTTTTGATACAGCTTGTAAAACCTACTCTGAGGTAATCGGTAACATTCAACGTGACTGTAACTCAGCTCGTAAATACTGGCACTTTATTAAATTGATGGGTCGTTCGGCTTCGCACATTGCCCTAGAGTGTGCTTTGCAAGTACAACCCAATGTATGTATTGTATCGGAAGAGGTAGAAAAGAAAAACATGTCTCTTGATGATGTGGTAACTTATGTAGCCGAAATCGTAGCCAATCGTGCAGCTCAAGGTAATAACTTTGGTACCGTATTGATTCCTGAAGGTTTGATTGAATTTATTCCAGCTATGAAGGCGTTAATCTCTGAGTTGAATGATTACCTAGCTCACCATGCCGATGAGTTTGCTTTGATTAAGAAATCAAAACAACGCGAATACATCATCTCTCACCTTTCGGAAGAGAATGCAGCCATCTACGCATCACTTCCAGAGGGAGTAGCTCGCCAACTTACGTTGGATCGCGACCCACACGGTAACGTACAAGTGTCATTGATTGAGACTGAAAAATTACTTTCAGACATGGTAGCTGTGAAGCTAGCTGAGTGGAAAGCCGAAGGTAAATACGAAGGTAAATTCTCTGCCATTCACCACTTCTTCGGTTACGAAGGTCGTTGTGCAGCTCCTTCTAATTTTGATGCTGACTACTGCTACTCATTAGGTTACACAGCTTCGATGTTGGTAGCTAATGGTAAAACAGGTTACATGTCGTCTGTACGTAACACAACTGCTCCTGCTGCCGAATGGATTGCAGGTGGTGTACCTATCACGATGATGATGAACATGGAGCGTCGTCACGGCGAAATGAAACCAGTAATTCAAAAAGCATTGGTTAAATTGGATGCAGCACCTTTCAAGGCATTTGCTGCACAACGTGATCGTTGGGCTATCGAGACAGCTTATGTTTACCCAGGTCCTATCCAATACTTTGGCCCTACCGAAGTTTGTGACCAAGCTACTAAAACATTGCAGCTTGAGCAAGCCAAATAATCTATCTCTTATTTGAGTTTAAAAGAGTCCCCTCCTTCTTTTGGGAGGGGACTTCTTCTATACACATATATTCTTTCTTTTTGAGCAGACTTTTTCTTTACCAACCGCATGAATAAAAAAACGCCTGTTGCAGCTTCTCGCAAACCGCGTGCTCCCAAGGGAATTACTACTACCCGAGGAGTTACTCCCAAGCGTACTTCTGCTGCACAACCTCGCAAGCGCTCCACCCGTAAAGGTAGATCGGCCAAGCGTAAGAGCCTATTTATCCTTACACCGCAACTCAAGGTTTGGGCTAAATATGCAGGGATGGTACTCTTTTCATTGCTCTTTTTGGCACTTTTTTATTACTTCTTTATCCGTCCCTATAGCTACCGTTGGAAGCCTTGTTACGGATTGGCGGGTTACGGTGTATGTTTGCCTCACGGCTACGAGGTGCACGGTATTGATATATCGCACCACCAAGGTACCATTAATTGGCAACAACTCTCGTTGGCTAAGCAGGGTCCTTTTCCTATTCATTTTATCTTCTTGAAGGCCTCTGAAGGGGGCGATTTTAGTGATCGTATTTTTGAGGCAAGTTTCGACTCGGCTAGGGTTCATGGCTTTATTCGCGGTGCTTACCACTTTTACAATCCAAAGACCGATCCATTGGCGCAGGCCGAATTCTTTATTCGTACAGTAAAACTTGAACCAGGTGATTTACCCCCTGTACTCGATATTGAAGTGCGTGCCGATAACCAAGAGCGATTGCGCAGAGACCTTAAAATATGGCTAGATAGGGTAGAGGGGCACTACGGCGTAAAACCCATTCTCTATACGGGTTATAAATATAAGATGCGCCACCTCAATGACTCTCTCTTTAACTCCTATCCCTACTGGATAGCGCATTACTATGTAGATTCTGTTCGTTACCAAGGGGAGTGGGACTTTTGGCAACATACTGATGTGGGTGATCTTCCTGGTATTATAGAGAAGGTAGACCTTAATGTGTTTAATGGCTCACTCGATGCTTTGAAGCAACTTACGCTGAAGCGTGTTCGCAACTAATGGTAAAGTGAATATGCCTTAATGCTTAGCAAGTTACGCAATGCCACCCTCTTTTAGGCTCTCTTTTTTTTCTTCCTTCCTCCTTCCCTATTGGGGTCTCTATCTATTTGGTACTATCTGTATGCCATCGGTATGGTGGTTAGCTTTTTTTTGCCACCTATGAGTTGCTTGCATAGGTGCGGAGGGAGTATAAGGTTAGCTTAAAAGAGTAAGCGGAGAAAGCAAGAAAAAGGGAAAAAGAAAAGAGTCCGGTATACTACCGAACTCTCTCTGTCTATTTTGCTAAGATATAACCTATTTTACCTTTTATGGTAGCAGTTTATCTCTGTAGCTTCTATCTATTGCTTATTTCTTGCAACACTCTGTGCCGATGCATTTCCAAGTAATGGCCGATAGTGCTGCCCCAATCATAGGTGCTACAATAAATAACCACAATTGAGCAAGGTTTGAACCTCCTGCGAATAGAGCCGGTCCAAAGCTACGCGCTGGATTAACCGAAGTACCTGTGATAGGGATACACACAATGTGTACCAATATAAGCGTTAACCCAATGGCTAGACCTGCTAGATTGCCAGCCCCCTTCTTTGAGTCGGTTGTACCTAGTACTACCAAAACAAAGACAAAGGTAAAGACTACCTCTGCTATGAAAGCTTGTGTCATGGCTCCTTCTGTAAAACCATTTGCTCCTGTAGCAGTCGATGTGCCATAGCTACCTGTAGAGGTTAGTGCATAAAGAATAGCCGAACCAACTACGGCACCAATGAATTGAGCTACCATGTAGCCTGCTGCCTCTTTGCCCGACATTCTTTTTGATAACCACACACCCAATGTAATAGCAGGATTGATGTGGCAACCCGATATGCCTCCGATAGTATACGCCATACCTACAACTGATAGACCAAATGCAATGGCTACTGCCAGTTTTTCTGCAGCATCGCCGCAACCCAAGAAGATGGCTGCACCGCAACCCATCAATACTAGTACCATGGTACCAATTCCTTCTGCTAAAAATTTCTTCATTTCTATTTATCTTTTAAATTAAAAATATGCATAAAAGTAGCGACATTTATTTAAGAACCAACTTGTTGGGACAAAAAAAGAGCTTTTTTAAAAGTGTACTCTCATTTTTTACCTCCTTCGTTTAGCCTATTTCTTATGCATTAAAGTGCATCATTCGGCTTAAATACTTTCCAATGATATCGAACTCTAGGTTTACTGTGCTTCCTACTTGGAAGGTATGGAAGTTAGTATGCTCATAGGTGTAAGGTATAATGGCTACCTGAAAGGTGTTATCGGTAGGGTTACATACCGTTAGACTCACTCCATTGATGGTAACAGAACCTTTATCTACAGTTAGGTATCCACGTTTGGCCATCTCTTTGTCAAATGCATATTCAAAGGTAAAATACCAGCTTCCGTTAGCATCTTCAATGGCGATACACTTGGCTGTTTGGTCTACATGTCCTTGTACGATGTGGCCATCTAGTCTGCCATTCATCATCATGCTTCGTTCAATATTGACTTTGTCTCCCACTTTAAGCAGTCCAATGTTGGAACACTCTAGGGTCTCTTTCATAGCTGTTACCGTGTAAGTGCCATTATCTAAACTTACCACCGTAAGGCAAACACCGTTGTGCGATACGCTTTGGTCAATCTTTAATTCGGCTGCAAAAGTACATCTAAGTGTGAGGTGAAGGTTCTCTTTCTCTGCTACAATCTTCACAACCTCTGCGTACTCTTCTACAATTCCTGAAAACATACTCTATTCTTTTTATGATTATAAGTGCGAATGTACATAAAAAGTTTAGATTGTAAAGAGTAAAAAAATATTATTTTTGTTATATATTTATTATATTTGCCATTCTAGTTTCCTTAAATAGTCTACTGTGTATGAATAAAATCAATCTAGTTGGAGTTTACTTTCTTTCTTGGTTATTACTGAGTTGTATGGATAAAACAGCTTATGATACAGGATTTTATGAATTCTTTCCTGAAGAGTCCACAGCTCCGCTATCGCTCTCGCTGGGAGCAGTGAGGAGTATTGCTCAATGGGGCACCTTGCCTGTGGGAAGTGATGTATTGGTGAATGCTACTGGCGCTCTCTCGGCTACCAACGAGTGTTACCGCTGGAGTGGAGCGGCTTGGGAGGGTAAGCAGTGGTTAGTTTGGGATAGAGATAGTGTTACCGCCACTTTTTTAGCACTTTATCCTTTTCATGCCAATTATAGCTATACAAGTGAGGAGCTTTACAGTGATGGGCATTTAGTAGATCTACTTTACGATTACCAAGAGTTGAGTTATCAACAGGAGATTAATCCCACTTTTAAACACCGTTTTTCGCAAATATCGATTGCTGTTAATGGTGCTATGCAGCAGAAGTTAACCTCTTTAAAGGTGACTGTGCCTTGTACCATTCTTTCGCTCTCTACCCTTACTAGCGAGTTAGCATGTAGCAGGCACCTCTCGCAAACGGTTACTGTAGAGCCCAATCAAGAGGGTCTCTACCAGTTGATTGTTCCTCCGGTAGATAGCTTGGAGTTGACTCTATCAGTAACCTGTGGCGAAGAGCTTTATACTTATCAGTTGGGTGCTACCCATTTTAAGAGTAACCACCATTATAGCTACTCCTTGAAGTATGCCAGTGACCGTGTGGGCATTCAAACGGTTGATGATTTTATAGCGTTTGGAAAATTGATTAATGGCGAGCCTTATGCCGGTGAGAAGTCTCTAGCCGATTTTGGAGAAACAGTGGATGGAGTGACTACTTATTATCTATTAAATGATTTGGAATTTGCTCCAGAAGATAGTTTGAGGCTCTCTACTATTGGTCATTATACTCATTTTAATGACCGATTTGAGGGGAACAATCACACCCTGAGAGGGCTACGATTACAGCGATTACGCAATGGATATGCTCTCTTTGCACAAGTCGGACCAAAAGGTATTGTACGCAACCTACATGTTGCCGATTCGCATATTCAGGGGAGCTATAAATCCTATTTAGTCTCTTTTATCGTAGCTTATAATGAGGGTGTAGTCGATCATTGCTCGGTTACTAACTCTATAGCTTCTGTACCAGCAATAAGCACTGGTGGAGTTGTTGTTGGAACATCAATCGGTACAGTTCTAAATTGTTGGTCGTGGAATTGTATATTAGATTTTCAGACCAGTTCGTCTATTGGCGGGATAGTGGCTGTGAGTAATGGTCATATATACAACTGCTTTGCAGGCAATCTTACTTTCAGGTCACGAACTGGCTCTACTTATGGAGGAATCTGCTTCTCTATGGAGTCGAATGCAGTAGGTAGTATACAAAACTGTTACTTTTACCATACTCAAAGTCAGTCTGTTGCACTGGGAGGTGTGGTTTATAGTACCCCGCGTAGTGGTAATTTAACTCTGCGTTATTGTTTTACCAATTACAGAAATTGGGTAAGTGATAATGGTGGTGCTATTTCGTTTGCTTATAATTATTTCTTCAGCTCAAGTTTTCTTTATAAGAAAGGTGATGACTCTTGGCATGTGGTAGATGGTTTAAATGAGTGGGTGAGTGGTGTAGGAGCAGGGTTGAGTGACTATACTTTTAAGCGATGGGAGGCAGATGGTGATGGAATTCCTCGTTTTGCTGTTGAGTGAGTAAAAAAAGAACGCTACCGACCTTCTCAGGCAGGTAGCGTAAAACTACAATACAAAATACAAATACAACTAAACGAGATATCTTTAAATGTTAATATATAGAGTTATTAAATAACTCCTTGTCCAATCATGGCGTGTGCCACTTTCATGAATCCTGCAATATTAGCTCCTTTTACATAATTAATATAGCCATCGGGCTCTGTTCCATATTTAACGCACTGTGCATGGATGCCATTCATGATTTGAAGTAGTTTTTGATCTACCTCTTCTGCTGTCCAGCTTATGTGCATGGCGTTTTGAGTCATTTCTAGTCCTGAAGTAGCTACTCCTCCTGCATTAACAGCTTTACCTGGTGCATAGAGTATTTGTTTCTCTGTGAACAAATCAACAGCTTCGGGGGTGCAACCCATGTTCGAAATTTCTCCGATACAAAGAACGGAATTTTTTATCAATAAACAAGCGTCTTCGCCATTTAATTCGTTCTGTGTAGCACATGGAAGCGCAATATCTACCTTTACTTCCCAAGGTCGCTTATTAGGATAGAAGGTAGCTTCGGGATACTCTGTAGCATAGGGTTCTACAATGTCTTCGCCAGTAGCGCGCAATTCTAATAAGTAGTCTACTTTATCGCCTGTAATTCCATTAGGGTCATAAATGTATCCGTCAGGTCCCGATAGGGTAACTACTTTGGCACCTAGCTCGTTGGCTTTAATAATGGCTCCCCAAGCTACGTTTCCGAATCCAGAGACTGAGATTATTTTTCCTTTGATATCGATGCCTTTGTTTTTGAGCATTTCGTTTACAAAGTAGAGTCCACCAAAGCCTGTAGCCTCGGGGCGGATAAGTGATCCACCGAACTCAATGCCTTTTCCGGTTAATGTTCCTGTACACTCGTGTGTTAGTTTTTTGTACATGCCGTACATGTATCCTACTTCACGACCACCTACACCAATATCGCCTGCTGGTACATCGACATCGGGTCCTATGTGTCTCCAAAGTTCCAGCATAAAGGCTTGACAGAATCGCATTATCTCTGCGTCGCTTTTGCCTCGTGGTGAGAAGTCTGAACCTCCTTTTCCACCTCCCATGGGAAGGGTAGTGAGAGCATTCTTAAATGTTTGTTCGAATCCTAGGAATTTTAAGATGGATAGGTTTACCGATGCGTGGAAACGAATTCCTCCTTTATAGGGGCCTATTGCATTGTTAAATTGAACGCGGTAACCTAAGTTAACCTGTGCTTTCCCTTTGTCGTCTATCCACGTTATCTTGAAGGTGAAAATTCGGTCGGGCTCAACCAATCTTTCTATGATTGAGAACTTTTCAAATTCAGGATGCTGGTTGTATATATCTTCTATAGAGACAAGTACTTCTTTTACAGCCTGTAAGTATTCTGATTCGCCAGGGTGTTTTGCTTCTAATGAAGCCATGAGTTGATTGATATTCATATCTTTAACTTCTTTAAGGTAATAGACAATATGATACTATTGTATGATGCAAAGGTAATGTATAAAATAAATATTGCAAGTGTTTTGGTTGAAAATTGATTGGTGTGTGATATTTTGTTTTTTTTAGCTGCTTGAAGTGGTAGGATTTTGCGCTAAGTAAGGTGAACGGAAGTTGAAGTGGGAGGTAGGTGAATTGGTGAAGAGAATTTTAGTCGTGGTGGTAGGGTGGGCGGAAATAGAGTGGAGAAGTGATGGGATGGATGGAGATTGGTTGGGTGGTAATGATGGAGTAAATCGAAATTGGGCTCGGGGTGTTTTGTGCAAAAAGAGGGAGCAAAATAGATTTGCCCCCTCTTTAATTACTTAATTTCAATCTCCTCTTTCATATCTATCTCCTCACCATTTGCATCTTTAAAGATGTATTGTAGGTAGGCTAGATTTTGATCGGGGACTATTTTGATTCCCATTCCATACTTCATTTGCCATTTTCGTTTCAATGAAACCCATCCTTGTTGGATGTAGGCAGCTGTGTATGGGTGAATGTATAGGGTAAACTTCTTTATCTTCAGTTTACTAGTTAGGTAATCAATTTTACTTTCCAGTGTATCTGTAAATAGGAGGGAGGGTTTGATGCTCTTTTTTCCGAAGCAGGTGGGACAGGTTTCCTCCGTTGTTATATCCATAGCAGGTCTTACTCGCTGACGAGTAATTTGCATCAGTCCAAACTTGCTTAAGGGCAAGATGTTGTGTTTGGCTCTGTCTTTCTGCATGTTTTGACACATACGTTCGTAGAGCTTCTGACGATTTTCGGCTACTGCCATGTCAATAAAATCGACTACAATAATTCCTCCCATGTCGCGTAAACGGAGTTGGCGTGCCAATTCATCGGCTGCGCCTAGGTTTACATCGAGTGCATTGGCCTCTTGTCCGTTGGCTGCTTTGGAACGATTTCCACTGTTCACATCTACTACGTGTAGTGCTTCGGTGTGCTCTATAATAAGGTATGCACCGCTTTTGTAAGAGATCGTTTTACCAAAGGAGGATTTAAGCTGTTTGGTAACAGCAAAGTTGTCGAATATAGGCAATTTACCATCATACAGTTTTACGATTCCTGCTCTTTCGGGAGCAATCAGCGTAACGTAATCTTTAATCTCGTTGAAAACAGCTTGATCATTGATGTAGATGTTTTCGTACGATGGATTAAATAAATCTCGTAGCATGGCAACCGTCCGGCTGTTCTCTTCGTAGACAAGCGTGGGCGGTTTGGTTGTTTTTTGTACCTTGGTAATTGCCTCTTCCCATTGTTTTACCAAGACCTTTAGCTCCGAATCGAGTTCGGCTACTCGCTTTCCCTCGGCCACTGTGCGTACAATCACTCCAAAATTTTTGGGTTTAATGCTTTGCAATAGTTGCTTTAGGCGGGCGCGCTCTTCGCTCGATTTAATTTTTTGCGAAACCGATACTTTTTCATTAAAGGGGATTAATACCAAGTGGCGTCCTGGGAATGAAATTTCGCAGGTTAATCGGGGTCCTTTCGTTGAAATAGGTTCCTTAACAATTTGCACCAAAACCTCTTGCCCCTGTTGAAGAGCAGTCGAGACTGTTCCCTCTTTTTCAAGGTCGGGTAGTATGGTAGCTTTTGAAATCGGGTAGAGTTTTTTTCGGTCGCTAGAGACTTGTTTTAGATACTTTTGGTAGGAGTTAAATTGAGATCCTAAGTCTAAGTAGTGAAGAAAAGCGTCTTTTTCAAAACCCACATCCACGAAGCATGCATTTAGACCTGGCATTAATTTCTTTACCCGACCTAAGTACATATTTCCCACGTTGAAAGAGGCTGTTCTTCCCTCTTTTTGATATTCGGCTAGGTTCTTATCTTCTAAGAGTGCTATAGATATCTCCTTGGGCTGTACGTCAATGATTAATTCGCTTGTCACTTTTTTAGTTGCTTTTAGGTTCAAACTCCGACTTAAACAAAGAACAAACCCGAAAGACTGTTTCCATGCTTCGCCAGGTTTGTTCTTTATTAGTCGTCACAGACTACAAATTATTTTTTGCTTTTATGTCTGTTCTTTCTTAGTCTTTTTTTGCGCTTGTGCGTAGACATTTTATGTCTTTTTCTTTTCTTTCCGCTTGGCATAGCTTCAAAATTTTAAAGGGTTAATACTTATTTTTGTTTTATTTCTTTACAGACAATGTAAATGTCTTCGCTGGTTTGAAAGACGGGATGTTGTGCTCAGGAATAATGATAGTTGTATTCTTAGAGATGTTACGAGCTGTTTTTTGAGCTCTCTTCTTTACGATAAAACTACCAAATCCGCGCAGGTATACATTTTCTTCGTTTGATAGAGACTCTTTTACGCTATCCATAAAAGCTTCTAAAGTTTTTAACGCTGTTACCTTATCGACACCTGTTTTTTTCGTAATTTCATTTACGATATCTGCTTTGGTCATTTCGCTTAATAAATTATTGTTAGACTTGTTTCTTAATTTTTCGGAGTGCAAATATAGGTAGTTATCAGCTAACTACCAAAGTTATTGACAATTATTTTACACCGAACCCATTTGACTCCCCTGTAAAGATTGTTTTTGTGCAAGTTACTAAATAAGATGCTATTTATTAATTCTTATTTTAACAAATCCCCTCATCTAGATGCTATATTATATACTTTAAGTAAAATAATGCTATTGTTTAATCTTTCAGTGGGTTGCATTCTTATTTCTTATTAAAAGAGTCCCTTAAATCGATTTAGTTATCCTACTTTTGTGCTCCTATTTTATAATATAACGAACGAATGGCTTGTATGAACCCTTTTAGTGAAGCACTCCTTAGCTGGTACAGTGAACACAAACGCGAATTACCGTGGCGTGAAACAAAAGACCCTTACTATATATGGATTTCTGAAATAATTTTGCAACAAACGCGTGTGGCTCAAGGATATGCCTATTACCAACGATTTGTAGAACGATTTCCAACTGTTTTTGACTTGGCTCAGGCTCATAACGATGAGGTTATGAAACTTTGGGAGGGATTGGGCTACTATTCAAGGGCGCGAAATCTTCACGAAGCGGCCAAGTCTATTGCAGCCAATGGTTCTTTTCCTCAGTCGCATAGCGAGGTGTTGGCTTTAAAAGGGGTAGGGGCCTATACGGCAGCGGCCATTTGCTCTTTTGCTTACAATCAGCCCTATGCAGTGGTCGATGGCAATGTTTACCGAATTCTCTCTCGCTGGATGGGAATTGAAACCCCTATTGATAGCACCCCAGGTAAGAAGGAGTTTGCCTTATTGGCCCAAGAGTTGCTCGATACAAACGATCCCGCCACTTATAACCAAGCTATTATGGACTTTGGTGCGTTGCAGTGTACACCCGCTTCGCCCAACTGCCTAGAGTGTCCTTTGGTAGATAGTTGTGTGGCTCATGCTAACAAGCTGGTAGGAGAACTTCCTATCAAGCAACATAAGACCAAAGTGACCAATCGCTACATGCACTATATATATGTACATACCGATAGTGATACCTACTTGCGCAAACGAGATGGGAAGGATATTTGGAAAAATTTATACGAGCCCTACTTGATTGAAACGGCGCAGCCCCTATCGCAAGAAGAGCTCTATGCAACTCCCGAGTTTAGCCAACTCTTGGCTGCTGGTAACTCTCCTGTAGTAACTCAACGCGCTCAGCAGGTTAAGCATCAATTGTCTCATCGTACCATCTATGCCGATTTTTACGAAGTCCATTTTGAGCAACTGCTTCATCCTTTGGCTGGTTATGAGCAAATAAAGATAGCAGATGTGCAAAATTATGCTACATCTCGCTTGGTGAATCATTTTTTTTTCTCTATTTTTGGAACTTAATCCTTAAAATAGAGTAAATCATGTCGTTAAACAAAGTAATGCTAATCGGGAATGTCGGTAAAGAGCCCGAAGTGAGATATTTGGATAGTGGTGTAGCGGTTGCTACGTTTTCTTTAGCCACTACAGAGCGTGGATATACCTTGCAAAATGGTACACAAGTGCCCGATCGTACAGAGTGGCATAACATTGTGCTTTGGAGAGGATTGGCCGAAGTAGCCGAGAAGTATGTGCACAAAGGAGATAAGCTATTCATTGAAGGGAAAATTAAGACCCGCTCGTACGATGACCAAAATGGTGTAAAGCGTACCATTGTCGAAATATTTGGCGATGTAATGGAGATGCTTGGTGGCAAACCAGCTACTAACTCGCCACAACCTGCTGCTTCTCAGCCTGCAGCTCCTGTGCAGCCAGCCCCTACAACCATTAAAGAGACGGCTGCTTCGGATGCAAATGACGATTTACCCTTTTAATCAATAGATGTTTAACTAAAACCCACTTCTTTGGACCCTGATTCGTTTTTAAGCCGCTTTTCAGACTTGTTTAGCGGTGTTTATTTGACCACTCCCTCTGTGGCTGCCCTTGTTGCTATTCTATTAGCCGCTCTGCTGCTTTATGCCTCGGGCTTTGTTTCTGCGTCAGAAATAGCCTTCTTCTCTCTTTCTCCTACTGATTTAAGCCAAGTAGAGGAGGGGAAACATGCGGCCGATCAGCGTATCATGACCCTCTTAGAGGAGTCGGAGAGGCTTTTGGCAACCATTCTCATATCGAACAACTTTGTCAATGTAACCATTATTATGCTGTGCAATTTCTTTTTTGCTAGCACCATTCATTTTGGTAATTCGGTTGTTTTAGAGTTTGTGGTCATTACTGTCTTGCTAACCTTCTTGCTGTTGCTTTTTGGCGAAATCATGCCTAAGATTTATTCGGCACAAAATACACTGCGCTTTTGTCGAACAGCTGCTCCTGTTATTTCGGCCCTTAAAGTACTCTTTTATCCCTTGGTTTCGTTGCTTGTTCGCTCATCCTATTTGGTAAACAAGGTGGTGTCCAAGAAGAACTACAACATCTCGGTCGATGAGCTATCACACGCTTTTGAACTGACTGACAAGAAAGAGTTTAGCGAAGAGAACAACATACTCGAGGGAATTATACGCTTTGGTGGCGAGACTGCCAAGGCGGTAATGACTCCTAGACTCGATATGGTTAGCCTTGATATAACGGATAGCTATACCGATGTGTTGAACTGTGTAATAGAGAATGCCTATTCGCGCATACCGGTATACGAAGAGAATCACGACAACATTAAAGGCATTTTGTACATTAAAGATCTGCTTCCTTACCTGCAAGAGGGAGAGGCTTTTTGCTGGCAGGAGATGATTCGACCAGCCTACTTTGTGCCCGAAACAAAGATGATTGATGACCTGTTGCGTGACTTTCAGGCCAATAAGATTCACATTGCTATCGTTATTGATGAGTTTGGTGGCACCTCAGGATTAATCACCATGGAGGATATTATTGAAGAGATAGTAGGCGAAATTAATGACGAGTATGACGAAGAGGAGCGGCTTCATGTGAAGCTTGCTGAGAATGTTTTCTCTTTTGAGGGAAAGATACTTCTTGCCGATTTTTACCGTATTGTGAAAGCCGATGCTTCTATCTTTGAGAAAGTGGTGGGCGATGCCGATACCTTAGCAGGTCTTTTGTTAGAATTGAAAGGAGAGTTTCCAACGCTCCATGAAACGATTCTGCACGATGATTATACTTTTGAGATAACAGAGATGACCAATCGTCGTATTTTAAAGGTGAAGGTTACTGTTAATCCAGCTCAGTAGTAGTGCTCTGGTTACTTTACCTTTCCCTATTTGCTCTACTATTCTCACTCTCTAGCTACTTTATGTTAGATGAGTGTGTAACTGTAAACTTCCAACTCTTATTTACTTCTTCTTGCTCTTATTTACTTTTAGATTATATCTAGCCTATGCCTTTCTATTCTGAAATTATTGATCGTGATTTGACACTTGGCGTGTGGCAAGTCACAGAGTCACTCGACGAGTTGAGTGAACAGTTCGATTTTCCTACCTATTGGGGGGAGCGTTTCACCTCCTTTAGCTCCGATGGGCGAAAGATTGAGTTTTTGGCTGTTCGCCTTCTGCTGAAAGTGCTGTGTGGCGAAGAGAAAGAGATTGCTTACCTCGCTTCGGGAAGGCCTTATCTGGTGGATGGTTCTGCACAGATTAGCATTTCGCATACCAAAGGATTTGTGGCTGTGGCTTTGCATACGAAACAACCAGTAGGAGTCGATATTGAATGCTACAGTGAGCGGGTAGAGCGTATTGCATCTAGGTTTATACGTGCAGACGAAGCTACCCATTTACCTCAAATAGAGCGTACAAGGGCACTTCTTATCCATTGGTCTGCCAAAGAGTCTGCTTTTAAGTTGCTAGATGAAGAGGGAGTCGATTGGCGTGACCACCTTCGCGTTCATCCTTTTTGTTTGGACCACAAAGGCTCTTTCTTGCTAACTGAATATAAAACAACTCAAGCCCAGACCTATTCTATTCACTACTGGTCTCATCCTGAATTTGTACTTACTTGGGGCGTTCAAGAGTAAGAGCCCCATCACTCTCCTTTGGATCGTGATAAGGCTCTTAACTGACTACTGTTTGCTTAATGTAAAGATAAACTCCAACCCTCCGCCTGGATTGTTTTTGGCAAAGATGGTTCCACCGTGTTGAATCACCGCATTCTTTACAATGGCAAGTCCCAATCCTGTACCTCCCATTTTACGCGATCTACCTTTGTCTACCCGGTAGAAACGCTCAAAGAGTCTACTTAAATGTTCGGGGGCTACCCCAATACCTGTGTCCGAAAAGCTGAAGTAGTAAAACTGGGCATCTTCTCTAAAGCAGCGAATGCTGATGGTTATGCCTGTTCCAGCATAGGCTATGGCATTGTCCGTTAGGTTTCGGAAGATAGAGTAGAGTAGTGATGCATTTCCTTGTACTGTGAGTTGAACAGGCAGCAGGTTGATGGCTGTTACTCTTTTCTCTTCCAAATCCATGGCTACCTCGTTAAAGATATTCTGCGTCATGGTGGTTAGATTTACCTCCTCTACTTGTAGCATTGTAGGAGCCTCTTCCATACGTGTAAGCACCGATATATCTTGTAATAGGTGAGCCAATCGGTTGCTTTGTGCATAGCTTCTCTCTAAGAATGCATTGATCTTCTCTCTATCTAGATTGGGATTGTTTACAATTGTCTCTAGATAGCCTTGAATGCTACTCACGGGTGTCTTTAGCTCGTGTGCTATGTTTTGCGTTAACTGCTTTTTGAGTCGCGCTTGCTCCTCCTCTTTGGTTATATCATTGATTGATATCTCAAAACTATTGTCTTGAAAGATAATGCACTCTATCGAGAAGTATCGACCACTTTTATCAATGTTGGAGGACATGCGCTTCTCCTCTTTGCTATTTGAGTGATTTTTGTGGTTCTCTAAAAAAGAGAGAATGGGGTGTAGCTCGGGTATAGAGAAAACCTCCTCCGAGTGGCTTAAGTTCTTATCCGAAATAAGGTTGATGTATTTCGTAAAGAGCCCATTCACCAAGATCTCTTTTTTATCTTCGCTAAATACTCCTAGCCCTTCGTGCGATATTTGGAGGTGGGTAATAAGCTTCTCCCGTTCAATGTAGAGATCCTCTTTGGCTTGGTGCAATCGGCCATAGATGCGAATAATGTGTTGCGAAATCTCTCCCAACTCATTTTTAGGGAAGGATCCTTTTACATCAATAGCTTCGCCTCTGTCGGCTTTTAGGGCAAACTGCTGTAGCTGTGTAATGGAGGTGCTAAGTTTGTGTGTAAAGCGATAGAATACAATGATAAGCAGTATGCTCACTACAATGGTAAACCAAATAAAGTGAGAGTCGGCTTTGAGGTGTTTGACCAAACTAATGTTGTAGGGTAGGGCCGAGCGAATAATGTATCCCTCTTCTTTGAAGTAGCGTGCCGAATAGAAATATTCGCCTCCTAGGCTCTGCGACTGTCGGTGTATGGAGTAACCACTCCCTTTTTGCAAGGCTGTTTGTATCTCCTTGCGATCGAGGTGGTTATCAAAATTCTTAACATTCGATTCTCGGCTATCGTAAAGTACTACCCCTTTTGTATCAATGAGTGTAACACGCAAATCGTCGATGGTGTGTGTGCGCACATAGTGATTTAGCATTGTACTATCAATGGAGGTTTGAGACAACAAAAAGTCATTCATCCGTTCATTGTAGTTTTGCAACTGTACATTCTGCACCGAGATGCGGTACTCTTTCTCTCTCCTGAATTGAAATCCTAAGAAACAGATAGCAAAAGCAACAAAGAAGAGTACAACCGATAGGAAGAGTCTGCGACTAAAAGAGAAAAAGTGGCGGGGAAATTCGAGGGTCATTGGAGGGATCATTTTCTTCATTTATTCACATTCAAAACAATATCCATAGCCTAATCGTGTAACGATACACTTGCCATAATCGCCTATCTTCTTGCGTAGGCGGGTAATGTTTACATCGATGGTTCTATCGAGTACATAAACCTCCTCTTGCCACACCTTGGCTAGAATATCCTCGCGCGAAAATACTCGCCCAATGTTTTGTAGTAATAGCAACAATATTTCGAACTCCTTCTTTGTGAGTGCTACCTCATTTTGGTCGATACTTACCTTTTTCTTGGTAATATCGATTACTAGGTTTTTGTACTGTATTTGCTCCTTAACCGGTTTTTCTTGTTTGTCGCCTATTCGGCGAAGCACCGCTTTAACACGTACCAACACTTCGCGCAAGGAGAAGGGTTTCGATATGTAATCATCTGCTCCCAAGTTAAATCCTGTAACGGTATCATTCTCGGTATCTTTAGCGGTGACAAAGATAATGGGGATATTGGCTGTTTGCTTATTTTTCTTGAGCATATTGGCCATTTTGAAACCCGAGATCTCTCCCATCATCACATCCAATAGTAGCAAATTGTACTTGCTAAGGTCCATTCGTAGTGCCTCTTCGGCCGAATTGGCTGTATCTACAAAGTACCCTTCATTCTCTAGGTTGAACTTTAAAATCTCGCAAAGATCCTCTTCGTCGTCGACAACTAAAATGTGGTAATCGTTCATAATTATTCTGTTTTTGCTTACAAAGCTATTTTTTTTATTTCGTATTACAAAGATGAGGCTTCCTTATTTCTGTACGATGAAATAAATATTACAAAAACATTACAATTAGCCCAAAAGCTCTATTATTAGCCCATTTAGCCCCTGCTTTGTTACAAAGAAGTTACCCTTATAGGGTAGGCTCTGTAAATTCGCCAGCGGTGGATATACTCATTTCGTGACGAATATCTTTGGTGCTCTTTTTGTGTCCCAACAAGAACATTAGCTTGGTGATGGTAGCCTCTAGCGTAGAGTCATACCCGCTTATTACGCCAGCATCAATCAGGTGTAGCCCTGTTTCGTAGCGCGACATCTCTACATTGCCCGTAGCACATTGCGAGGTGTTTACCACAATTACTCCTCGTTTGGTAGCCTCTTTCATAATTTCAAAGAACCACGGTTTCTGTGGCGCATTTCCCGATCCGTATGCTCTAAGTACTACTGCTCTAAGTTCTGGCATCTGAAAGATATTTCGAATCATATTTTCTTGGATACCTGGAAAGAGGGTCAATACTACCACATTGGTATCGTACAGGTAGTGAGGTATGAGCTCTTTGGTAGGATCGGGTTTTAGAATACGATCGTATTCATATTTCAGGTGAATACCCGCTGTAGCCAAGGGGGGATAGTTGTTGGATTGAAATGCATTGAAGTTCTCTGCATTAAATTTAGTCGTTCTATTTCCTCTAAGTAGGTGATTCTCGAAAAAGATACACACCTCTGGCACCACCGGACGCCCATCTTTATGTTTGGCTGCAGCTATCTCAATCGAGGTGATTAAGTTCTCTTTTCCATCGGTTCGTAGCTTTCCAATAGGTAGTTGGCTTCCTGTTAGGATAACCGGCTTGTTTAGATTTTCTAGCATAAAGCTTAGTGCCGATGCCGTATAGGCCATGGTATCTGTACCGTGAAGAATCACAAATCCATCAAAATAGTTGTAGTTGTAGGTGATAATCTTAACCAATTTGGCCCACAGTGATGGCTCCATGTCCGATGAGTCAATGGGAGGGGTAAACTGATAGGCTGATATGCGGTAGTTAAATCGTTTTAGTTCAGGAACGTTCTGTTTTATTTCATCAAAATTAAAAGCTTCTAAGGCACCTGTTTCAGGATTCTCCATCATCCCAATGGTACCTCCAGTATAAATTAATAAAACAGAAGGAAAGTTGCTTTGTATCATGCTTCGACTCAATTATAGTTTTTGCAAAAGTACATTTTTTTTGTAATTAAATTGGTCTGTTTGTCGTTTTTCTATCAAATGGTTATTTATAAGCCCATATCTGCGCTTCTAATAAATCAGAATGTAACAAGAGGTGCCTAAATAAGCTAAATAAGCTACTGCTTGAGTCGCGCTATCTCCCTCAATGCCTGCACAATATATTAACTCTTTTTAGTTTCCCATCAGATGTAATACTCCACCATCTCTACCACTCCTGCCCGTAAGGCATACTTTGTGGCTTCGTATACATTATTGACTCCTAGTTTTCGGAAAATATTCTTTTTGTGGGTGGTAATGGTGTGGATGCTCGAGAATCTCTGGCCAGCAATCTCTTTCACACTTTTTCCTTGTGCTATCTGTTTGAGAACCTCTACTTCGGTGGCTGTAAGTACCGCGTGTATCTCCTGCTTTTCACTTCCAGTAATTAAAAGGTTGCTCACTTGATGGCAAAGAAATCGATCCCCTTTAAGTAGGCAGCTGAGTGCCGAACCAATCTCTTGGGCCGAATTCTCTTTTAAAACCATGCTTATGCTCTTCTCTAAGCTGAGTCGGCGGATAAACTGCTCACTTAATTCATTCGAGAAGAGTAGCCACTGTAGATCAGGAAATCGTTTTTCGAGAATCAATAGCTCCTCTACTCCATGTAAGTCAAAGAGGGTATAATCGAGCACAACAATGGCCTTAGGGTGTAGCATTACTTGTTCTATCAGCTCTTTTTTGGTTGATACATCTTCTATATTGCCCACGTAGGGATGTACCAATAACTTCGAGAGGTAGTGGTGCATCCCTGCGCGGGTAATATCTTGGTTATCGGCAATGATAACCGTAGTAGTGGTAGAATCCATAGGCAGAAAGGGGGGATTAGTCGTTGAGTGGGTACTCCTCGAAGGCATAGAGAAGGGTAGATAGGTAGCGCTCTCCCGTATCGGGTAGCAATACTACGATTGTTTTTCCCTCATTCTCTGCTCTTTTGGCCAATTGCACGGCTGCATGGAGCGCTGCTCCCGATGAGATACCTACTAGCAACCCCTCTTTTTGAGCCAATAAGCGCGATGCCCGAATGGCATCATCATCTTGTACCTGTATAATTTCATCTACCTGAGTGGCATTAAAGTTTTTAGGTATAAATCCAGCTCCAATTCCCTGTATTTTATGGGGAGAGGGTTGTCCACCCGATAGTACGGGCGATTTTTCGGGCTCTACCGCTACTGCTTTAATATGCGGATTGTGCTGTTTAAGTCCTGTTGAGGTTCCACTAATGGTTCCTCCCGTTCCTACTCCTGCCACAAAGAGATCTATCTCTCCATCGGTGTCGTTCCAAATCTCTTGTGCTGTGGTATCGATGTGTATAGCTGGGTTGTTAGGATTTTCAAACTGCTGTAGAATGATGGAGTTAGGGTGCTCCTCCTTTAGCTCATTGGCTCTACGTATAGCCCCCTTCATCCCCTCACTCCCTGGTGTGAGTACCAATGTAGCCCCCAATGCTTTGAGCAAGTTTTGGCGCTCTACACTCATCGTTTCGGGCATGGTTAGAATGAGCTTGTATCCTTTTACTGACGATACCCAAGCCAAGCCAATACCTGTATTACCACTTGTAGGTTCAATAATGAGTGAATCGGGTTGGAGTAATCCCTCTTTCTCGGCAGCCTCAATCATGGCCAGTGCGATGCGATCTTTGACACTACCTCCTGGATTGAACGATTCTAATTTGGCAATTACTCTCGCTTTAAGTCCCTCTGCCTTTGCTATATTGGTTAACTCTAATAGGGGTGTTCCACCTACTAGAGCGGTTAGATTTTGATAAATTCGAGCCATATCTGTCTTGTTTTTAGTTTATGCAAATGTAGTTACTCTCAGCAAGTTGTGCAATACCATAAGTGTGGTATAATGGAGTACTATTCTTGCACCAACCATACTTTCGCTATTTACCTGCTATGGAAATTGCTCAATGTTAAGTAAACGAGTGGTTGCATCCTGTTCACTACTAATTTTCTTGATCCACTCAAAGAGGTCATTTAAGTTGTAATCGCCTGCGTGAGGCCTGTTCCAAGGTAGGGCAAAGTTTACTTCGTATCCCTCGTTTCGGAGCAAGGTGGTTAGGTTTACCGAGATTTGAAATGCGGTATCTCTATCTCTCAATCCATGTCGGATGTACCAATGGGTTGTTTTTGTAGCTTCACTCTCCTTGATAAAATTCATCGGGTTGAGCATCCATACCCTTTTCTGCACCTCGTCACTTAACTGCACCTCGGGGTTGTTGGTAGCTTTTCTCAAGCTATAGGTGGTGAAATTAGTTCCTGCTCCATTCGTCTCTCCAAATACTTTGTTCTCTGGTGAGGAGGTTGCTCCTAGTACCCCTTGCGAATCGAATGCAGGCGGATTCTTTAATGCTTGCGTAGAGGCTACATAGGTGAGGTACTTCTCCATCTCTACATCTACAACGTATTCACTTGGGCGTTTCATTCTTCTTTGTATTTGCCCTTCGGGTCCAAAGGAGGGCGGCATTCTATCCAATTCACCACCCATTGCTCCGTTGAGGCCTCCTTTGTTCTCTTCGTACCGCACGATACCGATGCTATCGGGCAATAATGCCCCCTCATCTTGTGCTCGCTGCATCGATGTGATGAAGAAGGTTTTTAAATAGTTCAAGTAATTATTGGCAGTGAGCAACTTTCCCTCCTCATTGCGTAGCAATAGCCCATTTAAGTAACTTTCGTATTGGCTGGTCAACTCTTCCGACACCTCTATTTGTACATCACTTAACCCTCGAATACCCTTATTTGTATGGCTGTATAACCACTCATAGGCCATATCGGCATGCTCTAGATCGGTTATGGGGCAATAGGCTACGGTTGCAAAAATATCATCGCTGGTGGTTGCTGCTCCCATCTTCTTTAGGTAGGGCTCATATACCGGATGGTTGCCAGTAGCCCCCATAAGTGCAGCCATAGCTCCTCCAGCACTGGTTCCATCTACAATGATTTTATTGGCATCTCCTGGCATAAGCGCGTCGTTCAGCTTCAAATAGCGCACCGCCGCTTTCAAGTCCAACAATCCATTGGGGGCTTTGCCCGTGTAGTACAACTCACCTTGTGCGGTTTGGATGGAGGAGTTTGCCCCCCTAGCTCCAGGAATACAGACTACATATCCCTCGCTTAAGGCGCGTCCGGTAGCATCGGTAGGAGAGGGTGCCGCCGCTTTGGCTGCCATGTATCCGCCAATGTAGGTGCGTAAGAAGATAGGAGCACTCTCTGTTTCCACTCCCCCTTTGGGTACGTAGAAGTTGAGGAATTGGTAGGTCGAATCTTCTATATTTGCCACATAATAGACTCCTTCATAGGCCCAATAGTCCACACTTGTTCCATTGGGTAGTAGCAAGGTTCGCTCTTGTGGCTCGTTTTTTTCAAACCGAAGGGCATCATTGGAACTACTCTCTACATGGCCCCCTGCCTCGCCAAAGGCCAAGCAGCAGGCTAGAATACAACTCATTTTTTTCATACGTGGGGTATTAAATCTTATTTTATAGTTTCCTTATCCGTTCTCTTATCCGTTTTTTCTTTAGGTGGCTTCTTTTATGGCACCTTCTCTTATTGTGCGTTCTTTATACTGCGCGCTCTCTTTACAACAAAATTAGCCCTGTTTTTCTTTTTCTGAAGTCCGATATCTTTGCTGCTTTTTTGTTGGATAGGTTCTACTTTTCATTTCTTCTACGCTTCTCTCAACCTTTATCGCTTCTTAATGTTATACCCATATTGGGATCAACTATTTATCATTATTAAGTTTATGAGAATTGTTAGTAGGCTTATGAGGCATTTTACACTGTTACTCTTTTTTCTTTTTGCATTTGGCTTATCCATGCAGCTTCCTGCACAGCGGCGAGTATTCAATCAAGCGTTTGCACCCGACTCCACGGCTCGCCCTTTTCGGGCTTTGGCCTTCTCGCAGATCCCCAACCTATCTATTTGGGGCATCAATCGTTATGGGCTGAAGAGTGATTTCGCTTACATTAATTTAGAGACCATGGCTCAAAATATTCTTCAGCAGCCCCTTTGGGACTACGATCAGTTTGGTACCAATTTACTAACCCATCCCCTACATGGAGGATTGGACTTTACAGCTGCCCGAATCAATGGATTAACCTATTACCAATCCATTCCCTACGCCTTTGTATCCTCTCTTATTTGGGAATATTTGTTGGAGAATGAGCCCGCCTCTATCAACGATCAGATTACCACCACCCTAGGAGGAGCACTCTTTGGCGAGCTCTCTTTCCGTCTCTCTTCTTCTATTCTAAAGAGTGAGAGCGTAGGGCTTGAGCGGGTTTGTAGAGAGTTTTTTGGTGCACTTACCAACCCCCTAGGGGGTATAGACCGTGCCTTAACGGGCAAGATGTGGCGCGTATCTGCTCCACCTACTCATTACCAAACGATTCCCATTAGCTTAGTGGTAGAGACGGGTGCCAGGTGGTTGTCTCAACCCGGGCAGAGCCAAGTGGGGAGTTACCTAGCCCTTGACTACCAGTATGGTTCTCCTATGAAGGAGAGTAGTACCCCTTTTGAATCTTTTAGGCTCAACGCTGTATTCGATCCCTTTGCCAAGAAATCGTTGATTACCCAGTTGGCTGTTACCGGTGCCCTGCTTACCAAGAGCACCCACTATAAGAAGAGCGATATTACTTACGGCCTCTTTCAGCACTTTCTCTACATGGATGCCCTCTCTAACAATAACCAGCACCTATACTACAGATATTCAGAGCCTGCTACGCTAGGGTTTGGGCTACTTACGGCCAATAGCAAGAGCTCTTTGATGACTCAGAACTATTTCAATGCACTCTTCTTGGCAGCGGCCCATGCCTCTCCCTTTGAGCTCTTACATAGAAGCTATAATTTTGGATTTGGGTATGGTTTGCATCACACCACCTCTTATGTGCAGAATCGGTTGCAGGCCAAAGTAGACCTTCGCCTCTCTCAATTCTTTACTACGGTAGGTTATGCCAAAGAGACCAACCTGGCCCAGCAAGATTATACCAAATTCTATGCCATGGGCGACAAGGGCAGTACCTTGATGATCAATTGCCAGGCCCACATTGATTACCGCTTTTACAAGGAGTTATCGCTCAGTTTGAAGTATCACTACATCAGGCAGCAGACTCGTAACCGTGATTTCCCTAACTTTTCGTTAGAAGCTACCGATTGCTACCTAGGGTTGAACTATCGTTTTAAGTAATACTCTTTTAGGTGCTCTTCTCGCTATATTGAGTGCGTTGAGGCTTTATCGGCCCAGCTCCCTTTTCAACTCCTCGATAGCTTGCCTTGCATCTCCTTGGTGTTGGCCCAGCAGCGTTACAAACCGGCTTCCTACAATGGCTCCCGCTGCATGGTGACAAGCAGTTTGAAAGGTTTGTTCATTCGAAATACCAAACCCTATCATGCAGGGGTTGTTCAACTTCATCGCTGCAATTCGGCTGAAATAAGCCTCTTTGGAGGAGTCAAAATGGTTTTGTGCTCCCGTGGTAGAAGCCGACGAAACGAGGTAGATAAATCCTCCCGTCTCGGCATCAATCTGACGGATGCGTTCGGTAGTAGTTTCGGGGGTGATGAGCATAATAATATCTACTCCGTAGTGCAAGGCAATGGCACGGTACTCATTACTGTATTCGTGGTAAGGAAGATCGGGGATAATCACCCCATCGATGCCTATCTTTTGACACTCCTGGCAGAAGCGGTCGAACCCAAATTGCATAATGGGATTGAGGTATCCCATTAAGAGTAGGGGGAGGGTAACACTCTTTCGCACCTCGCTTAGCTGGGCAAAGAGTTTGCGCAGCGTCATGCCATTGGCTAAGGCCTGATTGGCTGCTTGTTGAATCACTACTCCATCGGCCATGGGGTCACTGAAGGGGATACCTATCTCAACAAAATCTACCCCGCCTGCTTGCAGCGCCTCCAGGGTGGGCAGGGTATTCTCCAGGGTGGGATGTCCTGCACAGAAGTAGATAGACAATAGGTTTTGGCGTTTCTCGGTGAATAGTTTATTTAATCGGTTCATACATTTTAATGGTTTAATGGGTGGTAATTGTTTATTTAAAAGGTCTTTAGTTGCTAGCTTGTAACTTGCTTCATCGGTTGGATTTTGGTTTTACTCGGATTCATGGGGTAATTTTTTGTTGTTGCTATCAGAAAGAGACGATGTAAGGAGTGCCGGACCTAATCATTGCCCAGCAGTGAAAGCATCGAATAATCTTTAAGAGAGAAAGAACTTTGTTTAATTGACGGAACTGATTATCTCCATCTATTGAAAGCATCGAAGAGCGATAGAAACTCCCGCAGTCGCTCCACCTCCTTCATTCCAGGGGCCGATTCGAAGCGGCTGTTTAGGTCGATACCCGCCCAGGCAGGGTGGTGAAACTCCTTCAACGCTTCGAGCTGTTCCAGCCCGATACCTCCACTTAGTAAGAAGGGGGTATCACCTTGGTAGCCATCTAGCAGTGACCACCGGAAGGTGCGTCCCGATCCGCCATACTCACTGCAAGGGGTATCGAACAGCAGGTAGTCGCAACTTCCCTCATAGCGTAAGCTCTTGGTTAGATCAGCTTCGTTCTGGATGGAGAGTGCTTTGAAAACCTCCACCCCCTTTTGGCGCAATGCCCCACACAGCTCGGGCAATTCGTCACCGTGCAACTGTACCGTTTGCAAACCATACTGCTCGATGCAGCGCTCTATCTGCTCCATCCTTTCGTTCACAAATACCCCCACGCGCTTGCATTGAGTGGGTAGGTAGGTGGGAGGGGCTGCCACGAAGCGGGGAGAACGGGAGTAGAAGATAAAGCCCATCCACTCCACTCCGAGTGCCTCTACTGCAGCGATGTTTTCGGCCTCTCGCATGCCGCACACTTTTATTTTCAGCATTCGCTTACTCTTCGTGTATTCTTCGTTACTGCTACTCTTTTTCATCATCTTACTTGCTCTATTATACTCTCCATCATCCTCCTTCTCTATGGTACTCTTCTCTACTATGCCTTTTTTCTTCATTCACCTTTTCTTCATTTACCTTTTGCTGAAGTAGAAAAAATAGTCCTTTCATTCTCTTGTAGTCAGCTCTGCAACAAATGCCTTGAGTGCTTCGCCGGGATGGGCGTTTTTCATGAAGTTTTCGCCCATCAGGAAGCCTCTGTAGCCCACCTCGCGTAGGGCTGCCACCGTTTCGGGGTGGGCAATGCCGCTCTCCGATACCCAAAGTAGCTCTTTGGGAAGTACCTTGGCCAGCTCGAAGGAGTGGTTTACATCGGTGTGGAAGGTACCTAGGTGGCGGTTGTTGACGCCCAACATATCGATACAGGGGTTGAGGTGGGTAAGCTCATTTTCGTGGTGAATCTCTAGCAATACCTCCATTCCCAGTTCGTGCGCTTGGGCTGCCAAGTCGTGGCACTCACTCGCTGATAAGATAGAGGCGATGAGTAGCACGGCATCGGCTTGGGCCATCTTTGCTTCGTACAGCTGATAGGGGTCGATGATGAACTCCTTGCGTAGTAGGGGAAGCTCTACCAAGGGGCGAGCCACTTCTAAATCGTACAGGCTTCCGCCAAAGTAGGGGGCATCTGTCAGGATGGAGAGGGCGGCGGCTCCTGCCTCTTGGTAGGCGGGGGCAATCTCCTGGGGGTGGGCCGATTGGTTGATCCATCCTTTGGAGGGGGAGCGGCGCTTGAATTCGGCGATGATGCCGTGAGGGGAGGCTGCTAGGCTTTGGCGCATGCTGCGGTGGGGGAATGAGGCTGCCTTGGCTGCTCCAATGCTTTTTTGCTCCTTGTTCTCTTGGTCTATCTTCTCTTGCTTCATCTTCTTTTGCTCTGTGCAGATAGCTACTACGCTATTTAGTGAGCACTTCTCTTTGCGTTGGAGGAGTTCAATCTGCTTTTGTGCGACGATTTCGGTTAGTATATCTTTCATTTGTATCTATAGTTTGTTTTGCTACTGGCTGTTCATTTCTTTTTTCTTGATAAAAAAGAAACGGAACCAAAGAAAAAATCAAGGCTGCCTAAGAGGGGCTACTCCAGAGTTGGTTTTTGCTAAAGGAAAGGAACTCGCACTGCGTGCTCAAACAGCCTTTCCTTTTTTACGCAAAAATCATCTCTTCCGTTTAACGCTTCTCTTAGGAGGCCTGTCTCTTGTCGCAACATTGCTTCGCTCGTTGCTTCTCTTTGGAGAGGGCACTCTTTCGCCTGCCTCCAGTTTGATTTCTTCTTTGCTTCGCTCGTTGCTTCTCTTTCGAGGGTTGTTTTCCTTTGTAACATTGCTTCGCTCGTTGTTGCTTGTTAGGAGTTGAGTGCTACAAATTTTTCGAAGGCTTGTAGGGCACGTCCGCTAGCAAGTGATTCGCGTGCCATCTCTACGCACTCCTCGATGGGGAGGGTGGGTGCTAAGGTTTGGATGGCAAACGAGGCGTTGATTAGTACAGCGTCGCTCTGCGCTTGGGTGGCTTCGTTCTTTAATACGCGGTAGAAGATGGCGGCCGCCTCTTGGGGGGTATCGCCTCCATAGAGTGCCTCTTGAGCTACTACCTTGAAGCCAAGTGTTTCGGGGGTGTAGATGGTTTCGTAGTGATTGGTCATCACTTTGAACTTCTCGGTGAGGGAGATTTCGTCGTACCCATCGAGGTTGTTTACCACCGCAAAATCCTTGCCTATCTGTTGCAGCGCTTGGGTGTAGAGGCGCATCTGTGCCAAGGTGGCCACGCCTAAGAGTTGACAGCTGGGTTGTGCGGGATTGACTAAGGGGCCCAATAGGTTAAAGAGGGTGCGTACTTGGAGTGCTTTGCGCACCGAGGCTACCTCTTTTAGGGCAGGGTTAAAGAGGGGGGCGTGGAGGTATGCTATGCCAGAAAGTTCGATAGAGCGTTTTAGTAGGTCGCGCTGGTTGGTAAACTTTACGCCGTGTTGCTCCAGTACTTGGCTGGCTCCGCTGATGGAGGTGGCTCCGTAGTTACCATGTTTGGCCACCTTGTATCCCGCTCCTGCCACTACAAAG
This sequence comes from Phocaeicola sp., assembly GCA_051648565.1. Classification (GTDB taxonomy): domain Bacteria; phylum Bacteroidota; class Bacteroidia; order Bacteroidales; family Bacteroidaceae; genus Phocaeicola. Next base: position 96,084 of record JBOFFJ010000010.1, on the reverse strand, counting down.
CAGCTGCAGGTGGAGATGTTGAAACTGTTCTTGCCATCGCCTCCTGTTCCTACAATGTCGATGGCTCGATAGGTGGAGAAATCGACCTTGATGGCGGTTTCGAGCAGCGAATCACGAAAGCCTAGCATCTCTTCTACTCCTGGGCTACGCATCTGAAATACAGTGAGTAGTGCTGCTACTTGGGCATCGTTGTAGGCTCCATGAGTGGTGTTGAGCAGCAGTGCCTTCGCCTCGCTGCGGGTTAACTCTTCGTGTTGGAAGAGTCGGGTGAGTATCTCCTTCATAGGTTGGGTAGTTTAAGAAAGTTCTCCATCATCTGTTTGCCGCTCGGGGTAAGGACCGATTCGGGGTGAAACTGAATGCCGTATACGGGCAGGGTGTTGTGGCGAAGGGCCATGATTTGTCCTTCGGGGCTGATGGCCGTTACCGTAAGGCAATCGGGCAACCCTTCGTGGTTGACTACCCACGAGTGGTAACGCCCTACGAGTAACTGGGTGGGTAATCCCTCAAAAATGGGGTCGGGGGCAATGCACTCAATGGGACTCTGTATGCCGTGAAATACTTGGCTTAGGTTGGTGAGTGTGGCACCGAAGGCTTCGCCAATGGCTTGCTCGCCTAGACAGACCCCGAGGATGGGTTTCTTGCCTGCGTAGTGGCGAATGACTTCGAGCAACAATCCCGCTTCGGAGGGGATTCCGGGTCCGGGCGAGAGGATTATTTTGTCGAATGGCTCGAGTGCCGATAGTTCGAACTGGTCGTTGCGCACTACCGTTACATCGGCCCCTAACTCTTTTACCATGTGACTCAAGTTGTAGGTAAATGAGTCGTAGTTGTCTATTAATGCTATTTTCATTGTTCTGTTTTTTTTCTTTGTTTACAATTCTGTTTCATTACTGTTCCCTCTGCGGGGAGCTTCTTTGTAGCTCTTCTCTTGTAGCCCCTGTGAGATATCACACCCGTAAAGATGGCTTTTCACCACATCGCTTCTTTGTAGCTCTTCTTGGGACCCTCTTGGGGCTGTGCATAGATTGAACGCGCGCTCTTTATTTAGGCTCAGAGAGGCTTTCTGGAGTTTTTTTAGCCTCTTTAGAGTGGTTGTAGATGCTCTGTTGCTCTTCTCTACAGTTTCTGTTTTATAATTTAGACTCCTTTGCAATGTGGTTGTAGATGCTTTCTTGCCTTCTTTTTTAACCATGTAAGGAGCTTTTTCTCTGTTTCTCTGCACAAAGTTGGTGTTGCACTGGAGTGGGTTAAGTGTTGCACTGGAGTGCAACACTTGATTGACTGCAGTGAGTTAGGTGATTGACTGGAGTGCAACACTTAACTGACTGGAGTGCAACACTAAAAGTCTCTAGTTAAACTGACTAACTTTTCCCGTTCCTTTGGTAAAGAATTGCTGTAGCTTCTTACAACCCTGTTTGGCCTCTTTCTGTTTTTAGGCCCATGCTGCCTACTCTTTCTTGTTGGCTTGCTATTGCGCTCTTCCATTGATCATTGTGTTTGTAATGATCTACCGTTGTGATTGACTCATCTCTTGCGCCAGTACAATGGCTCTATTCAGGGCGGCTAGCTTGTTGTTTACCTCCTGCAACTCATACTCTTCGTTGCTTTGTGCCACAATCCCACCCCCTGCTTGCAACCACAATTCGTTGTTTCGGCTCACAAAGGTACGAATTGTTATGGCTTGATTGATGGTTCCGTCTAGTCCAATAAAGCCAATGCATCCGCCGTAGGCACCTCGGTTGTGTGGCTCTAGTTGGCCGATTAGTTGCATTGCCTTCACCTTGGGGGCACCGCTCAGGGTACCTGCTGGAAAGGTTTCGAAGAAGGTGCGTAGCGGTTTGGCTTGTGGTAGTAGTTGCCCGCTCACCCTACTAACTAGGTGAATAACGTGGCTGTAGTATTGCGCCTCCTTGTAAAATTCGACCGTCACCTCGCTGCAGTTGCGACTTAAATCGTTGCGGGCTAAATCGACCAACATCACATGTTCGGCCCCCTCTTTGGGGTCGGCTAGTAGCGCTGCGGCTAGCTCTCGATCCCTTGCTTTATCGCCACTGCGGCGGGTGGTTCCCGCTATGGGGTCGATGGTAGCTATGCCTGCCTCTACCTTGCAGTGCGTTTCGGGCGAAGAACCAAAGATGCGGAAGCCTCCAAAATCGAAGTAGAAGAGGTAAGGAGAGGGGTTGATGCTGCGCAGTGCCCGGTATACTTGAAAGTCATCGCCCCTATAGGGTTGGATGAAACGTCGGGAGAGGACAAGCTGAAAAACATCGCCCCGGTGACAATGTTCGATGCCTCGGCGAATATTGGCTTTGTGCTCCTCATCGCTCAGTGGAGTGGTAATCTGGCCTACCGGCTCAAAGGGGTAGGTGGTGTAATTGCGGTTGTGAATCGCTTTGTCCAACTCATCTAGGCGACTCTCTTCGCCCTGGGGAACCATCTCGAGCAGCAGTAGTTCGTTGCCTCGATCGTGAAAGACCACTAGGTAGCGGTAGAAGATGTAGAGAATATCGGGGGCATCGTTCATGGAGTCGCTGCTCTCCTTGATGGCTACCTGCTCAAAATAGTGCACCGCATTGAAGGTGGTGTAGCCATAGAGTCCGCCGTAGTGGGCATAATCGCCCGTCACTTGAAAGCGGTTGGTAAAGGCTTCTATCGCCTCGGCCACCCCGAATTGGGGAGTCAGGGGCTCGCTTTGGGTGGTTCCATCGGGCAGGGTGGTGGTGACGATGCCGCGATTAATGGCAATCGTAGCCAGGGGATCGAGTGCTAGGAAGGAGCGGTTGTTTTCGGTGCTGTGGTAGTCCGAACTCTCCATCAGGGCACTCTGTGGAAAGAGATCGCGCACCTTTAGGTAGGTGCTTACGGGGGTGTGCAGATCGCCGATGAGGCTGCGGTGGTGGGTGGTGTAGTGGAAGGTTTTCATGGGGTGTAACTCTTTTTTTGGGGGAGGTGAATGTTTTCTTGTGGGTGAATAGTTGTTCAACTTGTTAGTTGATTCGTTCTGTTTCTTGAACTTTGTAAAGTGGTATTTGTACTCTCTGTTTTTGTATGGTTACCGTTAGGAAAGTTGAATCTGTTTATTGGGTTGAACTGTTTTTAACTCTTTGTCTCTTTTTAGCTGTTGGATTATTCTTACTATTTGAAATAGTTCTGATTGGTACAACGTGCTCATTGGGGATAGTTCCGATTAAGAAGGTTTCCATTAAGAAAGTTCCGTTTTGAAAAGTATCAGTCAGAAAAGTTCCAGCTAGAAAAAAAGAAAAGAGGTCTGTCGTAAGTACGACAGACCTCTTTAACGAATATCTTGACTGGTTTATAGATATACAGAGCTGCTTCCTACGACTTTTTGAGTTGTAAGATGCGCCACCAATTTCTAGTTAAACCAAGTTGATTCATGTTGTTCTTGTTTGTTATTCGTTGCAAATGTAAGGGTTTTCTTTAAAGTTCCAAATAGAATGACTGTTTTTCTGCTGATTTGGTTGAAAAACTTATTTCTAGTTCGGTTGTTCTAGTAGGTAGTGTTAATTAGTAAAGATAGTGTACGGATGAAAGAGAACAATAGCATTGTTATTTTTGAAGCAGCCGATGGAGAAACCTCGGTGAGTGTGCAGCTGAAAGATGATACAGTATGGCTTACAGCTAATCAAATGGCCAGACTTTTTGATAGAGATGAGAAGAACATAAGAAAGCATATTAATAATGTGTTTTCAGAGAATGAACTAGTGAAAGAGATCAACACGCATTTTTTGCGTGTTGATGGGGTAAAACAGCCTGTTGCTTTTTACAACCTCGATGTTATCATCTTTGTAGGCTACCGGGTAAATAGCCGGCGGGGTACACAATTCCATTTGGACCAATAAAATCCTGAAAGAGTACCTTATTAAAGGCTATGCTATTAAGTAGGTAACTGTATTGGATATGATGGTGAAGGTGGTGGTTAAGCTAATTAACAATGGGAGCTAGGAGAGCAATAATCTTTTTGACTACTCTATCCATCTCTTTCTTTTCTCTTTAAAAATGAGTAGCTTTGCAAAAGGAGAGTATTACATCTCTTTTCATTACTAAACCAGTTATGCAATGGCAGCAGCAGCAATTCGTAAGAAATACCCCGTTGGCATTCAATCTTTCGCTGATATTATAGAGCGAGGGTGTGAGTATGTTGATAAAACAGCCTTGATTTATAACATGACCCATAGCGGTGGATTTACCTACTTCCTGAGTCGTCCTAGACGCTTTGGGAAGAGTTTGCTTGTTTCTACTTTGAAGGCCTATTTTGAGGGGAAGCGAGAGCTCTTTAAAGGATTGGCTATGGAGCAGTTGGAAACCGAGTGGACCGAGTATCCTGTGTTGCACCTCGACCTGAGTAGAGGGAAGTACCACAAAGTGGAGGAGCTTAACTCTATTCTGCTCTACCATCTTTGTAAATGGGAAGCGCTCTATGGAGCACCTCAAGAGGGGCAGGAGTTAGGCACCCGATTTATGGGGGTTATCGAGCGAGCTTACCACCAAACGGGAAGGAAAGTGGTAGTCTTGATTGACGAATACGATTCGGCCCTGCTTGATAGCACCAATAATAAAGCGCTTCAAGAGGAGTTGCGAAACATTATCCGTGCTTTTTATAGCCCTCTAAAGGCAAGTACGCCCTATTTACGCTTCCTATTTCTTACGGGTATTACCAAGTTTAGTCAAATGAGCATCTTTAGCGAGTTGAATAACTTGAACAATATCAGCATGATGCCCCAGTATGAAGCCATTTGTGGCATTACCGAAGAGGAGCTATTGACACAGCTAGGCGAGGGAATTCAGGCGCTGGCCGATGCTAACGAAGAGAGTTACGAAGAGGCTTGTCTGCATCTCAAAAAGCAGTACGATGGCTATCATTTTAGCAAGCAACTGACTGATGTGTACAACCCTTTCAGTGTGGTCTCTACCTTGGAAAATAGAATGTATAGCAATTATTGGTTTAGTACGGGTACACCTACTTTCTTACTTGAATTGCTCAAAACATTAAACGTGTCAATTCCTAATTTAGATGGAATAGATGCGCAGCTTGATGATTTTGATCGTTCTACAGAGCTAATAACCAACATTGTCCCTGTGCTCTATCAGAGTGGTTATTTAACCATTAAGTCCTACAACCCAATATTTAAATCGTACAAGTTGGGCTACCCCAATGAGGAGGTACGTATGGGATTTCTATCTTGTTTACTGCCCGACTATGTGCAGGTAGATACTCTTACGGGTAACTCTTTCATTATGAAATTTATACAAGATTTGATGAATGGCGATCTTGAGGGGTGTCTAACACGTATGCAAACCTTCTTTGCCGAGATCCCTTATGTGTTAGAGAATAAGAGTGAGAAGCACTATCAAACTATCTTTTACATTCTCTTTAAGTTGATGGGGCAGTTTGTAGAGGCTGAGGTCTATACGGCAACGGGGCGCATTGATGCGATGCTTGCATTGGCCGATGCCATTTACCTATTTGAGTTCAAAGTCGATCAATCGGCACAGATTGCGTTGGAACAGATTGAGTCAAAAGGGTATGCTATGAAGTACCAGCTAGATGGGAGACCGATTTACAAAATAGGAATAAACTTCTCTTCCGAGCAGCGCACGCTATCTGAGTGGGTGGTCAAAGAGGAGTCAATCTAACTATTGGCGTAGTTACCTATTAATTAAAGTCCATTTAACTGCTATTTAAACAGCAGTTAAATGGACTTTAATCGTTCTTTAATGAGGGTGTTTGAGTGCTCACCAAGAAGAAAAAGTAAACACCTAGAATCTTTCATTCTTTACTTTTCCGTAGCTTCCAGTCGCTCCTTCTCACCAAGAAGAAGAAGAAGAAGAAGAAATCGGTAAGTTGTTTTTAGTGGGCTATCAGTTGTAAACAACTATCAGGTTTTAATCATCCAACTAGTTTTAATCAGCTAATTACTTCTATTGGGGCTAGCCGAACGTTGCTTCCTAGTTACTGGGTATGGATAGCCCTCTTTAATCTATCTCCTGAGGTGCATTGGCTAAATAGGTCTCAATATCCTTATCTCCCCGTCCCGATACGGTGAGTACCACCACATCTTCGGGCTTGAATTTTATCAGTGGGAGTGCTCCCAGTACGTGGGCCGATTCGAGTGCGGGTACAATTCCTTCGAGGCGTGTAAGCTCGTAGGCTGCCCGAATGGCTTCGTCGTCATTCACTGCCACTACAGTGGCCCGCTTCTGTTGAGCCAAGTGGGCATGCAGCGGTCCAATACCTGGATAGTCTAGCCCTGCCGAGATGGAGTAGGGCTCCTCTATCTGTCCATCTTCGTCTTGCATCACCAACGTCTTGGAACCGTGTATAATGCCCATGCGTCCTAGTTGCATGGTGGCAGCCGATTCACCACTATCTACCCCTTTTCCCCCTGCCTCGGCCAGTATAATTTGTACCTCCTCTTGCTCTATGTAGTGGTAGATGGTGCCGGCTGCGTTGCTGCCACCTCCTACGCAGGCCATGAGGTAATCGGGGTAGTTGCGTCCCTCTTGTTCTTGCAGCTGCAGGCGTATCTCTTCGCTAATGACCGATTGCAGACGGGCTACCATATCGGGATAGGGATGAGGCCCTACGGTCGATCCAATGACATAGAAGGTGTCCGATGGGCGACAGCACCATTCGCGGATGGCTTCGTTGGTGGCATCTTTCAAGGTTTGATTGCCCGAGGTAACAGGGTGTACTGTGGCACCTAGCATCTTCATACGCTCTACATTGACTCGTTGGCGCTCTACGTCGAGTTTGCCCATGTAGACCACACACTCCAGGTTCATTAAGGCGCAGACGGTTGCTGTTGCTACGCCGTGCTGCCCAGCCCCTGTTTCGGCTATGATGCGCTTCTTGCCCATTCGCTTGGCTAGTAATATTTGGCCGATGGCGTTGTTTATCTTGTGGGCACCGGTGTGGTTAAGATCTTCGCGTTTGAGGTAGATTTTACATCCGTAGCGCTCGCTCAACCGTTGGGCAAGGTAGAGGGGGGAGGGGCGACCTACATAGTGCTTCAGCAGTTCGTAGTATTCGGCTTGGAAGGTAGGGTCGGTGAGTACTTTGAGGTAGTTCTCTTGCAATTCGGTTACACAGCGGTGTAGGATTTCGGGCACGTAGGCTCCGCCAAATTGGCCGTAATATCCGTTGGGGGTTACTTGGTTAGTAGTACGCATAAGTGGTAGGTTTTTAGGGTTGAACGGTTCTGCTTTTTGGGAGTTTAGCCGTTGTTTGTTTAGTTGTATGGGGTAAAATTATTGAATCAGGGAAAATGGGGGAATGGTGTGAAATGGTTGAGTTGGTAAAAAAAGAAAAGAGGTCTGTCGTAAGTACGACAGACCTCTTTAACGAATATCTTGACTGGTTTATAGATATATAGAGCTGCTTCCTACGACTTTTTGAGTTGTAAGATGCGCCACCAATTTCTAGTTAAACCAAGTTGATTCATGTTGTTCTTCTCTTGTTATTCGTTGCAAATGTAATGGTTTTCTTTAGAGTTCCAAAGGAATTCCTCTTTTTTTCTGCTGAATTGATTGAAAAAATCTAACGCGTAAACCTTATTTAATCACCACTTGTACAGGCATAATAGCTTGTATCCCTTTCAACTCTTGCGCCTCTTTTACATCTTTAAATAGGCTATACTGCTCGCCTAGGTAGCTTGCAGCTACTTTATCGGCTAGTACAGCTAGGTCAAGACTCTCCATTAGTTTGGTAGCGAAATCTTTCTTGGCAGGATACTCGGATACATCGTAGGTGGTAAGGTTGGCCTTCTCGGCTGCCATGGCAATGGCATCATTTAAGGAACCTAGCTCATCTACCAATCCATTTTCGATCGCTGCATTGCCTGTCCAAACGCGTCCTTCGGCTATGGCTTTGATGGCATCTACACTCATGCCACGTCCTTCGGCACAACGTTTTACGAATAGTTCGTAGCCGCGGTTTACATATCCTTGCATCAGGAGTTTCTCTTCGGTGTCGAGTCCACTTAGTACCATGTCGGACTCCATGTTACTCATTTTGTTGGTTTGTACACCATCAAATGTAACACCAATTTTGCCCATTAGTTTGCTTACGTTAGGTATTAAACCGAAGATTCCGATGGATCCGGTAATGGTATTGGGCTGTGCTACAATTGAATCGGCCATGCACGAAATGTAGTAACCACCCGATGCTGCGTAGTTTCCCATTGATACGATGAGTGGCTTCTGGGCTTTTAGGCGTACCAAGGCATCCCATATTTGTTCGCTGGCATAGGCACTTCCACCGGGTGAGTTCACACGTAAAACCACGGCCTTCACCTCTTTGTCATGAGTGGCTTTGTCGATGGTTTTAACAAACTCCTTGCCAACAATGCCTTCGCCTCCCTCTTGGGTAATTTCGCCCACTGCATAGATTACAGCCACCTTCTCTTTAAGGGACTCTTTCGCAGGGGTAAATTTGCACATGGCGCTGTGTGTTACTTTGTTTACCTTGCTAATGGTATCGACTTGGGCTAGGGTTTTGAGGATATCGTTTAACTCCAAGGCATAGACCAATGAATCAACAAAACCATAGCTTTTGTACTTTTCTACCTCTTGAAAGAGCATATTTTGATCGGCATATTGGTTAAGCAGTGATACTTCGATGTGGCGTGTAGCTGCTACCTCTTCTAGCATACTATTCCATACATCCGTAAGTAGGGTGTTCATTTGTAGGCGATTGGCATCGCTCATCTGGGTGTTTATAAAGGGTTCTACGGCCGATTTAAAGGTTCCTACCTTTACTACCTGCATCTCAACACCTACCTTCTCGAGGGTGTTTTTATAGAATTGGTTCATGGTGTAGAGTCCGCGCCAGTCTAACATACCTTGTGCATTGAGTAGCACTTTATCGGCTACTGAGCTTAGGTAGTAGTTGCTCTGGTTGTAACTATCGGCGTAAGCCACAATGAATTTACCCGATCTCTTGAAGTCGGCCAAGGCATCGCGTAGCTCCTTCATGCTAGCATATCCTGCTTGCAAATCGCCTCCTTTGAGGTAGATACCTAGGATGTTGCTATCCTCTTTGGCCTTTTTGATGTTGCTAAGAAGATCATCTAGTCCCAAGCTTTGTGCTCCCTCGTCTCCCATGGCTTTGGCTATGGCCATTGCAAAGGGATCCTCGTCCGAACGTTCTACCAAGGTACCTGATAGTTCGATTGTGTAGATGGAGTTGGGTTTAAGAACTGTGGGTGTATCGCCCATGCTGGCTACTGCACCCAGAATACCAATGCCCACGCAGGTGCTTAGGGCGGAGAAGATAATAAGCCCCACTACCGAGGCAAGTGTAAGTTTTAGAAAACTTTTCATGATGTGTAAATTATAAAGTGAATATCTGTTTTAATGATTGCAGAGAGAGGAAGAGGTTTGCGTTGGACGCTTCTCCTTCAAAGTAAAAGCTGTTGAACGAGAAAGGACTTTACTCCTCTCTATATTCTAAAATATCGCCTGGTGTACAGGCCAGCACTTGGCAGATGGCTTCGAGGGTGCTAAAGCGGATGGCTTTCGCCTTCCCAGTTTTAAGGATGGAGAGGTTGGCCGGGGTAATCTCTACTCGTTCTGAGAGTTCGTTGAGTGAGATCTTTCGGCGCGCCATCATCACATCTAGGTTTACAACTATTGGCATCGGTCTTTGGTTTGGGTTAAATGGTTAATTCTTGCTCCTCTTTCATATTGATGGCCATGCGTAGTAGCTCATTCATGCTGAGGATAATAATAGCTAGTACAAGGTGTGATTCGTCCAATATAGACCAATAGTCCATTTGGTAGGGGGTAATGGTAAAGAGTTTCTCAAAACTGTAATAGGAGAGGGCTAGATAGCACAATCGAATCACTTCAATGGTTACCAGTATGTATCCTATGGTAGAGATGCGGGTAATGTTTCGGGGGTCAAATAGTTTGGTCTTCAGTACAGAACGTATCAACTTAAATAGGAGAGTGAAAATCCAAATAAAGCCCACCGTTAAGGGAATAGAGCTTGCACAGAGCACAAAGATATAGGCTTGGTAGATGCTATGGGCTGATGTGCCGACCAGTTGATTGAGCAGCTCGTCAGGGATGGATAGGCAACCACTTTTGATGTCAATAGGGAGTTGAGTGCCATTAAAGGAGAGCTCCTTCACCATTGAACTTCCTTCGTTGTACTTAAAGTTAAAGAAGAAAATCGTCTTCTCTTTTTGACCATCTTCTACTCCTCTTACAAAGCCTTCGGAAAAGGAGTTTAGAACGTTGGGAAGGGTAGTGGCCAATAAAATGGAGGCCAGTAGAAGTACGTATATTTTTAATCTTCTCATAGGATGGGATTGTTTGAAAGGACTTATTTTTATAATTGCATTTTATTAACTCTTTGCAAATAAATATGTTTTTGTTGATATACGAAAATCTTTTATTGTTTTTCGATAAAAATAAATTGAAAAATAGTGTTATTAGGCAATTGAACAACTTTTGATTTTATCTGTTTTCTAATTAGGATTTAAGATATTTTTGTTCTTTTGTTGCCAAAATTCTCTTTTGCGGGCCCAATTGTTGGGCGAATAGGCCCCCTAGCAGCTGGTTGAAGGGATGGATGGTATCAAAATTCTAAGCTGTATGAAAACTACATGGATTGTTCTATTGCTACTGTTGTTGAGTAGTTGTGGAGAGAAGGAGAAGGTAGAAGAGCGCTCTTTTTATCCCATAACTCGGGTGGCTATGAACCAGATAGAGGTGATGGACCATTTTTGGCTTCCCCGCATTTTGCAGATTCAGCAAGCGGTGATTCCTTATGCATTTGCTAAGTGCAAAAGTGAGGGGCGAATGGATAATTTTATCCAAGCAGGTAGGGTGATGCGTGGCGAAGCGGGGATGACTCAGGGTAAGATGCCTTTTGACGATACCGATCTTTACAAAATTATTGAAGGGGCTGCTCTTACCCTCTATACACAACCCAACGCACGATTAGATAGTTACCTCGATTCGGTGATAGCGGTGGTGGCACAGGGGCAGGAGCCCGATGGCTACCTCACCACGTGGCGTACCATCAATCCGCTACAGCCTCCTTGCGACTGGTTTGAGGGGGGAGCGCGCTGGTCTAGACTCGACATTAGTCATGAACTCTACAACAGTGGTCACCTTTTCGAGGCGGCTGCTACACACCACCGAGCAACGGGTAAAACGAACCTGTTGGCGGTGGCACTAAAGAATGCCGACCTGCTGGTGGAGGTGTTTGGCGAGAATGGGCTGAATGAGATACCCGGCCATCAAATAGTCGAGACAGGGCTCATTAAGCTCTACCAAATTACGCAGAAGGAGTCTTATCTTCGGCTTGCTAGGCGGTTCTTAGAGTTGCGGGGCGATTCTACTAAGCGAAAGTTGTGGGAGGCCGATAATATTCAGGATCATCTACCTATTCTGCAGCAAGAGGAGGCCAATGGGCATGCCGTTCGGGCTGTCTATATGTATGCTGCCATGACCGATGTAGCGGCTATCTACCAAGATAGTGCTTACACCCATGCCATTAATAGGGTGTGGGAGAATATGGTCGATAAGAAGCTGTACCTAACCGGAGGAATAGGTGCGAGGCATCACAACGAATGTTTTGGCGATAATTATGAACTGCCCAACTTAACCGCTTACAGCGAAACGTGTGCTGCCATAGGAAGTGTATGCTGGAACGAGCGGATGTTTAGACTTACGGGTGAGGCCAAGTATTACCACCTGATAGAGCGTACCCTCTACAATGCATTGATAGCGGGCATCTCACTCGATGGGATGAGTTATTTTTACCCCAACCCATTGGAGTGCGATGGTGAGTTCCTGTTTAATAAGGAGGTAGCTTGTACCCGCTCTCCTTGGTTTGACTGCTCGTGCTGTCCTACCAACTTAATTCGCTTTATCCCCTCCATACCTAGTCTCATTTATGCGCATCAGCAAAACAATCTCTATGTCAATCTCTTTGTCTCGAGTAGTGCCACCCTACAGCTCCCTACTAATCGGATTCAGCTTACGCAACAAACCGATTATCCTCTTCAGGGTAAGGTCTCCATTGATGTCCATCCCGAAAATGAGCACCCATTTGCCATCAAGGTAAGGGTGCCTAGTTGGGTGTTAAACGAGGTGTTGCCTAGTAGCCTCTATCATTATGTTCACCAAAGGGTAGTTGACTATTCGGTTAGAGTCAATGGAGAGTCGCTCTCCTTGCCCTTAGAGAAGGGGTATATTACCATTGAACGTAAGTGGAAAGAGGGCGATCGCATTGTGCTAGAGTTTCCTATGCAGGTACGGCAGGTAGTGGCCCATGAGCAGTTAACTCATCTACAGCAGTGTAGTGCGTTGGAGTATGGGCCTTTCGTCTATTGTGCCGAAGAGGTCGATAACTCCACTCACTTTGAGAGTATCTTCTTGAATCCCGTCGATAAGTTTAGCATCAGGCAGCGGTATGGCTCATTGGGTGGCATACAGGTGATTACCCAAGAACGAGCCAAGCGGAAGGCCACCTTTATTCCCTATTATGCATGGGCTAACAGAGGGGTAACCAAGATGAAGGTGTGGTTTGCCAACAACTGATGCAGTCCGAGACTTAATACCTAATAACTGCTAAATTCAGTAACTTTGTTGAGTGGGGATGGGATGTTTTTAAAAGGCTCACGCTATATTTGTACCCAAATTAACGACAAAAACAGCGAATCACTCTAACTAGAGTGATTCCAATTAAAAAAACAGATTACGAATGAAAAATTTAAATTATCCAGTGGTGCGCGCTTTGTGTTCCATTATGCTTGGTGTGATATTGGTAGGATGGCCTGGTGTAGCAGTTATCTATTTAGTCCTTTTTGCAGGGGCACTCTTCACCATTCCCGGTATTTTTGCCATCTTTGGTTACCTTACAAAAGGAAGAACAGCGGGTGATGATTTTCCGGTTGTTGGTTTAGGAAGTGCGCTATTTGGTGGCTGGCTTTTGGTAATGCCCGATTTTTTTGTGAGTATGCTTATGACTATCCTAGGCGCTGCCATGGCATTGGCTGGAGTGGGTCAAATTGTACAATTGGTTTCGGCTAGCAAGAGCAGCCGTGTGCCCCTCTTTTACTACCTATTCCCAATTTTAATTTTGGTGGCTGGCATCTTGGTGTTGGTAAATCCTTTTGAGGCAGCTACGCTACCTTTTACTATATTAGGAGTAAGTAGCCTTGTTTATGGATTATCTAGTTTGGTAGCTCTTTACCAATTCCGTAAAAAAGAGTAGTTAAAAGTCAGCTGGGGCTACAATGGTCATTTTCTCACCCGTTGTGGGATGAGTAAATTCCAACTGCTCGGCATGCAGGTAGAGCCTATCTGCCACCTTCCCATAAAGTGCATCGCCTAGAATGGGGCTATTTAGCCCTTGGGCATGTGCCGAATGGATGCGCAGTTGATGGGTGCGTCCTGTGTGTGGATAGAGTTGTACGCGGGTTACCGCTATGTTTGGCTCTTTGCCTGGTATGATTCGCTCTTCGCTTCCCATCAATTGGTAATGCGTTAGGGCTGGTTTGCCAGCTATCTCGTCCACCATTTGGCGGGGTCTATCCAGAATGTTCATCGATAGAGGAAGGGCTATTTCGCCACTTATGGGACAACCCGATTCTACCAAATAACCCTCTAGAAGTGCTACATAGCGCTTCTTGATGGTGCGGGTGGCAAATAGTTCTTGCAAGGATTTGTGTATATCTTTGTTCTTTGCCAGTAGCAGAATGCCCGAGGTGGCCATGTCGAGCCGGTGAATAATGAGTGGGCCAGTGGCTTGTGGATAGTGATCCTTCATCCATTGGTAGACGGAGTAACCAGGCTCCTTGCCAGGAACCGATAACATGCCTGCTGGTTTGTTTACAGCTACTATCTCCTCGTCTTCGTAGAGTACGGTAAGCGGAATGGTTGCCACCTGTTGGGGCCCTGTTTCGCCCGCTAGTTCCCACCCTTGTAACATGTGTCCAAAGATGGGCTCGCACTTTCCTTTGCAAGGAGGGTAGAAGTAGCCGTGGTGACGAATCTCCTGCTTGGGCGACTCTCCCCACCAGAATTCGGCTAGTGCCACCGGATCTAGTTGATGGAGGTAGGCATATTGCAACAACTTAGGGCCAGCACATTCACCTGCCCCTGCCGGTGGAGTCTTGAGGGGTGACTCTTGAAAAATAGTGGAGAGTGCCTTCTCTTCTCCAGCTTTGTTGAGAAAGGTAAATGAGTTAAATAGATACTCTTGAAGCGCTGCTGATCTTTTTTTTCGCTCCTGTTTGAGTGACTCAATGGGGTGAATGCTTTGCTCCAGTTCCGCTTTTATTGCTACAACCTGCTCCTTAATGGCCCGCTCTAAGCGAGTGAAAATTCCTTTTTGTCGCTGACTTTCGGCCACTAACTGCTCCTCCTCTGCTGGGGTGAGTAAGCTACTCTTGCGTAGGGTGTTGCGTGCTCGTTTCTGCTCTTTTAAGATAGCTTTGGCGCTGGCCAGCTCTTGCAGCTGCTCCTCTTCTCGCTGTTTTGCCAACTGTTTTAGCTCTTCTACATCAATCTCTTTTTCCAATTGATCTACCCGCTCGTTGATGGCCGATATTTGGGCCACCTCTTGTTGGAAGTAGTGATTGGGTTGCAAGAAATCGTATACAGGAGGTACAAAGTAGGGGTGGCGATTTTTGCCTGCCAATAATCCTGAGAAGGCAGCTAGAAAGCCGATTTCGCCCGCTGCGCTGCGTACCACCAGTACACCCAGCATTTTGCCTTTGTTGAGCTCTTCGTGCCAAGCCGTTTGTTGCCTTAGGTAGTTCTCTACCTCTTGGGCAGCTAACTGGCAGATGGGGTGAGGGGAGTCACAAAAAGGGTTTACAAATGTTTGGGGAAGTTCTAGCGTATCAATGGAGGTGGTAAAAGGGTGTAGCATGGGGATAAAAGCTAGTTGATTAGTCGTTGTATCTCATTTTAATTCAGGTAGATACTTTAATTTGGTGGTTACCTGGTTTATTAATGACGTTGTTTTTCTCTTGTTACATATCTACATACAGAAAGGGGACGATGTTCTATTTCGGTGCATTTCTTTGTAGAACTTCTGCTCTACTGCAACCCCTTTTCAGGATAAATGGTTTAATCAAGCAAGCGTACTGCTATAAGGGGTACTTCAGGTATGGGCAAAAAAAAAGGAGCAACGCTTTGCTCCAACCTTTGTTAACCTTAAATCTAATACTATGAAAAACACACTACAAAGGTACGGGTTTTTTCGGTGTTAGCAAATAATCTGGATAATAAAAGGTCGAATAGGGTGTTATTTAACATCTTTAAATTGGATTGACTGCTTTGTGAACTCTTTTTTGCTTTTTGGACGATTATTTTCTCTTTACTGGTTGAATTTGTTCTAGCCCGATGCCTAATAACTAGCGAGTAAACATTACCTTTGCACCTTAAATAGATATAGATATGGCATTTGAGGCATCAAAAAAAGAGTGGAGTGAACTCTATACCTTTCTGAAATTATTGGCAGAGGGGTATGTAGTAGGAGGAACAGCAAACCGCAAAGCGGATGATACAAAGCGTTACCCCATCGCTCGTATACAGCGCGAAGAGCACGATGGTACTCGTCAGTACATCATCGAAGCGGATACAATACATATTTCGGGCGAGAAGGTAGATTTGCGCATGGAGCGTAGTGTAATAGGGCAGATGGCACAGGCTATTCTGGCTGCTATCAATGAGTCGACCGAAGAGGAGGTGGCTTCGCCCGATGGCGTTGAGGAGTTCCTTGACCAAGTATCCATTTTCGATTTAGAGGCTAAAACAGCGGATAGAACCGATTTACACATTGCCTTTTACCATGTGGATGCTCCTTTGGTAGGCTTCTCTATTCGTTCTAAAATGGCACGTATGCCTGCTCTGTTGGATGGTGGACGTACGGCTAACTTAAAGTTTGAGCAGACGGGTGTGAAGTTCTCTAATCCTACTGTGAACAACGTCAATGCAGCTGGTGCCGAGGATGAGGTAGCTACCCGCATGCTTTTAATTGAGAGTTTAAGTGGGGTGTTGAAGTACAACGATGTGGCCGATAAAGTATTTCGTAGCAACTTGTGCATGATTGATCTTCACTTCCCCCGCATGCTAGCCGAGATGTTGCGCTTGATGCACTTGGATGGAATTACCAAGGTGAGTGAACTGACTGCAGCTATCAAGGAGATGAATCCTTTAAAGATTAAGGATGAGTTGATTAATAAGCACCACTACTATGAGTACAAGATGAAGCAATTCTTGATGGCTTTGGCACTGGGTATGCGTTCGGCTAAGTTGTATAATGGTACCGACTCTGCCGTTGCAGGTTTCTTGTTGGTAGATGGTAAAGGAGAGGTATTGTGCTACTCTAAACTAGATAAGCAGGTATTCGAAGATTTCTTATTCCACAATACTCGTTTTGAGAAGAGCTCGACCGAGAAGGATAAATATGGATACCTAGAGCGTGAGAACGGAATTTACTACTTCAAACTCAATCTAAAGATTGGTTTTACCAAGAAGTAGACTCTTCTTTTTCTCTTTTTATAGCCCTCTATGAAAGAACCCTCTTGACAGAGGAAAAAAGAAAATAACTAAGCAGTGCCCCCCGAAAGTTCTTTATCAAACTTTCGAGGGGCACTACGTTACGGTTCAAAATAAAACAAAAATAGGTTGATCGATTTCTTTTAGTTTCGTTCTATAATATAAACTTCCCATTTGTCTAACGACTTGCTATTAATGTTGTTTCAGTGATTGACTGCTATAGTAATCAGCCTCTTTTTAATTCTTCTAGCCATTTCCCTCTAACTCTTCTCTTTTGATCGATTTCTGCTTTCGTTATCTATTACTCTAAAGGATGTTGACTTCTGTATGACCTCCTCTAGGAGCTAGGTGATGATAGACTTGTTCTATTGATTCGTATAAGAAGAAGATTACCACGTAAACTTCAAGATCTTTCCGTTATACCCTTTTAGTTCCAACCAGAGGGGCTGGTTGGGTAATAGGGTTAACAGCTCCTTCTCTCCCGTGAGCAATTCTACTGCTTCGTATCCCTCTTGTGCAGGGATGTTGAGGTATTCAAAGGCATGTAGCGGAATGTTTACCCCCGTCTTTGTATCCTCCCCATCAAAGTTCACCACCACCAAGAGCAACTCTTGTTGGAACTTGCGTAGAAAAGCGTAATGCCTGTGCTTGTTAAAGTCACTTCCCTCTAAGTTGGCATAGGTTAAGTCAAAGAACTCTCCTTGACAGAT
This sequence comes from Phocaeicola sp., assembly GCA_051648565.1. GTDB lineage: Bacteria > Bacteroidota > Bacteroidia > Bacteroidales > Bacteroidaceae > Phocaeicola. The sequence goes on along the minus strand of JBOFFJ010000010.1, from coordinate 78,823 downwards.
GGCTGTTTCGCTGTTGCATAGGTTAAGTAGCGTGGTGTAAAAGTGTCGCAACTCTTTCTCCTGCTCCGTTAACTGGCTCTCGTCGCACGCTCCTTGGTTTACCCATCGATTGATTGAATCTACACACCAGTAATCAAAGATGGTGGTTCGTCCATCCTTGCCACTAAATCCCTCTTTATCCATCCCTGCTTCGCCCAACTCCTGTCCGCAGTAAATCATTACCGGGTTGGTATTCATACAGGCGGTAACAATCATGGCCGGCACCCCTTTATGACCCTCTCCAGCAAAGAAATCGGAGGCAATGCGCTGTTCGTCGTGGTTCTCTAAAAAGTTGAGCATCTTCTGCTCAATGCCCGCTAGGTTTTGCCAATTGTGGGGTATGGAGGTTGCTGTACCCTCTATGCGTGTGATGGCCCGCAGCGTATCGTAGAGTCCCACTTTATCGTATAGGTAGTCAAATTTTCCGTCAAAGAGGTAGGCTCTATATTGATTGGGATTGTATACCTCGGCTATAAAGAGTAGGTTGGGGTAGTGCTCTTTTACTTGCGGTATGGCCCATGCCCAAAATGCAACCGGTACCATCTCGGCCATGTCACACCTAAATCCATCAATTCCCTTTGCCGCCCAGAAGCATAAAATGTCGCGCATCTTGCACCAAGTATTGGGAATAGGATCAAAATAGCTGCTTCCTCCCCCTACATAATCTACGCCATAATTGAGTTTGATTGTTTCGTACCAATCATGTTGTTGGGGGTAGGCATCAAATCGGTCGTTGCCTGTAGCCTTGGCAGGATATTCGCAGTAGGCTGCTGTAGCCCCCTTTTGCAGGTCGATCTCCCCCCCTAGGGTTGTTTGCGGAATGTAGTAAAAGTTGTTTTGTGGATTGAATGCATGGTTGGTTTCATCCCTCTCGCCTAAGTTTTGAACCCCCTCGGGACGAGACAAACCGTTGTATTGGCGTGCCACATGGTTGGGTATAAAGTCCATAATCACCTCCAATCCCGTTTGGTGGCTCCGCTCTACCAGCGCTTCGAACTCCTCCATGCGGTTGGCTGCATGGATAGCTAGGTCGGGATCAATATTGTAGTAATCCTTGATGGCGTATGGCGATCCAGCCACTCCTTTAACAATGGCTGGGTGGTCATCTGGAATGCCCTGAGTAGCATAGCTGGTGCAGGTAGCATGCTCAATGAGCCCCGTGTACCAGATGTGTGTGGCTCCTAGTTTCTTAATCTCTTGCAAAGCGTGAGTGGTAAAGTGTTCCATCTTTCCACATCCATTCTCTTCGATGGTTCCACCCTCTTTTCGGGTGGGATTATTGTTTCCAAATAGCCTAGGTAGCACTTGGTAGATTACTATTTTACTCTCTTTTTTCATTTCAATTTCATTTTAAGGGTTTCCTGAGGAAGTCATTCGGGTTTACCTCTACTAACTAACTCTTATCCAGTTTGTTCGTTTTGGGTTGTTGTGCAACAAAAAGAATATATCATGGTTTGCAGTACTGGCTGACTCTTCTCCAATGTGTGCGCTTTGTGAAATAATTGGGACAATCCTTTCCTTTGAAATAGTTGTCCAATTCTCTCAAAAGATCGGCTTTGTGGTCTACTCAAAGCCCATTTGAATTCATCTATCAAGTGGTTGGTAGTACTACTGGTATAGGGATTCATTCCTACTTCTCTAACTCCATTTGATTTTATCTATCGGAAGGTTGGTTGTATTACCTACCGATGTATCCTTTGATCTGCTCTTGCTCCAATGCGGTGATTGTTTTTTGGGCTGCCTGATAGCCCTGTTCAAAAATCTCTTTTCCCTTCTCTAACTCAATGTAGCCATAGGTGTTTAATTCGTAAGGCTCTATCAGCAGGTCGGCCAAGGCTCTCTGGGGGTGTGAGTTGGCTTGAAAGGTGAAGTAGAAGGTGCGAAGCGCAATATTGGCCATGTTCATCTTGTAGGTATCTGCATGAAAAGGAACCACATCGAGTGCAATCACCTTTTCGCACAGGTGGCGGATGGGTGCAACAGGTAAATTCATCAATACCCCTCCATCTACGTAGTTGGTGCCTGCTATATTTTGTGGTGGGAATAGAATAGGAAGGCAACACGATGCTGCTACCCGCTCTGTAATTTCGCCCCTGTCGAAGGTAACAATCTTTCCATGATCCAAATCGGTAGCTGTGATAAGGGTGGGAATCAGTAGCTCCTCTAATTGTTTGGCTTTCAGATTCTTTTTTAAGAATTCGATAAATCCGTCAAATCTCAGTAAGCTTTGCCTGCTGATGGATACTTTCGTAAACTGCTGAAATTTGGTATCTTGAAAAAGTTCCATGATTTGATAAGGCTCCTTGCCATCGGCATAGAGCACTGCTGCAACTGCCCCTGCACTCACTCCCGATAGTACCTCGGGGTGGATGCCATATTCGTGCAGCGCTTGCATGATGCCTAGGTGGGCAAAACCTTTTACGAAACCGCCACTCAGGGCGTATCCTATCTTATATTGGAGTCTATTCATCGTTTATTGATCGTGTGTAACAGAATGATTATAGAGCGCAAATATAAAAATAGCTTTTTGGTTTTAGCACTTTTGGGGTTCTTTTTCTTCTGTTTTGTTGCTTCCTGTGTTTACTTATTTCCTTCCAAAGTCTAGCAATAGTGGATTGTTTTTCTTCGGATTGTTTTTTAGCGAGGTGGATAGATTGGGTGGATAGGTAGTAGGTGGGAGAGGAGATGGATTGTTTTGTTCGGATTGTTTTTTAGCAAGGTGGATAGATTGGGTGGATAGGTAGTAGGTGGGAGAGGAGATGGATTGTTTTTCTTCGGATTATTTTAGAGAGGGGGATAGATTGGGTAGATAGGTAGTAGGTGGGAGAAGAAGTGGCCTGTTTCTTTATAAATAGAACTGCCCCTGCTGCATTAATTTGCAACAGGGGCAGTTTGGGTAAAAGTAATTTAGGCTCCCTTGAGTGCTCCTTTGGCTCTCACGGGGGGCTTCTTAAGCAGGTCTTAAGATACTCTTTGAAGGAGTGCTTAGGTAGCTCTAGCCTATGGTATCACTCTTATACAATACCGTGAGCTGTAACGCCACTCTCAATCTTCTTAATCAATCCTTGAAGCACTGCACCCGGTCCACACTCTGTAAAGTCGGCAGCCCCATCAGCCACCATGTTCTTTACGGTTTGTGTCCAACGAACCGAAGCGGTTAGTTGTGCCACCAAGTTGGCTTTGATTTGCGCTGCATCGGTGTAAGGAAGTGCATCTACATTTTGGTAGATAGGGCACTTAGGCGTATGGAAAGTTGTTGCGTGAATAGCCGCTTCCAACTCAACCTTGGCAGGATCCATGAGTGGTGAGTGGAACGCACCCCCTACTTTCAAGGGCAATGCACGTTTAGCACCTGCCGCTTTCATGCGCTCACACGCCAAGTTAATGCCCTCTACGCTACCCGAAATAACGATTTGTCCGGGGCAGTTAAAGTTGGCTGGAACCACTACGTGTCCCTCTAGCTGGATCGCTTTACAGATCTCTTCCACCTGCTCATCGCCCAATCCTAAGATAGCAGCCATGGTTGATGGGGTAGCCTCACATGCCTTTTGCATCGCCATTGCACGTGCGTAAACCAGTTTCAATCCATCTTCGAACGAAAGTGCTCCCGCTGCTACTAGCGCCGAGAATTCACCGAGTGAGTGACCTGCTGTCATTTCGGGTTGGAATGCCTCGCCCATGCAGAGTGCCGATATCACTGAGTGAAGAAATACCGCAGGTTGTGTAACCTTTGTTTGGCGTAAATCTTCGTCTGTTCCTTCAAACATGATGTCTGTAATGCGGTATCCTAAAATAGTATTTGCTTTTTCAAATAGTTCTTTAGCCAAAGCCGATTGTTCGTACAAATCTTTTCCCATTCCTACGAATTGTGCTCCCTGTCCGGGAAATACAAATGCTTTCATCTTTTCTATTCCTTTTTATTGGTTTATAAAATCGGTACAAAGATAAGGAATTCTTTCGAATCTTCCTTATACCTCTTTAACTATCATGGGGATAGGACTGTATGAGTGATTTAGGGGGCCGTGTCCCTCTCCTGTTGTGATATCCTTTCCCGCCTCAATACCGGCTGTTACAAATCTTTTGGCCCCTTCTACCGCTTCGGGTATGGTTTGCCCCATGGTTAGGTAGGTGGTAATAGCGGCCGATAGGGTACATCCCGTACCGTGTGTGTTTTGACTCTCAATCTGTGGTGTTTCAAAGAGGATTGGCTCCTTTTTGTCAAGCAGTTGTAATACATCACACATGTTTCCTCCCGCTAGGTGTCCCCCCTTAATGAGTACAGCGGTGTGTGTGCTTTGGGCCAATTGAGCTGCTGCCACCTTCATCTCCTCAATGGTTACCACCTCCCTGCCCAGCAGCACCTCCGCCTCTTTTAAGTTGGGTGTAATGAGTGTGCATCGCGGTATCAACTCCTGTCGAAGCACCTTAATAGCTGCCTCCTCCACCAATCGGTGTCCACTGGTAGAAACCATCACCGGGTCGAATACCACTACCGGTGGAGCATATCTATCAATCGCCTCTGCAATGGCTCTGACAATCTCCGTGTCATTAATCATCCCGATTTTAATTCCACCGGGTGCTATATCCTCCATAACCGCCTCTATCTGTGCTGTTAAGAAGTTAGCCGGAATGGGGTAGATGGCTTTTACCCCCGTGGTATTTTGTGCCGTAAGCGCTGTGATAGCCGTGGTGCCGTAAGCCCCTAGTGCTGCAATGGTTTTCAGATCGGCTTGTATACCAGCCCCTCCACCACTGTCCGATCCAGCAATGGTCAATATAGAGATGTATTTTTTCATGATTAATTTGTTCAATGACCAATGGCACCTGCCACTGTTTGTAGTAAGTTTCTATGTTACAAAGGTAATACCCTCTGCAAAATAATTCCACCTAATTTCTTCATTTTTGTATTATGAGGTTAAAATTATAATTTGTTTAAAGTTTGCGTAGTTTAAATGGAAAGTTTATTTTTGCTTGATATTTATTCTTAAATTTAGAATAATAGGTATCACAACGCAATTTTTTATATAAAACATGACGAGATGAAGAGAGTTTTAGTGAGTGGTGGGGCAGGATTTATAGGCTCTCATTTGTGCACCCGTTTACTTGCAGAGGGCAACTATGTAATCTGTTTAGATAATTTCTTTACCGGCAGACGAGAGAATGTGGCACACCTAGTAGGCAATCCCCATTTTGAACTGATTCAGCACGATGTAATCAATCCCTTTTGGACTGCTGTCGATGAAATCTATAATTTGGCTTGTCCAGCTTCGCCCATTCATTACCAGTTCGATCCCATTAATACCCTCAAGACCTCCTTTTTTGGGACTTACCACATGTTGGGGTTGGCCAAGCGGTGTAATGCCCGCATACTACAAGCCTCTACTAGCGAAGTATATGGCGATCCCTTAACCCATCCGCAAGTAGAGAGCGATTGGGGCAATGTAAACCCCGTAGGCATTCGCTCTTGCTACGACGAAGGAAAACGGGCTGCCGAAACCCTCTGTGTAGATTACTACCGACAACACCAAGTAGCTGTTAAAATCATTCGCATCTTTAACACCTATGGCACCCGCATGCAGAAAGAGGATGGTAGAGTTATCTCCAACTTCGTAGTGCAGGCCTTAAAGGGCGAAGATATTACCATTTACGGAACCGGTAACCAAACGCGTAGCTTTCAGTATGTAGACGATTTGGTGGAGGCGATGATTCGCATGATGCGTACCAACAACGATTTTATGGGTCCCGTTAATATTGGAAACCCGCGTGAATTCTCCATGCTGGAGTTGGCACAATTGGTTTTACAGCTAACGGGTAGTAGCTCAAAAATAATCTATCGCCCCTTGCCGCATGATGATCCCAAGCAGCGTAAGCCCGATATCACACTAGCCCAAGCGCAATTAGATTGGAACCCAACCGTTTCGTTAGAGGATGGTTTAAAGAAGGTGATTGCATATTTCCAGACAGTATTGTAATTTAATTAGAAGAATGATGGCAGCTAACGTAAATGTAGAGATAAAGAACTCCGAATATACCATTCTGGTAGTAGACGATGTAATGGCCAATGTACTATTGGTTAAGATTCTATTGACCAAACAGAATTTTAACGTAGTAACAGCCAGTGATGGAAACGAGGCGTTAGCGGTAGCTGCTTCGGTTAAACCCGATTTAATTTTGCTCGATGTGATGATGCCTGGACTGACTGGGTATGAAGTGGCCGAGCAGTTAAAGAGCAACCCCGAACTTGATTATATCCCCATTATCTTCTTAACTGCCCTTAATGCTACGAGTGATGTGGTGAAAGGGTTTCAGGTAGGAGGAAATGATTTTATATCCAAACCCTTCAACAAAGAGGAGCTCGTGATACGTGTTTCGCACCAAATATCACTGATTGCCGCCAAGCGCCTTATTCTTCAACAAACCGAAGAGTTGCGGAGCACCATACAGGGGCGCGATAAGCTATATTCTGTGATAGCGCATGATTTGCGTTCGCCCATGGCCTCTATCAAAATGGTTCTCAATATGCTTGCTATAAGTATTCCCGAAGAGTCTATTGGTAAAGATATGTATCAAATGTTGACCATGATTAACCAAAGCTCCGAAGAGGTATACTCTTTGTTAGACAATTTGTTGAAGTGGACCAAGAACCAAGTTGGCAAAGACATGGTGGTTAAGCAAACGTTTGATCTGGTAAGCAACATAGCTGGTGTTATTCAGATTTTTGAACTTCTAGCCGAGACCAAACATATTAAAATAACCCTCGATCACCACGCCCCCATAGAGGTCAATGCCGATATCGATATGGTTAAAACCATTACCCGCAACCTCTTGAGCAATGCCATCAAGTTTAGTTACACCAACTCCGAGATTGTAGTTGGCGTAGAGGTGGTTGGGCAAGAGGCTGTGGTGAGTATAAAGGATTGTGGAAAAGGAATAAGCCTCGAAGATCAACAAAAACTCTTTCATGCCGATAGCCATTTTAGCAAGTATGGCACCAATAACGAAGAGGGCTCTGGCTTAGGGCTGCTTCTCTGTCAAGACTTTGCCATCAAGAATGGAGGTCGTTTGTGGTTAGAGTCGCAAGAGGGGGTAGGTTCTACCTTTTACTTCTCCATTTCCCTTGTTTAGTTCAATCTGTTAGGAGCCTGTTTTATTATAGGCTCACCAGTAAGTATACCGGGTTATGGTCACTCATTTCGTATGGAATCACCTCATATCGAATGCCCATTAAATCGGGTGAGTGAAACAGATAGTCAATACGGAGTAGGTTGTACAGGTGGCGGTAAGTCGATGCATAACCTACTCCCGCTGTTTTAAATCCATCCTTCAGACCTCCCTTAAGTGTTTCGTAGGTATAGGTTCCAGGCGAGTCGTTAAAGTCGCCACACAGTACTACCGAGTGGTTGGTAGCATCCACCAAATCCTCTATAATTTGTGCTTGGCTGGCCCGCTTGAGTAGATTCTCTTTGATGCCCTGCTCCAAATAGGAGCTTACAATCCCTTCTTGGCTCTCGTGCCCCACGTTGACTCTGGCTTTTGATAATTTGCCCCGCATACGGTCAAAACTGGTGGTTTGCATGTGTACATTGATCACCCTCACCGTAGCCCTATCCACCTCAATATCGGCCCAAATAGCGTGGTTGTTACTCTCTTGAAATGAAATCGATTGGTTCTGTTTAATGGGGAATCGGCTGTAGATGGCATTGCTCTGATTCTCTGGAATAAAAGAGTAGGGGAAGTAGCTGCTATACAGGTTGTAGAGATCCCTTTCGGTAAAATCGCCGCTCGCTCCATACTCTTGAAAGCAGATTACATCAATGGATTTCTCTTTGATTATCTCGAAAAACTCCTTGGCCGAATAGCCCGTAATCTCCCCTCCAAACGACTTCACATTGTAGGTCATCACACTCAGTGTGGTTTCGTTGGCATATTTGGTTCGGTTGTACACCTGGTACATAGCCGATAGGTAGTCGTAGTTTACCGCCAATGCCAGTAGGGCTACAACCATCCAGATGCGTCGACGGATTAGCCAGTAGAGTAGTAGCACCCCATTGATGAGGCAGAAAACTGGTTTTAAGAAAGCAATGTAGGCTGCATAGATATTTTGAGCAGGATCTATTTTACCGGCAAAGAAAGCGTATATAGAGATACCCAACATAAGTAGGGTAAAGAGTATCGATAAGAAATAGGTGAATCGGTAGATAGCTAGTTTTCCCATTGTCTGTTTTTTTGAGCAAATATATAAAAAAAATTGGGTTTTTTCATATAATATTGTAAATTTGCAAGTAAGAGAATCAAATACAAAAAGAGTTGACAATGAAGAAAATATTGATAGCCGAAGATACAGATAGCAATTTTCTATTGCTTTCTATCATTTTACGAAAAGAATACGAGGTAATTCGTGCCTTTAATGGTCAAGAGGCCGTAGAGATGCACAAAGAACACAAGCCCGATCTCATATTGATGGACATTAAGATGCCTTTAATGAATGGATTGGATGCCACGAAAGCCATTCGTGAGTTTGATAAAGAGATTACCATTGTAGCCCTAACAGCCAATGCTTACGATAGCGATCGTGAGAAAGCCTACGAGGCAGGTTGTAACAACTACATGTCAAAACCCATTATGACTCCCAAATTGCGTGAGATGATTAAGAACTATCTAGGATAGACTCTCTATTTTCAAGGTTATTGGTACCTCCTTTTACCAACCATCCCTGCTACTCTCTTTGTAAAGTAGCAGGGATGGTTGTTTTTGCATAGGTTGGAACTCTCTTTAGGCTCTTTTGGCCTTCTCCCAGGTGCCATCACGTTTCTTGTTGAGGTAATTTACCCCTTTTAGTACATTCGTGTTCATAAATAGAAAGTAGTAAGGTATGTAGAGTAGCCTGTGGTTTCTCCCCCTCTGTGCCAAGTAAGATCCATAGAGGCTGCTACCGTAAAAGAGTAGCTGCAATAGGAAAAGCGTTGTATAGAGCCAATTCTCTTGAATCGTTTGCAACAATAGGAGATTGATGGGCAACAGCAAGAAGAGTGCAAAGGGAGTAACAGACCACCTAAGCACCCGGTGTGATAGGTATTGGAAAGTAAAAATACCATATTTAAATGGATTCAGCAGTCCACGTAGTCGATAGATGGATTGCAATCCCCCTGCCGCTATGCGTACCTTTCTTTTCTTCTCCTCCTCCATACTGGCCGACCCCCGTTCTACTGCATAGGCTTTGTGGCAATAGGCTATGCGGTACCCTTTCTGTACAATGTGCATGGATAGCACAAAGTCATCGAGCAGTGTATCATCGGGCATCTCTTCAAAGAGTGCTGTACGGATGGCAAAAAGTTCGCCAGCTGCCCCCGTTGTCGAATAGAGATCGGAATCCAACTTTTTCAAGAACGATTCGTACTTCCAGTAGATCCCTTCTCCGCCCGAAGCTGCTTGCTCCTTTTTCTCCATCTCAATTCTTTTCTCACCCGCTACACACCCCACCTTTTTGTTCTCAAAGCAGTGTACTATCTCGTCAATGGCAGCTGGGTTGAGGGCCGTATTGGCATCGGTAAATACCACCAAGGGGCTCTTTACAAAGGCCATCCCTCTATTCATGGCTGCTGTCTTCCCTTTTCGTTCGGGAGTATATAGCACCTTTACATCGGGGTATTTCTTCAGCAGCTGGTTGGTGTTGTCGTTGCTTCCATCGGTCACCCACACTATTCTTAGCTTCTCCTTGGGGTAGTTCAGTGTCTGGCAGTTCTTCATCTTCTCTTGTACCACAGCCTCCTCGTTAAATGCCGTAATAAAGAGTGTCACCTCTGGGTAGTTGGCTGCTTGTTTAGCAAATTTCCTTCTCGGTTTCACCCTATTTCTTACCTTTACGAGTAGCCACAGCAGGGCACCATACCCTAGGTAGGTGTAAACTACCAGTGCTAGGCAACTCCAAAAAAGAATCTCTAATCCACTCATGCGCTTTAATTTGGTCTGTTATTTATTGTTTTATAGAGGTTTGTTACCTCTTGCGATACCCGCTGGGCATTGAACCGCTCTTTGACTGTTTGGTAGGCTTGTTCGCCACAGCTATGGCGTAAGGTCTCCTCCCGTTCTAATTCAAGGTAGGCTTCCGCTAATCGTTCAGGGCTATTAAAGGGAACAATCACCCCATTGGTATGATCCTCTATTATTTCACGTGTTCCATCGGTAGGCGTCACCACCACCGTTTTCTTCATGGCCATTGCCTCCAAGAGTGCTATGGAGAGTCCCTCCCAGAGAGAGGGCAGGCAGAAGAGATCAATGGCTTGAAGCACCTGGGGTATATCTTTCCGAAAGTTACTCAAATAGATGCAATTTTCCAACTTTTCTCTCTTACTATATGCTATCACCTCCTCCAGCAACTCTCCTTCACCTACCAGTAACCCTTTAATGGTGGGCTGTTGTTGATGAGCCAATTGAATACTTTTTACAAAGTCAAGGGGTGATTTTTGTGCCGTCACCCTTCCTATAAAGCCCACCAAAAAGGCTGTTGACTCTATTTGTAGCTCCTCTCGTAACTGACTGATGGTGTGGTTGGGGTCAAAACGCTTTAGGTTTATCCCATTCTCGATTACCTTGCAGTTGGTTGTTAGCTTAATGCCCTGTTCTACACCTGCTAGGCGATTACTCTCTGATACACAGATAACCTGCTTACTCACTTGGCAAATCAGTTTTTCGCAGAGCACCCTACAGCTATGAGCCAAGTGGCTCTGATCTGTGTGAAAGCTCCATCCATGGACTGTATAAATCAAGGGTGTTTTGCTTCTAGCAGCACTCCATAGCATGTTGAGCGCTGCCCGTGTGCCGTGTGCATGGATCAAGTCAATCTGCTCCTGTTGTAGTATTTGGCTGATTTTTCCTTGCATAGGGAGGTCCCACTTCCGCTTTGACTCTAGCACATAGCAGGTAATTCCCCGCTCTCTAAAATGGTCCATCATGGGGCCATCCGAGAAAGCCAGCACCACCGATTCAATTTGGCATTGGTCAAACCCTGATACCAAATCCATCAAGTGCGACTCTCCTCCGCCTATCTCTCCCTGCCTGATAACTTGTAATACTCTCATTGCTCTTCTTTGGGTTTCACTAGGTTGGACTCTTCGTCTATGTATACCTCTTGCGAAGTTACTAAATTCTTCCGTTCTTTGAATACTTTGACAACTCTGTTTTTGAAACTTTTAAAGAAAGAACCATCTTGTGCTACAGTGCCATAACCTGTTACAGCTCTGGCTTTAAGGTCTCTGATGAAGGCTATTTTGCCATAGATTTTTAACTCTGACGCAAGTGCTCCATCTTCTCCCCGAATAATATGTGTGCGTATACCAATTTTTTTAGCCAACTCTGTGTGGTAGCCAAAAACCAATCCGCGTACACTAAGTTCGGGTCGCTTGAACGAGAGGGCAAAGAGGTAACAGTCGCGTGTAAATTCATACAATTTTAACCCCAACCAGCTGTGCTCTTTATCGGGCATATAGCTCCAGAGAGAGGATACAGCTACCACCCCCTTCTGGCTGAGTACCTTTACCATCTTCTCTACATAGTGAGGAGGATAGAGCGTATCGGCATCTATGTTAAGATGGTATTTCCCCTTGGCTTGGTGCAAGCCACAACTGCGTGCGTGTCCACAACTGTGTTGGTATTCGGTATAGTAGGGTAGCCCTACTGCTTTAAAAATGGCTGCTGTTGCATCTGTCGAGTCATTGTCTACGCCAATAATCTCTATGGGGAAGTGGCAACGCATTTCGCTGAGCGACCACAAGCAGGCTAGTAGGTGTCTCTCTTCGTTATACCCTATCACTGACAGGGTAACTAGCGGTTCACTGCTCTGTAGGGCGGCCAGCTTCTCTTTTACCTCTGCTATAACTGTTGGTGAGGCCTGGCTGAAGGGCTTCTCGTAAACGGTTCTATATTTTTTGTACCAACTCATCTCTTATTCTTTTTTTGTTGGGTTAATTCTTTAAATAGTTCTATCCATTTGGGCATGATGCTATTCAACTCATACCGTTTGGCATTTTTGCGTGCTTTTCTTCCCATCTCTTTGCGCTCCTCTCTGTGTGTAATTATCCATTCTATCTGCTGGGCTAAGGCATCTATATTACCATTCTCTACTAGCCATCCATCTTCTCCATTCGTGATAATCTCACTCGGACCACTGGGGCAATCAAACGATACGCACGGTATGCCACACGCCATTGCTTCAATGAGCACCAGTCCAAACCCTTCGGCACGCGAGCTTACTACTAGGAATTCACTCTCTTGGTATTTTTCGTAAATTTTAGTTGTGGAAGGGTAGAGGTAAAGTGACTTCTCTAGGTCATACTCTTTTACCATCCTCTCCAGTTGATTTCGTTCATTTCCATCCCCATAGATGGTTACCCTCCATTGGGGGTATTTGTGGGCTAGTTTGGCCCAAGCCTGTATGAGTAGGTCAAATCCTTTTTGTCCATAGAGTCTTCCTACTGCCACTATGTTTTCTCTTTTTGGTCTTGTTGTATCTACCCCTTGGGGGTAGTGTGTAAGCGGATTGGGTAGGAGTATAGCCTTTTTGTATGGTTTCCATGCTGTTACATCAGCTTCTGTAAGTACCACCACTGCATCGTATTTTTTGACTTGTTGCAAAAAAAAGTAGTCATAAACAGTTTTAGCTAAGTAAGCTAGTTTGTTCATGTTTCGGTGCTTCTCTCCCGCTTTTAGTATAAAGGGGAGTGCTATGTGCGATTCCAGTATCTTTATTCCTTTAAAGGGTAAACGGGCTATTACGGTAGGAAGAAAGGAGGTGTTTGCTATTAGAATAGTGGGCTCTATTCTAGTTAGCTCGATTATGAGTCTCTTTCTGTAATCTTGTTCCTGCTTATGAATGGCCCAAAGCCTTTGGGGGTAGGGTACGTGATAGATGGAGTGGTAGCGGATACACTCTAAATCAATGTGGATGATTTTATCTGATAAGGGATAGGAGAACTTATCTCCATTCTGATCGCAGGTGATGAGATAAATTTCATGGTGTGAATGGTTGGCAAGGTAGTTCATCTTATCGGCCCATACACGCTCCAATCCTCCTACTACTGATAGGGAGTGATGTAAGTAGACTATTTTCATGCTTCTTTGGTGGATTGATAGGCAACTAATTTCTGGAATAGCTCATTCCACTCTTTTCCGATGGTACTTATATGGTAGCGTGTTATGTTTTGGTAGGCATTTCTCCCTAGTGATTGGCGAAGGGCGTCATTTTCGATTAATTGATTGATTCCTTCGGCTAGTTTTGTTGGGTTACCAGCCTCTACTAGCAAACCATCTTGGTTGTGGCGAATAATTTCTGCCGGTCCGTAGTGGCAATTAAATGCTACTGGAGGTACTCCGCAGGCCATTGCCTCGCAGGTTACCATGCCAAATCCCTCAAATCGCGAACTGAGCACAAAGATGCTATGTTTTACCAACTCCTGCTCTACGTGTGGTGTAACAGGATAGAGTTGGCAGTTGTTTTGTATTCCTAACTTCGCTACATAGTTGGTTATCTTTTCGCCATTATCACCATATACATGCAATACCCAGTCAGGGTGTCTGGCTACTACCTCTTTCCAAGCTGTAAGGAGCAGGTCAAATCCTTTTTGGTAGCAAAATCTACCTACCGCTACAGCTGTTTTTGCCTCGCAGTTGGATGGGGTTTTACTATAGAAGGAGAGGGGGTTAGCAATGGCACTCACCTTCTGGGGATTTAACTCCCCCCAAAGGGCTTTGTCTCGCTCTGTGAGCACTACAAAGTGGTCTAACTTTTTAAGTGCATCAATCAACTCTTTTTGCCAAATAGCTTGCACCCACTTTTTCAACCAACCAGCCGCTTTATCCTGATTTAGGTTGCGAAACTCCTCTCTGTTTACATGGAGTTCGCCCACCTTTTTGCTTCCATCTTTGATGCCAGTTATAAAGTTAATCTCTCGGCGTAGGGTAGAGATGGTAATATCTGGCTTGATGTTATGCAAACATTGGGTCAACTTCTTTTTGTAGTTTCTCATTAATCTGAGGTAGGTCACTATTTTTTGGTGAAGAGGTTTATCCCACAACTGCTCAAAATCCTCATCGAGTTGAATGAGGTGCACCTTGGGTGATAGGGGAAAGAAAGGAGTTTTATCCTTTGCATCGGTCATAATGATGTAGACCTCATGTCCCACTTCTTCGGCTAGGTAGTTGGCTTTGTTGGTTACTACCCGCTCCATACCCCCGTGGATGTAGAGCGAAGGGATGCAGTAAGCTATTTTGAGTGGCTTCATGGATTATCTTTTTGATGGAATAAGTAGTTTTTCTATGGTTCGTACCACTTTGTAACCAAAGAGTCTTATCAGCCAAGTGCGTGATCGGTAGTATATTTTAGCTTTGGGTGAGAACCAAGAGTTTTGGTAGTGGTGTATGGCATAGGTTTGCGGGGTGATTATCACCTCTCTGCTGTCAAAGAGTTTGGGCGAGAAGTAGTCATCGGGTAGTATCACCACTTCGTTAGGGTTGGTAAAACTCTCTTCTTTTTGGCTCTCTTCTAGTTTGATGAAACGCAACTGCATTGTTTTGCTTAACTCTTCGACCATAATTTCGGGCAGTTTGTGAATGTCTAGCGAGCTATCGGGCAGTATAAAGGGCCTATCTCTATAGTAGTCTAGGCATTTTTTTACCCACGCATTCCCCTTTTCTGCACCCATTATGGCTGCCTCGATAGTACCTGCCTTCTCCGCTCCCACAAAATAGGGAAGGTGTAGCAACTCATCGAATGATTTTAGAACCTCTACATCCGAGTCAAGGTAGATACCTCCTTCGTGATAGAGTGCATAGAAGCGGATATAATCGGCTGCAAAGGCATATTTTTTGGCCTCGTAAGCCTGTTTTACGAAGAGTGATTCTTGCAGTGGAAAGCGGTTGGTATCCCATAACCTGATTTCGTAATCGGGTAGGTATTGTTTCCACGAGGTGATGCATTTCTCGATTTTTGCTGGATAGGGATCCCCACTAAGCCAGCATAGGTGAATTATTTTAGGTATCATTGGAGGTACTTAATTGAGTGCTTGATTGGTTACTATATTCATCTGCTCTTGCCACGATAGGTGGTGTATAGAGTCTCTAATCTCTTGTGGGGTGATAGCCTTTTTCTCGAGATATTCTACTATGCGAGTTATATCGATAGCTGTGTCATCGGCAGGTGCTTTTAGTACGTAGGGCATCTCTTCGAAATCACTATCTGTTTCTGAATAGATAAAGGAGAGCCCTCTTGCTGCATACTCTCGGTTTTTGAGTGGTTTGATTTGGGTTATTCCTGTACGGTGTCTCCCTAGGCTACCTATCCCAAAACTGGCTTGGTTAAAGAGCTGGTTCAACTCTTCTCCACTTTGTTGTCCATGAAAAAGAACCCGCTCTTGCAGGTTGTAGGTTTTGATTAGCTTGTCAAATCCAGGGGCTTGTGGAAGTCCATACATCTCGCCATCTGCCACTCCTCCAACAATGTGGAAATAGATTTGATAGGCACTAGGTTGTTGGTAATAGAGCCCTAGGCCATGAATCAGCCGGTCATAACCGTGCCAGTAGTGTACCTCGGCTACTCCTAGCAGGTGAATTTCACGAGCTGAATGGAGGGTGGGAGTGCGTAGCGGAAGGGCATCAAAGTCTACCCCATTCGATATGCGTATGGTTTGTTGTCCAAAAATAGTTTGGTGGTTCGAGAAGGTTACAATAGCTTTAAGTTGCGCAGCTAGTTGGTTGCGGAAGAGCTTATCTACCCAGAGGTCTATTTTGTTACTCAAGGGATAGGTAGCGTACTCTTGGTCGTAAGGATAGGTGGGTATCTCTAGTAGGGCCGGTATGCCCACTCTCTTGAGTTTCTCAAAGAAATCAATGGTGAAGGGGCTGGCATTGTGAAAGGAGCGTGCATAGACCAATTCTATCTGTAACTCTTGGATAGCCTCAAAGAGTTGGTTGTAGGCGCATCGTTTGCGTAAGGCTCCCCATTTTCCTTTGCCGTAGCGGGCTACCACCTCTTGGTTGATGATACAAACTCGTTCTCCGGTTTCATCTACCTCGTAGGAAGCCAGAAAAAGAGTGTGTCCATTTGCTTCTAACCCTTTTAGCTGGCTGGCTATTTTTTTGCTAATCCCGCTAATAGGGGAGAAGCCGTGGTAAACTAAAAAGAGTATTCTCATTGCTGCTCTGTTAGGGTGTGGAATAGATGATTCCACTGATTCATAATCGATACTTCGCTGTATCTTTGGCTAGCTTGTTGTGCTGCTTCTCCCATCTGTCGAGCCACCTCAGGGTGCTCTATCAAGTAGCAGATGGCTTGGCTTAGTTTCTCTATATTTCCACGTTCAACGAGTAATCCATTTTTGTTGTGGTCAATAATCTCTTTGGGCCCGTGGGGGCAGTCAAACGAGATGCAGGGTATACCACAACTCATGGCCTCTGTGAGTACGAGTCCAAAACCTTCGAACCGAGAACTCATAACGTAGAAGGCACTGTTGGCATATTTCTGGGCCAAGTTGGCGGTTGGAGGATGTAGCTCTATTTGTGTCACTAATCCTGCTTGCTCTATTTGTTGTTGCAGCTCTTCTTGGAGTGCTCCCTCTCCGTAAATGTGTAGTTTCCAATTAGGATGCAGGGTAGAAACTTGCTTCCAAGCGTTGATGAGTAAATCAAATCCTTTTTGCTCACTTAAACGGCCCACACTGATTACAGAGTGAGAGTCTGAATTCTGGCTTTTTTGTGGAACAATGGTTAGTGGATTGGGAATTACCTCTACTCCTCTTTGTTCACTCCAGGACTCTCTTTCGGCCTCTGTGAGTAGAACCAGTGCATCGAGCTCTTTTATTCTCCTTTCTTGTTTGAGTCGCCACTCTTGGGCTATCCATTTATAGACTCCTCCTCGTGCCTCTAGCAGGTGAAAGTTGCGCATAAAGGGTTTGGCAATGTGTAGTTCGCCTACTTTTTTGCTTCCATCCTTTAGCGAAGTAAGAAAATCCATCTCCCTGCCTAGGGTGGAGATTACGATATCGGGTTTTATCTTCTTTAGCTGCTTTTTTAACTCCTTTTGGTAGCTATGCATCAGGTATTTGTAGTAGAAGAAACGTAGGTAGATAGGCTTACTATATTGGGTATCGAAATTGATATTTAAATCAATCAACTTTACTTGGGGGGAGAGTGGAAAAACAGGTGGTTTTCCTTCCTGAGAGTCGGTAAGGATATAGACCTCATATCCCAACTTCTGGGCCAAGTAGTTGGCCTTTTGGGTTATTACTTTATCTGCCCCTCCCACGGTTACTAGAGCGGTGTATAGATAGACTATTTTCATCGGCTTCTATTTAATCAATTCCATATAACTAAGCTACGAGATACAAATATAACTCATTTGGGGAATTTCTTGTCTCTTTATGTGAATAAATTTTAATGCATTGAGGTAAAAGTATTGAGCTAAAAGAGGCCCTCCTTACTGCCTCTTTACAGATAGAGAGCAGCGAGGAGGGCCTATAAAATAGAATGAAATCAATTAGCAGTTGCCATAGACCGCTTTATCGCCCAACTCCTCTTCGATGCGGATTAGTTGGTTGTATTTAGCCATACGGTCGCTTCGGCTTAATGATCCTGTTTTAATCTGTCCGCTATTGGTTGCTACGGCAATGTCGGCAATCGTTGCATCTTCTGTTTCGCCCGAGCGGTGTGAGGTAACGCTGGTGTATCCGTTGCGGTGTGCTAGCTCAATGGCATCAAGTGTTTCGGTCAAGGTACCAATTTGGTTCACTTTGATGAGGATGGAGTTGGCACAGAACTCCTCAATGCCTCGTTTCAAGAATTTCACGTTGGTTACAAAGAGATCATCGCCTACGAGTTGGCATTTGTGTGCCAATCGTTCCGTTAACATGGCCCATCCTTCCCAGTCATTCTCCGCCATACCATCTTCGATGGAGTCGATGGGGTAGTTATTGACCAATGTTTCGAGGTAATCTACTTGTTGAGCTGCAGTTCGCTTTTTGCCGGTGCTCCCTTCAAATTTGCTGTAGTCGTAAATACCCTCTTTGTAGAACTCCGAGGCAGCACAGTCTAGCCCTATGGTAATGTCGGTTACTGGTTTGTATCCAGCCACTTCGATGGCTTGTAGAATAGAGTTTAGGGCATCTTCGGTTCCCTCTAAGGTTGGTGCAAAGCCTCCCTCATCGCCAACAGCGGTGCTGAGTCCTCTCTTTTTAAGTACCCCTTTGAGGGCGTGAAACACCTCTGTACCCATGCGTATAGCCTCTTTGATGGAGGTTGCTCCTACGGGGCGAATCATAAACTCTTGGAAAGCAATGGGAGCGTCAGAGTGCGATCCACCGTTGATGATATTCATCATTGGTACCGGCATGACGTGTGCATTGGTTCCCCCTAGGTAGCGATAGAGTGGCATCTCTAGATAGGCTGCTGCTGCTTTGGCTGCCGCTAGTGATACCCCTAGTATAGCATTGGCTCCTAGCACTGCTTTGGTGGGTGTTCCATCCAGTTGAATCATCTTTAAGTCAATGCCTCGTTGGTCTGTAACATCCATTCCAATGAGTGCAGGTGCTATGATGTTCTCTATATTAGCTACGGCTTTTAGGACTCCTTTGCCTCCGTATCGGCTTTTGTCACCGTCTCGTAGTTCGATGGCTTCGTTTTCGCCTGTTGAGGCTCCCGATGGCACCGAAGCACGTCCCATATACCCTGATTCTAGCCACACCTCTACCTCTACAGTAGGGTTGCCACGTGAATCTAAAATCTCTCTTCCTTTAATTGCTGCAATTTTCATATTAGTTTGGTATTTTAAAGAATAAACTTTTGTTGTAAGCTTTACTTAGAGACAACAGCCGAGAACTCTATTTTGTTGGGGATGAGGTGTTAATAAATACAATTCACTCGTAAGTTTTATAGAATTTATTCCGTTTAATACCCTCTTTTAATTCAGCAACCGCCCATAGCTTCGTTCAATGGCCCATGCTCCTAGGGGGGCAGCTACCAGAATGGAGAGTACCGCTATGGTTAGTACCAAATCGCCACAGGCCAGTCCCATAGCCAGTGGTAAGGAGCCAATGGCCGCCTGTACGGTAGCTTTGGGGGTGTAGGCTATCATGCAGAAAAGTCGCTCCTTGGTGGTGAGTGAGGTGCGTAGCAGACTTACTCCTACGCCTCCCATTCTAAAGAGAAGTACCCCGGCTATAAGGAGTAGGGCCACTCCACCCGCTTGGGCAGCATAGGTTAGATTGACCGTTGCCCCTACCAGTACAAAGAGCAGAATTTCGGCACCAATCCATAGTTTGGAGAATTTGGGCGATATCCGTTTGGCCAGAAGTGGGTATTGGTGGTTTAGGGTAGCCCCTAGCGTCATGACCGCTAGCAGACCCGATAGGGGAAGGTGGCCTTTGAGGGCACTTTCGGCTGCTAGAAAGAGGAAGGAGCTGCTTACCAGTAGAAGTAGCTTGACCGAATCGCGTAGGTGAAAACGGCGGAAGTAGCCTGCAAAGATCCACCCCGTAGTAGCCCCTAGCAGTAGCCCTGTGGCAATAGAGAGGGGTATTTCGGTAAAACTTGCTGCCGTTACTTCACCTCCCATTCCCAGGGTGGTGAAAGCGGTAAAGAGTACAATGACAAATACATCATCGACCGATCCGGCTGCCATAATGAGTTGAGGGATGCTCTTTCGGGTTCCTATCTGTTGCTCCATTAAGTGCAGCATTTTGGGGACGATAATGGCGGGCGAAACAGCCGCTACCACGCTTCCTAAGATGGCAGCTTCGAGTAGGGTGATGCCCAACAGAGGAGGGGCCAGTAGCAGCATGCCCCCTATCTCAAAACAGGCGGGTACGAAACACATCAATAGAGCGGGCCTGCCCACCTGCTTCAAGTCGGCTAGGTTGAGTGCCAACCCTGCCCGCATAAGGATGATAACGAGTGCTATTTGTCTCAACTCGACCGATATGGCAAGTAGCGAGGGTGAGAGTAGATTGCCCACGTGGGGACCCAGTACTACACCTGTGAGTAGCATGCCCAGTAAGGCGGGCAGCTTTAGCTTTTGGAAGAGGTAGCCTAATCCTAAAGCGGTAATAAAAATGGTGGCTAAACTAACTAACATGGTGCAAAGTTATAAAAAAAAGTGAGGGGCAGCGCAACAACCTGCTCTTGGTCCTAGGCCGCCGCTTGAAAGGTAAATATTTTTCGCAGGCGGAGTTGGAGGCAGCCATCGCCTGGGTGGTGCAAAACTACGCCCAGAGTGACTGCACGGAGCGTGACATTCGCACCCGCTTGATGGCCGGTTTTAACTATGCGCAGCTGCCCCAAATGGAGGAAAAAGTGGTACCACAGTACCACTAGAGACCACTATTTAGCCACCGAAGAGGAGGAAGAGGTTGTAAATGTGGAAGATACAAATGAGGCCCTCCGAAAAAATCCCCCCCTACTTCGACGAAAAATTGTTCGCCACCCTGCCGCCCCTTTTGCAGCGCATTTTGGTCTACGCCTACACCAATCGGGAGCGCGACATGTTGCTCATGGGGAGTCTGGCTACGCTGAGTGCCGCGCTGCCGCGTGTAGAATTTTCTTACTTCAATAGGATGCAGGCACCACCCTTCTACTTCTGGGCGGTGGCACCTGCCGGCAAGGGTACGGTACAAGCGGGGAGTGGCATCTTGCGGATGAAGAGGGTGTTGCGAAAAATGGCAACAACCTTTACCTTGGGTGAGGGGGTACGGGTGGCACACGAAATGGGGATACCGAAAGCATCAATTGATCGCTACCTAAAAAAGATGATGGAGTTGAAACTGCCTGTAAAAGAGGGTGATAACTACCGGAAGACGGGGCGGCATTGGCCCAAGTAAGGTCTCAGGTGGTACCGTAGTACTAAAAAGAGGGGGTGAAAAGCTCCTCTTTTTTCGTTGGGTGGTGGTAAAGAATTAGGACAAAGAGGAGGTTTCTCCTCTTTGTTTGCAAACGACGACGAAGAGCGAAGAGAGCGACGAAGAGCGGAGGAGGGCGTGTTGGGAGAAAGAATGGGTATAAAGGGGAGGATGTTGGAGAGAGGGGAGAAAGCGCTGGGATAAGGGTGTAGCGGAGAGGGTGAAAAAAGGGGCGGAGCTTTCAATCAAAAGCTCCGCCCCTTTGGGTTGAAACGTCCGCCCCTTTGGGTTGAAACGTCCGCCCCTTTGGGTTGAAACGTCCGCTCCTTTGGATTGAAAGCTCTGCCCCTTTCATTCAAAAGCTCTGAGGCAAAATCACTACGCTTAGAATGATCATCTTACAAACCACCTTCCTGATAAAACTGCCGCCGCTATTTTTTTTGCGAGCTAGCGCTTCGTTCTACGGTTTGCCTAGGTAGTGGATAGTAAGCCTATCTCGGGCTGGATATTAAGGTGTGTAGCTGTTGTATCTAGTGGTGTAGCTGATGCAAGGTGTTAAGTTTTTAGATGATTATAACAGAATAAGGCTGTACTATATTTTAGCCCCTCCGAGGGTTAATTGTGTTTTATTAACAATTTCTTTTAGGAGTAGTTTTTTGGGTTCAGTGCCTTTGTGATAACGTCTCTTTTATTAAGAGTTATCTCCTACTTCTTTTATTTGATAATATTCTCAATACGAAGTTTCTCATACCCTTTGTAAATGTATAGCATAATGCACCATATATAATTGTAAAAAGTGGTACGATGCAGGCAGCAAATCCAATCCATGCTAGATATCCATTGTATCGATTTAATGGAATGAAATTTACAACCCAGTCTACCAGCAGCCAACTTGCGATCAATGTACCCATTTGTTTGAGAATACCTATCCAGTAACTCCATACAGGTAGCTTAAAACCATCTCGATAGAGATAGATGGGTTTCCAGGTATAGATTATAAGTATGGCACTTGTTGCATCGCCAGCAAGAACCCCAGGGAGTCCCCACTTCATGCCTGCTAGAATAGCTACACCTACGGTGAGTGCCAATGTAACAAGGGGTGCCCATGTATCGGCAAAGAGTCCATACCCATGTATAAACTGATCGTTAGTACCCCTGACTTGTAAGATAAATAGATTGATAAGAATTAGTATGAGTACCTCTTTGCTCATAATGTATTCGGCTCCTAACCAAATAGTAATAAAGGGTTCTAATAGGTTGTATAAACCAAATACAAGTATGCCAGATAGAAAATAACGCAACGAGGTGAGCTCCCAGTAGACCTGTTGTATCTTTTGAGTATCTCCTTCGGCTATCATATTACCTACTCCTGCCCCTGTACTATTTAATACATTGTTAAGTATTGCATTCACTTTGTCTACAATCAAGGTGTAGTTGGCATAAAAGGCTACGGTGCTAAGTGAGGCATATATGTAAATAAGAAAGGGAAGTATTTGGTAGCGTCCCACAGTTGCTATGCGGTGTACGAAAAGTTGTTTGGCTTTGGTTAAGATAATATCATACTCCTTTATTTTGAGCTTTCCATGCTGAATATCGGTTGTGAGCCAAGGGTAAACCTGGTCTGTTTTCCAGTTTATAATAAGGCAGTAAAGCACTCCAAAGGCAAGTTCTACGGCAGCCCATAAGTAATAATTTCTGGTATAATAGGCTAGCGTAAGCTGAATCAATGTTTTACACACATTGGCACTCTGGAAATAAGCTGTTACTAAATAGCTCTTCTGATCTGCTCCAAAAAGTGTATAGCGGTAGTTCAGAAAATAGCTAAAAAGTGTACTGGATAGAAAACAGAAATAAAGGGTGTAGATTACCGATAGTGGGATGGTTGTATCGTTAAAAATAAGGGGCAGAAAGCAGCTCAGTAGGATTCCTGCTGCTAAGATAATCTTACCCACAATACGGTAAAGGTAACCCAATACCGAAATGATATCGTTAATTCTCTCTTGATCTTTGTTGAACAAGGGCTTGTAAAGTACATAACCTATAGACCCCCCGATACCCAATTCGGCCATATTTAGGAAGGATAGTAGATTGCCTACAGTGCCCGAAAGACCCATGAATTCGGCGCCTAGGTAGTCTAAAAATATTTTACGTGAGAAAAAGGATATAAAGAGGGTGATAAAGTAAAATAGTAGATTTATCCTTGCGTTTAGCCAGCTTTTGCGTACTCTTGAATGACTCATTTTTTTCTTTTATTGTTTTAACCAAAATACAGCGATAGTTTTTAGCCCCCAATAGCAGAGGTAGTTTCTCTTTAGTGACCATTTGAAAGCGGTACATTTGTCGGTAAAGGATAGGCAGTGGGCGGTGTAAAAAACACGGCTTAGTGTGTAGTGTGCATATTGTTTTACAACTGAGATAATCTCTTTTTGCTTTGTTTTTGTTGCGTAGGCAAAGAGTTCGTCTACAACCGTTAGATATCCCGCAATGTTGCGTAATGAGTATCTGTTTGTCATGGTAGAGTTGCTGCGTACTCGGTGTTGTACTAATCTCTTCTTCATGCACCCTACTCGGTTGCTTTGTAGGTAGAGTAGTACAGTAAAGAGTTCGTCTTCTTGAATGATGCCAGGGTAGTAGTTTAGCCCTAAATGAATAAGATGGGATCTTTTTATTAAAAGTAACCAGGGTACTGCGCGGTGTGTGCAGTGGTTTAGCATATCCTCTAGTAGGGGAATTCCTTGGTAAATGGTTGTTTCGCTATACTTTTCGGTTCGGTGATAGTCCCAACTTAAGGGGGATTGACCAGACTCGCACAGAATCTCTCCATCGAAGAAGAGAAACTCTAGTTCATCCTTTTCAGCACGTTGGTAGAGTTCTTCTAGAGCATTGAGGTCGAGTGTATCATCGCTATCCATGCAATAGATATAGCGACCTGTAGCATGGATTAACCCCATATTTCGAGCGGCAGATTGTCCTTGGTTGGTTTGTTCAACGTATTTGATTCGGTAATCTGTAGCTGCTAGCTCTTTGCAGATTAATTCGCTTCCATCGGTTGATCCATCATTAATAATAATGATTTCAATCTCTTTTAATGTTTGTTCCTGGATGCTACTAATGGCTTCGAGTAGATAGGCTGCTGTATTATATACGGGTATGATGACTGATATTTGTGGCTTACTCATGTTTGTATATTAAGCGTAGGTGCTAATGTTGTACGAAGTTAAGGAAGTTTTTTAGGAAAATCAAGGGAATAGGTTCTTTCTGTTAAAACTTCTTGATAAATGTAGTGGTGCGTATTGCTTTTTTTTTTATTTTTGTATAAAAAAGAATGAGCTTAATTGAAAATTTACGCCACTTGAAATGGGAATTGCAATTGTGGAAGAAACGTGGACTTCTTAAGCGGATTGGTCTAAAATATATTTGCCCTTTCTGTGGGTTCAGATCTTCCTCTTTACAGGAATTTGGGTCTAACTTTGAGGCTAATCGTAAGTATGAAATAGTGGGTGCAGGTTTAAGAAAATGTAGATGCTGGAAATGCTATTCAACAGATAGGGAGCGACTCATTTATTTATATCTTTGTGACTATACGAACTTCTTTAAGGAAAAACATAAGGTTCTTCATATTGCTCCAGAGCCTAATTTATCTAAGATGATTTTGGCAGAGTCAAATAATGAGTATGTTTGTGGGGATTATTTTATGCCTGGTTATTCTTATCCAGAGTATGTTCAAAATATGAATGTATTGGATTTGAATTTCCCCGAAGGTACTTTTGATGTTGTAATTTGCAACCATGTTCTTGAGCATATTGATGAGGACCTTAAAGCGATGTCTGAACTCTATAGAGTTTTGAAAAATGGAGGATTTGCTATATTACAAGTTCCGTTAGCTTTATCTTTAGAGAAAACACTTGAAGATTCCTCAGTAGTCCATCCGGAAGATCGGGAAAAGCTTTATGGACAGTATGATCATGTTAGATTGTATGGAATTGACTACAAAGAGCGGTTAGAAAGCGTTGGATTTAAAGTTGATTTACATGATGTATCAGCGAATTATCCAAAAGCAGGATTGGGTCAAAATGAGTCGATTTATATTTGTACCAAATAGAACCTCTGTTCTTGCTAGTATGATTTAATAAATTAAAACGGTGTCATGATTACTATTATTGTTCCTGTATATAACTCAGTGCAATCTCTTTCAAGGTGTATTGAAAGCATTTTGGCGCAAACGTATGCTGACTTTGAGTTGTTGCTTATCAATGATGGCAGTATAGATGGCAGTGCTGAAATATGTGAAAGCTATGCTCACCAAGATTTGCGCATCCGAGTTTTCCACCAAGCGAACCAAGGGGTGAGTGCAGCACGTAATTTAGGACTCGATAATGCGCATGGGGAGTATTTGTTCTTTGTTGATTCGGATGATACTTTAGCAACGGATGCTTTGGAATTGTTAGCTAAACGATCAGACCATGACTTGGTAGTGGGTGGGGTTGCCTACCAAGGTATCAGGCAGGATCTTTTACTCTTTTCTGAAAAATCATATAGCACCCGTACGATTGGAGAACTATTGGGCAAATCGCTCCACTCTTTGCTCTTGTTGAGTTCGTGGGCCAAGCTTTTTAGAAGGGATATAATTACTACAAACCATTTGCGCTTTGAGAAAGAGGTTACATTGGGTGAAGATACACTTTTCTTACAATCCTATCTTTTACAGGCTCAATCGCTTTACTGTGTGGAGAAGCCCATTTATCACTATTACTTGTTGGATGCGAACTTCTACACCAAATATAAGTTGAACTCAAAGCATACTTTATCTGCTCTGAATCTATTAATGACTCGCTATGACTCGCTTACAGCAAATTTTGGTTTCTCCTGTGAAGAGTATAAAAAATATATACTATTTCATTATAGCAAGGCTTTCGAAAAATACTTTTTAGAGTGTTCTAAAGATAACAATACGCTCTTTGATGAATTTCAATCTGTTATGCGTTCCCCTTACTTTTCTTACCTGTTAGAGGTTCGGAAGAACTTTTGTGGATCTAATAAAGTTCGCTTTCTGTTGCTTAAGTGGGGCTGTTTTCGTTTGTTGTTTCTTTTTTGTTTGTGGAGAAAAAGATTTATTCAATAAGAACTTTTATTTATGGTTGCTCTTACAATAATAATACCTCATAAAAATTCACCAGCACTTCTATCACGCTGTTTAGATAGTATACCTTGTCGGAAGGATATACGGATTATTGTGGTAGATGACAATAGTGATTCAACACGGGTGGATTTCTCCCAATTTCCAGGTAGAGATAAAGCTCATGTAAAAATTATTGAGACCAAAGAGGGGTATGGAGCAGGATATGCGCGGAATATTGGTTTGGAACAGGCTGATAGTAAGTGGGTGATGTTTGCTGATGCTGATGACTATTTTACGGATCAATTAAGCAGCTGTTTGGACTCTTATGTAGATTCGGATCTTGATTATATTCTTTTTCCTTTGGCCAAGGAGTTCTCTACGAATAGTACACTAGAGGATAGAAGTCGCTATTTTGAGGAGTTACTTGCTTCAAATCGATCGACTTTGGAGAAGGCATTAAGAATGCAAATTCCAACTTCCAAGTTGATCAATTTTCAAGTAATTAAAGAGAATCAAATAAAATTTCAAGAGGTTCGGTACTCGAATGATGTGTTTTTTAGTGTGCAACTTGCCGTTAAGGCCAAAAGGATTCGTGTTGATAATCGTTTTAGAGTCTATACGTTGACATCTACTGCTGGATCACTTACCAAACAACTCGATGCTGTTGCACTAAAGTGTCGTCTGGAGGTTTGTCTGAAGAGTTATCAATACCTAAAAGAAAAAGATCTATCTAGCAAGATGTGGCAAATTAACAAACACTTTCTTTATTGGGCAGGGCAAATAAGCCTTCTGGAAGTAATGAAAACTTTTTTAACCCTTCTTAAATGTGGATTATTCTTTTATGGCAATGATATACAAAGAGATGGTTATTATAATACACCGCTCTACTTCCTTTATTATGCCATTTTTAGAATGAAGAGAGAAACATTAAAACGAAAAGAATGAGATATACCATTATAACGGTTACCCTGAATAATAGAGAGGGATTACAGCGTACCATAGAGAGTGTGTTGAATCAGACTTCTACTGATTTTGAATACATTGTCATTGATGGTGGCTCTACCGATGGGAGTGTGGAGTTAATTAAGAGCTACCAAGATAGGCTTGCCTACTGGGTGTCAGAACCCGATAAGGGAGTCTATAATGCCATGAATAAGGGAGTAGCTCGGGCAACTGGCGAATACCTCAATTTTATGAATGCGGGTGATAGCTTTTATGCAGATACGGTTCTCGAAGCGGTAGGGGCTTATGAAGGAGACTTCTTGGCAGGTGATGTATTTCGTTTGGATAGCCAGCAAGTGCAGCGATACAGTAAACACCCCTCGTTTCGAACATTGTGTGTGTATGGCTTTAATCACCAAGCTATGTTCATGAAGCGGGTGCTTTTTGCAGAAGAGGCGTATGATGAGACGCTACGAATACTATCGGATTGGAAATTTGTATTGAAGCATGTTTTGCAGCACAATGCTACGTATGTTCCCATGGAGTTGGTAGTGGCTAATTTTGAGGCGGCAGGGCTTAGTGGTAATATGATGAATTTAAAGAGAGAACGCACGCAAGTACTCTCAGAATTATTAGCTCCTAGTATCTTGCCCGATTATGAGTTCTTACTATTGGCCAAATCGCCACTGCTTGAATTATTACCCGAACTCTCAGAGACCACACGCATTGATCGGTATGTAACTGGGTTGGTTCGAACTATTTTAAAGATTCGTCGTACCCTAAAATCTTTAATGACTTATGATTCCTAAAATAATTCACTACTGTTGGTTAAGTGGTGACTCCATACCTGCCGACTTACAGCGCTGCATGAAGAGCTGGAAGCGTCACCTTCCTGATTATGAATTCATGTTATGGGATACAAATCGTTTTCCACTGGAGCAATCTACATGGGTGAGTGAGGCTTTTGAGCAGAAGAAATATGCATTTGCAGCCGATTACATTCGTATTTATGCACTCTATCATTATGGGGGCATCTACTTAGATATGGATGTAGAGGTGTTGAAGAGTTTTAATCCACTGCTTGAGTTGCCCATGGTGGTGGGATTTGATCATCATGCAGATAAATTTATGGAGGTGGCTACTTGGGGGGTAGTAAAGGAGCATTTAGCATTAAAAATAGTTTTAGATTTCTATGACACTCGCTCTTTTGTGAGAATGGATGGCAGTTTGGATACAGAGGTGATGCCTCAAGTGGTAAGTAGGGTTCTTCAAGAGGCTGGTTACTCATTTATAGCTGTACATTCAATAATGGAGGCGTATAGGGTCATTGCTACTAATGAGAAAGCAATTCCTATCTTCCCTCGTGAATGGTTTTGCCCATTGGATTGGTATACGTATAAATTGAATAAAACAGCGGATACCTTCTCTATTCATCACTATAAGGGGGCATGGTTGCCTCAAGATATACGGAGAGAGCGAGCTATATTGAGTAAACTAGGGCATTACCTGCCCCGTATTTGGCGGAAAATAGAGGCATGGCTGGGATTAAAAGGATAATGCTTTATCCATGTTTGGTGTGAATAAACTTCCTGCTAGCTCCTTTCAATCGAAACAGGTTGAGGAGCATCATGCCCATAAAGGTGGGTATTCCTCTTAAAGCTTTGTAGAAGAGGGGGCTCTTCATGTTTTGGGGGATGGCATGGTAAAGCGTACTAATCAAAACAATAAGGAGTACTCCCCACTTGATGGAGAGTGTAGGGGTTATCAGTAAAGTGAGGAGTGTAGCTGCTCCAAGGGATGCTAGCAGAATGCTCCGTGGCAATAGTATCGATTGAAATGCTTTGACTAGGTAATCCCTATTACCTTTTAAAATGGCTTTGGGTAGCTCTTTCCACATCATTTCTGCCAACATAAACTGGGTGGCCAACCACCGCCTGCGTTGGTTGCTTAAATTCTCTGTTTGCTCTACTTTTTCATCCTTGAAACAGATATCGGCTGCATAGTGAATCGAAACTCCTTGACGGAGTAATAGCTCCTCTAATTCTTTGTCTTCGCCTGTGGTATGCAGTTGCTGCACGTTGCTGATAAACCACTGGTAGTTAAATACCATACCCGATCCAATCAGGGCCGATGAGAGTCCCAAACGGATGTGACCCAAGCGGAAGATGGTGTTGTTCATCTCCTCGATGGCACCATCTAACACCGCTGTAGGGGTGGTTAGATTCTTCGCTACTCGATGTGTTTGAAGGGCTATGCAGCTTGTTTGATTGAGGTAGCTATTGATATCGGTTAGGTAAGTGGGTGGAACCACATTGTCTGCATCGAGTATCACTACGTAGTCATAGTTGTCAGGTAGCGATGCAGCCACGCTTTTGAGGGCGTTGGCTTTGGAGCTTGCACCTGGATGGGGGAGTGATACCTGCACACCGCGTGCTTTGAGTTGCTGAATGGTAGCCTCTCTCATCTGGTCGGCTACGACAAAGAGCTCAAAGAGCTGTTGGGGGTAGTGCTGGTGGAGTATGCTCTCTGTGCTCTCTAAAATAACTCGATCCTCCTTGTAGGCGGGAACCAAGATGGCAAATCGATTCCATGTAGTGGGTTGCGCTAGATCTTTTTTCTTATTTCTTTGAGGGAGCTTAGCAGCAACCGTGAAGAGCAATAGATACCCTATACAGAGAGTGAAGTAGCCAAATAGAATCGAGTCAAGGAGTGAAAAGGGGGTCATGCGTCTCTGTTTTGGGGGAAGAAAAGTGAATAAAAGATCATTTTGACAAAGAGAAAGGGGTATCTTTTTACTGCTTTGTTGAATTGAGAATCCACCAAATAGTTGGGGGTGGCAATGGCCATGGTAAATAGGTAGAAGAGGAGGGTACTCCACCATTTGATAGAGAGTGTCCAATCAACTAGGCAGCAGGTGATGCCTGCCGCTATGATGACCCCAAAGAGGATGTATCGGGGGATCATGACCCACTGCAGGATGAGATTGGAGTAGTCAATATTTCCATCTAAGAGGCTGGGAAAAAGGCTTCGGATATTTCTTAGTAGAGATTGGTAGTGCATCTTTACCCAGCTATTTCGTTGCTGGAAGTAGCGTTTCTCTCCCCCTTTCTTAACGGTGTAAACCAGGGCGTGATCAAGGTACTCTATGTAGATGCGATCTCTTAATAGGAGTGATTGAAGCTGTTTCTCATCTTCGTATACCGCTAATTTCTCCATGTTTTTTTTGAACCATTGGTAGTCAAAGGCCATGCCCGACCCATTGAGGGAGGAGGAGAGGTTGAGCTTGGTCTGTCCAGCTCTGAAGATGGTGTTCTCAATTTCATCCGAGAGTGCTTCGAGTATAGAGAGGTTTTCAGTGGCCTCTTTCTTGAGGCGATGACACTGAATGGCATTGGCTCCTTGGGCAAAGGAGCAGTTTATCTTTTCGAGAAAATCGGGGGCTACCGTGTTATCGGCATTGAGAATCAATGCAATGTCATACATTTTTTCGGGCAATGCTTTTACAGCTGCTTGGATAGCTCTGGTTTTGGAGTGTTGCTTGAAATGGGCCTTGAAAAGAGTGATGGAGTAGTGGGTGAGTCTCTCCAAGGTCTCTGCTTTTAAGGTATCTGCCACCACCACAATTTCGTAGCAATCTAGGGGGTACTCTTGTTGTAGCAGGGATTCTACGGTTTGCACCACATACTTATCGTCTTTGTAGGTGGGAACAATGATGGCAAAGCGGTGTTTAATGGCTGTTTGGGTGGAATGTTCTTTTCGTTTAAAGCTGCCGGTAAGGGCAAAGATAAAGAGGTAGATTACCGTAAAGAGGGTGAGCCCAAAAAGTAGGGTATCTAGTAGTTCAATCATTCTTTCTTCTCTTTTAAATAGGTTATAAAATCTCGAATGCCTCGGTAGTAGGCTCTTCTCTTTTCAGTTTCTCTACGGTAGGTGGTTACTACCAGGTTTCTAGCTGCCACCACCACCAGTTGGTAGAGTAGGGCTACCACCCTTGTTATCCCTCTGCGAAAGCGGGTGGTGTAGATAAGTCGGTTGCGGGTAAGGTAGTAACACTTGAGGGGGCTCTCCTTACCGGTGGTAGCGCTCTCTTTGTGAATCACTTTGAAAGCAGGGTCATACCATAACTCATACCCTTGTTGACGCATCTGACTGCACCAATCTAACTCTTCGTAATAAAGGAAGTAAAATTCGGGCATCCTTCCAACTTTTTCGACCACTTTTTTCTTTACCAGTAGGGCTGCGCCGTGTAGGTAGGGAGTAGGAGCAGCGGGATAGTCGCCATACTGGGTGCTACCCACTCCCTTGGCTTGGTTGCGTAGGGTGATGCTGCTCAGTGGGGTATATCCGGCAAACTGGATGGTATGGTGGGGATCGTTATTCAGAATCAGGGGGGAGAGGGCTGCTACCTGCTCCGATGCTTCTAACCGTTGGATAAGGGTTGCTACATGATCTTCGGTAA
This sequence comes from Phocaeicola sp., assembly GCA_051648565.1. Lineage (GTDB taxonomy): Bacteria > Bacteroidota > Bacteroidia > Bacteroidales > Bacteroidaceae > Phocaeicola. The sequence goes on along the minus strand of JBOFFJ010000010.1, from coordinate 47,388 downwards.
TGAGCAGGTCATTGTTTAGGAAGAAGAGGTAGGCTCCTTGGGCAATCTCGATGCCTAGGTTGTTTCCGGCTGCAAATCCATTGTTTGCATTGCTCTGGATAAGGGTTATCTGAGGGTATCGATCTTTGGGGAATCGCTTGTTGAGCTCCTCCCAATCACCTGTAGGGGAGGCATTATCTACTACAATCAATTCGTAAGAGACCGATTGAATGTGCTCCATCCAAGAGGTGAGGAAGGCACAGGTATCCTTATACCCCTGGTAGTTAACGGTTATAACCGAGAGGCTAGGGGTTGATTCGTTGCTGCTCATCACTGTATTGTTTGTCAAAGTAGGGACCTAAGAAGACCAAGGTGAGGGAGGTGTAGACAATGGGTCCATTGGGAAACTGAAAGAATATTTGGTTGGCATAGGAGGCCACAAAGAGGCCGGCCGATCCACAGAGTAGTGCTGTGAGGGGTCCCCTGATTTCGGGGTTTTTGACTCGAAAGAGGAGCAAGAAGGATCCACACCCAAAGATGAGTAGGTGTAAGCCTAAATAGACGGAAAGCCCCACAATACCGGTGCGCATCCAGATGTAGACTAAGTCCGAATCGGGTGGGCAGGTAGAGACAAAATAATATTTATTCATGGGTGAAATATTCTCTTCACTTACTCCAATGCCAATGCCAAAAGGGGCTTCGGACATGTAGCTTTTGAGGGCACGCTGGTTATCAATCCGTACATTCATAGAGGCATCATTGCTATCGAATACAGTTCGCATACGGCGAATCATGGAGTTGTTGTCTCCGATGTTGGTGAATTTTAAGATACCTATTGTGCAAATAAAGAGGAGGAAGGAGAACGAGGTGAGTTTCCAGTTCTTTGCTAGAATAGTAAATAGGGCTAGTCCTGCAAAGGGTACGGCGATAGCTGATCGGGTACCAGATGCTAAGAAGCCGTAGAATGCTGCAGTGGAAGTAATCAGGTAAAATAGTTGTATAACCCTTCTCTTTTCGTAGATGGATGCTAGGAAAAAAGTGATGCAGCTTAGCCCCATGCTACACCCAAAGTTGGCTGCATCGGTAAAGAAGGAGAAGTATCTAACTCCGGAATGAATAAGGTGGGTATTGGCACCTCTAGTGGTTACCCAATGGTACTCTACACTATCAAAACCATAGTTTTTCTGCATGTATCCCCTTGCAGCAGCTAAGATAGTGAGCACTCCCCAGGCAAGCAAGAAATGGCGAATAAAGGAGTAGTGTTTGGTATGGATGGAGATGATTAACGAGACGATCAGGGGGTAAAAGGCAAGGGGACGTACAGTCTTTAACCACGCTTCGGGATGAATCTGACCGGTAATGTTGTTCCCGATATTGATGCAGCAGTAGAGTAGCCAGACAAGGGAGAGAAGGGTGTACCCATTGAGTAGGTTCTGGAAGTGACCTTTACTCTGAAGCTGTTTGATAGCAATGGCTGTGAGTGTTAGGGCAAAGAGCAGGTCGAATAGATTGGTTATGGCGATGGGCAGTGGAATATATCTAGTTGCCCCCATCACAAAATAGTTGAGCAAGAAGATAACCACCAGTAAGATGGATATGCGATTGATGGTAAGAAGTAGGAAGAGAAAGATGAAGGGAATGAGTGCCAGCGCAATCCCTGCGGTATAACCAAAGGTGACGGTGGCGTAGATGGAGAGCAGGATGGTAGCCAGTCCAACGGCTACCACCCCGCCTCGCTCGATTACGGGGAGTGGCTGTTTCATTCGCTTATTTTCTATACTCGTGGGCAGTTAATCCCAATTGTGAGAGTCGATAGACCAAGTTTTTGAGGGTTCCGTAGGGGGGGAGTTGTCCCACAAAATCCTCTATGGCATAGCGATCTCCTTGCATCAAGCAGAGTTGAAGGGGAGTTTCTGAGTTGGTTGCTTTCACTAGGTCGTTGTAGGTGGACTGGTCGGTGGTTTTCCAGGTGCGGTTGGCACGAGCCACTAACAGATTGATGGCTGCTTCGTTGAGTAGCTGAGGCAAGATGGGGTTGTTTTTGAGGGTAGGGTGCTCAATGATTACAATCTCCTCCTCGTTGCTATCTGGGCAGAGATCCTCCAAGGTGGTAGCCGCTACGTAGTGGCTATCTTCGCTCAGGAAGTCCTCTTCGTGCACAATGCGTCGAACTTCTAGACCAATGCTGCTCCAGTAGTTCTCTAACACTTTGCCCAAGAGGCTCTTGCCATCTTGCTCTTCGGTGCTGAGTAGGTTAATGATGCGTCGCTTCTTCCCATTGAGGTGGGGAAGAAGGGCGGTGCTGAGTTGGCGAATGGCCAGTTGCTCAATGGCCTTGTTGTAGCGGCGGTAGCGCAATGCACTCTCTTTGGGAAAAACACCCAATACCTTGGCTCCTATTAACCGTTCGCTCCGTATCTTGTCACGCAAGGTATGGTCTAGAATCTCGATGAGTAGGAAGTAGCCAATTACAGCGAGTAGCACCCCTAAGATGGAGGCTAGAATAATCATTCGGGCATTGTTTGCCGAGGAGTTGAGGGGGAAGAGGGGGGGATTCATCACCTTGAGGGTGGCAGCGGTCATCTCCAAGTTTTTTTGTCGCAAGATGGCTTGGTTCAACGCTCCCATGATGGACATGTAGTTGCTCTCCACAAAGCTGATATTGCGCTCTTTGCGGTTTAAGATGGCCCCGATGGGGGAGAAGTAGAGGAAATCTTCGTCTAGCTTGGCCCGCATAATGTCACGCGCCTCAATTTGTGCCAAGGTTTTCTCGCGTAAAACAACCTGCTCCAACCAAGGGGTTACCAGTGATTCGATGGAGAGATTGTGGGTAGAGGCGCTCTCGGCACTTATTTGTCGGACAATGTCGCTTAGTTGACTCTCGGCATGGCTGAGTCTCTCTTTTTGCCTTTTTAATTCGTCGTCTTCGCCTGCTGTAGGGAGTACCTGCATACCGGTGATGTCGCTGTTGATCTGGGTGATTTCGCTCATGTTCGCAAGGAACTGGCTGTTGCTACGAATGAGTTTGGCTAAATCGCCCAACTTGTATTCGTAGAAATCAATCAACGCACGGCTGGTGGAGGTGTTGATTAAGAGGTCGTTGTCCATCATTTGGTAGGTGGCATCCATGATGGTCACCTGCTTGGTCTGCTCTGCATAGTTGATGATGCGGTGGGCAATGTTGTAATCGATGAGTGAATCTTCCGCCTCGGTGAGCTGTTTGCCCAAGCGAGCCAACTCTTCGCGGAAAAACTTAATGACGTTGTTGGTCTCGCCGTAGCGTAGGTCGCGGTACTGCTTCACAAACTCTTCGTTGAGAATATCGAGGGTGTTGTAGGTGATGCCGGGATCATTTGCAGTGTAGCCAATTTCAATCAAGTCACTGTTACCCAATTGGGCCACCTTTAGCTTCTCAGAGAGTTGTGCCACGCTAAAGTAGGGGTGGGTATAGTTGAGTATGCTATAGATGAAGTTGGTAGCCGAGGGGCGCTCATAGGCCACTAGGTTTTGGTAGGTTCTCTCTTCGTTCTGTTTGTCAATCAGGGCTCTTACCTCGCGCGGTACAGAGGCGTTGAGTTGTTGAAAGTGTTCGGCCGTGATGTAGCTGGTGTTGCGCTCGGCATCACCATAGATCAAACAGCGAGTAAGGAGCTTGAGTGATACAATTTTAAGGGTACGCTCGGTGGTAATGATATTCATCAAGTTACTCATGTGTACGCGGGCATTCCGCGAGTCGGATGAATCTACGTTGTACCCTGTAATGATACCGGTATAGATGGTGGTCTTTACGTCGTAGGTCTTCTCCATGTTGCGGGTGAAGAACCAGACAAGGATGCCGGTTACCAAGGGAGGAATAACCATCCACCAGCGGATGCGGTAAAAGAAGCGGAAGATATATTTGAGTAGTTCCATAAATTATCGTTTAATCTGGGCAGCTACGAATGAGGTGCGCGATAAAATTTCGAGTAGTAGGAGTTGTTGGTGAATGGTAGCTTGTAGCGATACAAAGCTGCTATTGGCCTCATATTCTCTCCGTTTGGTATCGGCTACGGCATCGATGGTAGTGCGTCGGTTTCTGAAATCTTGCTCGGCGGTAGCAGAGGCTCCTTTGTAGAGTGCTAGGTACTCGGTAGAGCTTCTGAGTAGCTCAATGTTGGCCTTAATCTGCACATAGAGGGTGATGATCTCTTTTTTTAACTCATCAAAGGCTTGCTCTTTTTGTAAATCGGCTCGCTCTACCGCTATGCGTTGTCTTTTGACCTTGCCGGGTAGGTCTAAAAGTCCTTCGATGGGAATGTTTACCCCTCCTCCTACATTCCAGTAGGTCTGTTCTACACCGCTATATTGGTAGAAGATGGGGGTGAGGGCATCGGTCATGGTTCCGTAGTTGTCGGTAACCCCGTAAGAGACGGCTGCTCTGGCGGAGAAGAAGTTGAGCCACTGTTTTTTCTCTTTGGAGAGCAATCTTTTTTGCAGCTGTTTCTCCTTCTCTAAAATCTCAATGGAGGGGTTTTTTCGCGCATTGGCATAGAGTAGGCTCAGGGGAGGGAGTTGGAGGGTGGTTAAATCGATGGTGAATTCTGTCTCGCTCTCCAGTTCGGTAGCTGCCGTTTGGGATGCTACCTGCTGCTCTTGTGCCCATCCGTTAGGGGTATCCAAGAGGGTAAATAGGGTTATAAGTAGTAAACAATTTCTCATAAGGGTAAATTATGCATCCTCTTTTTGTACAAAAGAGACCACTGTTTTTAATAAGATTCGAATGTCGAGCCAGAAGGAGAACTCTTTTCCGTAGCGGATGTCTAGCTCTTTGCGTTCTTTAGCCGATAGAGAACCTGTATCTCCTCGTTTTTCGACTTGCCACAAACCGGTGAGTCCTGCGGGTGCTAAGAATCGCTCAATGCTATCGTCGTTGGTGAGTAGTTCTGCTTCGTAGAGTGGCAGGGGTCTATTGCCTACAACCGACATGTCGCCTTTTAAAATATTGATAAACTGTGGTAGTTCATCGATGCTTAGTTTGCGTATCACTTTGCCTACCTTGGTAATCCGAGGGTCGTTCTTGAACTTGTTAAAAGGGTTTGCTACATCTTTTCGCATCTCGCTGGTAAACTGCTCCTCGGGCATAATGAAATCGTCCGAGATAAGCATCGCTTCGTCGCTAGAGAGGCTCATGCTCTGTAAATCTTCAAGTGAGAATGATTTGGCTACACTCTCTGAACTATTTGGATTACTCTCTTCTGTTACATATTGGTTGTGTGCCGACATCTCATTGAGTTGCTGGTCGGCATCTTGGTACATCGATCGGAACTTTAGAAAGTCGAAAATCTGGTAGTTGCTTCCTACTCTCTTGGACTTGTAGATAATAGGTCCTTTGCTCTCTAGCCGGACAGCGATAGCAATGAGTAGAAAGAGGGGAGATGCTACCGTCAAGAAAATAAGTGAAAAGGTGATATCGAAGATTCGTTTCCACAACGGGAGTACAAACTTTCTTTCGCCCTTCTCTTTTTGTGACTTGGTATAGAGTAGCTCCTGTCTTTTGCGAATGAAGTCTAGCTTCTGCTCAAAGGTCTCGGCAGTAATAGTCGGGGTTATGGTATCGTTAATGCCACAGGCCAAATAGGCCGCTCCCTCTTGGGTGGTTAATTGTTCCGTAACAAGGATAATGTAGCTTTGGTAAAATCTCTTTCGAAAGAGGTGCACTTGGTTGACGGTTTCCTCCATGCTAGTGGGTTCAAAAAGAATCACCATGTTCTCTTTGACTCGTAGATTTCGGCAAATAGTAGCTGCGTCTTTTAGATTTGCCGCATAAATCAGCTGTATTTGGGGGACGCCAATAAAACGATTTAAAAAGGTTTTATGGGCTCCTATATAAAGTAGATTAATCATAGATTACTCAATGATTTTTTTGATTCTAATTTTAAGTTCCATCGGATTGAATGGCTTGACAATGTAATCCTCGGCTCCTACCTCTAGCAGTCTTACCCGCTCACTGGTGCTATCTTCACTGCTAAGCATGATAACTGGAATCTTTTTAAAGAGCTCATTGCCCTTGATCCAGCATAGAAATTCATCGCCTCGCATTTCGGGCATACGGATATCCGAAATAATTAGGTCGGGTAGATTTCCCTCTTGCAACCACTTCATGCCTTGGACTCCATCGGGTACCCAAATACAGTCGTATTCGCTGATTAAATAGATGGATAAAACTTTGGCAATAGTCTCTTTGTCGTCGAGTATCAAGATCTTTTTCTTCATAAGAAAAGCTGTTTGTTTTCAATAATTTTTCAAAATAACTAAAAGTAGACTACTTATGCAATGGAAATCCTTTTTTTTTTGATTAAAAGTGTAATTTATTGTTTAGACGGCTTATTGATGGCTTGCTTATGCTACATTTTGGGGTAGTTCAATGTGGTAGTGTGGTGTGTGATGGATGTTGCTTCAAAGCGATTGATAAATTCTCTTTTGTATAGTGTATTCTATACAATAACATAAAATTATATATTGTATTTTGTATGTTATGTATTTAATTGATTAACAATACATTGTATTTTTATTTTTCAAATAATTACTATTTTGTTTGCTTGTGTAAAAAAAGAAATATACATTTGCAGCCTATTCAAATATTGATGCTATGACGAACGAGAATAAAACCATAAGTCTTCACATCTCGGTAGATTGTGTGTTGGTGGGGTTTGATGGGGAGCAGTTTCGGGCACTCTTGGTGCGCCAAGCCAACCTCTCTGACGGAGGACTAACACAGATGAAACTTCCCGGAAGTTTGATTTATGACGATGAAGATTTGGATGATGCGGCAAAAAGGGTGCTGAGTGAGTTGACTGGACTTAAGAATATAAAGATGAGTCAATTTAAATCGTACGGCTCGAAAGATAGAACGCGCAACCCCAAAGATGTATCGTGGTTGCAACGGTTTCATGAGTTGGCCGAGAAGCGAATTGATCGAATTGTGACCATTGCCTACCTCTCGTTGATTAAAATAGATCGCCGCATGGAGCAGCTTTCGGATAAGTATGATGCTTGCTGGGTGCCCATCTCGGATATTAAGGAGTTGGCATTTGACCACTTCCAAATATTGAACGATGCCTTGGTTTATATTCGTCACTATGTAGAGACTACTCCTCCGGTGATGTTTGACTTGTTGCCACGTAAATTTACAGCTTCGCAGTTGCGGGTACTCTATCAATTGATTTACGAGAAGGAGTTCGATGTGCGTAACTTCCACAAGAAGATAGCTGCAATGAGTTATGTGGTTCCTTTAGAGGAGAAACAGACGGGGGTGAACCACCGAGCAGCACGTTACTATAAATTTGATAGACAAATCTACCTTAAGTCGAGGTAGGAGAAGATAGTTACTGGAATATGTAAGTTATTTACTTTTATTACTATACTTTAAAAACACTATATACCATGTATTTATTAGGTTATGATATTGGTAGCTCATCGGTTAAGGCGAGCTTGGTCCACGCAGTGAGTGGAAAATGTGTGTCGACTGCTTTCTTTCCCAAAACGGAAGCGGAAATTGTGGCAGTAAAGCAGGGATGGGCAGAGCAGCATCCGCAGATGTGGTGGGAGAACTTGAAACTCTCTACGCAAGCTATCCTGGCAGAGAGTGGTGTGAATCCTGCTGATATCAAGGCTATTGGTATATCGTACCAGATGCATGGATTGGTGTGTGTGGACAAGAACCAAGAGGTGTTGCGTCCGGCCATTATTTGGTGTGACTCGCGGGCAGTTCCATATGGAAAGCAGGCGTTCGAAGCCATTGGGCAGGAGCGCTGTTTGTCACACCTACTTAACTCACCAGGTAACTTTACCGCCTCTAAGCTGGCTTGGATCAAGGAGCATGAACCTCACATCTACCAGAAGATTGATAAGATTATGCTTCCGGGCGATTACATCGCCATGAAGTTGAGTGGGGAGGTTTGTACCACGGTTTCGGGGCTTTCCGAAGGGATGCTTTGGGATTTTAAAGAGAACCAAGTGGCCTCTCTGTTATTGAATCATTACGGTTTTGATGCATCGCTTATTGCTGAGGTAAAACCCACTTTTGCTGAACAGGGTAGGGTGACTGCTGCTGCAGCGGCCCAGCTAGGGTTGCAGGTAGGTACCCCTATTACTTACCGAGCAGGTGATCAGCCCAATAATGCCCTCTCACTGAATGTGTTTAATCCAGGCGAAATAGCTTCGACTGCTGGAACATCGGGGGTGGTGTATGGGGTGAATGGTAGCATTAATTACGATCCACAATCGCGTGTAAACAGCTTTGCACACGTTAATCATACAGCGACAGATCCACGCTTAGGGGTGCTTCTTTGCATCAATGGAACGGGTATCTTAAACTCGTTTATAAAACGTACCGTAGCTCCCGAAGGGATGAGCTATGAGGCGATGAACGATTATGCAGCGGGGGTACCCATCGGCAGTGATGGGGTATCGATTCTTCCCTTTGGTAATGGAGCGGAACGGATGCTCAACAACCAAGAGATAGGTTGCTCGATGCATGGTCTAAACTTTAACTTACATGGAAAGGCGCAACTGGTACGTGCAGCGCAAGAGGGGATTGTATTCTCTTTTAAGTATGGCATTGAGATTATGGAACAGATGGGTATACCGGTGCAGAAGATTCATGCGGGCCATGCCAACATGTTCTTAAGTCCGCTGTTTCGCCATACCCTTGCAGGGGTTACGGGGGCAACCATCGAACTTTATGATACGGATGGCTCGGTAGGAGCAGCCAAAGGGGCTGGTATGGGTGCTGGTATTTATGCCAATCACAACGAGGCTTTTGCTACACTAGAGCGCTTGCAACTCATAGAGCCTAACCTGCAAGAGCGTGAACAGTACGACGAGGCCTACAGCCGCTGGAAGAACTGTTTGGAGCAGACTTTACGCAACTAATAGCTCGCTAAATTGAAACACTTGACAAAGCTACAAGAGTCTGGAGCAGGCTTTACGCAATCCATAGGAAGTGTTGCAAAGCATCCATAGAAAGCAGCAAAAGTGAAAGCAGGTGGTAAAAGCAGTAAGCTTAAAGCAGGCCATTGAACTAACAAGCCTGCCACAGTAAACCATTAGCGAGTGTTTTGTCGCATTGTATTTGGGCAAGAGCTAAATAAATAAAATAGAGATAAATAGTTTAACTTTATATATAATAACCTTTATAAAAACAACTTATTATGGCAATTAAAGAGTATTTCCCCGGAATTGAAAAAATTAAATTCGAAGGCAAAGAGAGTAGAAACCCCATGGCTTTTCGTTACTACGATGCAGAGAAGGTAGTAAACGGTAAAAAGATGAAAGATTGGTTGAAGTTTGCTATGGCTTGGTGGCACACACTTTGCGCAGAGGGTGGCGACCAATTTGGTGGGGGTACCAAAGTATACGAATGGAATGGTGCTTCTGATAAAGTAGAGGCAGCAAAAAATAAGTTAGATGCTGGTTTTGAGTTCATGCAAAAAGTGGGTATCGAATATTACTGCTTCCACGATACAGACTTGTGTGACGAAGCAGCAACGATCCAAGAGTACGAAGCAAACTTGAAAGCGATTGTAGCTTATGCCAAGCAAAAGCAAGCCGAAACAGGTATCAAACTATTGTGGGGTACTGCTAATGCCTTTGGTCATGCTCGTTACATGAATGGTGCAGCTACAAATCCTGAATTTGATGTGGTAGCACGTGCGGCTGTTCAAATTAAGAATGCAATCGATGCAACCATCGAACTAGGTGGTCAAAACTATGTATTCTGGGGTGGCCGTGAAGGTTATATGTCACTGTTGAACACTGACCAAAAACGTGAGAAAGAGCACTTGGCACAAATGCTTACAGTGGCTCGTGACTATGCACGCAGCAAAGGATTTACAGGTACTTTCTTGATTGAGCCTAAACCAATGGAGCCTTCAAAACACCAATATGATGTAGATACAGAGACAGTTATCGGGTTCTTGAAAGCACACGGTTTGGAGAATGATTTCAAGGTAAACATTGAGGTGAACCACGCTACCTTGGCAGGTCATACATTTGAGCACGAACTAGCTGTGGCGGTAGACAACAACATGTTGGGTTCTATTGATGCTAACCGTGGTGACTACCAAAATGGTTGGGATACAGACCAATTCCCTATCGATAACTACGAGTTGACACAAGCCATGATTCACGTTATTCGCAACGGTGGTTTGGGTAATGGTGGCTGTAACTTTGATGCCAAGACTCGTCGTAACTCAACTGACATGGAGGATATCTTCATTGCCCACATTGCAGCGATGGATGTAATGGCTCGTGCGTTGGAGAGTGCAGCTGCTTTCTTAAACGAATCTCCTTACAGCAAGATGTTGAGCGACCGTTACGCTTCGTTTGATGCAGGTAAAGGAAAAGAGTTTGCCGAAGGTAAACTAAGCTTAGAGGATTTAGTAGCTTATGCCAAAGAGAATGGCGAGCCTAAAGTGGTAAGTGGTAAACAAGAGTTGCTAGAGGCTTACTTGAACATGTATTGTTAAGAGAAGACTATTCAGGTAGGCATGTTGTTCATTCAATAGGATGCTTGAATAGAGAATAGAGGCAGTAAAGCTTCCTGCGTAATAAAATGGCCCCTGCTACAGAATTTTGTAGTAGGGGCCATTTCTCTAGTTGTTAATTAGGGTAGGAGTACCTTTAAAGCTATAAATAAGAAGGACTTCTGAGGATTGTTATTCGAGAAGTATGACGCAAGGTAGGAGTACCTTTAAGGCTATAAACAAGAAGAGTTGTTGTAGTAGCCTTGGTTTGCCTATAATAGTTCTAGAAATGGGTTACTCGAGTTTTAACAGGGCTGAATAGAGCTATCGGCAATGAAAATAGGATGACAAGATTAAGGGAGATAGACGGTAAGGAGAAGAAATCAGCCTGTTTGTATCAATATATAGAGAGATGTGCCAAAGCTCCCTCTTCTCTTTATTCTAGTGGAGTGAATGAAGTGAAGAGGGAGTTTTGGCATATCTTCGTTTTTTTCTACTATGGAAATGGAAGACTATTTTATCTTTCGTTGGTTCAATGCTTGCTGGTAGCGACGGGCATTGGCACTGTGTTGGGCTAGTGTGGTGGCGAAGTTGTGCTTGCCTGAGAAATCCTCTTTGGCGCACATGTATAAATAGCTGTGTTGCTCGTAATTCAATACGCTCTCTATGCCGATGATGGAGGGAATGCGTATGGGGCCTGGAGGAAGTCCTACATACTTATAGGTGTTGTAGGGGGAGTCAATTTCGAGGTGTTTGTAGAGGATGCGGCGTAACTCAAAGGCTTGCCAAGCAAACTTTACGGTAGGGTCTGCTTGCAGTAGCATTCCTTTTTTGAGCCTATTGAGGTACAGTCCTGCCACCGTAGCTTTTTCAGGGTTGTAGGCAGTCTCCTCTTCTACAATCGAGGCGAGTACAGTGACCTCAATGGGAGTTAAATCAAGCGCCTTGGCTTGGGCCAATCGTTTCTCGTTCCAGAAGCGGTCATGCTCTTTTTGGAGTCGTTCCAAGAGCTTCTCAGCAGAGCTGTTCCAGTACACTTCGTAGGTATTGGGGATAAAGAGAGTAGCTACTGTTGCTTCGTTATACCCTAGGGGGGTGTAAAAGGCGGTATCGGCTACCAATTGAGCAATCTCTATGGAGTCAATCATTAGTTGGCGGGCTACGCTTTGAACCAATCGATCTACTGTGCGGGTGCTGGGCACAGTGAGTCGAATGGGGGTTTGGTACCCCATGAGTAGGCGGCGGTGAAATTCGCGCATGGTATCGGTAGGGCGAATAGCATATTTGCCCGTTTTGATGCGTTCGGCATAGTTGGTTTGCCCCGATAGGGCATCAAATCCTTTTAAGGTGGTGGGGTTTCCTACTTCGTCTATTTTTACCCGTACGGAGTCGATGTTATCGTCTCGGTCTATGTAGAGATAGGTGGTTTCGGCCACTTGAAAGGGGGGGGTAAATAGGTAGTGAAAGATTACCCATGCAGTGGCTAGCAGTGCGGAGGTGAATAGTGTTATGAATGTAATCAGTATGATTCTTCTCTTTTTTGTCATCGTTCTTGGTTAAATTTGAGGCTGCAAAGATAGCACCGGCTCTCAATTAATTCAAGTTTTCGAAGTAGTATATCACTCAAATAGAAGAAAACCTCCTTCACAACGACCCCTCTTAGCTCTTTTTTTTTGAGTTGTAGGTAACAAATCTTCTACTTCTTGTATCTAAAACAGTCAATCTAGGCTGTTTAACCCTTTTGTACTCCTAAATAGCACTTTTTGTCCACTCTTCTCTCTCTTTTTTAAACTACTTTTGTACTATTCAGCAGTCAATAAGATTTTAGCTAGATATTAACTTTTTATTTACAAACATGAAGAATACACTTTTAGGATTGGCACTGCTTTGTGCCATGCCCATGTATGCCCAACAAAAGGCATCGGTTACAATCCATGCCGATCAGGGCAAACAGGTAATTAGCAAAGAGATTTATGGACAGTTTGCAGAGCATTTAGGCACTTGCATCTACGGAGGATTATGGGTAGGCGAGGACTCTTCCATTCCCAATACACAAGGATATCGTACCGATGTGCTCGAGGCTTTGAAGCGATTGAAAGTACCTGTGCTTCGCTGGCCAGGGGGCTGTTTTGCCGATGAGTATCACTGGATGGATGGTATTGGTCCCAAAGAGAATCGTCCGCGCATGGTGAATAACAACTGGGGCGGTACGGTAGAAGATAATAGCTTTGGTACCCACGAATTCTTGAACTTGTGCGAATTGCTTGAAACGGAGCCTTATATAAGCGGTAACGTAGGGAGTGGTACGGTAGAGGAGATGGCCAAATGGGTAGAGTACATGACTTCGGAGCAGGGTAGCCCCATGGCCAAACTGCGTATGGAAAATGGTCGAGAGAAGCCTTGGAAGGTGAAATTCTTTGGTGTGGGTAACGAGAGCTGGGGATGTGGGGGAAGCATGCGTCCTGAGTACTATGCCGATTTATACCGCCGCTATGCTACTTACTGCCGCAACTACGATGGAAATAGACTTTATAAGATTGCAAGTGGTGCGAGCGATTACGATTACAACTGGACGGAGGTGTTGATGAAAAATGCGGGTCATCACATGGCAGGATTGTCGCTTCACTACTATACCGTAATGGGATGGGAAGGAAGCAAAGGATCGGCTACACAGTTTAGCGACGAAGATCACTACTGGACCATGGGCAAATGCTTAGAGGTGGAAGAGGTGTTGCAAAAGCACATTGCTATTATGGACCGTCACGATCCTAATAAACGCGTAGATTTGCTACTTGACGAGTGGGGAACATGGTGGGATGAAGAACCAGGAACCATCGGTGGACACTTGTACCAGCAAAATACCTTGCGTGATGCCTTTGTTGCTTCGTTGAGCTTGGATGTGTTTCACAAATATACTGATCGCTTGAAGATGGCTAATATTGCACAAATAGCCAATGTGCTTCAATCAATGATTCTTACTCAAGATGAGAAGATGGTGCTTACACCCTCGTATCACGTGTTCGAGATGTATAAAGTGCACCAAGATGCTACACACCTACCTTTGGAACTCAACTGTGAGCATAAAACAGTGCGTGGAGACCGTACCATCCCTATGGTGAGTGCTACCGCTTCGCGCAAAGGAGAGGGTCCTATTCATGTGTCGTTATCGAATGTGGATTTAACGCAGTCGCAAGAGGTGGAGATTAAGCTAACGGACTTGAAGGCAAAATCAGTGAGTGGTCGTATCTTGACATCGGCCAATATTAAGGATTACAACAGCTTTGAGAAACCTGAGGCCGTAACACCCAAAGAGTTTAAAGGTGCAAAGGTAACGAATGGTGTGTTGAAGGTAACGCTTCCTGCTAAATCAATTGTAGTACTTGAGGTAAAATAGTGTTTCAGATTTAATTTTGGATTAGTTGGTATAGCCTCTTCTCTCTACTTTGGGAGAAGAGGCTATCTGTTTGTTTGAAGGGAGGGGCTCTTACATCTCTCTACCACTAAATGGTGTTTACTCTTTAGGTGCAGGGTTGTAAGCCCTAGTCAACAAAGCAACAAGGCCGAAAAACGGCTCTACAGTGCTGTTGTAGTAAGAAGCCGTAAGCCCACGGTGAACTCCGTATTGCTTGATACAAAAAATCCTTGAGATGCATTTTGCTTCATCTCAAGGAATTTTAAGAAGTCAAGTTCCCAATTAAGGCAACTGCTTGTGAAGAGTCGCCTCAATTTTTTTCTCAATGGCATCGGGCAGGGCGGAGAAGAAGTCGATATTGGTTCGCTTCTCTATGCTATCTACCGTGACCATGTATTTGTGTAGCGATTGGTGTCCCGATTTGTTATCGAACAAGAAACCAATGGCTTGTGGATTCTTGGGATAGTTTAAGAGTATTACTTTGTAAAAAGCATCGGGTACTCCCACCTTGTTGTTGCCAATGCGTTTGGGATGTGGATTGTCGTATATGGGGCCACAGGCAATGTAGATAGCTCCATATTTTTGTGCCCAAGCTCTTGATTTCTCCTCCAGATCTTTCCAATCACCCCGGTTTAAGTTGGGGTTCTGTGGGCAGATATTGCTTAAGTAGAAAGACTCCTCCATGGCTTTTGCACTCCACTTCATATCACCAGCAGGTGCCATGTGCCCACGGTCGTAGCCCGAATTGGTATAGTCGCCTGTATAGGCTTTGGCACCCCGTACATCGGGGTCGGGCAAGAACTTGTTGGTTCGCCCCTCACTACCTGTTGTCTCTTGGCGAGTTAGCTCCCAGGCTACCCATTGGGGTGTTTTGTAATCGGCACTGTAGGAGAGGGTAAATCCTTTTTTGTGAATAATCTGTCCGCCACTTCTGGATTGTAGTACCGGAATCTCTAATCCTGTAATGGCTCCATTGGGGGTAGTCGTTGCTTTCGAACCTCCTGTTGAGTTTCCTCCTGAATGGCTGTTTGAGCTGTTTTCTGGTCTGTAGTACTCAGTGGTATCTTCTTGTTCGCTACTCGATAGGAGCGCTTTGAAATCGATGTTCTCGTAGGCATAGACTGCCGCACCTACTAATAGGGCTAACAGGATGGATCGAAAGTTAAGGATAGGTGGATTGCTTTTTTTGCGTGTTGTAGCTCTTTTTTTTCTTTTCTTTGGGGTAGTCATACCGTTTCTTTAATTGGTTCGTTTTCTCTTTGGTTGGGGCAAAGGTACAACTTTTTCCAATTCGGTTATAACTTTTAGGGCTAGCTCGGTATCATCGATATGGAGCAGGTAGTGTAGTTTGGCCCCTGGATAGGGGTATCCTTGGGCCGCCTCTTTTAGGAATTGTCCCAAGCAGGGGTGCATCTTTACATAGGGTGTATTGTTGTAAATGAGCATAATAGGTTTGTCATTGGCATAGAGACAATACTCGCCAAACATTTTCCGGTAGCGCAGCGTGGTCTTTACTGGGTGAAGGGAATCGACTATAAATTCCATCAAATCGAGGGTAGTTGCCATCTCATTTTTATTGAGGGTAGCTGTTAACTTCGATTTAGCGTAGCTGGAATTGTTGTTTTAACAACTTGATTTGAGTGCTTATTAGGCGTTTTCTCTAGCAGTTTTGTATCGGTGCTTTAGGAGTTGAATGAGGTGGCGCAGGGTTGTGAGTGGGTGAGTAAAGAGTATCCGTTTTCCCGAATATTTCATTACTTCTCTTATTTGACTCCGTTTTTGTGGGGCATAACAATGTATTTTACACCCTTGGCACAGCTTCTTTTCACTCCCTAGCGGACAGCGTTCTATGCGTTGTTGGGCATAGTTTAAGAGCGCTGTGCAAGTGGCACAGAGTTGTGCCTTGCAACTCTCTTTTTGTTCTTCCTCTTGGGTGTAGGGAGTTGCTCTATCAGCGGTTGAAGTAGAGGAGATGGTGGCGTGGTGATCTTTGCAGTAGCGCTCAATCATAACGCTTACGATATAGAAATCAGCTTCTTGTTGTTTATTCACTTGCTTTTAACTCTTTATTTGTTTTTTGATTTCGTTTCAGTGGAATTCTTCTCTTGGACTCCTCCTTTTGTAAAACGCTATTGGCCTATCAACTGTTCTTGCTTCCTCTTCTTTCTCTTTTCACCTTGCTTATTGCTTGCAGCTTTACCCTCTCTTTTTAGTTAAGTTGCTTTCTCTCTTGTTTTCTCTTCTTACACCTTTACTTGCTCTTTTGTAGCTACTTCTTTGTGACTTCTCTTTTTTGCTACAATACGGTTTTGAGTAGTTCAGGGATTTCGATATCGATACATTTAATGGTTGCCAACAATTTTTCGCCTGCTGGGGTAAGTGTAAAGTACATTTGGCGTTTGTCGGTTTGGCCCAATGCGCGTACTACCAGATCTTTTTTCTCGATAGATGCAATCACTTTCGAGGTATTGGAGGAGGTGAGTCCCAGCGCTTCGCTAATTTCGCCCGATGTGAGTCGTCTGTCGCTCGATTGACAGATGGAGCAGAGAGCCATTCCTTCGTTGAGTGAGAGGCCATAGCACTCTAGAAATCGCTGTTCGAACGCCATTACACTTCGTTGAATATCTCTTATTTTACACAGTTTTTCCATTTCTAGTTTGGTTGTTTTTCTCTTTTTATTCTGTTTTTCTCCCCATCTCTTTTGTTTGGGTGATACTTCTCCTTTTTTCCCTCTCTCTTTCTGCTTGCTTGTAGTAGAGCAAGCAGAAAGAGAGAGGGGTACAAAGGTAATTACTTTTTTACTAAGTAAGTTCTTTTATGGGTAATCAAGTTCTCCTTTAGTTGGCTAAATAAATAGATTTACATTGGCATTCTCGGCTCTTTCCATGTAGGTAGCCACGCCACCAATGGTTACTTCATCAAGCAGCTCTTCACGTTTTACTCCCATTACATCCATCGACATTTGGCACGCTATAAATTCCACCCCATTGTCAATAGCTTGTTGGCGAAGCGATTCGAGTGAATCAATCTGTTTGCGTTTCATGATGTGGCGCATCATCTTATCGCCTATGCCTAGCATGCTCATTTTAGAGAGGTGTAGTTGCAGGGTATTGGCTGGAAGCATCATGCCAAACATTTTGCCGAAGATATCTTTTTTCACTTTCGGTTTATCTACTTTCTTAATGGTGTTGAGTCCCCAGAAGGTAAAGAAGATGGTGGTTTTTTCTCCCGTTGCTGCTGCCCCATTTGCTAGTACAAAGGTGGCCAATGCTTTATCGAGGTCATCACTAAATTGAATGAAGGTTTTCCCCCTGCCCCCCGTTGGTGCCGTTAGTGAGCAACTTTTAGCTTTTCCCTTCTCCATGATAACGGTGTATCTCCCTCCCTGCTGACTGCTGGTTATAAAGTGGTTGCCCGTACTTTTACACCAAGCCTCTGCATCGCGTGCAAATCCGGCATCGGTGGCTACAATCTCTATGCGATGGCCCTCTTTGGTTTGTTCCATGGCCTGTTTAACTTTCATGACTGGGCCGGGGCATTGCAAGCCACAGGCATCTATTTTTAGGGTCACTTTTGTAGCTTGGGTAGTGTGGTGTTCCATCTCTTCTTCCTCTTTTTCTGGATCTATTTGATTGGTTGGGTTAGGGTTTGTTAGGGGTGCTGTGGCGAGCGAATAGGTTTTGTATCCACCCGTTAGGTTTTTAACTTGGGTATAGCCTCTTGCTGTGAGAATTTTGAGGGCTAGATAGCCTCTCAGTCCTACGGCGCAGAAGAGGTAGATGGCTTTGTCGGTAGGTAGTTCCGATAGGCGTTCGCGTAGTTCATCCAGTGGCAGATTGATGGCACCGGGTATGGTTCCAAAGGCAAACTCTTCGGGGGTACGTACATCGAGTAGTATGCTTTGGGTGCGATCAATGGCTGCTACCTCTCTCCAGCTGTATATGGGCATGATGCCTTTTATCACATTATTGGCTACATAACCGGCAATGGCAATGGCATCTTTGGCCGAGGAGTAGGGAGGGGCATAGCTATGCTCGGTTTGCATCAAGTCGTAAATGGTTCCTCCTCGCTTCAGGAGCATCGCTAGTTGATCTATGCGCTTGTCTACTCCATCGTATCCTACGCATTGTGCTCCGTAGAGTTTACCGGTAGTAGGGTGGTAGGTTATTTTGAGACTCAAGGGTAGTGCATGGGGATAATAGCCCGCATGTGAGGTGGAGTGGGTGGTGGTGCTGAGGTACTCCATGCCCAACTGTTTGAGCTTCTTGGCAGGAAGTCCGGTTGAGGCTACAGTCATATCAAACACTTTGGCAATGGAGGTCCCAAGGGCTCCCTCGTAGGGAGTTGAGGGGCCAAATACCATGGTATCGGCTACCAGTCTACCTTGTCTGTTGGCAGGATTGGCCAAGTAGTTGAGGTAGGGTTTGCCCGTGAGCGGATGGGGAAACTCAATAGCATCGCCCACGGCATAGATATCTTTAACCGAGGTCTCTAGGTACTCATCTACCCAAATGCCGCCTGTTTCGCCCAATTTAATGGCTGCACTGGCTGCTAGTTTGGTTTCGGGACGCACACCAATAGAGAGTATCACAATATCGGCTGTTAGGCTTTCGCCCCCTTTGAGTTTAACCAGTAACTTATCGGATTGGCGCTCAAACTGTTCTACCCCTTTCTCTAGGGCTAGGGTAACTCCCTTCTGGAGCAGGTGGTGGTGTACGTGGGCAGCCATGGAGTAGTCTATGGGGGCCATTACTTGGTTACCCATCTCTACCACGGTTACATGGGCACCGGCTTGGTGTAGGTTTTCGGCCATTTCGAGGCCAATAAATCCGCCTCCTACAACCACCGCCTCTTTGATGGAGTGGGTAGTGAGGTAGTGCTTGATGCGATCGGTATCTTCTACATTGCGTAGGGTAAAGATGCCTTCGCTCTCAATGCCTGGCAGTGGGGGGCGTAAGGCCGATGCACCGGGCGATAGCAGCAGTTTGTCATAAGTTTCGCTGTACTCGGTACCATCGGCTTGGCGAATTACCACAGTTTTGGTTTCGGGTTGGATGGCTATTACTTCGCTCTCTACGCGTACATCGATGTTAAAACGTTGGCCAAACGAGGCAGGTGTTTGTAGGAAGAGTCTGTCACGCTCTTCGATGGTTCCTCCAATGTAGTAGGGTAGTCCGCAATTGGCATAGGAGATGTATTTCCCTTTTTCGAAAAGTATAATTTGAGCAGACTCGTCGTTGCGTCGAATTCTAGCAGCTGCAGTGGCTCCTCCAGCCACTCCTCCGATAATGATGTGTTTCATGAATCTATCTTGTTTATGAATGAATAGAAATAGTTTCTCATGGAAATCTTTTGCAAAGGTAATAATGATTTCTTACAAAACAAATTTCCATAGGAAAATAATTGCATAATCTTTTGGGTAAAGCTTTTTTGGCAAGAGGTTTATGGCTGCTCAAAAGCCTTACTGCTGCTATAGTGTAGCGGGCAGTAAGGCTTTTAAGTAGCTCTAGAAGGTGTTAGGGCCTTATGGCAGTCGCTTTTGAAAGCGAAGAGAGTGCTGCTTTCGAGTTTTGTAGTTGTTTATCGGAGGCGTAGTATATCGCCTACTTGCGGATGTCCATCCACAATGTTTTTTTTGTTTAACTTGTAAAGGGTTTTGAGTTGCATGCCATACTTTTGTGAGAGACTGTGCATGGACTCTCCTGGGCGTACTACATGTACCAAATACTCTTTGGTAGCTCGTTTGTGTTTCGCCTCTAGGTAGAGTATGTCTCCTGCTTCTATAATGGGATCGTTAGGCAAATCGTTGTATTTACGTAACTTTCGTTGGCTTAGTCCAAACTCTTTGGCGATGGACTTAAATGTATCTCCAGGGCGTACGGTGATGTATAGCAGCCCATTGGAAAGGTAGGGTTGGTGTGGATTGGGGAACTCTTTCATCCACTTAGTCCCCTCCTTGCTATCGTACTTCTGTAGGTTGTAGAGCTCTATCAGGTTTATCAATCGGTAGGCATACTGCGGATCGGTGGCATAGCCTGCTTTCTTTAAACCGTGGGCCCACCCCTTATAATCGGTTATTTTAAGTTTAAAGAGATCGGCATAGCGAGCGCGTCCTTTGAGGAATTTAGAGTGATCTTCGTACGATTCACGCGGGTGCTTGTAGGCTCGAAAGCATTCGTTGGGAGCATCGTCGGTATGGCGTACAGTTCGTCCTGACCAATCGCCTCCGCACTTGATACCAAAGTGGTTGTTGGAGCGCAGAGCCAATTGACTTCTGCCGGCACCCGATTCTAGCAACCCTTGTGCCAAGGTGATACTGGCAGGTATGTGGTAGCGTTTCATCTCGCTGATGGCAAGCTCCTTGTACTCGTGTATGTAGGATTCGTAAAGTTTGTTGCGGGTTTGTGCTACGGCATGCTGTAGGAAAAAGAGTGCTACAGTCAGGCAAATAAGTAGGGGGTACCGTGAGTTTCTACAATGGGTCTGCATAGTTTACTTGAGTTTGTGGCAAACTTACAATATTTTGTTTAAAAATAAAAGCGAGTGTCACCTTTTTAAGTAAGCAACTGGTGGCTTGTTTGGCTTGAAGTAGCAAGGATTTTGAAGAAGAGGTAGTAGATCTTAGTTAAAGACGGTAGGTTTTTCTGGAGGAGAGATAGGAGTTTTTTTTGCTTCAAGGTGTTGCGGTTGTAGTAGAGTGGTAGAAGGGCTGGTAGACGCTAAAGAAAAACCTTTAAAAGGCAGGTGTTGCGGTTGTAGTAGGGTGGTAGAAGGATTGGTAGTGATGCATTATTTAACTCTCTTAGCGAAGAGTAGGGCTCTATCAGCATGGGTAGGAGTTTTCTTTTACTTGCTCGTTTCTATTTTGTAAGATAGTAAGGAGTATTCTTTGAATGTACTAGTTTCTATTCTTTAATTCTCGTCGGGATTTAGACAATTTACGTCGAAAATTAGAGAATTTCCAACGTAAATTGTCTAATTTTCGACGTAAATTGGTGAATAGGGTTTCACCTCTGTCAGAATTTCTTCTTTTAGCTCTCCTTTTGGAACAGGCAGAAGGGGGCTTTTTTAAGCCAATGCCCTAGCAGCTATCCTAGCGGATAGCTTGACGGATGCGTACTAGTTTCTGAAGCAGTGCTTCGAGGTGGTCTAGTTGTAGCATGTTGGCTCCATCACTTTTGGCTTGGCTGGGGTTGGGGTGCGTCTCAATAAAGAGTCCGTCAGCTCCTACAGCGATGGCTGCCTTGGCAATGGTTTCAATCAGTTCGGGCTTGCCTCCGGTTACGCCCGAGGTTTGGTTGGGTTGTTGCAGAGAGTGGGTCACATCCATCAATACAGGGTGTCCTAGTGCTTGCATTTGGGGGATACCGCGGTAATCTACTACCAAGTCTTGGTAACCAAAGGTGGTACCACGTTCGGTAAGCATTACTTGATTGTTGCCTGCTTCAATCACCTTATCGGCAGCAAATTGCATCGATTCGGGCGAGAGGAATTGTCCTTTTTTGATGTTTACGATGCATCCTGTCTCAGCAGCTGCTACCAGCAAGTCGGTCTGTCTGCAGAGGAAGGCGGGGATTTGTAGAATATCTACGTAGGGGGCGGCTATTTTGGCCTCTTCGGCACTGTGTATATCGGTTACTACCCCTATGCCAAAGGTGTTGCGTACTTTTTCGAGTATGCGGAGGGCTTTCTCGTCGCCTATTCCAGTGAAGGAGTCTAAGCGTGAACGGTTGGCCTTTTTGTAGGATCCTTTAAATACGTAGGGTATTTGGAGCGCCTCGGTTATCTTGATTACGCGTTCGGCTATGCGGAGGGCCATATCTTCGCCCTCAATCACGCAGGGACCTGCTAGTAGAAAGAAGTTATCGCTCTTTTGTAATTGCTCTATCTTTATCATTGTAGGTTGGGGTTTTTAGGTTATTTTTTAAGTCGTTTTTTTTAAGAGTTGTTTTAAGTAGCTCTTGGCTTACTTGTAGTTCGTTGCTTGCTAACTTTTGGCCAATGGCATGTTTCATGAGGTAGAAGGGGGTGTACGTTGGCTTACTTGTAGTTCGTTGCTTGCTAGGCAGAATGGCTGGAGTACACTTTATCTCAATAATTATTCTTAACTATTTGTTAGTAAGTCGCTTAATCTCCTACTTCTTTCCTTTTGAGTTATCAATTGGGAATAATCAGGGTGATAGCTTCGGGCTTAATGGTTACCTCTAGTGGAAAATGTTTGGCTAGCATACGTCCATCAAGGCTTACGGCAGCATTCTGAGCGCGTAGTACTTTTACCAGACGGGTGCGGTAGGGTTTTACCTTTTTGTGGTTCAATAGGCGTCCGCGCGATAGCATCCACAATCCCGATAGTAGCTGTTTTAGTTCGGGTCTTTGTACCACCGATACATCGAGCCACCCGTTGTAGGGTACGGCACTTGGGGTAAGTCCATAGCCGCGTGAACTACCGATGCAGACGGTCATGATGCGTCCGCGAATGTGTTCGTCGTTAATGCGTAGGTGGGTGCGGTGTAGGTTTCGCTCAAAGAGCAGTAAGAAGAGTGAAGCCAAGAAGGAGATGGTTCGTACTCCCCAGAAGCGGCGTGTGCCGTTTGAAATCTGTACAATGCGGGCTCCTAAGCCGATGTAGATGGCGTTGACAAAGTAGCGAAAGGTGTGCTGCTTGCCATCGAAATAGCGGCAACTGCCTACATCGATTTTGCGCAATCTACGGTGGATAATCCACTCTACTGCTTGTTTGTAATTATCTTTTTCGAGCCCCCAGTAGTGGGCAAAGTCATTGCCTATGCCGTTGGGTATAATACCCAGTGCTACCTTTGATTTGTCTTTGAGTTGGGAGTTCATAATCCCATTTACGGCATCGTTTATGGCTCCATCACCTCCCACTATCACAATCGTTCGGTAGCCATTGTTTACCAGGGTAGTTGCTAGTCTTTCGACCGATCCAAATCCTTCGGATTGTACATAGTCAAAGTTTACCTCTCTACTTTCCATGTAGCTACGGATTTCGTCCCATCTTTTTTGTGTCTTCCGACTTCCTGCTTTGGGGTTGTAAATGACTCCCCATTTGGTTGGTTCTACAGCCATATCTCTTTTTTTACTCTAATTACGATTCCATTAACTGTATGATTCTCTCTACGCGCTCTTCCAGTGGTTGCATGGCATCCATCCAGTGGATGGTAAATCCGCGTCTTTCCATTCCTCTGAACCAAGTCATTTGGCGCTTGGCAAATTGGTGGATGGCTACTTCGAGCTGGCTAAACATCTCTTGGTAGGTTAGTTGACCTATCACATGCATGGTTAGGTATTTGTATTCTAGTCCGTAGTAGATGAGGTCGTCGGGCGAGACTCCTTGTGCTAGAATAGCCTTAACCTCCTCTATCATTCCCTCTTCGAGTCGCTGCTTGAGTCGGGTGGTGATTTTTTTACGTCGCTCCTCTCTATCTAGGTCTAACCCAATGATGAGGCTATTGATGGGAGGAAAGCTTCGCTCTTCGATGGGCTGTTGCAAGTAATACTCTTCGATTTCAATGGCGCGAATGGCACGTTTAACCGTATCTACATCGGTTGAGTTGTGTAGTTGCTTGTATTTACTTAGCTGTGCTGTGAGCTCTGTAAGCGAATGGCTAGCTAGCTCCTCTCTGAGTGTGCTGTTTTCAGGCACTGGGAGTAGCCTATATCCTTTGAGTATAGACTCAATGTACATGCCTGTGCCTCCGCAGAGTATCGGTGTTTTCTCTTTGGCTCTAATCTCTTGGTAGGCTTTTAGGAAGTCGCGTTGGTACTCAAACACATTGTATTTGTAACCAGGCTCTACGATATCGATGAGGTGGTAGGGGATGGGATTACCTTCGACTACATAATCGGCTAAGTCTTTTCCAGTACCTAGGTCCATCTGTTTGTAGATTTGTCTGCTGTCTCCACTTATTATTTCTGTACCTAGCTTGTGTGCCAGGGCAGTTGCTACGGTTGTTTTGCCCGAAGCGGTAGGTCCTAGAATGGTGATTAAATCCTGTGTTGCCATCTGATTCTGCTAATTTTATGCACAAAGGTAATTAAAAGGTGCAAGAGAATAAGCAACAATGGGTACAAAAAAAGGTTGCTCTTATAGAAAGAGCAACCTTTTGTATGTTTAAATGGTTATCTGAGTCTCAGATTATGCCATTACCACGCGAGCCAATTCACAAACTTTGTTTGAGTAACCCCACTCGTTGTCGTACCAAGATACAACTTTCACGAAGTTAGCGTCCAAAGAGATACCAGCTTCAGCATCGAAGATAGAAGTTAATGGGCAACCTACGAAGTCAGTAGAAACTACTTTGTCTTCAGTGTAACCAAGAACACCTGCCAATTCGCCTTCAGAAGCTTCTTTCATAGCAGCTTTGATTTCGGCCATTGTAGCACCTTTTTCCAATACTACTGTCAAGTCTACTACAGAGACGTCAGAAGTAGGAACACGGAATGCCATACCTGTAAGTTTGCCGTTCAATACGGGCAATACTTTACCTACAGCTTTAGCAGCACCTGTAGAAGAAGGGATGATGTTTTCTAGGATACCACGACCACCTCTCCAGTCTTTCTTAGAAGGACCGTCAACTGTTTTTTGAGTTGCAGTAGCAGCGTGAACTGTAGTCATCAAACCTTTAACGATACCGAACTTGTCGTTCAATACTTTAGCGATAGGAGCCAAACAGTTAGTAGTACAAGAAGCGTTAGATACGATATCTTGACCTGCATATTCTTTGTGGTTTACACCATAAACGAACATAGGAGTATCATCTTTAGAAGGAGCAGAAAGGATAACTTTCTTAGCACCTGCTTGGATGTGTTTGCGAGCTGTAGCATCGTCCAAGAAGAAACCAGTAGACTCAACAACTACGTCAGCACCTACTTCGTCCCATTTCAAGTTAGCTGGATCCATCTCTGCAGTCAAACGGATTTTGTTACCGTTTACTACCAAAGCGTTTCCTTCTACAGCTACTTCACCATCAAAACGACCGTGTACTGAGTCATATCTTAGCATGTAAGCCAAGTAGTCAGCGTCTAGCAAGTCGTTAATACCTACGATTTGAATATCGCTTCCGAAGTTTTTAACAGCAGCACGGAATACCATACGGCCGATACGGCCGAAACCGTTAATACCTACTTTAATCATTTTGTTTTAAAATTTAAAGGTTTTATAATATAGTCTATAAACTATTTTATAGTAATGGGTGTTATTCCTTTGTTATTATGCTCAGGAAAAACGATGCAAAAATAAGAATTTGTTTTTAGAATTACACATAGAAAACATTATTAAAATAAAAAAAAATGGGAAAAGTAGCATTTTTAGAGGAGTTCAAAGCCTTTGCCATGAAAGGAAACGTGATAGACCTTGCGGTAGGGGTAGTGATTGGGGGTGCATTTGGTAAAATTGTATCTTCTGTAGTAGCCGATGTGATAATGCCTGTGATTGGGCTAGTGGTAGGGGGAGTCAATTTTACTGACTTAAAGTTAGAGATGAAACCTGCCGAGGTGATAGATGGAGTAGAGAAAGCAGCCGTTACATTGAATTATGGTAACTTTTTGCAAGCATCATTCGATTTTCTGATCATCGCCTTCTCTATTTTCTTATTTATTCGTTTTATCAGTCGAATGACAGCGAAGAAGGAAGAGGCTCCTGCGCCCGAACCTCCCAAACCTTCTACCGAAGAGGTGTTGCTAGGCGAAATTCGTGACCTCCTAAAAGGACAAAAGGGATAACCTATTAAGTGTGAGTCTTTGAAGCTCCCCTCCTTCCAGCTGTAGTTTGGAAGGAGGGGAGCTCTCTTTCTATTACGTTCAATCAAGAAAAAAATATTAACTGAATTTTTATTTACATTTCTCTATTAATATAGCAAAGAACTATGCCTTTTTTTCTATTTTTGCATAAACAACACTTTATGGCAAAAATCCGTTTAATACATCTCCTCCGGCTATTAATTCCCCTGGTAGCTTTTCTGCTTTTTCCAGCTCTGGTCAAAGCCAATGAAACAGCGCATCAAGGTACTCTTTTGGTTATTTCCTCGTACAATCCCGAAGCGCAAACGTTATCCACTAATATTGCTGATTTTGTAGATGAATTTGCTCGCTTGGGCGGAAAATCATCGGTAGTGGTAGAGAGTATGAACTGTATGAATCTATCCGAAGCACTTACCTGGAACGACCGTTTGCTTCGGATTCTCAATAAATACAGTGAAAAGAATCGGCCCGAATTAATTTTACTATTAGGCCAGGAGGCCTGGGCAACTTACCTCTCTCTAGATATACCTGAGGCAAAGACCATTCCCATTATGTGTGGCATGGTTAGTAGTAATGTGATAACTATACCGAAGGAACCCATCGATTTAGTCACTTGGGAGCCTGTAAGCAAGAGTGTTCAACATGATTTTCGAGACTTTAATATTGTGGGTGGTTATCTGTATGAATACAATATAGAACAAAATGTAGAGTTGATATCCTCTCTTTTCCCTGATACCAAGCGTATTGCCTTTCTTTCTGATAACACCTATGGTGGGGTGAATATTCAAATGTTAGCTAAGGCCAAGATGAAGAACTATCCCCATATTCAAGCGGAATGGATCGATGGGCGGGTAAGTAGTTTGCTCGATGTGAATGAAAAAATAGCCTACATGGGAGATAGCACTGCCGTACTCGTAGGTACATGGCGTATAGACAATACAGAAAAGTATGCAGTAGGAAGAAGCAACTATATGTTGTACGATTTAAATCCACTTCTCCCTGTATTTACCGCAACAACCATAGGACTCGGCTCATGGGCTGTAGGAGGTTATACCCCCAAGTATCAGATGGTTGGAAGAGAGCTGGCTCAACTGGCTTATAACTATCTTAGCAGCAGCTCTCCAGTGCGAAGTGCACTCCGAACAATCTCTTCAAATTACATATTTGATGCCAAGCGGTTATTCGATTTTGGGATCTTACAGGAGCAACTTCCGGCAGGGGCAGAGTTGGTTAACCTTCCTCCAAGTCTGTTTGATGAATACCGAAATTACTTTTTTGTGGCTTTCGCTCTCTTTCTTCTCTTGTTAATCTGTTTTTGTATCAGTCTCTTTTATGTGGTGCGGATTAATCGATTAAAGCATCATTTAGAGCAATCGAGTGCAGAGCTGGTTCAGGCTAAAGAGGAGGCCGAAGAGGCAAACCGTTTGAAAACGGCTTTTCTGGCCAATATGAGTCACGAAATACGAACTCCACTCAATGCGATAGTAGGCTTCTCGAATGTATTAATAGGGAAAGAGGCTACGGACCAAGAGCGCGAGGAGTATTGCGAAATTATTCAGACCAACTCCGACCTACTTCTGCACCTAATCAATGATATTCTAGATATCTCGCGGTTAGAGTCTGGGCACATTCAGATGTTGAATCAGCAGTGTAATTTAGGCGAGCTGTGTAAGATGGCTCTTTCAACAGTAGAGTATACACGACGAACAGCGGCCCATTTTTGCCTAAACATGGCCGATGAACCGATCTACTTTGTGACAGACTCGCAACGATTTCAGCAAGTATTGATTAACCTATTAAGTAATGCTGCAAAGTTTACTTCTCAGGGCTCTATTACGGTCGAGGGGGCAATAGATGCTTCTAGAGAAAAAATTATAATTAAAGTTATAGATACGGGCTGCGGTGTGCCAGTGGAGAAAAGTGAACGTATCTTTGAGCGCTTTGAGAAGCTAAACGAATATGCACAAGGTACAGGACTGGGATTATCTATCTGTAAAGTGATTGTAGAACAGCTAGGAGGTGAAATTTGGCTTGACAAGAGCTATGTAGATGGAGCCTGTTTTGTCTTTACCCATCCGTTATCTACTCCCACCGTGTAGAGTAGGGTGGTTTACTTGTTTAGCTCTTCAAATTATAATGGTAGAATGGTGAATTGATAAATTAAGTAAGATAAAAAGAACTCAAGTATAGATTATGAATCTTTTTTTAATAAGTGTATGTGCTTTTCTTGGAATGAGCACCAGTGTATTTGCTACCACTAGCCAAGAGCAGGAGGTAAAGATAAAGTTAATTGAGACAAGTGATGTGCATGGAAATTTTTTTCCTTACGATTTTGTGAATCGGAAGGAGTTTTCGGGTGGACTAGCACGTGTCTCTTCGTATGTCAATGAGCAGCGTAAGCAGTATGGCGAAAATACCATCTTGTTCGATAATGGCGATATATTGCAAGGGCAACCCTCTGTATACTACTACAACTTTATTGATACGGTATCGGTTCATTTGGCAGCCGATGTGATGAACTATATGAAGTACGATGCAGCAAACATTGGGAATCATGATATAGAGGTAGGGCATGCAGTGTATGACCGTTGGGCAGCACAGTGTAATTTCCCTATCTTAAGTGGCAATACGGTCTATAAAGCAACTCAAGAACCCTATTTTACTCCCTATAAGATTTTTCATAAGGATGGAGTAAAAGTAGCGCTGTTGGGACTCATTACACCAGCAGTACCTTGTTGGTTGCCAGAGGAGTTGTGGCACGGTATGCAATTCCAAGATATGGAGGAACAAGCAGCCTATTGGGTAAAGGTTATCCAAGAGCGTGAAAAACCAGATTTCTTGATTGGCCTATTCCATGCTGGAAAATCGGGTAGCAGATTGGGCGAGATGGCCGAAAATCCCTCTCTAGAGGTGGCAGAGCGTGTGCCTGGATTTGATGCTGTATTTATTGGGCATGATCATGTTTTGGCTAACATGGAGGTGACCAATGTAGCGGGTCAAAAGGTGTTATTACTAAATCCAGCTTCGAATGCCAACGTTGTCTCTACCGCTACGCTTTCGGCTACGCTAGCCGATGGCAAGGTGATTAAAAAAGGAGTGGTAGCCGAGAATGTAGATGTCAATAACTATCCGGTAGATAAGGAGTATATGGCTCACTTTGATGCCCAATACCAATCCTCATTGGAATTTATCTCACGTAAAATAGGCTCCATCTCTCGCACAATCAATGCCAAAGATTCCTACTTTGGTTCTTCCGAGTTTATGGATTTAATTCACCAGCTGCAGATGGAGATAACCGGTACAGAGTTGTCTATTACTGCTCCGCTCTCTTTCTATGCAGAGCTAAAAGAGGGTGACATCCGCATTAGTGACATGTTTAATCTCTATAAATATGAGAATATGCTTTATGTCATGAAGCTTACCGGAAAAGAGATTAAGGGATTGTTAGAGTACTCCTACGCTATTTGGACCAATCAAATGAAGAGCGAGAAAGATCACTTGCTGCTCTTTAAGGAGCCCCTTGTAAAGGGTAAGCGACCCAAGTTGCTTCACCCTAGCTTTAACTTTGATTCGGCTGCTGGAATTAACTATACTGTCAATGTAACCAAGCCAGCTGGCGAGCGAGTGACCATACTTAGTAAAAGTAATGGAGAGGCTTTTGACGAGAATAAAGAGTATCAAGTAGCTGTAAACTCTTACCGTGGTAATGGGGGAGGTGACCTACTAACCAAAGGGGCAGGCATACCTAGTGACGAGTTAGCTAGCCGCATTGTTTCGGCTACTGAGAAGGATTTGCGTTACTACCTTATTCGCTACATTGAAAAAGTAGGGGTTGTTAATCCAACTAAAAACGGAAATTGGAGTTTTGTACCCGAAGCATGGGTTAACAAGGCTAAGGAGAGAGATTACAAGCTATTGTTTGGCGAGTAACCTAGAGTCTTCTCGTTCTAGCGAGCACCTTGTTCTAGAGCGTACCTATTAGAGTAGAGGGTAGACTAAAAACTCTCTTTCTAAGCAAGTTCACCTTTGCTACAGCTATCTGTAGCAAAGGTGAACTTGCTGCTTTAGGGGTATGGGTCGATTCTTTTTCTTCGAGTTATCTATTCTTTTTCATTCTCTCCCTATTTTTAGCTAGTGTCTATCGCTTTTGGCATACGGTTTATGCCAAGAAGTAGGTATTTTGTTGCTCTTTGGCTAAAATAGTAGCTAAAGAGCTTAGAAGCAAGATAAGTTTATGTAAATTTGCACTCGTTAGCATCCTTTTGTGGAGCTGCTTTCCGTTTTTTTATTGATCACCTCTCTGGCTATTGAAGGGAAAGCCTCTTTGTTAGAGCTGTTTTGATTGATAGCATATTGTTGAATTATAGCGTATAGATGTATTTAAAGAGATTAAAACGTATCGTCTTTGCTCTGGGCCTGCTCGTTCTGTTCTTGGCCTACCAAATGAGCCTCACCCTGTTCACCCATGTGCATGTGGTGAATGGTTTTGTGGTGGTACACTCTCACCCCTCGTCCGAGGGGCATACACACAGTGCTAAGCAGCTTACAACGATTGCTCACCTGCAGGGTTTTGATAGCGAGGAGGCCTCTGCTACCTCATTTACTTTTGCTATCCCCTCTACTTTCGACCAATTAATGATTCAGGGTACCCCTCATCTTCTTTCGGTAATACCCGCTTACAACTACCTCTTACGGGCTCCTCCCTGCCTCGTTTAGCTCCTCTCTCTTGGTTTGAAAAAGCAACTAAGAGAGTCGAATCATCTATCGTATAAGCATCTTCTTATTTCTCATGTTCTCTCCTTTAAGGCTTTTTCAAAGCTTTTAGGAGTGTGTGGTGTGGTGGTATGTTGTGAACGGTATCTGTTTGCTTTATCTCATTTGATTAAACTTTGATACTAACCAACGAGAATTAAAAGGGAGAGCGTGCTGTAAAATGATTGATTCATACCATGGAGCTTAAATGCTTTATCCTAAGGTGAGGATGCTTTTCTCACCCCTTACATTTACATTTTATTGATATGAACTAAATGCTTGTGATGGATGGTGTAGTAGCGACTTGTTGGGGCTATTATATCTGACTCATAGGCTACTAAAGAACTGTTTTAATATGAAAAAGTTTTTATTTTTACTTCCCCTGTGGCTGTTGGCTACTCTAACTGCTGCAGCTACCGAACACGATAATATTCCTAAAAAGACGGGAAATGCCATAACAGGACATGTGTTGGACGAGCGTACTGAGAAAGATTTAGCTTTTGCCACAATCTTAATTTTAGAGAGTGGTATGGGTGCTACTACCAACGAAGAGGGTCGATTCTCCTTCAAAAAACTCGAGGTAGGCGAGTATACGCTGCGGGTACAGTTAATGGGTTATGCTGCGCAAGAGAAAAAGGTGACCGTAAACAACGATTATGTGGTCGATCTACACTTCCTTCTGAAAGAAGAGGGGATTGTAACTGACGAGGTGGTGGTATCGGCCAATCGCAATGCTACCAGCCGACGCATGGCCCCCGTGGTGGTAAATGTGATGAATGCCAAGCTCTTTGAATCGGTTAACTCAACTGATCTAGCTAAGGCATTGAACTACCAATCGGGGTTGCGTGTGGAGAATAATTGCCAGAACTGCGCCTTCCCGCAAGTGCGCATCAATGGGTTAGAGGGACCCTACTCACAAATTCTCTTCAATAGTCGCCCGTTGGTTAGTGCCCTATCGGGGGTCTATGCTCTTGAGCAGATACCCGTCAACATGATTGACCGCATTGAGGTGGTACGTGGAGGAGGCTCTGCTCTTTTTGGTGCCAATGCCGTAGGGGGTACCATCAATATCATTACCAAAGATCCTGTGAACAACTCCTTCCAAGTATCGACTATGCTATCCAATATGGATGGGCAGTCGTGGGAGCAATACATGGGGGCCAATGCTTCGTTAGTATCCGAAGATAACAAATATGGCATTGCCGTGTACCAATCTTACCGCAATCGCAACCCCTATGATGCCGATGGTGATGGATTTTCGGAAGTGGGTAAGTTGAATAGCAACACCTTTGGTTTGCGTTCTTACTACCGCCCCTCTCAATTTAGTAAATTGGGTATTGAGTACCACACTACCAATGAGTTTAGACGTGGTGGAGATCAATTGGACGAAGAGCCCTTTAACACCGAGATTACCGAACAAACCAAGCACATTGTAAACAGTGGAGGGGTTAACTACGATCTCTTTTTGAACGAATACCAACACAAGCTTTCATTCTTTGGATCGATACAACATGTAGATCGTAATAGCTACTACGGTGCGCAGTACGATCAGAATGCCTATGGTAAGACAGACGATTTGACTTGGGTAGCTGGAGGTATGTATGTGGGTAACTTTAACCGCTTTCTCTTTTCGCCAGCCACCTTTACTGCCGGATTGGAGTACCAACAAAACAAGTTGCACGATGTGATGACAGGCTACAACCGCGATATGCGCCAAGAGGTACGCATTGCCAGTGCCTTTGCTCAAAATGAGTGGAAGATGCGTTACTTTACGCTATTGGCTGGTTTGCGATTAGACTCGCACAACCTCATAGAGAATCCCATCGTAAGCCCCCGTCTTAACCTGCTTTACAAACCCACCGATAACCTTCAAGCCCGTGCTACTTGGTCTACTGGTTTTCGTGCTCCTCAGGCCTACGACGAAGATTTGCACATTACAGCCGTGGGAGGAGAGGGAGTACTTATCCGGTTGGCCGAAGGGTTGAAGCCCGAACGTTCCAACAGCTTTAGCGGTTCGATAGATTGGACAGCTACGGCAGGTTCTTTCCAAACCAACTTGTTGGTGGAGGCTTTTTATACCCAACTGAAGGATGTTTTTTACCTCCACAGCATCGGAGCTGATGAGGCTCATAGTAGAGGAGCGAACAGACACTCGGGCAGTAGTAGCGCCATTCGCGAGCGTCGCAACGGAAGTGGTGCCAAGGTATATGGTGTAAATATGGATGCCAAAGTAGCCTATCGTAACCGTGCTTCGCTTCAATTGGGCTTTACCGCACAGCGCAGCCAGTATGATGAGTGGACAGAGTGGAGCGAGGATCATTCGGTTGCTTCTATTAAGAATATGACTCGCACCCCCAACTACTATGGCTACTTTACGCTCACAGCTAATCCTACGAAGCGTTTTGACGTATCGTTATCGGGTATCTATACGGGGCAGATGTATGTTCCGCACTTTGCCCCCGATGCCGAAGAGATTCCCGAAGGATATGGTTACAGCTACATTGAGAAGGATGAGATGGTGAAGACACCTAGCTTCTTTGAATTGAACTTGAAGTTGAATTACACCTTTGTGCTCAGTGATCACTTGAAACTGCAGCTTAATGGAGGGGTACAAAACATGTTTAATGCCTTCCAACAAGATTTGGATAGAGGTGGTTTTCGTGATTCGGGGTACTTCTATGGACCTACCTCGCCTAGAACCTTCTTTGTTGGGGTGAAGTTTATGAATTAAACCATTACTACTCTAATAAGGTGTAAGAAAGTGACTTTCATTGATTACTTGATGGCTATGGAGCGGATCCCAATCAAAGATATTGAGATTAAACATATTCTGGCTGAGGCTTTAACTGATCAAATTAATGACCGCCAACTCTATATGAAGGGGATAGATAATAGTTACTATTACGAAGGCTATACCCTCTATAGGATGGATGAATTGCAAGGAGAGTGAGTCAACACTCTCTTTGCTTTAACCACTCTATCACCTCTTCATCGGCTGGTAGCCACGAGAGAGAGTCTAATGCTTCAACACTTATCCAGCATGCTGCAGCATGCTCTAGCAGCTCCACTTTACCTTGCACAATGTGGCACAAGTAGCAATGCATGGTCAAATGAAACGAAGGGTAGTCACTCTCTGTTGTACCTAAATAGCTATCAATGGCTATATCAATCGTTAGCTCCTCCTTTATTTCTCGAGTTAGTGCCTCTTGCTGGGTCTCTCCCTCTTCGACTTTGCCACCGGGAAACTCCCAGTCTCCTTTAAACTCTCCACTTCCTCGCTGTGTGGCTAAGTACTTTCCATTCTGGTATATAACCGCTGCTACGACCTCTATCTGTTTCATGTTAAATTGCTTTTATGTATTGTGGCATGGTAGGTTTCTGTAATTTCCAAGTGACATTCATCGGAAAATCTCCGTGTGAAGAGAGATAATTGACCCATCCAAAGCAGTGGAATGGGCAAGTATTTCCGAAGGCATCCCTCTTCTCTTCGCGCACAAAGAGTAGAATCTGTTTATTGGCTTGCTGCTGTTCGATATATTTTCTTCCCCCGTTGTTGTGGTGAGCATCTTTGTTCTGAGATTGCCAGTGGAAGAGCTCTTCATTTATCACATAATCATTGTATTGGGTAGAGGGTGAGAACTCTTTTTCCGATTTGTTGAGTGTTACAAAGAGTAGAATCAGGTTCTTCTCTTCTACATTGAAAACACCCGTAGGTGATCCTTGCATCCGTAGGGTAGCCGTTTGGCGACCTACAAGCGTAAATACCTCCTCGCGTGTATAGCAGCCATAGAGCTCCATTTGGGGTAGTGTGGCATTCTCCAACGGCACTGTTTTAATCTCTAGATGCGCTAGTAGGTAGTGTGTTAACTCTTCTAGCTCTTGCTTGAAGTGGTGATAAGGCTCTTTGTGTATAGTTTCCAATGCTTGGTAGATTGTTTCAAATCCACTTTTCTCTATTCGATCTTGAAAGAGTGCATAGTAGAGCATCAATGCATAGAGGTGATTGGACTCCTCCAGATAGGCTTTGTTATCCTGAGTAAACCCTTCTACAAAGTGTAGGAAGCTGGCGGTGTTGTGGTGTACCAAGTTGCCCATCCCTTTCTCTAATCGTTTGGTCATGGCATCATCAAGGTAGGTTATTCGCCCTGCCATACGCTTTAAGCTGCTCCAGCAGAGTTTACCCTTGTAGAGCAGGCGAACATCTTGCCCATTGTTCTCTATAAACTGGGTGAGTGTGGGCAACTCTTGGTAGCTATTTAGTTCTCGGATTAACCGATTCTGGTTGTAAATGGCTCCTTGAATGTTGTCGAGTATATATTTGCGTGCCTTCTGCTCCATCACGATGTTGCAGCCATGTGGTAGGAGGGTGAATCCCTCTTTCACCTGTTTGCCAATACTCTTTTCGGGCTGAAGGGTAAGTGCGCGAAAGCGACTGGCAAAGTCATATTTTCGATTGGCCTGTGCTACAAAGTCGAGTACAGTGAGTTCTGTTTTTCCTACTGCTAGGCGCAATCCACGTCCTAGTTGTTGCAGAAAGATGGTCAAACTATCGGTTGGACGTAGGAAGAGTACCGTATCTACCTCGGGTATATCTACCCCTTCATTGAATAGGTCGACCACACAGAGGTAGTGAATCCTTCCCTCGCGTAGCGCTTGTGCCAACTCTTTGCGCTGTTGGGCCGAACTATCCGAAGTTAGACTGGCTGCATTAAAACCGTAGAGCCGAAGTTGTTCTGCCATAAAGTGGGCATGTTGCTTCGTTGCACAGAAACAGAGTGCTCTACAGCTATATTCATCGGCTAGATAGGTAGGTAGGGCTTTTACAATTTGTGCTGCCCGCTCTTTGCTACAAAGCCTTTTTGAGAGTTGCTCTAGGTTGTATTTGGTGCCACTCCACAAGGATGCATCGCTTAAGTTGGTATTATCGGTTATACAAAAGTAGTGAAAGGGGGTAAGTAGACCCGCTTGCAGTGCTTGCGGTAGACGAATTTCGGCACTGATGCGCCCGCCAAAGTCGGGACGTAAATCACGTCCATCCATCCGTTCGGGAGTAGCGGTTAGCCCTATTAGTAGCTTAGGCTGAAAGTGGCTGAATAGCTTTCGATAGCTCTCTGCCTGGCTGTGATGTGCTTCGTCAATGACGATGTAGTCGTAGAAATCATGCCCCAATTGTGCAAAAAGAGTTTCGAAGCGAGCGTTTAACATGGCAATCGAGACAAAAAGATGGTCATACTCACGCTCCTCCTGTGGTGCTTGGTTGCCCACCCACAAGGTTCCGAAGTTGGCATCGTTTAGTACACTGCGGTAGGTGTGTAGGGATTGGCGTAGAATCTCTTCCCGGTGGGCGGTAAAGAGGAGGCGACTGCGTGGGTGTGTACGCCGAAAGGCTTGGTAGTCAAAAGCCGAAATAACAGTCTTACCCGTTCCAGTAGC
This sequence comes from Phocaeicola sp., assembly GCA_051648565.1. Lineage (GTDB taxonomy): Bacteria > Bacteroidota > Bacteroidia > Bacteroidales > Bacteroidaceae > Phocaeicola. The sequence continues at coordinate 11,547 of JBOFFJ010000010.1, read as the reverse complement.
TGCTACAATCAAGTTTTTGTTATTACTATACTCCTCCCGTTCTACTTGCAGTTTATCGAGTATCTGCTTTTGATGCGGCAGTAGGGTGTATGGAGTGTACAATTTTATGTCGGTGGAGCTGCGAAATTGGTTGCGATTTACCTCTTCATTGAACTTCTTGATTCCGCCGCTAGCAAAATCTTCAAAGTTGGGGCTGTTCCAGTAGAGATCAAAGGTGGCCAATGCACTCTTGATAATGTGTGGGTTCTCCACACTTGTAACGCGTATGTTCCACTCTAGCCCATCTGTTTGAGCCGATTTGGAGAGGTTGGAAGAGCCAATGTAGGCGGTGTGCATGCCCGAATTACGGAGAAAGATGTACGATTTAGCATGCAATCGTTCAATCTCTGTCTGGTAGGAGATGCGTATTTCGCTGTTGGGCAGTGCCGCCAACTGTTCGATGGCTTTCCCTTGTGTGGCACCGCAGTAGGTAGTGGTTATGATGCGTAGCTTCTTACCCGATTCTTCGCAAAATCTCTGTAAGTCATTTAGGAGTATCCGTACGCCCGATACCTTTAAGAAAGAGACCAAGAAACAAATTTCATCGGCACTGGCTATTTCGCGTCGTATCTCTTCGCCTAAGGAGAGGGCACTTGCCCCACCTGTAAATAGATTACTGACACGAAATCCAGAGAGAGGGCGTATGGTTTGTCGTTTGGTTTGCTTTTGTAGCAGGTGTTGCTCAGGACTCATCACTTCGGCTAGCAGCTGTGCTGGCTCTACAATTTGCTCCTCATTTACCACTCCTACTTTGCACAATAGCTCATTAATGAGGTGTACTCTCTCTGCCTCACTTTCTGTCTCTTCTAGCCGCTGCTGTATTACTCTTGCTAGGTAATTCGCAAGTAGTTGTGGAGACTCTGCTTCATCTATCTCTTTGGAGTGACAAACCAACTTGTGGCTTTTGCTCTCGGTTATGAGTTGTTCGGTCTCTTTGTTAATGATCTGTTCGTAGATTCCTTTTTTTAGCATGAGGTAGTTTCTTGGTGTAACAATTCCATTTGGTGGAAGGGTAGACAAATATAGAAAAGTTCTACCAGGGAAAAAAAGGTTTTCTCATAAACCGATGGCTTATCGGTTCTCTTTACTTCCCACCCAACTCGTTGTAGAGTACCAACAGGTGCGAGCTATTTCAACTAAAGTGTGGGGCTTAATAGGCTACTAGGATCCCCTGAAGAGGGAGTGTTCAAAGTTTTTGGATTATTGGAGGGTACTTTTTTGAGTTAGTGCAGGACGAAGTTATCTGTTTCTCTGCAACTTTTTATCGTTCCACTCCAGTGAGTCGCTCGACTCACTCGGGTGGATCAATCGACTCACTGGAGTGGAACGCTCGACTCACCTGGGTGAGTCGATAATTTTTTTAGCACGTTTGGATAAAAAAGAATAGAGAATTGGGTAAATTCTCTTAGTTGAATGATTTATTCTAAACAGGAAGTTTAATTGTATAACCTCGCAGCCCAATAGTAGCCTCCTACCTAGGTTTATAGAGGTTGTTGACTCTTCCTAAAGCAGCGTGGTTTATTACTTAAAAACAGCCTCTAGTCTATTTATATCCTCCTTTTTATCTACTTAGTAGGGTCTTTTAATCTTAAGTATTCACTCAAATCTTGATGCCTAGTAGCCGGTAGTATGAATGGTAACCTCTTATATTATCGTAAAAAAGTATCACTTTTATCTTCCAATAAGCTGGAAGCCTTTCCGTGAAATGGAAACGTTTCTATCCTTAAAATGAATACTCTTTAAAATCCATCCTTATTCTTTAGCGTTACTTTTACGTATTTAGTAATTGAATTCATTTTTTACGGTTGTGTATGCAGCTCTAGATTTAGTTATTTTAAAAGTAATATATAATGATAAAATTGAGACTCTTATTTTGTTTTGTTTTGCTAGTCGGTTTAAATACCGTCCTAGGACAATCAATGGCTCAGGCGCAGAAAGAAAAGGAGCATATCATTCTCTATTTTCAGTTTGATAAGTTCACACTAGATGGCGATTATTTAACCAATCGTACTGCCTTTGCTCGCCTACATGAGCTGTTAGAGAATGAATTGTTGATGAGTAGCCTGGATTCTATTCAGATACGCTCTTATTCCTCTCCTGAGGGACCTGCTCTTTACAATGAGAAATTGGCTTTAAAACGGGCGCAAGCTTTAGAAAGCTATCTCAGGGAGTATAAATTAAAAGATTTTTCCATTCCCTTGCAGTTATCTTCTTTGGGTGAAAATTGGGAAGGGCTTTCTCAAATGGTTCTTCAAGATAACAACCTCCCAAGTAGAAACGAGGTTCTTGAGATTCTTAACTCTCAAGACTCTTTTAATAAAAAGGAGGTGCGGCTTAAGGCTCTTCATAGTGGGAAACCTTGGAAGTACATTTCACAAACTATTTTACCCTACTTGCGGGGCGCTTCATGTGTCGTGTTTTTTATAGACCCTCTTAAAGTAGAGGAGCTTACACCTCCTGTATTGGTAGAGGAACCTATTCTAGTAGAAGAACCGACTGAGGAGCCTGTGAAAGAGGTGGTTACACTAGTAACACCTAAAATGGTTCGCCCACTGGCTGCCAAGACCAATCTGTTGTTTGATTTAGCAACGATTCTGAATGTAGAGGTAGAGGTGCCCATTGGTCGCCGATTCTCTGTAGCAGGCGAATGGATTTTTCCTTGGTGGTTGTTTGAGAATGACCAAAACTGCTTAGAAGTACTTTCGGGTAATTTGGAAGCTCGCTACTGGTTTAAACCCAACTATTCCAAACAAGATCCACTTTTGAAAAAACACAATCCACTTACGGGTTGGTTTATAGGACTCTACGGAGGTGGTGGACTCTATGACTTGGAGTGGAAACGCGAAGGGTATCAAGGAGAGTTTTTTATAGCTTCGGGTATAAGTGGGGGGTATGTAATGCCCTTACGTAGAAATTTTAATATGGAGTTCTCGTTAGGACTAGGCGTTTTACGTACCAAATATAGACACTACCATGCCGAATATTGTGACATTGATAGTCGCTGGCATTTAATTAAGCAACACAGTGGTACCTACACTTGGGTAGGTCCTACGAAGGCTAAAGTATCGCTGGTTTGGTATCCCCATTTTAACTTGAAAAGAAAAGGAGGTAAGTTATGAAAATATATTTAGTAGGAGCTCTTGGCTTGGCAATGACTGCCTCCATCTCTTGCCACAGACGTCCGTTAGATGGACCCTGCACGGGTTCTGTATCGATCCCTATTGGTACTGTTTGGGAGAAATCGGAAATCACCCCTCAAAATGTGACAGCCTATTTTTACAACCAAGCAGATGGATCGCTGGCATTGGAACATCGCTTTGAGAATATTTCTGCCCAGATTCAATCGTATGTAACGCTTCCAGCAGGTAGTTACGATGTGGCTTTTCACAACGAGATTCGTGAGCAGATAACCAATGTTTCGGTTCGAGGGTATGATGATTTATCTACCTTGGAATTCTTTGCACAAGAAAATTTAGTGCCTGCAGCTAGATTGGAGGGAGATACCTATCTTACGCAACCGGGTGCAACGGCTACTGCCATTGTTCGTAATCTAGAGGTGGTCTATCAGAAGGAGAACCAAACCTTAATAGGGGTAGTGCCTGAGCAAAAGAATAGTTATTTCGATATCACCGTTTATGTAAAGGGATTAAACAATGCGCGGATGCCTGCTTTGGTCAATTTGCGGAATGTATCTTCTAGCTACTGGGGCAGTCAAGATCATCCCTCAACCACTCCTGCAACCATTCAATTTACCATGAACAACCGTACTTACGAGGATGAGAACAACCGCAATGGAACCATCTCTGCTACAGTCTCCTCCTTTGGTACATTGGCCGATCGATTGAGTATAGCAGGTCACTCTGAGAAATTCATCTATCTAGATATCTTTTTTATGTTGGTTGATGAAGCACAAACGGTTGTGAACCAAACCATTGATATCACTCAACTACTTCAGTTTAGTCAAAACAACAATGGGTCTGTAAAGATTGTGGTTACGCTAGAGCTGAACGAGCCCCTCCCTGAGGTAACTCCCGAAGGTTCTGATAATTCTGGATTTGGATCGGATGTAGAAGATTGGAGCTCGGTAGATGTTCCTCTGGATCTCTAAACCGATGCTACTTAATAGAGTATTAGTTACTATAAATTACAAACTAGTTTTAATTTTAATTTTTTATTTATGAAAAAAATTCTTTTCAGTGCAGTACTACTAGGCGCATTAGCCAGCTGCTCGCAAAACGAGGTTCAAGAAATGGGCCAGTTTAACAACGAGATTCAATTCTCAACCTTGAACAACAAGGTATCTCGCGCAGCGAATGATACCAAGAGTGATTACCAGGTTTTTGCTAAATCCTTTGGGTTAACCATTGTAGGTACACCTACTTGGTACATTGAAGATGTGTTGAAGTCGACTTCAAATCCTGCTACTCAAACAGGTGGTTTTAATAGTTCGACAGTAGATACTCCTACCAAAACACACTATTGGCCCAATGTAACGGGTGACTGGGCAATGAATTTTTATGCCTTTGCACCTGCTACTTCGGTAGATAAGAGTATAAAAGCAACAGTTGTTTATGGTACAAAGAATGCCTATGCTGATCGTGATGCCGATGATGCTTCTGTCTCAATTAAGTATGTGGTACCCACATCTACTACTGATCCAGATGCGCAAGAGGATTTTACCATTTCCATACCTCTTCAAATTGATAAATCGACTAAAGGCACAAACAACAATGTGAATTTGCAGTTCAAACACATGCTTACCAAGGTGACTGTGAATGCTGCCTTGAATCAAGAGTTACTAGATGCAGGTTATAAAATGACCTACACAACTCCTCAGTTAAAGGTGGTTAACACAGAAGGTACTATCAGTGTAACTGCAGCTGCACCTAGTTGGAGCGACTTAGTAGCTTCTGGTGCACTTTATGAAGGAAGTGATACTTACCTTATATTACCACAACCCTCAGCAGGTAATCAGCTGATACTTCCTACAGTTACCATTACGAAGAATGGAGTAGTTGTATTTGAAGGTCCAGTAACTTATACCGTAAAAGATGGTGATATTCTCAATGCAGCTGGTACTGCGGATGATGATGCATTCTTGGCTGGTAACAGTTACAACATGAATATTACCATTGCAGGTGACTCTGGTGATGGCCAAGATCCTGATCCTGAGGATATCTTTGGTCCTAAAATTACCTTCAGTTCGGAAGTGGCAGACTGGGAAAATTATACTCCTGGTGTAACACAACCTGCTGTAGACGAATAGTACTCCCTTTTAGTTTTGGAGAGGAGGGTTTCCTCTCCAAAACTAAACTTATTCTTGCAAGAGTCATAGAGTCCTTTGGAGAGTTGCCAACCTATTTTAGTGGTTATTTTCCGGTTGGTAAAATTAGAGTAAACTTTCTATCACTCTTTTTTCCCTCTTTATATACTTACCTATTCTCTTACCTCTTTCTCTTTTTCCCCACCCTTGTAATATAAACCCTATGTATAAACGAATTCTACCTTTTTCACTTCTGCTTTTAGCGGCTAGTTGTAGCCAGTCCCACCAGCAGGAGCCCATTGATCAAGCACTAGAGATCCAGTTCTCGCCAACCAAGGAGTGGGACTTTTCAACTCGAGGATCTATTCAAACCCAATCTACGCTAAAGAGCATGGCACTCTATGGCTATTACTCACCAGTGGCTCAATTGGGAGAAACTACTACCCAATATGCGTACCTCTTTGAACGTGAAAAACTGACCCTTAACTCGCAGGGTAATTGGACGTATGAATTGCCTCGCTACTGGGTAACCAAAGGATATCACCACTTTTTTGCCTTTGCTCCCTATGAAGATCTTCAAACCATTGAGCAAACTGTAGGGAGCTATCCCTCGTTGCACCACACTGTTCCTTTGCGCGTAAAGGAGCAAAAAGATATTTTATGGTCGCTGGGTGAGACCATCAATCGGGTATATGATAAAAATTCAGACAATAATGTTCATTTTAAGATGAATCATGCGTTGACCCGTCTCTCTTTTTCAGCAGCTACCACTGCCAGCTATAGCGGTGAGACCGTTTGCATTGAAAAACTGATACTACACAATCTCTACTACCAAGCAAAATCTGAGATAAGCTTTGCCGGTCAAACCATAACCGCTGCTTCGTGGGTGGTCGATGTTACCCAAACAGCTTCGGTAGTAGCACAAATAGAACAATCGAGTGATACGGGTGAATTGGTTTCAAATCGATATCTTACACCGACACAGCAGCCTTTGTTGGTCGACAATGAGTACTTCTTTGTAATGCCTCAATCCTTTGCCAATCGCACCAGTGATGCACCGCAGTTGGAGATTCATTTCAGGGGAGAGAAAGACCAGGTATTACGCATTGTCAACACCCCTTTAGTTGCTCCTGCTACCAATAGCTGGGATTCGGGGCAAGCTATTGAATACAAATTGCTCTACAATGGCGGTGGCGATACCCCTTTTAACTTACTGGGTGTTGTTGTACCTTGGGAGAGCCAAGAGGTAGATGTAAATTTACCTGCTACCTATTTAAATGTGACGACCTCTTCCGTGACCCTTTCAAAAGGAAAAGCCTACACCCTCTATTTCTCGACCGATGGGGATAGCCCTTCTCACCAAGTGGCTCCTCAGGTAGCTACCACCTTTGCATTCGATGCAGCTACCAAAGTAGGGACGGTTGTTTTTCCTGCAACAGCTGATGCAGGTGTTTATCAACTCACGGTCACCTCGGATGGACTATCACGTATTGTTACAATAACTGTAATTTAAGAAACTATGGAAAAGGTATTAGTTAAGATAATGACACTTTGTTTTTTGGTTATTCATTTCATGGCTTGTTCGGATGCGAGAGGTGAGTGGGAGTCGGTTTCAGACTCCTCCCTAACTCCGGAAGGAAAAGTGCGAATTCCACTCACCCTCTATCCTCCGAGCTATACTACCGTGGAGAGCCGAGCAATTGATAAAAATGAGAGTGAACAGAAGATTCACTCCATTGGTGTACTTCTTTTTGAAGCAACAACGGATGGTGGAATGGTAGATGGAGATAGATTGCTCCAAACCAACTATGTAGATTTGGAGGCTATTTATGGCAATCAATTAGCGAGTAAAGCCTACATTGAGTTGGAGCCTTATGATAAGCCTTGCCGGGTTTTGGTTTATACCAACCTCACTGCTGCAGCAAAAAACAGGCTGGAGAATGGGTTGACTACCCTTGCTCAAAGTAGTACAGCACCTACTAAATGGAGTGATGTGAAGAATTTTGATCTTGGACTCGAGGAGCTTTATGTAAGTGGTGCTACTCCAGGTGGAGCAGCTACCAACTTGCGTGCGCAATACCCCATGGCCTCTAAAGATACCTACTTAACGGAGGTGTCGCCTGCTACGACCAATAATTTGGAGATACCTCTTTACATGAGCTTTGCACGCATTGATCTGCATGCCGAGGCACTCTCTAACTTTTCGCTAGAGACAGTAACCCTGCTCAGTGGAGAGGAGAAAGGAAATTTATGGTATCAAAATAGCCGTAGTTTGGCTAGCAACCGCGTGCAGAGTTTTCAGCCTACTGAAGCCAGTGGGGGAGTGGTCTCTCCCATTTATACCTACCCCACTGCTACTCCTGGGCAGAATGAAGCGAAAGATGCTTACCCTACCGAATTAATTCTTAAGGGTGAGTATACCGATGCAGCAGGCAAGACCTACCCGACCAGCTACTACAAAGTACGCATTCGGTATGCAGTAGCAGATGAAACCAACTACGTAGTTCAACCCAATAGACTCTACAAAGTAAATGTGAATGCCGTGAAAGGTCCTGGTTATACTACCTTGGCAGAGGCGAAAGCCAATGCTCCTCAAAACATAGAATATGATGTCACAGTGGATAATTCCAACAGTGGAGCTACCGACCTGGTAATTTCGAATGGTGCTTACTATTTAGGTGTGACCAATAGCGAATATTGGTTGTATAGTAGTGAGGCAACCAACACCGTAGTGGTTACTACATTGACCCACAATGCTCCATCGACCGTCACCTCGGCGTGGGTAGAGTTAGAGGGAGAAGGTTTAACTTTGCAAACTACAGGTTTAGCTAGTGTAACCGGCAAGAAAGGAGTACTTCTTCCTTGTGATGGTAACCACCAAGAAATAAAAATTGAAGTCACCACGGATAATGCACTCTTTCCAACAGGGTCGATTGGCTCTTTAAACATCCGTATTGGTGATTTAGTGAAAAAAGTGACTCTTAAAAACAGTGGTACAGTTGCGGGTGGATTCTATATACTCGAAGATTTTAAGGCAGCCCAAGTGGTGCGTGCAGAGTATGCTACGGCAGCTACGGATTGGGTTTCCTTCTCGGACGAGAGTGAGGGAGATTACTTTCTATCTACCAAAGAGGCACCTTTTGATGCCCCCACTGCTCAGTTACATTGCTACCTGTTGCTAAACAATACGGAGGCAACCCGCAGTAGTTCCATCTACTTGGCCCGTAATAATGACCAAGGGCGGATAAAGGTGGATGTATACCAGCCCAAGGCTCTTCCAGCTACGGATGATGTGTGGTACCTACCCTTGAATCACTACAATTTTGATGCTCATTATGATTTTCGTCCTTTGGTGGTTCGTGCTAAAAGGGGGCACTCCAGTATTCGATTGCTTGATACCGATCACAATTTGATAGATAACCGTTCGGAGTATGATTGGGTACGTATTTCGAATAAGTTGAAATATCCTGGGGTAGGAAGTAGTTCCTTGGTAACTTATTTGAATGATATCAATCACAATCAAGATAAAAATGAGGCGGGTTTCAACCTAAGTTGGCGCATACTATATACCGACGAGCACATTGATTATTCCAAAGCACAGGGGATAGATTATCGTCGTACGGGCAGTGTAAAGTTTTGCTATACCTTGTACAATGATCCTCGCCTTTTAGAAAGTGATGAAACACTTAGTTTTCCACCGGTTTATAAAAGCTTTGATCAAGCCAATATTGTGAAACTTGGTAAGTTTGGAGGTAGTTATGATTCTAAGATGGGCTATACCAAAGAGTTGGGTGTAGAGAGTCGCGAAGAGCACAAAGTAACACTTTTAAGTGGTGGTTATGACACCAGTTTGGTAAAGATGCCTTGGGGAGTTGAGGAAAATGAGAGTACCAACATGTATGATGGTAGGGCAAACTCCATTTTACTCTATAATTTAAACGGAGAAGTGAACGGAGATAATCCACTGCCCGAAAATCCGCTTGATATGCTTCACAATACCTATGCAGCTGCTTACTGCCTCTATAAAAATAGAGATCTAGATGGAAATGGAAAGATAGAGGGGGATGAGATTAAGTGGTATCTACCGGCACGAGGTAACTTTATTGGGTTGAATTTAGCTGCAAACGGCTCCACCTTCAATGCCAACTTAGAGACTCAGAATGGTGCTATTCGAGGGTTGTGGTACCCTACCTCTTCCAAAATAAATACGTATGGAGTCAACTATTATTACCAAGCCCGCTTTTTGTACCACTACAACTCTACCATAACGTATCAAACTTACCTTAACGAAGCGCATCGCATACGCTGTGTACGCGACTTAGATTAACTAAATATTCATTCTACAAATAAATTCTTATGAAAATAGTATTTCTTTTTTTGTTCGCATGCTTTGTAGCTACTTTCCAGCTACAAGCCCAAAAACTGGAGATAACAGGGACTGCTCCCACTGAGCGAATCTACATAAGCTGCGAGGGGCTTCCTATTTACGATGAGTGCCCTACTGCCATTCCACCCAACTATTTCAATGGTGAACATATCATTTTAGGAGCTAAGGAGTTTACTTTTCCTGCTAAGCGATTTGAAGTGAGTAGAGCCCAACGAAACTATTCTCGAGATAGCTGGGTATATGGTTATCAATATTGTCGTGATTTATCAGAAAATGGCGGCAATTGGCGCCTGCCCAATCAACGTGAATTGTTTCTAATTTTCACTTTTCGCCCAGTCATGGAGCAAGTAGATGATTTACTAGCTTTTAATATGGACATATATATGAGTGGGGTTGTATCTAAGCGTGAGGGTAGTCGTCCTTATCCTACGGTGGTTGTCAATATGTTTAATGGAAACTCATCGGCCCCTGGGCAACCCTCTGATATAGCGGCTCCTAGTCAAGGCTATTCCGTACGCTGTGTGCGTGATACTTGGTAGGTGGAATAAGAAAGAAAATAGGATCATAAATTATCAAATAGTCGTGTTTTGATAGTTTATGGTCGTGTTTTAATAGTAATGATGCGATGAAAATATACTAGTTTTGTTTTTTACCTATAAAATGGATAGAGTATGCTATTTTATACTCCCTCTGATTAATCTTAAAATAAATAGTTTCTACTAAATGATGAAGAAAAATATAACGATAAAAGATGTTGCTCGTGAATTGAATGTAGCTATTTCAACTGTTTCTAGGGCTTTTAATAATGGATATGATATACATCCTGATACCAAAAAGAGAATTTTGTCTAAGGCTCATGAGATGGGTTATCACCCCAACCCTTTTGCTAAAAATTTGACTCAAAACAAGAGTAATTTAATTGGTGTAATTGTTCCAGAGTTTATAAACTCTTATTTTCCTAGTATTGTTTGGAGTATTCAAGAAGAGGCACTATTAAGAGGATATAACCTATTAATATTAAATTCGAATGAAGATGCAGCCAAGGAAATGGAGAATATAAAAATATTAGAACGTAATAGAGTGGCCGGTATTTTAATAGCTTTTTCACACAAAACACGTGATATTAGTTACTTACAGCATTTAAATAAAACAATGCCTATAGTGCAGTATGTTCGTACGAATAAGCGATTATCGACAAGCATGGTTTCGATGAATGATTATCTATTTTCTAAAAAAATAACAGATCATTTAATTGAACAAGGGTATCAGCATATTTACTATGTAAGTGGGCCTGACCATTTACTTATTTCGCATAATCGTAAGAGAGGATTTATAGATTCTATAGAAGAAAATGGAGTCTCCCATTTTAAGAAAAATATAATAGCAGGTGGACTTTATATTGAAGATGGAAAAGAGTTGGGTTATCAAATACTCGCTATGGAAAATAAGCCTGATGCAATCTATTGCTTTAATGATTTAGTGGCTATTGGAGTGATGCAATCGCTTCAATTACACGGTGTCAATGTTCCTGGTGATATTGCTGTAGCTGGATTTACAGAGTCGAAAATATCAGAGCATTTGTCACCTCCACTTACTACTGTGGCACAGCCTACTGTAGAAATAGGAAAGGTTGTAATTGATCTTTTACTGAAAGAGATTAATAATATAGCTAATGATAATCCTAAGGAGCTATTTATAGATGGAACTCTCAAAATTCGAGGGAGTGTAAAATAAACTGTGTCACGCAATATTTTTCTTTTTAAATCATCGGTCGGGGAACGCCCTAGCGGCAAGGGGCGGGACCACCCGCCCCGACGAGCGTAAAATTAGAACAATTTGAACCTCTCTCCAAATTTAA
>JBOFFJ010000009.1:0-1265 GCA_051648565.1 Phocaeicola sp. | reverse complement strand
TACCTATGACACGCGAATAACACAATCAACCAGGTTTGTATATACCTCTTTAGTGGCACGGCCTTATCCTATTGAGACCCTCAACCATAAACCGTGCAAATGTTTTACCCCACAATAACACCTAGACGCTGAAAAGAAGGAAAGATATAACATCTATATAACACCCCACCATTATGTTAAGGATATGTTATTATGTTGTGGGGTCAGAGTAACAATGCCCTATACATACACACCAGGGAGTGTTAACGCATGTTAATGACTATGGGTTAAGGTAAAGGATAGTGACGCATAGTTAATGGCATGGAATATGATAACCCTATTGGTCGCCTCGTACTATAACGGGCTCATAACATAATAGAGTATCCCGCATAACATATCGCATGGGTAGTCACTATGTATGAATCACTATGCAGTATCACACACGGGTATGTATACAAATCAATAGGTTACGATAGAGCTTGACGCATGGTTATTATATGGTATGATATCCCCAGTTTGCAGCGTAGGAGCATTGACCCCTCTCCCCCTTATACCAATATGAGAGACACGGCTAGCCTCCCGTACCCTCTCGTAGGAATACAGAAATGAGGTATACCCCGCATGATTAAGGCTATATGATTCCGCATAAAGGTCTGCTAATTATGATACCGCATGTACTCTTTTCATCAGCGAAATTGCTTACATAAAATAAATTAAAAATAGTTGACTATTTCTGTAAGTTTTTAGTGATTTTTACAGCTAACTTAAGGTATAGTTACCTTATTTCATAAGAACGTTTCCTTCAAACTTCTCTACCCTTCTCCTCCCCTCCTCACCTTCCTACCTCCGCTGTGAAGAATTATGATATCGCATCCGACTTCATCTATCCCTTCCTTCTTCAGCGTCTCTCTTCTATCATATCGCATCAGCCCTAATTGTATTAATATGTAATCACTCCCTTCTCTCAGCGTTAATAGAATGAGAGGATGAAATGGTTCTTCCTTCTCAGCGTAAAAACAAACTGTGTAAGGAGAATCGTGAATGGACGATAATGTAATAATGAAGGATGCCATTAATGGCCAATTCCTCTCGGGCAACACTCTAGGCAAAGGCCGACCTAAAGGTGCTCGTAATAAAATGACACAATTAATGCTTGATAGAGTATCTTCACGTAGTGAGGACGGATTATCTATGGAAGAAATAATGATGGATATTGCTCAGGATCCTAACCAACCCGCAGAGCTGCGTTTTAAAGCTGCTGCTAAAATCTCAGATTTGGTTTTCCC
>JBOFFJ010000008.1:0-1077 GCA_051648565.1 Phocaeicola sp. | reverse complement strand
TTGCAGAACGGGCTATATATTATTAGGAGCCAACAAAAAGGCTCACCAAAGTTCAGGGCGATCAGGGCCCAAAATGAGCTACCTAGTTTTGACCCCATTTTACTAGGTAACCATGACAAAGGCGGCGACATGGAGAGAGACCGAGCGAGAGAGTCGGTTAATCTTCATAGTCTACCCGCCCCTTTTAAGGAAAATTCCTTAGAAGTGCTGTTTAAGAAGTAATCAATCTTCTACTAACATCTTCTACCATTACCTCTTCTAACTATCTCATTCTAAGGTAGTTCCTAAGAAACCATCTTAGGTAGTGATAGTAGAAGTTGTATAAATTTACATCATCTTCTTAGATCCCTTTCAGGAATGATCCTTAAGGTAGAGATAGATAGAAGGTGATAGTTTTATCTCTTCCCTCCCCAGTGGCTTAGGAATATTCCTTAACCTAGCTGTGGCGAACCCCACAAGAGGTGCACTAAATGAAGCAAGCAATCAAGAAACTCAAGTACCACATTAAGACAATCAGAACACTGCGTAAACTCCGAAAACTGAGAAGGTCGCTAGCCAAAAATGACCGCCAAATGAGCGGGCCAGTTGACACGATGAACAGCTAACGAGTTGAGCGATGTAGCCAGAAAATGACCATTAAACGGCTGGCGTTTTTATAAGCAGGGGGGGCGAATTAGAGATGGATGGTAAACGCCCTACTATCTATCTCTGATCCCTGCACACCAACGCAAGGAGAGCAAGACCATGGCATTTGTAAAGCAGACGTACAACAAGGATTTTATCAATAAGCAGGTAGGTGATTGGTATTTGATTAAGCGGGTTGGGCCGTTAACGACGATGGCAACTTATAAGCCGAATGGCAAGAGATATTGGATTGGTGATGATGTGATCAGGGATAACAAGCCCCCGTATGCATCACCGCACAAAGTTAAGGAATCGCTGTTTGATTAGGGGTAATCAATCGAGCGTAGACCGAGGAAGGCACTAGGGAGAAATCCTTAGTGCCTTTTTTTTTGCTCTTAAATCAGGTTAGCTTTCATTGCTAAACCAAACGCCCATTGAATGCCTTTCGGTGTG
>JBOFFJ010000007.1:0-16346 GCA_051648565.1 Phocaeicola sp. | reverse complement strand
TCCGGTAAAATGTGTATGTTTGCTCATGGTTGAAATATTTGGAGTCGGAAACCATAAAGTAAACCAAAAGGGTTGAATCTAATTGTAGATTCAACCCTTTTTTTTGTGCGTCAAAAAACTTTTACCGGACAGCAATAATAAAATAAAAAAGGTAAAACACCATTCATAAAAAAAAGATAGGATGTAGAGAGCAACTTCACTCTCTACATCCTATCTTTTTTTATCATCTTAGGATAGATAAATCTGCACTAATAATTAAAGTACACACTCCTCAAACTCCTCTCTGATCTTCTCATACGCCTCAGCATATAGATCAAAGTTACGATCCTTAAGCGGAAAATCCTTCGCTGGCAATGCAGGAATAACTCTCACATCAAACCCCTTAGCATCGTAAACCTCCCCGCAGATCATACGGAATGATTTCCCATCTACTGGCTGATAGAATGGAGGAAAACTCTCCTCACCCACTCTACGAGGCTGAGCTCCATGAAGAAACTTCTCATTCTCCTCACCATAGAATCCAAGCTGCTGCATCCAGTAATTAGCCTGAAGCGATAAAACAATCACATAACGGATAGATGGATTCTCCTCAAGGATCCATTTTACGTGAGAAAGACCACGAATAGCCTTCTCCTCAGGGATAAACGTACGCTTACCCTTTGGTGCCTGCTCTACATAATCACGACAAAGGTTAGTAAAGAATATCTCCTCTGGCTTAACACGTCCATGTGTTAAGTAAAGAATATGATCAAAAAGCGTCTTAGCCTCTACATTACGTGCTCGTTCACCATGATCTGCTGGAAATGGGCGAAAATAGTAATCCGCAAACATCACATACTCTGACACCGTCTCCGACCATTGCAAGTTAGAATCCTCTCCAACTACCAACACTTTGGCCGTCTCAACGGCTTTAAAATCTTTAGATCTCATAATCCAATCTATTTTTTGATGTTTAACCTCGGGCTATCATACCCTAATAATCTCTGCGAAGGTACACAATCAATAAGAGATAGTACAATTAATTAGGGTGGAAATATCAGAATAACAAAAAAATAGCCCCTTTTGCAAACCCTAGATAGCACTTTAATGTTATATAACAGATAAAGAATTATAAAACAAACAGCTCATATTAAAAATATTTTTCATACGTTTGCGACAACGGTATAGGAATTAGTTAGCACACAGCAGAGTTTAATAACATATTAACACGAACGACTATGAAGATCAATCAAACATTAGTTATCAAGAATGAGGTAGAAAGTGAAAGATATAACTATGCATTTTCAAAAGCAATATCAGTAGGAAAAGAAGAAGACTTCGCACACTTCTATGCTGCACACTCACTAGGCAATCACACACTAGATCACGCTTGGGCTCTAGCAATACTTAGAGAATACCTACTAAATCTCTCTAAAAACAGAAGCTACATACACGATACAATTAGCTGGATAGAAAACCATATTGACAATATCACTCTAGCCGATCTCTCACAAGAGGGACCCCATTACAATATAGTATACGATGCACTACTACATGCTGACCAGCTAGAGTACGCATAAATTGCATTTCTCTTATCACTTTACTACCTTTGTCTGAAGATATAGAACAATAGAAATGATGAGTCAAACATTCGACAGACTAAAGCTCGCTGAGCCAATATTGAGGAGTATAATAGAGAAAGGTTACCAAAAACCAACACCAATACAACTACAAGCAATACCACAAATCATAGATGGAAAAGACATTATTGCCTGTGCCCAAACCGGTACAGGCAAAAGTGCTGCATTCTGCATACCCATACTACAAGCAATTTACAATAGAAAAATAGATAGAGGACACATAGGTATAGAAGCACTAATACTCACACCAACACGCGAACTTGCCAATCAAATAAACAAAAGCCTAGAGACATACGGAGAGTATACACAGATCAACCATACAGCCATCTTTGGAGGCATACCACGCGTGGTGCAGATAGACAACCTCAGTCACCAAATAGATATATTAGTAGCAACCCCAGGCAGACTACTAGATCTAGCCGAAAGAGGACACCTCGATTTCAGCAACCTATCACACCTAGTCCTTGACGAAGCAGACAATATGCTCAACCTCGGATTCATTGACGAAGTAAAACGAGTAATAGAGCTACTACCCAAGAAGAGGCAAACAGCCCTCTTCTCAGCCACCATCCCAGACGAGATTGCACAACTTGCATCCTCCATCCTCAAAGAGCCAACAAAGATAGAGATCACACCTGAGATTGTAACAACAAAAAACGTAGCCCAATCACTATACTACGTACAAGAAGAGCTAAAACCAAACCTACTTACACAACTCATTAAGAGCGAAGCAGTAGAATCAGCATTCATATTCACCAAAACACGCAAAGAGGCAGACGAAATCTCACTATGGCTATCCCAACAAAACTTCAACACCGACTCTATACATAGCCAGAAGAGCCAACACGAGAGAGAACAAGCCATCACAAGATTCAAAAACAGAGAGATCACACTTCTTGTGGCAACAGATGTAGCAGCTAGAGGAATAGATGTACAAGCCGTTTCACACGTCTTCAACATAGGACTACCACAAGAGAACGAAAACTACGTACACCGCATTGGGCGTACAGGCAGAGCAAACCACACAGGCAAAGCCATCACTATATGCTCACCAAATGAGATCCCTAAACTCAAAGAGGTAGAGAAGCTTATTGGCAACAAAATCCCGTTAGTTAAAGAGCATATATACACAAATGCCAACCTCACCAAGATGATAATCAAAGCCGAGGAAGAGATAAAGAGTAAGAAAAAAAACAGAAGAAGGAGATAGACTAAATAATATCTATCCTCGAATCTAAACGAATAAGAGCTAAGTTTATTGATAAGTAATGCTTATGAATAATTGGAGTGAACTCAAATCAAACAAGACTCCATTTGGCCACCAGTAAACAAATCCTAAGCACTTTAATTTGAACAAACTAAAAGCATTAATTAATATCTCATCTACGACTTGCAAGGAGTGTATCCACCCTTCAGATAAAATAGACTATTGTATGGTGTGAAATAAATCAGCAAAGATGTTTGAGGGTTGTATATATTGGAGAGTTATGCTGATGTTATATATAAAAGAGCGAGAGTCTCACCCTAATGTGGGAGAGACTCTCGCTCTTAAAATATGATTATCTCAATCTATCATCACCTTGTGGGTGTGATTTGATTAATCTTCGTCATCGTAGTCGAATTCGTCGTAATCCTCATACTCATCGTCATCGAAATACTCAACATCCTCGTCGTCATCGCTGTATACCTGCTTAACGTCAAGGTTGCGGTGGGTTAGTTTGATTTCGCGATTCTCCTCGCTGTTCAATACCTCCCAAATCATATCCTTGAGTTGCTGTATGTTATAACCAGTCACGGATGAGATGAATAGTACACGAACGCCTTGAGGTAGTTCGCGTTTGATCTCCTCGATGAGCTCGTCGTCAAGCATATCAGACTTTGTGATTGCAAGTATTCTCTGTTTGTCTAGGAGTTCTGGGTTGAACTGTTGAAGCTCACCAAGAAGTATTTGGTACTCCTTAGCTATGTCGTCAGCATCAGCTGGGACCATGAACAGAAGAGCAGAGTTTCGTTCGATGTGGCGTAGGAATCGGAGACCGAGCCCACGACCTTCAGCTGCGCCTTCGATTATACCCGGAATGTCGGCCATCACGAATGAGCGATTGTCGCGATACTTAACAATGCCCAAGTTTGGCTCGAGCGTTGTAAATGGGTAGTCGGCAATCTTAGGTTTAGCTGCAGATACAGAGGCTAGCAGTGTTGATTTACCTGCATTAGGGAAACCAACCAGACCAACGTCAGCCAACATCTTGAGCTCCAAGATGATTGTCTTCTCGATGGCAGGCTCACCTGGCTGTGCATAGCGCGGAGTTTGGTTTGTTGAGCTACGGAAGTGCCAGTTACCTAGCCCTCCACGACCACCATTGATAAGTACAATCTCTTGTTTATCCTCGGTGATATCGCACATAAACTCGCCAGTATCAGCGTCATAGACAACAGTACCCAGAGGCACCTCGATGACTTGGTCAGCTCCATCCTTGCCGAAGCTTCGGCTAGAGCTACCCGATTCGCCGTGTCCAGCAAAGACGTGGCGTTGGAACTTGAGGTGGATCAGTGTCCAGTAGTTGCGGTTTGCACGAAGAATGATGTGCCCTCCGCGCCCACCATCACCACCATCTGGTCCCCCTTTTTGGGTCCAGTTATCACGATGAAGGTGGCGAGAACCAGCCCCCCCTTTGCCCGAACGGCAGTAGATTTTTACGTAGTCGACGAAATTTGATTCCATATACAATTGGAGTGACTACTCCCCTAGAGGTTGCCCCATAGGGGAGTTAGTCTTAATTTATTCTATTAAAGTTGGTCGATAGATCCAGCGATACGTGAGAAGATCTCTTCGATAGATCCCATACCGTGGATTCCGATATATTTACCCTCAGCCTTGTAGTGGTCGATAAGAGGAGTAGTTTGGTTGTTGTAAACGTCAAGACGGCTCTTGATAGTCTCTAGGTTGTCATCAGAACGACCTGAGATCTCACCACGCTTAAGCAATCTCTGGATAAGCTCTTGCTCCTCTACCTCTAGAGCAACAACGCCACTCACCTGAGTGCCTCTCTCTTTCAACATAGCCGAAAGTGCGATAGCTTGAGGAGTAGTACGCGGGAATCCGTCAAAGATAACACCGTTAACACCTTTGTTTGCGTCTAGTACAGAAGCAAGCATATCGATGATAAGTTGATCAGGCACTAATTGTCCTTTAGAGATGAACTCCTCAGCTGTTTTACCTAGTTGAGTACCGTTTTTGATCTCTGCACGTAGAACGTCACCTGTAGAGATGTGAAACAGGTTGTATTTCTCTTTAATCAAATCACTCTGTGTTCCTTTACCAGAACCTGGGGCACCAAAAATTACAATGTTCAACATAATACTTATACTGTTATATCAATGAATGAATATTTTCTCGATCCTATATATATTGTATTTGAGCTTACTCGTGGATAACGTATATATCCTTAAGGTTACGGCCATATCCGTCATAGTCTAGACCATATCCTACGATGAAGTCGTTTGGTATCTCCATTACAGCATAGTCAACTGTGATGTCACAAACGATAGCGTCAGGCTTAACCAAAAGTGAAGCGATCTTCACCTCAGCTGGATTAAGCTCAGCTAGATCTTTGAGTAGTCTCTCGATGGTGCGGCCTGTGTCTACGATATCCTCAAGTACAACCACTGTTCTACCTTCGATTGATTCGTTAAGACCAAAGATCTTCTTAACAGAGCCAGTAGACTCAGTACCCTCGTAAGAGGCTAGTTTGATGAATGAAAGTTCTGAGGGAACAGTCACATACTTCATAAGGTCACCAATGAACATGAAAGAGCCATTAAGTACCCCAACAAAAAGAGGGTCTTTACCAGCCAACTCTTCATTCATCTGTTTTGCTACACGAGCAATATTCTCCTGCAATGTTTCATAAGAGATAAACGGTTTGAACGTTTTATCCTTTACTTGAATTAAATTCATAATTTATCAGTTGTTTCTTCTCTAAACGTGTGGATAACCAAGCGACAGATAGATATTGTTATTATTACAGCTTGGTATGCTTCCGAAAATAAAGTCGTCAAAGTTACCACTCTTTTTCAGAGATAACAAATTTCTTTGACTCGTTTCGCTCCTATTTTGCTTCGTTCCGTTATTTTTGCAAATAAATAACGAGATAAGCTATATGAAACTATTCAGAACTGCCGAAATAAAGGAGATAGAAAAGCTAACGATTGAGCGACAAGGTATCGACTCTATCCAATTAATGCAACGAGCTGCATACAGAATAGCGCAGGAGTTGATGGATAGATGGGACACCACTACGCCATTCGTTCTCTTTGCTGGACCAGGCAACAACGGAGGTGACACACTTGCAGTGGCTCAGATATTGACCGAGCAGGGTTATAGCACCAAGTGTTACTTGATCTGCCCCTCGCGCACACTCTCGCCCGAGTGTACTCATATGCGTGAGATTCATGCCAACGAAGATAGAGCTGAGCTCTATGAGGTGATCAACTCGTTCACCCCTCCTGTGCTCACCTCAAGAACGGTGATCGTGGATGGTATGTTTGGTACGGGACTCAACAAACCTCTAGATGGTGGGTTTGCGGGCATAGTAAAATATATAAACAACTCCAGCTCGTATGTTGTATCTATTGACATACCATCTGGACTATTCGGTGAGAACAACAGCCAGAACAACCCTGAGGCAATCATAAAGGCTGATCTGACACTAACCTTCAACGCTCCTCGACTATCATTCCTCTTTAGGGATAACGAGCAGTACATAGGTAAGTGGAAGGTCCTAGATCTTGAGCTTGACGAGGAGGCTGTGAGTGAAACAGTATCTCCACACCAGATAGTGGAGCACCACCAGATTGCGTCGGTGATCAAGAGTCGCTCTACCTTTGCTCACAAAGGTGACTTCGGACATGGACTACTCATCGCAGGCTCTGTGGGTATGATGGGTGCAGCACAGCTAGCAGCAGGAGCGGCTCTTCGTTGTGGTATGGGCCTACTGACCCTTCATGCTACGCGCTCTGCCAATATCATCGTCCAAAGCACTCTGCCTGAGGCAATCTTCAGCCCAGACAACTCACTACTGAGCTTCTCGAAGGTTCCTTCATTGGATGGATATAGCGCAATTGCTATTGGGCCAGGGCTTGGTAGCTCCGATGAGTGCGTAAGTGCATTTAGTGCATTCATGAATCGTCGCAACCCAAACACCATACTCGATGCTGACGCCCTGAATCTTATCGCAAAAGATAAGAGGTTGGCCAATAATATCACTCCAGGTAGTATCCTCACACCTCATCCTAAGGAGTTTGACCGTATGTTTGGTGAGTCAGCCTCAGACTTCGACCGCCTAGAGAAGGCTAAGAAATTGGCTAATCAACTAAGAGTGATCATCATATTAAAAGGTGCATTCACAGCCTCTGTACTACCTAATGGTGAGGTATACTTCAACCCAACAGGTAACCCTGGCATGGCAAACGGTGGGTCTGGAGATGTATTAACAGGAATACTACTCTCACTACTCACTCAGGGATACAACCAGGTTGAGGCAGCACTATTAGGGTGTTACCTTCATGGTCTAGCGGCTGACCTAGCAGCTGAGGACCTAACTCAACATGCGATGAAAGCTGGTGATATAATAAACTATATCCCAAAAGCATTTGCTAAACTAATAAATGGCAACAAATAATGAGGGGGATATATTTCGTTACGGGCATAGACACCAACGTGGGAAAGACAGCTGCCACTGGCATATTGGCTAAGGAGCTGCTCGAAAAGGGTGTTAATGTGATCACACAGAAGATGATACAGACGGGGTGTGAGGCTCCGTCGGAGGATATAGTGGAACACAGACGACTGATGGGCATACCCCTACAGGAGGTTGACCTCAACGGTGATAGCTGCCCTATAGTGATGAGCTACCCATGCTCTCCACATCTTGCAGCAGAGATAGACAACAAAAAGATAGATCTAGATGTTATAAAGTCAGCCACGGATAGGTTGGCAATGAGCTATGAGGTCGTTCTTCTTGAGGGTGCAGGGGGTGTGATGGTTCCAATCACAAAGGATTATCTAACCATAGACTATATGCAGGAGCATAAATATCCTGTGATAGTTGTCACCTCTGGCAAACTAGGGAGCATCAACCACACACTACTCACCCTTGAGGCTATTCGCCAAAGAGGACTTGAGGTGGCTATGCTTATCTACAACCTCTATCCAGCTGGAGACCCAATCATAGAGAAGAGCACTCTGGAGTATTTGAAAGAGTATCTCGAGAGACACTACCCTAAGGCTGAACTCAAACTATTGGAGAAGATATAAATATAAACCCAAACAGCATGGTAACTATGTCGAGACTCATCACTATTGCTACTTTCTCAAACATAAATAGCGGAGCAATGCTCCGCTCACTTCTCGAATCCGAGGGTATAGATTGCCAATTCAAGGATGAGGCCACTACTCAGATCTTCGGGGGTTATGCTAATATAGGCTATGCAGAGCTGCAAGTGCCTGAGGAGCAACTCCAGGAGGCACTCTCGATAATGAAGATAAATGGATATAGGAGTAGCTACGGCAAGGGAGAGAACCAAGTTAGCCCCATGCTTGAGTCTTTGGACAACTTTAGCTCGAGAGTGCCCTTGCTACGTCACTTGAAACTAGAGTATAGAATAATATGGCTACTTATTGCTCTTGCCGTAGCCATAGGCCTTCTTTTATCATGGCTATTCACCGTTGACGGTGTACCTTATTAGAGCAAATGGTTTTTAATACGAAGAGAGGGTGCCCCACAAGTGGAGCACCCTCTCTTTTTATCGCAATGCGAAAAGCTATAATAATGAAATATTATTTCCCTTTTTTCGCAGCAGCAGCCATCATACCACGAGCTGCACGTGTTAGTTTAACCGCACAAACAACAGCCATTTTCGAGTTAACCAATTCTAGGTTCTCGTAAGAAAGCTGACCAACTTGTACTGTTTTACCAAGACCCAACTCAGAAACGTTGATAGTCAAGAACTCAGGGATGTTGTTGTAAAGAGCTCTAACGCGTAGTTTACGCATCTCAAGAGCCAATTTACCCCCTTGCTTAACACCTTCAGCAAGACCTTCTAGTTTAACAGGAACTTCGAATACGATAGCTTTGTCTTCGAATACCTCTAGGAAGTCGATGTGAAGAACTTTGTCTGTCACTGGGTGGAATTGAAGATCCTTCAATACAGCCTTAACAGTTTTGTCACCAATAGTCAAATCGATAACGAATACCTCTGGAGTGTAGATCAAGTTTTTAACGTCAGCCTCAGTTACGCTGAACGTGATAACTTCGCTACCACCGTAAAGTACTGCTGGAATTGACTCTGTAGCACGAACTGCTTTCGTTGCTTTTTTACCGTAGTCTGCGCGAGCTACGCCTGAAAGTGCAAATGTTTTCATTTTTTAAATTGTTTGTGTTACTCAAAATTAAGTAATTAATGCCCCTTAATTTTCCCATCACACGATAGAATCTTCAAAAGCGATGCAAAGGTATGAATTTCCTATCAACCATGCAAATATGCCCATCCCTTATTTACTCTCCCTAGCTTTTATATATAATTTATATGGATAAGGGGTGCGATATACTCTTAATTCTCTACTTTTGTGGCAAACTCAATTTTATATCACAACTTATTATAGTATATGATAAATCTACAGGTGGATGGGCTAACCAAATCCTTTGGCGACCTTGTCCTATTTGAAAATATATCTTTTGGAATCAACGAAGGGGATCGTGTTGGTCTGATTGCAAAAAACGGAACCGGCAAGACAACCCTTATGAATATACTCACGGGTAAGGAGGATTACGACAGCGGCGCTGTTGTCTTTCGCCGCGACCTTCGTGTGGGATACCTCTCGCAGGACCCCTCATACCCGCCACACCTGACCGTTCTCGAAGCCTGCTTCGAATCGGATAGCGAGACGGTGAGAACCATAGCCGAGTATGAGAGAATCATGAACTCCGACGATCACTCAGGCCTAGACGAGGTGCTCCACAAGATGGATAGCTTCAAGGCTTGGGACTATGAGCAGAGAGCCAAACAGATCCTTTCACAACTAAAGATACGCGACTTCAAGCAGAAGATCTCCGAGCTATCGGGTGGTCAGCTCAAGCGCGTGGCCCTGGCTAATGTATTGATCTCTGAACCAGAACTCCTGATACTTGATGAGCCTACCAACCACCTCGATCTAGATATGACCGAGTGGCTAGAGGAGTATCTCAACAGGTCGCGCATCAGCCTTTTGATGGTTACCCACGATAGATACTTCCTAGACAGAGTATGTAACGAGATCATCGAGATAGATCGCCGTTCACTATTCACATACAAGGGCAACTATAGCTACTATCTTGAGAAGAGAGAAGAGAGACTCAACTCACAAAATGCAGAGACAGATAGAGCCAACAACCTACTGCGCAAAGAGCTTGAGTGGATGCGTCGCCAACCTAAGGCTCGTGGCACTAAAGCTAAATACCGAGTAGACGCCTTCTACGAACTTGAACAAAAAGCACAACAAGAGCGCGAGAAGGGCTCTGTGCAGCTTGGCGTGAAATCGAGCTATATTGGTAATAAGATTTTCGAAATCGAACACCTAAACAAGAAGTTTGAGGACCTTATCATACTTAATGACTTCAGCTACATATTCTCAAGATATGAAAAGCTGGGTATAGTCGGCAACAACGGAACAGGAAAGTCTACCTTCATAAAGATGCTTATGGGCAAGGTGGCTCCTGACAGTGGTACCATAGATATAGGTGAGACAGTTCGCTTTGGATACTATAGCCAGGATGGACTAGCCTTTGATGAAAATATGAAGGTGATAGACGTTGTGCGCAACGTGGCAGAGGTGATAGACATGGGCGACGGCACAAAGATCACCGCTGGACAGATGCTACAACACTTCCTCTTCCCTCCAGAGACACAACACAACTTCGTGTACAAACTCAGCGGAGGAGAGCGTCGTAGACTATATCTATGTACTATCTTGATGCAAAACCCCAACTTCCTTGTTCTCGATGAGCCAACCAACGACCTAGATATCGTCACTCTAAACATCTTGGAGGAGTATCTAGCATCGTTCAAAGGGTGTGTGATCGTCGTATCCCACGACCGCTACTTCATGGACAAGGTAGTAGACCACATACTCGTATTTGAAGGCATGGGCAAGCTCAAAGACTTCCCTGGACACTACTCCCACTATCGAGCCTGGAAGGAGCTGCAACTGGAGGAAGAAAACAACCAGAAGAGCAACAACACTCCAGCTCCAGCTCCTAAAAACAGTAAACCTGAAAGAGCACCAGAGGAGAAGAGACGCCTATCATTCAACGAAAAAAGAGAGTTCGAACAGATAGAAACGCAGCTACCTACCCTAGAGCTTGAAAAGGAAGAACTAGAGAGAGTTATGAGCTCAGGCACTCTATCCAACGAGGAACTTATATCCAAATCTGCACGTATCAAAGAGGTGATAGATGAGATTGACGAAAAGACTATGCGTTGGTTAGAGCTTAGTGAGTTCATTTGACATAAAAGTTATCACTAAATTACTTTGTACTTTGTATAGAAATGTTAGCTTTGCAGGAGAAATCCTTGAATCTAAATTTTTTATACATCTTAAAGTCTATGTTGAACATATCTAAGCGCGGCATCATTATGCCTGCGTCACCAATCCGTAAATTAGCCCCATTGGCTACAGAAGCAAGAAATAGAGGAGTGAAAGTTTATCCGCTTAACATCGGACAACCGGACATAAAAACACCACAAGAGGGACTAGATGCTATGCACAATCTAGAGAGAACCATCTTGGAATATAGCCCCAGCGAAGGGATACTATCTCTTCGAAAGAAACTGGTAAGCTATTACAAGAAGTTCAACATAGAGCTAAACACAGAGCAGATAGTTGTCACCACAGGAGGATCTGAGGCCCTTAACATGACATTCATGGCATGCCTCGACCCAGGCGACGAACTAATAGTTCCCGAACCAACCTATGCCAACTATCTAGGCTTTGCTGTGACAGCAGGAGTAGTGGTAAAGACAATACCATCATCAATAGAGGATGGATTCGCACTACCCCCAATCGAACAGTTTGAGGCACTCATCACAGAGCGCACCAAAGCCATCTTGATTTGCAACCCAAACAACCCAACAGGCTATCTCTATACAGACGAAGAGCTTGAGAAGTTGTCACAACTAGTCAAAAAGCACAACCTATACCTATTCTCGGATGAGGTATACCGCGAGTTTTGCTATACAGACAAACCATACCTTTCGGCACTAAACCTCAAAGGGATAGAGCAGAACGTAGTGATGATTGACTCCATGTCAAAACGCTACAGCGAGTGTGGTATCAGAATAGGTATGCTCGTGACCCGCAACGAAGAGGTCAAAGCAGCTGTGATGAAGTTTGCGCAAGCACGCCTCAGCCCACCACTACTTGGTCAGCTATGTGCAGAGGCCTCATTCGACGCACCACAAGAGTACCTAAGCGCAGTATACGACGAATATATCGAGCGACGCAACTGCCTCATCGAAGGACTAAACCGCATAGAGGGAGTCTTCTCTCCAATGCCAAACGGAGCCTTCTATACCGTAGTTAAACTGCCTGTAGATAATGCAGACAAGTTCTGCGCATGGTGCTTGAGCGATTTTGACTATAATGGTGAGACAATCTTTATGGCACCTGCATCAGGATTCTACAAAACACCAGGACTCGGCATTGACCAAGTACGCATAGCATACGTTCTCAAACGCGAAGAGCTAGAGAAAGCACTCATAGTACTTGAGAAGGCACTCGAGGCCTACCCTGGAAGAGTATCACCTAAAAAGAAGGAGGTACGACTACACAAACAAGAAGAATATGAGATTTGAACTATTCATAGCACGTAAACTATTTTCAAAACAGCAGGGAGAGAAGCAGGTTTCTCTCCCTGCTGTTCGTATTGCTACTATTGGTATCGCACTAGGCCTAGCCGTGATGATACTATCAGTGGCCATAGTTCTTGGATTCAAGAACGAGATAAGGTCAAAGGTGATCGGCTTTGGCTCACACATACAGATAAGCTCACTAGATAATAGTAGCAACCTAGACACAAACCCCATCGTTGCCGACTCCACAATGATGGCTACCCTACTCTCTGATCCAGAGATAAAACATGCCGAACGCTTTGCCTCAAAACCAGGTATCATAAAAAGCGAAGAGGAGTTTCAAGGTATCATACTCAAGGGAGTAGGTGATGATTTCGATTGGAGCTTCATAGAGCAACACCTCGTAGAGGGAAGATCGCTCAACTCAAAATCAGACACCACAGTGAGCAGCAACGACGTTCTGATCTCACAAACCATAGCCAACCAACTGAAGCTAAAAACAGGAGATAGCTTCATGGCATACTTCGTGCAGGAGCAGCTGCGAATGCGCAAATATCACGTACGTGGCATATACAGGACAGACCTAGCAGAGCTAGATAAACTAATAGTATACGCCGACCTACAACAAGTGCAACGCCTCAACCAATGGCGAGCAGATCAAGTGAGCGGCGTGGAGATAATCACACACAACTTCAACCGACTAGAGCAGACCACAGACCGACTCTTCTACCAGATGCAGAAGAGCCCCGATGCGGATGGCAACGACTACTACGTACGCTCGGTGGTTGAGCTCAACCCTCAGATCTTCTCATGGCTCGACCTACTCGATGTCAACGTATGGGTCATACTAACCCTGATGGTACTCGTGGCTGGATTCACCATGATCTCCGGGCTACTGATCATCATCCTCGAGCGAACAAACATGATAGGGATACTCAAAGCACAAGGAGCCGACAACAAGAGCATACGCAAAGTATTCCTCTACCTCTCGGCACTACTAATAAGCAGAGGATTACTATGGGGTAATATACTAGGGATAACAATAGCAATGATACAGCTATACCTCAAACCCCTATCGCTCGACCCAGAGATGTACTACCTAAGTAAAGTACCAATAGAACTAAACATCATACACATACTACTCCTAAATCTAGGTACACTAGCCATAACACTACTGATGCTCATTGCACCATCAATGATAATTGCAAGAATAGCACCAGCCAAATCAATACGATTCGAATAAAAACAAGAGCCTGAAACAAACTGTTTTAGGCTCTTGTTTGTTTACGTATCTGTAATAAGATATGTTATAGATACGTAATAAACCCCACATAACATGAAAGAGAAAATATTAAGCTACCTTCTCGATGAGGGTTATCGCCCAGCTATTGACGAAGACGGAGATGTAGCCTTCAAGGTAGAAGGTGTATCCATGTACTTCTCTCTCTCGGAAGATGACCCTGGATTCGTCAGGCTCATCCTCCCAAACTTCTGGCGAGTTGACGACCTCCAAGAGTATGAGCGCAGTCTGCGAGTGGCAAACAAACTAAACTCAACCTATAAAGCCGGGAAAATATTCATACACAACAACTACCTCATATCCACAGTAGAACTATTCGTTTACTCAACTGACAAAATAGAGGAGATACTCGTGAGGATAATCAGCATATTAAGACGTATGACCTACGAATTTGCAGAACTCATGCAACGCGAGAATAGTTGAGGAGCAAACAAAGAGGAAAACCACTTTTAACCATTTTGCTATATGAAGTTAGCAAATTAGGTAAAAAGCTGTAAATAATTCATCAACAAACGCTAAAAGCGTTCATTTAGACACTACAAAGAAGTCTAAATGAACGCTTTTCTTTTGGCATAAAAGGATTAAATTTTTAACTTTGCAAGGCTTTTAAATAGATGAAGCAACATACATTTTTACTAAACATAATAAGGACAGACATGAATTATTCACACGAAGTAGAGCAAATGTGCATCGTGAAAAAAGGACCAAACCACGGTGCAGCTCCAATTCCACAAGAAGGAAAATGGATGAAAGCAAAAGAGGTTGTTGACATCTCTGGTTTGACACACGGTGTGGGTTGGTGTGCTCCTCAACAAGGAACTTGTAAACTTACATTGAACATCAAAGAGGGTATCATCCAAGAAGCTTTGATCGAAACTGTTGGTTGTTCTGGTATGACTCACTCTGCAGCAATGGCATCAGAGATCCTTCCAGGAAAAACTATCCTAGAGGCATTGAACACTGACCTTGTTTGTGATGCAATCAACGTAGCAATGCGCGAATTGTTCCTACAAATCGTTTACGGACGTTCACAGTCTGCATTCTCTGAAGATGGTCTACCAATCGGTGCTGGTCTTGAGGATTTGGGTAAAGGTCTTCGCTCACAAGTAGGAACAATGTTCGGTACTTTGGCAAAAGGTCCTCGTTACCTAGAGATGGCAGAAGGATACTGTACTCGTATGGCTTTGGATGCTGACGGCGAAACTATCGGTTACGAATTCGTACACCTTGGTCGCTTCATGGATATGATCAAAAAAGGTATCGACGCAAACGAAGCTTTGGAAAAAGCTAAAGGTTCTTACGGTCGTTTCAACGAGGCTGTAAAATATATCGATCCTCGTCATGAATAGAAAAAGTATAATACTTCGCATCCTCTACATACTCATTGCTATAACTATCGTTGCAGCAGTAGTATGCTACATGGTACTGCCCACACTAATGGGTAGCTACATAGCTATGTGCGCGGTTGTGTTGGTATTGAACTTTCTAATCTCGATCTTTTTCGTAAACAAAAACTTTAAGTAGAATATTGTTTACACCAGAAACATCCTATTACACAAAATTATAACAACTAACGAATATGTTATTTGAATCATACGATCGTCGTATTGCTAAAATCAACGCTGAGTTGAACAAATACGGCATTGCAAATATCGAAGAGGCAAAAGCTATCTGCGAAGCTAAAGGAATCAACCCTTACCAAATCTGCGAAGAGACTCAGCCAATCTGTTTCGAAAACGCTAAATGGGCTTACGTAGTAGGTGCTGCTATCGCTATCAAAAAAGGTATCACAAATGCTGCTGAAGCTGCTGAGGTTATCGGTATTGGTCTTCAGTCATTCTGTATCCCTGGATCAGTAGCAGAAGATCGCAAAGTAGGTATCGGTCACGGTAACTTGGCTGCTATGCTTCTTCGCGAAGAGACTAAATGTTTCGCTTTCCTTGCTGGTCACGAGTCATTCGCGGCTGCTGAAGGTGCTATCAAAATCGCTGAGATGGCAAACAAAGTACGTACTGAGCCTCTACGTGTAATCCTTAACGGATTGGGTAAAGACGCAGCACAAATCATCTCACGTATCAACGGATTTACATATGTTCAAACTCAGTTTGACTACGCTTCAGGTGATGTAAACGTTGTTATGACAAAATCATACTCTGAAGGTCTACGTGCAAAAGTACGTTGCTACGGAGCTGATGACGTTCGTGAAGGTGTTGCTATCATGCGTAGCGAAGGTGTTGACGTATCTATCACAGGTAACTCAACTAACCCAACACGTTTCCAACACCCAGTAGCTGGTACATACAAAAAAGAGTGTATGGAACTAGGTAAAAAATACTTCTCAGTTGCTTCAGGTGGTGGTACAGGTCGTACTCTTCACCCAGACAACATGGGTGCAGGTCCTGCTTCTTACGGTATGACTGACACTATGGGTCGTATGCACGGTGACGCTCAATTCGCTGGTTCTTCTTCAGTTCCTGCTCACGTTGAGATGATGGGATTCTTGGGTATGGGTAACAACCCAATGGTAGGTGCTACTG
>JBOFFJ010000006.1:0-2551 GCA_051648565.1 Phocaeicola sp. | reverse complement strand
TACATTATGGTTGGTAACGCTCACACTCATCGCAACAAGCGTCTCTTGAACATCCCTCATGAAACGTTCGAAGTGCCAGGTCTAGTCACTCGTGGAGCAGATCAGCGTTTAAATCGAATTTGGATGTGGGATAAAGCAAGTAAGTAGTTAATTCCAATTTTTATTACATATACAAGGATGTATATAATGAGCAATACCACCATTGTTTCCCTATCTGACATCAACAACGTTAAAACTTTAGGGGCTCAAGCCCTATCAAGTGGCGACTTAGTTACCTTCTATGCACATAAAAGCACTGAAGAGCGTCTTGTCCAAGAACGAGAAGGTCAGCTGAGTAGTATGCTTTCAGGGAATACAGTTACAGTTACTGGACTGTGTGATCTGATATACAAAAAGTATAGAAGAGCTTTCTCGGCTCAAGACCTTAATTACACGTTGATAGTCATGGGGCTACAAGTTCGCAGTCGTATTGAAGGTAGCAATGTGTACCGGATTACTGAGCTAACTGAAGATTTAGGTGTGGGCCGTAATGACCTAAGAGGCACTATAGGATATGTCACTTGGGATGTAAATGTTATTGATATTATTGCTAAACATTTCCGCTGGAGTGTTTGATGACTAATCAAGACAAAGGAGATAGGCTTACCAGTTTAATGTCCTCAATCATAGCTAATATCAAGAATGAGGAGGTGAATAACAATGAGCATAAGTGGGAACGAGCTGGATTTTATCAAGAACTTCGTGCAATGTTCCCAAGTAACGTCCTATTTGGAAATTGGTTAAAGAGTTCTATTGACTCGCCGGCGAGTCAACAGATTGGCGAGTCAATAGATGCCCGGCAGACTATAACAAAAATGATTGCTTGTCGTGAATGCTTAACTAAAGAGCAATTCATTTTTATAGGCTATACGAAGGCAGCTGAATTAACTAGTAAATATTGTTGGGAAGCCCATCCAGAGCAAATGACCGCTCTTGTTGAACAAACCCATACAATGTCTAAAACAGTAATCCGAAGTTGGGTTAAAAGGATAAAGGAAGGGGAACACTTTGTCGCCCCTCCCCCTCGTCCAAAATCTACGGAAGAAAAGTTAGAAGAGGCTTTAATCACTATTGGGATTCTTAAAGAAACCTATGTTTTCAGTGAGGAAGAGTTTTTTCACCCAGACTTCAAGGCAGCTCAAATAGAGCAGCTAGAAAAGTGTGGAGCTTATGCTTCCTTATTCTTTGGGTTGCCCTCTAATATAGTGAGCCACAGCCCACAAGAGATTTCTTCAGCGTATCGGAGACTATCTCGAAAGTACCACCCTGATCGACACAACCAAGACGAATCTGCTATGGTCGTAGTTAATAGGATCAACGATTTCTTTAGAAGTCGTGCTGAGTATTTGTCAATATCTAGTGTTTCAGCGGAACGTGCGGAACGTGTAGCTCGTTTTAGAGAGAATTTAGGAACACAATAATTAAAGGGTCACTTCGGTGGCCCTTCATTTTCATGGAGTAGAAGATGTCAGAAACCCATATCAACCTTACTAAGGAAGAATGGAAAGAGGAGTTGCAAAGAGGGTTAGGTTGCACATCTCCTGATATAGCGAAAAGGATAAACAAACATCGTTTGATTATCTGGGCTTGGTTGAAGGGTGCTGAAATCGAATCCAATAGTGGTATGGGGCCATGGTATTTGGCTAAGAAGCCTTTATTTTGGTATGGTCACAAATACAGAATTAAAGAAAAAGGAGCTGTTCATGAAGAAGAAACTCTTGACAGTCTTTGTGTCTGGGGTCGTAATAATGGTAGCGACGGGTTGTGATAGTGCCCCATCGCTGAACCAGCAACAAGAATTTGAGCTTAAAAAACTTAAGATGGCTCAAGATCACGAATT
Source organism: Phocaeicola sp. (assembly GCA_051648565.1). Taxonomy (GTDB): domain Bacteria; phylum Bacteroidota; class Bacteroidia; order Bacteroidales; family Bacteroidaceae; genus Phocaeicola. Next base: position 672 of record JBOFFJ010000006.1, on the reverse strand, counting down.
GAAAATGAAACAGCAAGAGGCCGTCGCTATGGGCCGTGCTGTAGGGGTAACTTCACATGAAGGGAGTTGGGAAACCTATAACCAACCAGTCGTGCCAAATCCACCAGAACAGCCAGTGCACACCACTGCGGCGGCGAATCAAGGTGTGCAAGTTCCTGATAGCACTCAACCTGTCGACTCTGGGAGTTCTATTCTGGGCACTGTGGCGGCTGTCGGCGCTGGCGCCCTTGCGGGCTACGCTGTATCAGGATTACTTGATAACGGGCACCGTTCTTATAGCGACAACGCTGGGAATACTCGTTATGTCGACAATAACGGCAGAGAAATTAGCAGAACCGAGTTTGAAAATCATCGAGCTAAAAGCCCAATCCAAACAAAAGCATCTGACCTGAATCAGAAGGGTCAGGCAGCAGTAAAGACTGGCCAGCAGAAAACCGTGCAGGCAGTTCAAACGGTAAAGCAGAAGGTAGCGCCCAAGCCAGCACCTCGCCCAGCACCTCGGCCAGTAAGCCGACCAAAGTAAGTTGGAAGCATTTTGAATTCCACATCTCGACCCTTATCCTTATCGGAGTGGCTATCTTTGTGGTTGGATGGGTATTCGGTTGCTACATGTGCCGAGGGCCCGATTACATTGTTGAGGAGCATTACTGATATGCAAAACAGGGACGCTGT
>JBOFFJ010000005.1:0-1176 GCA_051648565.1 Phocaeicola sp. | reverse complement strand
GGGACATTAGGTCTTTGATAGCACCCTTGCCCTCCTACACAGAACCAGCCTATAGCTCCTTGTTTATAACCCGTAGTTCCTCTTTCAGCTAGAGCTGCTCCTAAATAGTACCTACTGAAAACTGATTATTAGCTGCAATCTGCTACTGGGTTTTTGCTTCCTCTCTTTGAAGTACAGTTTTAACCTCAACAAGGTCTGCTGTCTTCTTCATAAGAGTTTGCAGCTCCTACTCGGTCTTTACTTCTATCCCTTTCTTCTGTAAGATGGCTTCGATGTTGCCGTCGATCTCCTAATAAGCAGCCTATGCTCCGTCACTGTTGGGGTCGATCTAGTCTCTATCCGCTTTCAAGTTTTTAATACTCTCAGCAGCACTTATCAAACCTACTTGTAACTTCTCCACCTCGGTTACCGGGGATTTAATACTGGCGTTGAATTGGGCCATTACTTCCGGCAGCTACTTACTTAAAGCTTGGAACTCTCGAAGAGACGCACCCATATGCTGGATCTACTGGGAGTACTCCTATGTGCCTCGCTTCTATTTAAGAGACTGCCCAAAGTTCTCGTCTAACTCAGCGTTAAACTTGTCAATCTTTTTGGTAATCTCAGCAATGACTGTGCCATACTCTTTGTCAATTTTATTACGCTATGCCTAGATACCTCCGGAAGCATAAACCTATGTTTGGGTTGATAGTTTACTCTCAGCTTCGCTTAAGGTGTTTAATCTCTCTGCCCTCTCATTTTCTAACCTAGCCCGCTCCTATTCAAGCGAAATAATATCTTCCTGCCCTTCCTACTATAAAGATGCCTACTATAGGAGGTTTTTACGTCTAGCTGCCTCGGCCAGGCCCTCTGTCAACTTGTCCACCCGGCCAATCATCTTATCTATATCAGAGGTTTCAAAGATTGAGTTAAAAGCGTCTGCCACTGGAGATAAGCCTTTTGAGAGCAGTTTCTGGAAGTTTTTGTTAGATTGGTCTACGTTCTAGATTAGCTTTTCCCAAGAAGTAGCTTTCATTTCTTTATCTAACTTGCCGAAACGATCAGTAGACTCTTTGATTACTGCATTGGCGTAGGCTTGCTGACGTTGGTATCCTGTTAACGAATTCTAAGTAACACCAAGTTCCCGCTAGTAGTTCTCGTAGGCTTCAGTGAGTCGAACCGTAATACCAAGTTCGT
>JBOFFJ010000004.1:0-2434 GCA_051648565.1 Phocaeicola sp. | reverse complement strand
CAGATACTCAGCCCATGCCTCCACTGCTAGCGGGTTAAGCGACAGACCAGGACGGCCATTCTTACCAATGGTCTCCACCAGAATCGGCTCACGGGAACCGAAGGTCAGGACAGTACCCTCTTTAAACTTGGCACTAACAAAGCCGGAACCGTTCTTGGTAATTGGCTTACCGGTTTTACGATCCTTCTTGCCAGTTGCTCGTGGCAGGCATTCTGTAATGCGTACCACGGCTTTCGGGAAAGCGCCTTTGGTTTTCGGAGTCTTACGCTCCGGCTTGGTACGACCTGCTGCTTCCTTCGCCACAGCGTCATTAGGATGCTTTTTCATGTGGCGAGCCAGACGAATTTCCCGATTCTTAATTGTCTTCTCACGCTTAGGGTCAGTTTTAGTTACGGTTTGTGCTACTTGGGCAGGTTTCTTAGCCATTATATTTTCCTCGTTTTGGTTTATTTGATAATTATACAGAATATTAAGGTACGAATCAACTATTATTTCATTTCATTAAGGGACTTGTTGCACAACTCGTCTGCTCGGTCGTTGCCGGTGTTACCTGAGTGGCCAGCTACTTTTGCCAGTTGCAGGTTACCAATTTCTCGACCTACAGAGTGCCACAGAGACCAAATACATTTGATAATTTCAAGGTTTTTGATAGGGCCAGGGGTTTTCTTCTGCCATCCACGAGACTGCCATCCATCCATCCACTGTGTTACTACGTTGATACAGAATGCTGAGTCTGTATAGATAGTAACACCTCCGTTTACGCGGTAGCGTTCCGCATTTTTCTGGACATGGGCTAGGGCCTCTTTAATAGCTTGAAGTTCCATGGCGTTATTGGTATCACAACCGTGAGCTTTGGTTTTAAACCCAATTTCTGCGCTATTTTGGTACACAACAAAGGCCCAAGAGGCAGGGCCAGGATTACCACGACTAGCTCCGTCAGTAAAAATCTCGTACATAAGCATTCTCCTCAATTTATGTAAATATTATAGCAAATAACTGGCTTATTTGCTAGTTTTATTTTAATCTTTGCTAAGTACGTAAGCCTGACGAAGGTAAGGAGCTCCTTTAACTACTTCTACTCCTCCACGGTTAAAGTAGAAGCAAGTAGATTTCTGTTCAAAGTCAGATAGTTTGGCCACAGTCTCATCTCTAAGATATATAAAACTATCCTTGTGTTCCACATTACCAATATCCGAAATCATAATATGATCAGCTTCTGGGATACAGGAGTCAATCAACTTACGACCACCAAGCACCACTATCTCAACCATACTCATATCGGTAGTGTTAAGCATCTCAGTTAGTCGTGTATAATCTTCGACTACTATCATGGGCTTTAGCCGGTTTCGGGCTTTAACTGGCAATGTGGTATATGTTGAGCGGGAACAGGCAAAAATACGCCCACTTGCAACTTCTGTAATACTCTTAAAATGCAGCATATCTTCTTTAATATGCCCCCAAGGTAGCTTCCCAGAAGTATCCCCGAAAAGCAACTTGTTACCAACTTTTGCTGTAGCCATGATAATCGTCAACATAGAGCTCTCCTTAATTTATGTAATAATTATATCAAAATGTTGGCTATTGGGCAAGAAAAACCGCCCAACAAAGGGGCGGTTAAGGGGTTATTAGGCAGTTTTCTTGCCAAGAGCTGCAACAATCGCAGCAGTTTGCTGTTCTTGAGATAGCTTAAGCTTAAGAGAGGTATTCTCTGCTTCTAGGTCTTGGTACCTATCCTAGTTTAGCTTGTTAACGATAACTGCGTTGCTATCTGCAATTGCTCGCAAAATTTCGCACTTATCAGTAGCCTACTGGAACTTCAGCTCACTAAAGTTTTGGATATTAGTAAACTGGTTTTGTGTAGCTTGTGAGGCCAGGGCCTAGGTAGCTGCAGCAATTGCCTCACGAGTAGCACAGGCACTGGAATCAATTTTTGCAGAAACTTGGTCAAGTCCACGCTCAATTTGGCAGCAGCAGGAGGCCAGTTGAGTAGCCATTGTTGAAAATTGAGTTTGGATACTAGAACCTAGAGTAGAGATTGCAGCAGCAGTCTGATAACGACTATCTTGAATTACAGTGTTAAGACCTGCGAATCCTTGTACAGAAGTGCTCTGTAGCCCATTTAACTGTTCTACTAGAATCTGGAAGTCTGACCTGTTAAGACCAGCCTACGCTACCTATGCTGCATCGGTTCCGCCGCCACCAAATAGCCCGCCACCGTTACGTCCTGTAAGTAGTAGAAGAAACAGCAAGAAGAACATACCTTGACCGCCTTCCCCAAAACCACCACCTTGTTGCTTGGAAAGGGCCATCATTTCTGCGAAGTTCATCCCTTGTGCTTGTGGTACGTAAGCCATAACCTTTTGAATTAGCTGTTCATGTTCACCCATTTTATTCGACTCCCACGGTTATACCGTAAATGTGCCCCTACGACACA
>JBOFFJ010000003.1:0-145710 GCA_051648565.1 Phocaeicola sp. | reverse complement strand
AAGGCTTTAGCATACTCAGTCCAAGTCCAAAGAAAACGGTTTCCAGCTTCAATATCCATAAAATAATAATTTTAGTACGGGGCAAAGGTAAGATGCTAGAAAAATAGAAGCAAGGTAGAACCGTGGAGACGCTTACTTTCATCGAAGCCATTCATTTTTCTGTGCTGAACTCTTTACCGCGCCACCTAGGTGGCACACCCGGACCACCTAGGTGGCGCGGTAAGAAGGTAAGGATGCAACGAAGTAATTACTAGGTCGTTTGTTTCTATTTGACTACGTAATTTGTGTTGCTTCTGCAGGAGAAAAGATGGTGGCTCTTAGTTATTCGGCAGATCGATGGTGAAGGATGGGTGAAGGATAGGTGAAGCTTACAACCCCCTATCCTTCACCGTAAGTCACTGAATAACAACGAGTGTGAAGGATTGAAGGATAAAAACAAACTTTAATTATAGTAGGGGTGGTGGTAGAGGGTAGTTTTCAGCAACAACCCAACCCCAAAGCAAGCCTAGAGCACATTACAGGTATTAACAACAAAAAGCAAAGGATAGGTAAAGCTCGCGCCCCCTATCCTTCGCTATTATTCACCAGCAATCAACTGCCGTAAATCTATACAAAACCCAATAACAAGGCCTACTTAGCCTCTAGCGACAATCTACCCGATTGCAACCCCTTGCCCTTCACTTCCAACTCTATCTTACCCGCCTCTTCGCCAGCTTGTACCAATACCGTAAGCATGCCATTAAAGGTGTGCATCTGCGGAAGGTGAAACATCTCTAAACAAGTAGGATCTCCATTGGCAGCAGCACGGTAGGTACCAGCCCCCTTTACACGGAACTGCGTCAGCAAATTGGCATTGGGACAAAGATTTCCCTCTTTATCGACAATGCGCACTGTTACATAAGCTAGCTCCTTACCATCGGCTTGCAAGGTTTGGTGAGGCGTAGACAACTCTATGCGGTGAGGCTTGCCAGCTGTGCGCACCACCTTCTCTTGTGCAACGGTACCATCTTCATTGTAAGCCACCACTTTCAACTCACCTGCCTCGTAGGGCACTTCATCCCACATCAGGCGGAAACGGTGCATGACTGACCGATTACTCTTTTGACGTTTTCCGTAGCTTTTGCCATTTACAAACAACTCGGCTGCAGGGTAGTTGGTGTAGACAAACACGGGCACATCAACACCTTCCTGCCCCTCCCAATTCCAATGGGGAAGCACATGTAGAGTCTTCTCCTTTAGATTCCAGAGGCTACGATAGAGATAAAAGCGATCTTTAGGCAACGATGCCAAATCGATAATACCAAACATCGAACTATGGTTGGGCCATGCATCGGTATCGTACGGGCTAGGCTCGCCCAAGTAATCAAAACCGGTCCAAACAAATTGCCCAATGGTCCAATCATGATCCTCGGCCAGCGCAAAATCAATATCGGGAATATTAGACCAACTGCAGTACTCCACATCGTACGACGAAGATTGGTGGTCGTCATAAAGCGCATCAGCCTGTTGCTTTACAGGAAGTTTGTAAACCCCTCTTGAACTAACAGTCGAAGCTGTTTCCGAACCCAACACCAAATTCTGCGGAAGCTGATCGTAAGCCTCTTGGTAACGATGCGTACGGTAATTCAAACCAGGCACATCGAGCACTGCAGCAAAGCCATTTTTCAACACACAACTCACCTGATCCATACCACAAGTTACAGGGCGCGTCTTATCCTCGCGGTGGCAGATGTTTTGCAAGAAAGCAGCCACCTCGGCCCCTTTGGCACTACACTGCGTAGGTACCTCGTTACCAATACTCCACATCACTACCGAAGCATTGTTACGGTATTGGTGCAACATATTGACCATATCCTTTTCGGCCCACTCAGTAAAGTAACGGTGGTATCCATTCATACACTTAGCCACATCCCACTCATCAAAAGGCTCTAGCATCATCATAAAACCAAGCTCGTCACACAACTCCACCAATTCGGGAGCCGGTACATTGTGAGCGGTACGAATAGCATCACAACCCATATCACGCAACAACTCTAACTGGTGACGCAAGGCCGATACATTGATAGCAGCCCCAAGAGGACCCAAATCGTGGTGATTACAGACGCCTTGAAACTTGCGCATCTTACCATTCAGATAGAAACCCTTATCGGCAATCAACTCTACGGTACGAATTCCAAAACGAGTAACATAACTATCTACCTCAACTCCATCAACCGACACCTTCGATAGAGCCTTATATAAATAAGGTGTCTCGGGGCTCCACAACTGCGGATTCTCTACGATGAAATTTTGTGTGACAGGCTGTTGCTGGTAGATACGATTCTTGAAAGTCTTGCTCGCCACCACCTTGCCCGATGGCGAAAGAATATCGGTTACTACCACCACCTCTTGATCGGTAGAACCGACTATTTTTGTATCCAGTTTAACCGAAGCAAACGCCTCAGATACATGAGGAGTCGTGAGGTGAGTACCCCAAACTGGCACATGCACCTTATCGGTCGACACTAGATGAACATTGCGATAAAGCCCAGCACCTGGATACCAACGCGAAGATTGGGAACGATTCTCCAAACGAATAGCTAGTGTATTATTCAATCCATCTTCGTGCAAGTAATCGGTAATATTGCAATGAAAAGTACTATAACCATAAGGCCAAAAACAGACCTCTTTGCCATTTACATAGACACGCGCCTCGCTCATAGCTCCATCAAAAACAAGGGTCGTCTCTTGGTGAGCAGGGGCATCAAACTGGGTACGATACCACCCCACCCCTACATAAGGAAGCCCACCGGTACGGCCCGTCTTTACTGTGGCCACCTTTTCGAAGTTCTGTGTAACCGCTACATTTTGCAAATCGTGTGCACGATCAAAGGGACCGTAAATAGCCCAATCATGGGGAACAGTAACTAGCTCCCACCCCTTATCGTTGTAACTGGGCTGCTCGGCACCCAACTGCTCTCCTTTGGTAAATTTCCAATTCTTCTCCAACAAGCGCTCTACACGTTGCGCCGATAAAGCAGCAAAAAGAAAAAGGGCACAGAGAGAAAGAAGTACTTTTTTATGTGTCATACAAGGTTTAATTAAAAGATTATCAAGAAACATTTTTTCACAGGCAAAGATAGAGCTATTTTCACACTTTAGAGCTATTCATTTTGCACAAAAAGTAGTACAAAACAGACAGATGAATGAAAAAATAGCCATTTTGAGCAACATAAAAAGGAGATAAAATTACACACTAGCACCAAAACCTAAAAAAAACAGCTCTGCATATCCCCATTCAAAGGAGAAGAACAGCTATTTTCACACTGCCACATAACAGACTGTTATCGGTTAGATTAGAGTTGTGAAAGCAACAAAAAGAGCACTCGACAAAAGCAACAAAACCCAACAAGTCAAAAAGGATGTACTAAAAAAACTAGTTTAACACTTGCACATTTCATTTCCTTTTGCTACTTTTGCAATGCAATCGGGAAAACCCAAGCAAGGAAGTGTGGGTGAGTGGCTGAAACCACCAGTTTGCTAAACTGACGTACGGGTAACTGTACCGGGGGTTCGAATCCCCCCGCTTCCGCAATCTCAATTAAGAAGATCCTATAAACTTTTAAGTTTGTAGGATCTTTCTTTTTAAAATCCACCCCTATCTCTAAACAAGCCCCATCCCACCTCTTAACAACTCCACCAACCCAAAAAAGTGAAAGGGATGTATAACCTAAATTATACATCCCTTTCACTTCGTAGCGGGACCCGGGATTGAACCGGGGACCTCATGATTATGAATCATGCGCTCTAACCATCTGAGCTATCCCGCCATTTTAAAAAATGACCGCCGAGGGTGGAAGCCCCCCAACAGTCAAACTCTTACTTAGTAGCGGGACCCGGGATTGAACCGGGGACCTCATGATTATGAATCATGCGCTCTAACCATCTGAGCTATCCCGCCATCATTTCTGAATTGCGAGTGCAAAGGTAGAGCTTTTTTTCAAACTTCCAAAACTATTGGCATCTTTTTTTCGAACAAGTTACGAAAAAAGAGAGTAAAGAGGGGAAAAAGAGCAGGCTAAAAGAGAAATAATCGGCTAAATATTATGTTATTATAAAAAAAATCACTTGTTTTGCCAATACTTAAAAAAAACACGCTAATACAATACTACACGATGGAAAATACCAAGTTAAAACTAGAATACATGCTTAAGGCGGGCTCAAGCCATTTATTATGGAGTATAATCAGCACTCCCATGGGGCTAGAGACCTGGTTTGCCGACAAAGTTTGGCAAGAAGAGAAAGTTTACTCCTTTCAATGGGGAAGAACCGAAATTAGAGAAGCCAAGCTATTACACACTAGAGCCAACTCTTTTATCCGCTTTCATTGGTTGGACGATGAAGATATCAACTCCTTTTTTGAGTTTAGAATAGATTACAACGAGCTTACATTTGAGTACATGCTTACCATTACAGAGTGCATAGACCCAGCAGAGCACGAGGATCAAAAAGAGCTTTGGGATTTAAGCGTAGAGAACTTACGCAGGGTTACAGGACTCTAATTCCCTAAAAATCGCAAAACATAGAGTACTACTCCATTTTTTATGCTATTTTTGCACATTCATAATGTTGCACAATACTGTATAATGCTACGCATAAAAAAAATAGATCTATTTATCATTAAGAGCTTTTTAATGCTCTTTGTAGGTACCTTCTTTATCTGCCTATTCATCTTTATGATGCAATTCTTGTGGCGGTATATAGACGAATTAGTAGGAAAAGGGTTAGAAGTTAGCGTTCTGGCGCAATTTTTCTTCTACTCTGCTCTTACACTAATTCCCCTTTCACTCCCACTAGCCATTCTGCTAGCGGCACTAATGACCTTTGGTAACTTTGGCGAACGGTACGAACTGCTCGCCATGAAAGCAGCAGGCATCTCCTTGCTACGCATTATACTGCCATTAATCATATTCTGCTCTAGTTTAACGCTCACCTCCTTTTATTTCCAAAATGTGATAGCACCCAAAGCCCAACTCAAGCTCTGGACACTATTGGTATCGATGAAGCAAACCTCACCCGAATTAGATATACCCGAGGGGGTATTCTACAACGAGATTGCTGGACGCAACATCTATGTAAAGAAGAAAGACCGCGAAACAGGGATTCTGAAAGATATCTTGATTTACGACCTATCGGAAGGGTTTGAGAACACCCGTATTATTTGGGCCAACGAAGGAAAATTAGAGATGACAGAAGATAAACAAAATCTCTACTTACACCTCTACAATGGCGAACAGTTTGAAAACCTAAAGTCACAAGGTATTGCCTCTCAAAATGTACCCTACAGACGCGAAACCTTTCGCGAGAAACATACTATCATCGCTTTCGACGGAGGCTTTAGTATGGTAGATGGCGACTTCTTATCGGGCCGTTCGGATAGTAAGAACATGTTCGAGATAACTCACTCCATCGATTCGCTACGCCAACGGGCCGATAGCGTAGGACGTGCCATGTATGTTGAGGTAAAAGCAAACACCTACCGAGAGAATACCCTATCGGCTACCGACTCCATCCGCATGAAAGAGCGTAATGAACTAGCCATCAACACGGATAGTCTCTACGAAGCCTACACACTCACCGAAAAGGAGAAAACAATTGCCACTTCAACAAGCCGCCTTGAATCTCTTTCGAGCGAATGGGCCATGAAGAGCTACCAAACAACCGATACTGACAAAAATATTTTAAGCCACCGAGCCGATTGGCACAAAAAGTTCACCCTCTCCTTAAGCTGCCTTATCTTCTTCTTTATTGGAGCCTCACTAGGAGCCATTATACGAAAGGGAGGACTAGGGATGCCGGTAGTTATATCGGTGGTATTCTTTGTAGTCTACTACATTATTGACACAGGGGCTACACGTACTGCCAAAAGTGGCGAAATGAACCTCATGCTAGGGGTGTGGATGAGTACGTTGGTACTCACCCCACTGGGAATATTCTTCACCTATAAATCAAATAAAGACTCTTCGGTCTTTAATATAGAGCGCTATGCACAATTCTTCCGCTGGCTACTAGGACTTAGACCCGCCAGACACCTCACCCGCAAAGAGGTGATTATTGAAGATCCCCGTTACAGCCTGCTGCTACCTCAATTAGAAACATTGAACCAGATGTGTAGCGAGTACGAAACCGAGCACCAACTAAGCAGGGTTCCCAACTATTTCCACCTATTCACATCGGCTCCCAAAGACAATGTGATACAGGAAGTAAGCAACCGCCTGGAACAGATTATCGAAGAGTTATCCAACAGCAAAGAGGGGCCTATACTCAAATTGCTAGAGCGCTACCCTGCCCTAGCGGTTCATGCACACAAAAGCCCAACTAAATATAGCATCGTCAATATATTGATGGGGCTCTTCCTACCCGTAGGATTGCTCTTCTACATACGCATTTGGCGCTTTAGATATAGACTTAAAAAAGACTTGAAGTGCATAGAAGGCACTTCGACAGAGATTTTAGAAATCATTAAAAATAATCAATTATAAGATAACGTATGGAAGTATTCAAATTACACACGATTGAAGAGGCGATAGCTGACTTCCGTGAGGGTAAGTTCATCATTGTTGTAGATGATGAAGATCGCGAAAATGAGGGCGATTTCATTGTAGCTGCCGAGAAGATAACACCCGAAAAGGTAAACTTCATGCTGAAAGAGGGACGCGGAGTACTCTGTACACCCATCACCATGCAACGCTGCATAGAGCTTGATTTAGAGAGACAGGTAAATACCAATACATCCATATTAGGTACACCATTCACGGTAACAATCGATAAAATAGAGGGATGTAGCACTGGAGTTTCTGCACAAGACCGTGCAGCTACTATCATGGCACTAGCCGATCCAAACTCAAAACCCGAAACTTTTGGTCGTCCAGGCCACATCAGCCCACTTTATGCACAAGACAAAGGGGTTATTAAACGTGCCGGACATACCGAAGCGGCTATTGATATGGCTCGCCTAGCTGGCTTGCAACCTGCTGCTGCCCTAATCGAAATTATGAACGAGGATGGTAGCATGTCTCGCATGCCCGAACTCATAGAGAAATCAAAAGAGTTTGGTATCAAAATCATCTCTATCAAAGACTTAATAGCCTACCGCTTGAAACAAGAGTCAATGATTGAGAGAGGAGTAGAAGTGGATATGCCTACGGCACACGGACACTTCCGCCTCATCCCTTTCCGCCAAAAATCAAACGGATTGGAGCACGTAGCCCTAATCAAAGGAAGCTGGGAACCAGGCGAATCGGTACTCGTACGCATGCACTCATCGTGCATGACAGGCGATATTTTTGGATCAAAAAGATGCGACTGCGGAGAGCAACTACACAAATCGATGGAACTCATTGATAAAGCAGGCAAAGGGGCTATCGTCTACATGAACCAAGAGGGACGTGGTATTGGGCTAATGAATAAAATCAGAGCCTACAAGCTACAAGAAGAGGGACTCGATACCGTAGATGCCAATACCCACCTAGGCTTTAATGCCGATGAACGCGATTACGGCGTAGGGGCACAAATACTTTGCGCACTGGGCATTGAGAAGATTAAACTCATCAGCAACAACCCCGTAAAAAGAATTGGACTAGAGGGATATGGCTTGAAAATTACAGAAAATGTAAGCATCGAGATCTGCCCCAACCAATACAACGAACGCTATTTAAAGACCAAACAAGAGCGCATGGGGCACACCCTTCGCTTCAACAAGTAGAGAAGTACGTTTGGAAGAATAAAAGGGCTATTTGTGTCATTAGTGGCACAAATAGCCCTTTCTGCTTTCACATGTCGGAATTTTTAGCTTATTTTGTATTACAAACTTAACTCTATAAAAAAGAATCGCAATGAACCAATTATCAGATCGCCTGAATCGTTTGGCCTCTTCGGCTACTTTGGCTATGTCTCAAAAAAGCAACGAGCTCAAAGCTCAAGGAGTCGATGTTATTAATATGAGTGTGGGAGAACCCGACTTTAACACCCCCGACAATATTAAAGAGGCAGCTAAAAAAGCTATTGACGACAACTTCTCGAGATACTCACCCGTTCCAGGCTACCCAGCTTTGCGCAACGCCATTGTAGAGAAACTAAAAAGAGAGAATGGATTGGCCTATACAGCTGCACAAATTTCGTGCGCCAACGGAGCTAAACAATCAGTTTGTAACGTAATCATGGCCCTAGTTAACGAGGGTGATGAGGTAATTGTTCCTGCACCTTACTGGGTAAGCTACCCCGACATGGTGAAACTAGCCGATGGTACACCTGTAGTAGTAACAGCAGGCATTGAACAAGATTTCAAAATCACACCTGCACAACTAGAAGCAGCTATTACTCCTAAAACAAAAGCATTGATTCTTTGCTCTCCCTCCAACCCTACCGGTTCGGTATATAGCAAAGAGGAACTAGCTGGCCTAGCGGCTGTACTAGCCAAAGCTCCCCAAGTGATTGTGGTAGCCGATGAGATATACGAACACATTACGTACTTAGGAAAACACGAAAGTATCGCTCAATTCGAAGAGATTCGTGACCGTGTAGTGATTGTAAATGGGGTATCGAAAGCTTACGCCATGACTGGATGGAGAATTGGTTTCATTGCTGGTCCAGAGTGGATTGTAAAAGCAGTGAACAAACTACAAGGCCAATATACCTCAGGTCCTTGCTCTGTTTCACAAAAAGCAGCCGAAGAGGCTTACAACGGCACACAACAACCGGTACAAGATATGCGCGTAGCCTTTGAGCGTCGTCGTGACCTGATTGTAAAGTTGGCCAAAGAGGTACCAGGATTTGAAGTAAACAACCCACAAGGCGCCTTCTACCTATTCCCTAAATGTGACTCTTACTACGGAAAATCATACAACGGTAGCGTAATCAAGGATTCAGACGATTTGGCTATGTACCTACTCGAAGTAGGGCACGTGGCATGCGTAGGAGGTACTTCATTCGGTTCGCCTGAATGCATCCGTATGAGCTATGCTACTTCGGACGAGAACATTGTAGAGGCTATCCGCCGCATCAAAGAGGCATTGGCACAATTGAGCTAATCTACCTCACACATAGTTAAGCTACTCAAAAGAGCTTACTTCCTAGTAAATGGCCTCCGTTACTCCACGCGTGTAACGGAGGCCATTTTTCGTGTAGACCAAGGGGTGTATACGAAAAATGGCCACCCTTTTGCAAGAGCGACCATTTAGTAGTCATAATACGAGATGTATTACTTAAGCTGGGTGAATTGCTTCAGATGGACAAGCATCAGCACAAGTACCACAGTCAGTACACAAATCAGCGTTGATTGTATAGATATCGCCTTCAGCGATTGCTTCTACTGGACATTCATCGATACAAGATCCACAAGCAATACAGTCGTTATTAATTACGTAAGCCATTTTCTTTAATTATTAAATTAATTACTAGTTGATGAGACAAAATTACACGTTTCTTTCTTTTTCAGAAAGGTTTTCATACAATTTAGATTAATTTATATTTAGTCTAAATTGCTACTTTGCTTTTATTGATTGATACATAAGTTGTTGTATGCGGGTACGAATCCCCAATCGAGTTAACGCTTTATGATCAAAAGCACGCGGATAAACTCGGTTACAAAGAAAAACATAGACCAATCGATGGGTGGGGTCGGCCCATGCACAGGTGCCTGTAAAACCTGTATGCCCCACTACAGCGGGCGAAGCCTCTTCGGCACAAGGACTCTTGGCAGGATTACGCACATCGGGTCTATCAAATCCTAATCCACGGCGACTTATTTTGGAGCGGTAGTTTAAGAAGAAGTTGCAGGTTTCTTGACTCAGGTAGCGTTTCTCATTGTACACCCCTTCATTGAGCAGCAACTGAAAGAGGGTGCCCACCTCGGCAGCATTAGAGAAGAGGCCAGCATTGCCCGATACACCTCCCAAGAAAGCGGCAGCCTCATCATGCACATAGCCCTGCAAGAGGGCATCATTACGCAGGTAGTCCGACTTAGTAGTAGGGGCTATTTGCTCCTTAGCTACTTTATGCAACGGATTAAAAGAGGTGTGCTGCAGGCCCAGTGGGTGGTAATAGTTTTGCTCCAGAAATTGATCCATAGAGATACCCGATATAGACTCTACCACCTCTTTTAATAAGATAAAGTTCAAACAGCTGTAGCGATAGGTAGGGGGCTTGAGAGGAAGCGAAACAATCTTGGCCAGAATGGAGTCGCCAAAAGAGTGGTGCGCAAAGAGCTTCTCCCCTATCTGGCGGTCATAACCGGGTTGAGGGGTGATGCTAACCAAGTTTCTTTGGTAAGTAAAGTCATTCACCACAAAGAGCTTGGCATCCACCTGACGGCGGTGAGTAGGCTCGCGTCGTGCTTTCAGAAAAGCTCCTTTGTAGCTGGCAGTATCAATAGCATTGCGGTAAAAAGGGAAAAAAGCTTGCAAACCAGATTGGTGAGCAAGCAATTGTTCAATGGTAATACGCTCCTTGTCGGTACCGCGTAGCAGGGGAATGTAGGCCGAAGCCCGATCGGTGAGCCCTATTTTACCTTCGTCGTAGAGTTTCATCACGGCCAGCACCGTTCCTGCCACTTTGGTGACAGAAGCCAAATCGTAGAGGGTTTCGTTGGTGACGGGCTGGGCCGATTCGTAGGTGTAGGAGCCAAATGCCTTTTGGTAAACAGGTACACCATCTTTTAGAATGAGAATTTGACAACCAGGATAAGCTTTGGCAGCAATTCCCTCGCGGGCTATGGCATCTATCTGCTGAAGCACCGAGCTACTCATGCCGTAATCTTCGGGCAGGTAGTTTTGCGGTTGGCTCTTGCCTGGCTGTAAGGTTACCCCATCGCCTGCTTGGTAAAGTTGCCCAATGGCAATGGGCAGGCGTCCATCTACAGGGCTCTTCCCGAGTAAAATATCGGCTAGGTGGTATTGCACTTGAGTCATGGCACTGTTTCCAATCAAGACCGCTGCCGCCTTGCGCCACAACGGTTCTAAACCAGCCAAACGGCTCAAGGGAGTGGTATAGAGCAGAATTAGCTCTGTCTGTGTCGGTAAGTTCAACAACAAGTTTCGGGTAGCATCATCTAGGGTAGTGCTTACCACGGCAATCACTCTACGGCTTTTGTGCAACTTTTGACGAGTTACTTCGGCTGTTTGGCCACCTGCCACTACCCTATCCAAGGAGATGGATTGTTTCAATCGCTCGTAAAGAGGATTATGGTTGGAAGCGCTGCCTACCTGAAGCAGGGTGTTTCCGCTCGATCCTTCGGCCAGTGGCACTACCCCCTTACTATTGCCTAAAAGCGTGGCCGATGCTTTGAATAACTCGAGTATGAGCGCCTCACTCTGAGGGGTATGAAGTCGGTTTTCGATACCCGCTTGCTGAATAGAGGGTGCTTGTTGCAAGCCCAATGCATACTTGTAGCTCAACACTTTGCGGCACTTGGCTGTAATAGCAGCTTCGCTTATCTCGCCACGCTCTACACCCGCCAATACTGCTTTGAGTTCGCGGCTTAAATTTCTTTTAACAAGCAACAGGTCATTGCCCGCTTTGAGCGCTTTGACCGTCACATTTTCAATGGAGGCAATGCCCTTCATCTCCATGGCATCGGTAAAAACCAATCCTTGATAGCCCAACTCCTTACACAACACTCCCTCAATCACCTCTTCCGAGATAGAGGCAGGCTCTTTTCCCAAGGCAGGAACGTGTAGGTGTCCCACCATGATTCCGCCCAGACGTGCCTCAATCACCTTTTTAAAGGGGTAAAGTTCTACTTGCTCCAATCTATCACGGTTAAACGAGAGCAGTGGAAGCGCCTTGTGCGAATCGACCTCGGTATCGCCATGCCCTGGAAAGTGCTTGGAGACCGAAAGTACACCACCCGCCTCTAAACCGCGAGCATAGGCTATCACCTTATTGGCTACATTGCTAGGGTCGCCTCCAAAGGAGCGGGTATTGATTACGGGGTTGCGCGGGTTGTTATCTACATCGGCTACCGGAGCAAAGTTTACTTGTACCCCAATCTCTCTACACTGACGGGCCACCTCTTTGCCATATTCATAGAGTAATTTATCGTCCTGAATGGCACCGAGTACCCGGTTACGGGGAAAGGTAGGGGTACCCTTAAGGCGCATGGCCAATCCCCACTCGCCATCAAAGGTGATGAGTAACGGGGTGGTAGCAAGTGACTGAGCATAGTTGGTGAGTGATACCTGTGCAGCTACCTGACCGCCCGAAAAGAGAAGCCCACCTATTTTATACTCCTTAATGGCCTGCGAAAGGTTGTTGCGAGTGGCTTCGTTGTTTTGTGGATCGACGGTGTGAATAAATAGTTGACCTATTTTCTCTTTGAGTGTCATCTGTGCCAATCGCTCTTCTACCCAAGCTTTTGCTTCGGGGCTCTCTGCTCCACCCAAACGCAAGAGCGTAGGAGTTAAATCGGTTTGTTGCGCTCCTACTGACTGGCTAATAAGCAGAGAGAAGAGAAGAAAAAGGTATAAGGATTTTCGTTTCATAATGGCTGGTTATTGAAAGGTAGATATGAATAAACAATTACCCTTGCTCTTAGCTTTTTCTTGAGTAGACTAAGCAGCAAGGGTAATTTGAAAAATAGATTACTCTTTCTCTAAGGTAACTTTTACTTGACCTAGGTAGACTCCATTCTTACCCATTTGTTGCAACAACACCTCTTCTCCATCCAAGTTTTTGTAGAATTTAGGTGTATCGAAATAGGTGTGCGAGTGTCCTCCTAATACGACATCAATGTTACGGGTTTGGGGAATGAGTGCCTCATCCGAGTTTGAACTACCTTGAAAGCCTAGGTGAGAGAGACAGATTACCAAATCGCACTTCTCTACCTCTTTCAATTGGCGTGCCACTCGTTGAGCTGCCTCCACGGGATCTTCGTAGCGAACTCCTTGGCGGCACTTCTCTTGCACCATTCCCTCGAGTGGAGTACCCAAACCAAATACCCCTATCTTTACCCCTTTGCGGTGTAAAATGGTATAAGGAAGCACCAATCCCTCTACGGCTGTTCCCTCAAAGTGGTAATTGGCACACACCACGGGGCAGTTAGAGAGACGGAAGATGCGTGCCATGTTATCAAGACCAAAATCAAACTCATGGTTTCCTACCGTAATGGCATCGTACCCTATTTCGTTCATTAACTTCACCTCCAACTCTCCCTTAAAAAGGTTGTAATAGGGAGTTCCTTGCGAGAAATCGCCACAATCAAAGAGCATTAATTCGGGCTCTTCGGCACGTAAGCTACTTGCTACAGCAGCTAGTCGGGCCATTCCTCCGTTACCCGCATAAGCTGGGTTCGGTTCGGTTTCGGGCATCGGCTCTATGCGACTGTGCAAATCGTTAGTGTGGTAAATAAACAACTCTGTAACCTTGGTTTGTTGCGCTTGGAGTGCGGTACAAAAACAGACTATCGCTATCCAACTATATATTCTCTTCATTCTTTCTATTTTTTAATACTAATTCTACCTTCTACTTTAGCCTCTATGCTCTTTCCAGCTTGTGTTATTTGGTGTACATAATCCAAAAAGAGTTTGCGTATGGTTTCGCCATCGGGCTCTACCCTACTAGCTGCATCTCTAAAGGCCTCCATACCGTTGTTCCCATCGGCTACATAATCGATGGTAGCTACGTAATAGAGTTGCTCATCGACTAACTCTTTGCCAGCTACTGTAGCACTCACCAACTCGCGATTTTCGGTAATTACCAAGGTTGCCCCACTCAATCCCTCGCCATTATTGGCCGCTATTTGGTGAAACAATTTACGCAAGTTGCTACCGCTCATCTCTAAGATACTGAGTGTATTCTCAAATGGGGCTACCTGAAACACATCACTAAAGCGGATGGGGCCAGCTGGTAGTACATTACGTATACCACCCATATTCATCACACCCACATCGGCTGGTTTACCTATGTAAGGAGTAGCTCCATTACGCAATATATCGGCCAATAAATTAGAGAGCGGGCTCTCTGGCTTTTTTGCCTCTAAAGTTACCGTACAGTTACCTATCACAGGCGACATGATACTATCTACAGTGGCCTTGTAGTGCTGCACAAGTTGCTGCGCGGCAGCATGGGGAGCCTCATCGAACGAGCTTGTTACCGTAACTCTTCCTCCCTCTACTCCTACAACCGAATAGCTAGATTGACAACCTGTTAGCCAGATTGCCATTGCCATTAAACAGGCCGAAAAACATTTTTTTGTCTCCTTTACATTCATCTTTTTACTTTTAGAATCAAATAATGGCTCAAAAATAGCGGAAAAAGCGGGAGAAAACAACTTGTACCTCTTAAAAAGAGGAAAAGATATTTGGCTAAATCAGGAAAAAGCGGTTACTTTGCACCGCTTCCGCGTAATCGCTGTCAAAGAAGAGTTATTTGATATGTTGCGTTGGTAACGAAAAACAATTTAAGAATACTACAAATGGATTTAATTAAAATTGCAGAAGAAGCATTTGCTACAGGTAAGCAACACCCTGCTTTCAAAGCTGGTGACACTATTACAGTAGCGTATCGTATTATTGAAGGTAGCAAAGAGCGTGTACAGTTGTACCGTGGTGTTGTTATCAAAATTGCTGGACACGGTGAGAAAAAACGTTTCACTGTACGTAAAATGTCTGGTACTATCGGTGTAGAGCGTATCTTCCCACTTGAGTCACCTGCTATCGATTCTATCGAGGTGAACAAAATTGGTAAAGTTCGTCGTGCTAAATTGTACTACCTACGCGCACTTACTGGTAAAAAAGCTAGAATCAAAGAAAAAAGAGTTATCCGATAAGTATAAAACTTTTCAGCATTCTTACAAAAGAGAGCATCCTGCTACAGGTTGCTCTCTTTTTAGTTTACCCCCCATACTCTCTCTAGTAGATTGTTTACTCGTCTCTTTTACAACTTGCTCTCTTTTCTGTTTACTCCCACCTATTAAGCCAACTTTATCGCTTCAGTTACCTCCGCTGATTGTGATTCTCAATCAACTAAACAGAACTAAAAAGGAGAATAGAAAAGGAGTCGATTCTACACTCCATGCCTTATTTTAAAATAATCTAAAATAAAAGATGAGAAAATAGAGAGATTGAAGCGTCCTAGTGAAACAATCTCTCTATTTTCTAGTTATCTTTGAAAAAAGAAATCGACAAAGCCATGAAACAAATTTCTATCCTAGCAAATAATTGCACCAAGTGCCTACACTGCGTAAAAGTTTGTCCTGCAGTTATCTTTCAATACAACAAAGAGACGAAGAGTGTAGTGCTTCAAAACGAAGAGCGATGCATTGGTTGCGGCCACTGTGTAGCAGCATGTAAAGACAATGCAGTGGTTCACTCCCTCTTTACTCCCGAAAAAGTACATCCCATAGAGTATGCCAACTACCCTACCCCCGAACAGATGCTACACCTAATTCGTAGCCGACGATCAAACCGTGCTTTCTCACAAAAACCAATATCCGAAGAGGCACTCAAGGCTATTGTAGAGGCAGCCTATCGAGCTCCTACTGCTAGCAATGGACAAGAACTGGGTTTTACCCTCATCACAACGCCCGAGAAACTACAATTGGTTTCGGACTTTACGATGAACACCTTTGGTGGGCTACTCAAAAAGATAGACAATCCGCTGGTAAAAGGAATACTCAAAATGGCCGATCCGGGTACCTTGCGCTACATACCCCTCTTCAAAGAGATGCAGCGAGAGTATGCCCAAGGAAACGATGGTATTCTGCGAAAGGCAACAGCTCTGCTATTGATACATGCTCCTAAAAAGAGTCGCTTTGGGGTAGAAGATGCCAATCTAGCCTACCAAAATGGGTCACTCATGGCCGAATCTCTCGGAGTTTGCCAATTCTACACCGGCTTTGTCTTGAATGCTGCCAAACAGAACAAAGGCAAACTAGAGGCTGCCCTGGGAATAGAGGGAACCATCTATGCAGGCATGGCCTTAGCGCTGCCCAGCTTCAAGATGGAGTACTACATTGACAAAGAGCCAATGAAGTACACACGTTTATAATATCAAACCAAGAGTGAGCACCATCTACGCAGCGATGCGATAGGCTCCTAAAATTAAGAAAATGACCAACCTACCTAACTATATAAGCCAAGCTATCGATTTACTGAACAACTACATTTGGAGCTATCTACTGATAGCCCTTCTGCTAGGTGCAGCAGCTTGGTTTACCATCAAAAGCCGTTTCGTGCAATTTAGAATGTTTGGCGAGATGTGTAGAGCCATGTTCGATTCTACCACCAAACAACCAGGCAAGGAGCACCACATCTCCTCGTTTCAAGCCTTTGCCATCTCCATCGCTAGCCGCGTGGGGACGGGCAATCTAGCAGGTGTGGCCACCGCCATCACCTTGGGAGGACCAGGCGCTATCTTCTGGATGTGGGTTATTGCACTACTGGGTGCCAGTAGTGCTTTTATAGAGTCTACCTTGGCCCAACTTTACAAAGAGAAGGATAAGGGCACTTTCATTGGTGGACCTGCCTTCTATATGCGCAAGGGGCTTAATAAATCGTGGATGGGGACCCTCTTTGCCATCCTCATTACCTTTTCATTTGGCTTTGCTTTTAATTCGGTACAGAGCAATACCATTTGCCACGCCTTCGAAGGGGCCTTTCAAATTGATCCACTCTACACCGGAGTGGTACTAACAATCTTAACGCTGTTGGTTATCTTTGGAGGTATCCAGCGAATAGCCAAAGTAAGCAGCATTGTGGTTCCCATCATGGCCATAAGCTATGTAGTACTAGCTTTGGGGCTGGTTATTGTACATATTCATCACCTCCCCAGTGTGATAGAACTAATTGTATCACACGCCTTTGGCTGGGAACAAGCTGTAGGTGGAGGCATGGGGGTAGCTATAATGCAAGGTATTCGCCGCGGGCTATTTAGCAACGAAGCAGGAATGGGTTCGGCACCCAATGCGGCGGCAGCGGCCGATGTATCACACCCCGTTAAACAGGGCTTGATTCAAACCTTGGCCGTATTTACCGACACCCTACTTATTTGCACTTGCACTGCCTTTATTATCTTAATCAGTGACGCTCCCCTTACGGGCGAGGTAGAGGGAATACAACTGACACAGATGGCACTACAAAGTGGCATTGGCGAAATAGGATCGGTAGTGATTGCCATAGCCATTCTTTTCTTTGCCTACAGTAGCATCTTGGGAAATTACTACTATGGCGAAGCAAATGTACGCTACCTTACACACCACAAAGGGGTACTCTACGGTTACCGCCTATTGGTAGGATTCATGGTATTATTTGGCTCTTTAACCACCCTTCAATTTGTCTGGAACTTGGCCGATCTCTTCATGGCATTGATGACACTATGCAACTTAGCCGCTATCATTCCCTTGGGGAAATATGCCTTGAGAGCATTAAAAGATTACCAACTTCAGAAACGAGCGGGGATAAAAGATCCACTGTTTACCAAAGAGACGATGAAGGATATTGAATCTGATTTATCATGCTGGTAACAGTGTAGTGGTGCTACACTAGAGAAAATTAAACCCTACAAATGATGAAAGCCGTTTTAGCCCCCACTTAGAGCTAAAACGGCTTTCATCATTTGCAGGAGAATGGCTTTTTGGGCTGCACCTACTAAAATAGGGCGAACAGCAGTAGCTACCTCTTTTTCTTAATTAGTTGCTTTCAGCCTTTCCGAGTGACTATAAGATCGTTGGAAAGACTGAAAGCAAAAAGCAAGTAATTAAAGTTGGGGTGATTTACTTAAACGACGGTACTTGGTCGCGCGTAATCACGTACGGTTGGCTCATGGCATCTAGCCACCAAGCATCCGAAGCGTGCGGATTCTCAGTAGATCCATCGTTGTCATACCAAGGCATAAACCACAACCAGTTGGCATTGACCTCCCACTGTGCACTCATCTCGGCCACCGAACCACATTCGGTTAAGGCTACCATTTTATGACCATAAGTAGCGGCCACTGTATTGAACTGCTCTACGCACTGCTCAGCACTTTGGGTATACAAGTCACGCCCTACAATGTCTACATATTGATCACCAGGGTACCACTCATCATCCTTGGTTTCGACTGTCCAGACCCAAATAAGGTTATTCAACCCTTGTGCATGGAAATAGTCAAACATATAAATCCACATCGCTTTACAGCTCTGCGCATTCTTTCCCCACCAGAACCAACCACCAGCAGCTTCGTGAAAAGGTCTCCACAACACAGGTATCTTGGCATCACTCAATAGTTTTAGGTAAGGGGTAATTTTAGCCAAGTCATCTACAAATACTTTATGCTCCCAAGTGCCCTCTACCAAGGCATTGTCTGCATCAAAAGAGGTATCCTTACGATAAAAAGCATATTCAATTTCGCCCTCTGTCACAGCTGGATCCTTTGTAGGTACATTCCAGTGCCAAGAGGCGGTTACAATACCATTTGCATCCCACCAGCTACTAACGGGGGTAATATTGGCATAATCAATCCAACCACCAGGCGAAGAGGAGTGCAAGTGAAGGTAATCATATCCATTAATAGCAGGGTACTTACCCGTTAACTGATAGATACGCTCCGCCTCATCGGTATTCCAAGCCACACTAGCCATCATACCCGATAGCGTTTTTGATTCATAATTGGCCAAGAGGTAATCAAACACCTTCGTAGCCTCTTGAGTAGCCGAAGGATTAACCAATGAATTATCTAAAGCCAGTGTTGAAAAGGTTACCGATACGGCTGGAGCAGCCACCTGATTAGGCCCTGTTACAAGCCCTTCAGGTATGGTAAGCGTATAGTCGGTATTGCGTTCCAGATTGGCTTGAATAGTCAATGTATTACTTACACCTAGCACATCGGCACTAACTACCTCGCCCCCCTCTAAGAGGAGCTGGTTGCTATTTTGAGAGGCAAAGAAGATGTTTGTATCGTATGCAATGGTGATGGTACGCTTTCCAGCACGCACATCGGCTGTACCATCGGCTGGAGTAGATGCTTTAAAAGTAGGTGCATCAACTTGGGGAATATCATGCTTCACTTCGGTACTGCAAGCAGCGAAGCTAAACCACGCTGCAAACAATGTTACGATTGATTCTCTATTTATTTTCATATTGTTCTAATTTACTATTTACACTATTGGATAGTTACTTTTTTGATGATAAATCCTTTGCCATTAATAGCAATTGCCGTATCACTCCATCCATCGGACACACTCATAATAGTGTCATAAAACTCTTTAGTTACGGTAAATTCCATCGGATTAGGAGCCTCATTCTCTCCATACTCTAGCATTCCCAATCCATTCCAGTTGGCATCATTGAGTTGCATTTGACCATATCCAGTTTGTACGGCATAAAAGCGCAACAGAGAGCCTACTTTAATACCTGCCTCTTGCAAAGCCAATTTGTAAAGGCGGAAGTTATTTCCCCAATTAGCCAAATCAACTTCCTCCTCCATCAGAGTTGTTTCCAGTGAATGGGTCACCACCACCGAGATACGATTAATGATGAAGTCAGAACCCTGAATAATCATACCATCACCAGATCCTGTACCAAGAATCGAAGCGAGTACATCGGCTGTAAGCTCCAGATGGAACTCTGTTACCTCTTTGCCTCCTACATTATTGGTACTGAGATAAGCTCCACCAAGCTCTGCAAATTGAAGTTCAGCCCAACCACCGTTACTAAATTGTGCTTGTCCCCAGTTATCGTTTTGGGCCAATGATATCTTTAAGATAGAGCCAGCTGGAATATCTTGGAAAGCACTCATCGGAATGTGTACTCTACCTCCATCACTCCAAGTAAGCATCAACGGACCGGTAAAGAGTACTGTCTCTACCTCACCAGCAGGAATTACTTGAATAGTATACTCTATTTGACCATTGGAAGAGATGAGCGTAACCAAGGTAGCTTTGGCAGCTGATGTGGGAATACCAATGTGAAGCATATCACCTGCCAGCACATATTGTACAGCTTGGTTATTAATCAATACTTGCGTTAATTTATCACCATTCGATACTTGCGTAGAGAATAAACCACCCGCTTGAATCTCTTCATCATCGCTTGGAAGTGTAAGTATGTAGCAACACGCGGGTTTATCGACTGTTAGTTGGGGTGCCTCTACCTGCTCTAGATTGGCCATTGTCAAGATAACGGCACCACTTTCGGCTGCGACTGGTACCTCTACCACCAAGTTATCTGCTGCCGAAGGAGTTACTTCGACCTTATGATTACCAGCAAAAGTAACTGCGGTAACCAAGGCCAAGTGATCTCCCTGAATAGTGAGTGTACCACCTGCTGGAACGGAAGAAGAGAGGTAAGATAGGTTGGATGGCTTAAGCGTTTCGATAGCAATCGAAGCCTCTTTGCCACTAGCTGTTTGCAATTTCAACTCACCACTTTGGGCCATTTCGGGCATTAAAACAGTCAGTTCTGTCTCTGTTTTCGTAACATAAGCTACCGCCTCGTCCATACCCGGAAAGAGTAAAGAGGTAGTAAGTGCTACATTCGCTCCTTTGATGGTTATTACATCGCCCGCTTGAATAGCGGTGGCAGGTGTAGCGACTAGATTAGTAGGAATAGCCATAGAAACAGAAGCAATCGCTACCTTAACAGCCGAAGCAGGCAGCATAAAGATCTCGCCATCCGTACATCTTTCGGGTAAAACGAAGCTCAACGAAGAGGCATCATCACTCAAGGTGAAAGGTACATTCTCTTGGTTAGGTAACAAAATAGTTGCAACCAAATCAAGATTGGTTCCCTCAATCACCACCTCGTCACCAGGTTTACTTCCTGTTAACTCAATCGGTGCATCAACTGCTGGAAGCACTACGATTAACTCATCATCCGAATAGATCCAGTTAGGAAGTTCGGCGCCATCAGAGATAATAATCTTACCGCTTTGAGCCTCTACGGGAACAACTAGTTGAATCTCACTACGTGTATGCACCAAAAAATCTTCGGCAGCTACCGTAATATTATCCATAAAGATAACCTCCTCCATGAGGTTGAGGTACTCACCGGTAAGGGTTAAAGTAGCTCCTGGCTTGATGGTGATAGGCGAGATACTCTCTAAACTAACCGGCTCTAGGTAGATCAGTTTGGTCTTCGTCACAATCTCTTTTTCAGAACTACGTAGGGTTAAGAAACCCTCTTCGGCACTCTGTGGAACAGTTATCCGTATCTCCTCATTACTGATGCGATTAATCTCGGTAACCTCGCCAGCACCAGGAATAACAATAGCAGTAATGTGGTTCATACCACTCCCTAAGAAACGTAGCTCCCCACCCCGTGCTACGGGGCTAGGACCAAATACGTTCAAGTTTATTCCACCTACATATTGATTGGTTTCTAAATCGGTTCCATTGTCACAGGCCGTAAAGGGGAGCATACCTACAAGGGCAGCACCAACAAGGCAGCGTGCAATGAGTTTATTTATGTTCTTCATGATTTAATAAGTTTGGATGTTATTACTCGGCAGGTACTACCCGAATGTTATCAATACACATTATAATAGGACCATTCACACCAATATCTTGAGGACCTGCATAGAGTACAAAGGTTAACCCTGTAAAGCTATCCTTATTGGGTAAAACAGGCGATGCAGCACCGTAACGGCTGTAGGTAAAGCTCTTTAATGGAATGGTAACGGTAGTCCACTCATTGGCCGTATGGTAAGAGCCTGTAGCAGACCATGGCGTCCATAAGCCACGAGCTACTCTATCTTCGCCAATGTAACCATTACTACCTGTATTGTAAGTAACCGTCTCATTACTTGTAAAAATCATTTGCAAGCTACAAGTGGTCCAAGGAGTTCTTTGAGGAATAAAACATTCAAACTTAATCAACAGATTCTCCCACTCTGTTGCATCGAAAAGAGTGGATAATTCAGGGAATCCAGCATTGGGTTCGGGCCAATAGTTAAAAGATAGCTTATCTTCGTCGGGCCATGCTGTGTTGTCCAACTCTCCATCGAATACCAAATAGTTTCCTAGCAAAGGTTCAACCCCCTCTACCGAATTAGAGACCACACCACTTCTCCAGCCATGACCGATAGCCATTCCTTTCACGCCATCCCAATCAAACAAGAAGCCACGGCTATCCATATATTGGAAAGGAGAACGACCACTACCATAGATTGATTTCACCGTTACATTGCCACTTAGCTCTGCCTGAGCAGGAACCACAAATGAGACAGCAGTTTTGGTGATGGTAACAAACTCCTCTACCTCTACATTGCCAGGGAAAATAATAGACAAAGGTACATTCGCATCATCTAGTAAGTAGTCACCATAGATGGTAGCTACACTACCTGGTTTAGCATATTCATTCGAGATAGAGCTTACCACGGGACTAGGTACTAACACCTTGAAATCGTACTCTACACGCTCATTGCTCTTATTAATCAAGTAAATCTTATCGGTCACCGTTTCAGGAATGGTGCGTGGTACATCTATAATCAACGTATTATCAGTCATTAAACTGGTATTTAATATCGCCTTTTGGTCATTGAAATAGAGTTCATACACACTTCGTAGGTTCTCACCAACCAAGCAGATGGTATTGGCCATATAGGCACCTGTAAGTAGTGAATCGGCCAAAGCCGGATCGGTCATGCGTACATACTTCACAGTAGGAAGTCCATCGGCTAGTTTAAACTGATCGGGCTGATCGGCACACGAGGCAAAGCCTGCTGTAACGAATAGAAGCAGTGTTAATTGCCAAACACGACTCTTTATCTCTTTTATTATTGTTCTCATACATCTATTTTCTCTTGGATTAATAACTAAATGTGCTACGTACATCTACATGAATAGGATCTTTCATCAAATTAGGATTGAATACTACATCTTCAGTAGGAAAAGGTAGAGCGAAACTTGATTGGGTCACATTGGGAATAACTGGACTATCGTTATAACGGTGGTCGCTTGGATTAACGTCGAAACTGCCATCTTCATAATATTTCTTATAAAGAGCCGATAACCCATAATAGACATCTCGTCGTTGCCCTTTTAGCTCATCAATAGCACGTTGTGGATTGTAATAAGAGAGACGTACATAGTCAAACCAACGGTCGCCTTCGCAAGCCATCTCTAATCTTCGCTCCTTCCATACATCTTCCCACGAGATAGAGGCTGGACGCTCGTAGGTAGATACAGCACGTGAACGAACCTTGTAAAATGCGTCAATAGCACTGGCATCGGTTGTAGTACCACTGTTTCCAATCTTAGCCTCAGCATATACCAAGTAGATATCTGCTAAACGAAGGATGTGGGTACTTAACCCGCTTAACATGTTTCCAGCCGATATGCCCAACCCTTTGATGTGGTCATTGGCATTTCCAAAGAGGTGCTTTACTGCATTGCTGCCCGTGGGCGAGCTCATCTCACCAGGACCACCTGCTCCGTAGCTATCATCGTATAAAAACTTCAAGTAGTCAAATCCATTCTTATCTTGCCAGAAATAGGTATACTTATCACCAATCATCATCATGGTGGCTTGACGGCGACTATCCGTATCATAGCGTCCGCTAGGATTACCCAGTGCACTCACACCAAAAGCATCTTGCAGATCGACAGAGGGACCGTTCCACTCACCCCAACAATCGCCAAACTCGCTAAATCCTTTCATCCCTAAGTCAGACTGTAGCGTATTCTGTGCTGTCCATGGATCGCGTGTAGGATACCAGTGCCACGAGAGTAAACACTCTTCATTCTTGTTGTTCTCTAAACGGAAGATATCTGAATAGGTAGTCAATAAGTTGCGTCCCGATTGATCAATCACCTCTTTGGCATATTTAGCAGCTTGATCTAAGTCAGACTGGTTACGTGTGCCCGACAATCCTAATCCTGATCTAGTTAAGTACACTTTTGCTAGTAACCCTTTAGCTGCTGCTTGATCAATGCGGCCAGTTTCTCCTCGAGCGGGTAGAAGTTCAATAGCTTTCTCGAGCGTCATGACAATGTACTCATACACATCGGCCGATTCTACCTTATACTTATCGTTGTAACTATTGTTGGCCAACTCATCCGAGTTATCGTGAATAATAGGTACAGCTCCAAAAGAGCGAACCAAGTAGAAGTAGGCCATCGCCTTCCAAGTTAAACACTCACCCATACAGGTATTGATGGTAGCTTGTGAAGCTGAAGCTGTTTTCAAACGATTGTAAACCGTATTGGCATGCCCATTTACGGCCCAAAGCGAGTAGGACATATTGATTAAGTCCTCATTAGTTCCATTTACTGTAAAAGTAAGGTAGGGGCTACTTCCCCAAAAATAATTACCCGAAAGTACTTCGCCCATTTTAATAAAACCACGTTGGAAGTCATACCAAGGAGAGGTATAAAGGTAGTTTACCCCTTGGAAACACTGCTCGTCATTGAGGTAAAAGTTTGATTCATTGTAGTTATCCTCGGTTGGGCGATTCAGGAAATTCTCGCAAGAGACTGTTCCAAAGCTCAAAAGAGTAGCCAATGTAAGATGTTTAATGGTATTTAATTTCATAATAGTAAGTTGTTAGAAAGATACATTCAATCCGAAAGAGTAAACTGTAGGCGATGGATAGCGTCCATTGTCTAATCCATATACATTGGAGTTTGCTGTACTAGCACCAATCTCTGGATCGTATCCTGTATAGTTAGTAAGGGTGTATAAATTCTGGAAATTAGCATATACACGAAGCGATTGCAACCCCCAATTAGCTATTTTCTTGGTTGGGAAAGTATACCCAAAAGTTACATTCTTAAGGCGTAAGTAAGATCCATCCTCAATGTAACGGTCGCTAATGCGATCATTGTCATTAGGGTCCTGAATAGAGGCACGAGGTATTGAAGTAGAGGGGTTCTCTACAAATACATTGGTAATATCATCATACCATTGTGAACCATCAGGGTATACCTTGTTGGGATCAATCGGTTTTAAGATTGCTCTATCACCCACTGTATTTAACTGGTTAGTCCAAGCGGAGTTCATGTGAGTAAGCTTCATATTTAAATAGTTCAACACTTTATTTCCGTACGAACCATTGATAAAGAGAGACAAATCAAAGTTCTTGTAGCGGAATGTATTGGTCCATCCAAAGGTAAAATCGGGCATGGGCGAACCAATATTGGTTTTATCATACTCATTAATCACTCCATCGGGCACCCCGTTAGGTCCACTTAAATCTTTGTACTTCACATCGCCTACCCAAACGGTATTGGCACGGTTAAAGGTACCATCGGCAGGATATTTCTCAGGCTTGGGTGATGTTTGCAAATCGGCTAAATCTTTGTATACTCCATCACACACATAGCCATAGAAGCTATAGAGTGATTCGCCAATAGAGGATACACTTACTACATCATTCCACTGTCCATAACCTACAATTTGTGCATTACTGGTACCAGCCAACCCTTTCAACTTATTGCTATTGAAAGAGATTTGGAAATCAGAATCCCACTCAAAACGTCCTTCAATAGGGCGACCACTCACGGTAATCTCTAATCCTCGGTTCTCAATGTTACCATAGTTACCCCAAGGTGCCGAAAGTGCTGAAGAGCCATTACCCGATGTACCCATGTAAGAGGGCAATTGCAAAGGCATCAACATATCATTCGACTCCTTTAAGTACCAATCTACCACCAAGTTCAAACGGTTTTGGAAGAAGCTTAAATCCAAACCAATGTTCCATTGCTCTTGCGACTCCCACTTAATACTGGTATTAGGAATATTAGAAGGGCGATAACCCATACCCAAACCTGTAGGCATGCGTGTAATAGAGGTACCCCACAAGTAGCTACCAATACTGGAGTTACCCGTTTGTCCCCAACCCAACCGCAGCTTACCATTGCTAACAATCTCTTCTAAAGGTTCGAAGAATTTTTCATTCGTAAAACGCCACGAAGCGGCAAATGAGTGGAAACCTGCCCAACGATTATCGGGACCAAAATTAGAGGATCCATCGTAGCGATAGGTATAGGTAGCTAAGTAGCGATCGGCATAATTGTAGGTGGCACGCGCAAAGAAAGAGGCCATAGCGGCACTACCAAAACCAGCATTAATAGTAGGAGTACCTGCCCCTAAGGCTGGATTATGCACTTCGTCAGAAGGTAAATTGGTATTAAACACGCTCGTATGGTCGTAGCGAGACTCCCACAACTCTTGCCCCACCATGGCTGTAAACGAGTGTTTATTAATCATCCCATTGTAGGTTACATAGTTTTTTAGTTGCCAGAAGGTACTGCTATTCTTTTGAATACCACTTTCGTTGCTTTCGCGTTTCCACGAACCCAAATCAACTCTAGGTTTATAACGCTCACCCTTTGATGAACTAATATCGTAACCCAATTCGGTACGCCAAGTAAGATTTTTAAAGGGAGTCACATCGAAAAAGAAGTTACCAGTTAACTTTTGACGATTGAGTAAGATATCATCCATCATGGCAAGCGCAATGGGATTAGGATTGGTAGCTCCTTCGCGAATGATGGTAGCATAATTTCCATCAATATCATAGATGGGAATATCGGGAAGCGTTTGTAAAGAGTAACTGATAATACCTTGGTCACTATCGGCCAACTTTAAATCTTCGTTAGTCGATGAGTAGGTGGCACTCATACCCATCTTAAGCCACTTCTTAAGTTGAGCATCTAGATTGGTACGGAATGAATAGCGGTTAAAGTTAGAACCAATCAAGGTACCATCTTGGTCCATATAAGAGGCCGATACATAATATTGTACCTTATCAGTTCCCCCTTGTGCACCAAACTGATGTTGGTGTTGCATAGCTGTACGGAACACCGCATCTTGCCAGTTGGTACCTACACCTAATAAAGAGGGATCGGCATAGTACCCATTGGGTTCAAGTCCACCTGTTTCGGCCAAATCATTGTAGAATCCAGCAAATTCACGCAGATTCATCATATCGAGTCTTCTGGTTTGTCGCTGTACAGCCATCATACCATCGTAGGTAAACTTTGCTTCGCCCGATTTACCACGTTTAGTAGTAATAAGTACTACCCCATTCGAACCTTGTGCCCCATAAATAGCAGTAGCCGAGGCATCTTTTAAGATCTCCATCGAAACAATATCGGCAGGATTAATGGTAGAGAGTGGTGAGATGGAAGAGACTGAGCCATTACCCAATGCATCGCCCAACCCATAATCAGAGCCCGTTTGTCCACCGCTTTGAACAATCACTCCATCAATAACATAAAGCGGTTCGGCACCTGCATTGATGGTAGCTTGCCCCCGTACACGAATAGAAGAGGCAGCTCCTGGAGCTCCTGAAGTAGAGACAGCTGTTACCCCAGCAGCCCGTCCTTGCAAGGATTGGTCTAAGTTGGTAATAACCGATCCTTTGAGTTTATCTTCACTCATTGAGACCGAAGAGCCCGAAAGGTCGCTCTTTTTCATGGTACCATACCCTACTACAACCACTTCGTCTAGTAGTTCGGCATCATCTTTCATCACTACATTGAGGCTACTTTGTCCACTCTTGAGTGTAATCTCTTGCTGCTTATAACCAATACAAGAAAAAACAAGGGTTTGGCTACCTGCTGGCAGACTTACACTATACGATCCATCCATATCGGCTATGGTACCATTACCGGTTCCTTTTACCAATACATTGGCACCTATGAGCGGCGAACCATCGGATGCATCGGTCACTTTGCCCGTTACAATGGTTTGTTGCGCTGCCAAATGATTACTCAGAAAGAGCATCAGTAGTACTAACATTACGTTTTTCATACAACATTTCTATTTATAGATTTAATAATCAACAAAACTTACTATCTGCAAAATTAAGCAAAAGGAAAGAGATAAGATTCCCAATATGAATCACAGAACTTCCATTTTGTAACATCTTCCATTTTGTCACTCAGAATGTTTGAATCAAGGGTTTAAATGGTTTTAAAAGAGATATAAAGACAAACAAGCACCTATAATAATACATTTAAAACGACTATACACAGCATGCTTCAGAGCAGAAGGAACATTTAAAGAAACTAAGAAAGAGAATAGATTGCAATAAAAAAGCCCACTACTCATCCCAAAAAGGATTTATAGTGAGCAAAAAGTTAACCTAATAAAAGAGTGTACTAGTAAAAGCAAAGACTAAAGCTTTACTTTTCTCTTCACTGGTTTCGATTCATTGTGCAAGCGGTCTAAAGCGGTTACCACATATTGGTATTTCACCTTACCATTCTCATAAGGAAGTTTACAGAAGGTATCGCGCGTAATGGCTACTATCTTTGTTGCATCATTTAGGTTAATGGGCTCTTTGTTCTCAAAGCGGTATACTACATACTGTACCGATTTGTCCATTTCGTCATGCACCTCTTTCACTTGCCAAAAAAGCACCAATCCATCGTAGGTCCACACCTCTTTTAGCTTGCGCACTTTCTGCGGAGCGTGGTTGTCCATAAAGGGCGAAGCAGGCATTAAAGCGGGATAGCGGTGATACTGATTGACCAACAGGTCGTGATAGCCCCCTTGGTTTTGAACCACGGCAGCAGCATACCACTGACAGCTACCTTGAATAGCTGGAAAAGCACGCTGTAAACTCATCTTGGCAGGCATTTGGTGAATGGTAGGATTCTTTAAATCGGCACGTTTCACTGTACGCTCTACATCTTGACCAATATAGAGAGGACGAGCCGAAGCGTGGCGAGCCCACCAACGTACCAGCGTATCATAATCGGCAGCAGGGTGGCCTATCTCCCAATATACTTGCGGAATGTTGTAATCAATCCAACCGTTGTTCACCCAAAGAAGTACATCGGCATAGAGATCGTCGTAGTTTTGTAGCCCGTTGGTTTGACTTCCATTGGAGGCTGTCTTAGCATTGCGGTAGATGCCAAAGGGAGAGATACCAAACTTTACCCACGGCTTGCAAGCACGAATGGTTTGGTGCAACTCCTTAATCAACACATTCACATTATCACGTCGCCAATCGCCTTTGTCAAGATAGCCCCTGCCATACTGAGCAAAACTAACCGCATCGGGAAACTCTTCGCCTGGGTTGGGGTAAGGGTAGAAATAGTCATCCATGTGAATGGCATCTACATCGTACCTATTCACAATATCTTGTACAATCTTTAGAATATAGTGACGGTTCTCGGGGAGTGCAGGGTTACAGTAGAGCTGACCGTTGTAGGTAACAAAGCGTTCTGGATGTTGATGATAAGGGTGCTGAGGAGCGAGTGAACTAGTTCCTTTGGTACGGGCACGATAGGGATTAATCCACGCATGAAACTCCATACCCCGCTGGTGACACTGCTCTATCATAAACTGCATAGGATCCCAATAGGGCGAAGGAGCTTTACCCTGTGTACCTGTTAAGAAGCGGCTCCAAGGCTCGTAAGAGGATTGGTAAAGTGCATCGCACTCGGCACGTACCTGAAAAATAATAGCGTTTATACCAGCCTCCTCCAGTTTATCGAGCTGGCCGATAAGCATCTGTTGCATTTGAGTGGTCGATAACCCTTGAAATTGTCCATTCACACACTGAATCCATGCCCCCCGAAACTCACGCTTGGGCACATAGGTTTGGGCACTTAGCAGACATGTCATGAAACAGGCCATCCATAGAAGTAATGCTTTTACTCTCATCTCTTTTAAATCTTTCTTAAATGGTTTGATAACAATCAATTTATTGAATATTCAGCAAACTTACATAAAATTCTTGACTTATACACTCCAATTGAAAACGAGAGTTCGCTTTTCAATGATCAGTAGGGTACTATTCTATAGATGCGAAGAGCTAGAGAGATTGGTACAAAGATTACTACCCATTCTTTAATTTCTGACGTAAATTAGACAATTTCTGTTGAAAATTAGATAATTTCTGACGTAAATTCTCTAATTTTCAACGGAAATTAAAGAATAGAGAAGAGCATTGCAACAAATAGCTACATAAGAAGCCCTAATTACTCTCTAGCAACACCTATTTTGGCACGCAGCCAGCAAGGCTTAACAATGAAGAAAAAGCACCCCCCTATAGGTTCGATATTTTTAGATGGAGATGTGAGATTCTAAGAATTATCTTTTACTTTTGCATGTTCGTTTAAACCACATTCATTCCAGCGTGTTTGAATATTCTAATTAGATGCAGTTATGTCAGAAAGCAACTACATATCCATTCAAGGTGCCAGAGTAAACAACTTGAAAAATATCAAGGTCGATATACCACGAAACAGACTCGTAGTAATTACTGGACTATCGGGCTCTGGAAAATCTTCGCTCGCCTTTGACACACTCTACGCCGAGGGGCAACGCCGCTACGTAGAGTCGCTCTCTAGCTATGCCCGCCAATTCCTAGGGCGCATGAGCAAACCCGAGTGCGACTTTATTAAAGGTATCCCCCCCGCTATTGCCATCGAACAGAAAGTAAGCAGTCGCAATCCCCGCTCTACAGTGGGCACATCGACCGAAATTTACGAATACCTACGCCTCCTGTTTGCCCGTATCGGCCTTACCTACTCCCCCATTAGCGGAGAGCTAGTCAAGAAACACAGCGTAGAAGATATAGCCAATGCCATGCTATCTTTCCCACAAGGAACCCGCTACACCGTATTGGCCCCCCTTGTGCTGCGCAACGACCGTAGTCTAAGCGAACAGCTGGATAGTTACCTCAAACAGGGCTTCACCCGCCTCGAGGTAAATGGAGAGATGGTGCGCATAGAAGAGTACCAACCCCAAGAGGGAGATGAGATTCACCTCTTGATTGACCGCATGAGCAGCAGCCCCGAACAAGAGTCCATCAGCCGACTCATTGATTCGGCAGAGACCGCTATGTACGAAGGAGGTGGAAGCTGCTTGCTACGTTTTTATCCCACAGAGGGCGAGAAGCAACTCTTCAGCTTTAGCACCCGCTTTGAGGCCGATGGCATCGCCTTCGAAGAGCCCAGTGACCAAATGTTCTCTTTCAACTCACCCGTAGGAGCCTGCCCCGAGTGCGAAGGATTTGGCAAAGTGGTGGGAATAGACGAACAGTTGGTGATACCCAACCGTGCACTCAGCGTGTACGATGGGGCAGTAATGTGCTGGAGAGGCGAGAAGATGAGTGAATGGCAAAGCGAATTTATGCAAGAAGCTGCACAACATAACTTCCCCATCTTTACCCCCTACTACCAGCTAACCGAAGAGCAGAAAGAGTTTCTATGGCACGGACCTCGCGAACGCGCCTGCATTGACTCCTTCTTCACCATG
Organism: Phocaeicola sp.; assembly: GCA_051648565.1. Lineage (GTDB taxonomy): Bacteria > Bacteroidota > Bacteroidia > Bacteroidales > Bacteroidaceae > Phocaeicola. Next base: position 114,538 of record JBOFFJ010000003.1, on the reverse strand, counting down.
CTTAAAGAGAACCAATACAAGATACAGTACCGCGTAATGTTGGCACGCTACCGCGGAAAAACCGATTGCCCTGCTTGCAAAGGATCGCGCCTTAAACCGGCTGCCACCTATGTAAAGGTAGGGGGATACTCCATCTCTCAACTGGTAGTACTCCCTATCAATGAACTAAAACTATTTTTCGACGAGTTGGTACTCACAGAGCATCAAACAGCCGTTGCCACACGTATCTTACTGGAGATTAAGAGTCGCCTTACCTTCTTACTCGATGTAGGATTGGGCTATCTTACCCTCAACAGACTCAGTAACTCACTATCGGGTGGAGAGAGTCAACGCATCAACCTAGCCACCTCACTGGGTAGCAGCTTGGTAGGCTCGCTCTATATACTAGACGAACCCAGCATTGGGCTACACAGCCGCGATACCGAGAAGTTAATCAAAGTGCTACGCCAATTGCAAGAGTTAGGAAACACAGTGGTAGTGGTGGAACACGATGAAGAGATTATTCGGGCTGCCGATTACATTATCGACATTGGTCCCCATGCAGGACGCTTAGGAGGCGAGGTGGTTTACGAGGGCGATATGAAAGATCTTCAAAAGGGGAGCAATAGCCACACGGTACGTTACCTATTGGGCGAAGAACAAATTGCTCTGCCCCTTAGCTACAGACCTTGGAATCACTACATCGAGATCAAAGGAGCCCGCCAAAACAACCTAAAGGGGATTGATGTGCGCTTTCCGCTCAATGTGATGACAGTCGTGACTGGTGTTAGCGGCTCGGGCAAGAGTACCTTGGTGCGCGATATCTTCTTCAAAGCACTGCAGCGCGAATATAGTGAGGCAAGCGAACGCCCGGGTGAATTTTTATCGCTCGAAGGAGATTGGAAAGAGGTGAAAGAGATTGAATTTGTAGACCAAAACCCTATCGGTAAATCCTCGCGAAGCAATCCGGCTACCTACCTCAAAGCCTACGATGAGATTCGCAAACTCTATGCAGAACAGCCCCTGGCCAAACAGATGGGCTATACCGCTGGCTACTTCTCCTTCAACACAGACGGAGGTCGCTGCGAGGAGTGTAAAGGCGATGGAACGGTTACGGTAGAGATGCAATTTATGGCCGACTTGGTACTAGAGTGCGAATCGTGTCACGGCAAACGCTTTAAAAGTGATACCTTAGAGATTTTGTACCAAGGCAAAAACGTCCACGAACTGCTAGAGATGACCATCAACCAAGCCATTGAATTCTTTCAAGAGCATGGTCAAAAGAAGATTATCAAGAAACTCCTACCCTTGCAAGAGGTGGGATTGGGCTATATTAAACTGGGGCAAGCCTCCTCTACCCTATCGGGTGGCGAGAGTCAGCGGGTAAAACTAGCCTACTTCTTAAGCATTGAGAAGGCACTGCCTACCCTCTTTATCTTTGACGAACCCACCACAGGACTTCACTTTCACGACATCAAGAAACTAATGGAAGCATTCAATGCCTTGATTGAACGGGGACATACGGTGGTCATTATTGAGCACAACATGGATGTGATAAAGTGTGCAGACCACATCATCGACTTGGGTCCCGATGGAGGCGATAAAGGAGGATACCTCGTAGCAGAAGGTACACCTCACCAAGTAGCTCAATGCAAAGAGTCCTACACCGGACAATTCCTACGAGAGAAGTTAGGGCTTTAAAGGCCTATTTACTCTCTTAAAAAAAATAGAGGTTTCCTACTAACTACCCCTCTACCCAGACATAGAATAGGCCTAGAAGAGAAATTTGTCTTCTAGGCCTATTCTATGTCTGGATAAAAACAGATGAGTAATCGATTGAATGCATCCACTTATAAAAGCAATCAGTACATCATAACAGTAAAGAGTGAACTACAACTGATAACTACGCTTAAACAAAGCCATTTAGATCAGTGCATTACAGCAACGAAGAGCGAACCCTACTTAAAGTCTCAGGAGTCATCTGCAGCAAGGAGGCAATGTGTATCAAGGGAGCACGTTTCAAAATCTCGGGATGAAGTAGCTTGAGTTTGTTATAACGCTCCTGAGCAGACTCAAAACGCATGGCATCGGCCTTCACTTGAGATTGAATCAACGAATTTTCCAATATCGTTCGATACATTTTGCTTACATCCAAGTGGCGCTCTATCAAAGCATCGATCTTATCTTTTGGCAAGAGCCACAACACAGCCGATTCTAATGCCTCGACCAGCAAGTTAGAAGGTTCTTGCTTAAAATAGCTCTCCAAACAGATAATCATCCCCCCTTCGTAACTAATATGCTCCGTTAAATCTTTCTCATTCTTGTAATAGAATTGACGCAACAGCCCCTTCTCGACAAACATCATAGAGTGACACACTTCACCTTCGGTCAAGACAGTCTCACCCTTCTTACATTTTCGTTTAATCAAAATCTCTGCCAATGCATGCGTACCCTCTTTGGTTAAAGGGGATATCTGAAGAGAAAGCTTTCTAGCAATTTCAATTGGAGTTGTAACCATAATTCTTCAAGCTATATTGTTTGTATGTGATGTATCTAGTAGGACAAATATAGAACAAAGAAACGAAACATAGGTAGCTCAAATTGGTCAAAGTAGTCAGAAGACCAATTTGCACCCCTTTTTGTCCTATTTATTTCACCTTTATCCGATCAAACCCTTCACCAAACACACCAATGACAGCACTTTGAGAGACAAATGCATGAGGGTCTATATCCTTTATAAGACGAAAAATAGTAGTCGACTCCCGTTTCTTTGCCAATACAAACATCATCTTTACATTGGCTTTGGTGTAACATCCTACCCCATCTATTATAGTAACACCCCTCCCTAAGTCTTTGTTGATACGGTGTCCTATCTCTTCGTGTTTCTTTGAGATGATAAAGAACTGTACCGACTGGCGCACACTATTCACCACCTGATCAAGTACAAAGCTACATATATATAAGGTAGCAAAACCATAGACCACCTTCTCCCAATCCTGCAATGCAAAATAACTCGATATAATAATCACCATATCGGTAATGAGAATAACGCGCCCCAACGTAATATCGCGGTACTTATTCACAATGGCAGCCAATATATCGGTTCCTCCCGAACTACCATTGGCCGAGAAAGCTACCCCAATACCTCCTCCACAGAAAGAGGCCCCAATTACACAAGCCATAAAAGGCTGGTCGTTGAGCAGCGCTAAATCGCCTGTTAAGTCTTGTATAATAGGAAGAATCATAGTCATCGTAAATACAGCAAAGATGGTTTTTACACTAAACTTCCACCCCAATATGACTAACGAAGCAACCAACAAAACGGCATTGATGGCAAAATAGGTATACTGAACTGGGAAGCCAGAGGCAAAATAGACAATGGAAGCAATACCAGGCACACCACCAGTCGTTATATCATTGGGCAAAAGGAAAACAGTCCAACCGATACTATACATCAACATACCCAAAGCAATCGTTAAGTAATCCCTCAACTCGCGTACCATACGCTGCTTACGTGTAGTTATAAATACTGAAGCCATACATTTATATTATTTTATATATTTATTTGGAGGCAAAAGTACAAAAAGATTGCATCAAATAGAGAGCGTACTCATTATATTTAGCTCACCACAAAAAAGATTATCTCCCCAAAGGAGGAAATAGAATTAAAGAATAGAATAAATACAGAACAATCACTATAACACAATAAACAGATCAACATCTTACAAAAAGACAATCAAAAAATAAAATAAACATCAAACAGATAGCAAAATCGCAATTTTAAAAGAAATGAATCAAAAACAACAACTTATATATTTACACAAAAAGAGCCGCTATAAGTTATGATTTAAAAGAAATGCCCCATCAATAAAATAAGAATCATAACAAAGTAGAAAAAATACAATAAAATAGAAAGAAATATTCTTCTCACTATAACAAAAAGATATATATTTGCATAGAAATAAAATAAAAGGAAACAACAACAAAAGTAACGATATTCAAATGGCAAGCAAGATTAAATTCACCAAAATGCATGGCGGCGGCAATGACTATATCTATATAAACACACAACAATTCCCCATTGAAAATCCCGAAGAGAAATCGATTAAATGGAGTGCTTTTCACACAGGAATTGGGTCGGATGGATTGGTACTCATTGGCGCCTCAGACAAAGCCGATTTTAGCATGCGCATCTTCAATGCAGATGGATCAGAAGCAATGATGTGCGGAAATGCTACCCGATGCATTGCTAAGTTTGTATACGAAAAAGGATTAACAAGTAAAAAAGAGATAACACTCGAAACACTTTCAGGCATAAAGGTATTAAAACTTCACTTAAAGGAAGAGATTGTAACAGAGGTAACGGTCGATATGGGAGAGCCCCAATTGAAGAATTCCAAACAGCTTGCTACAGCAACCGGAGAGATGGTGGCAGAACTTATAGAAGTAGAAGGCACTAAATATGTAGGAACCTACGTTTGTATGGGAAATCCTCATTTAGTTATTTTTGTAGATGACATTAAAAACGTAAATTTGCCCGAAGTAGGGCCCAAGCTAGAACACCATCCCCTCTTTCCCGAAAGAGTAAATGTAGAATTTGTAGAAGTACTAGCAGATGGATCACTCCGGATGCGGGTATGGGAAAGAGGATCGGGCATCACAATGGCCTGCGGAACAGGAGCCTGTGCTACAGCAGTAGCTGCAGTACTGAACCAAAAAGCAGGAAGAGAATCAATTATCCGAATGGATGGCGGAAATTTAACCATCCAATGGAAGGAATCAGACAACCACATCTACATGACAGGCCCTGCAACCAAAGTTTTTGAAGGAGAACTAGAATTATAGTTAGAAGGAAGATTATAGAAGAACTTAAAACAACAACGATTATGGCATTAGTAAACGAACATTTTTTGAAACTACCGAATAATTATCTTTTTTCGGACATTGCAAAAAAGGTAAATACGTTCAAAGTAACACATCCCAATGTAAACCTCATTCGTTTAGGCATTGGCGATGTAACAAGACCCCTTCCTAAAGCCTGTTTGGAAGCGATGCACAAGGCAGTAGACGAACTTGCCAGCAGCAACACCTTCCGCGGGTATGGTCCAGAGCAAGGATATGACTTCTTAATTGACGCAGTCATTAAAAATGATTACGCTCCACGTGGCATTCTATTAGATGCCTGCGAAGTCTTTATCAACGATGGTGCCAAAAGCGACACAGGAAACATTGGTGACATTTTGCGTCACGACAACAATATTGGAGTAACCGATCCTATTTACCCTGTATACATCGACTCAAATGTGATGAGCGGACGTGCAGGTGTACTCGAAGATGGTAAATGGAGCAATGTAGAGTATATGCCTTGCTCAAGCGAGAACAACTTTACACCTCAAATTCCAGAGAGAAAAGTAGATATCATCTACCTCTGTTACCCCAACAACCCCACAGGAACGGTTATTAGCAAAGCCGAACTCAAAAAATGGGTGAATTACGCTTTAGAGAATGATGCACTAATTATGTACGATGCCGCTTACGAAGCATTCATACAAGATTCTGCTATCCCTCACTCAATCTATGAAATTAAAGGAGCTAAAAAATGCGCCATCGAGTTTCGTAGCTTCTCAAAAACAGCAGGCTTTACAGGGGTACGTTGTGGATACACAGTGGTTCCCAAAGAGCTAACAGCAGCTACCATCACGGGTGAAAGAGTCGGTTTAAACAAATTGTGGAACCGCCGTCAATGTACCAAGTTCAACGGAACCTCGTACATTACACAAAGAGGGGCAGAAGCCATCTACTCACCCGAAGGAAAAGCACAAATTAAAGAGACAATAGATTACTACATGACCAATGCTAAAATTATGAAGAAAACATTGGAGAGTGTAGGACTTACAGTATATGGAGGCGAAAATGCTCCCTATTTATGGATCAAGACTCCCAACGGAGTAGGTTCGTGGAAATTCTTTGAACAAATGCTTTATGAAGCAAATGTTGTGGGTACACCAGGCGTAGGATTCGGTCCTAGTGGTGAAGGATACATCCGCCTCACAGCATTCGGAGAGCGTGCAGAATGCGAAGAAGCAATGGAACGAATTAAGAAATGGCTTCTTTAAGTTAGCGCCAAAGGGTTTACCGACAAGTTAGTAATAAAGAACAACGAGAATAGTTTTAGATATCTACAAAATACAGTACAGCTAAACGAGTTTTTTTACTACTACAGAATACAATAAGAGGAACGTACAAGAATACAATACAACTTATTATTAACTTAAAGGTAAAAGAGATGGAAAAGATTTTTAGAACAGCTTTAATGGCTGCCTCTATGGCAGTAGTGATTCCTACCATGAGTGTAGCACAAGAGAAAGTGGAAGCTTCGGTAGGTGCAGATTTGGTAAGCCAATACATTTGGCGCGGATGCGAACTAGGTGGAGTTGCTTTTCAACCCAATCTTAGTGTAGCCTACAAAGGATTCTCCTTGGCAGCTTGGGGAAGTGTAGGATTTGTGAGAGAAGACACCAAAGAGTTCGATTTTACACTGGGCTATGAAACGGGTGGATTCTCAGTCGGTACTACTTGCTATTGGTTTGCTTACAGCGATCCAGAAATCAGAAACCGCTTCTTCGAATTCGATTCACACAGCACTGCACACGTGTTCGAAGCCTATGTAGGGTATGATTTTGGACCTGTAGCGCTTACTTGGTACACCAACTACGCAGGAGCCGATGGGGTAAACAAATCAGGTAAAAGAGCCTACTCATCGTATGCATCAATCACAGCACCCTTTAAACTGGGAGGTCTAGACTGGAGTGCCGAAGTGGGGGTATCGCCTTGGTCTAACACCTTCTACACCGATACAGATGGAGGATTCTCGGTTTGCAACGTATCCATAGGGGCTTGTAAAGAGGTTAAAATCACAGAAACCATTTCATTACCGCTATTCACACAATTGGCTTGGAACCCAGCTTCACAGGGGGCTTATTTCGTCTTTGGAATGAGTTTCTAATAGTTTTACTTGAGATACAAAATACAACGAAAGAAAATAGATAGTTATTCATACAAATACAATTACAGATGAAGAAAATTGAAGCAATTATCCGCAAAACAAAATTCGAGGATGTAAAAGATGCACTACTCGAAGCAGACATTGAATGGTTTTCGTACTATGACGTTAGAGGTGTTGGAAAAGCACGCCAAGGACGTATCTACCGCGGGGTAGTGTACGATACTAGTATCATTGAGCGTACCTTAATCTCCATCGTAGTGCGTGAAAAAAATGTAGAGAGAACAATTCAAACCATCATCAAAGCAGCCAATACAGGAGAGATTGGCGATGGACGTATCTTTGTAATTCCCATTGAAGATGCGGTACGCATCCGAACAGGCGAACGAGGGGATATTGCATTGTACAATGCTGAACAAGGTATTTAGAGGGCCGTGGGCGTAAAGATAGAGCCCATGCAATGAAAGAAGAAAACTACAATTTTAAACGAGAAACAGGATGGATACAACAACGATACGAAAAAGAGATAGTAAAAAAGGGCTGCTCAAAGCAGTCGGAGCAATGCTAGTGATGGGAGCACTACCAATGGCAATGTGGGCACAAGACTCTACAGCCGTAGTAACAACCCTAACAGAGAGCATTACGGCCCCTGCACCAGCAGTCGATTTAGCAACACTAGCTGCAGTAGAAGAGGTAGCAACAGGTATTAATACCGTTTGGATGCTATTAGCAGCCATGCTTGTATTCTTTATGCAACCAGGTTTTGCATTGGTAGAAGCAGGCTTTACGAGAGCAAAGAACTCGGCCAATATCCTAATGAAGAACTTTATGGACTTCAGTCTTGGATCCTTGCTCTTTTGGTTTATTGGTTTTGGATTGATGTTTGGTGAAGGTGGTTTTGTGGGAATGCCCCACTTCTTTGACTTAAGTGGAATGGGCGAAGTGCTCGATTTAGGATTACCAATTGAAGGGTTCTTAATCTTTCAAACGGTCTTCTGTGCTACAGCAGCTACCATTGTATCGGGAGCCATGGCAGAAAGAACAAAATTCTCTATGTATTTGGTTTACACGATCTTTATCAGCGTACTAGTCTACCCAGTATCGGGTCACTGGACCTGGGGAGGTGGTTGGTTAATGAACGGCGAAGAGGGTTCATTTATGATGAATCTATTTGGAACAACCTTCCATGACTTTGCTGGATCGACCATTGTACACAGCTTAGGGGGATGGATGGCATTAGTAGGTGCCTCGGTATTAGGCCCACGCTACGGTAAATATGGGAAAGATGGAAAATCAAAAGCGATACCTGGACACAATTTAACGTTGGCTGCTCTAGGGGTATTTATCCTTTGGTTTGGTTGGTTTGGTTTCAACCCAGGATCACAATTGGCAGCAGCCAGTGGCGAGGATCAGTTGGCCATCTCAGGTGTATTCTTAACCACCAACTTGGCTGCTTGTGCCGGCGGATTATTCGCTATGATGGTGAGCTGGATGAAGTATGGAAAACCCTCTTTATCACTCACACTCAATGGAGTACTAGCAGGACTCGTGGGTATTACAGCTGGTTGCGATGTGGTATCACCAGCAGGAGCCGCCTTAATCGGTGCCATTTGTGGAGTAGCCATGATTTACTCAGTGGTATTTATTGAGGAGGTATTAAAAATAGACGATCCCGTGGGAGCTTCCTCAGTACACGGTGTATGTGGTTTCTTAGGTACAGTTATGACAGGCCTATTTGCCACCGAAGAGGGATTGTTTTACGGAGGTGGCTCAGGCTTACTACTTGCCCAACTATTTGGAGCATTGGTTATCGGTGCTTGGGCAGTCGGAATGGGCTTTATCATCTTCAAAGGAATTGATAAACTATTTGGAATTCGCGTTCCATTGCGTATAGAAGAGGAGGGATTAGACATTTACGAACATGGAGAATCCTCTTATAACTAATAACCAGAGCTTGTAAAAAGCTCTACCCTCTCGGGCGGGTTTGATCGCCCTCCCGAGAACTATAAACAACAATTGAGAATTCACTTTATTAATAACAACAAAGCAAATTTTTAGGTATCATGTCAAAATTAAGATTTCGCGTCGTAGAAAATGCTTTCAAGAAAAAAGCAACAGCAGTAGAGGTCCCTACTCAAAGACCCAGTGAGTACTTTGCTAAATATGTCTTTAACCGTGAGAAAATGTTCAAGTATCTGCCTAGCACCGTCTATGCTAAGCTAATTGATGCCATGGACAACGGTGCACCACTTGATCGTTCGATTGCAAATGAAGTGGCTTCAGGTATGAAAAAATGGGCTACACAACTAGGCGTAACGCACTATACACACTGGTTCCAACCCCTAACAGAAGGTACTGCCGAGAAGCACGATGCTTTTGTAGAACACGATGGTAAAGGTGGAATGATGGAAGATTTCTCAGGAAAACTACTTGTGCAACAAGAACCTGATGCATCTAGCTTCCCTAACGGTGGTATCCGTAATACATTCGAAGCACGTGGATACAGTGCTTGGGATCCCTCATCACCTGTATTCGTAGTAGACGATACACTTTGTATTCCTACTGTATTTATTGCTTACACTGGAGAATCTTTGGATTACAAAGCACCTCTATTGAAATCATTAAGCGCAGTCAACAAAGCAGCACTTGATGTGTGCCACTACTTCAACCCCGAAGTAAAAAAAATCATCACCTACCTAGGATGGGAACAAGAATATTTCTTGATTGACGAAGGATTGTATGCTGCACGTCCCGACCTATTACTTACAGGTCGTACCCTAATGGGCCACGAAGCCTCTAAAAACCAACAGTTGGAAGACCACTACTTTGGAGCCATCCCTAGCCGTGTAGCTGCCTTCATGAAAGATTTAGAGATTCAATCATTAGAGCTTGGTATTCCTGTTAAGACACGTCACAACGAGGTAGCACCTAACCAATTTGAATTAGCTCCTATCTACGAAGAGTGTAACTTGGCCGTTGACCACAACATGCTTATCATGTCATTGATGCGCAAAATTGCTCGCCAACACGGCTTCCGTATGTTGTTCCACGAAAAACCATTCAAAGGGGTAAACGGATCGGGTAAACACAACAACTGGTCACTTGGATCGGATACAGGCTTCTTATTAATGTCTCCTGGTAAAACACCCGAAGAGAACCTACGCTTCATCACCTTCGTGGTAAATACATTGATGGCTGTATACCGCCACAACGGTTTACTTAAAGCAGCTATCATGAGTGCCACCAATGCACACCGTTTGGGTGCCAACGAAGCACCTCCAGCAATCATCTCTTCCTTCCTTGGAACTCAACTTACACAAGTACTTGACTTGATGGAAAACAGCACAAGCGATGAGTTGGTATCTTTAAGCGGAAAAACAGGATTAAAACTAGACATTCCTCAAATCCCTGAACTATTAATTGATAACACAGACCGTAACCGCACCTCTCCTTTTGCCTTTACAGGTAACCGTTTTGAGTTCCGTGCCGTAGGTTCTGAAGCCAACTGCTCTAGCTCTATGATTGCGCTAAACAGTGCCATGGCCGAGCAATTAACTATATTCAAGAAAGATGTAGATGCATTGATTGAAAAAGGCGAACCTAAAATTTCGGCTATCATTGAAGTATTGCGCAAATACATCAAAATCAGTAAACCTATCCGCTTCGATGGCAATGGTTACAGCGACGAGTGGAAAGTGGAAGCTGCCAAACGTGGCCTAGACTGCGAAACAAGCTGTCCAGTAATCTTCGACAATTACTTGAAACCAGAAACTATCGCTATGTTCGAATCAACAGGTGTACTTTCTAAAGTAGAGCTAGAGGCACGTAACGAGGTGAAATGGGAGACTTACACGAAGAAAATCCAAATCGAAGCACGCGTATTGGGCGACTTGGCTATGAATCACATCATACCTGTAGCTACCGAATACCAAAGCAAATTGATTGACAATGTATACAAACTAAAAGATCTTTTCACTGCAGAGAAATCAGAAAGATTATCGGCCGAAAACTTGAAGTTGATCGAAGAGATTGGAAACCATACCATCTACATTACTGAACATGTAAATAGCATGGTAGAGGCTCGCAAGGTAGCCAATAAGATAGAGCACGAACGTGAAAAAGCAATTGCTTACCACGACACCATCGCGCCTATGTTGGAAGAGATTCGCTACCACATTGACAAACTAGAACTAATTGTCGACAATCAAATGTGGACATTACCTAAATATCGTGAATTGCTTTTTATTAGATAAGCAATTATCTAATAACTTTTGTTGGTTGTTTTAAGTTTGAAAGGGAGGACGTCGTGAGATGATCCTCCCTAATTTTATCCCTGCATCAGCCCCCTATCAGATCCCCCCTATCGGATTGTCTCTTTCAAAGCCTCTCTGGAAAGCCGTCAACCGCTACCATTGCCAGCCAGACCAATCTATTTAAACTTCAACAAGGAGTAGAAACAAAAAAAATGAGGCAAGCCTAAGCCCACCTCATCCTTATCTTTTTAAAAGAGTAGTACTAATTAAAGAGCACCTACTGCTTTCAAATCTTCATTTGTTTTGCGTACTGCATCAGCGCTAGCTGCGAATTTAGCCGCTTCTTCTTCGTTCAAAGGAAGTTCAACGATTCTTTCGATACCGTTTCTACCCAAGATAACAGGAACACCACAGCAAAGGTCGTTTTGACCATATTCGCCTTCCAATGCAACTGAACAAGGAATCATCTTCATTTGGTTGTGAAGGATAGCTTCTGTTACCTCAGCAGCAGCAGCACCTGGAGCATACCATGCAGAAGTACCCAACAATTTAGTCAATGTAGCACCACCTACCATAGTAGAAGCAGCTACTTCAGCCAATTTCTCTGCAGACAAGAAGTTGCATACTGGCATACCTTTGTAAGTAGCGAAACGAGTCAAAGGAATCATAGTAGTATCACCGTGACCACCAATAACCATACCTTCTACTTCGTTTGCATTACAACCCAACGCTTGCGTCAAGAAATATTTGAAACGTGAGCTATCCAATGCACCACCCATACCGATAATACGGTTTTTAGGCAAGCCCAATGATTTCAATGCCAAGTAAGTCATGGTATCCATAGGGTTAGAAACCACCACGATAATAGCATTTGGAGAATATTTAAGTGCGCTTTCGGCTACCGATTTAACGATACCTGCATTTACACCGATTAACTCTTCGCGAGTCATACCTGGCTTACGAGGAATACCTGAAGTGATTACTACGATATCCGAGTTAGCTGTTTTTTCATAATCGTTTGTGCAACCTACGATCGTTGTATCGAAACCCAACAATTGTGCTGTTTGCATCATATCCATCGCTTTACCTTCAGCTACACCCTCTTTCACGTCTAGCATTACTACTAGGTCAGCTACTTCATTAAAAGCTAAAACATTTACACAAGTAGCACCTACGTTACCTGCACCTACAACGGTTACTTTTGACATAATCTTTTCTATTTATTATAAAGTTAATAATTAAACCCTTCGATTTAGTGAGACAAAAATACAACAAGATTCTGTATTAAAGAAAAATTTCCGTAATTATTTTCTTTCACTCTCTACTATTTATCGTATTTTTGCAAAAACATTTCAAAGCACATTTATGAATAAGAGCAAGGTACTCATTACAGTAATAATTCTGCTGATCATCATCAGCGGTGGCGTTTCATTTTATGCATTCCAACAAACAGTTAAGAACAAAGAGATGGTCGAACTCTTCTCGCTCGAAAAGGAGGAGATGGAGAACGAATACACCACCTTTGCTACCCAATACGATGAATTGCAGGTACAGATTAATAACGACTCCCTACGCGAGAAGCTAGAGAGCGAAAAGCTAAAAACCCAACGCCTGCTCGAAGAGCTTCGCCAAGTAAAGGGGAGCAATGCAGCCGAGATTAGCCGTTTAAAGAAGGAGCTTAAAACCGTGCGCGCCGTTTTACGCACCTATGTCATACAAATTGACTCACTCAATCGCCTAAACGAAGCTCTTACCCAAGAGAACCAAACGGTGAAGAAGAGATATAGCGAAGCGACCAAACAAATATCAAACTTGGCACAAGAAAAGAAGACATTGAATGAGAAGGTAACACTCGCTTCGCAGCTCGATGTAACTGGCATTCGTGTAGAGACCCTCAACAAGCGCGGCAAGGTAACCAAGAAGGTGAAGGATGTCAACAAACTAGCCATCTCCTTTACATTGGTCAAAAACATCACTGCCAAAACTGGCGAACGCACCCTCTACGTACGCATAGCCAAGCCCGACAATGATGTACTCACCAAAAGCGGATCGGACACCTTCTCGTACGAAAACCGATCATTAAGCTACTCCATCAAGAAATATGTAGAGTATACCGGCGAAGAGCTTAGCACAACGGTTTATTGGGATGTAGAAGAGTACCTACCCGCAGGAACCTACAACCTATACATCTTTGCCGAAGGAACCCTAATTGGCAAACAGGCATTCAACATGAACTAATCCTAAGCAATTAAAAAAAATGGCTACAACAACTGAATCAACCCTGTTAAAATAAACTTAGAAGAGTAGTAGTAATAGCCCCACAATAACGACTGTAACCATCCAACTAGAGGACTAAAAGTTACAATTAAAACGCAGATAGAGAACAATAATGAACATTTGTTCTCTATCTGCGTTTTTTGTGGCAAAAGAAGTTGTCAAACTGCGAAAATTAAGTAAATTTGCGCTGTTGCATAAACAACTATACTCCCCCCCCAAAAAAAAGCACACCTGCAATGAAACCACTATTTGGCATAACCCTCCTATTGTTCCTCTCTGCCCCAGCAAAAGCTCAATCCCCCCTCACCCTTGATAGCTGTCGCTCCTTAGCGCTCAGCCACAACAAAGAGCTGCTGATAGCCAAAGAGCAAATAAGTGTAGCACACTATAAACAAAAAGCAGCCTACACCAACTTCCTACCCAAAGTAGAAGGTATGGGAAGCTATATGCGTACCCAGAAGGAGATTTCCCTCCTCAGTGAGCACCAAAAAGAGAGTATCGGCCAGATAGGCACCACCCTACAAGGAGGTCTACAGCAAGGCATGCAGCAAATCATCGCAGCCCACCCCGATTTAGCTCCACTCCTCGAGCCCCTTGCCCCCCTTATCGGGTCGGTAGGTCAATCGCTCAATGGTGTGGGCCAAGGATTGGTCGATGCCCTACGCACCGATACCCGCAATGTCTATGCAGGTGGAGTAAGCTTGGTACAACCCCTCTACATGGGAGGAAAGATACGTGCCTACCACCAAATAACCCAATATGGCAAAGAGCTGGCCACCACCCAGTATCAAACCCAACTCCAAAACATTCTACTCAACACCGACCAAGCCTACTGGCAAATTGTATCGTTGGTACAGAAAGAGAAGGTGGCACAAGCCTACCTAGAGCTAGTACAACGGCTAGAGAGCGATGTCAATAAGATGATACAGCAAGGTGTAGCCACCCAAATAGATGGTCTCAGCGTAAAGGTAAAGGTAAACGAAGCCGAAATGAAACTGTTACAGGTAGAAGATGGTGTAATCCTCTCGAAGATGGTACTCTCCCAGCTCTGTAACCTCCCCCTAAACGAACCTATTACACTGGCCGATGAGGCTATAGAAGATCTACAGACAGTAACTACTCAGAGTCCCCCTGCCGAAGAGGGCATAGAGCTAGCATGGGCCCACCGCCAAGAGCTACGCAGCCTAGAGCTGGCCACCCAGATGTACGAACAAAAGATACGCATTGAGCGAGCCGAACACCTCCCTACACTTGCCTTTACAGCCAACTATGTGGTAACAAACCCATCACTAGTGAATGGATTCGAAAACAAATTCCGAGGCATGTGGGCTGTAGGAGCACTCTTAAAGGTGCCTATCTGGAGCTGGGGCGAAGGGCACTACAAAGTCAAAGCAGCGAAAGCCGAGGCCAACATAGCCCGTTACCAGCTGAGTGATGCCAAAGAGAAAATCGAGCTGCAGGTTACGCAAGCCACCTTCAAGGTCAACGAGTCGAACAAACGCCTCAGCATGGCACAAAAGAATCGCGAAAAAGCCGATGAGAACCTACGCTTTGCCCACCTAGGGTACCAAGAGGGGGTAATCCCCGTAAGCAATCTACTCGAAGCACAAACCGCTTGGCTAGCGGCCCAAGCAGCTAAAATAGATGCCGAGATTGACCTCAAGTTGAGTCAACTCTACCTACAAAAATCAACCGGTACATTACACTAACCCCCTTTAAAAAGAGAATAACATGGCAGCAAAGAGTCAAAAAAGAAGCACACTCATAGCAGTTTCTATCCTAGTAGCAGTTGTTGTAGGCGTAGCACTCATTGGATTGTTCACCTACGGAAAAGCTTCAGAAACCATTCAAGGTCAGATAGAGGCCGAAGAGTATCGCGTATCGAGTAAAGTGCCTGGCCGAATTCTAGAGCTACGCGTCAAAGAGGGAGAGCGTGTCAAAACAGGCGATACCCTAGTCATCCTCGAAGCCCCCGATGTAGCAGCCAAGTTACTACAAGCCCAAGCAGCCCAAGAGGCAGCCCAAGCCATCAGCAACAAAGCACAACACGGCACCCGCAGCGAACAGTTGCAAGGAGCTTACGAGATGTGGCAAAAGGCCAAAGCAGGCCTCGAAATAGCCGAAAAGTCTTACCAACGAGTAAATAACCTCTTCCAAGAGGGAGTGATGTCCGAACAGAAACGTGACGAAGCCGCCGCCCAATACAAGGCAATGCAAGCCACCGAAAAAGCGGCTGCCGCCCAATACCAAATGGCCCAAAACGGAGCACAAGCCGAAGACAAGGAGGCCGCAGCGGCTCAAGTAGCGCGTGCCAAAGGAGCCGTAGCCGAGGTAAACTCCTACCTCAAAGAGACCATACTACTAGCCACAGCCGATGGAGAGGTGACCGATATCTTTCCCAAAGTAGGCGAACTAGTAGGCACAGGAGCACCTATCATGAATGTAGCACGCCTCGAACAGATTTGGGCCACTTTTCACCTACGCGAAGATTACCTACAAGAGCTATCGGTCAATACCGTATTCAAAGCCTACCTACCCGCTATTGGCAAAACCGTGCAAATGAAGGTAACCTCCCTCAAAGATGTAGGAAGCTATGCTACCTGGAAAGCAACCAAAGCCACCGGACAATTCGATCTAAAAACCTTCGAGATAAAAGCTAGACCCCTCGAACAAGTAGCCAACTTACGCCCCGGCATGTCGGCCATTATCGAAAAATAGCCCCCTAATGATGCGCTCCACCCCACTCTACCACACTACCCGCCGCGAACTGATTCGCCTAAGCAGTAGGCCGCTCTATCTCTTCTGCCTAGTGATAGCACCCCTTTTCTGTTGCCTATTCTTCACCTCACTTATGGGCGAAGGGCTACCCAGCAACCTACCCGCTGGCGTGGTCGATTTAGACAACAGCTCCACCTCGCGCTCCCTTTTGCGCAACTTAGATGCCTTTCAGCAGACAGAGATTGCAGCCAGCTACCCCAGCTTCGGAGCAGCTAGAGAAGCGATGCAACGCGGCGATATCTACGCCTTCTACCTCATCCCAGAGGGAATGGCCCAAGAGGCACTCGCTAGCAGGCAGCCTCAACTCTCCTTCTACACCAACTTCTCCTACCTAGTAGCCGGTTCGTTGCTTTACAAAGATCAGCGCACCCTATCCGAACTAGCCGGAGGAGCCATTGGCCGCGCCTCTTTATTAGCCAGAGGTGCCACAGATGAACAAGCCCTCACCTTTCTGCAACCCATTACCATCGATACCCATCCATTAAATAATCCTTGGCTCAACTACTCGGTATACCTAAGCAACACCATTATACCCGGTATCCTCATGCTGCTCTTCTCTTTAATTACCGTATTCAGCATTGGAAGCGAACAGAAAGCAGGCACCCAAACCCATTGGCTATCCCAAGCAGGCGGCTCTATTTGGGTGGCCTTAGCGGGTAAATTAGCGCCCCAAACAGCCCTTTTCTACCTAGTAACCATGGCCATTAATAGCTACCTTTATGGATTTCTACACTACCCCTGTAACGGAGGATGGCTTCCTATCCTGCTCATGGCACTCCTACTGGTACTCGCTTCGCAAGGGCTAGGAGTTCTCTTTATGGGATTGTTTCCATCGCTTCGGTTGGCCATGAGTGCCACCTCTCTTTGGGGCGTAGTATCCTTCTCTATGTCGGGCATGAGTTTTCCGGTAATGGCTATGAGCGGCGATTTACAAGCCCTAGCGCACCTCTTTCCGCTGCGCCACTACTTTCTATACTACGTCAATTCGGTACTTAATGGATACCCCCTGCACTACGCTTGGAGCGAAATAGGGTGGTTGCTACTCTTTGCCCTACTTCCCCTACTGGTGGTAAAACGGTTGGAACAGAGTCTAAAAAACTATCAATATGTGCCCTAACCCTACCAAACTAATACCGCCATTAGTAGACTAAAGGGATAATCTGCTAATACGCTAATCCACTCTAAGTCCTAGCACAGTAGCAGTAATCCAAAGCCAAGAACCATTCACCCTAAACATTGACAACTATGCAACTTGTCCACTCTCTACATAAACTAAAAAAGGGATTCTCCACCCTCCTAAAGCTAGCCCTTGAAGAGGGAAAAACCATCGTCAAAGACCAAGGCATCCTTATCTTTATGGTGGTAGTTCCGTTACTCTACCCCCTGCTTTATACCTATATTTACAACCCCGAGACCATACACCAAGTACCCGTAGCAGTGGTCGATCACAACCGCTCTAGCCAGAGCCGAACCTACCTACGCACCATCGATGCCACCCCCGAAGTGTCCATCCAAAGTTACTGTGCCAATATGGAGGAGGCCAAAGAGCTGATGAAAGAGGGCAAAGTGTATGGCATTGTCTATATTCCCGAAAGTTTTAGCGACGATATTGTACGAGGCATTCAAACCCAAGTCTCCCTCTATTGCGACCTGAGCGGCATGCTCTACTACAAAGCCATCCTCACTGCCAACACCAATGCATCGCTGGTGATGAACAAATCGATCAAACTAACGAAGTTGGGCAATAGCACCAACCGCCAAGACGAAGTGAGCAGCGCCCCCATTCGTTACCAAGATGTATCACTCTTTAACCCGCAAAACGGATTTGCCACCTTCCTCATTCCAGCCGTGCTCATCCTAATTATTCAGCAAACGCTACTCTTGGCCATTGGCCTAGGCATGGGTACCCGCAAAGAGCAAGGAGCCTATCATGCCATCTACCCACTGGGCAACGCATGGAGTGCCATTGGCGTAACCATTATAGGAAAATCGCTTCCCTACCTACTTATCTACACCGGTGTAGCCAGCTACATGCTACTAGTTGTTCCGCAACTCTTTAGTCTGGTTCAAGTAGGCGATGTGGTACAACTCTCTCTCTTCCTACTACCCTACCTACTGGCTGCCACCTTCTTCGCCATCACCTGTTCCATCGTTGTACGTGAGCGCGAATCGTGTATGCTTCTTTTTATTTTCACCTCGGTGCCATTGCTCTTTATATCGGGTATCTCGTGGCCCGGATCGGCCATCCCTATGGGTTGGAAAGTGGTATCGTGGCTCTTCCCCTCTACCTTTGGCATCCAAGGGTTTGTACACATCAACAACATGGGGGCATCCTTATCCCATCTACTTCCTGCCTATGGCGCACTCTGGGGACAAACCCTCTTTTACTTCGTTACCGCCTGTTTAACCTATCGGTACCAAGCAACTAAAGCCTTAATTTAAAAGATTCTCATCGAGACCTACCTTCAAAAAGTCTATTCACACTATGAAAGGTAGAATCACTTCCTAACAAGTTATGGTTATGACCCAGTTATTGATAGAAACAATACAGCTTTACCATACGTAAGATATAAGTTAACAGAAAATGCTTCATTTATAGGATATGTAAATAAATGGCTTTTAAATAGGCCAGAAATGCCCAATCTATCAAATGGACTTCACAAAAAAAAGGTCCGCACCTTTGAAGTGAAAGGTACGGACATTTAAAGTGAAAGGTGCGCACCTTTGAGATGAAAGGTCTGCACCTTTTTTGGGGTAAAAGAAAAGGGTCACTACGCTATTTCACCCCATTTTCAATTCGTCGTTTTTTGGTTTCAGTCGGCCTATCTTGCTCTATTACAGCGAATAAGGCTGAAATCATTTTTTCTTTACAACTATATCGGAGGAGATAAAGCATCAAGTAGTTGATTATCAAATTCATCACTTAATAGGTGGCTAGAGCACTCTTATTCCTCTTCGTGAAAAAAGAGTTTGTAGTAATGCATCCCCTTTTCGGCATCATACCCCTTCTCCACGTATGGATGGCTACCCCCATTGAGGTGAATCTGAAAATTCTTATCTAGCTTTATGATTCGCTTCATACCCTCTCCCTTTCGCTTAACTGCCCCTGCAGAGATGGCAAAGTTATCGGCTATCGCTACATCACGCTCCTGCTGGTAACGCTCCTTGTATTGCTTAAACTTATCAATGGCAGCGGGCTGCTTCATTACCTCTTGTGCAAATTGATCTAGGTCAAACTGCTCATTGCTCTTCAGAAAATTCAACGATTGCTCAACTAGCTCTAGCTGCTCCACTTTAGATAGTTCACCCTGGTTCTGCAGCTCCTCGGTCACAAACTTGCTAGTCATCGAAAGTAACTGGTCGGTGTGGTAGTAATCATCTTTTCGCTTACGCAACTGCAAAAAATCATCTACCCAATAGTGCGCTTCCGCCCCTTTGTTGGTATTATCGACCACCGCCACTACATAACCGTTTTCGCTCTCTTTGTTAAAGATGAGACACCCTTTGTCTAGTTTTTTAATATTGATACCCTTGTCGCTCTCCAAATTAAAAGTACCCTTATCGGAACGCACCTTCAAGAAGGTATCTTTGTTCTCCGATTTAAAGAGGCCCACGGCATCTACCGTTTCGCCATCGAGTATACAATCTTTAAAATAGACGGTGTAAAACTCGCCACTTTTAATTTTAGGGTGTAGGCTTTGCGCATAAAGGTGCTTGGCTAGCTTTACCGATTCTGTATATAGCTGCTCTCGCTCTTCAAAGATTTTGGAGACATAGGTGTAGACCTCATTCAGAGCAATATCACTATCGTGATGGAATTGGTAATACTCTTCTGTTTTAAAAGGAGTTATAAAGTAATTAATCAATACTCCTTGGATGGCATTGACACCAGTTAGCAGGGAGTTAGATAGCCCAACTCCTTCACCTCTTAATCTATTCCCTATTTTGTGTAAAGCACAATTCTCGATGTTACTATTGATAGCTGAAATCATATGGTAAGTTGCTGAGTGCTATTTTTACGATTTATGACGCTTTGAATGATGCTTTTGTCCATAATAATATTGCTTGTAGGGTGCAAAAGAAGCAAGTATTTGGCACATATACAAATATTGCTCTGGAATTGTAGTTGAGAGATGGAGAAAATCACCCCCCCCAAAAAAAACTCTTAAGAGTTTCACCCCTAACTCTTAAGAATGTTGATCAATACTCTTAAGAACATCCATCCAAACTCTTAAGAGTATTTTTGGCAAACTTTCACAGCTACCTCCCCCATCACCCCAAATCCATATACATATCTCCTCTTTTTTTACCTTATAAGTGTGAACAAAACCACACCATATCTCAAAAGAAAATAACAGCCGCCGCAAACCCAAGAAGTTGGTGTAACTTTGCCTTGTTTTGCCACTCCCATTCACTCCCATCCACCCCCAAAAAGGGCGGTGAAGGATAGGTGAAGCTTAAAACAGCTATCCTTCACCACAACTCACTGATACAGAGCGAGTGTGAAGGATGAAGGATAAAAAAAGAGTAACTTGTAGTAGAGGGAGAATAGCAGAAGAAGCTAGCCAACAATGAACCCAAATGTGGGGAAATGGGCTACAGCTGAGGAAAATTTCCACAATACACAACAAACAGCCCAGAAGCAAGTTATCTATAAGATAGGCCGATAGCCCCTATCTAAGCAGTTGGCACACTAATTGCCACCCAAGAAGATAGGAAAATGTAAAAGATAGAAACGTAAAAAGATCGTTATGAAGATAGTAGCTACCACCCTTCAAGGAAAGAAGAGAAGAATCAGAACCATCCAAGCATTGCTCTGCATAGGAGCCATCGTAACCCTATACTGGGTGCTCACCTATAAAAAGGAACCCGCCCCCGACTACCCGGTGGTAGGCATAGAGGCAGCCCAACAGGAGGATGTAGAGATTTATGGAGAGTATGTAGGACGCGTACGGGCGCAACAGTTTGTAGAGGTACATGCCCGCGTAGAGGGATACCTGGAGCAGATGATGTTTGACGAGGGTACCTATGTAGCCAAGAATCAGCCTCTCTTTATAATCAACCAAAGCCAATACCGCAGCAAGGCCAACAAGGTGCGAGCACAACTCAAGAAGGACGAGGCACAAGCCCAAAAGGCAAAACGCGACCTAGAGCGTATACGCCCACTTTACGAACAGAATGCAGCGAGTCAGCTCGATCTAGACAATGCCATTGCTGCCTACGAAACAGCCGAGGCATCGGTGGCTATGAGTGAGGCCGATCTAGATCAAGCCGAACAGGAGTTGGGCTATACCATTGTACGCTCTCCCCTATCGGGACACATCAGCGAGCGCCACGTCGATTTGGGAACCCTAGTGGGTTCGGGCGCTAAATCACTCCTAGCCACGGTAGTAAAAAGCGATACAGTACGGGTCGATTTCAGTATGACGGCCCTAGACTACCTCAAGAGCAAGGAGCGCAATGTAAACCTGGGCGAGAAGGACTCTACCCGCTCGTGGCAGCCCCACGTATCGGTTACCCTAGCCGATAACACGCTATATCCCTACAAAGGGTTGGTCGATTTTGCCGAGCCACAGGTGGACCCACTCACGGGTACCTTCTCGGTGCGGGCCGAACTACCCAACCCCAAACGGGCGCTGCTACCGGGGCAGTTTACCAAAGTAAAACTACTACTCGATGTACGCCAAAAGGCTACCGTAGCCCCTAACAAAGCAATTATCATTGAAAAAGGGGGTGCCTACATCTATGTAATGCGCCGCGACTCTATAGCCGAAAGACGCTTTGTAGAGCTAGGTCCCGAGATAGGAAACAACGTGGTGATAGAGCGTGGCTTGCTATTGGGCGAACAGATAGTAACCGAGGGGTACCACAAACTTACCCCAGGTATGAAAGTAAAACCCATGGTAGTAGAGTAAGTCACTGCCAAGGCCTACCAGCCATGTAGCAGCAACGATTCATCGAAAAACAGCACCTTATGAAAGTAAACTTCTTTATAGACAGACCGGTATTCTCGGCTGTTATCTCTATACTTATTGTATTGGTAGGGGTCATTGGTTTAACCATGCTCCCCATTGACCAATATCCACAAATTACACCACCTGTGGTGAAAATTAGCGCCTCCTACCCAGGGGCCAGTGCTCTAACGGTATCGCAAGCGGTGGCTACCCCCATCGAACAGGAGCTAAACGGTACCCCAGGTATGTTGTACATGGAGTCCAACAGCTCCAACTCGGGTGGATTCTCGGCTTCGGTTACCTTCGACATTTCGACCGATCCGGCACTGGCAGCGGTCGAAATTCAAAACCGCATCAAGCTGGCTGAGTCTCGCCTTCCTGCCGAGGTGGTACAGAATGGTATATCGGTCGAAAAGCAAGCTGCTAGCCAGCTGCTTACTATCTGCTTAACCTCTTCGGATGCTAAGTTTGATGAAATCTATCTAAGTAACTTTGCTACACTCAATGTGCTCGACTTAATTCGTCGCGTACCGGGTGTAGGACGGGTATCGAACATCGGTAGCCGCTACTACGCCATGCAAATTTGGGTGCAACCCGATAAGTTGGCCAACTTTGGGCTAACGGTGGCCGATCTTCAGAGTGCCTTGAAGGACCAAAACCGCGAATCGGCAGCAGGGGTATTGGGGCAGCAACCGGTAGACGGGCTCGATGTAACCATCCCTATCTCTACCCAAGGTCGCCTATCGACGGTGAGCCAATTCGAAGAGATTGTGGTACGTGCCAATGCCGATGGTTCGATTATACGCCTGCGCGATGTAGCGCGCATCTCGCTCGAAGCACAATCCTACAACACCGAGAGTGCCATTAATGGCGAGAATGCAGCTGTACTGGGCATCTACATGTTGCCTGGCGCCAATGCCATGGAGGTGGCGGGCAAGGTAAAAGCGGCTATGGAAGAGATTAAAAAGAGTTTTCCCGAAGGGATGGACTACGAGATACCTTTCGATATGACCACCTACATTTCGGACTCTATTAAAGAGGTATACATCACCCTATTCGAAGCACTGCTATTGGTGATTGCCGTGGTATTCTTATCGCTCCAAAACTGGCGAGCTACGTTGGTTCCGTTGGTAGCCGTACCCATCTCGTTGATGGGAACCTTCGGCTTTATGTTGCTCTTTGGTTTCTCGCTCAACCTGCTCACGCTATTGGGATTGGTACTAGCCATTGGGATTGTGGTCGATGATGCCATTGTGGTGGTGGAGAATGTGGAGCGCATCATGGTTCAAGAGCAACTATCGGCCTATGAGGCTACGCGCAAAGCGATGGAGGGACTCACGGGAGCCATTGTGGCTACCTCGTTGGTACTGGCAGCGGTCTTTGTACCGGTTAGCTTCTTGGGAGGTATTACGGGACAGCTCTACCGCCAGTTTACGGTAACCATTGTAGTGTCGGTACTTTTATCGACCGTGGTAGCACTTACCTTGAGCCCGGTGATGTGTTCGCTTATCTTAAAGCCCAACGACCCTACGAAGAAAAAGAACCGACTCTTTGCTTGGATTGACCGCTGGTTGAGTATCGGCAATAGCAACTATGTAGCCCTTATTCGTCGCATCGTTAAACATCCACGTCGTACTCTTTCCACTTTTGGATCGGTCTTAATATTGATTCTCTTTATGCACCAAGTGTTGCCTACCAGCTTCTTGCCGATAGAGGACCAAGGTTACTTTAAAGTGGAGTTGGAGCTACCCGAAGGGGCTACGCTAGAGCGTACCCGCAAGGTGACGGAGCGGGCGGTGAACTACCTCATGCATCACCCTGCTGTAGAATATGTGCAGAGTGTGGCGGGAAGCAGCCCCCGATTGGGTAGCAGTCAGTCGCGTAGTGAACTAACGGTTATCTTAAAACCCTACGACAAGCGTAAAGGGAGCAACCTAGAGGCTATTATGCAGGAGGTTAAAAAGGAGATGAACCAATACCCCGAGTCCAAGGTCTACCTCACCACCCCACCCGTTATTCCAGGATTGGGTAGTTCGGGTGGATTCGAGATGCAGCTGCAGGCACGGGGCGATGCTACTATCGAACAGTTGGCACAAGCTACCGATACCTTATTATATTACGCAGCACAACGCAAGGAGCTATCGGGCTTATCGACCTCACTGCAGGCCGATATTCCACAACTCTACTTTGATGTGAACCGCGACAAGGTGAAATTGGCAGGGGTACCCCTAGCCGATGTCTTTTCGACCATGAAGGCCTATACTGGTTCGGTCTATGTAAACGACTTTAATATGTTTAACCGCATCTACCGTGTCTACATTCAGGCCGAAGCCTCTTACCGCGAACAGAAAGGAGATATCAACCTCTTCTTTGTACGGGGATCTAACCGAACCATGATTCCCCTCACCTCGTTGGGAACTACCTCGTACACCACCGGACCGGGCAGCATCAAACGATTCAACATGTTTAATGCTTCGGTTATTCGGGGCGGAGCAGCCGATGGATACAGCTCGGGCGAGGCGATGGAGATACTCGAAGAGATAGCCCGCGAGCGATTGCCCGATAACATTGGGATAGAGTGGAGTGGACTCTCTTACCAAGAGAAGCAGGCAGGTGGACAGACTGGCGTAGTATTGGCCTTGGTCTTTCTTTTTGTTTTTCTCTTCTTAGCAGCACTCTACGAAAGCTGGCTCATACCGGTAGCGGTGCTCCTCTCCCTTCCTGCTGCAGCACTGGGTGCCTACCTCGGGGTGTGGGGATGTGGATTGGAGAATGACATCTACTTCCAAATTGGGTTGGTGATGCTGGTAGGACTGGCGGCCAAGAATGCCATCTTGATTGTAGAGTTTGCCAAAGAGCAGGTAGATAAGGGGGTGGATGTGGTAGAGGCTGCCCTCGCTGCATCGGAACAACGCTTCCGCCCCATCCTCATGACATCGCTCGCCTTCATCCTAGGGATGCTTCCCATGGTTATTGCCTCGGGACCGGGATCGGCTAGCCGACAAGCCATTGGTACGGGGGTATTCTTCGGAATGATTCTAGCGGTAACGCTGGGTATAATCTTGGTACCCTTCTTCTTTGTATTGATTTACAAGATGAAAACGAAACTAAAACGGGGATAAAGCAAGTCTGCAAGAGGATTAAGAGACGAACATTGAGACTAAAAAGCAAAGACTGAACAGTAAATAGTTTGCACAAAACTAAATCGGTAACTGTTTTATTTTCAGAACACTAACTAGGTAATTCTATTAAAACAAAAGAGTAGCTGCTACTTAAAGAATCCAGACTAAAAACAGTAGAATCGAATAAAAAGATCTGATAAAATCACCACTAATCACTTCCATTATGAAACAACTATTATACGCTTTTGCACTCCTTACACTCACACTGAGCTCGTGTCAGTTGGGTAAGCATTATACACGCCCAGAGCTCAACCTGCCCAACCAACTAGAGCCCTCGCAAGAGGTGACGGACTCTGCTTCGATAGCCGATATGAAGTGGTGGGACATCTATGTAGATACTACCCTGCAAGCATTGATTGCCAAAACGGTGGAGAACAACAAAGATATGAAGATAGCAGCGGCTCGGGTAAAGGAGTTGGCTGCCTTGCGCCGCATTGACTTTGCGAACCTCTTTCCCCAAATCAATGGGTCGACCTATACGCAGAAGGAGTCACTCAACTATGGGGGCGATAACTACAAAAACGATCCCGAAACAGGTGCAAAACTGACCGTGAGTTGGGAGTTAGATTTGTGGGGCAACCTGCGCTGGGCCAAAGATCGCAGCATGGCGCAATTCCTAGCGAGCATAGAGTCGCAACGGGCACTACAGATGAGCATTGTATCGGATGTAGCACGCTCCTACTTTGAACTGGTGGCACTCGATAACGAATTGGCCATTGTGAAACAGACGCTGAATGCCCGCCAAGAGGGGGTGCGACTGGCCAACCTGCGCTACCAAGGGGGGTTGACCTCCGAAACTGCCTACCAACAGGCCAAGGTAGAGTATGCGCGTACCGCTACGCTGGTACCCGATTTGGAGCGAAAAATAGCCCTGAAAGAGAATGACATCTCTTTTCTAGCAGGAGACTACCCGAGTGCTATCACCCGCGGCTCGTTGGGAAGTGATGCAGAGTTGCCCGAAACGCTTCCCATAGGATTACCCTCTACCCTCTTGGAACGACGCCCCGATGTGCGCGAATCGGAACAGAAACTGATAGCAGCCAATGCCACGGTAGGAGTGGCCTATACCAACCTCTTTCCGCGCCTCAGCCTCACTGCCCAATACGGATTGGAGAGTGAAGCCTTTACCGAGATACTCAAATCGCCCATTCACTTTATTAGTGCCAACTTAATGGCGCCCATCTTTGCCATGGGCAAGAACCGGGCCAACCTCAACGCAAAGAAAGCAGCCTACGAACAGGCGTGTTACAGCTACGAGAAAGCGGTCTTAAATGCTTTTCGCGATGCACACAGTGCCTTGGTGGAGTTCAATAAGATTAAAGAGATTTACCGCGCTCGCTTGCACCTGGAACAATCTTCCAAAGCAGCCATGGAGTTTGCACAGCTGCAATACATCAATGGGGTAACGGGCTATCTTGATCTGCTCGATGCACAGCGTAGCTATTTCGATGCACAAATAGGCTTAAGTAATGCCATCCGCGATAAACAGATTTCGTTGGCAAGGCTCTACAAAGCATTGGGGGGAGGTTGGTAAACCTCCCTCTCTCGTTCTAAAATGTCAATATATGCATCTATCTATAAATAGAGATAGAGCAAGAGCAAGAAGAAGCAATAACAAAAATATTGCACAACAGCCACCACAGCTGAGCAATAACGCCTCTTCTTCATATAAATAACTTCATTCTATTACAAAAAAAAGCAATTTTGTAATAGAATGTATTTGAGAGTTCGTATATTTGTCACGTTCAACAGTTAAAAAGAACAAACTCATGACAATGCACTATGTAACCCTCACCTCCACAGCAGTAATGGAGGGGTGTTCTACCCCTTACACTACCGCTTCTACCACCACCCTTTGGGGTTGGTAGTCAATATAGTGTTTCTACGTGATACACGCCTACAAAGGTAGGCATCCCCAATCAATCTACATTTTATCATATTCACTCCCTATCCCAGGTAGGAAGATTAAATCGTTATACTGCATGAAAGTAATGAAATTCGGCGGAACATCCGTAGGTTCCGTGAACAGCATTTTAAGTGTTAAGAAGATAGTAGAGGCTGTAGAAGAGCCTGTAATCGTAGTGGTATCGGCCTTAGGAGGCATTACCGACAAGCTTATCAATGCCTCGCAAATGGCAGCGGCTGGCAATGCTGCGTACGAAAAAGAGTACCAAGAGATGGTAAACCGCCACCACGAGATGGTTTACACGCTAATAGCAGCAGGTGCAGAGCGCAACGAACTGCTAGAACAGGTTAATCAACTACTAACCGAATTGAGCGATATATTCCAAGGTATCTACCTAATTAAAGACCTATCGCCCAAAACATCGGCTACCATTGTGAGCTATGGCGAGCGCCTCTCATCGATTATTGTAGCCCAACTCATTGAAGGTGCCGTGTGGTTTGACTCACGCAGCTTTATTAAGACAGGTAAGAAACACTCCAAACACATTCTAGATACCGAACTAACCAACGAATTGGTGCAAGCTGCATTCAATAAGTTGCCTAAGGTAGCACTCGTACCTGGATTTATATCGACCGATAAAGTAACGGGCGAGGTAACCAACTTAGGACGTGGAGGTTCGGACTACACAGCCGCTATCCTGGCTGCTGCACTCGATGCAGATAGCCTAGAGATTTGGACCGATGTAGATGGATTTATGACAGCCGATCCGCGGGTGATTAGCACAGCCTACACCATCAATGAGCTGAGTTACGTAGAGGCTATGGAGCTCTGTAACTTTGGCGCTAAGGTGGTCTACCCTCCTACTATCTATCCGGTGTGCCACAAAAACATTCCGGTACTCATTAAGAATACCTTCAACCCCGAAGCAGCGGGAACCATTATCAAAGCGAAAGTAGAGGCGGGCTCAAAAGCCATCAAGGGAATCTCCTCCATCAACGATACCAGCCTCATTACCGTAACTGGTTTGGGCATGGTGGGAGTCATTGGGGTAAACTACCGCATCTTCCGTGAATTGGCACAAAATGGCATCAGCGTATTTATGGTATCGCAAGCCTCATCCGAGAACAGCACCTCTATAGGGGTACGTAACCAAGATGCCGACTTGGCTTGTCAGGTACTCAATAACGAATTTGCCAAAGAGATTGAGATGGGTGAAATAAGCCCTGTGGTGGCCGAAATGAACCTGGCAACCATTGCGGTAGTGGGCGAAAACATGAAACATACACCGGGCATTGCGGGCAAGCTATTTGGAACACTGGGGCGTAACGGCGTGAGTGTGATAGCATGTGCACAAGGGGCTTCGGAGACCAATATATCGTTTGTAGTGGAGGCGAAATCGCTTCGTAAATCATTGAATGTGATTCACGACTCTTTCTTCTTATCGGAATACCAAGTGCTCAACCTATTTGTTTGTGGCACCGGTACAGTAGGTGGAAGCTTACTGGAACAGATTGGTGCTCAACGTGAGAAGCTAATGAAGGAGCGCGGATTGAAACTAAATGTAGTGGGTATTATTGATGGCGAAAAATCGCTCTTTACCCGCAAAGGAATCAACCTAGCTACCTACCGTGAGGAGCTAAAAGAACAAGGGGTTCCAACGGCTATGAAAACCACCCACAACGAGATTATTGGGATGAACATCTTCAACTCGGTATTTGTGGATTGTACGGCGAGTGCCGAAGTGGCTTCGCTCTACAAAGATTTCTTGAAGAACAACATATCGGTGGTAGCGGCCAACAAGATTGCAGCCTCATCGGAGTATGAACGATACAACGAGCTCAAACAGATAGCACGCCAACGCGGAGTGAAGTACCTATTTGAAACCAACGTAGGGGCTGGGCTTCCCATCATCAACACCATCAATGACTTGACCAACAGTGGCGATAAGATATTGAAGATAGAGGCGGTACTGAGTGGTACATTGAACTACATATTCAACAAAATTAGTGCCGATATTCCTTTCAGCCGCACCATTAAGATGGCACAAGAGGAGCGCTATTCGGAACCCGATCCACGCATTGACTTGAGTGGAAAGGATGTGATACGCAAGTTGGTTATCTTGGCACGCGAGGCGGGTTACAAACTAGAACAAGAGGAGGTAGAGAAGCACCTATTTGTGCCTGCACCCTTCTTTGATGGCACATTAGAGGATTTCTGGAAACAGGTTCCTTCACTCGATGCCGATTTTGAGGAGCGCCGTGCCAAACTGGAAAAAGAGGGAAAACATTGGCGTTTTGTGGCCAAACTGGAAGAGGGAAAAGGAAGTGTATCGCTACAAGAGGTAGGCACTACACACCCCTTCTACAACCTAGAGGGTAGCAACAACATTATTTTGCTAACTACGGAGCGATACAAAGAGTATCCGCTTATGATTCAAGGATACGGAGCTGGAGCCAGTGTAACAGCGGCCGGTGTCTTTGCCGATATTATGAGCATTGCAAATATCTAAAACGATATGAAACGCATCATCATCTTAGGCGATGGGATGGCCGATTGGGCCATTCCAGCGCTAGGTAACCAAACCATTTTGGAACATGCCCACACCCCCTACATGGATGAGTTGGCTACGTTAGGAAGAACCGGTACACTCGCTACTGTAGCACCCGGATTTCACCCCGGTAGTGAAGTAGCCAACCTATCGGTATTGGGATACAACCTACCCAAGGTATACGAAGGAAGAGGCTCGTTAGAGGCAGCGAGCATCGGCATTGAGCTGCAACCGGGCGATATGGCCATGCGCTGTAACCTGATTTGCATCGAAAAGGAGCAGATTAAAAACCACTCGGCTGGACACATCTCTACCGAAGAGGCCGATGAGTTGATTTGCTATCTGCAACAAGAGCTAGGAAGTGAAGAGGTGCAGTTTCACACCGGTATACAGTACCGACACCTCTTGGTGGTGAAAGGGGGCAACAAAGCGTTGGAGACTACTCCGCCCCACGATGTGCCGCTACAACCCTTTGAGCCGCTACTTATCAAAGCTACCCAACCAGAAGCGGAAGAGACAGCAGCGCTCTTGAACCAGCTCATTCTCCGTTCGCAACAGTTACTAGCTACCCATCCAGTTAACCGCAAGCGAATAGCCGAAGGAAAAGATCCGGCCAATAGCATCTGGCCCTGGAGTGCTGGTTATCGTCCCCAAATGGAGACGCTATCGCAAAAGTACCCCGCTATTGAACGAGGAGCGGTCATATCGGCCGTCGACCTGATTCACGGCATTGGACGCTATGCAGGATTACGTAGCATCGAAGTGGAGGGAGCTACAGGATTGTACAACACCCACTACGAGAACAAGGTGGCAGCTGCCTTAGAGGCACTTCAAACCGACGATTTTGTCTACCTGCACATCGAAGCAAGTGATGAGGCAGGACACGAGGGAGATGTAGCACTCAAGCTACGCACTGTCGAAGATTTGGACCGACGAGTAGTGGGCCCCATTTACGAAGCGGTAAAAGAGTGGAAAGAGCCAGTAGCCATTGCTATTCTGCCCGACCACCCTACACCCTGCCAACTGCGTACACACACCTCCGAAGCAGTTCCTTTCTTACTCTACTACCCCGGCATTGAACCCGACTCGGTAACTAGTTATAACGAAGCATCGTGCCAACAAGGAGTCTATGCAGGGATGAAAGAGGATGAATTTATGAATACCTTTATGAGTGTAGGCCTATAACCTACCCATAACAACCGAAAATAGAAGAGATGAATTATTACAGCACCAACCAACAAGCACCACACGCATCGCTAGCCGAAGCGGTGGTAAAGGGATTGGCCGACGACAAAGGGTTGTACATGCCCCAAGTGATTAAGTCGCTTCCCGCCTCCTTCTTCGAAACCATCGAAGAGCGTACCTTCCAGGAGATAGCCTACACGGTGGCCGATGCCTTTTTTGGCGAAGATGTGCCTGCCGATGTATTGAAGGAGATTGTATACGACACCTTAAACTTTGACACACCCGTAGTTCCTGTATCGGAGAATATCTACTCCCTGGAGTTATTTCACGGTCCTACCCTCGCCTTTAAAGATGTAGGTGGCCGCTTTATGGCACGCCTCTTGGGCTACTTCATCCGCCAAGCAGGCGAGAAGAACCGCGTCAATGTATTGGTAGCCACCTCGGGTGATACCGGCAGTGCAGTAGCCAATGGATTCTTGGGAGTACCCGGCATTCAGGTATATGTGCTCTACCCCAAAGGAAAAGTGAGCGACATCCAAGAGAAACAGTTTACCACCTTGGGACAAAACATCACCGCCCTCGAAGTAGAAGGAACTTTTGACGATTGCCAAGCCTTGGTAAAGAGTGCTTTCATGGACGAAGAGCTCAAAGCACACATGCAACTCACCTCGGCCAACTCCATCAATGTGGCACGCTTCTTGCCCCAAGCCTTCTACTACTTCTATGCCTACGCCCAACTCAAAAAGCAGGGCAAAGCAGAGAACCTAGTAGTCTGTGTACCGAGTGGCAACTTTGGCAACCTTACCGCAGGGTTGATAG
Source organism: Phocaeicola sp. (assembly GCA_051648565.1). Classification (GTDB taxonomy): domain Bacteria; phylum Bacteroidota; class Bacteroidia; order Bacteroidales; family Bacteroidaceae; genus Phocaeicola. The sequence goes on along the minus strand of JBOFFJ010000003.1, from coordinate 82,654 downwards.
GCAAACGAATGGGACTACCCATTAAACGTTTCATCGCTGCCAACAACCGCAATGATATTTTCTGCAACTACCTAGCTACTGCCACCTATCACCCACGCCCTTCGGTTACTACCGTAGCCAATGCCATGGATGTAGGCGACCCTAGTAACTTTGCTCGCATACTCGATTTGTACCAGCACAACCATGCAGCCATCTCGGCTGAAATAGCGGGTGTAGCTTACAGCGACGAGCAGATACGAGAAACCCTCAAACAGACCTACAAAGAGGAGGGGTATCTACTTGACCCACATGGAGCCTGTGGCTACCGAGCCTTGAAAGAGCAACTCAAGAGCAACGAGGTAGGGCTATTCTTTGAAACAGCACACCCTGCCAAATTTGTAGAGACGGTAGAGGGAATGATTGAAACAACGGTTGAAGTTCCAGCCAAGTTGCAAGCCTTTATGGAAGGAGAGAAGCAGACGGTGGCCATGAGCAAGGAGTTTGCTACCTTTAAGGCTTATCTACTCCAGCAGTAATCTCCGGAAGGATGCTCCAAAGCCATTTTGTATGGCAAAGGAGTCTGAAAAAAACTTAATCTATTCCACTCATTTGGGTTGATGAAGCACACTGCTTCATCAACCCAAATGAGTGGAATTTGGCCATACAGCCTCTACCTAACAAGCAGACTATAAGCTACCCCTACTCTTTTAACTTAGCGAAAAGAGAACTATACCTCCTATTTTACCACTCTCAAACAATCTATTACGCTCTATTTCCCCCATTTAAAAAGGAAAATGAGCAAACCATAGTTCCGCTTTATTTGTTTACATTTGCATACAGAATCGTGCTAATGTTATACAATGAATAGAAAATATATCCGGTGGATAGCGTGGACAGTTGCTTCACCTTTCCTCTTATTTATCGTACTAGGTATCTTAATTTACCTTCCTCCCATCCAAAATGTATTGGTAGACAAAGCGGCCCAATCGGCCTCTTCGGCCTTAGGTATGGAGATTAAAGTGGGACGCATCGCCCTCTCATTTCCACTCAATTTAGTAGTGACCGATGTAGAAGCTATCGATCAGAAAGACACCTTGTTGCAGCTCAAACGGCTGCTAGTAGATGTTGAACTGCTGCCATTACTAAAAAAAGAGGTAGAGATAGAGGGAATATCTATTCAAGAAGCGCAACTAAACAGTGGCGATTTTATACCTGGTATGCAAGTAGCGGGACACATAGGCGAGCTCTTTATTCGCAGCCGCGGGGTAAAGCTAGATCCTCAACAAGCTACCATTAATCAGCTACTACTCAAAAACAGCCAGATTAACCTTTGCATGACCGACTCGGTACCTGCCGACACTACGCAGAGTGATACCCTCTTTTGGAAACTACTCTTAACTAAGATGGAGATAGAGAATGTAGGTTTTACCATGCAAATGCCCACCGATTCACTCACTGTAGCACTCCACTTACAGAGCGCAGCACTGAATGAAGGCGCTATCGATTTGCATCAATCAGCCTACTCCTTACAGCAACTCCTAATCAAAGAGGGAGAGGTCAAAATGGACCAAGGAGCACTCCCATTGGTGGAGTTATCTACAAACAATCCCCCCTTTGATGCAGCACACATCGGGCTCACAGGAATCAATATAGCGATAGAGTCACTCTATTACAAGGAGCGTGACATACGAGCTACCATCCGCCAATTTGCCCTCAAAGAGCAGTCGGGATTGGAGTTGGTCTCACTAACGGGTCAACTCACTTCGAATGGTAAAGTAATCGATTTATCAAAGTTAAAAGCAGAGACTCACTCCTCTTTTCTAGAGCTTGATGCCTCACTCGATTGGAGTGTGTTAGCAGGTGATAAAGAGGGGTGGATTACCGCTCGACTTATGGCAGATATAGCCAAACCCGATGTGATGCTCTTTATGGGTGACATGGAGGAGGAGTTTGTACAGCAATACCCCTCTGAACCCTTTAGAATACGGGGGGGAGTGGATGGAACGCTGCAACAATTAAAGTTGACCAACCTACAAGCTACCATGCCTACCGCCTTTGAGCTATCGCTAAAGGGCGAACTAACCCACCTAGTAGATAGCATCCAGCGAGGAGGGGCTATTAAACTCGAAGCAGTAACCGAGAATCTCGATTTTATCGAAACACTAGCGGGTGGAGTAAACATTCCAGCAGGTACTCAGTTAAGTGGTAATTTTTCTTTGAAGGGAAATGAGATGGTGACTGATTTAATCTTAGCACAACCTCACACCAATAACTATAAACAGCTAGACACCCTATTAATCTATGCGGGCAATGACTCTATTTCATTACGAAAAGAGTTCAAGATGGAGCATGCAGCCCGCCTTGTAGCTGCCTATAACATGGCGAGCACTGCCTACCAAGTAGAGGTGGCTATCAATGAGCTTGATTTGAACCAATACCTACCCAACGACTCGCTCTACACCCTTTCACTTTATGTAGAAGGAAAAGGAAAGGGAGTGGACCCGCTATTACCCAGCACTACGCTACAACTGAAAGGTGAATTAGCACGCTTCCGATTTGGTACATACGACCTATCAGGCATCTTGCTACAAGCTACCAAAGAGCAAGAAGAGGCTAAGCTAACCCTCTCTGCCAAGAATAGAGAGATGGATTTAGGGGCCCAATTAGATGCTACGCTCAACCACAAAGGGGTAAAGGCAGTAGCAAACATCGATGTAAAGATGATGGACTGGGATGCTTTGCAACTAAGTACAACCAATCTAAACACCTCTCACCAGCTTACGGCGCAGGTTGAGTCTGATTTAAAGAGTACCCATTCATTGCAGGCATCACTACGCAAAAACCGTATCCTTACCGATCGACGCACCATCGAAACGAAAGATTTAGATGCAGGATTCCAGACAGATAAAGATACAGTTACTGCCTATATGCGAGCAGGCGACCTCAACTTGACCTTCTCGGCATCGGGAGGAGTAGACCGGTTAACCACTCAGCTCAATCGCTGGATGAACAAAGCTATGGAGCAATGGAACCGTAAAGAGGTGAACCAAGCAGCACTCAAGGAGTTATACCCTATCATGGATATTAAAGTTAGCGCAGGCACCCAAAACCCAATCTACAATATACTATCGATGAATGGGGTGAACTACGACAACCTCTTTCTAGAGCTAGCCACTTCACCACATAGCGGCATCCATGGAGAAGGGAAATTAAAGGGCTTGCGTACAGATAGTGTGGCATTAGATACCATCTCACTACAAATTACACAAGAGATGGAGGTGCTTCGATTGGCAAGTAGCGTAGTGAGTGCTGCTAAACCCAAGCAGGAGGCATTCGAAGTAAAACTGGATGGAGAATTAGAGGCTAATCACCTCAAGCTACTACTACAACACCTCAATGCACGCAAAGAGAAAGGTGTATACCTAGGAGTAGCGGCAGCGTTGGAGAAAGAGGGTACACGCTTGAGCCTCTTCCCCAATGAGCCCACCATTATCTACCGCCCCTTTACCTTGAACGAAAATAATTTCGTATTCCTAAGCAACAAAGGTGAGATAGATGGGGATATTCAGTTGTACGACAAAGAGGGAAGCGGACTGCACCTCTTTAGTTCTCGCCAAGACTCTACCGCCCTACACGATATCTCTTTAGGACTCTACAAAATAGACTTCAAAGAGTTTAGAAGAGTGATGCCCTACCTACCCAACATAGAGGGGGTACTGGGACTAAATGCACACTATGTAGCTACCAAAGAGAATCTTACTGTTAGTGCTGATATAGAGGTAGAGAACTTTAAATACGAAGGAAGCGAATTGGGAAGTTGGGAGTTGAGCACGGTCTATCTACCCCGAGAAGACAAAGGGCACTCGGTAGATGGATACCTACTACACAACAACCAGGAGGTAGCTAAGATGGGAGGCATCTACCTACCCGAAAAAGGGGGAGCAGGAGGATTGCATGCAGGGGTAGCACTCAAAAACTTCCCCATGGATATAGCCAATCCTTTTATCCCCGAAAAGCTGGCAGAGCTTAGCGGATACTTAAACGGTACACTCGTTGCACAAGGTAGCCCATTGACTCCCAAGCTAAACGGCGATGTGAAGTTTGACTCGGTAGCCGTTTACCTACCCGACTACTCGGCCAACTTTAGCTTTGACAACCGCCCCATTAAAATGGTGGATAGCAAAATGGAGTTCAATAACTTCTCTATCTATACCAAAGGAGAGAGTCCTTTCACAGTGAATGGTAACGTAGATCTAACCAACTTTGAACAAATAAAGGTCGATTTAAAACTAAATGCTGCCAACTATGAGCTACTTAATGCACCCAAAAGTAAACGTGCCATTGCCTTTGGTAAGGTCTATGTTGATTTCAATGCAACCGTTCGTGGTCCCGTTGAGGAGTTAACGATGCGAGGAAACATGAACTTGCTGGGTAAAACCGATGTAACCTATGTAATGACCGATGCGCCACTAACGGTGAATGATAGACTAAACGATTTGGTAGAGTTTGTCAACTTTAGCGATACGGTAACCTACCAAGGAGCCCAAGCACCCACAGTCTCTATCAAGGGGATTGATATAGCCATGACCATCAACATTGACCAAGCAGCACAAGCACAGGTACATCTTACTCCCGATGGTTCAAACTATGTACAGTTAGAGGGAGGAGGAAACCTATCCTTCCAATATACCCCACGTGGTGAAATGCTACTCTATGGACGATATGCACTAATGAGTGGTGAAATGAAGTATCAAATACCCGTCATCCCCCTAAAGACCTTTAAGGTACTTAGCGGAAGTTATGTGGAGTGGACTGGAAACCCCATGAATCCTACCATGAACATTACGGCTACCGAAACCGTACGCGCCTCTGTAGCCGAAGAGGGAAAAGCAAGCCGCATGGTCTCCTTCAATACAGGTGTTCAGATTACGCAACGACTAGAGAGCCCAGGACTTAATTTTGTACTCTCGGCACCCGAAGATGCAGCTCTACAAGACAAGCTCAGTGCCTTAAGTGCCGAAGAACGAGGTAAAATGGCGGTAACCATGTTGGTCACAGGGATGTACATTGGCGAGGGAAGCTCCTCGGGATCCTTCAACACCAACAGTGCCCTGAACTCCTTCTTACAGAGCGAAATCTCGAACATTGCAGGCAAGGCACTCGATATCAATCTCGGAATGGAATCGGTCAATGATGAGTCGGGAGGTGGGAAACGAACCGACTACAACTTCCAGTTTGCCCGCCGCTTCTGGAACAATCGCTTCCGCATTGTAGTGGGTGGAACCGTATCGACTGGGCAAGCAGCCAGTCAGGGAGAGAGTTTTATTGATAACATTGCCATCGAGTATCGCCTCGATCAAAGTGGCACGCGAAACATAAAACTATTCCACGAAAAGAACTACGAGAGTATCTTAGAGGGAGAAATTATTGAAACAGGCGTAGGCTTGGTGCTCCACCGCAAGATGAGCAAACTGGAGGAACTATTTATTTTTAAACGCAAAAAGTGATGAAACAAAAAAGACTATATATCCCACTGGGGTGGCTAACACTCACCCTCTGCCTCTTAGCAGGCTGCTCTACCACCAAACATTTGGCAGAAGGTGAGCAGCTATACGTAGGTATTAATAAGGTAGAGATGGTAAATCAAGACAAAAGTGCAGCAGGCGTCAAAGCACTCGAAGAGGTAGAAGCGGCCATTGCCTATGCCCCCAACCATGCACTACTAGGAAGTAGCTCTCTGCGCTTTCCCATTCCTTATGGTCTCTGGATGTACAACAGCTTGCACAAATATGCCGATACCAAAGGAATAGGCAATTGGTTTTTTCGCCGATTGGCAGCGAACCCTGTCTATCTATCCTCGGCCAATCCCGATACACGGGTTAAAATTGGCGAGAACTTATTGCGCGAATATGGTTTCTTTGATGGCAACCTATCTTACTCCATTGATACGCTTAAAAACCCCAAAAAAGTAAAGCTCAACTACCGAATCGAGATGAATAACCCCTATTACCTCGATTCCATCAGCTACATTAACTTCCCAGCAAGAGCCGATTCGTTGATACAGCGAACCGGAGAGAAAAGAGCCATCCACAAAGGAGAGGTATTTAGCGTGCTCCAATTAGAAGAGGAGCGCCAACGATTAAGTACCCTTTTCCGCAACCGAGGCTACTTCTACTTCCGACCCGAGTTCATTAGCTACCGAGCCGACACCTTACAAAATCCGGGGCATGTACAACTACAAGTTCTACCCAAACGAGGATTGCCCGAACAGGCACAGAAAACCTACCGGATAGGCAAAACCATTGTAAACCTAACCGGATACAATGGCGAAGAGCCAACCAATACAATGGTATACGACGATATGGTTATTCACTACCACGGTGAGAAACCTGGCATACGCGAACAGGTGCTACGCAGAAGACTCTACTACCGCGAAGGAATGTACTACTCGCAAGCACTACAAAACTATTCGCAAGAGGCACTAGCTAAACTCAATGTATTTAAATATGCTGAATTTCGCTACCTAGCAAAAGATAGTTTGCAGGGTAGTGATACACTCGATGTACATATTAATGCCATGTTTGACTTGCCCTATGATGGTGAATTAGAGTTCAATGTAAAAAGCAAAAGTACCAATCAGGTGGGTCCAGGTGCTGTATTTAGCCTCACCCGTAAAAACTTCTTACGCACCGCTGCCAAGCTATCATTCCAAGTAAAAGGATCGTACGAATGGCAAACACGTGCCGTAGGGGGTGTAAGTAACAAATCAACACTCAACTCTTACGAACTAGGTATCTCCTCTTCGTTGGAGTACCCCCGTTTGCTCTTGCCTTGGACAAGCGAGCGTGAGAAGCGTGCCTTCTTTCCCGCACAAACCAGCTTTAAACTCTACATTGATCAACTAAACCGAGCCCGCTTCTTTAAGATGCTTTCGTTTGGAGGAAATATAACCTACGATTTCCAGTTCAACCGAAAATGGAAGCACTCTGTGACTCCCTTCCGATTAACATTCAATACGCTGCAAACCACCACGACCGATTTTGACTCCATCATGACTAGCAACAAATCGTTGGCACTTAGTTTGGGAAATCAATTTATCCCTGCCATGGGATATACCATCACCTACGACAATGCATCCGATAAAAAGCGAAATCAATTGTGGTGGCAAGGTTCAGTAACTTCGGCTGGAAACATCACCTCCCTAATCTATGCAGCCTTTGGAAGTGGATTGAAAGAGACCAATAAGAAGCTACTAAACAGCCCCTATGCACAGTTCTTAAAATTTACATCCGAAGTGAGACACTTATATAAACTAACCGAAAAGCAACACATTGCTTCGCGCTTTATGGTAGGAGCTCTCTTTGCCTATGGCAACCAATCGGTGGCACCCTATAACGAACAGTTCTACATAGGAGGAGCCAATAGCTTGCGCGCCTTTACAGTTCGTTCACTCGGACCAGGTGGCTATGTGCCCGATGCAAGCAACAGCTATGGTTACATCGACCAAACGGGCGATTTTAAACTAGAGGCCAATATTGAATACCGCTTCCCCATCTTGGGCGACCTCTACGGAGCTCTCTTTCTAGATGCCGGAAACATCTGGTTACTCAAAGAGAACAGTGATCTACCTAACTCAAGACTATCGGCCAGCAACTTTCTCAACACCATTGCTCTAGGCACCGGTGCAGGGATACGCTACGACTTAAGTTTCCTAGTAATCCGTTTGGATATGGGGGTAGCCCTCCATGCCCCTTACGAGACAGAGAAGAGTGGCTATTACAACATTCCCAAGTTTAAAGATGGGTTAGGATTGCATTTCGCCATCGGCTATCCTTTTTAATAAACAAAAGGAGGCTATCGCTCTTCTTTAGCGAACACTCCCTCTTAATAAGATGGCACTTGCGACAAATAAATCCGCTGTTTAAGAAGAGAGAAGTAGGAATGATATCCTTATGCCTCCCCTTTAACAGGAGACGAGCGACAGATAAACCAGCTGTTTAAGAAGAGAGAAGGAGGAATGATATCCTTATGCCTCCCCTTTAACGAGGTACACGCGATTAGGTAAGCAATCTATTTAAGAGACAAATGACCGATTTCTTCCCTTTTTTGAGCTTTTTGTTTACAGTAGGCAGATTATATTTTTTAACTTTGCACCCGAAAAAATGTTTATCTAACAAAATATTCTATGAAACCTACTTTATTTTTATTGGCTGCTGGTATGGGCAGTCGTTACGGAGGCTTGAAACAGTTGGACGGTTTAGGTCCTAATGGCGAGACAATCATGGACTACTCTATTTACGATGCAATCAATGCAGGCTTTGGTAAATTAGTATTTGTGATTCGCCAAGAGTTTGAGCAAGATTTCCGAGAAAAGATCATCTCTAAATATGAAGGACACATCCCTTGCGAATTGGTATTCCAATCTATCGATGCACTACCCGAAGGATTTACTTGCCCCGAAGGTCGTGAGAAACCTTGGGGAACCAACCACGCCGTAATGATGGGTGCACCTGTTATTAACGAACCATTTGCCGTAATTAACTGCGATGATTTTTATGGTCGTGACTCTTTCCAAGTAATGAGCAACTTCTTGACTGCACTACCCGAAGGTGCTAAAAACATCTACTCTATGGTAGGTTTCCGCGTAGGAAATACCTTGAGCGAGAGTGGAACAGTATCACGTGGGGTATGTGGAACAACAGAAAGCAACCTACTTACTTCGGTAGTAGAGCGTACTAAAATAGAGCGCCTAGAGGGAGAAGTTAAATACATGGATGAAGAGGGTACATGGGTAGCTATTGGTGACAATACACCTGTAAGCATGAATTTCTGGGGCTTTACTCCCGACTATTTTGCCTACAGCGAAGAGTTCTTCAAAGGCTTCTTGAGCGATGCTAAAAACATTGAAAACCTAAAAAGTGAATTCTTTATTCCATTGATGGTCGACCAATTGATCAACGAAGGAACTTCTACTGTAGAGGTATTAGATACAGCTAGCAAATGGTTTGGAGTAACTTATCCAGAAGATCGTCAAAGCGTAGTCGAAAAAATCGCTGCCTTGATTGAAGCGGGCGAATACCCAGCTAAATTGTTCTAAGCAGAACAATATTTATCTACAAAGCGTTGCTACTGCATGAGTCTACTCCTACTACGGAAGAGGGTCAAGCAGTAGCAATGTTCATTTAGGCACTACTTAGTTTTATCACTTTCAATCGAGCCCTAATGGGAGGATGAGGTACCTACATGACTTCACTCTGCCCGCTTCTTTGCCTCTTCGACTCTTACCCTTGCTCTCTTTTTCCATCTAGAGTTGATTTACTAGCCGCCTATTTACCCACATTCCCCTATTTATTCCCCCCAAATGGCAGCTATTCTTAATCTTTTCTAAAAGAGAACCATTGGCAGCCTATTTGTAGGAGAATTAATATATATTTAACTTGTAATCATTTAAAACACATTAGAATTTATGTATTGGATATTATTTATTGGAATTGCACTCATCAGCTATTTGGTTCAAGCCAGCCTAAAAAGCAAATTCGCAAAGTACTCAAAAGTCCCCTTGGGAAATGGAATGACCGGAAGAGAGGTGGCTATAAAGATGCTAAATGACAACGGTATATACGATGTACAAGTGGTTAGTACAGGTGGTATGCTTACCGACCACTACAACCCTGCCAACAAAACAGTGAACTTAAGTCAAGGGGTATATAACAGCAGCAGTGTGGCAGCTGCAGCAGTAGCAGCACACGAGTGTGGACACGCTGTACAGCATGCTACGGCTTATGCACCGCTTAAAATGCGCTCTTCGCTGGTTCCAGTAGTACAGTTCTCCTCCTCTATCATGACATGGGTATTGTTGGGAGGAATCATGATGGTCAACTCTTTTCCACAACTACTATTGGCTGGTATCATTCTATTTGCCATGACTACGCTATTTAGCTTCATCACGCTACCGGTAGAAATCAACGCTAGTCACCGCGCCTTGGTTTGGTTAAGCAAAGCAGGCATTACCAACTCTTACAACCACAAAGGGGCAGAAGATGCACTCCGATCAGCTGCTTACACCTATGTAGTGGCCGCATTAGGCTCATTGGCTACATTGGTCTACTACATCATGATCTACATGGGACGCCGTGACTAAACTGGCCAAAACTTCACCAAAGAATCTTAGGAAATCGCTACAAAAGTAATCTCACAACAGAAAGAACTCTCCTCGCTACGGAATCTAGATCCGAAACCAGGAGAGTTTTTCTTTGATTGAATAGCCTATTACCTTTTCAGCACCCCCCTATTAAAGGAAGTAACTTCCCACTCAATTCCACCTCTTGGTATCCCATTTAAGACAACCTAGCAGTTAATTGTATCCATTACACCACCCAGCGGTATTGAATGAATAGCTGAGTATTATCAACACTTAGTACAATACCCAAGATGCTGGTGCTCAATTGTAAATATTTTATTTTTTGATTAGGTGAGTAGACTCTTTTCTGAAGAGCTTACAAATCACAAAAAATGCTTACTACTCTATTATTTATGATAAGAATCATTTTTTCTAGTTCTTACCTTATTTCTATCTAAAGAAACAGATTCGTTGGAATATTTTTCCAAACTAAAAGGTTCTATTTACAACTTCATCTCAACAAACTACGAGACTACGAAATGTCAAAATCTGATAGACATAATAATTCAGTAAACTCTAAATTGTTGCAGGTTCAAATAAAAAATGTACCTTTGTAATCGTAAACGATAATATAATATCGCGGAGTGGAGCAGTTGGTAGCTCGTTGGGCTCATAACCCAAAGGTCATCCGTTCGAGTCGGGTCTCCGCAACTACAAGCAGTCTAAAAATTTGCAACAACATTTAGACTGCTTTTTTTATCAAAAAATAACGCGTTGAGTAAATGCTTTGTAAAGAATAGTTGTTCTATTACAATATTTAATCTCAACAACAATGCTTTTGGAGTATTAACACACTGTGAAAATCTACGATTATGCATTGTATCTATTGGAACTTGTTCTTAGCGATTTTTTTTGTAAAACCTTGTTTTTTAACTTAAACAAATACATTAGAACAATGAAAATTGTATTATTATTTTTAACTACTTTTCTTTTTGTTGGCTGCAACAGAAATGTAGAGGAACGTTTTACGGACTATGTAGATATGCGAATTGGAACAGGTGGACATGGTCACGTTTTTGTGGGTGCCAATGTTCCTTTTGGTTTTATACAATTAGGACCTACTAGTATTCCACAAGATTGGGATTGGTGCTCAGGCTACCATGAATCAGACTCTACCGTTATTGGATTTTCACATACGCACCTTAGCGGTACAGGCATTGGCGATCTTTTCGACATTACTGTAATGCCTGTGATAGGCGATGTCGTTTATGCACGTGGTACCCAATCAGATCCTAACTCTGGTTTATGGTCGTATGGTAATCGTAGCAAAGAGGTTGTACGTCCAGGTTACTACTCTGTACCTTTAGATCGCTATGATATTCTAGCAGAGATGACAGCCACTGCTCGTGTAGGTATGCACCGTTATACCTTTCCACAATCGGCTGAGTCGGCCATTGTTTTCGACTTGCAAAACGGAGGTTGTTGGGACAAAGCAACCGACACACACATGGAAGCCGAAGGTAACCAGCGAATTGTGGGGTATCGACACTCCAAAGGATGGGCTGATGATCAACGCGTCTTCTTTGTAGCCGAACTCTCTAAACCTTTTGATTCATTCGAAATTACTACAGAAAATGGGCTTTTTGCAAGAGCCTCTTTTGCAACAGCCGAAAAGGAACAAGTACTTTTAAAGGTCGGCTTATCGGCTGTAAGTATTGAAGGAGCTAGAAAAAACTTAGAGACAGAGCTTGCATCTTGGGATTTCGAAGCTACTATGCAGTCAGCTAGTGCTGACTGGGAAGATAAATTAACAAAAATAAAAGTTAGCACGACTAATGAGACCAATCGTACTATCTTTTATACTGCACTTTACCACACTATGATTGCCCCTTCGGTATTTTGTGATGTAGATGGTGCTTATAGAGGATCAGATAAAGAAGTTTATACCAATGCAGACTTTACTAACTATACCACTTTTTCTTTGTGGGATACTTACCGTGCAGCACAGCCTTTGATGTCTATCTTGCATCCTGAGATGATGCCCGATATCATTAACACGATGATTCACATATCAGAACAACAAGGTAAACTACCTGTATGGCACCTCATGGGGAATGAGACCGACTGTATGGTGGGTAATCCTGGTATTTGTGTGGTAGCCGATGCTATTGTCAAAGGGATTGGCGGATTCGATAAAGAACGTGCCTTTAAAGCTATCAAAACATCCGCTATGCTTGATGAGCGTGGTATGGATCTACGTAAACAGTACGGTTACATCCCTTGTGATCTTTTTAATGAGTCGGTGGCATTTGATATGGAATATGCCATTGCCGACGGAGCTGCTGCTCAAGCTGCAAAAGCACTTGGTTTAGATGCCGATTATAACTATTTCAGTGAAAGAAGCCACTCGTATCGTAACTTCTTCGATCCAGCGACTCGTTTTATGAGAGGTCGTACTACGAAAGGAGGCTACAACGAGCCTTTTAATCCCTTCCACTCGACACACCGTGCCGATGATTATTGTGAAGGAAACGCTTGGCAATATACATGGTTAGCACCTCACGATTTGAATGGTCTTGTAAACTGTTTCGCTAGCAAAGACTCCTTTATGGAGAAACTTGATTCGCTATTTTTGGTCAGCTCGGTATTGGATGAAAACTCATCGCCCGATATTACTGGCCTTATTGGTCAATACGCACATGGCAATGAACCTAGCCACCACATCTTGTATTATTACACCATGCTAGGAGAGCCTTGGAAGTGTGCAGATCGTGTTCGTGAGGTATTAAACACCTTATACCATGCAGAACCCGACGGACTTTCTGGCAATGAAGATGTAGGTCAAATGTCGGCTTGGTACATTCTTTCGTCGATGGGATTCTACCAAGTAGATCCAGCTGATGGTAAGTTCTGGTTCGGTACGCCACTATTTGACAAGGTTGTTTTCAATAATAACTTAGAAATTGTTGCTCGTAATAATTCCGATGTAAATCGATACATTCAACGTATTAAGTTGAATGGGGAATCGTATGAGAAGCCCTATATTTCCTATGATGCCATTATGAAAGGGGGAACTTTGGAAATTGAGATGGGTGCAGAACCTGCTCTTTGGTATCCAGCAAGCGAATTCGTTTATTAGTGGAAGCTATTTAAGATATTCTTAAAAGGATTAAAATAAGATTAGACCTGCAAGTCTACTATAATATATAGTAACTTGCAGGTCTTTTATTTACCTAGCACACAGTTATTATATATCTTAATCATAGAGCTATTAACATAAAACATTGAAGGATGCTCTTTTAAATTAGAGTAATATAGCAAAGCTAAAGGTTACTACTTAATATTACCTCAATTGAATTTCGACAAACCTCTCTTTACTAAATATTCATGTAAGATGTAGGTAGACTATTCAACGGTAACTAACTATCAAGCCAGCTAAGCAGATGAACTTTAATCTCTGAATATATTAAGTCTTGGTATAATACTAAACCTGATAACTGCAAAAATATAACTTAACTTCATATACAGTTACCCCTAAAAAGTACATTCTTTTTACCATTGAGAATTAGAGAAATCACAATAAAAATCAAAGAAGGCCATTCATTACTAGAAAGAATGAAACAATATCTTTGCATTTTTCATTCCTCTTAGACTGTTTTTTACTTAAAATCACTATTATTTTCACTAAACTATTTGTTTAATTAAAAAAATAGTGTACCTTTGCATTGCAATTACGGGAGTAGCTCAGTTGGTAGAGCACCGGTCTCCAAAACCGGGTGTCGGGAGTTCGAGCCTCTCCTCCCGTGCGTAATCAGCAAGCGCTGTAAATCAAAAGATTTACAGCGCTTTTCTTTTATCTACCTTTTACTATTCAACGTAACTGCGGATCTGCGGATTAACTGGCTCAAGCAGAATAATAGGTAGTTTGCTATTTCTGGGAATTTATTTTCAGCTCATCCTCTCCGCTTGGGAAGCGCCCTAGCAGCAAGGGGCTGGAGCCCAGCTCCGACGAGCGTAACCCACCTTAAGCATACAGCTTGGCAAGACTAAATAAAGCGTTATCGCACTTTTCTACCAACCTACTATTTTACTTCATCCTAAATAGTAAAAAATAGATTAGGTAAGGTAAATTGAATCAATATCTGGTGAAGAACTTCTCTCTTTAACAAGTTTACCGCTGTTACAAATGCTGTAACAACGGTAAACTCTCTATTTTAGATAAACATACCCTAGTGAGTAGTCTACATAGAATCATCGCAATGTCTCGTATAGTAAGAGAAAAGTATCCTTACCACTTACATTCTTACTGAACCGTTACCACATAGCCAGCAGCATGTCCTGCAAACTGAGGAGCATAAGCCGACTGTACGGTGGCAATGCCTCCTTGGTAACTACCTCGCTGAGCTACATAGACTTTGTATTCCAACTGGTACTCCCCTTTGGGTAGGCGGTCGAGATAGAAAGAGACCGATGCATCGCGCATGGCTGCATAACAACCAATACCTCCTTGGTAACGATAACCCGAGGCAGAAGATTGTGGTTCAAAACAAGCTGCTCGCCACTCTTTGACCTCTACAAAGTCGATGGTACGATCGGCACGAAGAGTAAGACGAACAGTAATCTCATCACCCGGCTCTAAATTATCTCCAGCAACTACTTCAACTCCATTACGCAACAAAGTACGCGTAAGATGTAGACCACTACTTTGTCCTACAATATCGGCTATTGGAGCAAGGTACTGAGCATAAATGGCTCCCCAACCAAGCGACTTCTTTTCACTGGTTACCTGCAACACCTTTGGCATACCCTTCTCTACTGGAATAGTCTGCTTAGTATAGCCCCATGGATTTTGTCCAGCAGAGGCTAGCTCCTCCTTACCAAGTTGGAAAGTTACCTTGTTAGGTAGTGCATCAAGCTCTGCTTGAGTTTGAAGCAATGCGTAAATAGCATCGGTTGTAGCCATAGAGTTGGACCAAAGTTGGCTCTGCTTCTGTTGCAACAACCACTGTTTTAACTCTTCAACGACCTGTTTCTCTCCTCCCATCACCTGAATCGCCTCGATAACGGCTACTTGTGTAGGTATTTTGTGATCGAATGGGCTGTAATGGGCTCGGTTCGTATCAAAGTAACACCCCATTTCGGGAGTCGAAACACTGTACTCTAGGATAGAAGCAAGTAACGATTGAGCTACCTTACTCTCGCCTGCTGCTTGTAGAATAACCACTGCAGTAGCTTTCTCCTCGATGGAGTAGTGTAAGGGGTGACTAGCCAACATCTTGACCAAATAGTTATGCATGGCAACATCTTTTATCCACTGTTTATTAAGCGAGCAGAGGTAGAGGTAGTTCACCGCTTGCGAAGAGAGTTGTTGCAGAGGCAATTGACCCGAAGAGTTGGATGGCAGAGAAGCTTCTTGCAGAGATTGTTGCGTAGAAGAAGAGGCCTGCTGATTACTATTCTTCTTCTCCTTCAATTGGAGATACTCTTTGGATACCTCTCCTTGTAGGTAACTCATGGCCTGTGCCAACATAGCCTCAACCGCCTGGTTCTGGATAGGTGCAACGAGTTGCATACGTACCAAAAGTTGAGCGATGTAGGTGGTTACATAACCATTCCCTCCCATCCCTGGATACCAACTAAAGCTACCATCAGCCTGTTGCAACTGCTGCAACTGCTGAATAGCCGTGCGCTGTTGTTGGGCTACTCCATTCACATCAAGCAGGGTAGCCAATCGGCGGCGCTGCTCTGCCTCATCAGTAGCTTGTTGGAGCCATGGAGTTTCGCTAAAGAGCGTTCCTTTTAACTCCCCATTTTTCTGCAACTCACTCCAGAAACGATTCTCATCTAAGCTACCTGTTGCCTGCAAAGAGGCTATTACCTGTTTGAGTTGAGGATGGCTACTGATAATCTGGTTACTAAGAGTCGCTGCATAGAGCGCTGCAGCCCATGCCATACCATCGTCCGTAGTGGGAGTAGCCAATAACGGAAGCGCTTGCACCACATACCAAATAGGATGTGCTGTAAACTCGAGTGTAAGACGCTGGTTGGTTAGGTTTGCACTCCCCCTATTAAAGAGTTGATTGAGTGCAATAGTTTGCGTGCCAGCCTGATTGATGTAAAAAGGGATGGTTTCGGTCACCCACTGCTTGTCGCTCAAAACAGGTAGGTAGCGCTGTTCGCCATCGCTAAATCCTTTCCCCTCGGCTACCAATCGGCAAGCCAACAGACGCTCCTCCTTCGCTACCGTAACAGAGAAGGAGAGGTGAACCGACTCCAATGAATCGGCCTTGAAAGAGAGTCGCTTGCTGGCCACCACCTTATTGGTTTCGGGCTGGAATAGCTCCATACGTACCGTACCACTGATGGGTTGGTCGGAACGATTCATCACCGTTGCCACAAACTCCATACTATCGCCTGCTCGCACAAAACGAGGCAGGTTGCTCTCGAGCATCACCTTCTTAGTTGCTACAATCTCCTCTTCTATCACCCCATTCTCCATGGATGAGGTATGGGCATATCCCTTGAATTTCCACGTAGTAAGTGACTCGGGCAAGGTGAATGTAAGGGTAACCACCCCATCGGCATCGGTTTGAAGCGAAGGATAGAAGAAGGCACTCTCGGCAAAATGCTGACGAAGTTGTACGGAGGGATTCACAGGTAGAAGCGATGCTTCTTGTTGCTCTACAGCATCATAAAGAGCCTCTTTGGCAACAACATTGGAGAGCGATGGCATCCCCCCATTAATACCATCGGCGATACTATTACTTGAACGGACCCCTCGAACCCAAATACGATTGTTCTCCTTTAGTTCGTCGGGTATACGTAGTTCGTTGTAAGTAGAAAAAGCCTCCTCCCAACGCTTCATTTTATATGGCAACGAAAGGTAGATGGCATTACGCACCTCTTGATTCCACCATACAGCAGGCAAGAAGCGAGTAAACCTAGGTTGGGCACCCCATGCATGAGAGGCCAATGCCTCGAGCGAAGCATCGTATAGGGTAGCCATTAGCGCAGCATCGGCAGGCGTTCCATCGGGATGGGTCACCTTTAGCTTCCATACCTCTTGACTACCTGGGTTAAGGTAGTTGCGGAAACTCTCCCACGTCACATTCAATCGTTTCTCGGGTTGTGGTTTTAGCACATCGGCCACATAACTATAGAGTTGACCCTGCTTTACAAAAGCAAACGTGGCTCGTATACCCTCGCCATAAACAGATTGGTAAGGGTACTCAAACTTCACAATCGAATCCGAAAGCAAGATGCGTTGGCTATCAATAAGCTTATCGCCTGCAAAAAGATCGTACATCAGGTAGACATCTTGCTGACTAGTTCCTACATAGAGGGCAACTGGTTGTTTTTCGTTAAACTCGCTTCCTACTTGGGAGAACCAGCTATCGGCGGAGAATGGAAGACTCTTTTCATTTTTCGAAAGGAGTATAAAGCTACGTTCTTGTGTCACTTTCTGACCCATTTCATCGGTAATCGAAGCTACGAGAAGGTATTTACCACTAGGTAGCTGATGCACTTTGGGAAGGGTAAAAGGTAGATTGGCTACAACTTCTCCTTGCAAAAGCAGTTTCTCTCTCTTCCCACCCAGAGTGGTTGTATAAATGGCATAAGCCACCTCTTTGGTTATAGGCTCACCCACCAAGTTGGTCAACTTAATGGTGAGTTGCTCTTCTTGCTCCTTCCAAAGCTGGCTGGTAGCAGTTGGCTGACTGGGATTATTCACAATCCTATTCGAGGCGAATTGCTCTTCGCAACGACTCGCATTCCACCCCTCGAGCTCCATAACCCAAGCGGTTTTGCCCAACGGCAATCCGTAACTACCCACTTGACTCTCGCCTGCACCACTCGTTACCGTAGCAGTTATGCGGAAGTTGTAGAACCAAGGTGCATAACTATCCGAAGGATCCAACAAGAGTTGCACGGGAATGGTAAAATTACCTTGGCTATCGGTTACCGTCTTTCCACTCCACGAAGCACGAGTGCCAAACCAGCGCCAAGAGCCCGAACGCTCTATTTGATAAGTAACCGACGCATGGGCTACCGGCACCTCGCTATAAGTTTTTGCCACCCCAAAGAGAGCAATTGAATCGCCTGCTTTATAGCCCACCGTAGGCGGAGTTAGTTTCACATCAAAGGTAGGACGCTTGTACTCCTCTACCACGACTGTACGACGCTGTTTCTCCACTTGAATGGTAAAACGACCTGGTAGCAAAGAGGTAGGTAGCGTAAAGGCTCCACCAAACGACCCGTATCGGTTGCTTTTGCACTTTAAGGTAGCCACCTCTTGGTAGTTACTATCAAAGAGACGCACCTCGAGTTCTCTTCCCATCACTGTCTGGGTATCATCACCCAACTGCTTGTAGAGAACTCCTCCTAACTGAATAGTTTGGCCCGGGCGATAAATACCGCGATCGGTAAATAGCTCAATCTGCTCCTTGTACTGCTCTGATGCAAGGAGTTCACTCCCCCCCTTGGTAGCATCATTATCCTCTATGCGTGTGGTTAGCAAGCCAGGTTTCCGCCTTACTATATCCCAAAGGGTAGTTACAGGCATGTAACTATCGCGCGGAGTAACTACATGATAAGTGAGTGAATAGCGCTCTATAAAACCCAAATGAGCCACCCCTTCGTCGTTTACGCCATAGCGTTGGGCAGGAATCAAAAGATTATCCTGACGGGTAAAGGTAACCACCTCACTCCCCTTTACAGGGTGTCCACTCTCCGCATCGACCACCACCATCTCTTTTTCCCCATTGGGTAGGTTGCGGTGAATCACCTTCAAGCTACTTACATAAAGAAAGGTAGCTGCAGTAAGGTGCTGATTCTTGGCATCGATAGCCTGTACCAGATAAATACCGGGCTGAAGGGGCTCAATGGTGAATGCTTGCTCTGCTGGCAAATAATCGGGAGTAGCTGGCAAAGAGAGCTGTTGCTTACGCTCCAACACCCCATGCTTTTTGATTTGTGCAGCCGAAAAGTGCGTTGCATCCTGCAACAGCGGCGAAGTAACAGGCAAGTTTAAGCGATAGAAGGCAAGCGAAAGTTGCGTCAGATTCTTGTAAGTAAGGGTAGCCTGCTGTGCTACACCGGGATAAAGAGGAGGAAACTGAGCCGACAAAGAGGGCTCAACAACCTGTTGCTCTAGATTCTTAAGCTTATTAAGCGCTTCACTCTTGGGATAGCGTTGCATACCTATCTTGACCCATTTAAGCGCCTCAACCATTTTTTGTTGAGCCATGTAATGAGAGGCCAGCTCTGCACAGAGATAGGCAGTAGCTGGCTCTTCTTTGTAGCGTTCGCTCCAACTAATAAGATCATTAGCATACGCTTCGGGCGACGTAAGAAAGTTTAGCTGCTCCTTCAGGTAACTCCATGCATCCATAGCAGTTAGCAACCAAGCCGATTGCTGCTCCGCTGAATGATAAGCATGAAGAAGTGATTGATAAATTTGCAGCGCCCACACCTTTCCATCGTATGGAGAAGCTGGTAGTAACTCAGCCTCTACAAAAGTGGCAAAGGTGGTAACGGTATCGGGCAGTGTATAGCTCTGTGGGCCCAATGAGCCCAAACTCCACTGATTGCTTTGCAACCAATCTAAGGCACGTCTGGCTACTAAATCGTATAGGTTATTGGCACCGTATCGCTCGCTTCTCTCTCCCTGTTCGACCAATGGTAAGTAGGAGTTGGCAGAGATTTTTAGCAACTCTTGTGGTTGCTGCAACGAACGTACCATATAGTCATAAGCTATCTTTTGATCCGAACGGGGCGTTATCTCTCCCAAGATGGAGAAAAGAATTGCCTTCTCTTCGATTCGTTGACTCTGCTCAGCCCACTGAAGTAGCTTTTGTCGGTCTAGTGGTAAACTATCGGGCGAGATGCGCGACCGATACTGCATAGCAGTTAAGTAAGCCTTCATCATCTGCGGGAGCTGCTGCTCCTCTTGGGCTTTTTCATAAATTAGAGTTGCCTCCTTTAGTGCCGACTGGGGCAGGTCTCTCTTCTCAAAATCGGCTACCCGCTTCCACAAAGTATCGTAACTCTGTGCCAACAAAGAATGTGTACCGTTCATAGTAAAGAAAAGTATCAGTAAATAGGTCATTTGTTTCATAATACAGCATATTCGTGAATAAGTCTCTTACAAATAAACGGTTTAAAAGAGAAAATGCTGCTTTATATTGAGAAAAAAAAACAAAAAACAAAAAACGAAAGAGGAAGACCAAATACAAAACACTGTATTACAGTTAGATAAAAAAGCAATCAAGAAGATCGCTAAATAGAGCTAATTATAGTAGTCTACACTCTTTTATTTGAAAATGAAGAGATAGAATCTGTAATAAACGACTACTTTTGTACATAAATAAAACTCTTTAAAATAATCCACATGAATATCGTCTTCTTAGATCGCTACTCCATAGCCAACACAAGTACTGAATCATTCAGTACATTAGGCAACTACACCGAGTATGAAAACACACTGCCACACCAACTGCTAGAACGCGCTGCCCAAGCCGAAGTTCTTATTACCAACAAAGTAGTGATTGATGCTGCCACAATGGAAAAACTGCCTCAACTTAAGCTTATCTGTGTAGCAGCTACAGGAGTCAATAATATTGACCTAATAGCAGCCCAAGAGCGCGGCATCCTCGTGCGCAATGCCATCAACTACTCCACACAATCAGTTGTTCAAACCACCATAAGCCTCTTACTAGCCCTAATGCAGCAAACCCATTACTACGATGAGTTTGTAAAAAGTGGTCGTTGGAGCAACGAAAAACGACAATTCCACCACGGCAGACCCTTTAAAGAGATAGCAGGCATGCGATGGGGCATTATCGGTATGGGAAATATCGGTCGAGGGGTAGCCACCGTAGCACAAGCCTTTGGAGCCGAAGTAGCCTACTACTCTACCTCGGGAAAGAATCAAGAGCAACCCTACCCCTGCCTCCCACTTCATGAGTTACTAGCCACATCTGATATCCTCTCCATTCATGCCCCCCTCAATGAACAAACCCGCAATTTGATGGGAGAAGCTGAGCTGGCGCAAATGAAACCCACTGCCTATCTAATTAATGTAGGACGTGGAGGAATTGTAGATGAAGGAGCACTTATTAGGGCACTAGACAAAGATGCGCTAGCAGGTGCAGGAGTCGATGTCTTTCAGCAAGAGCCCATTGAAGAAAATCATCCACTCTACCAAATGGTGCAACCTTGGAAACTCGTAGCTACTCCACACATTGCATGGTCCTCGGAGGAAGCACGCCAAGAGTTAATCAAACAGATAGCAGCCAATATTGAGAAAGGATGGGAATAGTTTCCTAATAATTAGGTGGTTCTCCCAAGAAAAGGATTGTTTTGTTATGAAAATAACAGGGCAATCCTTTTCTTTTTCATCCTTTTCACCTACATTTGCAATGTTTTGTTCCCACTCCTCCATTAGCGAGGTACGGATGAAAAGGGAATCAGGTGAAAATCCTGAACAGTCCCGCTGCTGTAAACTCATCAAAATGAGTTGCTTATCACTCATGCCACTGCCTAGATAGATTCAGGTGGGAAGGCAAGCAACTCCGAGTAAGTCAGAAGACCTGCAAAACAGAGCCATACTCTGGGCTTTCGTGGAAAGAGCCAATAGAGGAACACATTATCGATATCGATTTAATTTGATCAACATGAGAAGGAACCGAATGCTTCGGCTTTGCCTTTCATGGGTAATCGTAGTAAGCGGCACAGCAACGCCATTGGCGGCACAGCAACAGCCCGACACACTTACCCATAAAACACATCAAATTCCCAACGTAACCGTTTCGGCACGTAGGGCACCGGCGGCTGTACTAACCACTGCCCCTACCCAACAACTCAAGCGCGAGGCAATGCTGCGCATGGGTAGCATTGAAGTGGCCGATGCAGTGCGCCACTTTGCAGGAACCACGATCAAAGATTATGGAGGCATAGGAGGGCTAAAAACCGTCTCCGTACGTAGCATGGGAGCACAACACACCGCTGTACTCTACGATGGGGTAGCCATAAGCGATGCCCAATCGGGCCAAGTAGATATCTCTCGCTTCTCGCTAGAACAAGTATCCTCACTGACCCTACAAATAGGTCAGTCCGATCAAATATTTCAAACCGCTCGTGCCTTTGGATCGGCAGGCGTATTAAGCATCGAAACCAAATCGCCCCAGCTACTAACCACCCCTTATCAATTAAGTGCCACCCTCAGAGGAGGCTCTTTTGGTTACCTCAATCCTTCGGTTTACTATGCCCAAAAACTAAATCAACATTTCACCCTCTCGGGGTCGGTAGAGTATCAACGAGCCGATGGGAATTACCCTTTCCAACTCTCGAATGGTAATCAAGTAATTAATGAGAAGCGAAACAACAGCGATATCGAGAGCTACCGTGCCGAGGTAAACCTCTTTGCACAACTAACCGAGCAACAACAACTAAAGGTAAAGGGTTACCTGTTTGACTCGCAAAGAGGACTCCCTGGAGGAGTTATTTTCGACAACCCCTATGCAGCCGAACGGTTGTATGACCGCAACTATTTTGGTCAGTTTAACTACCAAAACAGGTGGCATCCCAACTGGAAGTGGCAGCTTAATGGAAAGTATAACTACAGCTGGAATCGCTACTACAACACACAAGCTTCAGGCATTACCGACCAAAGCTTTCGCCAACAAGAGGGGTACCTATCCACCACCTTGTGGCACCAGCCCTATAAAGGAGTCTCCCTTTCGCTGGCGCAAGATTTGGCCACAACTAAATTGGCTACCAGCCTATACAACAACCAGTCGCCCCAACGCATCACCTCCCTCACAGCCGTGGCTACACACTACCGTAACCATTGGCTTACCGCAACCGCCTCCTTGCTCTACACCTACATCAGTGAAACCGTAGAGAGTGGAGAAGCAGCTGCCGACCGAAAACGCCTATCCCCCAGCATTAGCTTTTCGATCAAACCTTTTCATGCCCCCCTGCGCTTGCGCACCTCTTACCAAGATATCTACCGCACCCCTACCTTTAACGACCTCTATTATACACAGGTAGGCAACCGCAGTTTACGCCCTGAGACCACTCGTCAGTGGAACATCGGCATTACTTGGAGCACCCCCTCTTACCACTGGTTAGAGCAACTAAATCTCACCCTAGATGGGTACTACAACCGAATTTCGGACAAGATTGTAGCCGTTCCTACCCTGTTTATCTGGAAAATGAGCAACCTAGGCGAAGTAGAGACTTGGGGAACCGATGTAAGCCTAAGGAGTGAAATAGCAGTTACAGAGAAGTATCGTCTTCACCTATCGGGCAACTACAACCTCATGATTGCCGAAGATATAACCGACCCCAATTCCAAACTCTATCGAAATCAAATAGTCTATACTCCCAAACATTCAGGTTCGGGTAGTTTAAGTATAGAGAGCCCCTATGGCACTCTTACTTGCAACCTTCTCTATGCATCCCATAGATACACCTTGGGGCAAAACCTTCCCTCCAACCGTATACCAAGCTATACCGATTGGGGAGTCTCACTCTCCCGTGAGCTAAAGTGGCAGAAACACCACTTCCGCATCCAGTTAGATGCACTCAATTTAGGGGGAGTCAACTACGAAATAATCCGTTACTACCCCATGCCTGGCCGTAACTACAAAGCAACTATTAATTACCAATTATAATACAGATCTATGAAAAGAAACTCTTTTAGCAGTATACTCTGCTACACCCTTCTTCCTCTATTGTTCACTGCTTGTAACAAAAACGACACGCCTGTAGATATTCCAACAGAACCTACCCTAACTGCTGTAGGGGCCTATTTGGTCAATGCTGGAAATTGGAATGAAAATAACGGAACTATCCAATGGCTGGATCTAACAACTGAGACCCTTGGTAATGATCTTTTTAGAACAGCAAATGGAATCGGAATTGGCGACCCTGAGCACCTATGCGTATATGGAACTAAACGCTACATTGCATGTACTACATCGGCCAAAATAGAGATTGTAGATGAGAAAGGAAAAAGAGTCAAAGACCCTATCCAACTCACCAACGAACAAGGGCAACCCATCAACCCACGTTACCTTACAGCTACCGATGGATATGTCTACTTTACAGCACAAGATGGCACCCTCTCTAGACTTGACACTCTCTCACTAGAGATAACAGAGAGGTTAACACTGGGTGGCTACCCCGAAGCACTCACTTATGCCAATGGAAAACTATACATCAATCAATCGGATTACTTTGCCAATGGTAGTGGCAAGAGTGTAAGTGTAGTATCGATTGCTACCTTTAAAAAGGAGAAAGAAATAGCAGTTAAACTCAATCCCTACTCACAAATCGTAACCGCTCCCGATGGAGATGTCTACGTAGTATCAAACGGCAATTATGCAGGATCTGCATGGATACCCCAAGAGGAGTGGGTCTACCAAACAGTGCAACGCATTAATACCTCCACTCACGAAGTAACCGAACTCTGCAACGGCACCTACATGGCCATTAGTGGAGAGAAAATGGTGGTGCTCTATGCCGAATATAGCCTACCAGATACCCACAAAATTTTTCAATATGATTTAGTTACTAAAAAGGAAGAGATACTTCCCATTGATTTGAGTCAGTTTAACAGCCCTACTTTCGTAGCACTACACCCTACTACAGGCGATATCTACATAGGCGATGAAACCTATGGCTCATTGGGAGACCTCTACATTTTCACCCCATCAGGAGCTTTTAAAAAGAAGATTGAAACAGGTATTTCGCCACGAAATATCCACTTTGTCACCCAATAAATTATGAATAAATTATATACCTACTTACTATCTGCCAAAATAGTAATGGTGCTTCTGCTTCTCTCTGCCTGTGGCAGAGGAGGCAAAAGCACCTCCATTTCTACGCAAGGGGAAAAACTTCCCATGCAACATGCCGAACAAATAATCATCAGTAAACAACGTGATTGTACCGTTGTAGAACTCAAAAATCCTTGGAAAGAGGGAGAAATCCTTCACACCTATGTATTGGTTGACAAAGAGCTACCTCTACCCGCACAGTTACCCAAAGGCACCTTACTACGCACACCGCTTACCAAAATGGTGATCTACTCTTCTGTGCACTGTAGCCTTCTCAATCAGCTAGGAGCCATCGAAAACATTGCCGGCGTATGCGATTTAAATTACATCAAACTCCCCATTATTCACGAGCGCCAAGCAGCAGGAGAACTAGCTGATATGGGAGATAGTATGTCCCCCAATATTGAGAAAATGATTGATTTACATCCCGATGCAATTCTTCTCTCCCCCTTCGAAAATAGCGGAGGATACGGACGAATAGAGAAACTCAACATCCCCCTCATAGAGTGCGCCGACTATATGGAGACCTCTCCCTTGGGCCGTGCCGAGTGGATGCTCTTTTACGGCCTACTTGTAGGAAAAGAGGAAGCAGCAAAAGAGCTCTTTACGCAAGTCGAGACCAACTACCAACAGCTCAAAACAATGGCACAACAAGTTACCTACCGTCCCACCGTTATGAGCGATCTCAAAAGCAGTTCAACTTGGTATACAGCCGGTGGTAACAGCACTACCGCCAAGTACTATGCCGATGCAGGTGCCGATTACCTCTTTAAGGAAGACAAACGCAGCGGATCACTCCCCACCTCCTTCGAAGTGATGTTCGAGAGAGGAGAGTCGGCCGACTATTGGATTATTCGGTACAATCAACCAGCCAATAAAAGCTACAAAGAGCTAAAAGAGGATTTTGCCCCCTATGCTGGTTTTAAAGCCTACAAAGAGCGCCACATCTACGGCTGCAATACCCATTACATCCCCTTTTACGAAGAGTCTCCCTTCCGGCCCGATGTAATTTTACAAGAGTTCATAAAAATATTCCATCCTACCCTCTTACCCCACTACGAATTAAAATATTTCAGTACCTTAGCAGAATAAAACCATATCCACTCCACCATAGAGTAAGAAGAAGCACTTCCAACCACCCTCGATGGCTAGTTGGAGTGCTTTGTTGCAAAAAAAACATGAAACATAAAACCATCTACTACGGGCTACTATTGCTCGCACTTATTTTGGCCCTATTCATCGCAAATTTATTAATAGGTTCCGTCCCCATCCCTGCCAAGGCTGTCTGGAACTCCCTCCTAGGAAATGAGGTAGAGCGAAACAGTTGGTCTTTTATCATCTGGGAGTCCAGAGTCCCCCAAGCCTTTACCGCTTTGCTCTGTGGAGGCACCCTCGCCGTATCGGGGCTCCTCCTACAAACCGCCTTTAACAATCCCCTTGCTGGCCCCTCCATTCTGGGCATTACCTCGGGCTCTAGCCTTGGGGTAGCCTTAGTCATGCTAGCAGGTGGCGGTACACTAGCAGCTGGAAGTTTCACCCTATCAGGCTTCTTGCCCGTAGTGATAGGAGCCTTTATAGGTGCCATGGTAGTTATGGGCAGCCTTCTCTTTCTATCGACACTTATCAAGAGCAATGTGATGCTGCTCATTATGGGGATGATGATAGAGTACATGACCACTTCGGCCATCTCCCTACTCAACTTCTTCTCTACAGCCGAAGGGGTACAATCTTACATGATTTGGGGAATGGGTAATTTCAGTGGGGTATCCCTTCAGCAACTCCCCTATTTTGCCCTCTTAACAGTGAGTGGGCTTCTCCTCTCTATTCTGCTTATCAAACCACTCAATGCCATGCTATTGGGAACACGCTATGCCGAAAATTTAGGAGTCAACATTAAGCGTACACGTAATCTTCTGTTGGTAACCACCGGATTACTTACCGCCGTAACTACTGCCTTTTGTGGCCCCATCTCCTTTCTAGGATTGGCAGTTCCCCACATCGCTCGGCTCTGGTTAGGCACCTCCAACCACAACTCCCTGCTCCCCATGACCCTATTGATGGGAGGTGCAGTAGCCCTGTTGTGCAACTTGGTCTGCGTATTGCCCAGCGAAACCAGCATCATCCCCCTCAATGCCATTACTCCCCTATTAGGTGCACCCGTTATTCTATATGTTATTATCAACCAACGCAAAATACAATATTTCCAATAAATGAAGCCAGCTGCCGTTATTACCGCCCATGATCTCACCATCGGATACCGAACAGGTAAAGGTGAAAATCGGGTACACGAGAATCTCTCGTTCCAACTCTTTCCAGGCGAACTCACCTGCCTACTAGGGGCTAATGGTACAGGCAAATCGACCCTGCTACGCACCCTATCGGCTACACAACCCGCCTTAGCAGGAGAACTGCTTATTGGAGATAAACCCCTTGCTACACTCACCGAGAAGGAGCGTTCGCGCACCATTGGAGTGGTACTAACGGATAAAACCCAAGCAGGTGGCCTTACCGTATATGAACTGGTAGCCCTAGGTCGTCAGCCCCATACAGGCTTCTTTGGTCGACTTAGCAAACAAGACCACCTCGTTATTGAAGAATCACTCACCGCAGTTGGCATTGCCCACAAAGCAACTAGCTACACAGCCGAACTATCTGATGGAGAACGCCAAAAGGTGATGATAGCCAAAGCCCTGGTACAAGAGTGTCCCCTTATCTTACTCGATGAGCCCACCGCCTTTCTAGATGTAGTAAGCCGCATTGAAATTATGACACTGCTGCACAAACTAGCCATCACCCAACAAAAAGCCATTTTACTCTCTACCCACGACATCGAACAGGCGCTCGTACTTTCGGACAAACTATGGTTACTATCTAAAGAACAGGGATTGGTGTGTGGCGTAACCGAAGACCTTATTCTAAACCACCGTATGGAAGCACTCTTTAAGCATCCCCACATTCGCTTTGATTACAACCACGGCGTATTCTATCCAGAGGTAACCTGCCAACAAGAGATTACTATTTGGGCCGCCAATGAACTGCTACAACACTGGAGTATGAATGCCCTGAACCGCCACAATTATGCCTGCCTGCCCCAAAAAGCAGAAAGTAATCACCTCCCCCATTTGGTGGTAAACTCGGCACAAGATATCTACCTTACTTGGCAGCATATCACACACCGTTATAACTCTTTCGAAGAGCTACTTGTAGCACTTCCCCTATTGCTACCCATTCAATAAAAAAAAGTTCCCCTTCGGTACAAATCACTTGCACCGAAGGAGAAATCAACAAGAAAAGAGGGAATGAGAGATATCCCTCTATCAATTATAAAAAAACTAGTTGTATTTATTTGAGTAATTGTTGCAATTCAAGTGGTTTATCTGTTGTAATAAAGTCCACACCTTGCGCTATAAAATGGCGCATATCCTCCTCCTTATTAACCGTCCATACATTCACACTCATACCTGCAGTGTGAGCCTCTTTTATCCAATGGTCATTCTTATAGAAGAGTGAATGGTGAAAATCAATTCCATTCATTCCCTTCTCCTTTACTTGCATAGGAGTCCAATCGCCCGTAAGATAGGCTATATTCGATTCAGGAGTAATCTTAACTAACTCTTCACAGATATTCTTACTAAATGAGATATACTCCACCTGCTTAGTAAGCCCCATTTCGGCAACCATGGCCACAAGCACCTCTACAGCACGATTTTCATTCACTTTCTCTTTGTGAGGCTTTATCTCCAATACAAGCTGCATTTCGGGGTATTTCTTACCCTCCTCTAGGTAAGCTTTTGCAGTAGGAATTACTTCACCATTCTTCAGCTTCAAATCCTTTATTACTGCATAGTTACTCTCTTCAATCACAAACCCTTGAATATCGGCATCGTGATTCACAACGGGTATACCATCTTTGGTTATCAACACATCAAATTCGCTACCATACACCTTAGCCTCTGCAGCTCTCTGCAAAGCAGTAATGGAGTTCTGTGCCGACCCCTCGCAATCCCAAAAACCACGGTGAGCTATCACTCGAGTCTGTGCAGCAACACTTTCACACCCCCAAAAAAGTAGTAGGGCAGCTGCTATCATTTTTACCTTATTCATTCTTTTATCTATTTTAAAGTGGCACGCCACCATTTATACTACTCCCTAAATGTTACCAGGTCACCATAGTGGCAACTCGATAACTTAGAAAATGATTCAACGTTCAATTATTCTTCACACATTAGAAAGCGTAACGTAAACCTATTTGTACTTGGTAAGGGTTACCATTGTAATTAGAGACTCCTGTGTTCGCATTTACATTGTATACAAACTCCTTCTTCTCCTGGTCAAAACTCTTGATAGAGTAGATGTTTTGCTTGCCTAAGTTACGTCCCGATCCCCACTCTTTATTCAATAGGTTGGCTACATTAAAGATATCGACAGACAACTCTAGATTTTGCGTTTTGTAAACCTTGAACTTCTTTGCCAATCTCAAATCAAATGTACCATAAAATCCATTAACGCCACCATTTCTTTCGGCTATTTGACCAAAGCTACTACGAATATACTCTTTCACACTCTCCTCGGCATTCGGATTTTCAAGAATACCCATGATAGCCTCCTTTAAGTATTCGGGAGTAGCTGCATCGTAGGGATTATAAACATATGCCAAATCATTCGAAGAGACAAAATCGCCATTCATATTGCCATTCACCCCTAGCGAGTAGCGCGTTCCACCTATACCCGAGAAACGAAGTCCCGCACTAATACCCCAGAAAGTGGGTGCTGTACCATAAACAACTACCTTGTGGCGGAATTGATTATTTGAATAGGTCATCTTATCTAAGTTGCGCGGATCATCCACTACCATTTGCGAAAGCGTAGCAGAATTAGCTACATTACCGTTGTACGAAGTATTATCTTTGGTATCGTTCCAAGTATAGCTAAATGAAATTTCACCATCTTTAAAGTATCTCCAAGTACCATCAACAACAAAAGCAAATTGGTTCACCTTTCCTTCGCTTACTAGCTCCAATACGCGACCTACCTCTTTACTCTTGCGTCCCTCTTGCCAGTCGGATGTTCCGTTGGCTGCAATGGTCGAAGCAGGTACATAAACCCCTCTATTTGCCTCTGCAGCAATTCGGAAGTAAGGATTGTCTACCATATTACGATCTAAATACATGTAGTTATTTCTTCCCAAAGTCATATATCCACCTACACTCACTTTCAAACGATCACTAAAGAAATGTGTATACGATAAGTTAGCTTTGTATACCACAGGCACCTTAGCATTTGCTCCATTCATATTAATAGTCGATACCGCTTGTTTAGCTATTTCGGGATTATTCAATAAGTCAATACCCGGTGCAGTAGATGGATCCTTGCGATAGCTTTCAAAGTCGGGTGTAGGAACAAGATCTCCTTGAAGGTCAATAGATACAACCTTGGTTCCATCAAATACCATGTTATTAATCATAGCATAGTTATTAATATCCGAAGCAAAGATACCAGCTCCAAAACGAATCACATCTTTGTGTTTGTCATTGATATCCCAAGTTATCTGTAGACGAGGCTGCACCTGAAAGGTAGCCAATCCATTGTCCGTACGTAAACCTAGCTCTCTATCAACTAATTCATTGTAATTTCCTTTGTTAAGATAAGAGGCTTGGTCCAAACGCAAACCTGCCATTAGGTCAAAACCTTTAAACAGTTTAGTTTGCAATTGCGCATAAGCACCTGCATTAATAATGTTTTGTGTCACCCGTTGCGCAGGATCTAAGTAGACTTCACGTACATAACGGTACGGAGTTAATGCATCAAAATTATCCAATCCTGTAAAGTAGAAGCGGCCATTCGCCTCACTACCATAGCGAGAATCCATATTACTATACATCATATCCAGACCAAATGTATAGTTTACTTTGTTTGTGTTGTAATAAAGGTTATCGACCAAGTGGAATACATTGTTGTAAAAATTCTCAGGGCTGTAACGTTGCCCACCCAATTGAATGGTTGTATAAACACTTTTGTCATCAATAGTCGACTCTACACGCTCTACAATAGCACGTGGAATATTTTCGATAGGCAACTGCTTGTTAGGAGTACTCTCCTCGAGTGTATAAAGATGCTGCAACTTCAACTCATTGGTAGTACGAGGGCCTAATACACTACGTAGCGAAGCCATAAAACTGTTATCGATTGATTTCACATCACCATATACTTCGTAAATATTGATAGTGCTATTATCGCCTAAAGCCTGGTTGTTTCGATCATTCACATAGTTATTACGAATAGTCAACAAGTTAGTGGGATTCAACTGCCAATCAATACGAGCAAAAATAGCATCGGTTCCTTGCTTCTTATCAAAAGCACCAAACTGATCGGTCGATGCTACTCCATACTTACTACGAGCTATATCTAAGTAACGATCACGTGTATCGGTTGTCAAGTTATAACGCTTCTCATCGGCTGCACCCTGAAGATCGGCTATATAAATAGGGCGCGAGTCATCTTGGTGGTCCCATGTAATAAAGAAGTGAGCACGGTCCTTAATAATGGGACCACCCAAAGAAAAACCATATTGATAGGTCGAAAAATCGGCTGTACGTTTGTTTCCACGAATATCATAAGGACTAGATAACCAATCGGCACGTCCATACACAAAAGCGCTACCGCCCAACGTATTGGTACCCGATTTAGTAACGGTACTAACTGATCCACCTCCTGCACGACCATTCGTTACATCGTATTGATTCGTTACCACTTTAAACTCACGCACTGCCTCCATAGAGATAGCGTACGGCCCCCCATTGCGATTGGTTGTACCACCCGAAGTAGGATTCTTGGCCGACATACCGTCAATTGTAAAGTTGGTCGAAGAGGCTAATTGCCCCGAAAGACTATTACCAGTGCTAAGTGGAGACAAATCCATTAACGAAGTAAAGTTACGTCCATTAACCGGTAGCTTGGCTATATCGCGCGCCGTTACCGAAGTAGCAGCCCCCGTAGTTTGTAGGGTATTCTTGAGTGAGTTCGCCACAATCTCTACCGCTTGCATAACCACCCCCTCTTCTTGCATCTTAAAATCGATACGCAACACATCACCTTGGTTAAGCGAATAACCCCTCTTCTTTTGTTCGCCATAACCTACATAGGTAGCCGTAACAGAGTAAGGGGTTCCCAAAGGAAGCTGCTGTATGAGGTATTCGCCATTATAATTGGTAACTACTCCCGTATGGAAACCAGTCGATTCATTGCGCACCTGTATTGTTGCGCCAATTACTCCCTCGCCATTTTCGTCGGTAACTACCCCATTAATAGTAGCTTGATTTAATCCCTGTGCATTCACACCAGGGCACACTAATAGTAGCGATAGCATAACTACCGCCCATTTAACCATTGTTTTCATCTAAGTTTTTTGAATTATTTAGTTGTTACATTCTTAGTAATAGCCAAGGCTATTTTAGAAGAACTTTTTCGGCTTGATTTACGCAGCTGCATCTCATTCTCGGGCTTCATGCAAGTAAAGTAGTTGTGCCCTCTGGTTATCTCTTCCTTCTCCTTATTATAAAGCGAGTAACTCACAAAATGAAACAACGTACGCAAAGGCTCTTCCTGCCATTTCAAGTAGTGTTGATTTAAAATCAGCAAGTAGTCGGCATCTGCCTCCTCCATTAACTGCTCCAACTCGGCTTGAGCAATATTTGAGAGGTTAGCATAACTCTCCTCATTTTCTCCCTCCAAGGTTACATTCGTAAGTAGACTCTCCCACCTATCAATCCCCTCATGGGCTTTAAATGTCAAAGTAGCCCCCTCTTTAACACTCGTAACAATATTCATAGCAATAGCACGGTTATAGGCTACATCAATACTATCAACTACCAACCCCGTCTCTTCGCTAAGCATGGTAGTCGGAAAGTGGTTGGAGCGAATGTTATCATTCAATCCAATAACTAATACCTGTTTGTTTGCTTTTGATGCATCGGCTTTTCCCCTTGCAGCTAGATTCAGGCAACATGCAGTTGCCAATACCATTCCCAAAATGAAGCGTTTCATACTCTTTTGCAGTTTTTATTATTACGGTACAAAAGTAGAGGGTTCATGTTACAAATAGGTGAAGCAGAAGTTATGGAGCTGTGACTATTCTGTGACAATAAAAAACAAAAAAAACAACTCCCAAACAAGGCAACTATTTTATCCCTAGCCGAACAATTGAGCCCTACTTGTGTAGTTAATAGAAAGAAGATATATTTGCAGAGAAGCATGAGTAATCAATGACTCTCCAATCAAGAGATTAAGCTCTAGTTTTAAAAATAATCATTTTACCTCAATATAGATTGTATGTACAAGAATAACCGCGTAGCCCAACTATTGGGCACCCAATACCCTCTTATTCAAGCCCCTATGGCTTGGATAACCAATGCCAAAATGGTATCCGAAGTGTGTAATGCTGGCGGGCTAGGCGTATTAGGCCCCCATGCAGGTAAGGAGGCTACACACCCCACTACCGATGCTGCACCCTACTCTTTCCGAGAAGAGCTACAAAAAACCAAACAACTAACTGATAAACCTTTTGGCGTCAACATCTTTGTATCGAGCGAAAAAGGAAACCTTATTGATCCCAAAGCATCTGCCCGCATTGAGATGATTCTAGCAGAGGGAGTGAAACACTTTGTCACAGTAGGCGAAGCCAATCAAAACATGTTTCGTTTCATCAAAGAACGTGGAGGCACTATTATTCACCGCCCACTTAACCCCACCCTACAAGAGATGCGTCAAGCCGAAGCGTGGGGAGCCGATTTATTAGTAGCTACCGGCTATGATGAAGGTGGCTACATTCCCACCTCCTCGTGGGGCACCTTTACCCTTGTGCCCGCCGTAGCAGATGCCGTAACCATACCCGTACTAGCTGCTGGAGGAATCAATGACCACCGCGGAGTACAAGCAGCCTTTGCCCTAGGAGCCGAAGGAGTCTTCTTGGGTACTCGATTCATTGCCACCCAAGAGTGTCCAGCTGCCGAAGTGGTCAAAGAGAAAATAGTCAGCTCAGGCTATAAAGACCTACTCTTTGTCTCGCCCAACAAACGCTCTATTGCGACTAAAAAAGCAATCTATTTGGCCGAACTGCATGCACAAGGCGAAGATACCGAAGAGCAAATCGAAAAAATAAAAGGCTTGGGTGTGGGCATGCTTGAAGGAAAGATGAACGAAGGTATCGTATCGGTCAATTCGGGTATTGATACCATCAAAACCATTCCCACAGTAGCCCAGCTGGTTCATGAATTGATGGAGGGGTAAACCCTGAAAAACTCTCTATTACACAGAAGAAAAAGCAAGGTTCTATTTATAAATAGCAAAGGATTACAAATGAACAGTAAAGAAGATAACCCCAAGAATAGCGCTTGCTTATCTCCGTGAAAAGAGTTATATTTGTAGAGAAAGTAAGGAGAAACAAGCCATGAAATATCCCATCGGTATACAGACATTTGAACATCTACGTAGAGACGGATATCTCTATGTAGATAAGACAGCCCTAGTACATCAATTGGTTACTACTGGAAAAACATACTTCCTATGCCGTCCTCGCCGATTTGGGAAGAGTCTCCTTATTTCTACCCTAAAAGCTTATTACGAGGGCAAAAAAGAGTTATTCGAAGGATTGGCCATAGAGAAGCTAGAAGAAGATTGGCACAAATACCCCGTGTTCCACCTCGACTTTAATGGAAGTAAATTTACCCAACCCAGAGTATTAGAAGAGAAAATAGAGGAATTCATAAATACAAGAACTGGTCTAAAGAGCTAAAACTTATTTATGACTACCACCCTAAATTGAAGGTTGTATTTACAGGTTCTTCGGTATTAGATATTAATAAAGGAGCCTCCGATCTAAGCCGTAGAGCCGTTATGTATAAAATGCAGGGACTATCTTTTAGAGAATACCTTAAGTTATTTCATAACATAGAAATTGCTCAGTATAACCTACCAGATATAATATCACACAACGTTATCATCCCAACTAATTTTAAACCACTCCCCTATTTCAAAGAGTATCTCAGCAAGGGGTACTATCCGTTTGCCAAAGAGGAGGATTTTGAGTTAAAGCTGCAACAAATTATTAATCAAACCCTTGAAACAGACATTCCACAATATGCTGAAATGAATGTTTCTACAGGCCGCAAGTTAAAACAACTCCTTGCAATTATAGCTAAAAGTGTTCCTTTTAAGCCAAATATAACAACTATAGCAACCGCGTTACATTCAAGTCGCAACAGCATTGCAGACTATTGTCTCTACATAGAAGAGACTGGATTAATAGCGCAATTGCGTGATGCAACAGGTGGAATTCGAGGAGTAGGAAAAGTTGATAAGATATACCTCGACAATACAAACTTAATCTATACTCTGGGGCGTGATGAAGCTGAAATAGGCAATGTACGAGAAACCTTTTTCTTAAATCAAATGCGCGTTACTCACGATGTAATAAACTCATCTGCTGCCGATTTTCAAATTGATGCCACTACATTCGAAGTTGGAGGCCGAAATAAAAAGCAGAAGCAGTTACAAGGCATTTCAGATGGCTACATCGTCAAAGATGATATAGAGTCGGGCTATTCAAATGTAATACCTCTGTGGCACTTTGGATTGGTCTATTAATCTTTATGCGTAGAGAATCCATCAACCCTCGCAGAGCGGTTGGAGCAGATACGTAAGTTGGTAGCTATGCTATAGCTAGAAATGAATTGCCCTTTTATCACTGTTTAACTAGCGATAAAAGGGCAATTAAATAATAATGCACAGTTAGTAAACTGCAGCAGCCACCTCCTACAAATCGTGCTGCTGCAACCTGTAAGCAGCCATCTCTTCGTACTTAGTACCCGCCATACCGTAGTTGCAGTAGGGGTGGATAGAGATACCCCCGCGTGGGGTAAAGATACCCGTAACCTCAATATACTTAGGATCCATCAACTTAATAAGATCCTTCATGATGATGTTAACGCAATCTTCGTGAAAGTCGCCGTGGTTGCGGAAGCTGAATAGATACAACTTCAAGCTCTTGCTCTCTACCATGTTGATATTGGGTAGGTAGCTAATGCGAATCTCGGCAAAGTCGGGCTGACCCGTAATGGGGCAAAGGCTGGTAAACTCGGGGCAGTTAAAACGGACCCAATAGTCGTTGCCAGGGTGTTTGTTCACAAATGATTCAAGCACCTCGGGTGCATAATCAGAACGATACGTGGTGGTTCCACCTAGCAACGTTAGTTCATCTTCTCTTTTCATATTCTATTTTTTTATCTTTGATTATCAATGGATGCTTCGCGTGGCAATAGATTCTTTTTAAATTTGAATCAAGGCTTTAAAGCGAGAGTATACAAAGTTAGCAACTTCTGCTCAATAAGTAACTGCAATAAGCGGAAGAACGCTCCCTCACGTAGGGAGAAACTCTTCTACATATAGGGAGAAACTCTTCCAAATGTAGGGTGAAAGTTGGTGTTGCACTCCAGTGCAACAGGTAACTGACTCCAGTGCAACACTTGATTGACTCCAGTGCAACAGGTGATTGACTGGAGTGCAACACTTAACTGACTCCAGTGCAACACCAAAAACAAGCAGTTGTTTCAGTAAAAACGTACGGTTATTACAACCAACGTCTCCTGGGCCAAACACTACTACAACCTTATAAAATACTAGAAGCCAAAAATATAGATTTTTATACTCCATCCTATAACTACTACCAAGTTCTTGTAGCTCCACTCATCAACAAGCTATCAACCTATTGGCAGCAGCTACTTCATCTATTCACGCTCCTGCTTTTGTGCCAAATAGTTCTCCAATCCCTCTCTACGCAATTTACAGGCTGGACACTCGCCACAACCATCCCCTTGCACACCGTTGTAACAAGTTAGGGTATCTTGACGAATCAACTCCAGCACCCCCAACTCATCGGCCAAGGCCCATGTTTCGGTTTTGTCAATCCACATCAAAGGGGTATGCAGTACAAACTGCTCGTCCATGGCTAGATTGAGGGTTACATTGAGCGATTTAATAAAGGCATCGCGGCAATCGGGGTAACCACTAAAGTCGGTTTGCGACACACCCGTAACGATGTGGTTAATCCCTTTTTCGCGAGCAAAAACAGCGGCTATGCTCAAGAAAAAGAGGTTACGCCCTGGTACAAAGGTGTTGGGAAACGAGTCGGTAGGCTTCTCTTGATCCATCACTAGGGTAGGATCGGTCAAGGAGTTGCGACCCAACGAGCCTAGAAAAGATACATCCATCGCTTCGAACTCCACCCCTGCTTTCTGAGCTATGGAGCGGGCCAAATCGACCTCTTTCACATGTTTCTGCCCGTAGATAAAGCTCAAGGCATACACTTTTTTAAATCGTTTCAGGGCCCAATAAAGGCAGGTGGTAGAGTCTTGACCTCCGCTAAATACCACCAAAGCACTCTCTCTGTTCATCACTTATAGATCTTTAATTTTTAATACACTGTAAGAGATATCGGTATCGTATACATCGACTCCCTCGGTGCGTTTCACATAATTTACCACCTTAATGGTAATAGGAAGTACCAGGATTTCGTAAGCCGTTTTGAGCACTACTTGAATACCTACCATAATGGCCAACTCATTGAAGGGGATAACTCCCCCAAAAGCGAGTGGAAAGAAGATAAGGGAGTCGGCACTCTCACCCACTAAAGTAGAGACTACGGCGCGCAGCGAGAAGTTTTTACCTCCCGAGGCTATCTTCATTTTACTCATAACGTAGGCGTTGAGAAACGAACCCACTAGGAAGGCGGTAAAGCTGGCTGCCGCTATGCGGGGGGCCATACCAAATACAAAGTTAAAACCCTCCTCGCCTTCCCAAAAGGAGGCGGCAGGCATCAATACGGCTAGTTGGCCCAGAGCTACCACGAAAAAGTTCATGGCAAATCCCATCCAAATAAGGAGACGCGCTTTGCGAAAACCCCATACTTCGGCTATACAGTCGTTAATAATGTAGGAGATAGGGAATACGATTAAACCGGCAGTGACGGTTATTCCGCAGAGTTGGACAACTTTGGTTTCCAACAGATTGGCTGCAATGAGGCATACACAGAATAGGATGCCCATGAGCATGAAAGATAGAGATACAGTTTGGTTCTTCTTCATCTTCTTGTTTTTTACGTGGTGGTCTAGAGTACACGACCGCTATTCGCGGCATCACATGTAATATTAATTTTTCAGGGCGCAAAGATAAGGATAAAAGAGGAAGTTGCTGCTACCAGAAATGTTATTTTCCCCTATAATTGCAACCATCTTCTCCCTATCACACCCTAATCCTACCCCAATAGGAAGAGGGGTTTCCAACTTATCACTCCTTTTCTGTTACTAAGGTGATAGAATATTAAAATAATCTTCTACATTTGTGACAAAGTAGGTTTCTAACAAAATGAATAGGCATGCCAAAAAACAATCTGTTAAGTGAACAACTCAAATATACCGGTAGAAGTAAGGTAAAAACGCACCTACACCTACACACGTATGATGAGAGAGGGGTAGATATGGTAGAGTGTACCAAATTCTCGGAATTAAAGAAGCACCTAAAAGCCGATAAGATGAATTGGTTACAGGTGCATGGATTGGAAAATGTAGAGACTATTAGCCACATTTGCGACCACTTTCACATAGGATTCTTAACCAAACAAGATATTCTCAACGCCAACCACTTAACCAAGATTGAGGAGCACGATCGCTACAACATTATTATCATGAAGTTGCTAAATCGCACCGATAAGGAGAGTGACTTTGAGGCGCAACATGTCTCTATCATACAAGGAGCCAACTACGTTATCACCTTCTCGGAGAGCGATACAGACTTCTTTAACGATGTATCAACAGCCATCGAAAAAAACATTCTGCGCATCCGCACCCGCACCTCCGACTTTCTATTCAGCGTGCTACTCAACAATGTAATGGCTAGCTTTATGTCCATCATTAGCCACATTGAGGATACACTCGAGGAGATGAGTGACACCCTACTCTCCGAAAAGCATCGCGAGAAGATAGGCATTGAGGAGATTCAGTTTTACCGCCGCCAATATTTTCTCATTAAGAAGACCATTCAGCCACTCAAAGAGCAGTACAACAAGTTACTGCGCACAGAGAATGGGCTGATTCATAGCATCAACATGCCCTATTACAACGATGTGTATGACCACCTACAGTTTGTAATTCAAACCATGGAGGCGTGTCGCGAGAGCTTCAGTTCACTCATTGAGCTCTACATATCAAACAATGACTTGCGCATGAACAACATCATGAAGCAGCTTACGGTGGTATCGACCATCTTTATTCCACTTACCTTTATGGCAGGCATCTGGGGGATGAACTTTAAAATCATGCCCGAGTTAGAGTGGGAACATGGCTATCTCTATGCATGGAGTATTATGACCCTACTAGGCATTGTAGTCTACATCTATTTTAAACGCAAAAAGTGGTACTAACCACAACCCTGACATGAGAAAAAAAGAACTTTACCAAGCTATTATATCCTATTTTGAAGAGGCTATGCCAGTAGCCGAAACCGAGCTACACTACACCAACCCTTTTGAGCTATTAATAGCCGTTATATTAAGTGCGCAGTGCACCGATAAGCGAGTCAACCTCATTACCCCGCCGCTCTTTCATGATTTTCCAACGCCCGAAGCAATGGCAGCTACTACGGCCGAAGTTATATTTAACTACATACGCAGCGTGAGTTACCCCAATAACAAGGCTAAACACCTAGTAGGAATGGCTAAATTGCTGGTGAATGAATTTAACAGCGAAGTGCCCTCTGAGTTAGAGGCATTGGTAAAACTGCCAGGAGTAGGCCGAAAAACTGCCAATGTGATTCAGAGCGTAATCTTTAACAAGGCAGCCATGGCAGTCGATACCCATGTATTTAGGGTAAGCCACCGCATCGGATTGGTCACCAAAAGATGTACTACTCCCCTAGCTGTCGAAAAATATTTAATGAAGTATCTACCGGGTGAGATTGTGCCCAAAGCACATCATTGGTTAATTTTGCACGGACGCTATGTATGTGTAGCACGTACGCCCAAATGTATGGAGTGTGGATTGAAAGAGTGGTGCAGCTATTTTAAGCAACACGCTACAACGCTCAAGAGAGCGTAAAAATAGGGTGACGAGAGGTAAGGGCAAAAAAAAAGGAGCAACGCCTTGCTCCAACCTTTGTTAACCTTAAATCTAATACTATGAAAAACACAGTACAAAGATACGGCTTTCTGAGTAACCTGCAAATAAACAAGCTCTTTTAGCCTGCTTTATAACATACATTAAGCGTTTGTTTTTCGATTAAAGATTCGTTAAGGATTTAGCCATCAAAAAAGAGAGATAAACCCAAAAAAGAGGAGCAGCAACTTACTTTGAAGGAGCGGTGAAGGATAGGTGAAGGATAAAAGCGCTTACCTTCACCATAAAATACTGATACAGAGAGAGTGTGAAGGAGTGAAGCAAAAAAAAGAAAAAAGATTTATCGGGAGGGGTTTGAGCCATTTGAGCCCTCAATGATACATTTGCACCCTTCGACCTCGGTACTAAAGCAGGGCTACCTTGGCACAAAAGTAGTACAACAGTAGCACGATAAACAGAGAGAAGTAAAAAAGCTTTTTCTATTTAACGAAAGAATTTTCTATTTAATTGAAAGAAACAACTTACCTTTGTGTACGTAATTTATCTCAACAAAATAAACTCTAACGAAATAGAACTCATGGAAGAAATACTCCCCTTTGCCCTGCTCTGCTTTACCTCTTTCTTTACCTTGACCAACCCGTTAGGAACCATGCCAGTATTCCTAACCATGACCAAAGGGTTGAGTGAAAAGGAGCGGAAACATATTATCAAAAGAGCTACCATCATCTCCTTTATCACCTTGGTAGGGTTTACCATATCGGGACAGATACTCTTTAAGTTCTTTGGTATATCGACCAATGGATTTCGGATTGCAGCAGGTATCATTATCTTAAAAATAGGGTATGATATGCTACAAGCTCGCTATACCAACACCAAGCTAAAAGATGAAGAGATCAAAGCATACGCCAATGACATATCAATCACGCCATTAGCCATCCCCATGCTATGCGGACCAGGGGCTATTGCCAATGGAATTATGCTGATGGAAGACTCCAACAGTTGGGAGATGATAGGGGTACTCATTGGGATGATAGCCATCATCTACATCATTACCTACTTCATACTACGGGCCTCCACCAAGTTACTGAAACTACTGGGAGAGACGGGAAACAACGTCATGATGCGTCTTATGGGACTTATCTTGATGGTCATAGCTGTAGAGTGCTTTGTAA
This sequence comes from Phocaeicola sp., assembly GCA_051648565.1. Lineage (GTDB taxonomy): Bacteria > Bacteroidota > Bacteroidia > Bacteroidales > Bacteroidaceae > Phocaeicola. The sequence goes on along the minus strand of JBOFFJ010000003.1, from coordinate 41,376 downwards.
ATGGTGTAAAACCGATACTAACCGACATTATTCGATGTGGCGTTCAATAATTCAAGACTTCAATACGTAACTAAGGGGGTGGCTATGGCTATCCCCTTAGTGCTTTTAAGTAGCTATTCGGTGGTGGCTTTGGGCATACTAAACTCGCAACCGCAGTAGCGCTGGTTGTAGAAGTTATACTCCTTCATTAATAGAGCCTTGCGCTCACTTACACCTCCTTTTTTCCAATTCTGTGCCCAAAAGGTGACAGCAGGATAACTACGGCACGCCTCCGTGCCAGCTAACTCCAACTGCTGCAAACTCTTCCAACGGCTACCAGCTAGGGTGGTTGTCATCACTGCAATCCCCCTTTCACTCGCACACTGAGCAGCCACCAACAAACGCATACGGAAACACTCCAAGCAGCGACTGCCTCGTTCAGGCTGCTCCTCCTTACCCGCTACACACTGCAGCCAACGCTCGTGGTCGTAATCGCCATCAATTACCTCTAATTGCAAGGCAGTAGCGTAACGAATACACTCCTCTTTACGCAACAGATACTCCTCGTGTGGAAAAATATTGGGGTTGTAAAAGAAGATTACAGGGGTAATACCCTCGTTTACGAGCGCCTCAATAATGGCGGCCGAACAGGGAGCACAACAGGTGTGAAGCAACACACGGTTGCAAGCAACGGGAGGTTCAAGGAGGTTTTTTCTCTTCATGGGGCAAAGATAACACTAAATAGTGAGGCAAAAGAGGTGATGCACCCAAAGAAATTCCCTATTTTTGTATTACTATTCGTAAAAAATATAGATTCTATTAGTAAAGCAATGAGCGAAGTTAATATACCCGAGCAGCCTTACGCTAACCATTCAATGACCGAACATTTGGGAATTGTCTTCTTACCAGCGACTGCTCCAACCATCTATGCAGAGATGCCCGTAGACCATCGAACCTGCCAACCCTATGGCTTTTTAAATGGAGGTGCTTCGCTGGCACTGGCCGAAATATGTGCCGGACGCGGATCAATTAATCTATGTAGTGAGGGGAGCTTTCCGTGTGGCATGCAAGTAAGTGGCAACCACCTAGCACCCGTTCCTGCTGGCCAGAAGGTCTATGCTACAGCTACCCTCATTCACCAAGGAAAAACAACGCACATCTGGAATATAGATATCAAGAATGAGCAAGAGACATTGATTTCGACCGTTCGAATTGTTAATTACATAGTAAGCCGCTCATGAACTTACCCGAAAAAAAGATACAAAGCTTAATTGATCGACTCACGCGCTGCGAAGTGAGTTTTGCACTCTACCGATTACCGTGGACAGACCACTGCCAATTGGTACTACAAACACACAGCAAACCAACAGAGCTTGCCACACTCGAAGAGTTGAACGAAAAACGAGGGTTCGTCATGGCCCCCTTCTCTATCACAGAGAAGCATCCCGTTATTTTAATTGAACCCGACGTGGTAGCAGCCGATTGGGCCGAGATAGGAAAGGCACTGCTTGCTTTTCAGGAGCATGTGCATCTACAACCACTCAAAGAGCCTACAGAAGCGGTTAAACAACAATCGGCCGAGGAGGAGAAAGAGCATTATTTAGAGACTTTTCGCGATTTTATGACTCCATTGGGAAGCAAACGATTTCAGAAATTGGTCCTGACTCGCAGCAGTGAACAACCCCTGGAAGAGACTTTCTCGCCCATACGCACCTTGGTCAAAGCAGCCAATTTATACCCACGCATGTTGGTCTATCTTTGTCACACCCCCACTACGGGCACCTGGATAGGAAGTACACCCGAGATTTTACTCAGCGGACGTGACAAAAGCTGGCACACCGTGGCACTAGCAGGTACCATGCCCTTTAGTGAAGCACAAATGACGGCACAATGGAGCAAAAAGAATAGAGAAGAGCAAGCATTGGTGGGTGATTACGTACGAAGAACCATTACCCGATTCGATACCAAGTTTACAGAGAAAGAGCCTTACACGGCCCGAGCTGGACAGTTGGTGCACCTAAAAAGCGATTTCTACTTTACACTAAAGAGTAAAAATATCTTAGGTAAGGTACTCCAAGAGCTACACCCTACACCGGCTGTATGCGGAATTCCTAAGAAAGAGAGTTTTAACTTCATTCTCGAATCAGAACAGCACGATCGCTCCTACTACAGTGGCATTGTGGGGTGGCTAGATCCAAACGAGACAACCGACCTCTACGTTAATTTGCGCTGCATGGAGGTAAAAGAGCAGAGCGCCCGACTCTATGCAGGAGGTGGCATATTGGCCTCATCCGATTTTGATGCAGAGTGGGAAGAGACCAACCAGAAGCTTAAAACCATACAGGCAGCCTTTGCCCATACTACCCCTACCCCCTAAATTATAGAAGCCATGTATTCCGAAAAAAAGAGTATCCTCCAGTTAGTAGCCTTACTTAAGGCACACGGAGTAACCAAAATAGTCCTTTGCCCTGGCAGTCGCAATGCTGCCATCATACACACACTAGCTAACCTACCAGAGTTTACCTGCTATTCGGTAACGGACGAACGCAGTGCAGGCTTCTTTGCCATCGGGCTTACCCTACAAGGAGGTACACCCGCTGCAGTATGCTGCACTTCGGGATCGGCGCTACTCAACCTACACCCAGCAGTGGCCGAAGCTTACTACCAACAGGTACCGCTATTGATTATCTCGGCCGATCGGCCAGCTGCTTGGATTGGGCAGATGGATGGACAGACCCTACCGCAACCCAACCTCTTTGGATTGCTCGTTAAGCTATCGGTCAACCTACCCGAGGTAAATAGCTCTGAGGAGGAGTGGCACTGCAACCGCCTTATTAACGAAGCCATCCTAGAGATGACACACCACGGCAAAGGACCCGTACACATCAATATACCGGTATCCGAACCCATCTACCGCTTTGGTGCCAAGGAGCTTCCCCAAGTACGTGTCATCACACGCTACCAAGGCTTAAACATTTACGACCGCGAATACAAGGGACTCATTGAACGGTTAAACAACTACAGCCGCCGACTTATTATGGTGGGGCAAATGAACTTAATCTACCAGTTTGATAAGAAATACATCAAGCCGCTCTGTAAACAGTTTGCCTGGATGACCGAGCACCTAAGCAATCAAACCACTCCTGGATTTGCCATCAAGAACTTTGATCGAGCTATCTATGCACTCCCCAATGAGAAGCGAGAGAGCATGGCTCCGCAACTACTCATTACCTACGGAGGACATGTAGTATCCAAGCAACTAAAGAAATACCTAGAGAAATACCCACCCCAAGAGCATTGGCACGTAGCAGCCGATGGCAAAGTGGTCGACCTATACGGGTCACTCACCACCGTAATTGAGATGGATCCTTTTGAGTTCTTAGAGAAGATTGCATTTATGCTAGAGAACAAATCGACCACCTATCCACAAATGTGGGAGCAATTTAGCAAGCAACTACCCGAACCTCAATTCGACTACTCCCAGATGGCAGCCATAGGTAAACTCATGGAGGAGATACCCGCTGCTAGCAGTTTGCACCTAGCCAATAGTTCGACCGTGCGCTATGCCCAACTCTTCCCCCTAAACCCACAAATTGAAGTGTGCTGTAACCGGGGAGTAAACGGGATAGAGGGATCACTCTCTACCGCCTTGGGATATGGTGCCGCATCGACCAGGTTGCAATTTATAGCCATTGGCGATTTAAGTTTCTTCTATGACATGAATGCCCTCTTTATCCGCCATTTGGGGAACAATATTCGCATTCTACTACTCAATAACGAAGGAGGTGAAATATTTCACACCCTACCTGGCATGAACAAAGAGAGCCAATCGCACCACTTCATTACCGCCGAACACCATACCAGTGCCCGTGGATGGGCCGAAGAGCGAGGCTTTACCTACCTAAGCTGTAGCAACGAAGAGGAGCTAGCAGCAACCATGGCACGCTTTACCACTCCCGAGGAGCAAGAACAGCCACTCTTGCTAGAGGTGTGGACAGAGAAAGAGAGAGACACTCTGCTTTTGAAAGAGTACTTCCACTCCTTACGCAATAAGGAAGGGGTGTAGTACCAATCTCTATAATCTAGATTAAACAAGAAAAGTAAATCAATCCAAACTAGCATGGATTAAATACTAAGTTAACGAAGTCCCTCCCGCAACTCCTCCATAATATTGGCAGGTGCTCTTCCAGCCAATAACTCTCGCTTCATAAAATCCATATAAGGAGCTACATGGCTAAAAAAATGATAGTACCCTTGACAAAGAAAGTTTAAGGGTTTATCTACCTCCTTGGTCTCAACAAAACGATTCTTTGGACACTCACCGTTGCAGGCAAAAAGATAACGACACTCCTTACACTGAGTAGGAAGTAGTTGTTGCTTAGCAGCTCCAAAAGCAAGTTGCTCTTTGGAATAAAGCATTTCGGTAAGGCTCTTCTCGTAAATATTACCTAGTTTGTATGAGGGAAAAACAAAGTGATCACAACTGTAAACATCACCATTGTACTCCATCACAGCTGCATGACCACAACGCTTTGCCAAGCTACATACACCAGGGGAGTGCCCTACCCAATTGGCCAAGGTTGCATCGAAAAGCTGAATATAGTAACTTCCCACATCATGACGCACCCATTCGTCAAAAATGGCACAAATAAATGCCCCCCATTGCTGAGGATTTACAGAGAAAGAGGCAAGTGGATATTCGCCCTCATCAGCCTGCGAAGCTAAATATCTCCCATCGCCATGGGCAACCAACCGCTCTACCACAGGTGTAAATTGAATATATCGGCAACCAATGGACTTAAAGAAGCGATAAAATTCAAGAGGATGATGCACATTATACTCATTTACCACTGCCATCCCATTCCATTCTACCCCGTGTTTATTCAATAATGCTATACCCTCCATCACCTTGGCAAATGAAGGTTCATTGCTCTTATTCCTCCTATAAAGATCGTGATACTCCTGCGGCCCATCAATTGATATCCCTACCAACCAATTATGCTCTTTAAAGAATGCACACCACTCATCTGTAAGCAGTGTCCCATTGGTTTGAATACAATTATCAATCGTTCGACCAGCAGCATACTGTTTTTGCAATTTAACTACCTTTTTATAGAAACTCAAAGGACGTAGCAAAGGCTCGCCACCGTGCCAAGTAAAGAGTACCTGGGGGATGGTTTGAGAAGAGATGTAATGCTGGATAAAACGCTCCAATAATTCATCGCTCATTGTAAAATCCGTCAGTTTCTGTTGCTTGTACAAGTGGTGCTTTTCGAGGTAGTAACAGTAGCTACAAGCCAAGTTGCAAAGAGAGCCAACAGGCTTGGTCATCACATAAAGAGGTTGAGAGAAAGGGGCTATAGTTGACATAAATAATCTGTTTGTTCTTAGGAATGATTTAAGCAAACCTCATAAAGAGGAGTAAAAAGGGAATAAAATTCACCCCTGCGACTAAACTACACTCCAAAAGTTTTCTGTCTAACTTGTGGGATGCAGTGTAGCGGCAGGGGTAGATAGGTTGGTTTTAAGCCAGTTGAAGGCAAAAAGAGTGCTTAATACTCACTGGTAAAGTGGAAGCGAATCTTTTTAAAGTCCATTTGTGCCATTTGTAGCACATAGTTACTATCAGCCAAGAATACATCACGACCTTCACGGTCTTTCGCCATGTATTGATACTTACGTTTTTTGAAAGCATCTAGCTCCTCGGCATCGTCACTCTCAATCCAGCAAGCTTTGTAGAGGCTAATAGGCTCCCAACGACACTTGGCTGTATATTCATTTTCCAAACGATATTGAATTACCTCAAACTGAAGTTGGCCAACTGTACCAATGATTTTACGACCATTGAACTGGTTCACAAATAGCTGAGCTACCCCCTCGTCCATCAATTGATCAATCCCTTTGGCTAGTTGTTTCTGCTTCATTGGATCGGCGTTCTCAATGTACTTAAACATCTCGGGCGAGAAGCTAGGAATACCACGGAAGTGCAACTTTTCTCCTTCGGTTAGTGTATCACCAATTTTAAAGGTACCGTTATCGGGTAGACCAATAATATCGCCTGCCCAAGCCTCATCTACCGTTGTTTTGCGTTGTGCCATAAACTGCGTAGGCGAAGAGAAACGCATCGTCTTTCCGTGACGTACGTGGTGGTAAGGAGCATTACGCGAGAACTTACCCGAACATACCTTACAGAAAGCAATACACGAACGGTGGTTCGGATCAATATTGGCTGTAATTTTGAAGATAAAACCGGTAAACTTAGCCTCATCGGGCTCTACTTTACGCTCTTCCGTCTGCGTACCACGTGGGCTAGGTGCAATTTGTACAAAACAGTCCAAAAGTTCTTGCACCCCAAAGTTATTCAAGGCCGATCCAAAGAATACGGGTGCCAATTGGCCTGCCAAGTACTCCTCGTTGTTAAATTCAGGATATACCCCTTCTAGCAACTCTAGGTCATCGCGTAACTTCTTAGCCAATGGGCTACCAATTTGTACATCCAACTCTTCGCTAGCGATATCGATCTCCACCTTCTCTGTCACCACCTGTTTAGAGGGTTGGAACAAGTTTAGGTTTCGCTCATACATATTGTAAACCCCTTTAAAACGGGCACCTTGCTCAATAGGCCACGACAACGGACGCACCGCAATAGATAGCTCCTCTTCCAACTCATCAAGCAAGTCGAATGGATCTTTCCCCTCACGGTCCATTTTGTTGACAAAGATAATTACCGGTGTATTACGCATACGGCACACCTCCATCAACTTACGCGTCTGACTCTCTACCCCTTTGGCCCCATCGACTACAATAATAACACTATCTACCGCTGTAAGCGTACGATAGGTATCTTCAGCAAAATCTTGGTGACCCGGTGTATCAAGGATATTGATTTTATAGTCGTTGTAATCAAACTCCATAACCGAAGTGGTAACCGAGATACCCCGTTGTTTCTCGATATCCATCCAGTCAGAGGTGGCACTTTTCTTAATTTTATTACTCTTTACCGCTCCTGCTACCTGAATCTGACCCCCGAATAGAAGTAGTTTTTCAGTTAGCGAAGTCTTACCCGCATCAGGGTGGGCAATGATGGCAAAAGTTCTTCTTCTAGCTATTTCGCTATTCATATATTATAATCTATTATTTTCGTTTCTTTTACTTGTAAGCCTATTCTTACTAAACCCCATAGCGGTAAACTACGCTGGTTTACTACTCGCCTCTTCTTCAAGAATAGCCATACAGCGCTCTAAGCTCTCCTCCCAATGAGGAATCTGGATGCCATATACCGCTTTGATTTTACTCTTATCCATAACCGAATAGTGTGGACGAGTAGCAGCTGTTGGATAATCGGCTGTATGAATAGGATTCACTTGGCAACTCTTAATGCCAGCTATGCGGTGAATAGTTTTGGTAAAATCGTACCACGAGCATACCCCCTCGTTGCTATAGTGATAAACGCCTGGCACCACCTCTTGTTCAAGAATAGCCACAATAGCCTCTGCCAAATCGGCTGCATAAGTAGGTGTACCCACCTGATCAAAGATCACCCCTAAGGTATCTCTTTCGCGTCCCAAACGAAGCATGGTTTTGACAAAGTTATTGCCAAAGGTAGAGTAAAGCCACGAAGTACGAATCACCACCGCTTTGCTACATCCAGCAACTGCTGCCTCTTCACCGGCCAATTTTGTTTTACCATAAACCGAGTTAGGCGAAGTAGGATAAGCCTCCGTATAAGGCAAGTGAGCCGTACCATCAAATACATAATCGGTCGATACTTGAATAAAAGAAGCACCTACCGCTTGAGCTGCTTGCGCCAAATAGCTCACTGCCGTAGCATTAAGAAGCGTACAAAACTCCACCTGTTCTTCGGCTTTATCGACCGCTGTATAAGCTGCACAGTTTACAATCGCATCTACTGGATGACTCTCCACAAATGCTTGGACCGCTTGCTGGTTGCATATATCTAGTTCGGCCACATCGGTAAAAATATAGCTATTCACACTTTGCGCCGCAGCTAACTTACGCATCTCATTGCCCAACTGCCCGTTGGCACCCGTTATGAGTATCTTCTTCATATCTTACTCCTACTAATTAGGTTATTCTTTAATTGATCTATTCGGAAAGTGGCTAGAACTCCAAGTTACTCTGTTTATCTTGCAAGTAGTAGTCAGATAGCAAGGCCAATAGGGTTGTTAATACCTCTTGAGCCTTTTGTGTCTCCTCGCTAATGGCCTTTTTCTGCAACTTAAGCAACAAAATACCATACAGCGTTTCTAAGCAGGTAGCCACTTCGGAAGCATCTTTCTGCGCCCCTTTGGCACGAAGCTCTACTATATAAGGAAGCGCTTTGTAATAAGCACTGCTATAGAAAGGGAATTTAGGCGAAGCAAGAAGCTGGCTGTGCAAGTCAGTTAACCAAAGAATAACATTCTTGTTAATTTGCAAGTGACCACTAGCCAACACCTCTTCGCGTCTCATCATTTCAATCAAATCGGCATACCACTGAGTCAACTCCTCACGCTGCTCATCGGTAAGCGGATAGGGAGCCACCACTTGGGTTTTGATTTGCTCAATATCGCATCCATTGGCACGAATCAAATCCTCTACTTGCCACATATAAATAAGGTATTCGGCTATATTCTTCTCTTTCAGTAATTTCGAAATATACATAATGCTGGTTTTAGTTGGTGTACAGAAAAGTAGCTAGACAACCTAGTTCTAGAGAAAGCTATTAAAGAGCTCTTTAATAGAAAGAGTTACCCGTAAGTACATAGATCAGACTTACGATGGACATCAGCATGACAAAGCTACCTATCACACGGTTCAGGATCCAAATGCCACGCAAGTTAAATCGCGCCCGCACCTTGTTGACAAAATAGGTAATGCCAAACCACCACAGAAGCGCCCCCAATGCAACAGCCAAATAACCCACCAATTGAAACCCAATAGGACTACCCGGCATCACAAAAGAGAAGCGAGCAAAGAGTCCAATAAAGAGAAATATAATCAGCGGGTTAGACAAAGTAACAAAGAGTGCTGTCACAAAGTTGTGCAGGTAACTCCCCGTAGAGGCCGAGGTGGGTCGTATAGCCTTAACCGGATTACTACGAAAGGTAGTAACACCAAAAACAAAAAGCATAATACTCCCTACAAAGTAGAGTAATGTTTGGTGGCTAGTTAAAAACTCATCCATAAAACTCATCCCATATCCAGTAATTAAGGCATATCCTATATCGCTTACAGCAGCGCCTAGTCCTGTTACAAAGCCATACCAGCGTCCTTTGTTGAGTGTGCGCTGTATACAAAGCACACCAACGGGACCGAGAGGTGCAGAAACAACTACCCCTATCAACAGCCCCTTCACCAACAACTCGAGTATGGTTACTTGCTCTATCCAATTCATGCTGCAAAGATGCTACTTTTTTACGAAAGTACCTATATTTAGTTCTTAAATTCTTTTGCATACCAGCTCTTTTGCGTAACTTTGCGCCTTGTTAAATTAACAAGAAAACACCGTTTTTATTTAACGACAACAACATTATAAGTGCTATGATTCTATTTTTTAGAACCCCCTCACAAAGTGTAATTGCTACAGAGGTAAACCATGACCTAACGCCCGTTGAAATTGAAAAGTTAAACTGGCTCTATGGCGAAGCCCACGTAGAAAGTAACGAAAAGCTTACCGGCTGTTTCATCGGCCCACGCCGTGAAATGATTACTCCTTGGAGTACCAATGCCGTAGAAATCACCCAAAACATGGGTCTTGAAGGCATCCTACGCATCGAAGAGTATTTCCCCGTTGAAAACGAAGAGGCTGACTACGACCCCATGCTACAACGCCTCTACAAAGGATTAAGTCAAGAGGTATTTGTAAACAATGTACAACCCAACCCCATTGTTCACATCGAAAACTTGGCCGAATACAATGAGAAAGAGGGTCTAGCACTTTCGCAAGAAGAGATGGACTACCTACTTAAAGTAGAAAGCGAACTAGGCAGAAAACTAACCGACTCTGAAGTATTTGGTTTTGCACAAATTAACTCAGAGCACTGCCGCCACAAAATATTCGGAGGTACCTTTATCATTGATGGCGAAGAGAAAGATTCTTCACTCTTCCAGATGATTAAAAAGACCACTGCCGAAAACCCTAACAAAATCCTCTCTGCCTACAAAGACAATGTAGCCTTCGCCGAAGGACCTACTGTAGAGCAGTTCGCGCCCGCGACTCACGACACTTCCGACTTCTTCGTTATTAAAGATATTAAGACCGTTATCTCGCTGAAAGCAGAAACGCACAACTTCCCTACTACCGTAGAGCCTTTTAATGGTGCATCGACTGGTAGCGGCGGCGAAATTCGTGACCGTATGGCAGGTGGTAAAGGTTCATGGCCCATTGCAGGTACAGCCGTATATATGACTTCATACCCACGTACCGACGAAGGACGTGAGTGGGAAACATTGTTACCCGTACGCAAATGGTTGTACCAAACACCCGAGCAAATCTTGATCAAAGCCTCAAACGGTTCATCCGACTTTGGTAACAAGTTTGGCCAACCCCTTATTTGTGGTTCGGTACTTACCTTCGAACACGAAGAGCACGGTACCCTTTACGGTTACGACAAAGTAATTATGCTAGCAGGTGGTGTAGGTTACGGCGCACAAAGAGATTGCATCAAAGGCCACCCTACCAAAGGCAACAAAGTAGTAGTACTAGGTGGTGATAACTACCGCATCGGTTTAGGTGGCGGATCAGTTTCTTCGGTTGAAACAGGTCGCTACACATCGGGCATCGAGTTAAATGCTGTACAACGTGCCAATGCAGAGATGCAAAAGCGTGCGTACAACGTAGTGCGTGCACTCTGTGAAGAGGAGAATAACCCCATCATCTCAATCCACGACCACGGATCGGCAGGTCACGTAAACTGTCTATCAGAGTTGGTAGAAGAGTGTGGTGGTGTCATTCACATGGATAAATTGCCTATTGGCGACAACACCCTTTCGGCTAAAGAGATCATTGCCAACGAATCGCAAGAGCGTATGGGCTTATTGATTGACGAATCGGCTATCGAGCGTGTTAAAGCCATTGCCGAACGCGAACGCGCTCCTATGTATGTAGTAGGTGAAACAACGGGCGATGCTCGCTTTACCTTCGAACAAGCTGACGGCGTACGTCCATTCGACTTGGCAGTAGACCAAATGTTTGGTTCATCGCCTAAAACTTACATGATCGATAAAACCGTAGAGCGCACCTACGAAAACCCTACCTACGATGTAACTCAACTCAACGACTACGTAAGCCAAGTACTCCAAATGGAGGCAGTAGCTTGTAAAGATTGGTTGACCAACAAAGTAGACCGTTCGGTAACCGGTAAAGTAGCCCGCCAACAGTGCCAAGGCGAAATTCAGTTGCCCTTGAGCGACTGTGGAGTAGTAGCACTTGACTACCGTGGCGAGAAAGGTATTGCTACCTCAATTGGTCACGCACCTCAAGCAGCTTTAGCCGATCCAGCAGCCGGTTCTGTACTTGCCGTAGCCGAATCACTAACCAACATTGTATGGGCCCCTCTAGCCGAAGGACTTGATACACTTTCACTCTCTGCCAACTGGATGTGGCCTTGCCGCGCACAAGAGGGTGAAGATGCTAGACTCTATACAGCTGTTCAAGCACTTTCTGATTTCTGTTGTACGTTGCAAATCAATGTACCAACGGGTAAGGATTCACTTTCGATGACTCAAAAATACCCAGGCGATCAAAAAGTAATCAGCCCAGGAACAGTCATCGTTTCGGCAGGTGCTGAGGTTACAGATATCAAGAAAGTAGTTTCGCCCGTTATGGTAAACGAAGCTAAGAGTGCTTTCTACCACGTAGACTTTAGTTTTGACGCCTTCCGTTTGGGTGGTTCTGCTTTTGCTCAATCACTAAACAAAGTGGGTAGTGACGTACCAACAGTAAAAAATGCAGAGTACTTCCGCGATGCTTTCTTGGCCGTACAAACATTGGTTCACAAAGGTCTTATCGCTGCAGGTCACGATATCTCGGCTGGTGGTTTAATCACAGCCCTCCTTGAAATGTGCTTCGCCAACACCGAAGGTGGTATGGAGATTGCCTTGAACAAGATGAAAGAGACAGACATCATCAAAATCTTATTTGCCGAAAACCCAGGTATTGTAATCCAGGTAAGAGACAAACACAAAGAGGAGATGGCTAAAATCCTTGAAGATGCAGGAGTAGGCTTTGTAAAAATTGGTACACCTAGCGAAGAGCGCCATATTTTGGTTACAAAAGGTGATGCTACTTACCAATTAGGCATTGACCACCTACGCGATGTATGGTATTCAACTTCGTTCTTAATGGACCGCAAACAAAGCTTTAACGGTTGCGCCAAAGAGCGTTTCGAAAACTACAAAGAGCAACCATTAGAGTATGCATTCGACAAAAGCTTTACCGGTAAGTTTGCGCAATATGGTATCGATCCTAACCGTCGCACTGCAACAGGCATCAAAGCAGCTACTATCCGCGAAAAAGGGACACAATGCGAACGCGAAATGGCTTATGCACTTTACCTAGCAGGTTTCGATGTAAAAGATGTTACCATGACCGACCTTATTAACGGACGCGAAACATTGGAAGATGTAAACCTTATCGTATTCTGTGGTGGATTCTCTAACTCGGATGTACTAGGTTCTGCCAAAGGATGGGCCGGTGGATTCTTATTCAACCCCAAAGCCAAAGCAGCACTCGACAACTTCTATGCACGCCCCGACACTTTGTCACTTGGCGTATGTAACGGTTGCCAGTTAATGGTAGAGCTTAACCTAATCAACCCTGAGCACCAAGAACGTGCTAAAATGCTTCACAACAACTCACACAAGTTCGAATCGACCTTTACAGGCGTAACGGTTCCTATGAACAAGAGTGTAATGTTGGGCTCATTAAGCGGAAGCAAATTAGGAATCTGGGTAGCTCACGGAGAGGGAAAATTCTCTCTACCTTACGCAGAAGGTCAATACAACGTAGTATTGAAATATTCGTACGATGCCTATCCAGGTAACCCCAATGGTTCAAGCTACAGCGTAGCAGGTATTGCCAGCGCCAACGGCCGTCACCTAGCCATGATGCCTCACTTAGAGCGTTGTTTCTACCCTTGGCAAACGGCTAACTACCCTGCCGATCGTGTAAATAGCGACCAAGTTACTCCATGGATTGAAGCATTTGTCAATGCTAAAGAGTGGATCAAAGAGGCTACTAAGTAAGAAGAGCTTTTTGACTATACTATCTTAAAAGAGGGTGCAATGTATGCACCCTCTTTTTTATTACACCTATGTTACTCTTCACTCCACCCATTTCCAAACTATTTAACAGCTTTAATCAACAACCTTTTCATTCCATCCTCGCAAAACAGAAACAGTCAGCAAAACACCTAAAACACTGTTAACAAGAATGATAAATCATCCTAAAAGCAATAATAACGAAGTAACTACCAACATTTCAGTACTTAATATTTTGATTTATTAATATTAATGCCGACTTTTGCAAAAAACTACTAATAACTAACATGAAGAGAACCCTACTAATACTTTTTTCGATTATTTGGATACTACTACCCTGCTCCGCTACATTAATACGACGTATTGATACATCCGAAGGATTGAGTAGCAAGAGGGTTATTGATATTGAGAAAGATTTAAAAGGGTACATGTGGTTTCTCACCCTCGAAGGTGCCGATAGGTATGACGGCAAAAACATCACGCACTACCCATTGATGGATAACGACCTACAGATACATCCAGTTTCGGGGTCGAATACTTTCCTTAGAGGAAACAATGGAAGCCTTTGGCAATTGGGATCCGACGGTAAACTATTCCATTACAGCATCCAGAAAGACCAATTCATATTCACACATCAGTTTCCTGCACAAAACATTGCCGAAACCAATCTACCTGTAAGCATAGGCTACATTGACAGCTCCCACCACATCTGGTATTTTGAGGGAGGCAAAGTCCACATTTACCAAACTAATCAACAGAAAGAGATAGTCTTAGAGGCTCCAACCAGCGAAATTCCATCGGCCATGGTCGAGGTGGAGAAGGAGCTCTATTACATAGCCTGCCAACAACAAATTACATTGGCTAGATGGATTAATAATGAACTTATTTATGATGAGATACCCAAACTAAAAGGCATCAAAGACCCCTCCTACCTCTATTTTGACAAAAAACTTCAAATACTAGTGATTGGTACCCTAAACGAGGGGATATACCTTTACAACCGACAAAAGAAAGAGCTCCACAAAGTACACCACAACTCAGGCAATATTCACATAAACAAAATCATAGAGAACCAACTGGTCGAGAATGATCTACTTGTAGCCACCAATGGAGCTGGTATATTCAGATTCAACCTAGCTACCCAAATCCTTACACAAGTTGTTGAAAAAGACAATGAAGTAACCGAGCAACTCAAAAGAAGCGTCATCCGCGATCTCTATTACGACCCAAGTGGCAAACTGTGGATTGCCTCCTACCTACGAGGCGTATTTGTATATAGAGGAGATACCCCTAAACACGAGTGGATTACCCACAATCCACACACTACACAATCACTCTGCAACAACCACACAACCCGGATTATCGAAGACTCCGAGGGCGATATTTGGTTCTCTACCTTCGACGGAGTAAGCTGTTATTTCACCCAAACCAAAGAGTGGAAGCGCGTATCGCTACCTCCCCACATAACCTTCCCCTTTGGTAATCACTTGATTCTATCCATCTACGAAGCCGAACCTGGAAAGATTCTAGCAGGGGGATACATGTCTAAACTCTACACCATCGACAAGAAAAGCATGAGTTTTTCGGAAACAGCTTGGTTTAAACCCTACGAACAGCTAGGCCATCCAGCCCATTACATCCGAAGCATTCTCAAAGACCAAGAGGGATTTATCTGGGTAGGAGGATTCCCCTATTTAATTGGATACAAGCCAACAACCAATGAATCGGTGCAAATCCCATTCAGCCAACCCATCTACGACCTAGCCGAGAAAGACTCCTCGTCACTCTGGGTGGGAACACGCAATGGACTGTTTGTCTTAAACAAGCACGACCACCAAAGCGTAGTAGAGATAGAGCAACTCAAAGAGTTAGGGCAGATACACCACATTTATGTAGACCAAAAAGAGCAGACCACCTATATTGCCACCCAAAGCCAAGGACTCATTTCGTACAACAACGTGACTGGCAAAGTGATGCGCTATACCGAAGAGAATTCGGCCTTAAACTCCAACCGGATCTATTGCATTTTATCGAACGAACGAGAGGAATATTTTTTGACAACCGAAGAGGGAGTAAGCTATTTCAACCCCAAAGAGCAACTCTTTACCAACTGGGAAGAGGAGCAAGGACTGGGCAGCACTAGCTTCTCGCAAGCAGCAGGTGTACGCACCCAAAAAGGCGAAATGATCTTTGGGAGCATTAACGGAGCCCTTCTATTAAACGATTCAACCTCGTTTGCCAAAAAAGAGGAGACCAAAATGATTTTCAAGGATCTCTATCTATCTTACGAACGCGTTGTACCTGGCGAAGAGGGAGCCCCTCTTATCAACCACCTAGACGATACCGATGAGGTATCTATTGACAGTGAACATAGCATCTTCTCGATTGAGATTGGGTCGATTAACTTCGATGCACCCTCCTCTATACTCTACTCGTGGAAGTTAGACAACTTCTATGAGAAGTGGAGTGCACCCTCCAGCAGAACCCGCATACGATACATGAACCTTAACCCAGGCTTGTACAAACTGCGCATACGAGCCATCTCGAAAGAGAATGGACACGTACTAGAAGAGCGTTCACTAAACATTCACATCAAAGAGAGTTTTTGGAATAGCTGGAAAGGCTACCTACTCAACCTCCTCGTAATCTTATTACTCCTCACAATAGTGGTAGGATTCTTTTACATCCACAAGAAGCAACTTAGCCTAAAGAATCAATTTAAATTCTTGGTGAAAAGTTTGCAAGATATGCAAACCCCTCTTACGCTAATCAAAGCACCCTTGCAGAGCCTTCTTGACAAAGGAATGATACCAAGTTGGGGAGAGAAGCAGCTACAAATAGCCCTTCAACAGGTAAACCACCTAACCGAGATGAACAAACTACTACTTACGCTAGAGAAAGAAGAGAGAGAAAAAACCATACTATCCGTCACCAAAAACGAACTAAACAACTATCTCAAAGAGTCTATTAAGCCACTGCAGTATATACTGGAGCAGAAACAACTCACCATCACGCACAGCTCAAGCCATGAATCTATTGATGTATGGATAAACAAATGCAACATGGACTACGTAGTGCAAAGCCTTCTTATAACCATCATTAAGCAGAGCACTATAGGTGGAGAGATAAGAGTTGCTACCCAATTAGAAGAGAATAAGTGGAACTTACAGATTGAGAGCAACCCTAAAAACAGAAACGCAGAGGAACAAATCCCCTTACACAAACGATTCAACAAAAAGAGTAGCACTTCGACCAAATGGGCCGATGGCGATATGGGAATACAACTTACCACCCAATTAATCAAACACCACGAAGGCTCTATACAAATAGTACGCAAAAAAGAGCAGGGAGTGACTCTACAGCTCAGCTTTCCGCTGGAGGGAGCATCCACCACTCGCGAAACCATTTTGACCAACCAATGGATAACTACAGCAGATAGCAAACAGAATGCCACTACCTTGCAAGGAGAATCTAACGAACAAAAAACAACCATTCTCCTAATTGAAAGTGACGAAACTGTTAAAAATATACTGGTAGAATCACTGCAAGAGGAGTATACCATCTGGCACTCTTCGGGCGCACAAGAAGCTTTCTTGCAACTAGAGAAGGAGCACCCAGAAATTATTATATCCGACATTCTACTACCTCAATTAGATGGCTATGCTATTTGTCAAAAACTAAAGAGCAATCCATCAACAAGCCACATACCAGTTATCTTGTTGATGAGTGAAAGAGATGACGAATCGATTATAAGAGGTTTGAAAAACAAAGCAGACAGGTGCATTGTTAAGCCTTTTGACATCCGACTACTCAAAGCCTACATAACCAATGTAGTAGAGAATAGAGTAAAACAACAAAGAGGACTAACACATCAACTCACTTCGACCGATAGAGTGAATCCAGAGGAGGAGTACGACAGTGACAAACTCTTCTTATTAAAAGTAAAAGAGACGGTGAAAGAGAACCTAGATAAAGAGTTTACTATCGACCAACTTTGCCACGCCATGCTTATCAGTAGAACCAGTTTCTACACCAAGATGAAGGCACTGACCAACCAGTCGCCTCACGATTTCATCAGACGGATAAAGATGGAGAGAGCCGAAGAGCTACTCAAAAGCAGACGCTACTCGGTAGGCGAGATAGCTGACATGTTGGGCTTTAACGACCCCAAATACTTTACCGATATTTTCAAAAAACATGCAGGTGTAACCCCCTCCACCTTCATGAAACAACAGTAGTATGAATTTTTACATCGATGCATTTACCACCTTCTTCCGCATAGGACTCTTTACTATCGGAGGGGGGTACGCCATGATACCTCTCATAGAAGAGGAAATTGTGACCAAAAAAGGATGGATTCAACAAGAAGAATTTGTCGATTTATTGGCTGTCTCTCAGTCAGCACCAGGCATTTTTGCCGTCAATATGGCCATCTTCATCGGCTACAAGATGCGCAAACTCCCAGGAGCTCTCACCACCACACTGGGCGGCATCCTCCCCTCCTTTCTCATCATTCTAGCCATCGCCCTCTTTTTTGAACAATTCAAAGAGTACGAAGCAGTAGAACGAATTTTTAAAGGAATCCGGCCCGCCGTGGTAGCACTTATTGCCGCACCCACCTTTACGCTGGCCAAGTCTGCCAAGATAGATCACCGAAACATCTGGATTCCCATACTCTCCGCTCTACTCATCTGGGGGTTGGGAGTATCGCCCATCTACATCATTGCCGCAGCAGCCACTGGAGGTTTTTTATGGGGAAAGTACCAACTTAGAAAAAAATAGCCATGATATTCTTACAACTCTTTCTCACCTTCTTTAAAATAGGACTCTTTGGCTTTGGAGGTGGATATGCCATGCTTTCACTCATTCAGGCCGAAGTAGTAAGTCGCTATGGCTGGATTAGCAGCAGTGAATTTACAGATATTGTGGCAGTAAGCCAAATGACTCCCGGCCCCATTGGCATCAACTCGGCCACCTACGTAGGTTACACCGCTATCATCAACAGCGGCTTGTCGCCCACTTGGGCCATCATGGGCTCCACCATTGCCACCCTGGCCGTAGTACTCCCCTCGTTTGTAATCATGATACTTGCCAGCAAGCTCTTCTTGAAATACCAAAAACACCCCTTGGTAGAGAGCCTATTTGGAGGATTACGCCCCGCTATTGTAGGATTGCTAGCCGCAGCCGCATTGAGCCTGATGAATGCCAATAACTTTGGCAGCTACCAAACAGATGCCATGCAGCTTGCCATTAGCCTCTTTCTATTCATAGCCACTTTTATAGCCTCTCGCTACTACAAAGTAAGCCCTATCCTACTCATTGTGCTCTGTGGAGCAGCTGGATACCTACTCTACGCCCCCTCTATCTATTAAACTAAAAAATAAGTTTCAATACTTCACACTCATTGATTGTAAGATCGTTACGGTGAATGATAGGGGGTCGCAAGCTTACATCTATCCTCCACCAATTTGCCAAGACGAGCCATAATAGAGGAGAAGGTGTAACGAAAAAAAAATGGATGAAGTTTTACTTCATCCATTTTTTGAGCCTCTTGTCGGATTCGAACCAACGACCCCGAGATTACAAATCACGTGCTCTGGCCAGACTGAGCTAAAGAGGCGGGTGGGTAAGCGATCTACATCGCGCCGCTACAACCTACTACCTTTGCTGCGATCAAGCCCTGGAGGATTCGAAGGGAGCATGCCGTATAGGACTTACCCGTTTTCTAATTCGATGGCAAAGGTACTCCTTTTTTTTAAACTTACAATACTTTGGCACTCTTTTTTGCATTAGAAGCCCAAAAAAGTGACATTACAGCTCCTCACATCCCTCTCTCCCCTATTTTCCCTCCAAAGAGAGTCACGAAGAAGAGAACTTCAGAGAGAGGGAAAGGGGGAGGAAGAGAGAGTAGCTCACCCTTTCAAGGAGGAACAATCGCCCCTAAAAAGAGTACAATTGAACCACAAAGAGAAAATAATTGGAAAGAAAAGAGGGGAGGAAGAGAAGTGATAGCACACTTTTTCCAAAAAGAGATAGGATTGTAGAGGCCGAACAATGCAAGTTGAATCAAAATATAGTACATTTGCAAGCGGTATGTCATGCATCCCCCTATTGCCACTTACGAGAGCAACAGTGTAGAGATTAAACGAACATAGACAAGTATCACGCAAATAATAAATGGAAACTCAAAAACCTACCCTTCACCAGTGTGCCATGCGCAGTGGAACCGCTCTTGGTATCTTCTGGATATTCAACTTCATCGTATTCCTGCTAGGACTACGCATCCCTTTCTTAACCCTACTCTTTGTAGGATTGTCGTTCACTGTACCCATCATCCTCTTTCGATTGGCCAAAGCCTACCGAAAAGTGCATTGCGACAATGTTATTTCATTTGGGCAAGCTTTTTTCTTTATCAACTCGGTTGCCTTCTTTGCCACCATGCTAACTGCCGTAGCCCACTACATCTACTTCCGTTACATTGATGGTGGTTTTATCTTCGAAGAGTACAACCATGCGCTACAAGGCATCAAAGATACCCTTCCTGGAGCCGAGTTAGCACAAACCATTGGTCAAATGGAGGATGCACTGAGCCAAATAGCCCAGCTTACCCCCATCGAACTAACCTTCCAGCTAATCTCTCAAAACATCTTTTTTGGGATTTTCTTGGCACTCGTTATCGCCCCATTTATTATGCGTAAAGCCCCCAAACTCTAAAGCATCATGAATATTTCAGTCGTTATTCCACTCTACAACGAAGAAGAATCGCTTCCCGAACTCCACGCTTGGATAAAGCGAGTAATGGAAGAACACCACCTAAGCTACGAAATTATTTTCGTAAACGATGGCAGTACCGACCACTCGTGGCAAGTGATTGAGAAGTTGAGTCAACAACACCCCGAAGTAAAGGGAATTAAGTTTAGACGCAACTACGGGAAATCGCCCGCCCTCTACTGCGGCTTTGAGCGTGCCCAAGGCGAAGTGGTCATCACCATGGATGCCGATTTGCAAGATAGCCCCGACGAAATACCACACCTCTACCAAATGGTCACAGAGGAGGGATACGATTTGGTATCGGGCTACAAAGAGAAGCGGTACGATCCACTCTCTAAAACCCTACCCACCAAACTATTCAATGCTACTGCACGTAAAATATCGGGCATCAAGAACCTACACGACTTTAATTGTGGATTAAAAGCCTACCGCTGCGAAGTGATTAAACAGATAGAGGTATATGGTGAGATGCACCGTTACATACCCTACTTGGCCAAAAATGCCGGATTCAGCCGCATTGGCGAACGCATCGTACAGCACCAAGCCCGAAAGTATGGAACCACCAAATTTGGCATCAGCCGTTTTATCAATGGCTACTTAGACCTCATTACCCTTTGGTTTCTCTCCACCTTTGGCGTGCGCCCCATGCACATATTTGGGCTACTGGGATCGATTATGTTCTTCCTCGGCTTCTTGGCTACCGTGGGCATTGGCGCTGCCAAGCTCTACCAGCTACAAGCCGGATTGCCCTACATACTCATTACCGACTCCCCCTACTTTTACCTAGCACTTATCATGATGGTGCTCGGTACTCAGCTCTTTCTGGCTGGCTTCTTGGGAGAGTTAATTGTGCGCAATGCCCCCGAACGCAACAACTACCAAATTGAAAAAGAACTCTAAGCAGATGAATAAATTACTCTATTTCCTACTACTGATAGGCGCTACAAGTACCCTGCTACTAGGGTGTAGCGAAAGCGACTGCCCCCTAATTAAAATATCGTATGCCAACTTCTCTTTTTTAGATAGTGAAACACACCAAGCCGTTAAGTTTACACAAGACATAACCGTAACTGGCTTTGTGGTCAAAGATACACTCATCAGTGATACCCTCTTCAACAAACCAGAGAGCAGCATGAGCCTGCCACTGAGCTATACAGAGAAGACCACCTACGTAATGCACTACACCGACTTAATGAAAGATACCATCGAGGTGTATCACCAACCCAGACCCTTTGTAGGAAACATTGAGTGTAACCCCATGGTTTTCTATACCGTACAAAGCGTTACCTATACCCGCCATGCACTCGACTCAGTTGTCATCGTTAATCCCGACATAACCAATGAAGAAAAGAATAACTTCCAGATATTTTATAGTGTGTCTAATTAGCACACTGGCACTAGTAAGCCCTCTACAGGCACAAAACAGAGCCACCAGCGGCCCAGGCACTACTAAAATAGCACTCGAAACCGAAGAGGAGGTACCCTTTTACCAAGGAATCAATGTAGGCATTGATCTTTTTGGCATAGGCAGCAAGCTCTTTGGCGGAGATGTACTCAGCTCGGAAGTAGCCATCGAAGTAAACCTCAAAAACCGCTACATACCGGTAGTAGAGATAGGGTATGGTCAAACCGAAACCACCAACCAAGAGACAGACATCTACTACAAAACCGCCGCCCCCTACTTCAGAGTAGGGTGTAACTACAACATCATGTTTAAAAAGCCCTACCTACCCGGCTACCTCTTTGTAGGAGCCCGCATAGCACACAGCTCTTTCTCGTACGATGTAGTAACCCCCGGCATAAGCGATCCCAACTTTGGCAACAGCACCATTCCCATCTCCTACGAAGGGGTAAAGAGCAACGCCACGTGGGGAGAATTTGTGGTAGGACTCAAGACCGAGGTGGTTAAAAACCTCTGCCTCGGCCTATCGGCTCGATGGAAGTTCCCCTTCAGCACCAAAATCACCCCCAATAGCGAACCATGGTATGTACCAGGATTTGGCACCTACGGCTCCTCCACCATTGGACTTACCTATAATATTTCATATAATCTTCCCTTTTAATCAATGAGCAATATTGAACTTTGGCTACTAGCCATCGGACTTGGCATGGATTGTTTTACCGTATCCGTTGCCAGCGGCATCCACCTACGAACCATCAACTGGCGTACTTTTATAGAGATGGCCCTTCTTTTTGGACTCTTTCAAGCAGCCATGCCCATACTAGGATGGTTTGGAGCACAACACTTTAGTTACCTCATCGAGGCATACGATCACTGGATTGCCTTTGGCCTACTTGCCTTTCTAGGTATCAAAATGATTCACGAAAGCTTTAAAGAAGAAGAGGATAAGAACTTCAACCCCACCCTGCTCAAGGTGATGCTTACCCTAGCTGTAGCCACCAGTATCGATGCACTGGCCGTAGGCATCTCCTTTGCCTTCCTCGAAATGGAGACTTTTCAATCCATCGTATGGCCCATCACCGCCATCGGTATTGCCTCCTTCGTGCTCTCACTAGCCGGAAATTTCATGGGGGTATTCTTCGGGAAGAGATACAACTTACACATGGAGTTGTGGGGCGGATTAATCTTAATCGGTATTGGAGTAAAGATTCTGCTGGAGCACTTGCACGCCTAACCCCAACAGCCATCAATGATAATAAGAGAGAGAGTCCTATCAAGGCTCCCCGCTAAGCAACCATATCTAAACAGCGATCTTTAACCAAGAAAGATCCCGATAAAGAGCGCTACATAACAATTTCTAACCAGCATTTAACCAACAGCGATGAATAAAAAGAAACTCATTTGGCAACTCCCCTTCTTGGCTATTCTAGTGATAGGGAGCATCGTCATTTTAAAGAAACAGCCCCCCTTTCGCACCGACGAGGGATTGGTCTTTGGTACCATCTACAAAATAACCTACCAAGCACACGAATCGATTAAAAGCGAGATAGAGGCAGCATTGAGCGAAGTAGACTACTCGCTATCGCCCTTCAACAAACAATCAATTATCACCAAAGTAAACCAAAACGAGCCCGTAACGCTCGATAGCCACTTTACCCAGGTATACCAACTAGCCCAACACATAGCCCAACAAACTGGCGGAGCCTACGATATAACCGTAGCCCCTCTGGTCAATGCGTGGGGATTTGGATTTAAACACTCTGTAGGAGTGGATAGCACCACCATAGACAGCCTCAAGCAATTTATAGGCTACAACAAAGTAAAACTCATTGATGGAACGATAGTCAAAGAGGATGCCCGCACCCTACTTGACTGCAGCTCCATAGCCAAAGGGTATGGCGTAGACCAAGTAGCTCGCCTACTCGATAGCAAAGGCATTCAGAACTACCTGGTAGACATAGGTGGCGAGGTGGTAGTAAAAGGGAAAAATCCCAAAATGAACCGTTGGAGAATAGGTATCAACAAACCAGTAGATGACTCACTCTCCATCAATCAAGATTTACAAACCATTCTAGAGGTAACAGATATCGGCATGGCCACCTCGGGCAACTACCGCAACTTTTACTACAAAGAGGGCAAAAAGTATGCACACACCATCGACCCCCTAAGCGGTTACCCCGTAGAGCACACCCTACTTTCGGCCACCGTTATAGCCCAAGATTGCACCACGGCCGATGCCTATGCCACCGCTTTCATGGTGATGGGACTTGACAAAGCGATGGAGTTTTGTAAAAAGCACCCCGAACTAGAGGCCTACTTTATCTGTTCGAACGCCGATCAAGGGTATGAAACCTTTATGACAACCGGCATGAAGCGACTCATTATCAGCAAGTAGAACACCTTACCGCTTGTCACCTCACAAGCTATTTGGGCCTAACAACTTACAAACTATTGCTCACTCACCCAAGAGCACCCGCCTCTTTATAGAAACAGTTATTCCCCGTTATTTGCACAAAATAGCGGGGAATACTTTTATTTGATTAAAATTTCAATCCAACCCGATTGAAATCAAATTAATAATTGTATTTTTGAATCTATATAGACGCTCTAATTGTATGTATAAAAAATATCTAACTTTTTTGGGGGCAGTAGCCCTCACCCTAAACCTCACAGCCCAAAACGTAGAGGTAGCCAAAAGCCTCTTCCAAAAAGGAGAGTACGAACAAGCCAAACCAATGTTTGAAAGTTTGGTCAAAAAAGCACCCTCTAATGCCAACTACAACCATTGGTATGGGGTATGCTGCTACGAAACAGGCGACAAAGAGAAAGCCCTACCCTACCTAAAGAAGAGTGCCGACCGCAAAGTAATCGAAGGATACCGCTACCTAGGTAAGCTCTATGCCGACCTTTACCGATACGACGAAGCAGTAGCCAACTACGAAGAACACATAGGCTGGCTTGAAAAACGCAAACGCGACACCGAAAGCGCCGAGGCCGAACTAGCCACTATTAGAGTAGGTGCCCGCATGATAAAAGGGGTAGAAGAGATAACCGTTATTGACAGTTTCGTAGTCGATAAAACCAACTTCCTACAAAGCTATAAAATAAGCAAAGAGGCAGGCGTACTAAGCCAAGACGAGCAGATAGCTGGTACCGCCTACCAAACCGAGCTAGGTAACAAACTCATTTACAGCCACACCAACGAAGCTGGCCAAATGGAGCTCTATACCCGTGCCAGACTCATTGATGGCTGGAGCGAAGCCGAACCCATCTCCTCACTCAACACCCTAGGAAATGTAAACACTCCCTTCTTGATGCCCGACGGCATCACCCTCTACTTTGCTGCCCAAGGCGAACAATCACTTGGCGGATACGACCTCTTTGTAACCCGTTACAACTCGGAAACCGGTCACTACTTTCGTCCCGAAAACATGGGCATGCCCTTTAACTCGCCCGCCAATGACTACCTACTAGCCATCGACGAGTTTAACCAATTGGGATGGTTTGCCTCAGACCGCAACCAACCCGAGGGAAAAGTGTGCATCTATGTATTTGTACCCAACGAATCGAAAGTGGTCTACAACTACGAAAACACCCCCCAAGAGGAGTTGATAGCAGCAGCCAGCCTGCACGCCATCAGCACTACTTGGAGAGACGAAAACAAGGTAAGAGTAGCCAAACAACGCCTAGCCGCCCTGATGTATGCCACCCCAGAGAGCAACAAGCGCGGCGACTTTGACTTTATCATTGACGACTCGGCCACTTACCACACCTTGAGCGACTTCCGCTCGGGTCAAGCTGCCGAACTCTATGCCCAACTGCAACAAAAACAAAAAGAGGTAGCCCAACTCGAGCAAGAGCTAGCCGACAAACGCCAACAATATGCTACGGCAAGCAATCTCTTTAAGCAAGAAATCACCCCCGCTATTGTTACACTAGAGAGCCGCACCAAGCAACTATGGGAAGAGGTAGAAAGCCTTACCCATACCGTACGCAACACCGAGATTCAATCCCTCAAAAAATAACCCACTAATACGCTTCTAACCATGGAACTACTTATCCTAGCCGCCGTTATACTGGCCGGAATTATCTTCTTCCTAATCGAGGTCTTTATTATTCCAGGTACCAGCCTAGCAGGCATCTGTTCGGCCATTTGCCTACTCTTTGCCAACTACTACGCCTTTAGTGAGCTAGGTACGAGTGCCGGTTTTATCACCATACTCCTTACCGGTATAGGCGGAGCCGCTGCCTTGGTATGGTTCATGAAGTCAAAAACAGTCGATAAACTCTCTCTTCACAAAGAGATAGACTACAACATGGATAAGCTAAAGGATCTACACATCCAAGTAGGCGACCAAGGAGTAGCCACCACCCGCCTAGCCCTCATTGGCAATGCCCAATTCAATGGCACCGAGGTAGAGGTACGCTCCATCGATGGATTTATTGACGAAAAAGAGGCGGTGGTAATTGATCGCATTGCCCAACACACCGTATTTGTACGAAAAATAAAATAAACAGTAGTAAGAACTTTAAAACAAATCACTATGTTAGATCCCAACTATCTTCCATTCATTCTGATTGGAGGGGCCATCATCTTCTTGGCCCTCTTCTTTCACTACGTACCCTTCTTCCTCTGGCTATCGGCCAAAGTATCGGGCGTACGCATCAACCTCATCCAACTCTTCTTAATGCGCATCCGTAATGTGCCCCCCTACGTCATTGTACCTGCCATGATTGAGGCACACAAGGCGGGACTCAACACCATTACCCGCGATGAGTTAGAGGCACACTACATGGCCGGCGGACACGTAGAAAAGGTGGTACACGCCTTGGTATCGGCCTCCAAAGCCAATATCGAACTCTCGTTTCAAATGGCTACCGGTATTGACCTAGCTGGACGCGACGTGTTTCAAGCCGTACAAATGTCGGTTAATCCCAAAGTAATTGATACCCCTCCCGTAACAGCCGTTGCCAAAGATGGTATTCAGTTAATTGCCAAAGCACGTGTAACGGTACGCGCCAACATCCGCCAACTAGTAGGGGGTGCAGGCGAAGATACCATCCTAGCCCGTGTAGGCGAAGGGATTGTATCCTCTATCGGTTCCTCTATCAACCACAAATCGGTACTCGAAAACCCCGATTCAATCTCGAAACTGGTACTGCGCAAAGGACTAGATGCCGGTACAGCCTTCGAAATCTTATCGATCGACATTGCCGATATCGATATCGGTCGTAACATTGGTGCCGCCCTTCAAATAGACCAAGCCAATGCCGACAAAAACATTGCCCAAGCCAAAGCCGAAGAGCGCCGCGCCATGGCCGTAGCCTTGGAGCAAGAGATGAAAGCAAAAGCCGAAGAGGCACGTGCCAATGTAATTCAGGCCGAAGCCGAAGTACCCAAAGCGATGGCCGATGCCTTCCGTACGGGCAACATGGGTATTATGGATTACTACCGCATGAAGAATATACAAGCCGATACCAGCATGCGCGAAAACATAGCCAAGCCCGATACATCCATTGATTCGCCCTTGTCTAAATAAAAAAGTAGTGCACTAAATAAGAATTTAGCCCCTCTTATTGACCCTAAAAAACTCTTAAGAGTCTTGAGGTAAACTCTTAAGAGTTTTGATTGAAACTCTTAAGAATGTTGAATAAAACTCTTAAGAGTTTTTTGGGCTCATAAATAGCGCTCCATTTAGCAGCTACAGCCCTAATAGCTCCCCCTCTAGCACAAGTAATATAGCAACTATAGAAGAAGAGCTGGAAGAAGAAAAAGCAAGAGGAAGAGCTTTCAATAAAAAACGAACGAATAAATAATCAACCTTATGAAAAAATATTTTGCCCCTTCCGAGTTAATCATTAACCCCGACGGTTCTGTTTTTCACCTACACCTACGCCCCGAACAACTGGCCGATAAGGTAATTCTTGTAGGCGACCCCGGCCGCGTAGCCCTTGTAGCCTCACACTTTGAAACCAAAGAGTGCGAAGTAGAGAGCCGCGAGTTTAAAACTGTAACCGGTACTTACCAAGGAAAACGCATCACGGTGCTATCTACCGGCATTGGGTGTGACAACATAGACATTGTAGTAAACGAGCTAGATGCCTTGGCCAATATCGACTTCGAAACACGCTACGAGAAAGAGGAGCTGCGCCAATTGGAATTGGTACGCATCGGCACTTGTGGCGGATTGCAACCCAACACCCCCGTAGGCACCTTTGTCTGCTCGGAGAAATCGATGGGATTTGATGGATTGCTCAACTTCTACAGCGGACGCAACGCCGTATGCGACCTACCCTTCGAGGCTGCCTTTATCCAACAAATGGGATGGACGGGCAACATGTGCCAACCTGCTCCCTACGTAATCGATGCCGACACTGAACTGCTTGATCGCATTGCCCAAACTGATATGGTACGTGGCGTAACCATCGCAGCAGGTGGATTCTTCGGTCCACAAGGTCGCGAGCTACGCATTCCGCTAGCCGATCCCAACCAAAACGAAAAGATTGAGAACTTTGAATACAAAGGGTACCGCATCACTAACTTCGAAATGGAGAGCTCGGCCCTAGCCGGACTTGGCAAGTTGATGGGACACAAAGCAATGACGGTCTGCATGGTAATTGCCAATCGCCTAATCAAAGAGGCCAACACAGGCTATAAAAACTCGATTGACACCCTAATTAAAACCGTATTAGACCGTATTTAACTACTGATTAAAAGAGAGTTATACAGGAATATTTAAACACTCTCTAGATTCCCATTGGCTGGCTCTTTTATCACTGTTTCAGTGATAGTTACGCACGAGCGCTTAAACAGCCTGTAGATTCCCATTTACTGGCTCTTTTATCGCTATTTAAGCGATAGTTACGGATGAGTGAATGGTGCTGAATTAAGCTGGAAACATTGAAATAGTGGGTGAAGGATAGGTGAAGCTTAAAATCCCTATCCTTCACCATAACTCACTCTGTATCAGCAATCGTGAAGGGTGAAGGATCTTTTTTCACAAAGATGTAGTAGAGGGGGAAATTGGAAAGACTCTCTACTCGTTACAGAATCTGGGTATGTGTGTACAAAATTAGAGGTTCAATAAACCAATGAGTTGCACCTCCCAAGCCTGCTATTAAAGCAACCCAAAGAGCTCGCCAAGATTACTCTTGCTTCCTCCTTGGCCCATCAAGTGCCCTAGTAAAGCAAGCCAAAGAGAGTGCCAAAGAGAGTGCCCCAAAGTATGTAAATCCCATTAAACTAAGAAAACCAACCAACCCATGGAACCAAGTTTTAAATTGACCGCCACAACCAAAACAGAACAATACCAAACATTTATCCCCCAACTAGCCGCCCTCATCGAAGGCGAAAGAGAGGAGGTAAGCGTACTGGCCAACACAGCCGCAGCCCTGCGCGAAGCTTTTGGCTTCTTCTGGGTAGGCTTCTACCTGATTAAAAATGATCAACTGGTGCTAGGTCCCTTTCAAGGAAGCGTGGCCTGCTACCGCATTCGTCACGGCAAAGGGGTGTGTGGTACTGCTTGGGCAACTGGCCAAACTCAACTAGTACCCGATGTAGAGGCCTTTCCAGGACACATAGCCTGTAGTGCACTCTCTAAATCGGAAATCGTGGTGCCCATCCTAGCTCACGGCAACGTAGTGGGAGTACTCGATATTGATAGCGACCAACTCAATGATTTTGATGAGACCGACCGCCGCTACTTGGAGGAGGTAGTAACACTACTCACCCAAACGCTCTACCCCAATTAAGGGTGAAGCTAGAAAAATTTACGCGCTCTTACTACCTACGAACCACCTTTCTTCACACTATCGAAGAAGTAAAGAGCAAAGCTAGAGAAATTTAGGCTGCCGTAGATGACCCTTTAGAGATATCGTACTTAGTTACGGGAATCCAAAGAAACCATATGGCTTACTAGCTGCTTCACCTTTAGGAATATCTTACGGTTAGTAAGGAGGGTACTCTTATTTGTAAATAAGAGAAAAAGATACTTCTTGTAGTAAACGAGTCGTTGTAGAAATGGGTAGTTGTTAAAAACGATTACTTATAGAAAATGCGCTATTTTGCAAATTAGTCAGTAGTCTCACCACTTTTTACTACTTTTGCAACCAGAAAACTCCGCAGTTGGCCTGCCAAACGGAACGAATCAAGACTTCATCCCCTCCCTACTCCATCAGATAAGAGAGGATGGACAAAGTTGCTAAATAGACTATTTTACTACTCAAATATCACCATCATTCATATATGATCACTCTTCAAGAAACCATCTGCGCCATTGCAACTGCACAAGGCGGCGCCATCGGAACCATCCGTGTATCGGGGCCTGAGGCTATCGAAATAACCACACGCATCTTTACCCCCATCCAGGGAAAAAGCCTGTCGGAACGCAAAGCCTACACCCTTAGCTTCGGTAACATACACAATGCCCAAGGCGAGTTGATAGACGAAGTATTGGTAGCCCTCTTCCGTGCCCCCCACTCCTATACGGGCGAAGAGAGTACAGAAATAATGTGCCACGGATCGAGCTACATCCTGCAACAGGTGTTGCAACTCCTTATTAAAGAGGGGTGCCGCTCGGCCCTACCTGGCGAATTCACACAACGGGCCTTCTTGAATGGCAAAATGGACTTGAGCCAAGCCGAAGCGGTGGCCGACCTCATAGCCTCCTCATCGGCAGCTACCCACCGCCTGGCCATGAGTCAGATGCGGGGAGGATTTAGCCAACAACTGACCGACCTGCGCGACCGTCTGCTCCACATCACCTCGCTCATGGAGCTAGAGTTGGACTTTAGCGACCACGACGATATTGAGTTTGCCGACCGCAGCGAACTGAAAGGTTTGGCCAACGAGATAGAGCAGGTTATCTCTAAACTGGCCCACTCCTTTAGCGTAGGTAACGCCATCAAAAACGGAATACCTGTAGCCATTATTGGCGAAACAAATGCAGGTAAATCAACGCTACTCAATGCGCTGCTTAACGAAGAGAAGGCCATTGTGAGCGATATTCACGGTACTACGCGCGATGTAATTGAGGATACTGTGAATCTACAAGGTATCACCTTCCGCTTTATTGATACGGCGGGTATCCGCCAAACAACCGATACCATCGAGAGCATCGGGATAGAGCGCACCTTCCAGAAGTTGGAACAAGCTGATATTGTACTTTGGATGATTGATGCTACCGAAAACAAGGAGCGCATCGCCGAGCTAAAAGCACAAATATTACCGCTTTGCAAGGGTAAGAAGTTGATTATGCTCTTTAACAAAGCGGATATGATTAGCACAGCAGAACAAACGGCATTGGAGGCTATTTTTGCAGAGGTAACGGGCGAAAAACTCTTTATATCGGCCCGCGAGAAGAGTAACCTATCGGCGCTAGAGGAGTCGCTCGTAGCAGCTGCTGCCCTCCCCCAAATTACACAAAACGATGTAATCGTCACCAATATGCGCCACTACGAAGCACTAAGCCGTGCACTAGAGGCGATTCACCGCGTACAAGAGGCAATGGACTACGGCCTATCGGGCGACTTGGTGAGCGAGGACCTCAGACAGTGCATCTTTGAACTTTCGGACATCGTGGGAGAGGTGACAACCGATCAGGTGTTGGGAAATATCTTTAAGAATTTCTGCATTGGCAAGTAAGACCTTCTAAACAACTCATAACAACTACGAATAACTATAAGCAAGCTCCTCATTTTGAGGGGCTTGCTCTGTTTTAACACTTCAGGTTACCCATTCTTTACTTCTAATTATTTCTAATAGATTTGTACCGCTCTTGTACCGGAAACGGATTTTTGAGCGAATAGCTTGCCATTAGGCGACATTTTGGATACAGTGTGAGAAAATGTGAGAAAATGGAAATTCGTTATTCGTGGTACGGCATGAGAAAATGTGAGAAAATGTGAGAAACATTGAGACAAAATTGGCGAAATAAAAGGAGAAATTAGGATGGAAATAAAGAAGGTATGTAAGTGGTGTAGTGAACCCTTTGTAGCGCAGAAAATAACAACAATGTACTGCTGTCACACTTGTAACAGCAGAGCATACAAAGCGCAAAAGAAACTGCAACAGATTGATGAGTATATGGAGAATGAAGCAAAACAACCTCTCCAAGTTGCAGGTGTCATTGGGAACAAGCCATTTCTAACACCAGTGGAAGTTTCAACACTACTGAGAGTTAGTTTAGCCACTGTCTATAGATATATGGCAACAGGTGTCTTGAAGGCTCTAAGAATTAGAGCTAGAACTAGAATAAGGATGGCTGATGTAGAACAGATGTTTAGTGAAGATACGGGCTATAAAAAACGAAGTTATAGGCGCAAAGAGTCCATTCTCTACTACTCCACAAACGATATTCTTGAAAAGTACAAGATTACTAAAAAGACGCTTTACAAACGATGCGAACGATTTGGGATTGAGAAAATCGTTGAGAATCGTAAGGTTTACTACAACAAAGCAGCCATTGATACCTACTTTGCAGAGCTGATAGAAGAGTTTAATAGAGCAGATTATTACACTCCTACGCAAATTATGGAGAAGTATGAAATGACTCAGAATGCAGTCAGAGCATACGTCATGCGCCATAACATACCAAGAATTAAAAGGCACCAAGATGTTTTCTACAACAAAGCTGCTATTGACGCTATTAAGCAGAAGAGTACAAAGACTGACTCCCACTTCTACACCTATGAGGAGATTAAGCTGAAATATGGCTTTACAACCATCAATATAAGCTACTATGTGAATAAGTATGATATCAAGCGATACAAGCAAGGCTCGAGAACAATGGTGTCTCGAGAGGAATTTGATAGAACCATCAGAGAACGAAAAGAGGGTGTAAAGAACAGTGGCACTACCTCACCTAAAGAAGAGAATATCACACCGCAACCTACAATCCCAGATGGATACCTATCTGCTAACCAAATCGCTGAGAAGTATCGCTTATCTCGCTCCAGCGTGTGGAAACTGACTCGTGAGAACAACATTGCTTCCATCTCCATCAAAGGCATCAAATACTATGCTACGCCTAACGTGGAAGCCTTCTTTGCTAAGTTCAAGAGTAACGAAGAGGTAAGCGTATGGATTACCCCCAAACAGATGGAAGAGATGTATGGAATGACTCCAGATGCACGTCGCTCCTTTGCACACCGTCACCACATACCTACAAAGCTAGTGTATGGCAATATCGAGTACTCCAAAGATCACATTGATAAGGTCAAAAACAATGGATTTGACAACCGAGAGAATTACTATACGGTGGCCGAAGCAATGGAGAGGTATAACCTGCGACGTGATGAAGTCTATAACTACATCCGTTACAACAAACTCCAGAAACTACGGAAAGGCCAGATGGTCTTTCTGTTAAAGGCCGATTTCGACCGAGTTATCAACGAAAAGTTAAGTGAATTGTAGGTTACTCCCACTTACTTACACTTACTCCCAAATGATTTTATGCTGATTTGAGTCAGTATGCTATCAGTTTAGAAATTTACCAACTATTTCATTCATTAAAATACTAAGTCTATGCAACCCTGTAGAAGCGTAAAATTAAGAACACGTAAAGTCATCAATGGCATGTTGTCCTACTACCTCGATTACTATCCAGGTCTGAGAAATCCACATACGATGAAAACCGTTCGTCGTGAGTCATTAGGCATTTACATCTACGAAAACCCCATCAATCGCCGAGAAAAGCAGTACAATGAAACCATGCGAGAAAAGGCAGAAACCATCCGTTGCCGTCGCTTTGAGTCTGTGATAAACGAACGTTACGACTTTCTCGACAAAGAGAAGATGAAAGGCGACTTCTTGGCGTATTTCGCTTACATCCTTAAAACCAAGGATAAGAAATGGCAATACGTATATACCCATTTTGAACGGTTTGTCGATAAGAAGTGTACATTCGAAGAGGTGGATGTAAACCTATGCCGAAAGTTTAGAGCCTATCTTCTTCAAGCCAATAATTTGAGCACGGGCAAGAAGATGGCAATTAATTCGGTAGCTGGCTACTGGTCCACCTTTAGAGGATTCCTAAAGATTGCGTTCCGGGAGAAGATGATAAAGGAGAATGTAAATGAGTATTTGGACAAGATAGAGTATGAACCAACGGAAAAAGAGAGACTAACTCTTACTGAACTAAAAAAGCTATACAATACACCTTGCCGTATTGAGGTTCTAAAGAAAGCCTCAATCTTTGCTTGCCTTACAGGGCTAAGGCGTAGTGATATAATTGCATTAACATGGAATCACATCAAGAACTACGCAGATGGTGGTAAATATGTAGAGTTTATTAGCCAGAAAACTAAAGAAAGAAACATCATTGCTCTTAGTGATTTTACTTACAGTCTAATTGCCCCAAGAGGGAAAGGAAAGATCTTTGTGGGATTCACAACTGCCATGACACAGCATCCACTAAAAGAGTGGTTGAGCACAGCCAACTTAGGAAAACATATCACGTTCCACTCGTTCCGACATTCATTTGCTTCACTTCAGCTAGAATTAGGAACCGATATCTATACGGTTCAGAGTCTTTTAGCACATAAAAGTGTTACTACAACTCAACTCTATGCCCGTCATGCTGACCCTAAAACAAGAGAAGCTGCCGCTAGACTCTCTTTGGAGATGTTAAATAGTGTTCAATCAGCACCTAGGGTAGAAAAAGGTGAAGATGGCGATGTGGTAAAACAAGAGCAAAAGAAAAGAAAGAATATAGAAAATAGTGATAACACATAGAGTTAAAAATTCAACAAAACACATTTATAAAGATAGTTAACACACTGCTTGTCAGCTCGAACAACCTGTATTGATTAGAAAATTTCTCTTTAACTTTGTTTCATAATTAACCAATAATTAGGAGTATTTATGACTAAAAAAGTTAGGGAGAAATTCTTTTTTGTGGCTATTACAAACACACTCACACTGTTTATGATTCTAAGTTTACCTGTTGTCTTTGGTGAAAATATGATCTCATCCTGGTATCAACACAAGCTTGTTGCATGTATTTTCTGGTCGCAAAGTAAATGGGAATATATACTGCTTTCAATCATTGTTAGTATCATATGCACACTCACTCTTTGGAAGATTAGAAAAACAAAATCATCTGTTCAGGCTGCAGTAGAAAACCACATAGATCGTGCAGTCTCCTATGAGGAACTTCTTGAAATGCAGCACATACAACAAAAACAGTTAGAGAGTGATATTCTTCAAGTCATAAATGAGTATGTATATTCCATATTATGCAGTTATACAAAAGAAGCTGATCTAAAGATACTATGTGAAGGGATTGGGAAATGGGGGAAGATTCCCAATTTCACACCAACCCCTATTATCACAGATGGCAGACTCTCTACTCTTGACCTTAGACATTTTGTGTGGAACATTGGCAAACGATTAGGTTGGAGCGGTGAACAGTGTGCCTCATTTATTAAATTCAGTTTTCCAGTTGAAATGAAAGAATTAGAAATTGAAACTACACGTAGAACGCTTCGCCAAAAAGGGAGTTGCATTATTGAAATAGATATACCTCAAAAAGGCTGTTATCAGTTTAATTACAGCACTAATAGCAAGAAATAGCACTGTTACTCCCACTTATTTCAAATTACTTATAACTTATTAAAATCATCGAAAGTAAGCATTGAATCAGTTCATTCTTTTGCATCATTAAATCATTAAAATCAATGAACTATGAGCGAAGAGAAAATGACATTCAATGACTTGCCACAGGTTGTTAGCACCCTATTGTATAAAGTTGAAAGAGTTGAAGATATGATTCAACGTCTCAATGACAAATTAAGCAAGAATCTCCTTGCACCTCAAGATAACCATATCCCTATGACATTAGATGAAGCATGTGAGTTTATCAGGATGAAGAAGTCAACAATGTACTACAAACTAGAAAAGGGTGAGATTCCTTCTACCCGTGCTGGTAAAAACTACATTCTTTTCAAAGACGAACTCATCAAATGGGCTGAGAGTGGAAGAAGGACTCATGTTCCGCTTAGTTTTGAAGAAGAGAATGAGGCCAGACTAAAGGCTAATAAACGAAAGCCAAACTCATTAAAATAATGGCACTGCAGAATAGATTGGTACAATACAACAGTACAAGTCTAAACCCACTTGATCCTACGTCCTTATAAGAATTTATTAACATGTGCTATATTATGGTACATCCACAGTCTATTTTTGCTCGTTGTTTCAATAATAATTGAAATTGGCGTATAGCCATATCTATACAAATGGGCCCACCTAGAAACTGTGAAAGGAATCTTGGTGGGCTATTTTTTACTAAGAACTATAAAAACGAAAAATGAATCGGAAGAAAATCAACCTCTATCTTTCTATTTTTTTTGCAATGACCGTTTTAAGCAAATTAAAAATAGAGTGAACATGCTACCGTCAAATGAGCTATGGCTGCTATGCGAGTCAGCGTACCATCAGTATCAACAGGAGATCATGAATAGTGATAAACTATATCATCGATATGTTAAAGACTTTATTAGCTACAACCTACCTATAGACAGTCCTAACATAGAAGACTGGAGAATACATTCAAAAAACATATCCTCTCTCCAAGAGTTACTAACTGAACGGACGGATCTTGTAGAAAAATACTTTAACCAAAAGACCTTTAGCTTGGAAGACTATACACAAATGATTCATGAATTCAATACGCAAGAAGCTATTCAGAAAAGAGAAAACCAAATAGTTACCATTGGCATATTCTCAGATGAGCAGCTTACAATGATTGTACAATTTGCTAATGAGAATGCACTGTTTATGAGGAATGTTACTAAAGAGGATATGACCTTATTTTTCAATGCGATGTTAACATCACCACTACAGGTTGAAAATATAGGCAAAATGAGCATGTTTATGAACTGCCTTTATGACGTTAATCTCATCACACATAAATGGCAATCAATTATTGAAACACACAAACTACTATCATCCCCTAAATCAGGTAAAGAATTGCAGCGAAGTACCATTAGTACATGCCTAAACAGCTACAAGGAACACCATGCAGCACCATTCCAACCATTTGCAACTTTTGCTAAAGAACTGAAAGGAAAGATGGCAAATGAAGAATAAACAAACAAATGAAACTCACTTGTTATGATACTTGATATGATAGTAGAAAGTATCATAATCAAAAGAAAGATAAGAGCTTATACATAGTATAAATTTGCAAACAAATCAGTGCTACAGCATAGAGCGAATACATGTTAAACTACAAACTAATAATTAAATGGTAAAACCGAGAATGAATCAGCAAGTACTATATAAGCGAGTAGAGTTACTCGAAATGAAAGTTGAGGAGTTAGATCCAGTAAGTCTTATAGAGATTAAGAAGAAACTTAAATCAATAGAGAATATGCTCTATGCTTCAAAGGATATGTTAACCTCCCAAGAAGCTGCCAAATATGTAGGTATCTCACTATCTCAGCTTTATAAATACACCTGCCAAAACATGATTCCCTATTACAAACCACGTGGGAAGATGGTGTATTTTGATAAGAAAGAACTAGACGATTGGATGAGACAAGAGCACTCCTCAGTAAATCCATAAAATCAATGATATGAAGAGATCTAAAAAGACAAAACACACCATACGTAAAGGCAGTGTAGGTGGCTATATGTTAACTGATGAGCAGTTGACAAAAATGATAGATAAATCTACCGTAACAACACTCGATAAAGAACAGGCTGTAAAAGGCACTAATAATGATTCGAAAGATGACAAAGAGAGCAGATAAGCAGCCCACAAAGCAGGTAGTAAAGGATGAAAGTCCCGAGATAGGTATGCTATTCAAAAGTGAATTCCCTGATGACCTATTAGAACGCTATTTGAATAGAGGTAAAATTAAAGCAACAGAGAAGCCCGAAGTTCCTCCACAAATCTTATGGGTGGGCGACTGTACCATTGCCACGTTTGGAAATTTCAGCGCATCTACGGGGAAAGCGAAAAGTAAGAAAACCTTCAATATTTCAGCGATGGTAGCAGCAGCTATGACCAATGATACCGTTTTAAATTATCGGGCTAATTTACCCGAGAGCAAACGCAAGATTTTCTATTTTGACACAGAGCAAAGCCGGTACCACTGTCACAATGTGCTGGGGCGTATTCTTAAACTGGCCAACCTATCTTCAGGAGCAGATCTTGATAGACTGACTTTTATTGGACTTAGGGAGTACACTCCAAGCCTACGCTTAAGTCTAATAGATTACGCCCTACGAAAAAGCAGTGGATATGGATTGGTTATCATTGATGGATTACGAGACTTAATGTACGACATAAACAACGCAAAGGAATCTACTGATGTGATGACTATGCTTATGGCATGGACAAGTACCTACAATTTACATATCCATTGCGTACTTCATCTTAATAAAAACGATAGCAATACACGTGGTCATATTGGTACGGAGCTAGAGAACAAGGCAGAGACGGTGCTAGTCGTAAGCAAGGATAAACAAAACACAAGTATTAGTGAGGTTCGCCCGATGCACATGCGAGATAAAGAGTTCTCCTCTTTTGCATTCCATATAGACGAGAATGCACTACCTGTATTGGAGGATGACTACCACGTAACGGTTGTTAAGGCAAAAGATGCACCACTCACCTCAATACCCGAGGCAATCCATAAAACAATACTTGGAGAACTCTTTGAGGGATATATACCACAGAGATATAACGAGCTCGTTCAAAAGATGAATGAAACCTATTCAACCAAAGGATACAAACGAGGTATTAATGCCACCAAAGAACTTCTTAAACGGTTATCTGATCGAGGTATTATTACCAAGGATACATTGGGCTACCATTATAATCCAGATATTCTTCGCTCCAATGACTAAGTTTAAGGTTTAGGTTTAATCCCGTATATATATAATAAACTAAACGATTTGCATTATAATCACACCATATGACAATAGATGAAATAAAGAGAATCAGCATTGTTGGCTATTTATCCACCAATGGCTATAAAATTGCCAAGCAGAATGGTAAACGATTCTGGTACCTATCGCCGCTACATACTGAAAATACGGCTTCATTCAAGGTGGATGATGATATTAACCTTTGGTATGACTTTGGATTAGCACAAGGTGGAAATATCATAAACTTGGCACAATTACTTCATCCCTCAATGAGTATGCATGAGGTGCTGCTTCATTTGAAAAAGACCACAACAGGTAGTTGCAGTATGTCCATTCATACACCCAAACAATATATTGACAGCAAGAAAACTGTTAAAGTAGAGCGAAAAGAGAATGAGACCGAAATTCTAAAATTAACAGCACTCAAGCACCCTTATCTCTTAGAGTACATTACAAGCCGCAATATCCATATAGATGTAGCCAAAGAGTACTGCAAAGAGGTTCATTACAGAGTTAATGGTGGAAAAACATACTATGCCATAGCTTTTATGAATATCGATGGTGGTATGGAGGTTCGCAATAAATACAGTAAACGCTGTATTGGCAGTAAAAGCCCATCCGTGATAATACACCATCAGAACAAGCCTAGCAAACAGTGTTGTGTATTTGAAGGATTCTTTGATTTTCTGTCCTATAAAACAAGTGAAATACTGTTAGATGAAAGAATAGCCTTGAGCTTCAATTGTGATTGTATCATTCTTAACTCTGTAACAAACTTAGATAAGGCGGTTACTTATCTACAGCAGTATGAGCAAATCTATTGCTATCTAGACAATGATGCAGCTGGTGAAACAGCCACATTGGAGTTAATGAATCGGTTTGTGAGTCAAGCTGTAGATCAATCAACACTCTACCAAGGGTTCAATGATATAAATGATTTTCTAACAAACACACAATGCAAATAGCAAATGGAACAGCCAACTTCAAATAATGAATTGATTAAGAAATTGGAAGATAGAATTCGCCAATTAGAAAATCAGATGAAAATCTTAGGCCCTGCTGAAGAGTTGATTCAGTACATTGAGCGAATAGGTAAAGAGTCCTTTACTGCTAAGGATATACTCTCATTGGACGAAGCTTGTTTTTTACTAAATGCCTCAAAAAGCCAACTCTACAAGTTGACACGTACTCACAAAATACCTCATTACAAACCCTGTAGAAAAATCTACTTTTTAAAATCGGAGTTGGTTGAGTGGGTGAAACAGAATCAACAAGTAGATAAAAAACAGCTCCCAAGGGGGGAGTTTAGCGAGTTGTAAAATCAGATAGAAAAGTGGCCAAAGATTCCACTAATCTATCCTTTCAATCATATTTTTAATTAGATAAATAATCTTAGGGTCGATGATTTCATAATAAATAGTACTATTTGGACCTAATATTGATTCTTCTTTAATCAACCTATAATTAACCATATTTTTAATTTCATTTGCAGATTGTTTTAGTGGTTGGCCAAATTCCGAAGATAAGTCATTCTCACTAAAACTTATCTTCTTAAGATATAATAATTTATTAATCATATCTATGATACTTTGATTCTTTCCTGCTTTTGATGATATATTAGAGCTATAATCATATTCTCTGCAGAAAGTCCTAAGACCTTTGCTTATAGCGTCATTATCTATAGTATTAGAGTTTGGCTTTCTATTAGCTTGCTCCTTTATTATTTCTGAGAGTATAATTATTAAATCCCTTGGGGACCTATTCGCTAATTCTAAAATTACATCCCTATCGAAAGAACTCTCAATCAGTTTTTCAAATGTTACCTTATTATTTTTATCATATGAATAATAAGCAAGTCGTAAGTTTATGAGAGGTGTCAAATCCTCTCTTTTCCATCTAACATCAATAGTCCCAAATTTGTCAAATCTCACTTTTCCAGATAAAGCACCTTTCAAATCTGACCATAAGCTAAATCCTATGGCAAGAGTATCATTCATGAGAAATTCAGTATCTGCAAGTAAGTCATTTATGAATAATGAGATCTTTGAAATTTCGTTATTCAATTTCTGATTTTCATCAAGTTTATCAAAAAGAATGACTATTTTGATTCCAATCTTATTTATCAACCTTGTCGTATTATACAATAAATCCTTAAGTTGTTGTGTATTAAATTCACTTTCAGACAAATATCTTTTTTCCTCTTCACAAATCTTCAGTTTGGGTAAATACTCTTTATATGTAAAGCTGTTGTCTGCTATTGAGATTCCTAGGGACTTGCAAATAAACTCAGATGAAACTTCAACTAGAGCCCCAATACTTCTATTAATTAGTTGGTGTGCTATATTATTGTATAGCTTTACAAAACAATTTCTAACCTGTCTATTTTTGACCTTTTCTACTGCAGTTTTAAATGCCAATGGGGCTAATGGTCTATAAAATATTGAAATTAAAATCGCAAGTTCTTCCTTTTCATCATTAGAATAATTACTAATGTATCTTTTATTCTTGATTAGATAAAAAACAATTTCATTAATTAGTAATCGATTAATTAAAAATAAAAAGAAATCCTTATTCCCTTTTAATGGTATAGTTTCAAATCTGTCAATTTTTAGAGCTATAATGTTGGGATTATTGTATAAATCAGTAAAAAGCTTATTTATTGTTGATGTTTTACCATGTCCTCGCTGTCCCATAATAAAACGTGTATTCCCAAATCTTAATCCAGCAATCAGCGTATCATAATAATTGGGTTTATAAAAAATACTGTCAATATAGTCAATTTCTTCTTCAGAAGATCTTGTCGAAAATGGATCTCTACTGAATCCTAGATTTTTGTAAATATTACTCACTGCTATTTTTAATGGTTATATCATTAATACTTATCAAACCAACAACTGGGAAGTCTATAAATAAACCATTACTCCCATCATTTTTACAGGAAATAATTATAATGGTTCCCCATTTTTGTACAGTTGCTTAAGGTGGATATAATTCTTATATTTACCAAAAGATTCTGATTATGAGAAAACGAATTCCCTCTTCTTTAAAAGTCCAGGTTGCTATTGAAGCGCTTAAAGGTTTACGC
>JBOFFJ010000002.1:0-1172 GCA_051648565.1 Phocaeicola sp. | reverse complement strand
TAAAGAGCAGTCGGGGATTAACCCCTTCAACCTAGCTTTCGTTTCCGTCTGCCTTGTCGATAGGGGTCACTATACGCTGATTGAGAAAGAACACAACCCCTTTATTAAATTAATTACACTTATTCGACCCCTTCATTATTACCCATGACGCACGTGACTATCACATTATCACCCACTTGTCAACCCTTCACCTACTGGTCAGACCAGATCAATTACACCCTTAACACTCCACTATATCACACCTTTACAACCTTCACACCTGTTCTTTTATACAGCGTTTTCCTATCCCTGCGCGACCCACTAACATATGTTCAATCAACTGTCAACAGATAAATAATTGTCGCGCAAATATTCCTCAAGAAATGAATAAAGATACGCTGTAAAAGGAAAGACAAAGAATGAATAGTTACTCAAGGGTTATTGTCTCAAGGAATATTGACCCATTAAACTGTCCCTTTGTCAAGTGTGGTTAGGAGATAAGGCAAGGCTATAAGTAAGGCGGGAAATCAACATGATGCGGCCTGATACATTTATTCTAACGGCTGTCAACCCCCGCATGGCTACCCTGATTCATTGCATACGTACTCACTCACGACACCCCCTCACGCTGCATAACTAAGCACTATTACTGCATGACCTGCCATCTACAGCGTCACTTGATACCTATTGACACACGGGATATTATATGCCTATACCCACACGCTCTATCACATGGCACCTCATTTGTCAAGCACTATCATACTGATCCGACCAGTTAGATTTCCCTTGCCAATTACGCCGGAATGCTGTATACTCGAACCCCTTCCCCCTTTTTCTTGGAACGGAGAGAGCGGCCGGACACCTATACCCCGACATTGAGATTCTAAGATGAGGATACCCTGGTTTAGTTATTCCACACGGGTATCAATGCACACGGGTTATTCTGCGTTATATAGGGTTATCGGGAAAGTTTATTTATTAAGGTGTCAATGCTTTTTCGATATTTTACGTTAACTATAGGTATAACCTAGAGGGGGTAGTTAAGGGGGTTAAGTACTCTCCTCTACCATCTGCCTCCTATGACCCCGCATCTACCTCACTCTTCAGCGTCTTCCCTCTTATGACCTCCCATCTATCAGCGTATATATGAGGTCCCATCAATCAAATGTAAGAGGATGTATAACCTTCTTCTT
>JBOFFJ010000001.1:0-1116 GCA_051648565.1 Phocaeicola sp. | reverse complement strand
CACTGGATGTGAATTCAGTCCCTCTTGTGGTGAAAGGGTTGAGCTTGCCCCGTTGAGATTTCGGTCTCTTCGGGGCTTTTTTCTGCTCGATAGACAGACACCACCCCCCTCACCTGCCTCCTTAACCCTGTCTCAATTCCCATCACACCCCTCATCAGACGCTCTGTATCGCTCTGTGCTGCATTCCTAGGCCATGCCTAACCCACCGCATACCCTTACCCCTCCAAATCGCTGTAATCGCCTCCTGTGCATTCTGACCCCCTTCCCCCTTTTTGGGATTTGGGAAAAAGGCCATGCCCTACATACCCTCTCGCACCAATTGTAGAATGAGGATACCCCCATCCAAACCCGGAGGGATATACACGGAGGGAGGGGATTCCACACTATCACACCTATTTATTTTATTCTGACGGTATTTAGGGCCTCTCTGATTACTCGCATACAAACGGCG
Organism: Phocaeicola sp.; assembly: GCA_051648565.1. Taxonomy (GTDB): domain Bacteria; phylum Bacteroidota; class Bacteroidia; order Bacteroidales; family Bacteroidaceae; genus Phocaeicola. Next base: position 665 of record JBOFFJ010000001.1, on the reverse strand, counting down.
ACAAATATAAAGTAATAGGCGAATGAAAATTATTTTTTGAAGGATTAAAAAGGATTTCCATACCACGTAATGAACCAGCCCAATCTTGCATAGTATATATGAGAGCAGCGAAAAGCTGACAGGCCGATATAGAAGGAAGCACGGAGAGAGGCGACCCCTTCTGATTATCAATTGAGTTTCCAAACGTCTGACCCCATTGACGAAGAGGAAGCCAAGGCAAGAAGGGAATAGTCAACCCCTTTTATTAACCTTATTCTATCTTCTTCTTCCTTCCTATCATCCCTTGGAAATATTCCTTAGAGGGAACATGAAGGAGGATGAAAAGGGATAATGGTTTATCCCTTCTCTCTTTTCTTCTCTTCCGTGTATAGGAATATTCCTTGAGTACACAATTCATATTAACGCATCTTCTGAATGGCTTCACTTCAGAGCACTGCAACATTCAAAGCCTAAATAGAGAGGTATTACCAATGAACAACCAACGTCATATTTTTAATTATTCCGACTTCATGAAAGCTGTGATGAATGCAACACACAGCTCCACCAGATGCGGGACCTTTTCCGTAATTGACTACTGCACAACCGAAGATGGGGAGACCATGGATCGAGTGAGGTTCCACGAGACAGGGACAGAACTCTGGTTCCCCCGCTCATGCGTGGTAAAC